>NZ_JAMOIC010000009.1 GCF_024448895.1 Stutzerimonas stutzeri
CCAAGTAATCGGGCAAGTGCGGTGCCAATGGCACCGGCTCCAATAATGCTAATGCTCATAGGCTTGCTCCTTAGGCAGTAAAGCCGCCGTCGACCATCAGTTCAGCACCGCTGACGAATGAAGCTTCGGGGCTAGCCAGATAAGCGCACTGTCAACGTTGACGATGCGCAGTGGCTACCTGACGCTCCCTATCTTTTGCTAAGGAACTGGGAACTGGCTGAAAAGTGCGCCGTGAACTTTCTCAAAGATTCACTCCATTTGCACGGAAGCGCCGCCGTCGATAAGGCGGAACAACGACAGAGATCGATTGCCGAGGAGTCACGCTATATCGCCTCGACGTTTAATTGAATTGGGGATATTGAATCCTTGTTGTCGCTCACCTGCGAGTTTGAGGCGAGAGCACTCTCAGTTTTTTATTTTGAGCCCCTTCACGGAGTGAGCTCGCTGTTCGTCAAGTGAGTTGTAGTAGGTATTCTGGGTGGTGCTGAGGCTGTTATGGCGAAGATCGGCCTGCAGATCCTTCATGTCCCGATGCGGCGCATCGAAGGTGGCCGATGTGTGTCGCAGCCAGTGCAATGACGCCGAACGCAACTGGTCGATCTCATCGTTGTTCCAACCTTCCTGGGCCATGCGCACCAGGGTACTGTCGAACACTTCTTGCAGAAGAAGCCGGATATGACGGTCGGAAAGGCCGCCTCGACCCTTAAGCGTGCTGATCAACGACGTTTTTTCGTGGGCGGAGGGGAGGGAAGAGAGCTGCAGGTGCCGACGATAACGCACTAGGTAGTTCTGGATGTAATCGTCGCGGATGCTGATCTTCGCCGCCTTGTTTCCCTTACCCACCACATGAAACCACCAGTTACCCATGCTATCGCGGCGGATATCACCCATCGTGGGCCTCCAGTTATCCCGCCCCACCAGATCGGACACCCGTAGATACATGGAAAACAGAGTGGCAACGATGAACAGAGTGCGCTCGTGCAGCGGATTAGCGACAGCCATCTGCTCGGCGGTTTCGATCACATAGCTCCACTGCAACTGAGTCAGTGAGCGAGAAGCGACATCTAGAGTGTTGCGTTGCTTATAGATGGATTTCTGCTTCACCGCCCGGAACGGGTTGACCTCGGTCAGGCCTTCATCAATGGCGTGCTGGAAGAAGCTGCCACATACCGCAAACACCTGGGCCACGGAGCCCTGGGACATGCGATAGGGACGGGAGGGAAGGGTGGCCACGGCCTCTCTGGCGATCTTGCGCTCGCGCTTCGCCACGGTGTGGCTGAAGGGCCGCCATTGCTCATTGATAATGTAGCTGTCAGTGTCGAGTTTCTTGCGGCTGCCCAAGCGCAAGAAGCGGGATTTCACCACAGGACCAATCCAGTCAGACGGTGGATTGAGGCAGAATTCCATGAAAGCTTCGGCGTCTCGTCGACGCAACTCGACGATGGGTTTACCGGCCACTAGCAGGGACCAGAGCAACAGGCGCTCAACATGGGTTCTGTAAGAGTTGTAAGTAGCTTCGTTGCCAGCGTAGGACTTCAGAAAACCCCGGACGGCGCGATACCCCTCAGCCGCCTCAAGCCCATCACCAAAACCAAGGAGGAAGTCCCGAACCACCGGAAGCTCGCCATTGAGGTGGAGGAAGTTGAGTTCGTGAAAGCGATCAAATGTCTCGAAGAACGGTTGGGGACGTTGCGACATAAAAATGGCCAGCCTGGGTAGATGCGCCTAAATAGGTACTCCCCGCCAGTATAGAGTAATATCCGGGTCTGGTGATTATCGGATATCGCGTCTGGATGATGCCATAGGCCCGTGCGAAGATTCGGTAAGCAACTCCTTGGCTGTTTCCCGCATTTGGACCTAGGCAAGGCATTCAGGCTGAACAGGTCTGTGAACGGGCGACCCTAAGTCCGTCTAGATGCAGCTACAACCCCCCGGAACGCGACGACTGGCAAAGCCCTAACCGAAGCATTGCCAAGGTAGGTGGGTGTGAGCTTATCCAGCCTATGGCAATTGGCATCGGTGTATCGCAAGAAATCCGTGGGCCAACAAAACAACTATTCGGGATGCACTGCTTGACGGCCTGAACATCAGATATCCACATCTGCCGCGCTCATACCCCCGAGCAGCGATTACCGCCACGCTAGCTAAGGTCAGCCTGACGGCTCACGTGTGCTTTCTCTCTTTTTTAGTGACTTTAATTTTAAAACTTCAACGAAATCAAAGGTGAAACGGACGCCGCTGTAATTTTCTATGACTTTTCAGATCTCAATGCGATTCTTTTTATGAGCACGTTGCCATGCAGAGCACAAATCGACGTCCCTGTTAGCCACCTTAACGTTCCAGAGATGCAAAAAATCGCTATCTCGACGTGACGCAAAGTCCGTCTTAGGCTGGGGTTCTATGCAAAAAAAGCCTTGTAACCACTGCGGTACGGCGTTCTCCGATTTATTGACTGAAATTGGCGCCAATGGTGACTGACCACAAACTCAATGTGAGAGGCGGCAGCTTTTCAGCCAGGTGTCGGCCATAGAGAATCAGAATCCTATACTTCGCATAATCTATATTATGTTAAATAGAGTATTGGGTTATTAAAGACGCTCACGTCCCCGGGGTTCTCCAATGGCAATCACTTGATGCCGCCCTCGCTCCGTAAGAACGCTGCGGCATCTCCGCGATCACTAATGATTACCGGTGTTGAATCACTACGGCGCGGATGTCTTCAGCCAGTTGGCGCACTCGTTCCTCGCTGGTGTCCCACGAGCACATGAAGCGTGCACCGCCTACGCCGATGAACGTGTAGAACATCCAGCCTCGACTTCTCAGTGCTTCGAGTGCCAATGGCGGAATGCTGACGAATACGCCGTTGGCTTCGACCGGAAACATCAGCTCCACGTCAGGGATGTCGCTGATCAGCTCGGCCAGCAACTGTGCACATTGATTGGCGTGCTCTGCATACTTCATCCAGGCGCCGTTTTCCAACAAACCAACCCAGGGCGCGGATAGGAAACGCATCTTGGATGCCAATTGGCCGGCTTGCTTGCAGCGATACTCGAAGTCTTCAGCCAGGTCGCGATTGAAAAACAAGATCGCTTCGCCCACGGCCATGCCGTTCTTGGTGCCGCCGAAGCACAGCACATCCACGCCGGCTTTCCAGCTCAGCTCGGCTGGTGACAGGCCGAGAAAAGCACAGGCATTGGCGAAACGAGCGCCGTCCATGTGCAGATGCAGGCCCAGTTCCTTGCAGGTATCGCTGATGGCTTTGAGTTCGTCCGGCCGGTACACCGTGCCGATCTCCGTTGCCTGGGTGATGCTTACAACCCTTGGCTTGGGGTAGTGAATATCCTTGCGTTTGAGCGCAATTTCGCGGATTGCCGTAGGGGTAAGCCTGCCCTGCTCTGTCCGGGCTACCAGCAGCTTGGAACCGTTTGAAAAGAATTCCGGTGCACCGCACTCGTCGGTTTCGATGTGCGCGATGTCGCCGCAAATTACGCTGTGATAGCTCTGGCAAAGCGATGACAAGGCCAGGGAATTGGCTGCCGTGCCGTTGAATGCAAAGAAGACCTCGCAATCGGTCTCGAACAGCTGACGAAAGTGATCTGCCGCACGGGCTGTCCACTGGTCGTCACCGTAGGCGCGATCGTGTCCCTGATTGGCGCGTGCCATTGCGTCCCAGGCTTCGGGACAAATGCCTGAATAGTTGTCGCTGGCAAACTGCTGATTGGCGGTTGTCATCTAAGCCTCTTTGAAAATGCTGCCCTAATCAGTGATCGGCAAGAAAATTACAGTGTAGAGCCCGAGTGCTCCCATTATCGCCACCGACGCACCCAGCCAGAGTATCGAGGTGGCATCTGCCTGTATGCGGCCGCTCTTCAATCCGCTGGCACTGCGCATATAACGGCGCTGCTGGGTCGTCCAGATGCCGAGCGCGGTGATCAGTGAAAGCGCCACGAGCGCACCGACGAAAGCCCCGTGATAGGGCATCCAGCGCAGGAACAACGCGCTTACCGTAAGCATCGTAAGCAGCGTTCGACCCCACGCCAACGATGTGCGTTCCGGCTGGAGGCCCGGGTCTTCATGCAACGGTGGCGGCGGCGGCTGGGGTTCCAGACGGCGGCGAAAGGAAATGTGCATAGTCAGCTGCCAAGGGCGATGTAGCTGATCAGTACCAGGGTAACCAAGGTCCCGCCAATCGACAGGATCGGTACCAGCAGCGGAAATGGTAACGGCCCGCTGTGGCGCATCGCCCGTTCGATGGTCAACCAGCGCACGCAAGCCGATGAGCTGATGAAAATGGCGAGGAGCAACAAGGAAACCGAGAGAATCTTGCGAATTTCCAGCGTGAAGATCTGACCGGCGAAAGCTTCAACCGCAACGCCGCCGGCCAGAAGCGCCAGGGACGTTCGGATCCACGCCAGAAAGGTGCGCTCGTTTGCCAGGGTGAACCGCGGATCGGGTTCCTTCCCGCCTGACAGCAACCGGTGACTCCAGCGACTTCGTTCCATTGGACGATGCGACTCCGATTCAAATAGGTGTGGTGTTCTATAGGCTCATTCAAACAGAAACACAGCGGCCGTGCAGGTTCCATTGCGACGACCGAGCAGGCATTCCAGTGCCTTTGGTGTGAAGCCGGGCGACGGATTGCCATGCTAATGTGCGGCCTTCAAACCCGCTCTGGAGACAATCCATGTTGCTTCGCCTGGTAACCGCTTTCGTGCTCGGCACGGCCACCTTTACCGCCATCGCGGAGGACCACGCTCACCACATGACGGATGAAAAACCGGCCGTCACCCAGGCTTGGTCCCGTGCCATGCCGCCTACCGCACCCACAGGTGCGGTGTACTTCCTTATAAGCAACCCGGGCAAAACGGCGGACAAGCTTGTCGGCGTGCAAACGCCCCGCGCTGATAAAGCTGAACTGCATACCCACGTTCAAAAAGGCGAAATGATGAGCATGCAGCAAATCGAATCGGTAGAACTGGCCGCTGACGGCGAAGTGGCGTTCAAGCCAGGCGGAAACCACGTGATGCTGTTCCAACTAACCGGGCCGCTCGTTGCAGGTGAGCACTTCCCCCTTACGCTGATCTTCGAGAAAGCCGGCGAAGTGACAGTTGAAGTTGGCATCCATGATCAGGCTCCCGAATCGGACCACAACGCCCATCATCAGCACTGAACTCATCGCCCTGCCGGACGGACAACCTGAGCCAGGTTCCGTCCGGACGCCCTCCTCCTCGCCCTGCCCCTGCTAACAACCCACCGCGACATCGATCCCCTGCGCCTGCTGAGAATTCAAATACCCGTAGGTGTGCGCATCGTGACGAACTCTTCGGCCGCCGTAGGATGAATGCCCAACGTATCGTCGAAGATCCGCTTGGTCGCGCCTGCCTTCAATGCGACTGCCAGGCCCTGGATAATTTCCCCAGCCTCCGGACCGGCCATATGGCAACCCAGCACCTTGTCCGTGTCGGCATCGACCACCAGCTTCATCAGGCTGCGTTCCAGGCTATTGGTCATCGTCAGCTTCATCGGCCGGAAGCGACTCTCGAACAGCACTACCTTATGACCTTTCGCTCGAGCTTCTTCCTCGGTCAACCCGACAGTGGCCATATTCGGCAGGCTGAAGACCGCGGTGGCAATGGTGTTGTAGTCCACTGGCCGATATTCCTCGGGCTTGAATAGCTGTCGCGCTACGGCCATGCCTTCTGCAAGTGCCACTGGTGTCAGCTGGACACGCCCGATCACGTCGCCAATGGCCAGGATCGACGGTGTCGTGGTGCGGAACTGCTCGTCTACGGCGATGAATCCGCGCTCGTCCAGGGTGACGTCGAGATTCTCCATCCCCAGGCCATCGAGCATCGGGCGGCGGCCTGTCGCGTACAGGATGCAATCGGCTTCCAGCGTACGGCCGTCCTTGAGGGTGGCCAGCAGCGTTCCGTCCGGCTGCTTGTCGATACGGGTGATATCGGCGTTGAACTGCAGGTCGACGTCTTTCTTGATCAGTTCATCCTTGAGGTGATCGCGCAATGAACCGTCGAAGCCGCGAAGAAAGAGGTCGCCCCTGTACAGCAAGCGGGTTTCCGAGCCACAACCGTGAAAGATCGAGGCAAACTCGACAGCAATGTAGCCCCCGCCGACAACCAATACGCGGCGCGGGAGCTCGTCGAGATAGAAGGCTTCGTTGGAGGTGATGGCGTGCTCTCGTCCTGGGATATCAGGCACGAACGGCCAGCCGCCGGTTGCAATCAGAATGTGCTCGGCAGTGTAGTGCTGACCTTCCACTTCGACGGTATGGGCGTCGACCAGCCGCGCGTGGGCCTGCAGCAGCGTGACACCGCTGTCGGTCAGCAGATTTTTGTAGATGCCGTTCAGGCGCTGGATTTCGCGATCCTTGTTGGCGATCAGGGTTTTCCAGTCAAAGGTCGCGCCGTCGATGGTCCAGCCGTAGCCCTGAGCCTGATCGATGTCATCTGAATAATGTGCGCCGTATACCAACAGCTTTTTGGGTACACACCCAACGTTCACGCAGGTGCCACCCAGGTAACGGCTTTCGGCCACCGCCACACGAGCGCCAAACCCGGCGGCGAAACGAGCGGCCCGGACGCCACCGGAGCCCGCGCCGATGACGAATAAATCGAAGTCGTAAGCCATGTACTGTTGTCTCCCTTGTAGAGCGGACAGCATAACCCAGCAGTTTCACCCGATCACCGCACCTGTGTATTGAAGGAGTGCCCATGCGCCCTACCCTGACACATCTCGCCTTGCACGTACCGGATCTGGATGCCTGCATCGCCTTCTATGAGCGATTCTGCGGGATGCACGTATTCCATGAACGGGCCGGCAAAGGCTCGCGAATCGTCTGGATGGCCGAGCCCGGCAGAGAGCGCGAATTCATCTTCGTCATCATGCCCGGGGGGCAGGATCGGGCCCTGGCTGACAACGATTACAGCCATTTCGGTTTCGCGATGGCCAGCCGGGACGAGGTCGACCTGATCGCCGATAAGGCGCGCGAGGCCGGATGCTTGATCTGGGCGCCGCGTGATGAGCCCTACCCCGTCGGTTACTACTGCGGCGTGCGCGATCCGGCGGGCAATTATGTGGAGTTCAGCTACGGACAACCGCTGGGTCCAGGCGCCGAGGAAATGCCAGCGCCCTGAAACGACAAAGCCACCCGAAGGTGGCCTTGTACAAAACGCTTTGTTGCTTAGAACGCTTTACCGGTCAGGTAGAAGTGCTCGTAGCAGAAGTTGGTCGCTGCGATATAGCCCTCGGCGGAACCGCAATCGAAGCGCTGACCTTTGAACTTGTATGCCAGCACGCAACCGTCCTGCGCCTGACGCATCAGCGCGTCGGTGATCTGGATCTCACCGCCCTTGCCCGGCTCAGTCTGCTCGATCAGGTCGAAGATGTCCGGAGTCAGGATGTAACGTCCGATGATCGCGAGGTTGGATGGTGCGTCTTCCGGCTTTGGCTTCTCGACCATGTGGCTGACACGGAAGATGTCGTCACGAATCATCTCGCCGGCGATCACACCGTACTTGCTGGTCTCTTCCGGCGGCACTTCCTGGATGGCGACGATCGAGCAGCGGAACTGGTTGTACAGCTTGACCATCTGCGCCAAAACCGGATCACCGTTCAGATTAATGCAAAGGTCATCGGCCAGAACCACGGCGAAGGGTTCATCACCAATCAACGGGCGACCGCTGAGAATGGCGTGGCCCAGGCCCTTCATTTCGACTTGGCGGGTATAGGAGAAGCTGCACTCGTCAATCAGCTTGCGGATACCGACCAGGTACTTTTCCTTGTCGGTGTTACGAATCTGATGCTCGAGTTCGTAACTGATGTCGAAGTGGTCTTCCAGGGAGCGCTTACCGCGACCGGTAACGATCGAGATCTGACTCAGCCCGGCGGCCAGTGCCTCTTCAACCCCGTACTGAATCAGGGGCTTGTTCACTACCGGCAACATTTCCTTTGGCATCGCCTTGGTTGCCGGAAGGAAGCGCGTGCCATATCCGGCCGCAGGAAAAAGGCATTTTTTGATCATGTGAGTCCTTTAAGAGGAAGGTTCCAGTTGATGCACTGCGCCCGGATCGGTCAGCAGTCATATCCTGCATGTCCCGCCGACAGCGGCTGACTAGAGGCTACGACCACCGAAACGATGAGGGGTTCTACGATTGGCCTTGTGAATTCCATCAGCTCACGCGAACCGACCAGAGGTGATTGACATGAACGACGCCTAGCGTGAGGCGAGACAAGCCAATTGCCAAGTAGGGCTGTAAAAAAGACACGCGCTGCAACACGGGCTGAAAATTCAGAGCAGGTTTCACCCTGGGCCGCAAACCTACCGGGGTTCATCCCCTCGGCAGATCGCTCGAAATCGGCTTCCGCATGCCACGCTTTTACTGACCGAGATCAGTAAATCATCAGATTGATTTCATTTCGTCGTGCCCCTTGGGACTGCCTCGCAGACCAAAGGCTAGGATGTCACGCGCTTGATTGATGGCGTTATGCCTTCACAGCTCCACTATTGGTAAAACCCTGTAACGCGCAGGGATTTGCTGCCGATACACCCATCGGATGATGCGCGTTAGTCGGCCTGAGGGCTGTAGCGACCGCACCCCCGGTCGTGTTGGCTGGTACTTGTTGCAGCTTTTAAGGAACAGAATGAATAGCACCGCTCCCGTTCGGCAAATGTCCGTTCAGTCGAAAATCAACCTCGCCCTACTGGTGGTTTTCGCTCTGGTCCTGGCTGCATCACTTCTTTATTCAGCCGGATCAGAGAAGAAACTGATCCTGCATGTCGTCGAGCAACAAACCAAGGACACGGCCGATTCCTATTTCGACAGCATCAACACCATGATGCTGACCGGCACCATGGGGCAGCGCGAAGTGCTGCGCGACAAGATACTTGCGCGTCCCGGTGTGATCGACGCTCGCATCGTTCGTGGCGAGCCAGTGACCAAGGTCTTCGGGCCCGGGCTCGCGCATCAGGCGCCGGTCGATAAGCTCGACGAGCGGGCACTGGCCGGTGAAGCCACCATTGAAGTGAGCGATGGCAAGAATGGTCGCGTGCTGACGGTGATCAATCCAATTCACGCCCAGCAGGACTATCGCGGCACCAATTGCCTTACGTGCCACCAGGTGCCGCAAGACACAGTCATGGGCGCCGTTCGGATCAGCTATGACCTTTCCGCACTGGACAATGAAGTACACGGCAACATCCTGATGTCAGCCGCGATACAGGCGCTGTTGCTGGTCGTTGGCCTTATCCTTATGAGCTACATCATTCGCAGAGTCATCATCAGCCGCGTCAACGACATGCGCCACACCATGGAGGCCATGACCACCGACGAGGACCTAAGCCGCACCGTTGCCGTCCACGCCCATGACGAGGTTGGCGCCATGGGGCATGCGTTCAATCAAATGATCTTCAAATTCCGCAACAGCCTGGAAGCCGTGGCAGCGGTGACTAAACAACTGGGCGAGGTATCGGGCCGGGTGTCCAGCGTTGCCGAGCGAACCCATACCGCGGTCATGGAGCAACGCAGCGAGACCGACATGGTCGCCTCTGCGATGAATGAGATGAGCGCGACCGTCCAGGAAGTGGCGCGTCACGCCAACCAGACGGCGTCGGCTTCCAGCGGCGCGGATGAGGAGTCACGTGCCGGAGTCTCGCTTGCCACAGAAGCGTTAGACGGTATCGAAGTGCTGATCCGCGACATTGAGCATGCCGCACAGGTGATCAAACAGGTCGAAACCGACAGTGTCAGCATCGGCATGGTGCTGAACGTAATCAACGGTATCGCCGAGCAGACCAACTTGCTGGCGCTGAACGCCGCCATCGAGGCGGCCCGAGCCGGTGAACAGGGTCGCGGCTTTGCCGTGGTTGCCGACGAAGTTCGCACCCTCGCCTCGCGGACCCAGAAATCGACCGAAGAAATCCAGCGCACCATCGAGCAGCTGCAAAGCGGCGTTCGCAAAGCCGTACAGGCAATGGAAGGCGCGCAAGAGCGTGCTCACACGGGCTCGGAATGCGTCGCCAGGACTGCGCAGAGCCTGTCGGTGATCGCCGGTGAGGTGAATACCATCAATGGCATGAACACGCAGATTGCCACGGCGGCCGAGGAGCAGAGCACAGTGGCCGAAGAGATCAACCGCAACATCACCACCATTAGCGCGATTGCTGATACCACGCTGGCCGATGCCTCGCAGAATTCACAGATCAGTGATGAACTGGTCAGGCTCGCCGCGGAACTGGACCGTCTGGTTGGTCAATTTCGCCTTCGCTAAAAATGGCCGGCCGTGCCTGAGGCAGGCCCTGGCCTTGCGCTGACTCCAGCGGCGGCAATGGCCCTCAAGGTGCACGGATCTTGATCTGAGACAGCCGACGGATGAACTAGAATCAGGGATAATCGCGCCACGATGTCGCAGGCCGCAATCGGATCCCGCCCGGCCATCCACCCTATCAACCGCAAGGTAAGCCCACTCATGGACCAAACGCCGAGCTTTAACCGCGCCCTGGTCGAGAAATACGACCGCCCGGGTCCTCGCTACACCTCCTACCCCACCGCTCCGCAGTTTCATCAGGCGTTTGCCATTGATGACTACCGTAGCGCTGCGCAGGAAACCAACGAGGCCGGGGCACCCAAGCCGCTGTCGGTGTATATCCATATCCCGTTCTGCAAAAGCCTCTGCTACTACTGTGCCTGCAACAAGATCATCACCCACAAGACCGACCGCGCCGTTGAGTATCTGGAATACCTCAAGCGAGAAATCCAGATGCAGGCGGCGCTGTTCGACCGCTCCCGCAAGCTGACCCAACTGCACCTGGGTGGAGGTACGCCGACCTATTTCACCAGCGAGCAGCTGGCCGATCTGATGGGTGCCTTGCACGACGCATTCAACATGGATGACAGCGACAGCCACGAGTTTTCCCTGGAGGTCGACCCGCGCACCGTCACGCCAGAGCAAATTCACCAGCTGCGCAAGCTGGGCTTCAATCGGTTGAGCTTCGGCGTGCAGGATTTCGATGAACAGGTCCAAATTGCGGTCAACCGCATCCAGACCGAAGAGCAGACCCGAGAGCTGGTCCAGGCCGCCCGGGATGCGCAGTTCAAGTCCATCAGCGTGGACCTGATCTACGGCCTGCCCTTGCAGACCGTCGCCAGCTTCGACGTGACACTGGACAAGATCATCGACATCCGTCCGGACCGTATTGCCGCCTACAGCTACGCGCATCTGCCGGAACTGGTCCGTGCCCAAAAGCTGATCCGTCCCGAAGACATGCCGCCGCCGGAACGCAAGCTGGAGTTGCTGGAGCTGACCATCAAGCGTCTGACCGACGCGGGCTACGTCTATATAGGAATGGACCATTTTTCCCTGCCAGACGACGAGCTGACACTTGCCCGCGCCAACGGCACGCTGCAGCGTAACTTCCAGGGTTATTCGACCCATGCCGACTGTGACCTCATCGGGCTGGGCATTTCCTCCATCGGCAAGGTCGGCAACAGCTACAGCCAGAACGTGAAGGAGCTGTCGCAGTATTACGCGCGACTGAACGAAGGGATGTTGCCGGTGCACCGCGGTTACAAGCTCAGCGAGGACGACCGGCTGCGTCGCGACGTGATCATTTCGCTGATGTGCCACGGCCGCATTGATTTCGCGGAAATCGAAAAGCGCTACGACATCGATTTCCAAGCGTACTTTGCCGACGCTCTGGCCAAGCTCGACGAGCATATCGCCGATGGCTTGGTGCAAATAGACGAGAGCAGTGTCCAGCTGCTGCCGCAGGGCCACCTGATGATGCGTAACGTCGCCATGGCATTCGACGCTTATCTGGGTGGTGAGCAGCGCGGGCGCTTCTCGCGCACGGTTTGATCTTCGATCAGGCCAAACGCCTGGACGCTTCCACTGCATGGGTATCGCTACGCTCAACCACATCCTACAAGCCGGGCCAGCTTCGGTAGGATGGGTTGAGCTAAGCGATACCCATCACGCAACCAGCCAAGACAACCGCCCCCAGCCCCCGCGGTTTGATCTTCTCAGGCCAAACAGCCCGGACGTTTCACCGCATGGGTATCGCTACGCTCAACCACATCCTACAAGCCAGGCCAGCTTCGGTAGGACGTGTTGAGCAAAGCGATACCCATCACCCTACCAGCCAAGACAACCGCCCCCAGCCCCCGCCACTGATCGTCCAACCATTGCCAAAATCACAGGCAACTGTATAAATACCCAGCTCTACGGGCCGCTACGCCCACGTATTACCGAACCGGACGTTCGATGCGCCAGGCCCTGGAAAACCCCTTCTATTACCTCGATAACTTCCGCCAGGTGCTCGCGTGGGTAGGTGAGCGCCACGGTGATCTGCTGGATGAAGATGAGCGGGCTTTCATCGACCGTTTCCAGCAGATCCCGCAGCCATCGCAGGCACTTCTGGTCCGCATGGTGATGCGCAAGGGTGTGCTGTTCCGCGCCAGTAAATTGCGCTATGCCGAGATCGGTTGCCCGCTTCAGGCCTCGACGGCGCTGGTCGAGCAAGGCTGGATCGAGCCTGACCCTGCGCTGGACCTCATCCAGTTATTTGGGCTACTGAAAAAGGACGAACTGCTCCGTGTGTTTGGTTCGTCGCTCAGCAGTCAGCGCAAGAGCGATCTGCTCCAAGCCCTGTTGGCCGAGCATGCCCAACCGAAGCCCTTCGCCAACTGGTGCCACGCGCTTGGCGATGCGGCATTCGCGCTGACCATCAACGACCTGTGCGACCGGCTGCGACTGATGTTCTTCGGCAATATTCATCAGGATTGGTCGGAGTTCGTGCTCGCCGATCTGGGCATCTTCCGCTATGAGCAGGTCGCCTTCTCCTCGGAGTCACGCGCCTTTCATCTGCGAGCCGAGGTGGATGTGTATCTGCACCTGCACCGCTGTCGTGAGCGCTTCGAAGCCGGCAAGTCGGTTGAAGACGTACTGATTGACGTGCCCATGACGCCGTACGCCAACGACTGGCTGGAGAATCGTCGCGGCAAGCTGCTGCTGGGGCTTGCGCGACAATGCGAGCGAGTCGGTGATCTGCAACTGGCGCTGCGGCTTCACGCCGCCAACCGCTATCCCGGCGCTCGAGAACGTGCAATCCGGGTGCTCGAGCGTAGCGAACAACCGGAGGCTGCATTGCAGCTGGCGCTGGTCGCCGAGGCTGCACCAGAAAGCGAGCATGAAGCCCAGCAGCTGCAGCGAATCCTGCCTCGTCTACGGCGGGCGCTCGGCGGTCCTGCGTCGCGGCGCGCAGGCTTCTCCCAGCCGCAACGCATTGATCTGATGCTGCCCAGGCCGGGCGCAATGAGTGTTGAACGCGCCGTGCGCGAACACCTGACCTCCACAGAAGCGCCGGTTTATTACGTGGAAAACGCCCTGATCAACTCGCTGCTCGGGATGCTCTGTTGGGACGCGATCTTTGCGCCCTTACCCGGTGCTTTCTTCCATCCGTTCCACGCGGCACCGGCGGATCTCGCACGGCCAGACTTCCATACGCGTCGAGCCGGGCTGTTCGATGAATGCCTGAGCAAGCTTGGCACGGGCGAATACCGCGACTGCATACGCCGCGTGTATCACGAGAAATTCGGACTGCAATCACAGTTCGTCAGCTGGGGGCTGTTCGACGAAACGCTGTTGGAACTGGCGCTCGATTGCATTCCTGCCGAGCACTTGAAGGCCTTCTTCCAGCGCATCCTTCTGGACGTGCCCAACCATCGCAGCGGCTTGCCGGATCTCATTCAGTTCTGGCCTGACGAGCAACGCTACCAACTGATCGAGGTAAAGGGCCCTGGCGATCGTCTGCAGGACAACCAGAAGCGCTGGATAGAATTTGCACAGCGGAATCAGGTGCCGATCGCCGTCTGCTATGTCCAATGGGCGGAGAGCGACGCTTGAGTTATCGAGTCGCGGTACGTGCGCTGTGCGAGTTCACGGCCAAACTGGGTGATCTGGACCTGCGCTTCACGCCCTCTCCCACCGCGCTGGAGGGCATCGCCGGTCACGCCGCCGTTACCGCACGACGCGGAAATGGCTATGAGCGCGAGGTCACGCTCGAAGGCCGTTACGGCCCCCTTCACGTTCGCGGCCGCGCCGATGGTTATGACTCGGCAAAGAATCGTCTGGAGGAAATCAAAACCTACCGCGGCGATCTGGACCGGCAGCCGGCCAATCATCGCCATCTGCATTGGGCTCAAGCCAAGGTGTATGGCTGGCTGCTCTGCGAATCACGCTATCTGCAAACGCTCGATATCGCGCTGGTGTACTTCGATGTGGTCACGCAGAAGGAAACGCTGCTGATTGAATCCTTCAGCGCGGACTACTTACAGAATTTCTTCGAGGCACAGTGCAAATCCTTCATCGCCTGGGCCGAGCAGGAGCTGGCGCACCGTGCCGAGCGAGATCAGGCGCTCAAGGTCCTGTCGTTTCCGTACGGCGAGTTTCGCAATGGTCAGCGGCAGCTGGCCGAGGCCGTCTATAAGGCCGTGTGCACCGGGACTCACTTGATGGCTCAGGCACCCACCGGCATCGGCAAGACGTTGGCGACCCTGTTCCCACAGCTGAAAGCCTTTCCGGGTCAGCAGCTGGACAAACTGTTCTTTCTCACCGCGAAAACCTCTGGTCGCCAGCTCGCCCTCGATGCGCTGAAAAGCCTGTCGAGCGATTCGACGCCGCTGCGGGTTCTGGAACTTGTTGCGCGTGACAAGGCATGCGAGCACCCCGACAAGGCCTGTCACGGTGAATCGTGCCCGCTCGCCCGTGGCTTCTATGATCGGCTCGCCGCTGCTCGTGCGGACGCCATTACGCGAAGCGTTCTGGATAAGGCGACGTTACGTGAGGCCGCGCTGGCGCACGGGATCTGCCCTTATTACCTCAGCCAAGAGCTGGCTCGCTGGGCTGACGTGGTGATTGGCGACTACAACTACTACTTCGACCTGAGCGCCCTGCTCTACAGCCTGACGCTGCTGAATCAGTGGCGCGTCGGCGTGTTGGTCGACGAGGCTCACAATCTGCTCGAACGCGGTAGAAGCATGTACAGCGCTGAGCTTGATATGAGGCAGATCAATGGGTTACGCAAGACTCTTCCCGTAGTGTTGAAGAAGCCCGTCGAGCGTGTGCTGCGCGGTTGGAGCGATCTCCAAAGGGATCAGATCGGTGCGTATCAGGTTCTCCCGGACCTGCCATACAAGCTCATCAACGCTTTGCAACAAGCCGTCAGCGCCATAACCGAGTACATGGGTGAAAACCCGGCGGGCCTTGATCCCCTGTTGTTGGCGGCCTATTTCGACGCCATGCATTTCTGTCGCCTGGCCGAGGAGTTCGGCGAGCATTCGCTGATCGACTGCACCCTGGCGTCGGGGCCGGACCGCAACGGCACGAAATCGTCGGTTCTCTGCATACGCAACGTGCTCCCCGCCCCCTTTCTCACATCGCGTATTCGGGAAGCTCGCTCATGCGTACTGTTTTCCGCTACGTTGGCACCGCAACGGTTTTACGCCGATACCCTGGGCGTGCCGCTCAATCACGTCTGGATTAATGTGGAATCGCCCTTTCGGCCAGAGCAATTGCACGTCCGACTGGCGCGCAATATCTCTACGCGCTACCGGGACCGTTACGCTTCCTTGCAGCCCATCGTGGACCTGATAGCCGAGCAGTACCGTGAGCGCCCGGGTAACTATCTCGCCTTTTTCAGCAGCTTCGATTACCTGCAACAGGTAACGGCTCTGCTCAGTGCACAGCACCCTGACCTGCCCTACTGGGAGCAGACCCGCAGCATGCAGGAAACCGCACGCACCGCCTTTCTCGAGCGTTTTACCGAGCAGAGTAGCGGTATCGGATTCGCTGTATTGGGCGGCGCCTTTTCTGAAGGAATCGATCTGCCCGGTAGGCGTTTGATTGGCGCTTTCGTAGCGACCCTGGGCCTGCCGCAGATCAATCCGGTAAATGAGCAGATGAAGGCTCGGATGGACCAGCTGTTTGGCGCCGGTTACGACTACACCTACCTCTACCCAGGCCTGCAAAAGGTGGTGCAGGCGGCTGGCCGAGTGATCCGTACAACGGAAGACGCCGGAACCCTTCATCTCATCGACGACCGCTTCGCTCGTTCACAGGTCAGACGACTGCTGCCGGGCTGGTGGCCTAACCCAGCCTGATTCAGTGCGGGGGTGAGAAGCGCAAAGAATGGGGCCGCTCTCCCCTGCAGCCTAGTGCTGCGAGACTTGCAAGCGGCCTGCTTACCCTACTAGACCAAAGTCTGAGACCTAACAATTCTTTACAAATTGAATTGACAAGCCCTTCCCCGTAGCCATAATCCGATACGTCATCAGACAACTGATAACGGTTTCGTTGCCTGATGAGCGCCGCTCCACATCCGCGGTCGCGCTACATCCCGCCTCGTCTTAGGCCTTGGCCGCACGGGGTGGACTACTTAAAAAAAGGGAGCACAACAACAATGACCCCACGCAATCCTCTGTCGGTCGCCGTATTCGCAGGCACTCTGTCCCTGGCGCTTGGCATTCCTGCCACGGCCAGTGCTCAAGGCTTCGTCGAAGACACCAAGATCAACGTGAACGCACGTAACTTCTACATCGGCCGCGAGTTCCGCGACGACGCCGAGGACCGGACCAAAGCTGAGGAATGGACCCAGAGCTTCATCCTTAACATCCAGTCCGGCTACACGCCCGGCCCGATCGGCTTTGGCGTCGACGTGCTTGCCGGCGTTGCGGTCAAACTTGACGGCGGCAAAGGCACCTGGGGCACAGGCTTGCTGCCACGCCACAGCGATGGCCGCCCAGCGGATGATTTCGGCCGCTTTGGTGTTGCTGCCAAAGCCAAGGTCTCCAATACCGAACTGAAAATCGGCGAGATGATGCCTGTGCTGCCCATCTTGCGCGCCGACGATGGTCGTTCGCTGCCGCAGACGTTCGAAGGCGGCATGATCACCTCCCGCGAGTTCGATGGTCTAATGCTCACAGCCGGTCAGTTCCGCCAGAATAGCGAACGTAACGATGCCAGCATGGAAGACATGAGATTCGGTGGCGGCGCCTCGGATCGCTTCAATTACATCGGCGGTGAATACGCCATCAGCAAGCAAACCACCGTTGGTTTGTGGACCGCTGAGCTGAAGGACGTCTACGAGCAGCAGTACGTACAACTGTTGCATACCCAACCGCTGGGGGATGACCTCGCGTTGACTGCAAACCTTGGTTACTTCCAAGGTGACGAGAGTGGCAGCGCGCGTGCCGGCAATCTCGACAACAAAACCTATTCAGGTCTCTTCGGCTTGAAGACGGGCGGTAACACTTTCTACGTTGGTCTGCAGAAGGTCAGCGGCGATGCCTGGATGCGCGTTAACGGCACGAGCGGTGGCAGCTTGGCGAACGACAGCTTCAACAATGCTTATGACAATGCCGAAGAACGTTCATGGCAAGTACGCCACGACTACAACTTCGCTGCTGTCGGCGTGCCCGGCCTGACCTTGATGAACCGTTACATCAAAGGCGACAACATCGAGCTAGCCGGCAACGACGATGGCAAGGAGTGGGGGCGTGAATCCGAACTTGCCTACACCATTCAGAACGGCCCAGCGAAGAACCTCAACATCAAGTGGCGCAATTCGAGCTTCCGCTCACAAGCCAACACGCGCGATCTCGACGAGAACCGCCTGATCTTCAACTACCCGCTGTCCATTTTGTAAGCGTCACGCACCACGCTGGACGCAACTCTCCTCGCTCCTGTTGCGGAAACTTTCGCCCGTCCTTGAGACGGGCTTTTTTTTGCCAGGTGAACAGGGAGCGCATAGTTAAGGAGCGGAGGATCGCGATAGTTGGGCGATAGCTATCGAGCCGTTGCGGGGTTGAGCGCGAGCTTAGATTCAGATCGCCAGCAAGCTGGCTCCTACAGGGATCGTCGAGGCATTAGGCGGATCGTGTTCTATCCGCCTGACAGCAGGCTTTCGCGCTACGCGTTGAAAGCAGCGGTGCGTTGGATCTGGAGCCGGCAGCTGACCTGCATCGTTTCACCAGGCGCCAAGGTGCGCGTTCCATTGCTGGCCGGATCCTGCATACACAGAGCGTTGTTGGCGTGTGAAACAGGCTCGACCGCGAAGAATCCCATCTCGGCAGGCGGCGTGAATACGACTAGATGGTCGAGCCCTTCGCTGGCATCCATGGTCAACACGATGCTTTCGTTGGGCCAGTCGATCTGCACAGTCCCGTTACGCCCCACGAAACAGTTATCAAGACCGGGCTCCCGTAAAGGTCGGGCGACTGAGAAGTCCCATTTCGGTGGAATCGGCGACAGGTGTGAAGGCAAATTCCGCGAGTCGTTCTGCCACACCGATTGCGCGGCAAACCGCAGCCGACACTCTTCGTGACGCAGAAAATAGGGATGCCAGCCAAGCCCGGAGGGCATGGAGCGGGTGTCCAGGTTGCGTAGCTTCAATTGCAGCTCAACGCCCTTGTCGCTCAGCCGCATTTGGTGTTCGACTTCGAACGCGAATGGCCAGTCCAGCGCGCCCTCCCCCTCGGGTTGATGGCTGCAGGTCAGAACCAGGCTGGCGGCGTTCTGCTCGACAACGCTCCAGGCTCGCTTCCAGGCCACGCCGTGGATTGGCAGTGGATGATCGGCCGACAGGCTACGCAGCGGATAACGCTGGCCTTCATGCTCGAAAGCGCTGTCACCTACACGGTTGGAGAACGGCGCCAGTACGAAACAGCCGGTCTTTCGCACGCTGTCAGAACCGTCCCAGGGCCGCAGGAGGTCAATACCATCAATGCTGAGCCGTGTGATCGCTCCACCTAATGCCGGGCACACTGACAAGCTCAGTGAGCCATGCTGCAGTTCGATTTCGCTCAGCGCTGATTGGGTTTCGGTCACGGTTGCTGCTCCGCTGGCGAGCGGTCATCGCTCGCGAGATGAATTGAAGCGGCGCCCCGCGCCTGCACGTTTGTGGCATGCGGTGGGTAGCGCCTATAGGGGTGTCGCATGAGGGTCGACCCACACCTTGTGGGTGAAGGCCTTGATGGCAAAGCCATCTCGATCTGATTCGTGCCGGTAAGCACGCTCAGACCGCCGTCAGCATCTCTCCACGCTCCAGAAAGGCGCGCAGGTTGGCCAACAGCAATTCTTCCATCGCCAGGCGTGTTTCCTCGGTGGCGCTGCCGATGTGCGGCAGCAGCACGACATTGGGCAGGTCCAGCAGCGCGTGCGGGACCTCGGGTTCCTTGGCGTACACATCGAGCCCGGCGCCGCCCAGGCGTCCTTCCACCAAGGCCGTGACCAGGGCAGGCTCGTCTACCACGGAGCCCCGAGACACATTGATCAATGAGCCATTAGGCCCCAACGCGTCGATGACTTCACGATTGATCAGGTTGCGCGTGCTCTCCCCGCCCGGACAGGTCAGCACCAGGAAATCGCTCCAGCGCGCCAGATCAATCAGGTTGGCTTCGTAACCGTATTCGCTGTCCGGCACCGGTCGGCGGTTGTGATAGCGCACCTGCATGTCGAACCCGCTTGACCGTTTGGCCACTTCTTCACCAATGCGTCCAAGGCCGACGATGCCAAGCTTTTTACCGCTAACCCGAGCGGCCAATGGCAGCCCGCCGGACGGCCACTCGCCGGCGCGAACGAAGCGGTCGGCACGGGACATCTGGCGGGCACAGTCGATGATCAGACCGAACGCCAGATCGGCCACGCAATCATTGAGGACATCCGGCGTGTTGCTTACAGGAATGCCGCGGGCCTTGGCTGCAGCGACATCAATCGAATCGTAGCCAACGCCAAAACTAACGATGGCGCGCAGGTTGGGCAGCCGCTCGATCAGTGCCGCTGTGCAGCCGAAACGTGCAGAGGTCACCACGACATCGACTCGATCGCGGTGCTGGTCGAGCAACGCTTCGGCGTCCTGTTCCCAGATGCGCAAAACCTCGTGTTCCGCAGCCAGGCCACGGTTGAAACGTTCGGTCAGGGGGCCGAGCTGGAGAATGCAGGTCACAGGAACACCTCGATTGGGTTAGCGGTTCGGCACGGTCAGTCAGAGCACCTTGCCGGGATTCATCAGACCCTTCGGGTCAAGTGTCGTCTTGATTGCGCGCATCAGTTCGAGTTCCAACGGATCCTTGTAGTGCCGCGCGGCGTTGCGCTTGGCCTGACCGATACCGTGCTCGGCACTGATGCTGCCGTTGAGTCCGGTAGTCGCGTCGTAGATCAGCTGCATGATTGCCTCGTGCTGCGCTTTGAAGGGCGCATCGTCGGAGCCGATCGGCTTGCTGATGTTGTAATGCAGGTTGCCATCGCCGACATGGCCGTAGGCGACGATCCGCACGCCCGGAAAATGCTCTTGCAGCCGCTGGTCGGTCGTCTCTATAAACGCTGGGATACAGCTGACCGGCACGCTGATGTCGTGTTTCAGACTCGGCCCTTCGTGGTTTTGCGCTTCGGAGATTCCTTCTCGCATGGCCCATAGCGCGGCGACTTGAGCTTCACTGGCGGCGATTACGGCATCGATGACCCAGCCACGCTCCAGGGCTTCGCTTATCCCAAGTTCAAGCAACTCATTGAGGGGCGCATCGGGCTGGGTATCGCTCAGTTCGATCAGCACGTACCAGGGATGGGGCTCTGTGAACGGGTCCCTGCAACCGGAGACGTGACGCAGCACGAAATCGACGCTCTGCCGCGACATCATTTCGAAGCCGGTCAGTCGGTCTCCGCAGAGTCCACGGATGACGCCGATCAGTTCGACTGCTGCAGACGCGCTCGGCAACGCCACCCAGGCAGTCGTCGTGCTGCGCACCGCTGGATACAGTTTGAGCACGGCGGCGGTGATGATGCCGAGCGTGCCTTCCGAGCCGATGAACAGATGCTTTAGGTCGTAGCCGGTGTTGTCCTTGCGCAGGCCGCGCAGGCCGTTCCAGATCTGCCCGTCCGGTAGCACGACTTCCAGGCCTAGAGTCAGGTCACGCATGTTGCCGTAGCGCAGCACCGCCGTGCCGCCGGCATTGGTGGCGAGGTTGCCGCCAACCGTGCAGCTGCCCTCTGCGCCCAGGGACAAAGGAAACAGCCTTCCCGCCTCGGCGGCAGCCTCCTGCAAGTTCTGCAGGATTACGCCCGCTTCAACGGTGATGGTTTCGTTTGCGGGATCGATGTGGCGAATCCGGGTCATTCTTGTCAGCGACAGCACCACCTGATTGCCGCTGTCATCCGGAATCGAACCGCCGCACAGACCGGTATTGCCCCCTTGTGGGACCAGCGCGATGCCGTATTGGTTACACAGCCGAACAACCGCTGCCACCTCGTCGGTATTGGCTGGACGCACGATCAGCGCCGCTTTGCCCTGATAGGCATTGCGCCAGTCGCTCAGGTAGCCACCGATGCGTTCTGCATCCCGCACGATGCCTGCCGCTCCAACGACCGCTTCGATCTCACGAATGAACGCGTCTAACACTGTACTCATCGCATTCTCCGCCTGGGTGTGGCTCATGATCGCCGGCGCTTGCCCTACCGCAAGGCGTCCACCGAGGCACGCTGTAGGGTGATTGGGCGAACAAGTTCGTCCCTACGTCATCAGTGCGAACCCGAAGACTGCAGACTGACCGGCTTGAGTAGGGGCGAATTCATTCGCCCAAGTACGCTGCAGATCAACTGGGCGAACAAGTTCGTCCCCACATCGCTTGTGCGAGCCCGATAACTGCAGCCTGACGGTTTGTGTAGGGGCGAATTCATTCGTCCGTGCGCCACAGGACAATTGGGCGAACAAGTTCGCCCCTACGTCATCAGTGCGACCCGAAGACTGCAGACTGACGGGCTTGTGTAGGGGCGAATTCATTCGCCCACGCACCCTGATGTGCTGAATCAGGTGATCGGCGCCGGGTTGAACAGGGTGATGTCGTTGTGAATCTTGTGTTGCTCGGCCCAGGTTTTCTTCTTTCCGCTAGCGACATCCAGATAGTAGTGGAACAACTCCCAGCCAAGCTCCTCGATGCTGGAACGCCCCGTGGCGATGCGCCCGGCGTCCACGTCGATCAGGTCCGGCCAGCGCTCGGCGAGCTCGGTACGGGTGGAGACTTTCACAACTGGCGCCATTGCGAGGCCATAAGGCGTACCGCGCCCGGTGGTGAAGACGTGCAGGTTCATCCCTGCCGCCAGCTGCAAGGTGCCGCAGACGAAATCACTCGCTGGCGTCGCGCAATAGATAAGCCCCTTGTCGCTGAATCGTTCACCAGGGCCTAGCACGCCGTTAATGGCGCTGCTGCCGGACTTGACGATGGAGCCTAAGGACTTCTCGACAATGTTCGACAATCCGCCTTTCTTATTACCCGGCGTGGTGTTGGCGCTGCGATCAGCCGCGCCGCGTTCGAGGTATTGGTCGTACCAGTCCATCTCGCGCACCAGGGCTTGGGCCACTTCCGGCGTCTCAGCACGCGAGGTAAGCATGTAGATGGCATCGCGTACTTCAGTGACTTCCGAGAACATCACCGTGGCGCCGGCGCGGATCAGCAGATCAGAGGCATAGCCAAGGGCCGGATTGGCGGTGATACCGGAGAAGGCATCGCTGCCGCCGCACTGCATGCCGAGGATCAGCTCCGAAGCCGGGACGGTCTCGCGCTGGCGGCGGTTGAGCTTTTCCAGGCGGGCTTCTGCCAACGCCATGATCTGCTCGATCATTTCGTTGAAGCCGGTATTGGAGTCCTGCAGGCGATACAACCAAGGTTCGCTGAGGTCGACCGAAGCATCGCCCTGGTGCATCACCTGCTCGGCTTGCAGCTTCTCGCAGCCAAGACTGATCACCAGCGCTTCGCCGCCGAGATTCGGATTGCGCGCCAGGTTGCGCACCGTGCGAATGGGGATGTAGGCGTCCTTTGCGGTAATTGCCACACCGCAGCCGTAGCTATGCGTCAGCGCAACCACATCGTCGACGTTGGGATACTTGGGCAGCAGCTCTTTGCGGATGCGTGCCACAGCATGATCGAGCACTCCGGTGACGCATTGCACCGTGGTGGTGATGCCAAGGATGTTACGCGTACCCACCGTGCCGTCGGCGTTGCGGTAACCCTCGAACGTGAAGCCGTCGAGTGGTTCGAGCCGGGCAGGTACTGCGTCGGACATGGGAAGACTGTCGAGCGGCGGCGCGGATGGCATGCGCAGCTGGGTCTCTTTGACCCATGATCCCCGCGCGATGGCTTCCAGCGCATAGCCAATAATCTGCCCGTAGCGGCGCACAGGCTGGTCGATGGCGATGTCGACCAATGCGACCTTGTGGCTCTGCGGTACGGATTCAACCGTGACCAATCCGTCCTGGAACCAAGCGCCTCTCGGCACACCGCCATCGTTGACTACAACTGCCACGTTGTCCGCTTCGTTCAAGCGTATGTAACGAGGCGAATCTTGATGCTGAATCAGTTCCACGGTTTCGTTCATATCAGTCTCCGGTCGGGCCCGGTTATTGTTGTTGAGCGGTCGGCGCAAAATTCCAAACGGACTCAGGCACCCTGGTGGGCTGAAGCCCACCCTACGCCGCTGAGTCGTTTACACGGTTTCGTTCGGCGCACAGTGCGGCTTTTTCGTAGGGTGGGCTTTAGCCCACCAAATCGCTCCCTATCAGGCACCCTGGGGGGCTGAAGCCTACGCTACGACTGTTTCAGCCAAATCAGCGCACCATGCACGGCTTCTTGTTGTTGAAGGTCCATTCCGGAATCAGATACTGCATGGCAGTCGCGTCGTCGCGAGCGCCCAGCCCTTTGGCCAGGTACAGCTCATGGGCCTTTTGCAGCGCATCTTCATCCAGCTCCACACCGAGCCCGGCCTTGGCCGGCACTGCGACCTTTCCGCCCACGATCTGTAGCGGCTCGCGGGTGAGGTATTGGCCGTCCTGCCAGATCCAGTGAGTGTCGATCGCAGTGATCCTGCCCGGCGCGGCGGCGGCCACGTGGGTAAACATCGCCAGCGAGATATCGAAATGGTTGTTGGAGTGCGAACCCCAGGTCAGGCCCCAGTCGTGGCACATCTGCGCTACCCGCACCGAACCGCTCATGGTCCAGAAGTGCGGGTCGGCCAGCGGAATGTCCACTGATTGCAGGCTGATGGTGTGGCCCATCTGCCGCCAGTCGGTTGCGATCATGTTGGTCGCGGTTGGCAGCCCGGTAGCGCGGCGGAACTCGGCCATCACCTCGCGGCCGGAATAGCCGTTCTCTGCACCGCAGGGGTCCTCGGCGTAGGCGAGCACGCCGTGCAGGTCCTTGCACAGGTCAATGGCTTCGGCCAGCGACCAGGCGCCGTTGGGATCAAGGGTGATGCGGGCGTCGGGGAAGCGCTCGGCCAGGGCTCGTATCGCCTTGACCTCCTCGCTACCAGGCAATACGCCGCCCTTGAGTTTGAAATCCTTGAAGCCGTAGCGCTCGTAGGCTGCTTCGGCTTGGCGCACAACGGTTTCGGGCGTCAGCGCTTCTTCGTTGCGAACCCGAAACCAGGCATCGCTGGCGCTCGATTCATCGCGGTAGCCTAGGTCGGTCTTATTGCGATCGGCGATGTAGAACAGATAACCGAGCATCTCGACTTCGTCGCGCTGCTGGCCATCGCCCAATAGCGCGGCAACCGGCACGCCAAGGTGCTGACCAAGCAGATCCAGCAGTGCTGATTCGAGTGCGGTAATGGCGTGAATGGCGATGCGCAGATCGAACGTCTGCAGGCCACGACCGCCGACATCACGGTCGGCGAACGCCTTGCGCGCCTGGTTCAGCAGGCCGTTGAAATTACCGACCGATTGCCCAATCAGCATCGCGCGGGCATCTTCCAGGGTCTGGCGAATCGCCTCGCCACCGGGGACTTCGCCGACACCTGTGTTGCCGGCGCTGTCCTTGAGAATGAGGATGTTGCGGGTGAAGTACGGACCATGAGCGCCGCTCAGATTGAGCAGCATGCTGTCCTGACCGGCGACCGGAACCACTTTCAGTTCAGTGACGACCGGAGCACCTTGATTCACAGAATTATTCATGAGCGTCTCTCTTTTATTCTTATGGTCCGCGTTACGGGTGTAGCGCATTTGCCGCCATGGGGTGCGCCCCGCGAGCCCCAGTGGACTCGCACGGGTACGCCCCATGGGGACGGATCGGCTGATCAGCCGATGTAGGTAGTCTTCACCGTGGTGTAGAACTCCTGGGCGTAGCGACCCTGTTCGCGCGGGCCGTAGGACGAACCTTTACGACCACCGAACGGCACGTGATAGTCCACGCCCGCCGTCGGCAGGTTGACCATCACCATGCCGGCCTGGGAATGACGCTTGAAGTGATTGGCATGCTTCAACGAAGTGGTGCAGATGCCAGCGGACAGACCGAACTCGGTGTCGTTGGCCATCGCCAGGGCTTCGTCGTAATCCTTCACGCGGACGACGTTAGCCACCGGGCCGAAGATCTCTTCGCGGCTGATGCGCATGTCGGCGGTGCTGTCGACGAACAGCGTCGGCGCAAGGAAATAGCCATCGGTGCCGCAACTTACACGCTCCCCGCCACAGGCCAGGCGTGCGCCCTCCTCCTTGCCAATCTCGATGTAACGCAGGTCCTGATCGAGCTGGGCCTGGGATACCACCGGGCCGACATCGACGCCTTTTTCAAGCGCGGGGCCAACTTTGATTTTCTTGATGCGCTCGACCATCGCCTCGACAAAACGGTCGTAGATGCCTTCGGTAACGATGATGCGGCTGGACGCCGTGCAACGCTGGCCGGTGGAGTAGAAGGCGCTCTGGGTAGCCAGTTCGACAGCAGTATTGAGGTCCGCGTCATCGAGGATGATCTGCGGGTTCTTGCCGCCCATTTCCAGCTGAACCTTGGCACCGCGGTTTACGCAGGTATTGGCAATGCCGCGGCCTACGCCGACCGAACCAGTGAAGCTGACGCCATCAACACGCTTGTCGTTGACGATGGCTTCGCCCACTTCGCGGCCCTTGCCCATCACCAGGTTGAACACACCGGCCGGGAAACCCGCACGCGAGATGATCTCGGCGATGGCCCAGGCGCAACCGGGCACCAGATCAGCAGGTTTGATCACTACGCAGTTGCCGTAGGCGAGCGCTGGAGCGATCTTCCACGCCGGAATGGCGATCGGGAAATTCCACGGGGTGATCAGGCCGATCACGCCCAGTGGCTCGCGGGTCACTTCGACGCTGACGCCCGGGCGAACCGACTGCAGGGTCTCACCAGCCTGACGCAGGCATTCGCCGGCGAAGTACTTGAAGATGTTGCCGGCCCGGGTCACTTCACCGATCGCCTCCGGCAGGGTCTTGCCCTCTTCGCGGGCCAACAACGCACCGAGCTCTTCGCGACGAGCGAGGATTTCAAGGCCTACCTTCTCCAGCGCATCGGCGCGCGCCTGAATGCCGGAGGCGGCCCATGCCGGGAACGCTTTACGGGCTGCCGCCACGGCGGCTTCGACCTGAGTGCTGTCAGCCTGGGCATATTCGCCGATCACGTCCGACAAGTCGGAGGGATTGATATTGGCCTGGTAGTTCTTGCCGGCTACCCATTGGCCATCGATGTAATTGTCATAGCGTTGTACGTCTGCCACGGGACTTTCTCCTTCGTGAGTTCCGCCTGCCACTATCCGTTCAAAAGGCCGAACAGCCGCAGGCGGTTGGGGCGAATGATGGGTCGGGCTGGACCGTTATTGCGCACCTTGCTTTTTGATCAGCGCAGCGAGCGCTTCGTACTCGTCTGGCAGCAAGTCGGTCAGCGGAGCGCGCACAGGCCCGGCGTCATAACCGGAGATTTTGGCGCCGGCCTTGACGATGCTGACAGCGTATCCCTTGCAGCGATTACGGATATCGAGGTACGGCAGGAAGAAGTCATCGATCAGTCGGCCGACCGTTTCGTGATCCTCACGCGCGATAGCGCGATAGAAATCCATCGCCATTTTTGGAACGAAGTTGAAAACGGCGGACGAATAAACCGGCACGCCGAGAGCTTTGTAAGCCGCTGCGTAGACTTCCGCGGTGGGCAGACCACCCAGGTAAGTCAGGCGTTCACCGAGGCGACGGCGGATGGAAACCATCATCTCGATATCGCCGAGACCATCTTTGTAGCCAATCAGGTTCGGGCAGCGCTCTGTCAGCTGCTCGAGCAGCGGCGCTGTCAGACGGCACACGTTGCGGTTATAGACCACTACCCCGATATCGACTGATTTGCAGACTTCCTCGACGTGACGTGCAACACCTTCCTGACTGGCTTCTGTCAGGTAATGCGGCAGCAACAGCAGGCCCTTGGCGCCAAGACGCTCGGCTTCCTGTGCGTAGGCGATAGCCTGACGAGTCGGACCGCCGACGCCGGCAAGAATGGGCACCTGACCTGCACAGGTATCGACGGCTGTCTTGATGACATCCGGATATTCCTGCGGCGTCAGAGAGAAGAATTCGCCAGTGCCACCCGCGGCGAAGAGCGCCGTTGCGCCATAGGGCGCCAACCATTCCAGTCGCTTGATGTAACCGTCGCGGTTGAAGTCGCCCTGCTGGTCGAAGTCAGTGACCGGGAAAGACAGCAGACCGGAAGAAAGGATGGACTTCAGTTCTTGTGGATTCATTGTTTGAGCATCCTGTGAAGCAATCAATGTAAGAGGTAAGGCCGCAGCCTTGAGATACGTTATCGTACAACTACAGGTGGCGCTACCGGTTTATCTAAAATTCTTTACTGCAGCTTCGCCTGCATGATCGGCTGCACTGGCGCCGATTTGCTGGTCACTTCATACCGCTGCACCATTGCACGAATAGACGATACAGCCATATGCGCTATTAGTTATTCGTACAGGCGTTGGTGGGTTGGTGCGGGTGACGAAGTGAAACTACAAGACCTTCGTCATTCGCAATGGCCCTATCGAGTTTCCAACTTGTCGGCTGGGCCAGTCGGTTTCGCACGTCGGGCTTAGGCCTTCGCGCCTAGACAGTAAAGATGCGATGAGGACATTGCTGAACCATAAATGTTGAGGAACCCGCAGCCTGACCGGCCAGTCACAAGCGGCCATTTTTTATATTTTGATGATTTGACAACCACCACCGGCACTGTTAAAAATTCGCTCAAGTCATACGACAACGTATGACAGAAAATAACCAGAGCTCAAAAGCCATGTCCTACTCCGCACTTCCCAAGTGTGCTGCTGCCGCTCCACGCGGCTGCCAAAGCACACCGCCGCAGACCCAAGTGTTCAGTGCCGGGCTCGTCCCAGTTTCCTCCCTGTTGAATTACGCATGCGCTGAGGTTCACCACCGCACAGCGTGACCGGCCGTAAATTTTCGACGCTCATAAGAATAATCAGGAGCACGTAACGCGATGTCAGACGCGAACAACACCACCCCTGTCGTCACCGATATGCAGGTTATTCCGGTAGCCGGTTACGACAGCATGCTTCTGAACCTGTGTGGCGCCCATGCGCCCTACTTCACCCGCAACCTCGTCATCTTGAAGGACAGCAGTGGGCGTACCGGGATCGGCGAGGTGCCAGGCGGTGAAGGCATCCGTAAAGCACTCGAGCGCACCAAGGGTTTGGTGATCGGGCAACGCATCGGCCGCTACAACCGCGTCCTCAATGCGCTTCGTCATGCAATTTCTGGCGGTACGGCAGGGCCTCAGACCACGCAGCATCAGGTCACGTCCGAATCCGAAGCGGCAGTGCTCAAGCAGCCCCATGAGATCAATTTGCGGCTGGACAACGTCATCACTGCAGTCGAAGCCGCCCTCCTCGACCTGCTCGGGCAGCACCTCGATGTTCCTGTAGCCGAGCTACTGGGCAGTGGCCAGCAGCGAGACAGCGTGCCGATGCTGGCCTATCTCTTCTATATAGGTGATCGCACTCGGACTGATCTGCCCTATCTGACCGGAACCGGTTCGGCTGATGACTGGTACAACATCCGTCACCAGGAGGCAGTCACCCCGGACGCCATAGTGCGACTGGCAGAAGCTGCGACGGCGCGCTACGGCTTCAAGGACTTCAAACTCAAGGGCGGCGTAATGCGCGGCAGTGAGGAAATGCAGGCCATTGCCGGGATCAAGGCACGCTTCCCCGACGCTCGCGTCACGCTGGACCCCAACGGCGCCTGGTCGCTGGCTGAGGCCATCGAGCTTTGTCGCGGTCAGGGGCACATCCTGTCCTACGCTGAAGATCCTTGTGGTCCGGAAAAGGGCTATTCGGGCCGCGAGGTCATGGCCGAGTTCAAGCGTGCCACGGGTATCCCCACCGCAACCAACATGGTTGCAACCGACTGGCGGCAGATGGGTCATTCGCTACGGCTCGAAGCAGTCGACATCCCGCTGGCCGATCCGCATTTCTGGACGATGCAGGGCTCGGTTCGGCTGGCGCAGATGTGCGAGCAGTTCGGCCTGACCTGGGGTTCGCATTCGAATAATCACTTCGACGTGTCGCTGGCGATGTTCACTCATGCCGCTGCCGCAGCGCCGGGCAAGATCACCGCGATCGACACACACTGGATCTGGCAGGAAGGTCAGGAGCGCCTGACCCGAGACCCGCTTCAGATCGTTAACGGAGCGGTTCAGGTTTCGGACAGGCCAGGGCTCGGCATCGAGCCTGACATGGACCGGATCATGGCCGCCCACGAGCTTTACAACAAAGTCGCCACGGGCGCCCGTGACGATGCCATGGCCATGCAGTATCTGGTCCCTGGCTGGAAGTACGATCCCAAGCAACCGAGCCTGGGTCGCTAATAAGAAGAAGGCAAATTTCAAACGCAAAGCGCCGCAACCCAAACCACCGGAGAGACATACAATGAAAAAAGCAATCAGCGCCTCCCTTGTTTCCGCCGTTTTGGCGACATCCCTGGGCCACGCATACGCCGCGGAAACTGAATGGCCGACCCGCCCGGTTCAGGTCGTGGTGATCGCAAACGCAGGCGGCGATACCGACTTCAATGCCCGCACCATGGCCAAGTACTTCACCAAGATCACCGGCAAGCCAATGGTCATCACCAACATGGCTGGCGGGGGCGGCACCATCGCAGCCGATCAGGTAAAGAGCGCGGCCCCAGATGGCAACACCATTCTCTTCACTCACACCGGCCAGATGATCGTCAACGAGGTCGCCGGACTGACAGAAGACAGCTTCGATGCCTTCGATGTGTCGTGCATCGCCGGTGTGGACAAAGGTGCAGTCTTCGTTTCGTCCAAAAGCTCCGGTCTGACGACCCTCGACCAGCTGATCAGCAAGTCGAAGGCCGAGCCCAGCTCCGTGACCTACGGCACCGAAATGGGCAGCTACTCTCACCTGCAGGGCCTGATGTTCGAGAAGCTCACCGATACCAAGATGAAGATGGTCGACGCCGGCACCGTCTCGGAAAAGGTCGTCGCCCTGTTGGGCGGCCGTATTGACCTGGGCGGCATCAGCTACGGGTCGGTGCAGGATTACGTGGGCAACGGCGAGATGTTTGCCCTTGGCCAGCCCAACGCGGAGCGCAACCCGCTGCTGGGTGATGTGCCGACCTTCAAGGAACAAGGCGTGGACTTCGTGATGGAGAAGCCTTACATCGTCGCGTTCCCCAAAGGCACTGACGGTGCAATCGTCCAGAAGATGGCCGACGTGATGAAGCAAATCACTGAAGACCCCGCCTATGCAGAAGAGCTGAAAAAGACATTCAAGCAGCCAGTGAGCTACTACGGCACTGAAGAGTCCATTGCACTGCTGAAAAAGACCCGTGAAGAATTCATGGAGTTCAAGGACGAGCTGCGCCAGAGCAAGTAAGTTCTGACCAACGCCGGACGCGCCCGCCGCGTCCGGTATTCCGCCCTTAACCCATGAGGAGCCGCCCATGGATACGTATAAGAAAAAGGAGCTGGTGGTCGGCGCAGTTATGCTCTGCGCAGGCCTGTTCTACCTGATCCTGACCATGAATTTGCCGCGCAAGGGCACCATCGACGCCTCGACCGTTCCTTATGTCCTTGCCATCGCGCTGTGTCTGCTGGGTTTTCTCCAGCTACTCGGTGCGCGCAAAGCAGTTCGCCCTGATACCGACACCGATGATGACGCGCCCAAGACAGCGGCCGACTACCCCACCGTGCTCAAGACGCTCGCCCTTATCGCCATATACATCGCACTGCTCGAGAAAGTGGGCTTCCTGATCACGACCGCGTTGTACCTATACGCGCAGTTCATTGTGATCACGCCAAGCGATCAGAGGGTCAAGCATCTGTCCTACGTGATCATCGCTGTGGTTGCGTCCGTCGCCATCTATTTCACCTTCCGCCACGGCTTCGACCTGATGCTTCCGGCCGGCTTTCTGGACCTTTAGGAGGCCGACATGATCGAGTTACTGCAGGCGGGCTTCGGCGCCGTCTTTACTCCTTACATCTTCGTGTTGATCACACTCGGCGTCGCTGTCGGGATCGTGTTTGGCGCGGTACCCGGCCTCTCGGCCACAATGGCAATCGCACTTTGCCTGCCACTGACTTACACCATGGGCCCGGCTGCTGGGCTTTCTTTGCTTGTTGCCCTGTTCGTTGGCGCGACCTCCGGAGGATTGATCTCGGCGATCCTGCTGAAGATTCCCGGTACCCCCGCCTCCATCGCCACCACCTTCGACGGTGCACCGATGATGGAAAAAGGCGAAGGCGTGAAGGCCCTCGGCATGGGCATCGTGTTTTCCTTCCTCGGGACCATCCTCAGCATCGTTGCACTGATGTCGATCGCGCCCTGGCTCGCCAAAACCGCCCTGCGCTTCGGTCCGCATGAATATTTCGCGATCGCGGTGTTTTCCTTGACGCTGATCGCGACGCTTTCAGCAGGCTCGTTGCTCAAGGGCATTTACGCCGGCACTCTGGGCTTTGCGTTTTCCACGGTTGGCATCGCGCCGGTCGAGGCAGTTCGACGCTTCACCTTTGATTCACCCAACCTCAATGCTGGCTTTGCGATGCTGACCGTGATGATCGGCATGTTCGCTGTCGCCGAAGTGATCAAGATTGCCGAGACAGGGCGCTCCGTCCACCGTACTCGCATCCCTGAAGTCAGCATGAAGAACATCAAAGGCTTCGGTTTTTCGGTCAAGGAGTTCTTCGGTCAGATCCCCAACGCCATCCGCTCCTCGCTGGTCGGTATTGGCATTGGCATTCTTCCGGGCATCGGTGCAGGAACCTCGAACATCGTCTCCTACATCATTGCCAAAAAACGCTCCAAACACCCCGAGCGATTCGGCAAAGGCGAGCCCGCAGGCGTGGTAGCCAGTGAAACTGCCAACAACGCCGGTATCGGCAGCGCCATGATTCCGCTGATGACGCTCGGCATTCCGGGAGACGCGACCACGGCCATCCTGCTCGGCGGCTTCCTGATTCACGGCATACAGCCAGGTCCGATGCTGTTCATCAGCCAGGGGCCTTTGGTGTACACCATCTTCGCCGCGCTGCTCCTGGCCTCGCTGATGATGTTGATGCTGGAGTTCTACGGGCTGCGTATCTTCATCAAGCTGTTGGCTGTACCCAAGCACATCCTGCTGCCGATCATTCTGGTCCTTTGCGTAGTCGGTGCATTCGGGCTCAGCAGCCGGATATTCGATGTCTGGACCATCATCCTGTTTGGTCTGATCGGTTATGGATTCGTCAAAGGCGGCATGCCAGCGGCGCCTTTCATCATCGGTTTCATCCTGGGGCCGATGGCCGAAACCAACTTGCGGCGTGGCTTGATGTTGTCCGATGGAAACTTCATGGGCTTCCTCACCAACCCTATCGCTGCATCCTTCCTGCTACTGGCAGTGGCCTCGGTGGTGTGGCATCTGGTCAGCGCGCTGCGAAGCCGAAAAGGTGCAGTCGCTAAACTCCAAGACGCCTGAGTTGCCTGGGCCCGCTCGCTATGCGGGTGGGCCTCAGGCATCGGACAGCAACGGCGAGAGCCGCGCCATATGGCGCGGCTTTTTCGTTCATGCCCGGGTGCCGAACTCGACCTGTGCAAGCGTCCAGGCATTCACCTCTTCGCTCAGGCTCAACCCGAGCCCAGGTCGATCCGGCACGATCATCATCCCGTCACGAATTTCCAATCGTTCATTGAACGCCGGTTCCAGCCATTCAAAATGCTCCACCCAAGTCTGGTGCTCGTAGGCAGCGGCGAGGTGCAGATGAATCTCCATGACGAAGTGCGGCGCCATGATCATTCCACGCTGCTCAGCGGCGCTGGCGACCTTCAGAAATGGCGTGATGCCCCCTAATCGCGGCGCGTCGTGCATGATCACGTCGACCGCGCCCGTATCAACATAGGCCAAGGCCTCGCTGGCGCTAGTCAGCATTTCTCCCGTGCCGATCGGTGTGTCGAGCTGCGCGGCCAACGCGGCGTGACCAGTGACATCGTGTGCATCCAGTGGCTCTTCGATCCATTCCAGGGCGTATTGCTCAAGCTCTCGCCCCATCCGCAGTGCCGTGATGCGGTCCCACTGCTGGTTCACGTCAACCATCAAGGGAACCTGTTCGCCGAGCTGCTTGCGCAAGGCATCCACGCGTCGCACATCCGCTCGCCTGTCGGGCTGGCCGACCTTCATCTTGATTCCACCTATTCCGCGTTCGCGGGATTGGATGGCTTTCTCGATGACCTCCTCGATGGGTGCCTGTAAATAACCACCGGATGTGTTGTAGCAAGGTACTGCGCTGCGATGTGCACCTAAAAGTTTGGACAACGGCAAGGCAGCACGCCGCGCCTTCAGGTCCCACAGCGCGGTATCCAGCGCTGCGATGGCTTGCGCGGCGACACCACAACGCCCAACCGAAGCGCCAGCCCAAGCCATTTTCGTCCAGAGCCGGGCAATGTCGTTGGGGTCTTCTCCAATCAGCAGCGGCGCGATTTGCTGTGCATGCGCATACTGGGCCGGCCCGCCAGTACGCAGGCTATAGCTGAAACCAAGGCCTGCGTGGCCGTGGCTAGACTCGATCTCCGCAAACAGTAGCTGCACCGAATCCAGCGGCTTCTGCCGCCCGGTGAGCACCTTTGCATCGCTCACCGCAGCGCGCAGAGGCAGGTTGACTGTTTTCAATCTGATCCAGCAGATTTGGTCCGCTACACCCTGCCCATTTCCCGTGTCAGTCATTGTTGTTCTCGCTCTGTTCGAATGCGTTCGCAATGGAGCAATTACTCATGTCGTCATACAACAACCAACATAGCTGCTAATTGATTACTCTGCCTGAGCGGGTGTCAACGCGTTCGACTTTAGTGGTATGTGAATGGCGGTTAGTGAGCGCTAGCTTGGACATGCGAAAGCGCACAGCGAAAGGGCTACACGCTTGAAATTGCTGGCCTGGCGCGGAGCTTGCCATCGCGACCAAGTCTTGGATTATGGAAAGCCGAGCTGATGCAGCGTCCCAGTTTCGGGTTGACAAAAGGGCGAGTCCGTAGAAATAATCGAGGCAAGTCATCCGACAACCGATGACATCAAAAACAATAAGCGACGGGCAGACCTCAATGACAAGCACGACGACCGCTCCCACACCCTTCAATCGCCTCCTGCTGACTGGCGCTGCAGGGGGATTGGGCAAGGTGTTACGCGAAACGCTTCGCCCCTATGCCAAGATTATTCGCCTCTCCGATATCGCCGGCATGGAACCTGCCGCTGGCGATCACGAAGAAGTAGTCCAGTGCAACCTCGCCGATAAAGCCGCAGTACACGCCCTCTGTGAAGGCGTTGACGCCATCGCGCATTTCGGCGGCGTTTCGGTAGAGCGTCCCTTCGAGGAGATTCTCGAGGCCAACATCAAAGGCGTCTTTCACATCTACGAAGCTGCGCGCATGCACGGCATCAAGCGCGTGATCTTTGCCAGCTCCAACCATGTCATCGGCTTCTACAAGCAGACCGAGAAGATCGACGCTGGCGTGGCCCGTCGTCCTGACAGCTATTACGGGCTGTCCAAGTCCTACGGCGAAGACATGGCGAGCTTCTACTTCGACCGTTACGGCATTGAAACCGTCAGCCTGCGCATCGGCTCTTCTTTTCCCGAGCCGCTGAACCGCCGGATGATGGCGACCTACCTCAGCTATCGCGATCTGACCCAACTCATCGAGCGCTCCCTGTTCACACCCAATGTCGGTCATACCGTGGTGTACGGCGCATCGGCCAACCGCGACGTCTGGTGGGACAACCACATGGCCGCCCACCTTGGCTACGAGCCCAAGGATAGCTCCGAAGTCTTCCGCGAGAAGATCGAGCAGCAGCCGCAGTACGAGCCCAATGACCCCGCCTTGATCTACCAGGGCGGGGCCTTCTGCGAAGCCGGCCCGTTCGAAGACTGACCACCCCGCCACGCTGCGAATTACAACAAGAGAATCGCCATGGCACATACAGCAGAACTGATAGTCGACGCGCAGAACGCAACTGGAGAAAGCCCGGTATGGGTGGCCTCCGAGCAGGCGCTCTACTGGGTCGATATTCCGAATCGCCAGTTGCTTCGCTGGAAAGCGGCGGACGCTTCGGTAACCCGGTGGACCGGCGAGCAAATGATTGCCTGCATCGCGCGCCGTCAGAGCGACGCCAACCGCTGGGTTGCGGGAATGGAAGACGGCCTCTTCGATATCGTCCCGCAGGCTGATGGCACGCTGCAGTCCACTCGTCTCGCAGACGTGGAGCACCGCAACACCAATATGCGTTTCAACGACGGGCGTTGCGACCGCCAAGGCCGTTTCTGGGCCGGCACCATGGTCATGGACATGGCTGCCGGTATCAGTGCCGGCGCGATGTACCGCTTCGACGGCAGTTCGTCCAACCAGGCCCTGAATGCGCAGCTGCAGGACTTCATCGTGCCCAACGGCCTGGGTTTCAGCCCAGACGGCCGCACCATGTACCTGTCCGACTCGCACCCAACGGTACAAGCGATCTGGGCCTTCGATTACGACATCGACAGCGGCACGCCGAGCAATCGTCGCCTGTTCGTCGACATGAACCAGCATCCGGGCCGTCCAGACGGTGGGGCGGTCGACGTCGACGGCTGTTACTGGATTTGCGGCAACGACGCCGGCCTGATCCATCGCTTCACGCCGGATGGTCGCCTCGATCGTTCACTTCAAGTGCCTGTTAAGAAGCCCGCCATGTGTGCGTTCGGCGGCGCTGGCATGGACACCCTGTTCGTCACTTCCATCCGTCCCGGTGGAGACCTCTCCGACCAGCCACTGGCTGGCGGCGTGTTCGCACTCAAAGCCGGCGTCGCAGGACTGGAGGAGACCCGTTTCAAATAAAGCTTCACCCATGGAAAGGCCCGCATTGCCCGGCCTTGCCGCTCGCAACGCTGCACACCAACAAAAACAAGATGGAGATCCACATGAACTTCAAACGCAAGTTGCTTATCGCTGCACTCCCCTTCGCCTTCTGCCTGTCGGGCACGGCTTATGCCGAGATGACGCTGAAGATCGCTGAGATCCACCCGGCCGGCTATCCGACGGTCGTCGCTCAAGAGAACATGGGCAAAAAGATCGAAGAGGCCACCGACGGCGAACTCAAGTTCCGCATGTTCTCGGGCGGCGTACTGGGTTCCGAGAAGGAAGTCGTTGAGCAAGTTCAGCTTGGCGCAGTCCAGATGACTCGCGTCAGCCTGGGCACCCTGGGCCCGGTCGTACCGGACGTTAACGCCTTCAACATGCCCTTCGTGTTCCGTGACAACGCACACATGCGTGCAGTGATCGACGGTGAGATCGGCCAGGAGATCCTCGACAAGATCACCAACTCCGAATTCAACATGGTCGGTCTGGCATGGATGGATGGCGGTGTGCGCAACCTGTACACCAAAGACCCTGTGCGCAACATTGAAGACCTCAAGGGCATGAAGATTCGTGTGATGGGTAACCCTCTGTTCATTGACACGCTCAACGCCATGGGCGCACAGGGCGTGGCGATGGACACAGGTGAGATCTTTAGCGCCCTTCAAACCGGCGTCGTAGATGGCGCGGAAAACAATCCGCCGACCATGCTCGAGCACAACCACTTCCGTGCTGCGAAAAACTACTCGCTGACAGGTCACCTGATCCTTCCCGAGCCGATCGTGATGTCGAAGGCTACCTGGAACAAGCTCACGCCTGAGCAGCAGGAGATCGTCAAGAAGTACGCCAAGGAAGCGCAGATGGAAGAGCGCAAGCTGTGGGACGAGAAGACTGCCAGCAGTGAAGCCAAGCTCAAGGAAGAAGGCGTTGAGTTCATCGAAGTCGACAAGAAGCCCTTCTACGACGCAACCGCTCCGGTTCGCGAGAAGTACGGCGCGCCTTACGCCGAACTGATCAAGCGTATCGAAGCCGTTCAGTAAAAGCCCCTCTGAAGAACCTCGCGGCGGCGGGCCTCGCCCGTCGCCGCGTCTGTGGTGAAATCTGATGAAAAACACGCTGCTGCGCGTCAATGACGCGATCTACAAGACCTGTGTATGGGTCGCGGGGCTGGCCATCGTGGTCATGTCCATGATCATCCCCTGGGGGATATTCGCGCGCTACGTGCTAGGCACCGGAGCCGGCTGGCCTGAGCCCGTGGCCATTCTGTTGATGGTGATATTCACATTTCTTGGCGCTGCGGCGAGCTATCGCGCCGGCGCGCATATGGCGGTGACCATGTTCACCGACCGTCTTCCTGTCTATCTGCACCGCCACGTCGAAGTGCTGGTACAGATCCTCATGGGGATCATTTGCCTGTTCATGACGATCTGGGGTGTGAAGCTGTGCATGGCGACCTGGAACCAGTTCATGAGCACCCTGCCGACCTTGCGCGTTGGTATCGCATACGCACCTATCCCTCTTGGTGGGGCTATCACACTGATCTTCGTCCTCGAGCGAATGGTATTCGGCGACCAGAGCCAACGCCGCGCGGTCGATTATGAATTCGTAGAAAGCAGCAAGGAGGCAACGTAATGGACGCGCTGGTTCTACTCGGCAGTTTCGCTGTCCTCTTTCTGCTCCGTATGCCGGTGGCCTACGCGCTGGGCCTGTCCGCGCTGATCGGCGCCTGGTGGATCGACATTCCATTCGACGCGGTGATGATCCAGGTAGCTGGTGGCGTCAACAAGTTCTCACTGTTAGCCATTCCGTTCTTCGTCCTGGCCGGCGCGATCATGGCCGAAGGTGGCATGTCCCGGCGCCTGGTGGCTTTCGCCGGGGTACTGGTCGGCTTCGTTCGTGGCGGTCTGTCGCTGGTCAATATCATGGCCTCGACTTTCTTTGGCGCGATCTCCGGATCGTCACTGGCTGACACTGCCTCGGTCGGTTCGGTGCTGATTCCCGAAATGGAAAAGAAGGGCTATCCGCGGGAGTTCTCAACTGCCGTAACTGTCAGCGGCTCGGTTCAGGCGTTGCTGACGCCACCCAGCCACAACTCGGTCCTCTACTCGCTCGCTGCAGGCGGCACGGTGTCCATCTCATCGCTGTTCATCGCGGGCATCGGGCCAGGCTTGTTGCTGAGCGCAGTGATGATGACCATGTGTCTGATCTTTGCTCGGGTGCGCAACTACCCAAAGGGCGAGGTCATCCCGCTCAAGCAGGCGTTGAAGATCTGTGTCGAAGCGCTTTGGGGCTTGATGACGATGGTCATTATCCTCGGCGGTATCCTCTCCGGGATATTCACGGCGACCGAGTCTGCGTCGATTGCAGTGGTCTGGGCGTTCTTCGTGACCATGTTCATCTACCGCGACTACAAGTGGCGCGAACTGCCTAAGCTGCTGCATCGCACCGTTCGCACCCTGTCGGTGGTAATGATCCTGATCGCCTTTGCAGCAAGCTTCGGCTACATCATGACGCTGATGCAGATACCCTCGAAGATCACCACGATGTTCCTGACTCTGTCGGACAATCGCTATGTGATCCTCATGTGCATCAATTTGATGCTGCTGGCGTTGGGCACGCTGATGGACATGGCTCCGTTGATCCTGATCCTGACACCGATTCTGATGCCAGTGATTCTGGGTATCGGGGTCGACCCAGTGCACTTCGGCATGATCATGCTGGTCAACCTGGGCATTGGATTGATCACTCCACCGGTGGGCGCTGTGCTCTTCGTCGGTGCGGCCATCGGTAAGGTGACCATCGAGAACACCGTGAAAGCGCTGCTGCCCTTCTACTGTGCGCTGTTCCTGGTGCTGATCGCCGTTACTTACATTCCAGCAATCTCACTCTGGTTGCCGAGCATGGTGCTCTGACAGTCATTTACAGATGGACGAGGACGCCGCCCACCCGGGCGGCGTTTTACTTTATTAGCCATGAACGATCTACACAGCGAAACGACGAAGTACTGCCAACTCCGGCTGCAGACAGCAGCCGGACATAGTGATGTTGCATAGGACAGGATTGACCACGATGCAAACCCCAGCACCATTTCCCCGTCACATCGCCGTACTGGTCCTGGCGACACTGGCTTGCTCGTTCGCGGCCAACCATGTCGCTGCGCGCATTGCGTTCGATCACAACACCGGCCTGTTGCTGGCTATGCTCTGCCGCGCCGGTGTAACGCTGCTGGCGTTAGCTGGGATTGTGCTATGGCAGCGTCAGTCCCTGCGCTTGAGCGGCAGTACATGGCGCTGGCAGATCCTTCTAGGGCTGCTGATTGCGGTTCAGAGTTTTTGTATCTACTCGGCCGTAGCACGCATTCCTGTTGCACTGGCTCTGCTGGTAGTCAATCTCTCGCCAATACTGCTGGCACTGCTTACGTGGGCGCTCGGCGGCCCGAGACCAACCCGTCAGGCCGCGGCGATCATGGGCTTGATTTTGGTCGGCCTCGTATTGGTGCTGGACGTCCCGACACGGCTGATGAGTAGCGAGGCGCCCGATGGTGAATGGCTGGCCGGCATTTTGTTCAGCCTAACCGCAGCCGGGGTGTTCGCTCTGGCGCTATGGGTCACCGAACATAAGCTCTCGAGCATGGCCGGTTCGGTGCGGAGCATGCTGACGCTGGTTTTGGTCTTTGGCGCTTCGGCCCTGCTCGGTGCAACCGGCCTGATACCGGGAGGGCTAGGCTTGCCCAACGCAACCGCCGGTTGGATCGCGCTGGGCTGTCTGGTGCTTCTCTATGGCGCGGCTTTCTCCACGCTCTTTATCTGCATGCCGCGACTGAACATCGCTCGCAACGCGCCAGTCATGAATGCGGAACCCGTCGCGGGCATGCTGCTTGGCTGGTTGGTGCTTGGCCAGTTGCTGGCCCCCCTGCAGATTCTGGGCGGCCTCATCGTGGTGGGCGGTATTGTCCTTCTGGCGTATCGCAAGAATTGATCAGGCGAACCAGAGCATAGCTAGCACGCCTGGCGCCAAGCGGGAGCGCAATAACGAAGCGCTGCGCCTATCGGCCAGTATAGAAAGGATGCTCGCTGGACGGTTTGGGTCCGTAAATTCGGTCAGTCGTCCGTCTCGGCTTCTTCGTGCGCCTGGCGCAAGCGCTCGCGGCTGTTGGTCAGGTGCAAGCGCATCGCCGCTCTCGCGGACTCGGCATCCTGGCGGGCGATCGCATCATAGATCTGCTCGTGTTCACGACCGAGGCGCTGCTGATAGTGCGGCTGATCATCATGAGCCAGACGAGCAGAATTCAGGCGGCTGCGCGGAATGATTGCCGTGCCCAGGTGATTCATGATGTCGGTGAAGTACCGGTTGCCCGTTGCTTCCGCGATCTGAAGGTGGAACTGGAAGTCGGATACCGCTGCTTCGCTGGAAAGCGCTGCGCTTTGCTGCAACGAATCGAGAAAAGCGCGCATGGCAGCCAGTTGTTCGGGTGTGCGACGTAGTGCGGCAAGGCCTGCGGATTCGACCTCGAGACTGATACGCAGCTCCAGGATCGACAGCACATCACGCAGCGTACCGATGGTGGCCGGATCGATCCGCAGCCCGGTGGTGCTTGGCGTATCAAGCACGAAAGTGCCGATGCCATGGCGCGTTTCTACCAGGCCAGATGCCTGCAGCCTCGAAATCGCCTCTCGGACGACCGTACGGCTCACACCCTGAGCCTGCATGATCGCCGACTCGGTTGGCAGCTTGTCGCCACGCTTGATGTGGCCATCACGTATTTGCTGCGACAGCTCCGTTACCAGCTCCTGCGCAAGGCTGCGGTGCTTTCTGCGAACACGCGGTGGGGCAATCTGGTTTTCCATGAGCACATCGATCTCGTTGAAGCCAAGTTATCCTTATCATAGCCGAGTAGTTGTACGATAACTATCCGACCACCGTATATTGACTAGTCGACCTTATGTCCGAAAACGCTGCTGAATTTCGGTGGGTTCTATACTGCATTGGACCTAGCCATTTATCAGGAGACTGACATCATGCGCCGCACAATGCTATTTCTCGCTGCAGCCGTTGTAAGCACCCCACTCTGGGCCATGCACTGCCCAATGGACATGGCCAAGATCGACGAGCAATTACAGTCAAATCCGCCAGCCGATCCTGCGATTCTGACCCGGGTCAAATCGCTACGTGAGGAAGGCGAGAAGCTACACAACGCGGGCGATCATGAAGGCTCGCTCAAGGTTCTCGGCGAAGCTCAGGAGTTGTTGGACAGCTGAGCGCAGCGTCTTCCCGGCAGCGTCTTGATCAACGAGCGCTGTCGGCGTCCTCCGAACACCTGATCCGCAGTTCCTTTCGCTCGAAATTCTCCTCACTGCTCAACGTCTCGAACCCGTCCGGGCAGACTGAGGCTGCCCGTGCTTCGCATTCCGATTGTCCTGCAGCTTTGGCGCAAGCAAAGACGTACTCATCATCACCCTCCGGCGGCGGAACGGATTCGAAGCTTGAGCAACCGCCAATGAGTCCGGTGGCGATGACCAACAGAACCGGCTTGAAATCAATCTGCATATAACTGCCTTGGAGTTTGTACGCTATGGCTGACACAGCCTGGTGGGTTTCGTCCATTCCTGCCGACCCGCGATCTGAATATGATTCTCTCCAGTAGCGCAGGACGCGCAACGAGACAGGATGCTCGAATGGACCAGCCGGCAGACGTCGGCATCAGGGACTACGGAACGACAGACACAACGCCTATAGCCCCGCCTCGTGCGGGGCTTTTTAATGGCCGGCTATCAGCGTGGATTGGGCGCGTCATCGAGCTCGGCATTGTCGACATCAATGTCGGGCACATCTTCATCAAGCACTGCATCGTCATCGGAATCCAGCGGCACCTCACCATCGTTGTGAGGCAATTCGTCGATGCCCGCTTCATCGCCAGGATTCACGTCGGTTCGCTCCGTACCCAGCGGCGGCGGCGATCCAGGGACGAGGATTCCGTCATCGTTCGCATCAGCGCCGCTACTCAGATTTTGCTGATCGCTCGACAGTCCATCATTTCGGTGCTGGGTAGTCATAACCGCCTCCGCTCGTTGGTCTTGTATATGAGAGGCTGAGTCCGCTTCGACGTTCAGAGCAAAAGCAGCCACTAGTCCTGAACCGAATCACGATGGAGTATCAGCAAATAAATCGTGCCGGCGCACCCATGCAACCACCCTCAGAGTTGCACCCTGCCCAGCTGCTCGTTATAGTCCTGCGCCGCGACTACACGTCGCGTGATCATCCAGGCCCGGATGGCGAAATTGGTAGACGCAAGGGACTTAAAATCCCTCATCCGAAAGGGTATGCGGGTTCGATTCCCGCTCCGGGCACCAAGAGCATGATTTCAGACGTCCCCATGTGAACCTGAAACCCAGTAAAACCGGCCTCCGTTGCCGGTTTTGTTGTATCTGGGGTCATACGAATGCATCTATACATACCATCTGTTTAGGGGTACGTTTAGGGGTACGCAGGTTCGATAATGGAGCGTACCCCTATGGCGCGCACGGTCACCCCTCTTTCTGACTCAAAATGCGAAGCATCACGCCCCCGTGATAAGGACTACAAACTGTCCGACGGCGGCGGCCTGTTCCTGCTTGTGAAGGCGAACGCGAGTAAGGTCTGGCGCTTCAAGTTCAAGCGTCCTGACGGCAGAGAAGGACTCGCTACCTTCGGCAGCTATCCAGCAACTGGATTGAAAGCAGCCAGGGCCAAACGAGCCGAGGCGACGGAATTGCTCGCAAAGGGTATAGACCCAATCGAGCACGAAGGTCAGAAACGGATCAAGGCGGCGCAGTCATCATGCAATACCTTCAAGGCCGTTGCGCTGGAGTGGCACACGAGCATGGCCGGCAAATGGTCGAAGGGTCACGCCACCCGTGTAATGAACGAGTCCGAAGCCGATCTATTCCCGCTGCTTGGGGACCGTCCTATCGCTGACCTCAAGACCAGCGATCTGCTGGCCGCGTTAAAGCTGGTGGAGAAGCGCGGCGCATTGGATCTAGCCGGCCGGCTGCGGCAACGCGTCGTTGGCATCATGCGAACCGGCGTCCAGCGCAACATGATCGACTACAACCCAGCGCTTGATCTGCTGGGAGGCACCGCCACGCCGAAGACAAGGCACCGCCCTGCCCTGCCATTGGAGCGACTCCCCGAGCTGCTGGAGCGCATCGAGGCCGACACCGGGCGGCCGCTAACCCGTCTGGCCGTACAGCTCACCTTGCAGGTATTCATCCGTTCCAGCGAGCTCCGATTTGCCCGCTGGGATGAGATCGACTTCGGCCGTTCTATGTGGATCATCCCCGGCGAGCGTAAGCCCATCGAAGGCGTGAAGCACTCGCACCGTGGCGCCAAGATGGGCACACCGCACATGGTGCCGCTGAGTCGCCAGGCATTTGCCACCCTGGATGCAATCAAGCCGCTTACTGGCCGCTTCGAGCTGGTCTTTGCTGGCGATCACCACCATTGGAAGCCGCTCTCGGAAAACACGGTTAACAAGTCGCTGCGCCGCATGGGCTATGACACCAAAGCGGACGTATGCGGGCACGGTTTCCGCACTATGGCTTGTTCGGCGCTGGTGGAATCCGGCTTATGGAGCCGCGACGCGGTAGAGAGGCAGATGAGCCACCAAGAGCGCAATGGCGTCCGCGCCGCTTACATCCACAAGGCAGAACACCTGGAAGAACGCCGGCTGATGATGACCTGGTGGGCGGACTACCTCGACGCCAACCGCCACCAGCACATCACGCCATATGAGTTCGCGCACCGTGGCAAAAGTGGCGCCAACGTAGTGGAGCTAAGGGCATGAAGAAAATGAAGCCTCAGCAAACAGGCGGTGGGGTTGATGAATCCTTGCCTGAACGGTGCGTTGCGCTAATTCAGCAACTGCCTGGCGACACGAAAGAAGTCGAACGTCTTATCGGTATACGCGTGGGGCAATACCGAAGCGATTGGAAGTTTCATAAGACCATGGCGACCAAGGCTCAGACCATCAAGCATCTTCACTCCATAGCGGATCAAGCGCAGCGATTGAATGAGTCGATCAAATTAAATCCTGAAAACGCTAGAGCAAAACTGAAGGACGTTTACCGCCTATCTCCGTGGAGGACTTCGTACAACGACATGGAATACGAGCTGGGCATATGGCTTACAAGATTGCATGTCGCCACGACGGAAGTAGCCAAAGAATTTGAGTCGTACAGGGGTAAATCTGGAGGTCAATTGAAGAACCTCGAACGCTGGCTCCTATCAGACGTTTCAGAGCTTCTCCAGAACCACTCCAATCACCAGCTTACAGAAAAGGAAATCGTTGATTTAGCGGCAAACATCATCATTGCCGCAGGCATCGCAAACGTACCTGCGACAGAAGAAGCAGCTCACAGGGCTTTCAAGCGTTTGCAGCGCGAGGCGGCGATTCAACCTAAATAGGTGCAATCACCGCACTATCTCTCAGTCATTCTCTGTGAATAATGGGGGGCATCCAAACCAAACGGATGCTCTCAAATGCTCACAAGCCACCCCAGCGTAGACCAATCTCTAATCTCCCAGACCGAAGTCTGCAAAGCCATCGGCCAAACTCGCAGCGGCCTACAAAAGCTGCGCGAGAAAGATTCAACCTTTCCCAAGCCGATCAAGTTTGGTGCCACCCGGCAATCAGCCTCGTACTACGTTGTTGCCGAGGTGAATGCCTGGCTTCGGGCCAAGATCGAAGCGAGGGACTGCGCATGAAAAAGGCCGCCCCGGCGAAGGAAAGCGGCCTGCACAACATGCACGCCGATTATAACCATCACCACATCAACGACCACCGTCAGTTCTTCATCGAACAGGTGTTGCCGCTCATCGTCGGTTATGCCCGCAAGAGCAGCGCCCCGTCTGATGATGTGATCCTCGTTTCTTTTCTCAGCCTCTCGACGATCTTGCAAGTAAGAGGCTTCAGCCGCGCCACGCTAATAACTACTGTCGATGCTTCGCGCCTTCCGATTCACACCGCGCCGGAGGGTTTGCAATGAATGAACTTGCCCCGGTCTGCGCCCAGAGGTATTGTCTGCCCGTCGCTGCAAAATCAGCGACCTGGATTGGCGTCCTGAATTCCAAGGCGGACACACCGCCTAACGAGCGGTTTTTTTGTGTCCGCAACATGGCTAGTCCTTTATGGGCGGGCCGTGTGGGGAGCATTCGTGCTCAGCAGCCCTTGGACTGCCACGCCAACCTGCACGGTTCCGCCCTCCATGATTGGCGTCATGGCCGCGGAGTTTTAAGCCGCTATCCAAGGACTACCACCATGACAATCCGTCATACCCTTACCCTCAATCCGTCCAAATCCCACGCTGCCGCCTGGAAGGCCCGCGCGTTCGCTGCCCTGCGCGCTGATTCAAGCCTGGCTGTACGTCTGCGCCGATATAACTTGGCCATGGAGCGTGCCCGCGCTCTGGAAGCCGAAGGAGGTGCGCAATGATTCCCCGCACTTCTGAAAGCATCGCGGCCGACGCCATCGAATCGATTGGTTTCGGTGAGCAGCACACCCGCTGGCTGTCTGCTTTGATGGTCGCTATCGACGCCGATATCACTCGCGGTTACGGCCTCAAGGCGAAGGATCTGGCCAGCCTGGGTCAGTACCTGGCTGACGAAGGCGCTAACTACCTAGAGCGTGAGCGTCAAAGGCTCGAGCAAGAGCTCAGCGCCGCCCGCAACCAAGCCGGGGAGTAACCCATGAAAAACAAAAACAGCGCCCATGCGCTGAAGGGATCGCTCGGCCTTGAAAAACCCGAGCTGGCTTTCCGAGACGCGATGCAGGCCGCGTTCGGACCGCTTAATTGGTTACCGATCGCTGACGGGGACATACACCGCTTCCGCGTACCGGAGGACAAGCCAGGCACGCAAAACGGATGGTACGTCCTGTACCTGGACGGCATCGCCTCCGGGGCATTCGGCAGCTGGAAGGCTAACGGCTCGCACACCTGGAGCAGCCGCAAGCCTGCCGATCCGTTTGAGGCCGACTTGATCCGCCAGCGCACCGAGCAAGCCCGGCGCCAGCGGCAGACCGAGCAGCAGCAGCGCCAGCAGACCGCCGCGATCGAGGCGCAGCGCCTATGGAGCACCGCCGCCCCGGCTGATTTGGGCCACCCCTACATAATCCGCAAGGGCTGCCAGCCGCACAACCTGCGCCAGCGGGGAACGTTACTGCTGGTGCCGCTGTATCTGGACCGCGTGCTGGTGAATTTGCAACGCATCACTATGGACGGCTCCAAGCGGTTCCTGTCTGGTGGGCGAGTAAAGGGCTGCTATTCACCCATCGGCGTGCTGGCGGCCGGTGCGCCTCTCTACCTTTGCGAAGGCTGGGCAACGGGCGCCACCATCCACGAGCACAACGGCGCCGCCGTGGCTTGTGCAATGAATGCCGGCAACCTGCTGGAAGTCGGGCAACAACTCCAACGTCAGTACCCGGAAAACCCGCTGATCGTAGCTGGCGATGACGACCGCCAGACCGAGGGCAACCCCGGCCGCGCTGCCGCCAACCATGCTGCCGCCATGCTCGGCTGTGGCGTGGTATTCCCGCCCTGGAGCGGGGCCGAACCCCTGAGCCTCTCCGACTTCAACGACCTGCGCCAATGGCGGGAGGCCCACCCATGACCACGGCGCTTGTTCCACCTCACAGCTATCCAGAGCCGCAGCCACTACTGCCCGGCTTGGAAACCGCCGCACCCTATCCAATTGAAGAACTTGGTGAACTGCTGGGTGGCGCTGCCGCCGCCATCGTCGAAGCCGTGCAGGTGCCCGACGCCCTCGCCGCACAGTCCGTCTTAGCCGCAGCTGCAATGGCAGCACAACCGCACGCAAATGCCCGACGCGCTGGCCAGCTGATCCCACTGTCGCTGTTTTGCCTGACCGTAGCCGAATCTGGCGATCGCAAGTCGGCAGCTGACAGGCTGGCGCTGCGTGCGCATCAAGAGCGCCAGCGCGATCTGCTGGAGAAGTCGGGGCCAGAAATGAAACAGTACCGGGACTATCGGGACGCTTATCAGAAGGCCCGCACCGTGACACTCGAGAAGTGTAAAGGCGATCCGGAGACCGTCGCCGCTGAGCTGGCAAAACTGGTGGAGCCCGAAGCACCAGCGCTGCCATTTATCCTTGCCGAAGAGCCAACCCTGGAAGGCCTGCAAAAGTCACTGCTGCGCGGGTACGCCTCGCAAGGACTGTTCAGCGATGAGGGCGGCCAGTTCTTCGGGGGCCATGCCAGCAAGCCTGAAAACATGCTCAAGAGCGCAGCCGGCCTGTCCAAGCTGTGGGACGGTGCGCCAATTACCCGCACACGCGCCGCCGAAGGCGAAAGCGCATCGCGCAGCGGCTGCCGTCTGAGCGCACACCTAATGATTCAGCCCATCGTCGCGCAAGAGGTGCTGGTTAATCCGGTCATGCAGGGGCAGGGCTTTCTGGCTCGGTTCCTTATCGCATGGCCTCAGTCGCTGGCGGGAACCCGTTTCTATCGGGACAGCGACCCCACCAAGGACAGGCGGCTTGGACTGTACTGGAAGCGCATGGCCTCGTTGCTGGCGCTTGAGCCGCCCATGAATGAACGGGGAGAGTTGGAGCCGCCCGCCCTGCCCTTAGACCAACAGGCACTGGACGCTTGGATTGCCACGCATGACGCCATTGAGGCTGGGCTAGGAAACGGCGGTGATCTGCAAGAGATCAAGCCGACCGCCGCCAAGGGTGGTGAAAACGTGCTGCGCATCGCTGGTGTGCTGGCGGTGGTGGAAAATGCCGGCGCAATTACCCTTCCCATTGTCGAGCGTGCCGCCATGCTGGTGCGGTGGTATCTGGCAGAGGCCTTGCGTTTGACCAACCCGGCCAAGGCTGAACCCCGTTTGCAAAAGGCGCAGCAGCTGCTGGACTGGCTGCTCGTCCATGACTGGAAAAGCTTCGAGGCCAGGCGCTTGCAACGGGAAGGTCCGCGCTTCGCTCGCAAGAGCTCCAAGCAGCGGGACGAACTGCTTGCTGTCCTGCTAGAGCATCACCAACTGCTGAGTGTTGACGGCAAGAACTTCAGAATCAACCCGATGGCGACAACGGCGACAACCACGGGGTGGCAAGGCTTGAATCGTGGCGACACTCTGGCGACGGATGGCGACACCCCAACCATCCCCAGCCCCTTGTCGCCACCTGTCGCCAAGGCGTCGCCGGAGTCACCGCTGCGTAATACGGCGTGTGTCGCCACTGTCGCCACTGTCGCCACTGTCGCCACGCCAAGTGATTTCGAGGACTTCTAATATGGCCGCCCTTGACTACTTGCAAATGGAAGGGTTGGCCGCCGAACTGAAAGGGGGGCGCCTTCGCGTCACCCCGGCAAGCCGCATCACCGACAACCATCGGCAGTACCTGTGGCAGCACCGCGCCGAATTGCTAGCCGAGCTAGCGGCAAACGACGCGCTAACACCGGAGCAAATTGGCTGGCTTGCTTCTGTCGCGTCATGTCTCGGAGTGAGCACTGGCCATTTGCTTGAGCGGGGCTTTATCGACCGGCACGACCTGGTGGAGCAAATCGCTGCCGATCCACATCAGGTTGCCGCGCTCATCAAGAGCGATCCGAGGTGGTACCAATCCTGACCGAAACGGAGATCAATGCATGAGCATTGTCGAGGCTGAGATAAGGGAGCGGTTGCAACAAATGAATGTCGTGCCACTTATTGGCGGGCTCATACCGGAGCAAGCCACAGCGATGCTGCTTGGCTATTCCCCCGAGTACATGAGGCGGCAGGCATCAAAGGGGTTATCGCCGCTCCCTTACGTCCAGCGGGCCAACCGTCGCTTTTACCGGATAGAGGATATCGAAAGGTTCGCGACGGAAACCGTATAAACCCGGACTTATTGACACCCTTGTTCGCATGACCTGGCGCGCTCCGGCTCGTACCGTGAGTCCATTAAATGAACGAATCAGGAGTGCCAAATGAGTGCGACAGCGCAGATGGAAACGTTGATTAATGGCGTGAAGGAAGCCACCGACGTCGTTAAGGCTAGCGCCCAAGAGGTTAAGCAAATCAAAACCCAGCTTGGAGAGCTAGAACAGGAATTTGCCCGTATCCCTTCGGGCGGATTCAAAGTTGCTCGTCTAGAGTCGAATCCTGTAGCCACAGCGGTTGTTGACGGCGATGCCTTGTCTAGCGTCCGTACCGGCAGTCCATCTACCGGTAAGATCACTACCGAGTTCGGGCTCCGCGCGGCACTGAGCAATCCTGACAGCGGCCAGGCAGGCGATACCGTTTACCCGACGCCAACCCTGCGTGCCCCCGGCGTCCAGGGAATGCCAGCCGTCCGCCTGAGCATTCTTGATCTACTTCCCGTTGTGAAAGTAAACGAGCGAACCTATGAGTTCGTAGTGCTGGATAACTACATCAACGCTGCCGATTACCAGATCGTTGAAGGCGACGTTAAGGCGCAAACCGACCTGCCCACCAAGCTAGCCCGTGCGGAAGTCGCGACTATTGCCCACTGGCTGCCGGCGAGCCTGCAAGTGCTGGACGACAATGCCGGTCTGCAAAATCTTATCGGCCAGGTTCTATCAGTCGGCTGCCGTCAGAAGCTTGAGCATGAGGTACTGGTCGGCGCAGGTGGTGACGGCCGAATCTTAGGCATCGTGCCGCAGGCTGTAGCGTTCACGACTACCGCAACCAGCGCCGCTGACCGCGTCGGTTATGCGATCACCGATCTGTCGGCGGCCGGTTGGAGTGCTAACGCCGTGGTGATGAATCCCGTGGACTGGTTCGCTGTGGCCAGCACTCGTGCCGAAGGGGGCGATGGCCAATACATCCTTGGTTCTCCCCGAGATCCGTCCCCGGCTGGCCTGTGGGGGGTACCCGTTGTAGTAAGCCCATCGATGCCGGCCGGTCAGGCTCTGGTAATGGATACATCGATCACTGCCTTGCTCGATCGTCAGCAGGTTTCGGTCCAGCTTAGCCGCCATGACAGCGATAACTTCCGCCGTAACCTGGTGACAATTCTCGCCGAGCTGCGAGCTGGCCTGGCGCTGTATGCGCCCAGCGCAACACGCCTGGTAACTCTGGCCGTGGCATAAGTCAGGGGGTTGGCATGAACGATGACCAGGAAACAAACAAGGCGCTTAGGGAATTGCTGAGCACGTTCCATGCTATCGCGCAGCGAGAGCGGATTCGGTCACGCATAAACGAGCTATTGGCTAAAGGACGTTCACCCGAGCAGGTGCTCGACTCGCTGAAGATGAACCCGCCAGTGCTCTACCCGAAGTTCTAATCAGCCGTCGCCGGAACGGTCCACTGCGCGAATCATCCGGCCCTGGGTAAAGTCGTGAGTCACCAGGTCATGAAAGAACCGCGACAGCCTGCGCAGCACTTCAAAACCTCGGTAGCAAGCTGATAGCAAAGCTGGTGGCAGGCACCTTCTCGCGCTCGAAGGGAGGGGGTGGGTTTAGAGTTCCCAGCCTCCATCTACATGACCCCTCGGCCCCCTTTGCGCACATTCCCGCGAAAAACCGACCGGGGGTCAACATAGATTCCTAGTTTGCGATCGCCTGCCACTGCCTTAAGAACGGAGCTAGTTTACTGCCATGTCCAGCAATCTACGCTCGATAACTCCTTTCGAGTAACAAGTAATACCATCAGATGAATATGGCTGCTTAGTGGAAAAATTAAACTCGAATTTATCTTGACCAGCCGGTGCTCCGCCTGCCAAAGCCGCATAACTCACCGTTACAGGCAGGACGTATTTACCATTGACGCTGACCAACGTTCCGTCACCTTCCGGTGCTATATAGATATTCACTCGGCCACTTACCTCGGTCTTGCGGTTCGCATGGAAAGCGTGATGCTGAGGGTTGGTGATGATGAACCTCGCGCTGTCTGCGGCTTCATATTCGAAAGTCTGTTTACCGCGCGCATTGTCAAAGGTCCTGCGAGAACGGCCGCAGTCCACATATTCGCTTGGTTTACTGCTAGAAAATGAAAGGTTCATGAGGCGCGAATCTTTATCAATGTTATTGATGACAAAAAAATCGCTACTCGCCTGCCGAACTAAGTTATTCCAAACAACTTCGAATGGCTTGTTTATATGGCGGCTATTCTCGAAAGCCTGCTTTGCTGGAGGCGTGTAGTCTTGGGTGGAGGTAGCACAACCTGTGACCGACATTGCAAAAACAACAATGCTAAGCGCTTTTTGCATACCAATATCCATACATTAAAGAAATGACATGATAGCTATATGCCATCAACATCTGAAGCAGGCTTTTGAAACGTTTCCTATGGTGCATCAAAAAAGACTTCGATGCCGAACGCGGAGATGCACGACCGGCGCCCGCTTGTGCTTTCTGCCGAATGCGCAGCACATTGGCTGACCCTGAGCTGGGCTCGAGCGAGGCCGAAAATATCAACGGTTCTGTCGGAAGGGGCCCCATCGGCGAGCACGCCAACCATCAAGCCTCTTCGAGTTCCGATCGTAGTATCTGCAGATCAGCTGGTGCCTCAATAGCAATCTTAGCGCGGCTGCCATCGATGTCTTTCAGCTTGATCGTGATCCCGTCCAGCAACAGCTGGGCCAGTAGATCCTCAGCATCGGTGCCTGGCTGAACGCGCAGGGTAATGCGTTGGCCTTCTTTGCGGGTAAGTACTAGGTAACTCATGTGGTCGCTTCCTTGCGGTAGTCGTGATGGGCCACTCATATTATCAGCAGGCCCTATTAAGTGAGCTGCCCTGAACGCCATGATGTGACATGGCTATCATTGCCGCGATGGGGTACCCATCTCGTAGTTCGGGCCTACGGAGATAAGAGTAAACGGGGCGTTAAGCTTTCTTTAAGCTCTAGCATCTAAGGCAGGTTGTCTTTTGTTTTAGGGGTACGCTTAGGGGTACGGATGAGGAATAACCCGGGCTAAATCCCGTATCCACTGCTTCCTAGGTGGTAAATTCGATTCCCGCTCCGGCACCAGTATCTATGCCGCTTGCAGCGACTGCTTCTAGAACACTCCCCTCTTTCCGAATCTAAATTCGGACACGGTCTAAGCCGTCCCGCTCAATTCCTGCCCTTTTTCCAAATAGATATTGTTGCGGTATTCGCAGAGCAGCCCCCGTTTGTTGAACTCGGCAACTGCGTAACTATCGGGGCGGCTTTGGCACCTTTTGGCACCTACTGAAAAGTAACAGCGGTCTTGTCGCGCTACCCTTCGTCGAGGTCATTCGTGACGGACAAGGTGCCAATGTTGAAACCGATAACGGAGTCTAGCTTTCCTCGCCATAGCACTCCTCGGGTGGTGGGAATCAGGTGATTGCCAGCTAATAGATAAGCATCCTTGAGATGAATAAATACTGGCGAAAGGGGCTCCGCATTATCGGGCAGCGGCCTGATATAGCGCTCCTTCCACTGGTCCGCAATGCTGCTGAAATGCTCATGGTCTTCATCGCTAAGGACGAGCGCCATTTCCGTCTTTTGCATTTCCAGGTATTCGGAGCCTCCAATAAGCGTACCGCTAACCAACCCTGCCCCGGTCGTTAATGTCAGCCCTACATGCAAGCCGTGGTTGGCGTACTCCACTAGCGTTTGCAGAAACCAATCGCAGTCATTCGATTTCAACTGCTGCAGTTCGTCGTCAGTCATTGCGCTCTCCTCAGGTGAGATACCTAGAAGGAGGCTAGCACAGCACTGTGTTGCCACCGTTTGTTATGGCCCCGGCCGGACTTTTTGACGGCAAATCGCGCATAAATGCGTTATTTCACGTCATGTGGCTCGCTTCGATGGGCAGAAGGATGTTGCTGCTTCATGCCAGCATGGCGGACCGATTGATCCAGCCCGCCTTCGCTGGTCAGAGGGTCGCCACGCCACGCCGCTGCTTGACTACGCAACCTTCGCCGATGCCGGTAGCTTGACTGGGCGCTGCTCCCGAAAGGCGACCAGGAACGTCAGCAGCACTCCGAGCGCAAACACAGCTGGGAACAGCCAGATGCTTTGCCAGTCATGTGCGCCGGCCGTTGCGAAGTGGTCGGTGACCTTTCCGGCAACCCAGAACCCGATCAGCATTCCCACGCCATAGGTTGCCAAGGTAATGAGCCCTTGCGCTGAGCCTTTGAAGGTCTCGCCCGCCTTGGCGTCGGTATAGATCTGCCCGGAGACGAAGAAGAAGTCATAGCAGATGCCATGCAGTGCGATACCGGCCACCAGCATGAACAGCAGATCACCATTATTGCCATAGGCGAACATGGCGTATCGAAGCGACCAGGCAAGCATGCCTATCAACAGGGTTTTCTTGATGCCGAAGCGCTGGATGAACAACGGCAGTAGCAGCATGAACAGCACTTCCGAGATCTGTCCGAGGGTCATTTTTCCAGTCGGATTATCGACGCCGATTTCGGCGAGGAAGGGATTCGCGTTTTGATAATAGAAGGCCAACGGAATGCAGATCAGCACCGAGGCCAGAAAGAAGATCGCGAAGCTCCGGTCCTTCAACAGCTTGAGTGCATCGAGCCCGAGCATCTCTTTGATTCCGCCCTGGCCGCGCCTGGCCAGCGGCGGAGTACTTGGCAGGCTGAAACTGTAGAAGCCAAGTAGCGCAGAGGCGATAGCGCACATCAGAAAGGTGTTTTTCAGTGCTCCAGCGGCGATCGCCTGCTGAGCATCCCAGCCAAACAGAAAACTGATTACCAGCCCGGCAACAATCCAACCTACCGTGCCCCACACCCGGATCCTGGCGAACTCCTGTCCGGGGTCACGCATCTGCCGAAACGCTACAGCGTTCACCAGCGCCAAAGTCGGCATGTAGATGATCATGTAGCCAAGCACATAAGGATAAAAAGCGGCGAAATCACTCGCCCGGTAAAGCTGGAACAGCAGGACTGCCCCGACCATATGGAGGATCGCCAGCAAGCGTTCAGCATTGAAGTAGCGGTCAGCCACCAGCCCAATCACAAACGGGGCCAGGATCGCGCCCCAGGACTGAGTGGAGAACGCCATGCCTATCTGACTGCCGTTGGCGCCCAGATTATTAGCCAGAAAAGTGCCGAGAGTAACGAACCATCCGCCCCAGATGAAGAACTGCAAAAACATCATCAGGCTCAGCCGTACATTGAGTGTGCTCATGATCTTGTCCTTGTTTTATGCACGCGTTTTTGCCGGTCAGGTGCTTATTCGAGCCCTAGCAGCCGGCGGTTTCTCGAGGCACTGCTACCAACCCCGGCGAAGTCGTCGAACGCTCGCGTTGCGCGAGTAATCAGATGCTGCTCGATGAAGCGAGCGCCCTCCTCTGCCCCTTGTGCGCCATCCTTGAGGCAGCACTCCCACTCCAGCACGGCCCAGCCGTCATAACCGTACTGGGTCAGCTTGCTGAAGATCTGTTTGAAATCGATTTGGCCATCTCCCAGCGAACGAAAGCGGCCAGGGCGTTCGATCCAGTCCTGGTAACCGCCATAAACGCCGGAGCGCGCATCTGCGCGGAACTCCGCATCCTTGACGTGAAACATGCCAATGCGCTCGTGGTAACGGTCAATGAAGCCGAGGTAGTCGAGTTGCTGCAGCAGGAGGTGACTGGGGTCGTAAAGGATCTTCGCTCTGGGATGCTGACCGACAGCCTCGAGAAAGCGCTCGAACGAAGCCCCGTCATGAAGATCCTCACCTGGGTGAATCTCGAAGCAGAGGTCAACGCCTGCATCGTCGAACGCATCCAGAATCGGCCGCCACCGGCGAGTAAGCTCCGCGAAGCCTTCTTCGATCAACCCTTTGGGTCGCTGGGGCCAAGGGTAAAAATACGGCCACAGCAGCGCGCCGGAAAAGGTTGCATGTGCAGTGAGCCCAAGCCGCTGGCTAGCTTTCGCGGCAAGACGCAATTGATCCATGGCCCATTCCGTCCGGGCCGCCGGCCTGCCGCGCAGCTCTGCTGGCGCGAAATCATCGATTAGATCGTCGAACGCCGGGTGCACTGCCACCAGTTGGCCTTGCAGGTGCGTGGAAAGCTCGCTGATCTGCACGCCGGCGTCTGCGCAGATGCCGGCGAGCTCATCACAGTAGGTCTGGCTTTCGGCGGCTTGTTTCAAGTCCAGACACTGCCCACCGAGCGTTGGAAGTTGCACGCCCCGATACCCGAGCGACGCGGCCCATCTGGCAAGGTTGGGCAACGTGTCGAAGGGAGGCTCGCCGCCGAGGAATTGCGCGAGAAATATGGCTGGGCCGCGCATGCCGCTAGATTGTGAGGATTGGCACATATGAGTCCTACCGTTCGCTTGCGATGAAAGAGGTCCACTTGCTGTCGCTGCGCTGGCTCGCTAGCACCGTTTCGATGAAAGACATGCCCCGAAGCGCGGCATCGATACCGGGAATAGTCGATGGATGCCCATCACGGATACTTGAAGCCTGATCGGTGTAGAGATTGGCCATTGCTTCGATGTAACCCTCTGGATGCCCTGCGGGCAGACGGATGCGCTTCAAGGCTGCTTCGCATAGCCAGGATTGATCAGTGCCGGCTCGTAGCGTCTGGACTGGCCCGTCGATTCTGCGGTAATGCAGTGAGCCCGGATCCTGCTGCCGCCATTCCAAGCCGCCACGCTCGCCGTACAGGCGCAAGGTCAACGCGTTTTCTTCTCCGCTGCAGATCTGACTGGCAATCAACACGCCGCTTGCACCGGCATCGGTGCGAAACAGCACGGCGCCGTCGTCATCGAGCTGGCGCCCCTCGACATGCACACCGAGGTCCGCGCACAGCTGGCCGATCCGTTGCCCACTGACGAACTCTGCAAGGTTGAACGCGTGCACGCCGATGTCACCCATGCAACCACTCGGCCCGGCCACTGATGGATCGCCACGCCAGGCAGCCTGCTTGTTGCCCTGCCCGGCCTGATCTTCGCTTAGCCAGCCTTGCGGATACTCGACGTAGATTTTCCGTAGTCGTCCGAGCGCACCCGTTGCCACCATGTGCTGCGCCTGCCAGACCATCGGATAACCCTGGTAGGTATGCGCCAGCCCGTACTGGCAAGCACTCCTGGCTAGGGACACAGCAAGGTCGTGGGTGTCGGCGAGCGACAGTGCGGCCGGCTTTTCCGAGAACACATGAAAGCCGGACTCAAGCGCAGCCTTGGCGATGGGCGCGTGGAGGTGATTCGGCGTAACGATGACGAGCAACTCCAGACGTTCATCGCAGGGCCGCGCAGCCTCGCCGGCCAGCAGTTGTTCCCAGGAGTCATAGCAGCGTTCCAGGTCGAGGTGCAGTGCAGAAGCGGTTCGCCTGTTGTTTTCCGGGTTGCGGCTGAATGCGCCACAAACGAGTTCGAAGCGTCCATCCAGGCGCATGGCCTGAAGATGCACCTGCCCGATGAAGGCTCCTTCGCCGCCACCGACAAGGCCTGCCCGTACCCTCGCTTTTGTTGCCGCTCGCAAATCCATAACTACTCCTGAAAATCGATGTAACCGGTTACATCGATTCAACCTAGCAGTGCTTTCTGAGGTGTCAAGCCACGGTCTCGGCGTTTGAGGACGTCGACAACTCAGCGATCATTGATGAAGAACCAGATCAGTGAGCATGTGTTGTGTGATTGCTCCCGCGCCCGCTTCGCTGGGTTAGGCTAGGCGGAATGAGCTGCGTGAATGATTTGAACCGAGGATCTATGTCAAACATACGCAAAGTGGCCGAGCTGGCAGGCGTGTCGGTGGCCACGGTATCGCGAACGTTGAAAATGCCGGAGCGCGTGTCCCCGCTGACACGGGATCGCGTGCTTGCCGCAGTCGAGCAGGCGGGCTACCGCCCTAACCTCATGGCGGTGCAGTTCCGCTCGCGCAAGACCCGCAATCTGGTGGTCTTGGTCCCGGTGATAGCCAATGTGTTCTTCGCTCGGGTAATCAGCGGTATCCAGGAAGCCGCGCAGGCGATCGACTACCGCGTGCTGTTGTGCGACACCCTTGGCCGTGAGGAAGTGGAAATCGCCTATGCCGAACTGGTGCGTGCACACCAGGCCGATGGCCTGATTCAGCTGCGCGCATTCGACCCATTCAGCAGTTCAGGTCCTCAAGGCGAAGGGCTCCCGCCCATGGTCAACGCCTGTGAAATTCTGGATGTCCCGCCCTGCCCAACGTTACGGCTCGATAACCGCGCTGCTGCCCATGAGATGACCGAGCACTTGCTTGGCCTAGGCCATCGACGGATCGGACTGATCAAGGGTCCGCAAGGTAGCCCGCTGACCCGTGAGCGTATCGCCGGCTATGAAGACGCATTGAGGCAAGCGGGCGTAGCACCTGACCCCACACTGCTCTGCCGCGGTAATTTCACCCTTCAGTCCGGCTACGATGCGGCCGGCCAGTTGCTCGGCAATATCGAGCGACCGACTGCAATCTTCTGTGAAAACGATGAGATGGCGATTGGCGCTATCAAGCGCATTCGCGAGGCGGGCCTGGGTGTGCCGCAGGACATTTCGGTCGCCGGTTTCGATGACATCCCGTTCGCGGCCTTCTGTGACCCGCCGCTGACGACCATTGCTCAGCCTGCAGAAGCATTCGGGCGATACGCAGTCGAAATGCTCGTCGCGCAGTTCGCGCATCAGCCACTGGAGACTGCTCACCTGGTACTTCCTCATCAGCTGGTGATTCGAGGCAGTACGGCGGCCGTTGCACGCTGAACAGGGTTTCGTCGGAGCTGCTTAGAAGACAGCTGACGCTCAGTGTCGGCGTCGTAACCCGACGATGAGCCAGAACACCAGACCCAGAATTGGGAACAAGGCAATCCCCAAAGCCCACAGCGCTTTCGATCCGACGGTTCTATCGCTCTTGAACACGCTGATGATTGCCAGCAGATCCAGCGCAATAACTGCTACCGCGACCGCTATCGCCAGATAACTCATGACGTCCGACATTCAGTGCTCCTCAATGGAATCGACCCTATTGAGGCTGCGCGGCTTGTCAGTCAGTTCATTCTTGCGGGCGAACGGCCATTTCGACTGCAAGACACCAAACACATATTTGACCGCTGAATTGCAGGCATAAAAAAACCGCAAACTTTCGTTTACGGTTTCTTCATTTAATGGAGGCCGATGTCGGAATCGAACCGGCGTACACGGATTTGCAATCCGCTGCATAACCACTCTGCCAACCGGCCTCAAACGACAACGCCGCATGTCGCGGCGCTATCGTCAACAAACTGGAGCGGGAAACGAGACTCGAACTCGCGACCCCGACCTTGGCAAGGTCGTGCTCTACCAACTGAGCTATTCCCGCATCGTCTTGGTGACGGGCGCCATTTTATAGTTTCAGCACGCCCCGTCAAGCCTTTGATTAAAAAAGTTTTTTATTTCTTTTCGGTAGGACTGAGGTGAGGCCATGCAGCCATAAGGTAATTGACCATCGACCATAACGTCAGGGCGGCAGCGACGATCAACAAGCTGTAACCGAGCCCTACCCATATGGTTGCGAGCGGTGGGTTGGCCAGAAGAATGATGAGCGCGACCATCTGTGCGGCCGTCTTCCACTTACCCAGGCTGGATACCGCCACATGCGCGCGCGCGCCCAACTCGGCCATCCATTCGCGCAGTGCGGATATAACGATCTCCCGCCCAATGATGATCGCGGCTGGCAGCGTCAGCCAAAGATTCGCATGCTCTTCGACCAGCAATACGAGCGCCACAGCCACCATGAGCTTGTCCGCGACCGGATCGAGAAAAGCGCCAAATGGCGTGCTTTGCTGGAGCTTACGAGCCAGATAACCATCCAGCCAGTCAGTTATAGCGGCGATGGTGAATACCGCGCTTGCGGCCAGGTAGCTCCATTGGAAGGGTAAGTAGAACAGCAGAATGATGATCGGTATCAGCAGTACGCGTAGCACGGTAAGAATGTTTGGAATGTTCATCGATACCACTGTCCGCGGATTTAGGAGGTGATTCTACTCACTGTGCAGAGTGGCATAAATCAACTCCGCAAGCTTTTTACTGATCCCAGGCGCCTTGGCGATTTCATCGAGACTCGCGCGGCAGAGTTCTTGAAGACCGCCAAAGTGCTTGAGCAGTTCGCGACGGCGCTTCGGGCCGATGCCCGGGACGCCTTCCAGCGTCGAGGTAGTCCTGGCTTTTCCTCGTCGTGCACGGTGACCGGTAATGGCGAAACGGTGCGCCTCGTCGCGCACCTGCTGAATCAGGTGCAGCGCCGGTGAATCGCCCGGAAGCGTGAACTCATGCGCTGCGTCGTTCAGATACAGGGTCTCCAGGCCGGGCTTGCGCGTAACGCCCTTGGCCACGCCCAACAGAATCAATTCGGGGACTGCGAGCTCCTGCATCACGTCGCGAGCCATGTTCAACTGCCCCTTGCCGCCGTCTACCAACAGGATGCCCGGAAGCTTGCCCTCCCCGTCGGCAGCCTTCTTGAAGCGTCGTGAAAGTGCCTGGTGCATCGCTGCGTAATCGTCGCCTGCAGTCACGCCCTCGATGTTGTAACGGCGGTAATCGGACTTCAATGGTCCTTCCGGTCCAAACACCACGCAAGAGGCAACCGTGGCCTCGCCACTTGAATGGCTGATATCGAAGCATTCGAGGCGAGTCGGAATCTCATCCAGATGGAGCGCCTCGGCCAAGGCCTGGAAGCGTGCGGCGAGATGTTGCCTGTTCGCCAATCGCGCCCCCATGGCCTGTTCTGCGTTGGTGAGCGCAAGCTGCTGCCAACGTGCACGGGTACCGCGGACACGATGCGTGATCGTCAGCTCGACGTCGCGCAGCTCGTCAATGGCACTGATCAACGTTTCGAAATCTTCATGGACCGCATTGACGATCAGTTCGGCAGGCAACTCGCGCTCGACCGAGCTGAGGTAGTACTGCTCAAGGAACGCCTGAAGCACGTCGCTGACGCTTTCTTCGATGGCGACCTGTGGGAAGAAATTCTTGCTGCCTAGCACCCGTCCGCTGCGCACGCTGATCAGATGGACGCAAGCACCACCGGGGCTCACCACCGCCGCGACGATATCGACGTTGCCGGTGCCGCCCTCCATGCTTTGCTGGTCCTGTACCCGGCGCAGGATGCCGATCTGGTCGCGAATCTCCGCAGCGCGCTCGAAATCGAGCGCCATCGCGGCCTTTTCCATGTTTTTCGAAAGCTCTTCGGCTAGCGCATTGCTACGGCCTTCCAGAAACATCACCGAGTGACGAACGTCTTCGGCGTATTCCTCGGCACTGACCAGGTTGACGCACGGCGCCTTGCAGCGCTTGATCTGGTACTGCAAGCAGGGTCGGGTGCGATTGCGGTAGTAGCTGTCCTCGCACTGGCGCACAAAGAAGGCTTTCTGCAGAAGGCTCAGGCTCTCTCGAATCGCTCCGGCGCTGGGATACGGGCCGAAGTAGCGCCCCTGACCTTTCTTCGCGCCACGGTGAATGCTGAGCCGTGGAAAGTCACCGCTCGAAAGAAACACATAAGGGTATGACTTATCGTCGCGCAGCAGGATGTTGTAGGGCGGGCGCCATTGCTTGATGAGCGTTTGCTCAAGCAACAATGCTTCGGTTTCATTGGCTGTGATGGTGGTCTCGACCTGCGCGATCCTGGCCACCAATGCTGCGGTCTTCGGCGCCTGCCCGACCTTGCGGAAGTAACTCGCCAGTCGCTTCTTGAGGTTCTTCGCCTTGCCGACATACAGCAGCTTGGCATCGGCGTCGAACATCCGGTAGACACCGGGTCGCCCGCTACAGGAAGCAAGAAATGCAGAGGAGTCGAAGCCGCTCATCAATTGATGGTGTCGACCATGCCGTGGCGTACCGCCAGTAGCGCCAGCTCCACGTCGCTGCTGACCGAGAGTTTCTCGTAAATACGGTAACGGTAAGTATTGACGGTCTTCGGCGACAGGCACAGCTTGTCAGAGATCGTCTGGACCTTCTGGCAGTTGGCGATCATCAATGCAATCTGGATCTCGCGCTCGGACAGCAGATCGAAAGGTGAGCCATTAACCTTGGGCTGGAATGATTTCAACGCCAGCTGCTGCGCGATCTGCGGGCTGATATAACGCTGCCCGGCGAAAACCATGCGGATTGCCTGAACCATTTCATCGAGGGCAGCCCCCTTGGTCAGGTATCCGGCGGCGCCCGCCTGCAGGAGGCGAGTCGGGAACGGATCTTCTTCGCAGATCGTGACCGCAATGACCTTGATGTCAGGGTGACTGCGCAGGAGTTTGCGGGTCGCTTCGAGGCCCCCGATTCCTGGCATTTTGACGTCCATCAGCACGACGTCCGGCTTCAGTTCACGCGACTTCTTGATCGCGGACTCGCCGGATTCCGCCTGACCGATAACCTGCAGGCCATCGATGTCGGCGAGCATTCGGGATATGCCTGTGCGTACCAGATCGTGGTCATCGACCACCAGCACCCTAATCAAGCAGACACCTCTTTTGTGCAAATTCAAAGCTGGCTGGCTGCTCGCTTCAATAAGCGGCGAACTCTAACAAAAACTCAGCGCCTTACCCAGACCATACGTCTAAAGCTGGCCATGTGACATCAAGCGCACCGGCAATGCCTGGCATTTCGTATGAACGGCACAGCCTCAATGCAAGTCTGACTCATTGATCAACATAGTCCCCAATCAATGGTACCGCTCTTGTTAGTCAGTTTAATCGCAGCCCTTGTGTTTGCTGCTGTTCACGTATTTGCGGGACGGCTGCGAAACCTCGGCCGCATACCGCGCAGTGGATGGCTCTCCACTGCTGGTGGCGTCTCTGTGGCCTATGTTTTCGTGCATCTGCTTCCTGAACTCGCAAGAGGCCAGGAAGTGATGGACGGTAGTGACATCTGGTTGCTGAGCTATCTGGAACATCACGTTTATCTCTTGGCTCTGCTCGGACTGGCCGCGTTCTATGGCCTTGAACGACTGATCAAGAAACACCGCCGCGAGCTGCCTGAGCATCAGGAGTCGCACGCCGGAGTGTTCTGGCTACATATCGCCGCCTTCGCCATCTACAACGGGCTCATCGGCTATCTACTGGTGCATGGCGAGAATAACGGTCTCAGCACCCTTGTGCTGTACTGCATCGCCATGAGCCTGCATTTTCTGGTCAACGATTTCGCGCTTCAAAATGATCACAAGGACCTGTTCAGGCGTCGGGGGCGATGGTTGCTCGCGATGACGCCTCTTGCTGGGTGGGCCTTGGGGCTTTTTATTGAAGTCTCCGAGCTTGCCGTCTCGGCACTGACCGCGTTTGTGGGGGGCTCGATCATCCTTAACGTGCTGAAAGAGGAATTGCCGGAGGAACGGGACAGCCGTTTCAGCGCCTTTCTGCTTGGCGCTGTCGGGTACTCCCTGTTGCTCCTGGGTTTCCAGGCTGGATAGATGCACCCAAGTTGATCGTTTCACTGCCTTGCTGACTGCTGGTACGGGAGTGCCGCAAACGGTGTCTTCGCTCTGTCAGGGGGGCGGCGCTCAGGTGTTGGCGCCATGAATGCCCCTCACGCAGGCATCGCCGGCCAACTAGATCAGCTGCCGCTACCCTCCGATTCCCCGCGTAATTTCCCTGCGCCAGCCAGAGAGCGGCGCCGCATAAGTCGATACGCCGCCGGAATCACGAACAGCGATAACAATGGCGCGCTGAGCATGCCGCCCACCATCGGCGCGGCGATGCGGCTCATCACTTCGCTGCCGGTGCCGCTGCCCCAAAAGATGGGAAGCAGGCCGGCGACAATCACGGCGACGGTCATCGCTTTGGGCCGCACCCGTTGAACCGCACCTTCACGTATAGCCGAGCACAATCCAGCCTCATCGGCCCGTCCGGCCTTCTGCTCATCGAACCATGCATTTTTCAGATAGAGCAGCATGATCACGCCGAACTCTGCGGCCACGCCCGCCAAAGCAATGAAGCCGACGCCGGTCGCGACCGAAAGGTTGAAGCCCATCAGGTAGAGGAACCACACGCCACCCGTAAGGGCGAACGGCAGCGTCAGCATGATCAGCAGCGCTTCATCGAAACGGCTGAACGTCAGGTACAGCAGCACGAAGATGATCAACAGCGTAGCGGGCACCACCAGTTTGAGTCGGGCGTTGGCGCGCTCCAGGTACTCGAACTGGCCGGAGTAGCTGAGGCTCATCCCCGGCAGCAAAGGAACGTTGGCGTTAACCTCGTCGCGCAGGTCGGCCACCACCGAGGCAATGTCGCGACCGCGCACGTCGATGTATACCCAGCCGGTGAGCCGTGCATTTTCGCTGCGCAACATCGGCGGACCGTCGCTGACCGCTACCCGCGCCACGCTACTTAATGTGATCTGGCTACCCAAAGGCGTGAGGATCGGCAAGTGCTCAAGCGCCTGCGGTGAATCTCGCCACTCCCGGGGATAACGCACGCTGATGGGATAGCGCGCGAGCCCTTCTACCGTCTCGCCAATGGTCTCCCCGCCGATGGCACTGGCCACGATGGATTGAACATCCGCAATATTCAGCCCATAGCGAGCAGCATCCTGACGGTCGATGTCGATGTCGATGTAGCGTCCGCCGACCAGCCGCTCGGCCAGTGCCGAGCTGACGCCTGGCACCGTCTTGGCGACCGCTTCGACCTGCTGGCTGACGCGGTCGATTTCCTCCAGATTGGCCCCGGCAATCTTTACCCCGATCGGGCTCTTGATGCCGGTCGCGAGCATGTCGATACGGTTGCGGATCGGCGGGATCCAGATATTGGTCAAGCCTGGCACTTGCACGGCGCGGTCTAGCTCGTCCACCAGCTTTTCGGGTGTCATTCCAGCGCGCCACTGATCTCGCGGCTTGAACTGGATGGTGGTTTCAAACATTTCCAGCGGCGCCGGATCGGTGGCGGATTCGGCGCGACCAGCCTTGCCGAACACCCGGGCTACCTCCGGCACGCTGCGGATCATTCGATCCGTCTGCTGCAACAGCTGCGAGGCCTTTTGCGCCGAAAGCCCCGGCAGCGCTGACGGCATGTAGAGCAGATCGCCCTCGTCCATCGGCGGCAGGAACTCACCGCCGAGGCGCGACATAGGCCACAAGGTCGTGGCAAGGACCAGTAGCGCGACGGCGATGGTGGCCTTTGGATGATCGAGCACCGCGTCCAGGGCAGGCCGATAGATGCGGATCAGCCCGCGGTTGAGGGGATTGCGCGATTCGTCTGGCAGTTTTCCACGAATCCAGTAACCCATGAGTACTGGGACCAGCGTGACGGAGAGCCCTGCCGCAGCAGCCATGGCATAGGTCTTGGTGAATGCCAGCGGGCCGAACAGCCTCCCCTCCTGCGCTTCGAGCGTAAACACCGGAATGAACGACAGTGTGATGATCAACAGGCAGAAGAACAGCGCAGGACCGACTTCCTGCGCGGCTGTGGTCATCACTCGCCAATGTTCGTCGCCGTCGAGAACCTTCCCCGGATTCGCATGGCGCCAGGCTTCAGCCTTCTTGTGGGCGTTCTCGATCATTACCACGGCGGCGTCGACCATCGCGCCAATCGCAATTGCAATGCCGCCCAGGGACATGATGTTGGCGTTGATGCCCTGGTAGCGCATCACGGCGAACGCGATCAGTACCCCGATCGGCAGGGAAACGATCGCCACCAACGACGAGCGCAAATGCCAGAGGAACAGCCCGCACACCAGTGCAACGACGATGAATTCTTCCAGAAGCTTGAAGCTGAGGTTCTCTACTGCGCGGTCAATGAGCTGGCTGCGATCGTAGGTGGTGAGGATCTCGACGCCCTTTGGCAGGCTCTTGCGCAACGAATCGAGCTTGGCGTGGATGGCTGTGAGGGTTTCGCGGGCATTCTTTCCACTGCGCAGGATCACCACACCGCCAACGGTCTCACCCTCCCCGTCGAGTTCGGCTATGCCCCGTCGCATTTCCGGGCCAAGCTGGATATGCGCCACCTCCCCCAGCGTCACCGGAACGCCGGCAGCACTGAGCTGCAAGGGAATGTTGCGAAAGTCATCCAGGGTCTTCAGATAGCCAGAGGCACGCACCATGTATTCGGTTTCCGCCAGTTCCAACACCGCGCCGCCGGTTTCCTGATTGGCTCGGCCGATGGCTTCGTTGACCTGCGCCTGAGTGATACCAAGGCTGGCCATTTTCAGCGGATCGAGCACCACCTGATATTGCTTGACCATTCCGCCGATGGTCGCAACCTCGGCCACGTTGGGCAGCGTGATTAGTTCGTACTTGAGAAACCAGTCCTGCAGGCTACGCAGCTGCGCCAGGTCGTGATTGCCGCTGCGATCGACCAGCGCGTATTGGTAGATCCAGCCGACGCCGGTGGCATCCGGGCCGAGCGACGGCTTGGCACTGGTCGGCAGGCGACTCTGCACCTGGCTGAGGTACTCCAGCACCCGCGAGCGTGCCCAGTACAGGTCCGTGCCGTCTTCGAACAGCACATAGACATAGCTGTCACCGAAGAATGAATAACCGCGAACCGTCTTCGCACCCGGTACCGAAAGCATGGTGGTGGTTAGCGGATAGGTGACCTGATTTTCAACAATCTGCGGCGCCTGGCCTGGATAAGGCGTGCGAATGATCACTTGCACATCGGACAGGTCCGGCAGCGCATCAATCGGCGTGGTGATCACTGACCAGATGCCGACTGCGGTGATCAGCAGGGTCGCCAGCAACACCAGAAAACGGTTAACCACGGACCAGCGTATCAGCGCGGCAATCATGGCTGGTGCTCCTGCTTGCTGAGCTGTTCGATGACCAGACCGTTGTCGGTCTCGCGTACTGCGAACCTCACCCGGTCGCCTTCAGTAATACCGTGCAGCAGATGTGCGTTTTCCAAATCGAAACGCATCGTCATGCCTGGCATTCCCAGGGTATGAAATGGACCATGGGCGATCTTCACCCGCTGCTCATCAAGTTCGACGATACGACCTTCCGACTCATGCAGTGCCCGAGCCATGCTGGCTTGATCCGGGTTCTGGAGTTCCTCCGTGACGGCGGCGGTAATGCCGCGCAAGCTGGCTTCTGAATCGATCAGAAACTGACCGGACGCAACTACCTGTTGACCTTCTTCCAAGCCTTGAAGGATGGCTGTCTGACGGCCACTGTCAGCGCCAAGCCGGACTTCGACCGGCCGGTAACGACCACCTGTGTCCGCAACCATCACCAAGGCACGTTTGCCGGTGCGGATTACGGCTTCGCTTGGAACCAGCAGCACCGGCTCTGCAGCCGCATCCGCTACAGTTACCCGCGCCGTCAACCCGGGACGAAGCTGGCCGTCCGGATTAGGCAATTCAACCCGAACACGCAGGGTGCGACTGGCGGCGGTTGCTTCAGGAAGTATCGCCGTTACGCGGCCGCTAACCGTTTCGCCTGGCAGTGCCGGGAGCTGTGCGGTGGCCTCCTGACCGACGTGTATCGCGCCGCCCTGTGCTTCAGGGACCGCGATTTCGAGCCAGACGCTGTCCAGCCCGTTGATCAACGCCAACGAAGCGCCAGATGCGACGCTCATGCCCTCACGAATATCCAACGCCTGCAGAACACCACCGATGGGCGCTCTGATCGTCAGGTGCGTATGCACCCGTGCAGTGCGCTCCAGCTGGCGCACGATATCCGCCGGCATCCCAGCGAGGTGCAAACGTTGGCGTGCGCCTTTTAGTAAATGCGGATCGCCAATCCGGCGTAACGCCAGATATTCTTCCTGCGCTGCTGCCCACTCGGGTATCAGCAAATCCACCAGCGGCGCGCCCTTCTCCACAATATCGCCCGGGGCCAGTTGATAGACACGCTCGACGAACCCTGCCGCTCTGGCCTGCACCCGAGCCACATCGCGCTCGTTATAGCCGAGCACACCAACCGCCTCGACCTGTCTCGCGATCGAACCTCGACTCACCGTTGCCAGCCGCACGCCGAGGTTCTGCGTGACGGCCGGGTCGATGCTGATGCTTGCTGAACTGCCGCCCTCGTCGGCGTAGCGCGGAACCAGCTGCATATCCATAAAGGGCGATTTGCCGGGCTTGTCGAACTTGTGCTGCGGCACCATTGGGTCATACCAATAGAGTACTGTTCGCTCTGTCTGCGTTGGGCCCGGTTTAGCCGAGTCCGCTGGCAGCGCCGTTGAGTTTGTTTGCGCCAGCCAATAGCCACCGGCCAAACCCAAAACGGCAGCCACACCGGCCGCCGTGATTATCTTCACTGATGCTCGGCTCATTGGGCGTCTCCGTAGGCGAAATGCAACCGTGCAGCCGCGATGGCGTGCAGGCCTTCCAGGTCAATCTGTTTCAGGCGGGTTTCGATCAGCTCTCGACGCGCGTCGAGCACGGTATCCAACTCACTGGTCCCAGCCCTGTAGCCGGCCAGTGCGAGGTCCGCTCGCTCCTGAGCCAGCGGTAAAAAGGTCTCGACCGTGCGTGTTAAGGCACGCTGAATCCTCTGCAACTCAGCCAGTTCGACGGAAAGCTGTTCGGCAAAGGCTCGCTGACTGGCTTCGCGCTCGGCTTCCAGCTGGTTGAGCTGCGCATGTCTGGCGGCGATGCGCGGGCTCTGCCGCGAGCGCTGAAAGATCGGCAGATCAAAACTGAAGGTGAGGTTGATCATGTCGCCGTATTCACGGCCACGCTTGAGATAGTCGACCTCCCAACTCCAGTCCGGCTTCGTCTCGGCAGTCGCTTCGCCGATACGCGCCTGAGCCTCGCGCAGCTTCGGTGCGTAGGCAGCAATCTCGGGGTGTGCCTGCACACTGGAGAGCATGGCCTGCCCGTCCACCGACCAACCGGGCAGGTTGCCGCTCAGTGGTTGCTGCCCGGCTTCGCCAATCCATCGTGTCAGTGATGCCCGCGCCTGGCTGCGCAATTGGATCAGCTCGTCCTCACGCTCAGCCAGCAACGCCGCCTCTTGACGGGGAATGACAACGTCAGCGACTTGTCCGCGACCACCAGCGATCTTCGCCTGCACCGTTTCAGCGAGCAGGCGGTTTTCGTCGTACAGCGTCCTGAGCAGATACTGCTTGCGCTCGACGGTGTGGGTCGCAATCCAGGCCTGCGCGGTCGCCTGCCGCACCTTCAGCGCTTCGATGTGGCGTTCGGCCTCCGCACGACTGATACCCGCCTGAGCCAGCTCGACACGCGCTTCACGCTTGTCGCGGTTTGGAACCTCTTGCATCAGGCCGATCATCTGCATGGTCATCCCGTCCTCCCCAGGACGCCAGGCGGCGTCTCCGTCGATGGGAAGGTTCTGCAGCCCCAACAGCAATTTCGGATCCGGCAGCTCACCGGCAGGCGTCGCGCTCTGCTTCGCAGCGATCAGTTTTGATGCTTCGGCCTGAAGCGAAGGTGATTGACGCTCAGCGAGCTGCAATGCGTTTTCGAAGGTCAGCGCAGCAGCCGATATGGGCACCAGCATGACGCAGCAGCACACCGCCGCGCCGAGCAGGCGGGTGCGAGGGTATCGGGATTTCATGATTACGATTCCTTTGGAGCGTACGTGCCAAAAGCACGTGTCTTGAGCCCATCACTTCACGAGGGTGAAAGGCTGCTCAGGTCAGCAAGGAATCAGAAGCGTGGGGGGCGCCAGTGGCTGTCGCCCGTGGGCGTTGGCGTATGGTTGGACACGTAGGTGGCGAGATTCAGTTCAGGGCCGGAAACAGGCGGCTTGTTGAACTGGGGCAGTAGCAGGCTAGCAGTCTGGCATTGCTGCCCATCGGCGCAGAGCACGCCGTTATCGTCATGCACGTTCTGGGGTGGGTGGGGGCTCTCAACGCGCGAGTTGTCATGCACTTCATGCACGTCGGATGCGCCATGCGCCATACCCAACTCGCCCATCGCGCACTGCGCCGAAGCCAGCTGTAACGCTGCCATCCCGTTTATGGGAAGCATCAAGCTGATCAACAGAGCGAAAACAAGACGGAGGCGATGTTTCATAACGCGAGTTTATGCGCTGAGTCGGGCACGAATAATTGATCTGGATCGTTTTTTCAAAAGTCCGGACGCTCAGGTGTATCAGCCAGCAAGTGACTCAGGACCGAACGCATCTTCCCGGCCTTGACCGGCTTGTTCAATACCGGCACGCCGAGGCCCTGCAACTGGCGGCGGCACTGGTCGCTGCGGTCGGCCGTAACCATCACGACCGGGATCGGTTGTCCGAAATGGGCACACAGCGAGGTCGCCACCTCCCAACCCGTCACGCCCTGATCAAGATGGTAATCGGCGAGGATCACTTCGGGCGGGACGCCATCGAGCACCCTCAGCGCGGCCGCCTCATCCGTCGCTGTCACGACCTCGCAGCCCCACTGTTCGAGCAATGCAGCCATGCTGTGCAGAATGCTCAGCTCGTTATCCAACACCAGCAACCGCCGGCCTGGGAGCGGGTCGCCCAGCACGGGCACCATCAAAGGCGCCTCGGTTGGCGACGCTACAGGGTTATCCGCCAGCGGCACGTCGATGCTGAACACCGAACCACGGCCCGGTTGTGAACGCACCTGTACGCGGTAATCCAACATGGAGGCGATGCGATCGACGATTGCCAGGCCCAATCCGACTCCCGCTCGCTCGGCTGCGCGTTTGACACCCAGCTGATTGAACTCGAGAAAGATCGACGTGATCTGATCCGCCTCGATGCCACGGCCGGTGTCCCACACCTCGATGCGCAGGCGGTCGCCACGCTTGCGTGCGCCCAACAGCACCCGCCCCTTGTCCGTGTATCGGCAAGCATTGCTGAGGAAGTTGCGCAGAATCCGCGTCAGCAGCCGGAAGTCAGTGCGTAGTGCGTATGCCGGAATGTAATGCTCGAAGCCGAGCCCCGCCGCGTCGGCCACTGATTGAAACTCGGAGACCAGCGGCAGCAGCACTTCATCGAGTCGGTACACATCGATGTCAGGCTTTATTGCCTGCTGATCCAGCTTGGAAATATCCAGCAGATCGGTAAGCAGGTCCTCGGCTCCTTCGAGCGCCTGATGAGCCCGTTCGACCAGGTTTCGCTCGCTGTCCGGGAGCCCCCGCTCACGTAGGGTGGAGATCAGCAACCGCGCCGCGTTCAGCGGCTGCAAAAGGTCATGGCTGGCCGCGGCCAGGTACTTGTCCTTGCTGTGATTGGCGGCCTCCGCGGCATCGCGCGCCTTGCGCAATTCCAGCGTGCGTCCGGTCACCCGCTGCTCAAGCTGCTCGTTGAGCTGCAACAGACGCCGCTGGGCGAGCTTGCGCTCGGTGATGTCAGCGACGAAGCCTTCAACCAAGCCTTCTTCGTCCGGTTTGAGGAGGAGGTTCATCATGACGTCGATGGCGCTGCCGTCCTTGCGACGCAGGCGGGTCTCGTAGCCGAACAGGCCCTGTTGGCTGCTCAGCGTATGGCGGATCTGCCGCAGCTCGTCCTCGCCCCCGATGAACAGATGATGCGAAAGATCGGTGAGTCGCCAAAGCGCCTCGGATGGATCCTCATAACCGAGCATCCGCGCCAGCGCAGGATTGGCTGCGCGGATACCTTCCTGCAGGCTGGCCTGAAAAATGCCGTGCACCGCGTGCTCGAACAGCCATTTATAGCGGTTGCGCTCGGCTTCCAGCTCTTCGAGACGCGCGACCAGTTCCGGGTAGTGACTCTTGCGGGCCGAGTAGGTCCCGAGGCCGAGCAGGCCGGCGAGTGCATCATTTTGCTCAGAGTGCTTCGGCATAAACCACTTCGACGTCGCGTTGGGTCGAGGAGCGGGGGTTGGTGAGGATGCAAGGGTCCTGCATCGCATGCTGGGACAGGAATGGAATGTCGGAAATATTGACTCCATGCAGGCTCAGTGTCTCGCTGAAACCAATGGCCTGCTTGAGGCTGATCAGATGCTGCATGAGCCGTTCGCGGATCTGTCGATGATTCAAACCACGACTGTCGATCCCGAGGGTTTCGGCGACGATCTTGAAGCGATCCGGCGCGGAGTCGTAGTTGAATGCCACAACGTGCTCGACCAGCACCGCATTGCATAGCCCGTGCGGGAGGTCCAGATATCCTCCGAGACTATGGGACATCGCGTGCACAGCACCCAGAATGGCGTTGGAAAAGGCTAGGCCGGCCTGCATGCTGCCGAGCATGATCTTCTCGCGAAGCTTGATATCCGACGGATCGGCAATCATCTGCACCAGATGGCCATTGATCAGGCGCATGGCCTCAAGTGCATGAGGGTCTGTCAGCGGGCCGTTGCCGGTAGAGACGAAGGCTTCGATGGCATGCACCAGCGCGTCGATACCCGTACAGGCTGACAGGAACGGATCCATGCTGAGCGTGGTTTCCGGATCGATCAGCGAGACATCCGGTACGGCGCCTTTGCTGACGATGGAAAACTTCATCCGCTCCTGCTGATTGGAGATGATCACGAACTGCGACACGTCGGCCGAGGTACCGGCGGTCGTCGGAATCAGAATCAACGGCGGGCTCGGCACCCTCAACGTATCGACGCCTTCGAACTCGATGATGTTGCGACCATGCGCAACCGCGATACCGATGCCCTTGGCGCAGTCCATCGGGCTGCCGCCGCCTACCGCGACGATGACGTTGCAGCCCTCGTTGCGGTAGACCTCTGCCCCGATCATCACTTCCTCGGCGCGAGGGTTGGCCGATACCTGGGTAAACAGGTGGTAATCGATATCCTGACTGGTCAGGCTGGCTTGAATATCCGCGACCCAACCGGCAGCTACGACGCCCGGGTCGGACACCAGCAAAACTTTGCGGGCACCGAAATTTTTTGCGTAGTTTCCAGCACTGTGACGGCACCCCGCACCGAAGACGATCTCCGGCGAGACGAACTTGCGCTGCAGGCTAAGGTTTGGGCTCATACAACGGCCTATCGTTATTATTTGTTACCGGTGTGCAGCCTACTGCTTTCGGCGACCAAAGCAATTGGCAAAACGGCGCATCCACCCGTCCTCTTATGCTCGTTGCCCCGTTTCTATGCAACGGGAAACGGCGCGCGATGGCTAAACCAGCAAACGCTGGTAGAACGCGCACTCCTTCTCGAGAGCGTCCGCCAGGTTGGCGGCCTGCCGAAAGCCGTGGCGCTCGTCGGGATAGAGCTGATACTCCACCTCGACGCCCTGCTCCTTCAATGCCTTGACCATGGACTCGGTTTGTTCCGGCAGAACCACCACATCTTGACCGCCCTGGAAAAAGATCACCGGCACGCGGATCGACGATGCATTGTTCAGAGGCGTGCGGACACGGAAGCGCTCGGCATCTGCTTCCGGATCGCCGATCAGCCAGTCCAGATAGTCTGCCTCGAATTTGTGGGTAACGCGGCGCAACGCCAATGGGTCACTGACTCCGTAAAGGCTGGCGCCACCGGTAAGGCCGGAGTCGGTTGCCAACGCACAAAGCGCGCTGTAGCCGCCCGCGCTAGAGCCGCGGATGAAGGTTCTTGCGGCGTCGATCTGGCCGCGCATGGCCAATGACTGCACAGCCGCACAGGCGTCCTCCACGTCGACAACCCCCCACTCGAATCGCAGCCGCTGTCGGTAGGCACGACCAAAGCCGCTGCTGCCGCGGTAGTTGATGTCGGCAACGGCAAAGCCGCGTTGGGTCCAATACTGGATGCGCGGATCGAAGACGGGATAGCTCGCGGAAGTCGGCCCGCCATGCATGAACACCACCAGCGGTGGCTTCGTATCGGCAAGGCCGCGGCATAGCGCGTTGCTGGGCGGATAGAAGAAAGCGTGAGCGACCTCCCCTTTCCCCGTGGCGAAGGCGAAAGGTTGCGGTCGTGACAGTTCCTCCGCGGGTAACGGCTGTTCACCGCCAGCCAGCACGTCGACCGCCCCGCTAGTGCGGTCTATTGCTACCACAGCAGGCGCCTGGATCGGCGAAGAAGCGATGCAGTAATAGCGCCGTGCGTCTGCGGCGAGCTGTCGGCAGCGGCTGTACTCGGTTCCCAGCTGACGCTCCTTGCCCTGCGCATCCTGTTCGATCAGTAACCCATAACCATCCACCATGCGAGTCAGCAGCAGACAGCCCTGACCAGCCGGCAGGAAGCTGACAGTACCCAGCTGCCAGGGGGCTGGGGCGTGATCGAAGCGTTTGGTGGTGACCCTGTCGCTAATCGGCGCAAGCACGATGCCCTTCATCTGCCAGGGCTGCCACCAGCCGTCGCGGTCATTCAGGCAATAGAGGGTGCCGTCTTCAGCAAAGCGTGGCTGCTGCAGCGACTCGCCACCGTCCGCGCCGGCCAGGCATGTGGCGTGACCGAGCCCTTCGCCTTTGTACTCGGCCAGCCAAAGGCTGGTCGCCGTCCAGGGCTGCTCCGGACGCTGCCACTCAATCCAGGCGAGACGCTCACCCGTTGCGTCGAGCGCCGGCGATGCATAGAAGTCCGCTCCTTCGGCCAGCACGAGACGCTCGCCATCGCTTAGCGAAACGCTCACCAATCGATGATCGACGCGGTCCTTTGTATGCGTTTCCTCCACCGCCAGAATCGCATTTCGGCGGCTGTCGAACTGCAGATCGCCATAGCGTGATTCGGCACGTGCGGTCAGTGCTGCCGGACGGCTCGCGTCAGCAGCTGGCAATTTCTGAAGGTAAATCTGCTGATCCTGCTCGTTGACGAACGCAACGCCGTCTCCGGTCAGGCAGAACGCACCACCGCCGTATTCGTATACCCGGCTGCGCAAAGAAAACTCGGCAGGCGTCAGGCAGCTCGCTACACCTTCGCGCCAATACCAAAGCGTGCAACGCCCGTCAGCCGGATCGTACTGAATCCAGAACAACCCATCGTGCCCCGCGCGCAGCTCGGCAAAATCGCGGCTGGAAGACGCAGCTTTTGTTGCCGTCCAGTCACTGGGCCAGAAGCCGTATGGCGTTTCAGTCTTGGTCATTCAATCACTCCGGGTCGGCCAGTCATATGAAGCTAAGCTGCGCCATCAGACCTTGAGGATCAACTTCGATGCCTTCTCGTTGCGAAAGGTCAGTTCATCCAGCCCGCGAGGCGAGTGTTCGGCCTCGGTGCGTGCGGCGAGAATCTTGCTGTGATGCGCTGATTTGCTGCAAACCGGGTCTGCGTTGGTCGCATCGCCGGTAAGCATGAAGGCCTGGCAACGGCAGCCGCCGAAGTCTTTTTCCTTTTCATCGCAGGACTGACAAGGCTCAGGCATCCAGTCGAAACCGCGAAACTTGTTGAAGCCCATCGAGTGCTTCCAGATCTGCTCGATGCTCTGCTCGCGAACGTTGGGAAAGCTGATCGGCAGCTGACGCGCGCTGTGGCAAGGCAAGGCCGTGCCGTCCGGAGTGATGTCGAGGAACAGGTTGCCCCAGCCATTCATACAGCCCTTGGGGCGCTCTTCATAATAGTCAGGCGTGACGAAGATCAGCTTGCAGGGATGGTTTTGAGCGGCAAGCTTGTCGCGCCACTCGTTGGTGATCCGCTCGGCCCGAACCAGCTGTGCCTTACTTGGCAGCAGGCCGGCGCGATTGAGCTCGGCCCAGCCGTAGAACTGGCAGGTGGCAAGTTCCACGAAGTCGGCTTCCAGCTCCAGGCAGAGTTCAATGATGCGCTCGATATTGTCGATGTTGTGCCGATGGGTAACGAAGTTGAGCACCATCGGGTAGCCGTGCGCCTTGACCGCCCGCGCCATGGCGAGCTTCTGCGCAAAAGCCTTCTTCGACCCGGCGAGCAGGTTGTTCACCTCTTCGTCGGCGGCTTGAAAGCTGATCTGGATATGGTCGAGCCCGGCATCGGCGAACGAGCCGATCTTCTCTTCGGTCAGGCCGATGCCGGAGGTGATCAGGTTGGTGTAGTAGCCAAGGTCCCGCGCGCCCTTGATCAGCTCTGCGAGATCTTGCCGAACCAAGGGTTCGCCCCCGGAAAAGCCCAGTTGCGCGGCGCCCAGCTCCCGCGCCTGGCGGAACACCTCGATCCATTCGGCGGTGCTCAGCTCGTCATGGCTGCGGGCAAAATCCAGCGGGTTCGAGCAATAGGGGCACTGCAGTGGGCAGCGATAGGTCAGCTCGGCCAGCAGCCAGAGCGGCGGCCCGGGCTCGAAACCCGGCTTAGCGAAGCTCGATCCAGAACCGTTCAACGGCGACCTCCAGGAATGCGACGATGTCTTCCTCGATACCCTCGGCATCCGGAAAGCGGGCCTGCAAGTCGGCGACGATGGCGCCGACCGTCCGCGCACCATCCACTTCGCCCAGCACGGCCGATGCACTCTCGTTCAGCTTGATCATGCCTTCGGGATATAGCAGTACGTGGCAGTTCTGCGCGGGCTCCCATTGAAAACGGAAACCGCGGCGAAAGACTGGGATCTGGGTCAGTTGGATATTGCTCATGGTCCTCTGTCTCGCCAGTGAAACATCATCGGTACGGGACGGTGGGCTGAAGCCCACCCTAAAGCTTGATATTCGAGCGTTGCTGCCACTCGATCAAAGGTCGCTCAGACAACCAGTCAGAACGTAATGCCCTTGTGCCAGACGCGCTCGCGGGTCACGGTGTGATAAGGCGGACGATCCAGTTCATAGGCCATGCTCATGGCGTCGAGCATGCTCCAGAGAACGTCGAGCTTGAATTGAAGAATTTCCAGCATGCGTTCCTGATCATCGCGGGTCTTGTAGTGCTCCAAGGTAATTCGCAGGCCATGCTCGACGTCGCGGCGCGCTTCGCTCAAGCGCTTGCGGAAATAGTCGTAACCGGATGCATCGATCCAGCTGTAGTGCTGCGGCCAGGCATCCAGTCGGGACTGGTGAATGGTCGGTGCGAACAGCTCGGTCAGCGAGCTGCTGGCCGCCTCCTGCCAGACCGCGCGGCGGGCGAAGTTGACGTAGGCATCCACTGCGAAGCGCACGCCGGGAAGCACCAGTTCCTGTGACAGCACCTGTTCGCGATCCAGCCCCACGGATTCAGCGAGCCGCAGCCAAGCCTCGATACCGCCCTCCTCGCCTGGGCCGCCATCGTGGTCGATGATGCGCTGGACCCATTCGCGGCGGGTGTCACGGTCCGGGCAGTTGGCCATGATTGCGGCATCTTTGACCGGAATGCAGACCTGGTAATAGAAGCGATTCGCGACCCAGCCCTGAATCTGTTCGCGGGTCGAGCGCCCTTCATACATGGCGCGATGGAACGGGTGATGGATGTGGTAGTAGTCGCCCTTGGCGCGTAGCGCCGCTTCGAATTCAGCGGGCGTCATGGCTGGCAGAGTCATAAGAGCTTCCTTAGGGTGTTGATGCGGGCTGAGCGGCAACAGATAGTGCAGAGTCCACCGCTGATACCCAGCCGAGTAGCGCTTGGCGGAGCTACAGCTCGATGCTCATGCCATCGAACGCCACTTCAATCCCGTGCTCGCCCAGCTCTGCGCGCTCGGGCGAATCCTCGTCGAGGATCGGATTGGTGTTGTTGATATGGATGAGGATCTTGCGGGAAGCCGACATGCCATCGAGTACTTCGATCATGCCACCCGGGCCGCTCTGGTGAAGATGGCCCATCTCGCTACCCAGTTTTGTGCCCACTTCGCGCACGCGCATTTCATCGTCACGCCAGAGCGTGCCATCGACCAGCAGGCAATCGGCCCGATGCATGATCGCCAGGAGCTCAGGGCTCACCTGCCCCAGCCCTGGCGCATAGAACAGCGTGCCGCCGCTTTGCTGGTCTTCGATCAACAGGCCGATATTGTCGCCAGGATGCGGGTCGTTACGATGCGGCGAATAGGGTGGCGCCGAACTGCGTAATGGGATTGGCGTGATCCGCAGATTCGGGCAAGCCGGAATGTTGAACGTGCCTTCCAACGGAATCGGATTCCAACTCAAGCCCCCGTTCCAATGCTCGAGCATCTTGAAGAGCGGAAACCCGGTGGAAAGATCCTGATGGACCATTTCGGTACACCAGACATCGTGCGGGCAACCCTCGCGCAATGTCAGCAGGCCGGTGGTGTGGTCGATCTGGCTATCCAGCAGGATGATCGCCTTGATTGCGGTATCTCGCGGGCCGCGGCCCGGCTGCAGCTTGGGAAAAGACTCCAGCTGAGCACGGATGTCGGGCGATGCATTGCACAGAATCCAGTCCTCGCCATTTTCACTGATGGCTATGGATGACTGCGTACGTGCCTGAGCACGCAGCGTTCCGTTGCGTAGCCCTGCGCAATTGGCGCAGTTGCAGTTCCACTGTGGGAAGCCGCCGCCAGCAGCCGAACCGAGAATCTGGATGAACATGGGCAGCTCCCTGAAAACGGAGCCCCGGCCGGGGCCGGGGCGGGATCAATCAGCGATTGGCGAAGTACATGGTGACTTCGAAACCAATGCGCAGGTCGGTAAAAGCGGGTTTGGTCCACATAGGTCGATCCTCTTCTGGTCGTCGGTTGATCCGACGGTTTCATTAAGCACCCTATTCCGCTGAAAGCAGAATGGTACTTTGGAAGGAGACAGCGCCGTGCCTTGGTAGTGCCTCAAGACCAGCGCTGCTATGGCGCGGCTTTCAGAGCAGTGGCGCCGCTCGTCAGGTTCAAACGGGCTGGCGGGTCGCCTGCCGGTCATTCGTACCGCGCCAGGCCAGCTCATTGGTGACGGTCGCCATGGGCGAAAGCATGGCGAAATCGAACTCGGTCATCTCATCCCCGTCACGGGCGCGAATCGGCCAGTCGTGATTGGCCAGTGCCGCCTTGCCGATCGCGACCATGTCCATCTCACCTTTGTCGAGCAGCTGCTGCGCTTGCGTACCGGTTTTCACACCGCCGTTGCCGATCACGGGTATCGACACGCTCGCCTTGGCAATTGCAGACAGCGAAGGTCCCTCTGCAAACGCGGGCGCTGCGGCGTCGCCTTCGGTGGTATGCAGATAGTCCAAGCCCGCCCCCGTCAGCATGGCGATACGGATTTTCGCTTCTTCGACGCCACCTTCCCATTTCAGGTGGCTGTTGGTGACCATGATTTGCGAAAGGCGCATGCCGACGATGAACTCTGTCCCAACTGCGTCACGAACGGCTTTGATCACAGCCAGAGGCAACGCGAGGCGCGCCTGATAATCACCGCCCCACCGGTCAGTGCGTTGATTGAACTCCGCACTCATGAACTCGTGCAGCAGGTAACCATTGGCACCGTGCAGTTCAACTCCATCGAACCCTGCATCGCGCGCATGTCGTGCCGCTTGAGCGAAACCGGCGATGACTTCCTGAATTTCCTCTTCGCTTATCTCGGCAGGCGTCGAATAAGGGCCTTCGCCGCCATAGAACTTCAGCTGAGACCCTTCGGGTTGGACTGCCGAGGGCGCGACGTGACGGGCATGGTGAATGTTGCCCTGGGTCTGGGCGCCGCCATGCATGAGCTGCGCGATAAAGGCGGCGCCGGCCTGGTGCACAGCCTCGACCAGGGGGATCCAGCTGTCGCGCTGAACATCGGTCGCCAGGCCTGGCTGGTTCAAATAGCCTTGGCTGAAGGCTGTGTCGGTGTAGATGCCTTCGGAGATCAACAGACCGAATCCACCCTCGGCGAATGCCTGGTAGTAGTCGCGCATCAGCTCGTTAGCGGTGCCTTCTGGCTCGGCGCTGACTCGGGTCATCGGTGCCAGCACCACACGGTTGCGCAGGCGCAGCTGCTTGAGCTGAGTGGGTTCGAGCAATTGGGGCATTCGGGAAATCCTCGTTAACGCAGATAGTTCTGAATCTGAGGCATTGGCAGGCTTTGGAGTTCGGCGCGTGCGATGGCTGGTCGCACGCGCGCAAAAAAAACGCGGCCCGGAGGCCGCGTTGCGTTGATGAATCACCGGCCGCACCCAAACGGCCTGCAATCCCCGCACTCAGTGTGCGAGCAAGTTATTCCGGCGCGAGGGAGCGGAACGCGCCGGGTCCACCGAGTTGGGTGCCAGGCTTAGAAGAAGCCCAGCGGGTTGATGTCGTAGCTGATCAGCAGGTTCTTGGTTTGTTGATAGTGGTCGAGCATCATCTTGTGGGTTTCGCGGCCGACGCCGGATTTCTTGTAGCCGCCGAACGCAGCGTGGGCCGGGTATAGGTGATAGCAGTTGGTCCATACGCGACCAGCCTTGATCGCCCGGCCCATGCGGTAGGCACGGTTGATGTCGCGGGTCCACAGGCCGGCGCCCAGGCCGAACTCGGTGTCGTTGGCGATGGCCAGCGCCTCGGCTTCGTCCTTGAATGTGGTGATGCCGACCACTGGGCCGAAGATCTCTTCCTGGAACACGCGCATCTTGTTATTGCCCTTGAGCAGGGTCGGCTGGATGTAGTAACCGCTGGCCAGGTCGCCTTCTAGACGCTCGGCCGCGCCGCCGGTGAGCAGCTCGGCGCCTTCCTGCTGGGCGATTTCCAGGTAGCTGAGGATCTTGTCGTACTGTTGCTCTGAGGCCTGAGCACCGACCATTGTCTCGGTGTCCAGCGGGTTGCCGCGTTTGATCACCTTGATCTTCTTCATCACCTCGACCATGAAGGCGTCGTAGATAGATTCCTGCACCAGGGCGCGGGATGGGCAGGTGCACACTTCGCCCTGGTTGAAGAACGCCAGTACCAGGCCTTCGGCGGCTTTTTCGATGAACTGCGGCTCGGCGTTCATGATGTCTTCAAAGAAGATGTTCGGCGACTTGCCGCCCAGCTCCACGGTCGACGGTATGATGTTCTCGGCGGCGCACTTGAGGATGTGCGAACCGACCGGGGTGGAACCGGTAAAGGCGATCTTGGCGATACGCTTGCTGGTGGCCAGGGCCTCACCGGCTTCGCGGCCGTAGCCCTGCACTACGTTGAGCACGCCTGGCGGCAGCAGGTCGCCGATCACCTCCATCAGCACGGTGATCGACAGCGGGGTCTGCTCGGCCGGCTTGAGCACGATGCAGTTGCCGGCTGCCAGGGCCGGGGCGAGTTTCCAGGCGGCCATCAGCAGCGGGAAGTTCCACGGAATGATCTGCCCGACCACACCCAGGGGCTCATGGAAGTGATAGGCGGCGGTGTGTTCGTCGATCTCGGCGGCGCTGCCTTCCTGGGCGCGGATGCAGCCGGCGTAATAACGGAAGTGGTCGGCGGCCAGGGGCACATCGGCGTTCAGGGTTTCGCGCACGGCCTTGCCGTTGTCCCAGGTTTCGGCCACGGCCAGCAGTTCGAGGTTGGCTTCGATACGGTCGGCGATTTTCAGCAGCATCAGAGAGCGGTTCTGCACGCTGGTCTTACCCCAGGCGTCGGCAGCGGCATGGGCGGCGTCCAGCGCGCGCTCGATGTCCTCGGCGCCGGAACGCGGAAATTCGGCAATGACCTCACCGTTTACTGGCGAGGTGTTGACGAAATACTCACCTTTAACCGGCGGAACGAATTCACCGCCGATGTAGTTGCCGTAGCGTGGTTTGAAGGAAATGACGGAGCCTTCCGTACCGGGTTGGGCGTAAATCATGAGCGGCCTCTCTATTTGTTCTGCTTGGCGGAGCCTGCCTGGGGGATGGACAGGACATGGAACGATCTTAGGCAGCCCCGCTGTCGCCCCGGAATTCACCCAAGGGACAGATGCCCTCCTCATTTGGTAGTAGATCGGGGCATTCCGGTACGCTTGGCAGCGTGATACAGGCCAAGGGCGAACACGTTCGCCCCTACAAGCGTCAGTGCTGGCTTGTCACGAAGTAACCAATTCATAGCGATCACACTGGCCACTTCGAGCCGTCCGCGGCCGAACCCATTCGCCTCCACGGCGACACCAGGTCAGGCTGCTTCTGTAGGGGCGAATTCTTCGCCCAATGCCAGCAAAGCCAGCGCCTGCGATGGCCGAACCGAGCCCTGCAGGCCCAACGAAAGACCCCGCCATGGGCGGGGTCCGTTCTTTGTCAGCGCAAGGCTGCATGTCGCTGGTTGACCTGTGAGGCAATCAGCGCTTGGCGACGACCTGATCCTTCGGCAGCTTGAAGGTCCAGACCATTCCGCCCTGGTTGAAGTCCTTCACGCGTTTGGCCACTTCACCGCCCCACAGCGGTACCGCGCCGCCCCAGCCGGAAAGCACGGAGACATACTGCTCGCCGTCCATTTCCCAGGTGATCGGCGAGCCGACGATGCCCGAGCCGGTGTTGAATTCGTAAACCTTCTTGCCGGTCTTGGCATCGAACGCCATCAGGAAGCCTTCCGGGTTACCGGTGAACACAAGGTTGCCCTTGGTGGCCAACACCCCGCCCCATAGCGGCGCGTAGTTTTCATAACGCCACACTTCCTTGCCGGTCTTGGGATCGACGGCCCGCAGCACACCGATGTAATCCTCGTTCAGCGGATGAATGGTGAAGCCTGCACCGAGATAGGCCGCGCCCTTTTTGTAGGCAACACTCTCGTTCCAGATGTCCATGCTCCACTCGTTGGACGGGACGTAAAACAGGCCGGTGTCCTGACTGTAGGCCATTGGCATCCAGTTCTTTCCACCCAGGAACGACGGCGCAACCGTTACTGACTTGCCCTTGTCGGCATCGCCTGGCGCGCCAGGTCGATTGGCGTCGTCGTAGATCGGCCGACCGTCCTTATCCAGACCCTTGGCCCAGGTGATCTTGTCCACGAAGGGGAAACCGCGGATGAATTTGCCATTGGTGCGATCGAGTACGTAGAAGAACCCGTTACGGTCGGCGGTGCCGGCAGCCTTGATGGTTTTGCCGCCGTCTTCGTAATCGAAGGAGATGAGCTCATTCACTCCGTCATAGTCCCAACCGTCATGCGGCGTCGACTGGAAGTGCCACTTGATCGAGCCATCGTCCGGATCCAGTGCCAGACGAGACGACGAGAACAGGTTGTCGCCCGGGCGCAGGTGGGAGTTCCAGGGTGACGGGTTACCGGTGCCGAACAGCAGCGAGTCCGTGTCCGGATCGTAATACCCACCGAGCCAGGGCGCGGCGCCGCCGGTCTTCCAAAGGTCGCCCGGCCAGGTTTTGCCGGCTTCGCCGCCGGAAATACCGTTGTCGACCTTTTTGCCGTCTTTCATCACAAAGCCCATGTGACCTTCGACAGTTGGGCGTGACCAAAGAACTTCACCATTCTTCGGGTCATAAGCTTCGATCTTGCCGACCACACCGAACTCGCCACCGGCCACGCCGGTGATCAGCTTGCCTTTGACCACCAGCGGCGCAGCGGAGATTGAGTAGCCGGCCTTATAGTCTGCGACAGTCTTTTTCCAGACGACCTTGCCGGTGTCCTTGTTCAGCGCAACCAGCTTGGCATCCAGCGTGCCGAAGATGACGAGGTCGTCATAGAGCGCCACGCCGCGGTTGATCACGTCGCAGCACGGCATGATGCCGTCGGGCAGGCGCGCGTCGTATTGCCAGAGTTCCTTGCCCGTGCGCGCATCCACGGCAAATACACGCGAGTAGGAACCCGTGAGGTACATGACGCCGTCCTTGATCAACGGCTGAGATTCCTGGCCACGCTGTTTCTCGCCGCCTAGCGAGTATCCCCACACCGGCCGCAGTTCGGTCACGTTGCCAACGTTGAGCGTATCGAGGGTGCTGTAGCGCTGGCCTTGCAGCCCCATGCCGTTGGTCACGATCTGATCAGTGGACTTGGCGTCATCGAGAATTTCCTGATCGGTGACTGCCCATGCCGACACGCTGGAGACGGCCATGGCGGCGCAAAGCGCAGTCAGGGCGAAGGGCTTGCGAAGGCCGGTGTGCTTCATTGCGGCTACCTCTACGGGTTCATTGTTATGTCGCCGGGAAGTCTTCCCGGTCTAGTGCCGATTCTTGGATCTGGCCGCAGCCGCAACAATTACACGCAGTACCGATTTTTCTCCTCCCTTGGTAGCAATACTCCACCCAAGCCGCGACATTCCCGGGTCTCAGGAGGAGCGATACAGCACTGCCGTCGGCGTTACATGGATCAGTGCGTGGCCCTCGGTCGAGATCTCGCCGCCTGACCTCGCCGGCCTGCCCTGTTCCGGCCGTCGCACAGAAGCGATCCAAATCAGCGCGACCGCGCGACCTCATGAGCTGTCAATCATGGAACGAATTGATGCCCCCGAGACCACGCCAAGTCGATACAGTAGGCGCCTATCGATCCACGGCCTCATCCATCCACCGCCCTCAGGGCGGCAGGCGAAGCCATTCCGAATTCGAGTTCAGGCGTACGACATGAAACAGAGCTGGTCCGCGTTTCCCTGGGTGTGCTTCGCGATGTGCGTGGGCGTGATGGGCACCGCGCTCATTTCTCCGCTGTACCCGCTTTACCAGCAGGCGTGGCAGTTGCGTACCAGCGAAATTTCGTTGATTTACGTGGTGTACATGGTGGGCGCGCTGTTCGGCCTGCTGTTCATGGGGCGTCTGTCGGATACGCTTGGTTTCCGCAGGGTCATGCTGACCGGCCTGATACTCGGCTGGGGCGGGACGCTGGTGACGATGCTTGCGTGGAACCTGCCGAGTCTGAACATCGGTCGCTTTGCGGTGGGGCTGTCATCCAGCCTGATCGTCACCAGCGCCTCGGTGGGCCTGGTGCAGATATCCCGCGATGGGGCCTCCCAGCGGATATCAATGATCACCAGTTTCCTGCTGGCCTTAGGCTTCGGTCTCGGCCCGCTCACCGGTGGCGTTATTGGCCAGTGGCTGCCGTACCCATTGGTCGTTACCTACCTGCCCTCTCTAGGCCTTGGCGTGCTGGCTGTCTTTGCCTTGCTGCGGGTGCAGCTCAAACCTCACCCGGAACTCGCCGCCGCATCACCGCTTGGCTGGCGCACCTTCATTCCGCGCCTGACCTGGGCCAAACGAAGCGACGCATTGGCCTTCCTGCTTACCTGCGCCTGCCCTTTTTTCGCCTTTGGCGTGTTTGGCATCTACGCGTCGATGGCACCGTTGTTCCTGGAAAAGATGCTGCCGTGGCATGGCCCAGTGGTCAGCGGCACGTCCATCGGCGTAATCCTGCTGGCATCTGCCATGGTGCAACTTGCCTGCGCCCCGATGAGCTTGCGCTGGTGCGGTCTGCTTGGATTGCTGGCGGTGGTGTTGAGCAACGCGATGCTGGTGCTCAACTTTGCGGTCGGCTCCTCGCTGGTGTTCATCATCGGCGTTTGCGCTGCTGCCGCGGCCCACGGGATGTGCCTCCTGGCCGGCATCAGCATGGTCAACCGCATCGCCAGTCCAGCCGAGCGCTCGGGACTGATATCGACTTATCTGGTATGCGGCTACGTTGGCGCCATCGCACCGCTGCTTGGCGCTGGCTGGGTCGCGGACCATTACGGGCTGCCCATGGCGATCAGCCTTCTGGGCTGGGTGGTCATCGCGCTTGCCACGCCGCTTGCTGTCTGGTTTTTTCTGCACCCACGGATGCAAGCGAGGTGAAGGCCGTTGTGAGCCGTTCCAGACGCGAAGCGCATCGGAACAACTACGCAGATCGTCCAGTGGACGAGCTTATTGATCAGCAACCAGACGGTAACCAACCCCAGCCTCGGTAACGATGAACCGGGGTGCCGCCGGATCGTCCCCGAGCTTGCGCCTGAGATGCCCGACAACGACCCGCAGGTAGTGAGTGTCGCCGCTGTGGCTTGGCCCCCATATGTCCTTGAGCAACTGTTGCTGAGTTACGACCCGGCCAATGTGATGAGCGAGCGCAGCCAGGACTGCATATTCCTTGCGGGTCAGGCTGATTTCCTGCCCATCCAGGCTGACGCGCCTGTAGGCAAAGTCGATGCATAGCGGGCCTGACAAGGTTTGAGCTGCGCCGGTGGCCGCGGGTTGCTTGTCGCGCAGCAGCACTCTGACCCGCGCGAGAAACTCCTGAATTCCGAAGGGTTTGGTCACGTAGTCGTTCGCGCCGCCATCAAGGGCCATCACCTTTTCCGCTTCGCTGGAGCGTACGGACAGGACGAGCACCGGGACCTGCGTCCACTCGCGCAGTTCGCGCAGCACCGCCTGGCCGTCCAGATCTGGCAGCCCCAGGTCGAGCACGACAAGGTCGGGCTTTTCCAGCGCAGCGCAGGCCAACCCATCCCGACCATTACCGCCTTCGATCACGCGATAACCCTGGGAGCCAAGGCTGATACGCAGAAACTTCCGGATCTGCGGCTCGTCATCGATGATCAGGATGGTTGCTTGCTGACTCAAGAAAGATCGTTCTCCAAATGAGGCTGGGGCTGCAATGGCAGCTCCAGTGTGACACTCGTCCCGCGGCCGTCGAGACCTTCTCCAACCGACACGCGCCCGCCATGCGTCCCAATCATGCCCTGGCAGATGGCAAGCCCCAGACCGGTGCCAGGCCCGCCTCGGTCGCCGCGCGCAGCGGTGTAGAACATATCGAAGATTTTCGCGCGCTCGGCCTCGGGCACGCCCGGCCCCTCGTCACTGACGATGAAGCGCAGGCTGCTGGCATCAACATGCACGGCGATCTGCAGTCGCCCATTAGGTGGCGAGAACCGCGCAGCGTTCTCCAATACATTGACCAGCGCCTGTTCGATCAGCGCCGGATGCACGAACAACAGTGGCAGCGAATCGGGTAGCAGCACCTCGACCCGCAGCTCGGCGAGCACGCGCTGCAGGCGCTGCAGTGCGCTGGCGATGATATCGGCTGGTGTGGTCCAGTCCCTGATCAGCTTCAAGCCGCCATGCCCGAGCCGCGTCATGTCCAGCAGATTCTGGATGTATCGATCCAGACGCTCGGCTTCATCACGCGTTGCCTCCAGAAGCTCCTGTCGGTCAGCCTCGCTCATGCTGTGGCCCAGACTCGCCAGGCTGTCGATGGAGCCCCGCATGGCCGTGAGCGGTGTGCGCAGATCATGAGAAACGGATGCCAGTAGCGCACTTCGCAGTTCCTCTGTTTGACCATGCAGGCGCGCCGCCTCCAACTCTTCGGCCAGGGTGGCGCGCCCAAGAGCCTGCGCGATGGGCTGAGCCAGCGCGGCGATAAGGCGCCGCCTTGAGGGCCCCGGAGCTGTTCCCACAGAACGAATGCCCAGCAACCCCAGCGGCTGCCCGTCGGCGTTTAGCGGCTGCCACCACCATCGACTGTTCGGTAGCGTATCGGTGCCCTGCCCCGCTGGCTGCCCGTGCTTCAACGACCAGTCGGCCGCCGCCTGCTCTTCATCGTTCAGAACCGGAGTAGCGTCAGAGACGTACGACCAGTGCCCATGCGCGCCAGGCGCTGCGTCACTGCGCGTTGCGACCACAGCTTCCGTGTTTGCCAGCTGTTGCAATTGACGGACCGCCGCCGAAGCGACCGCCCGCACATCGGTCGCGGCGCCGAGCTGACGGGAAAGATCGAGCAATGCTGTGGTTTCAGCCTGCGTCTGGCGCAGCGCTTGAACCTGGCGACGTTGCCGGCTGGCGAGATTGCCAGCGAGGACGGCCATCAGAAGGAAAAACAGGAGGGTCAGTACGTCCTCCTGCCGAGCGACGATGAAGGTGAACGTCGGCGGAATGAACAGAAAGTCGTACAACAGAAACGAAAGGCCCGCGCAGGCCAATGCAGGCCCAAGGCTGCTCCGCACCGCCACCACCAGCACGGCAGCCAGGAAAACCAGCGATATGTTGGGCAACGCCAGGTAGCGTGCCAACAGCAGCGCGACGGCCGTGGCTGCTACGGTCGCCAACCCGGCAAGCAGGTAATCATGCCAATCCGCTGGGGGTTGTACGCGCCTTTTTGGCGCGGTCTTAGCTGGTTCCTGAGCAAGCACGCTGATCTCAAGCCCGCGGCCCGCTTTGATCAATTGCTCCGCGACCGAGCCCTTGAGCCACACCTTCCACCCAAAGCGTGATTGATCACGTCGGCCGACCAGCACGAGGGTGGCGCGGCGCTCAACGGCATGATCCAGCAGTGATCGCGCGACTCGCTCGGCGCGCAGCTCCACGACTTCACCGCCAAGACGCTCGGCGAGCTGCTGGGCCGATTGCAGATAGCCAAGCTGAAGCTCGTCCTTGCTCGTGCCCGTATCTATGTGGACCACCGACCAGGGTAGATGCCGCCGCTCGGCGACCCTGGCAGCGTGACGCACCAAGCCCTCGGCGTGGACATCCCCATCGATTCCCACCAGCAGGCGGCCCCTGACGGCCGGCGCGGTTTGCCCCAACAGACGATGGCGCCGATGCAGGTCGGCATCGACCCGCGCAGCTGCTGTCTGCATGGCCAGCTCGCGTAGAGCGGTCAGGTTGGTCTGAGTGAAGAAGGCATCAATTGCCGCACGTGCCTGCTCCGGAACGTAGACCTTGCCTTCGCGCAGGCGCTCCAGCAGCTCACGCGGCGGCAGGTCGATCAGCAGGATGTCGTCGGCCTGCTGAAGGATCCAGTCAGGCACGGTCTCCCTGACCTGCACCCCGGTGATTGCACGCACCTGATCGTTGAGGCTTTCCAGATGCTGCACGTTGACGGTGGTGTAGACATCGAGACCGGCGTCGAGCAGCTCCAGTACATCCTGCCAGCGTTTGCTGTGCCGGCTACCAGGCGCGTTGCTGTGGGCCAGCTCGTCAACCAGAATCAGCCCCGGACGCGCTTCGAGCAATCCGTCCAGGTCCATTTCGACCAGGCTAACGCCCCGATAGTCGCTGCGGGTCATGGGCTGTTCCGCCAGGCCGACGCACATCGCCTCGGTTTCGGAACGCCCATGGGTCTCGACGACGCCAATCCGCACGTCGCGACCCGACTGCCGCTGACGCTGGGCGGCCTGGAGCATGGCGTAGGTCTTGCCGACGCCGGGCGCGGCGCCGAGAAAGACCTTGAGCCGCCCGCGTCCTTCTCGGGGCGTGTCGTCTAGAAACGCATCCGCACGCTGGGCATTGCTCATTCATATCACTCGTCTGGATCGGGCCGTGGATTGTCCGCCAACGCCAGGTTCAGAGCCAGTACGTTGACCACGGCAGGCCCCACCAGCGGCGTCACTTTCAGGGCGTCGATCAGGTCATTCAGGCGCTCTTGCGGCAGACCACGCGCGGCTGAAACACGTGCTGCCTGGAATCTGGCTGCAGCCACCGAGAGGTGTGGGTCAAGGCCGCTGCCGGAGGTTGTCACCAACTCGATCGGGACTGGCCGCTCAGCCGTGCCGCCCCATTGGCTCGCGTATTCACGGACCTTGTCAGCAAGCTCAGGGTTGCTTGGGGCCAGGTTACTGGCACCACTTGCCACAGTTGCGTAATCGCCTGCGGACGGGCGCGGTTGAAACCATTCCGAGCCAGCGAACGGCTGCGCCAGTAGGTTACTGCCCCTGACCTGCCCCGCTGCATCTCGGACCAAGCTGCCATTGGCCTGGTCAGCAAATGCCAGCTGCGCCACTGCGGTAACGGTCAGGGGATAAATGACGCCGGTAATCAGCGTCATCAGGATCAGCGCGGCAAGCGCTGGGCGGAAGTGCATGAACATGTGCGTTTCTCCAAATGGTCGCGCCGCCTGGGCGCGGCGAGACTCAGACCAGACCCAGTCCGGTCAGAAGCAGATCGATGAGTTTGATACCGACAAAGGGTGCGACCAGCCCGCCCAGGCCGTAGATCACCAGGTTGCGGCGCAACAGGCTGGCCGAGTCGACGGCTTTCACGTTAACGCCGCGCAGCGCCAGCGGAATCAGGGCGACGATGATCAGCGCGTTGAACACGATCGCAGACAGAATTGCACTGGCAGAGCTGTGAAGTTGCACCACGTTCAGTGCCGATAGCTGCGGATAGATGCCTATGAACAGTGCCGGCAGGATCGCGAAGTATTTCGCCACATCGTTGGCTATCGAGAACGTCGTCAGCGCACCCCGTGTGACCAGCAACTGCTTACCGACCTGCACCACATCCAGCAGCTTGGTCGGGTCCGAATCCAGGTCCACCAGGTTGGCAGCCTCACGTGCAGCCTGGGTGCCGTCATTCATTGCCATGCCCACATCAGCCTGTGCCAGGGCCGGTGCGTCATTGGCCCCGTCGCCACACATCGCAACCATCTTGCCTTCGGCCTGTTCCTGGCGAATCCGCTGCAACTTCTTTTCCGGCGTCGCTTCGGCAATGAGGTCATCGACACCAGCCTCGGCAGCGATTGCGGCCGCGGTCAGAGGATTGTCACCCGTGACCATCACGGTACGGATGCCCAGCTGGCGCAGCTCGGCAAAGCGCTCGCGGATGCCAGGCTTGACCACATCCTTGAGGTGAATCGCGCCCAGCAAGCGATCGTCGGCGCATACCAGCAGCGGGGTTCCTCCGCTCTTCGCGATGGACTGCACCTCTCGGGCCAGCACTGCCGGCATCTGCTCGCGATCCATGCCCAGATGGCCGAGCACGGCGTCTACCGCACCCTTTCTATAACGTCGGCCTTCGTGATCGGCACCGGACAGACGGGTTTCGGCGGTAAAGGGAATGGCCGTGCACTCATGGCCAACAGGTTCTTTTACCGGGGCCAGCCCACGCAGGTATTCGACGATGGATTTACCTTCGACGGTATCGTCGGCCAGAGAGGACAACAGTGCCGCCCAGGACAGCTCCGTTGCCGTGACGCCTTGCGCCTTGACCATCGCCGTGCAGCGGCGATTACCAAAAGTGATGGTCCCGGTCTTGTCCAGCAGCAACACCTGCACGTCACCGGCAGCCTCCACCGCCCGTCCCGACTTGGCGATCACGTTGAGGCGTACCAGCCTGTCCATACCCGCGATGCCGATCGCAGAGAGCAGCCCGCCGATGGTCGTTGGGATGAGCGTCACCAGCAGAGCCACCAGGTACACCAGTGGAAGGTCGCCGCCGGCAAATCGGGCGAAAGGTTGTAGCGTCGCCACCACCAGCAGGAAGATCAGGGTCAGCCCGATCAGCAGTACGTCGAGTGCGACCTCGTTGGGAGTCTTCTGGCGCTTGGCGCCTTCTACCAGTGCGATCATCCGGTCCAGCGTCGATTCACCTGGATCGCTGCTGATCCGCACGAGCAGCCAGTCCGACACGACGCGGGTATTGCCGGTTACCGCTGAACGATCCCCGCCCGACTCTCGGATGACCGGAGCCGACTCGCCCGTGATGGCGGCCTCGTTCACCGCCGCAATGCCTTCGATGACTTCGCCGTCGCCCGGGATCAGTTCACCGGCAACCACTCGCACCACATCACCGCGCCGCAAGCTGCTGGCGGCAACACTGCGAAACTCACCGGTATCGGTTTGCAAGCGGGCTTCGAGGCCCTGCGATCCCGCTTTCAAGCTGTCAGCACGGGCTTTGCCTCGCCCTTCTGCCAGCGCTTCGGCAAAGTTGGCGAAGAGCACCGTGAACCAGAGCCAGAATGCGATCTGAACGGCTACACCCGTGCTGACTGCGGCGCTGGGAATCAGGCACAGCGCAGTCGTGAGCACAGCTGTTAGCTCGACCACCAACATGACCGGCGAGCGCGACAGCGTGCGCGGATCGAGCTTGACGAAAGCCTGGCGCAGCGCCGGCTTGCACAGCGAAGCGAAGGAGGTAGAAGTGGGTTGCTCGGCACCTTCGAGTGCCGTTTGATGGACGTTCATCATGACGCTCCTCAGAAGCCCTGCAGCAGGAAGAAATGTTCAGCGACCGGCCCCAGTGCCAGTACCGGCAGGAATGTGAGCCCACCGACCAGCAGGATCACCAGGGTCAGCAGCACCACGAACAGCGGGCCGTGGGTGGGGAAGTTGTTGGCATCGACCGGTGCGCGGTTCTTGGCTGCCAGGCCACCGGCGATTGCCAGCACGGGCAGGATGAAACCGAAGCGGCCCAGCAACATGGCGAATGCGATCATCAGGTTGTGGTAAGGCGTACCGGCTCCGAACCCGGCGAAGGCCGACCCGTTGTTGCCCGTGCCAGAGGTGTAGGCGTAGAGGATCTGGCTGAGGCCGTGAGGCCCCGGATTGGCAATCGACTCGGCAGGCCCTGACAAACTGACGCCGAGCGCCGTGAGCACAAGCACACCCACGGGCATCACCAGCAGCGTCGCGACCAGCAGGCGAACCTCGCGCGCTTCCAGTTTCTTGCCCAAGTACTCCGGCGTGCGACCAATCATCAGGCCAGCCAGGAACACCGTGATCAGGACGAACAGCAGCATGCCGTACAGCCCGGCGCCGACGCCGCCGAAGATGATTTCGCCGAGCATCATGTTGACGAGCGGCACCATGCCACCCAGCGCACTGAAGCTGTCATGCATGGCATTGACTGAGCCATTGGACGCTGCACTCGTGGTGGTCGCCCATAGCGCGGATGCCGCGACGCCGAACCGACTTTCCTTGCCCTCGAGCGAGCCACCCTGCTCCACCGCCAGGCCCGCAAGAGCCGGGTTCGCCTGATGTTCCGCTACCAGCGTGACACCTAACCCGAGGGTGAATACGAGCAGCATGCAGGCCAGGATCGCTCGGCTCTGACGCAAGTCGCGCACGTAGTGCCCGAACATGAAGACCAGCGCTGCGGGAATCAGGATGATCGATACGACTTCGAACAGATTGCTCCACGCGGTCGGGTTCTCGAAGGGGTGCGCCGAGTTGACGCCAAAGAAGCCGCCGCCATTGGTGCCAAGCTGTTTGATGGCGATCTGGCTGGCCGCAGGGCCCAGGGGAATGCTCTGCTCGCCACCTTGCATTGTGACGGCCTGAACATAACTGGCCAGGCTTTGCGGAACGCCCTGCCAGACGAGCAGCAGCGCAAGCACCAGGCAGAACGGCAACAGGCCATAGAGGACGGCTCGGGTCAGATCGACCCAGAAGTTGCCAATTTCCTTGGCGGAGCGACGCGAGAGTGCTCGACAAAACACCACCAGCACCGCAAGGCCAACCGCAGGACTGACGAAGTTCTGTACGCCCAGGCCCAGCATCTGGCTGAAATAGCTGAGCTGGGATTCCCCGCTGTAAGCCTGCCAGTTGGTGTTGGTCACGAAGCTCACGGCGGTGTTGAGCGCGAGATGCCATTCCATGCCGGGAATGCCTTGCGGATTCAGCGGAAGGCTCGCCTGCAACATCAGGATCGCGAACAGCACGATCAGGCTGACAGCGGTCAAGGCCAACAGCGCCAGGCTATAGCCCTTCCAATCCTGCTCACGGTTTTCGTCGACGCCTGCAACCCGATAACACAGGCGTTCGACTGGCAGGAGCAATGGGGTTAGCCAGGTGCGTTCACCCTCCATGACTCGGAACAGGTAACGCCCCAGCCAGGTTGCCGGCAACAGCACCAGTATGAAAAAGGCCGCAATCAGCCAGTAATCGTTGGCGTGCATGCGACCTCCTAGCTGCGTTCGGTGCGCAGCAGCGCGACCAGAAGGTAGATGAACAAAATGATTGCCAGGCCCAGCGAGAGCCCGTCGAGGAATGTCATGGGTGCTGTACTCCGAATTCGCATCAGTGCGGTACGGAGATTTTCAGAGCGGGGGGCGTAAAGATTCGATTGCGTGACCAACGCAGCGGCGTAAAGAAAGCGTATTTTTTTGGGATCAGCGATCAGCGAACCCTGGTGGCCGTGGCGTAACGGCTAGCCCGCTATTAGCAGTTCATGGACAGGAAGCCGTTGCGACGCTTGGCGGATCAAGCCCGTGTCGGCTTCTGACGGCGGGCCATTTCATCAGCCTGAACGGGCATCACTTGTCGTCAGGTTGCACCTGATACAGCTCCGGTAGTTCGTAGCGCAGGCCGTAGCTGGCGTAGATGCGCTCCACTACACCGTCCTTTATCAGCCCTTCCAACTCGCCCTCCAGTGCGTAGGCCAGTTGGCGGTTGGACTCGTGAACCGCCATGCCGAGGTCCCAGACCTGCTTGCCCATGTTCGGGTAGGCGTTGTCAGCGAGCTTGATATGCTCGTCCGCCGCCTGGCCGAGCATCCATTCAATCTCGCCGCGCATGGCCATGGTCGCATCCACATCGCCAGCACGCATGGCCGCGAAGGCGCCCTGTGCGGTCGGATAGTGGTGCAGCATTTTGGCGATGCTGCCGTTGAATACGGACGCCAGATAGAACGACGGCACGCTTTCAACTTCCACCCCGACCGGGTGGTAACGCAGCACGCCGACGCTTGATAGCTCGTCGATGCGTCGATCGTCATAGGCCGTCTGCCAGCGCTCATGCTGATAGGGACCGAACATCACGACCAGCTCGTTGATCAGCTCGCCCAGCTCGTTCTGCTTGTAGGAAAACTCGCGGTCGTAGGGCACCCGCATCATCACGTCGGCGAGCACGTTCGGACGCAGGTAATGCCCTTTCCAGATGAAGTTGCGCAGGTCGCCGTCCAGCGTCTCGTCCGGCGTGACCCATAGCAGTTCCAGCTCCAGATCGAGTCCGGCGGCCAGCTTGCGCGCCAGATCGACATCCACACCGCGCGCCTCGCCGTCAGCCATGAAGCTGTAGGGCGGGAAGTTCTCGTACATCGCGACCTTGAGGGTGCCCGAATCGATGATGTCGTCGAATGCGCGCACCTTGACCACATCGGCCTGGGCCAGGACACAGAAGAACAGGCAGAAACCCGCGAGTAACTGGCGCATGGCAATCACTGCTTGGCAGCTTCGCTTTCGATGTAGGTTCGGATTGCCCAGAGCGCTTCCTGGCTCAGGTAGTCGGCCATGCGTGGCATGTATACGGCACCGTCGCGAACCGCGCCGTTGATTACACGCTCCCTGTACCACTCGTCACCGTCGTAACTGGCCTCCAGCTCACGCAGATCGGGCGCAATACCGCCGGAGATCGCTTCAAGCCCGTGGCAGCGGGCGCAGTTCTGGTTATAGGCTGAGGCGCCGATTTCGACGGCCTTGTCATGGTCTTCACTGGGTGCGCGATACGGGTTCTCTTCCACCCACTCTTCGCCCAGCGGCGAAAGGCCTTTGGTTTCTACCTTCTGGGGCGTGACGTCGCCATGAGCCAGGGCCAGGCCGGCAAACCCGAGCAGTCCAGCAGCAAAGAAAGCGCGCAGTGCAATTTTATTATTCATGACCACCACCGTTGATTTCGATTACCTGAGCAAGGCAGCCCCAGCTGGAGCGCATGCTGGTCATCTTGGCGGTGGCGTGGCGACGGCAGAATCCTGCTTTGGTGGTCGGCGTCTCCTCCCTTGGTAGTAGGCACGTATGGACGCGCCAACGGGCCGCAAGCGAATGCGGGTGCCATCCAAGGCAACAGGTTTTGACCGTCGAGTCGGTGGGCGCCTTCCGTTGCCCTGCGGTGCGGGCCGCAAAATACCGGGTGTCGCGTGGCTAGCCGAGCCGAGGCTTTTGCAGCCCCGGCCCAGCGTTGAGCCCATCGGATAGGGCGATTCTTCAGTGAGGGCGACTGCCGGGTTTGCCAAGCGTCATTACGGGACCAACCCGTCGCTTGAGCAGCCCCGGGATCGCCTGAGCAGGATGCACCCGCGTGCGCAGCGTCGGCTGCCACGAGGTGTCGGTCACCAGCTGCAGATCAGCCGGCGCCTGGGCGTTGTAGGCCGCAAGCAGGTCGACCTTGCGCCGATTGATGACGTTGTCCTTGGTCGTGATCGCCTGCCCTTTCCAGTGCTTGATGATCCGTTCCTGCTTGACCGATGGACTGAAGGTAAAGGCATTTGCCTCTGCCCAGATGTGGGAGTCGTAGCCCACGCCAAACACGTAGCCAAACGAAACGCGGGCATCGTCATTGCGGACGAAATGGTTGTTGTAGACGTCCGCCTGCCCCCAACGCAGGCGGGGTGCGCGCTGCCCGACGTTGACGAATTCGTTGTGGTGAATGGTGACCCGCAGCTTGCCCGGATCGCCCGCCGCCGGAGAATCGGTGGAGCCGATCAGCATCAGCTTGTCGCGGTTCTCGAAGCGGTTGTATGAAACGGTGACAAGGTCCGATCCGTAGGTGATGTCCACCGACCCGTCGTGCTGCTGGAACGGCCGGCCGAAATACGACGGCGAGAGGTCATCGAAGTCAGGCTCGTCACTGTAATAGTTGTGGTCGATCCAGATATTCGACGAGCCATTGATGATCTGGACCATGTCGTATTCGCTGTTCCAGTTCCCGGCCGATCCATCGGTTGGGTCCCACTGCGGAAAGCAGTCGCTCACGGCCAGATGGTTCAGGTTGCGGACGATAACGTTGCGTTCGCCGTCGATTCTCAGCGACAGGCCGATAAGGCTCGCTTCGGGGCTCGCGCCAATGATCGTCGTATTGCTGGGCACTTGGAGCAGCATGGTCTGCCGTTGATTCTCGGCTGCCTGCACGCGCGCGCTTTCCGGGCCGCCTGACGGCTCGGTGTCCCAACCCCACACTGCCGGGTCGTAAGTGGCCAGGTAGCTTTCGAGGGTATAGCCGGTACCTCGCGCATAGTCATCGCAGCTTAGCGGATTGCCCGAATCGTCCGAATTCCCCAGTAGCGTGCCGTGAACCCGGACGATCTTTGGCTGATCGCCGGCCTCGTCGAAGGCGGCCTTCATCTGCGCACGTGTGGTGACGTCATACACCCGAGCAGGCGTGGCGAACGCACCACCGGTAGTGCCCGCGCCCATGGAAGCGAAGCCGTCCCGAGCCGGTAGCGTCTGTCGTTCCAAAGGGATCTTGCCCGAATGGGCGACCGTTGATGCAGCAACCGCAATTGGCGACAGTGCGACGCCGAGCGACATAGCCATGAGTGTCACAACATTCCGCATGTTCTTATCCTTATTCTGATTGTTGTCATACTTCACTGGACCGGACTGACCAAAGGGGTCACGCCATCAGCCGATCGTCAGTCTAGGCGGCATTCAGCTGTCGTCCAGATTGAGATATGACGTCATACCTTACAAAGTGGCTATTTCCGACGAAATGCGTTCTCCTCCGCTGTGCGCTAGGCTCATACGGCGATGAGCAACGGCCCCGTCCGTTTCGCGGTTATCTCCAATGCCCGTTTCGACATATCCCCTGGAATTCTTTGATGCCCCTTATTCGTATTCCTCAGGTCGCTGACCTCGATGCCCTGCCCCGTTTTGATGGGTTGTCGCTTGATCAGATCGTCAGCCCGGAGACACCGGCGGACTTCCAAGAGGCGCAGCAGGAAATACTTTCATGGCCGCATCTGGGATTTGATACCGAATCAAAACCCACCTTCCGAGCTGGCGAGGTCTCCACAGGGCCTCACCTCATTCAGTTTGCAACGCCGGAACGGGCGTACCTGTTCAAGGTAGGGATGGACGGCTGCATCGAAGCCGCCAAGGCAATACTCGAATCAGATCGGGTGCTGAAGGTGGGCTTCGGGTTGAGCTCCGACCGCAGCCGACTGCGTACTCGACTGGGAATCGAACTGCGTCACTTCATCGATCTCGGCACCACGCTGCGCTATCAAGGCAAGAAGGGTCAGGTCGGACTGCGGGGGGCAGTTGCAGCTGTACTTGAGGCACGCGTGAGCAAATCGCGTAGCGTATCGACATCCAATTGGGCCAATCGCACGCTTACCGACGCTCAACGGGCCTATGCCGCGAATGACGCCTATGCGGCGCTCAGGGTATTTCTGGCACTGGGCGATGACGCCGAGCAGGCACTGGCAGACCGCATCTTGCCGGCGAAGCAGGAAAGCGCCTGAGGCCCGTTTCTACGACATAGGCAATCGCGCACATGGTGCAACGCATCGCTTCCAGCGGCGTCTACCTCAGAGACGTTCCCTTAGGAGATAGATGTGGAAGGCATGTTTTTCAGCGGCTGGTCAACACTTGTAAGAACCCTGGTCATCGGTGTACTGGCCTATATCAACCTCATCGTGCTGCTGCGTATTTCCGGCAGGCGGACGCTCTCGAAAATGAATGCGTTCGACCTCATCGTCACGGTTGCCCTCGGCTCGACTTTTGCCACCATATTGCTCAATCGCGACGTCTCGCTCGCCGAAGGCACGCTGGCGCTCGCCCTGTTGATTGGCCTGCAGTACCTGGTGACCTGGTCGAGCGTGCGGGTCGGCTGGATTCGCAAATTGGTGACCGGCGAGCCCGCCCTGTTGTTCTACCAAGGGCAAGTGCTGAAAAGTGCCATGCGTGCTGCGCGGGTGACCGAGGATGAGGTGCGCTCGGCGATTCGCTCCAGCGGCCTCTCGGCGCTGGATGAAGTGGACGCCGTGATCTTGGAAACGGACGGCAGTTTCAGCGTTGTCAAAAAAGGCTCCGGTGAGAGCCGGTCCAGTCTGTCCGGTGTGACGACGCCCGGACCGCGCGACGTACAGCTATAGCCCAACGGTTCAACCAGCGAGGTGCTTGGTATGCAGATTCTGCTCAATGTCGATGTCAGCGATCTGCAGCGCGCGATCACGTTCTACTGCAACGCGCTTGGTTTGCGCCACGCGCGGACCCTGTTCGACGAGTCCGTCGCCGAAATGCTGGGTGCCGGATGCAGGATCTATCTCATAGAACGCGAGACGCCCGAGCCAGCCGTGAAGTCGGACGACGCGCTGCGTACCTACGACCGGCACTGGACGCCTATTCATCCGGACTTCGTCGTTGCTGATATCGACAGTGCGCTGGCCCAAGCCGTGTCGGCAGGTGCGATAGCGGAGACGCCTGTGCGTACGTTCGATTGGGGCAGACTGGTCACCCTCAGCGACCCTTTTGGCAACGGCTTCTGCCTGATCGAATTTCCAGGCGAGCCTTATGCGCTGCCAACCGATACCAATCCAGCCGGCTGATTTTTCGTACGGCCCCCATACGCCCCGCCCGTTGCAGCTCCAGCTCTGGGAAGTACTGATAGACGGCTTTGCAGAAAGCGCCAGCGCTGCCGAGAAGCTTGGTGAGCAAGCATTGCTCACCAATTCATCGGGTACGGACCATGTTCAACAAGAAGCTAAAGCAGGAGCTGGCGGAGCTGCGCGAAGAAGTCGCGACGAACCGGCAGATCAGGGAGTCGTTATATAGGGAAATGATGGTGCTGGAAGTTGACCCGCAAGGTCATGTTCAACACGCCAACCCGCTGTTCCTCAGCGAGATGGGTTTTCGCCTGGACGAACTCGTCGGTCGCCCGATCGATAGCTTCTTCACCGATGAATTCAAGAGAGAGCCCAATTACACGAATCTCAAGACCGCAATGCAACGCGGCGAGCACATGAGCGGCGCATTCCGTCTGCGTACCGCCTGTGGTGATGAGGCGTGGCTCCGTTCGATCTGGCAGCCTATCAAAGCGGCCGACGGGTCGTTGCGTCACTTCACGCTCTGCGCCAATAACCTCACCCGCACCATCGCCGCATCCCGCGAGCATGACAGCATCATCAGTGCGCTGAAGCGCTCTACTGCGGTCATCGAATTCGACCTGAGCGGGCACGTCATCACCGCGAACCAGCCGTTTCTCGATGGAATGGGCTATCGACTGGAACAGATCAAGGGCAAGCACCACCGGATGTTCTGCGAGCGGGAGGAGACAGAAACGACGGCATACCGAGACTTCTGGGCGCGTTTGAATCGAGGCGATTTCGTTGTGGACCGGTTCAAGCGTATCGACGCCCATGGTCGGGAGGTTTGGCTGGAGGCGTCCTACAATCCGGTACACGACGTTTACGGCAAGTTATACAAAGTCATCAAGTTCGCGACCGTAATCACCGATCAGGTCAATCGCGAACTGGCGGTATCAGAGGCTGCCACCATCGCCTTCAGCACCTCCCAGCAGACCGATCTGAGCGCCCAGCAGGGTGCTGCTGTCGTGCAACAGACCGTGGATGTGATGCGCAAGATAGCTCTGCAGATGCAGGACGCATCGGACGGCATCGAGGCGCTGGACAAACAGTCCCAGCTCATCAGCGCCATTCTTAAGACCATCAGCGATATCGCCGATCAGACGAACCTGCTGGCGCTGAATGCCGCCATCGAAGCCGCACGAGCGGGCGACCAGGGACGAGGCTTTGCCGTAGTTGCAGACGAAGTTCGCCAGCTTGCCGCACGTACTAGCAAGGCTGCTGGAGAAATCGTCGGCGTGGTTGGAAAGAACCAGGACCTCGCTCAGGCCGCCGTCCAGAGCATGACGACCAGCCGCAGCCAGGCCGAGCTTGGGTTGGATTTTGCCAATCAGGCGGGCGCCGTGATCGTCGAGATTCAGGACGGTGCGAAGCGTGTCGTCAGTGCCGTGGGTCAGTTCACCAGTCAGCTGAAGCAGTAGGTATTAGCGCAAGCGGGTGCTGTGGCTCTCTGCGCAGATTGGTTGTCGGGTCGTTATGAGCGGTCAGCCTGATCGCTTAGCCGGATGACCATAGACATGCGGCCATTGCCAGCCGTCTGAGCCCAGCAGCGCATCCAGCACCGCGTGTCGTTCGTCCGCCCTGCTCTGGCGCTCAGCGGCCCTATCAAGCGGTATGCCGGCATCGGTAACGGACGTCATGTCTGGCTCTACAGGCTCGGGGGCCGACGTGATCACTCCTAGATAATTGGAGCGCTGCATCTCGAGGTGCTGATCCAGCGCGTCTCCGAGCATGCGGCGCTTGAGGCGGTCCTGCGGCACCTCGGACCCCACGCAGTCGAGCAGACGCAAGACTTCGGCGAGATTAGCGATGGCCGGGACGATGTTCTTCTCCGCCCGGCTGTTGTGAAAGCAGCGGATCACGGGATAGGCGTGATGATTGAGGGTGTGTTCCACGAGCATTTGCCTGATGTCGGTGGCGCTGTCATAGAAGGAGGAAAAGTCCGAACCGTTCCAGCTGTTGACGAGAATCTCTTGCGGCGTGCGCCCCATGCTGCTGATTAACAGGCTGAGCTGATTTTGCAGGCTGACTGCCGACAGTACCGGAACGATGTAGGTGATCGCCGCGGTGATCAGCGTAAGCCCGCAAAAAGCCGCGGCGCTGGTCAGTACTCGCCAGCCATCCCCAGCCGCCGAGTAGTCGCCAACACCCAGTGTCGAAAGCGTGAATCCTGAGTAATAGAACGTCTCCCAAAGATCGGCAGCAACTTTGGTCGTCCCGTCCTGCACTGAGCCTGGATGGGAGGCAAACATCAGAAACAGGCTTAGCCACAGGCAGCCAATCCAGAGCAGCAAGACAGAGACCAACACGCACTGCCCTGCATACTCAAGCAGCTTCGACTCCCCTCGCCGGCCAGCTGCCTGAAAGAAGCAGCGCCACACCAGGCGTGACATCCCATTGGTCAACGTGCCCCCGCCGCGAGTCGACAGCGTTGTCTTGGTTACATCGAGCACCGTTGCCAGGAAGAGCACGATCCCCAGAATCAGAAATGCCATACGACCCGCTTCACCTCTATCTGAACGTTCATCAGTTATGAAGCGGACCGGCCCCATGAAGTTCAGATAAGCGCTTGAGTCAGCCGTTACGGTGATGCGAACCGGTTCACATTCAGGTATCGTCGCTGTTCAAATTTTGCGCACCCGCTGCCTATCGATTCGCCAAAGGATGGCCCCGATGTTCGCCTGTGCAGGTTCAGGTTGGAGTTTCTCAGCGCCGGTTCTACTGACGCTGCTGGTTGGTCTGGGTGTGACGGTGCTGGCGCGCTGGATCGGGCTGCGCCGACGTTTCGCCGGCAGTGGTGCATTCAAGCTGATGCACCTCGCCATCCTCTGGTGGCTTGCCGCAGCAGCGCTTGAAATGAGCTTCTACCAGCAGGACTGCAAGATGTTCTGGGCTGGCATGGCGTGGCCCGCGATCCTGGCAGTGCCGACGTTCTGGGCAATCTTTCTCTGGCAGTACATCAACAGCATCCACACGCCGATCAAGCGCCTCACGATTGTGGGCCTGCTAGCGATACCGGCCCTATTCTGGCTGCTGGCGATGACCAATCCCTGGCACTGGCAGTTCTACGGGCCGGGCAGCGCGCCGATGACAGCAGAAGTCGGTGCGCCCATTGCTTATGAGCATCAATGGCTGTTCTACCTTGCAGCGGCTTACGGCTACCCCTTCATGCTGTTCTGTATCGGCATCACGCTGCGCGCTTCGATGGCCAGCAAGGGCGTCCATCGCCGGCAATATCTGATCTTTCTGATCCTGACGACTGTCCCCTGGATCGCCAACATCGGTTACATCGCCTTCGACTGGATGCTGTTCGGCTTCGACCCGACGCCGTTCAGCTTTGCGATCACGTTGGCGGGTTTCGGCTGGCTGATCACCGGTATGCGGCTATTCGATTTGCTGCCCGTCGCACGTCATCTGCTGCTCGATGCGCTGATCGATCCGGTGCTGGTGGTCGATCCACAACGCCGCGTGATCGAAGCGAACCCCGCAGCGCTGCGGCTGGCAAAGCTGGATCGCAGCTGGCAAGGCCGCACACTGGCCAGCTGGCCGGTCGTTGGCGAAGCGCTGGACACCCTGTTGCGGCACGACACGCTTGCAGAAGCGTCCCATGCGCTGAATCTCGAGGCGCGCGGGCAGCATTTCGAGGTCCGCGTGCGTGAAATATCAAAGGCCGAAACCGACGGCACGCGGGTACTTGGGCAGATGCTCTACCTTCGCGATGTGACCGAGTACCAGCACAGCCAGCGGCAACTTGCCGAGTCGCTGGCGTTAAGCAAGCAACAGCTGGAAACCATCTCTGCCCTGCTCGATACCCTACAGAGCCAGGCCCTCCGCGATCCACTCACGGGTCTGTTCAATCGGCGTTATCTGGATGAGTTTTTTACGTTGGAGCTGGCCCGGGCTCAGCGTGATGCAGCACCCATCTCCCTGGCGATGCTTGATCTTGACCACTTCAAACAGCTGAATGATACCCACGGCCACGGTGCCGGTGACGACGCGCTCAAAGGTGTCGCCGCGTTTCTGCTGGAAGGTTTGCGTACTACCGATGCGGTATTCCGGATTGGCGGCGAGGAGTTTCTTCTGGTTCTGCCTCGCACCCGTGGCCCCGAAGCGCTGGAAAAACTACAGCACCTGTGTAGCCAGTTCGCCGAACTGGACATCCAGACCCGCGCCGGCCCATTGAGGTTGACCATGTCGGTCGGGCTGGCGCTTTATCCGTGCCATGCCACTGACCTGGACGGGTTGATGCAACAGGCAGACGCTCAGCTCTACCGAGCCAAGCGTCACGGCCGAAATCGTGTTGCTCTCTGCCTTGAGGGCGAACCTCAGGCTTAGTGACCCACCACTACCTCACTGATCTGCCTCACTGGGCTCAGATCGGTGTAATTGGCGATATCGGCAACGATCTCCTCTGCATGGGGTGCAATGCCGGCCTGAAACGCCTCCAGTGACTCACAGAAGATGTGGCACATCGCGATATAGGGTGCTGGGGTATCAGGCGCGCCGCCCGATATTGCCTTGTCGATCGTGTAATACAGGCAGGCATCGCCCATGCGAGCCTTGAGCAACGGCAGATGCTTGTCGCGATAGTAGTCGTGATCGAACCGCGCGCCGGGTGTGTTGGGGTACATCACGCTGACTTTGATCATGCGTCTTGGGTCCTTGTGAACTGGTTAGGCGACCTGCCCGGAGCTGAAAGCTCCAGCACCGAACGGTAGCACGCAGCCTGCCCGTTCGGTCGCCTTCATCGGCTCTACCTGACAACGAACGTGCCTTCCATTCCCTTGTTCTGCAGCCCGTTGCAGTAGAACGGGTAACGACCCGGCTTGATCGGCAGGAAAAAGATCTCCGCTTCGCCCGCCTCTTCGAATTCCAGTTCGACCAGGGTGATTGCCTTGATCTCCACGCCACCGGCCTCGACCTTGCGCAGGAAGATCGAACGTGCAAACTCCGGAGCCTGAAACGCGCATTCCTTCTGCCCGTCGGTGACGATCTTGAGCTGATAGGCAACGCCGGTTTCCAGTTCGTACTCTTTTTGCGAGACCGCGTAGTCCGTCTCTTCGGATCCGAATTTGAGGTCAGGCAACGACTGGGTGCGCAGGGTCAGGTCGCCAGCGGCGAACACCTGATCGAAGCCAATCAGGCTGCCGAGCAACAACAGGTTGAGGGTCAGTGCTTTGAAGGGAGGCATGGCATTCACTCGTTCTTGTTATGGACGACCTCATGCTAGGGGCCGCCAATCGTGGCCGAATTACTACCTTGGTACACAGTGCCTGGTACTTTCTGCATATTTCGCCGCAGCGACAGGGTTCCTATGCTGGCCGCAACGCCATAGGAGTCGCCCATGTCCCGTCCTTACCTGAGAGCCGGTTGCCTGCTCGCCCTTGCCTGCTTCACGGCTTTGGCGAACGCCGCATCAACTGATCCGGTGCTGGACGTGAAGATCGGCTATCTCGGCTTTCGGCCGGACACAGGCCCCCTGCTCTCCAACGTCATCCCGGAACCCGAAGACACCGGCCTGCGAGGCGCCGAGCTGGCGATTACCGACAGCAACTCCACAGGCCGCTTTCTCAAGCATCGTTACGCACTACAGAGTCATGCAGCCGATTCGAGCGACCAGCTGATCGAGGACGCTCGCCGGCTGCACGCCGAAGGGTTGCGACTGTTCATCGTGAACGCCCCGGCCAGCACCTTGCAGGAGCTCGCCGAGGCGATGCCCGACAGCCTGCTGATCAATGCCGGCAGCGCCAGTGATGAACTCAGGACCAGCACGTGCCTGGCCAACGTCCTGCATACCCTGCCCAGCCGCAGCATGCTGGCCGACGCGCTGGGGCAATTTCTCGCGGTACGTCGCTGGAACCGCTGGCTGCTGATCAGCGGGCCGACCGAGGAGGATAAGGCATACGCCGCCGCCCTCAAGCGCGCCGCCAAGCGCTTCGGGCACAGGATCGTCGAAGAGAAACCCTGGTCGTTCGATAACGATCAGCGCCGCAGCGCCCAGGCGGAGATGCCGGTCTTCACCCAGGCGGATGATTACGATGTGGTGGTTGTCGCTGACGAGCGCGGCGATTTCGGTGAATACGTGCCCTATCACACCTGGCTACCGCGTCCGGTAGTCGGTACCCAGGGGCTGACGCCGACCGGCTGGCATAAGACGGTCGAAACCTACGGCGCCGCGCAGTTGCAGAAGCGCTTCGAAGCCCATGCCAGTCGCTGGATGAACGACCGGGACTTCGCTGCGTGGATCGGTGTACGCAGCCTTGCCACGGCGATCACCAAACTTGGCGCCTCGGACCCGCAAGCCATCCGCCAGCTTTTCCTGAGCGAGACCTTGCCGGTGGATGGCTTCAAGGGGCGCAAGCTCACGTTCCGCCCCTGGAATGGCCAGTTACGCCAGCCCGTTGCGCTGGTGCATCCCCGGGGCCTGGTGACCAACTCGCCGCAGGATGGCTTTCTGCACCCCACCAGCGAATTGGACACGTTGGGCTTCGATCGGCCCGAAAGCCGGTGTCGGCTAAGCGAGGCGACCCTATGAAAGCCTTGTTTCTCTGTGCCTCCTCGCTTGTCTTCGCCGGGCTGGCGCAAACAGCGAGCGCCAGTGAGCTGGGCTATGACGCCTATATCGACAGCCCGAAGCGAATCAAATGCATGTACGGATACGTCACCGCCAAGACCGGAAACTTCGACGCCGCCAAGCAGATATTCGAAGACTGCATCGCGCGCTGGGATGACGTGTACTCGATGATCTGGCTGGCCCAGATGTACGAGTCCGGCTCTGGCGTACCGGTAGACCCGGACAAGGCTGCGGCCCTCATGGAGCGCGGCGCCAATCAACCGGATGACGCCAGCTACGTGAGCCTTGCGCGCTATCACTGGGGTACGGCCTTAGCCGAAGGGCGCGGCGTGAAGATGGATCGCCAGGCAGCTCGGCGCTGGCTGCAGCGAGCGTCCGAAGGCGGCCAGACCGAGGCAGACGAATACCTGGAGCGCATGAATCAGGCGCCTGACCAAAACGCCCACTGACTACAACAACAAGAGAGTCCCACAATGACCCGAACGATCCTTGCTGCGTCCATCGCCTTCACGCTGGTCTGCGCCAGCGCATCCAGTTCTGCCGCCACCGCCTACGTTTCCAACGAAAAGGACGACACCATCAGCGTGATCGATCTGGCCACACTGGAAACGGTCGAGACCCTGGAAGTAGGCCAGCGTCCGCGCGGGCTTACGCTTTCTCGCGACAACAAGCTGCTCTACATATGCGCCAGCGACTCGGACACCGTTCAGGTCATGGATCTGGCGACGCGACAGATCATCAAACAGTTGCCATCCGGCGCTGACCCCGAGCAGTTCGCCCTGCATCCCAATAACAAGTGGCTATACATCTCCAACGAGGACGACGCACTGGTCACCGTGGTGGATGTCGATAACGAAAAGGTGCTTGCGCAGATCGATGTCGGCGTGGAACCGGAAGGCATGGGCGTCAGCCCGGACGGCAAATGGGCCGTGAACACCAGTGAAACCACCAACATGCTGCACTGGATCGACACGGCCACCAACGAGCTGGTGGACAACACCCTGGTCGACCAGCGCCCCCGGCATGTGGAATTCACGAAGGACAGCAAGTTGCTCTGGGCCTCGTCGGAAATCGGCGGCACCGTCAGCGTCGTCGATGTGGAAACGCGCCAGATCATCAAGACCCTGAATTTCAAGATCAAGGGCGTGCACCCGGACAAGGTGCAGCCGGTGGGCATCAAGCTCAGTTCGGACGGCAAATACGCTTTCGTCGCCCTCGGCCCGGCCAACCACATTGCCGTGGTCGATGCGCAAAGCTACGAAGTTCTCGATTACCTGCTGGTTGGGCGTCGAGTCTGGCACATGGCGTTCAACCTCGACGAGAGCCAGCTGCTGACCACCAATGGCGTCAGCGGCGATGTTTCAGTAATCGACGTCGGCTCGCTCAAGGTGATGAAGTCGATAAAGGTCGGCCGTTATCCCTGGGGCGTGGTGGTTGCGCCATGAGCGCGCTGCAGGTCGAGCAGGTCCACTTCGGTTATGGCCCGCGTGAAGCGTTGCAGGACGTGAGTTTCACCACGCTGGAAGGGCGATTTACCGCTTTGCTGGGCCCGAACGGCGCAGGCAAATCAACATTGATCGCATTGCTCACGCGGCTGTACGACCTGCAGCAGGGCGACATCCAGGTCACGGGCTTCAGTCTGCGCCGCCAACCACGCGAGGCATTGCGTCGGCTTGGCGTGGTGTTTCAGCAGAGCACCCTGGATCTGGATCTCAGCGTGGAGCAGAACCTGCGCTACCACGCCGCTTTGCATGGCATGCCGCGCAAGGTGGCCAATGACCGTATCGAGCTGGAGTTGCAGCGCCAGCAACTGAGTGACCGCCGCAAGAGCAAGGTGCGCGAACTCAATGGCGGCCATCGCCGGCGTGTGGAGATTGCCCGCGCGCTGCTGCACAAGCCCAGTCTGCTGCTGCTCGATGAAGCCAGCGCCGGGCTTGATCCCGCCAGCCGTCAGGGACTGAACGATCATGTGCGATCCCTCTGTCAGGACCAGGGCATGAGCGTGCTCTGGACGACCCATCTACTCGATGAGATCAAACCCGACGACGACTTGCTCATTCTCAACCGAGGGGTGCTAGTCGCTCAGGGTCGCGCCGATGCGTTATCTGCCGCAGATGGCAGTCTTCAGCAGACATTTGCACGATACACACGCGCTGCGGTGCCGGCCTGATGAGTCTCTACGCGTCGATTTTGCCCTGCCTCGCTCCATTCTCAGATCAGGAGCCACTGCCATGAGCGCTTACTGGGAATGCCTGCGGGCAATCGTCTCCCGCGAATGGCTGAGGTTCGTGCAGCAACGCTCGCGATTCTTCAGCGCCCTGGTGCGGCCGCTGTTATGGCTGGTGGTGTTCGCCGCCGGTTTTCGCGCCGCGCTCGGCATCGCCATCATTGAGCCGTACGAAACCTACATCACCTATGAGACCTACATCGTCCCAGGCCTGGCGTGCATGATCCTGTTGTTCAATGGCATGCAGGGCTCGCTGTCGATGGTCTACGACCGCGAGATGGGCAGCATGCGAGTCCTGCTGACCAGCCCGCTGCCGCGCAGTTTTCTGTTGGCAAGCAAGCTGCTCGCGACCGCGCTTATCTCGCTGCTGCAGGTCTATGCCTTTCTCGTGATTGCCTGGTTCTACGGCGTGCAACCCCCTGCGGCCGGGCTGCTGACCGCACTCCCCGCGCTATTGCTGGTAGCTTTGTTGCTGAGTGCGCTGGGATTGCTGCTCTCGAACGGCATTCGCCAGTTGGAGAACTTCGCGGGCGTGATGAATTTCGTGATCTTCCCGATGTTTTTTCTTTCGTCGGCGCTCTACCCGCTGTGGAAAATGCGCGAGGCCAATGAATGGCTGTACTGGATCTGTTCGATCAACCCCTTCACCTACGCGGTAGAGCTGGTGCGCTACGCGCTCTACGAGCGCCTCGATCCGTTGTCGTTGGCCGTCTGCGTCGGATTGACGCTCGCGTTCAGCCTGCTGGCCGTGCTGAGCTTCAATCCGCAGCACGCCGCGCTGCGACGGGCGACCTGAGCAAATCTACTACTTTGGTACTGGTTTTCATGTCCAACGTAGGATTCCAAACAGCTTCGCATTGCTCTGTAATGTGGCAGACGGAAGTACTAAAAAAGCCGGATATGCACGTCTTGCAGCGTGGTTGAATTCAAGCCCAGCTTGCCGATCAACACCTTCCGCGCGTGACTGCCAGCGCTGTTCGTGCGCAGCATTCGGGACGTAAGAGTAAACCGTGCCGAATGGCCCCAGCAGACGCAGAGGCAAGGCTTTGATACGCAACGGATGGCCCAGCTTATCCCGATCTCTCCCACCATAATCACAACAACGAGGTGACCGGCCATGTACAAGATTCTGATTGCTGATGACCACCCGCTATTTCGCGAAGCCATCCATAACGTCATCCAGGACGGCTTCCCAGGCAGCGAGATACTTGAAACCGCCGACCTCGACAGCGCCCTGGCAATGACGCTGGAACACGACGACCTGGATCTGGTCCTGCTCGACCTCAACATGCCGGGCATGCACGGGCTGAACGGGCTGATCAATCTGCGCAACGAAGCGCCAACCATCCCCGTGGTGATCGTCTCCGCCGAACAGGACAAGCAGGTGGTGCTGCAGGCCATCACCTATGGCGCCTGCGGGTTCATCACCAAATCCTCGCCGCGCGCCCAGATGACCGAGGCCATCGAGCAGATTCTCAATGGCAATGTCTACCTGCCCTCCGACATCATTCGGAGCCAGAAAGCGACCACTCGCCGCTCCCAGCACAACGAACAGAGCATCGCGCCGGAGCTGCTGCAGGCACTGACGCGTAAGCAGCTATTGGTGCTGGAACGTATGACCAAGGGCGAATCCAACAAACAGATCGCCTACAACCTGGACATCGCCGAAACCACCGTCAAAGCCCATGTATCGGCTATTCTGCGAAAGCTCAATGTGCACAACCGGGTGCAGGCCATCCTCTCGGCGGGCGACATCGATTTCACCGCGTATCTGCGCAGGTGATTACCAACACCCACGCAGCTATGCTCGCCTCCAGCGATAAACAATGATCCCTTGCAGAACCCCAATCACCGGCCGACGCCACATCCCGTAGGACCCAGCTTGCTGGCGATCACCGGAATCCAGCGCAGCAGCGGATCGCGAGCAAGCTCGCTCCTACGAAACTGCGCTGCTCTACCGTCCGCTTTGTGCGTTACGCTCGCCTAGCCGCGAACTCGGGGCCTCCCCGCAATACGCCACGGCCTTCGCCACCCCATGTAGGAGCCAGCTTGCTGGCGATCACCGGAATTCAACGTAGCCGCGGATCGCGAGCAAGCTCGCTCCTACGAGACTGCACTGTCCTACCGTCTACTGTGTGCGTGACATTCGCCAAGCCGCAAACGCAGGACCTCCCGCAATACGCCACGGCCTTCGCCACCCTATGTAGGAGCCAGCTTGCTGGCGATCACCGGAATCCAGCGCAGCAGCGGCTTTTACGAGACTGCACTGCCCCGCCGTCTACTGTGTGCGTGACATTCGCCAAGCCGTAAACGCAGGTCCACCCGCAATACGCCACGGCCTTCGCCACCCCATGTAGGAGCCAGCTTGCTGGCGATCACGGGGCGCGCGCCTAGCGATTGGCCAACGGCGTCAGCGCCGCCGGGCGCTTGCGGATCAAGCCTGACGCTCTAGGAATGGCCCTGTTCCATCATGTGGCACATGGCGGTCTTCAGTTTCATCGGGCGAACCGGCTTGTGCATCAGCATATGGCCCAGCTCACGCACCTGCAGCTTGAGCTCGTTGCTGTAATTGGCAGTGATCATCAGTGCCGGCAGCGGGCTCGCTCGCCGCGCGTTGACGGTCTCGACCACATCCACGCCGTTGCAGCCGTTATCCAGGTGGTAGTCGGCGATGATCAGGTCAGCGTCGGCATGGAAGTTGTCCACCTGGCCGGCAAGATCCTGCTCTGATAAAGCGGTGATGACATGGCAACCCCAGCCTTCGAGCAGCGTGCGCATCCCCGCGCAGATGGCCGTGTCGTTATCGATCACCCAAACGCGCGCACCCTTGAGCCGTTCGAGCAAAAGATCCGTCGTGGCGGGCTCGACCGCAGCCTTGGGCGCGCGTCTGGCCAGAGGCACTTCGATGGCGAACTTCGAGCCGCGGCCCGGTACGGACTTGACCTGGATACGGTGACCGAGAATGCGCGCGATTTTTTCCACGATCGCCAGCCCCAGCCCAAGCCCGCGATCCTGCTGCGGACGCACACCCTCCCCGCGTTTGAATTCGTGAAAGATCTCTTCGAGCTTGTCCTCCGGGATGCCAATGCCGGTATCCCAAACTTCGATCGACAAACTCTGGCGACGGCGGCGACAACCCAGCATCACGCGGCCATGGGGCGTGTAGCGGATGGCATTGGTCAGCAGATTGCGCAGGATGCGCGCGAGCAGTTGGATGTCACTGCGCACCAGCGCTGAGCAGGGAATGAAGTCCAGTTGCAGCCGTTCGCTGCCGGCCAGCTGACGAAACTCGACCGCCAGGTTTTCCAGCAATTCGCTGACAGCGAAAGGCGCGATATCCGGTTTGATGACCCCGGCGTCGAGCTTTGAGATGTCGACCAGCGTTCCGAGCAGGTTCTCCACGTCTTCCAGTGAATTGCTGATATTGCGGATCAACCCGCCGCTGGGCGCCGTCGGCTGTTCCAGTAACGCACTGGTGAACAGCCGCGCGGCGTTGAGCGGCTGCAGCAGGTCGTGGCTCACCGCTGCGAGAAACTTGGTCTTCGACAGGTTGGCCAGTTCGGCTTCACGCTTGGCCTCGCGCAGCCGCGCTTCGGCATGGGCACGCTCGTCGATCTCGCACAGCAGCTGGTCGTTGAGGCTGGTCAATTCCGCCGTGCGCTCGCGCACCCGCTGTTCGAGATTCTGGTAGGCCTGATGGAGCGCTTCGGCGGTGCGGCGGCGGTCGGTGATGTCCTGGATCAGCACGAAGATGCCCACCACTTCACCGGCGGCCTGCCGATTCGGCACATAGGAACGCAGCATGTAACGCTGTTGCCCGGAATGGTTGTGCTCGGCCATCTCGAAGCTGACGCTCTCGCCGGACAGTGCGCGATCGATGTAGGGCTCCAGCTCTCGCCAGTGTTCGCCGCTGTGAATATCACGCAGCGACTGGCCGAGCATGCCGTCGCTGGGCCAGCGGTACCATTCCTCATACACCTTGTTGGTGAATTCGTAGGTCAGGTCCGCGGAAACGTAGGCGATCAACGCCGGAACGTGGTCGGTGATCAGGCGAATCCAACGCTCGCTTTCGCGAAGCGCTTCGGCGTGACGATAACGCTCAGTGATGTCGGTGAAGGTATTAACGAAGCCGCCGGTAGGCAGCGGGTGCGTGCGGATCTCCAGCGTGCGGCCATCGAACAGGTGCTGTTCCATCTCGGCCAGTGGCTGGCCGTTGGCGTCGAATGTGTTTGGCGTGAGGAGTTTCAATTCACTATCGGCCATCACCTCTTCGAAAGGACGATGCGCCTCGATCGGCGCCAAACCACAGAGTTCGAGGAAGCGGCCGTTCCACAACTCCAGACTGCCATCGGCGCTGACCATGGCCACGCCCTGGGACAGGTTGTCCACGGCACGTTGCAGCAGGCGGGACTTCTGTGCCAGAGCCTGTTCACGGCGCATGGTCTCGCTGATCTTCACCTCGGTAATGTCGGTATAAAGCATCACCAGGCCGCCCTCCCGGGTCGGCCGCTCGCTGACCTGAACCCAGCGCCCAGTGTGCAGACGGTAAACGGTGGGCTCGTTGGCCTTGCCACGGTGCTCTTCGGCAATCAGGCCGCTGCTTTCGGCCAGCCGCTTGAGCTCCGACAGACGTGTGCCGCTGTTGATGCGCGCTCGGGTACGGCTCCAAAGTGATTTGAAGCGCTTGTTGAACAGGACGATGCGCTGATCCTTGTCGAACAGCACGAAGGCGTCGGAAATGCTTTCGATGGCGTCCACCAGATGCTGGTGAGCCGTTTCCGCCCGCAGGCGCGCGTCGCTGAGCAAGCGGTTACTGGCTTTGAGTTCGGCCATCGCCTGGTTGAGCGCATCGGTACGCTCACGAACCTGCTCGGCCAGCTCCACCGAGTGCTGGAAGGCCGCGTAGGACGCATCGCGACCGGTTCCACTGGATTCGATACGTTCGATCAGCGCAGCATTGATTCGCCGCAGCTTGTGGTTCTCGCGTTCGAGCTCCGCTTGTCTGTCGAGCTGTTCAGCGAGCACCGCGCCCTCCCGGCCGGCCGATGGCGACGCCAGTGAAGGTCTGGTTGATGTGCATGCCATTGAACTGCTCTCCATAGGTGTTGAAGCCGATCACCTGCTGGCGTTGAAGAAAGGCGGAAACGTCGTCGGCCGAGCCGTGGCCGTCGATTTCCAGCCGCCGCAGAAAGCAATCACAGCCAATGGTCAGCAATGGCGATCCCAGTCGCTGCTCGAGGCGCTCGAACAGGGCTTCGAGATTGGGCATCAGCGGGCCGGGGCGCATCGCGGTGAGAACGATGCCGTTCTCCACGGCGCAGTAGAAGGTCAGGCTGAGATCGTCATTGACCTTCTGGATCGAGCGCACGTAGTAGTGCTCGTTGATGCGCACCGCCAAGGGGTGTGCGGCGAAGAGCAGATGATCGAGATCGCTCACCTCGACGCCGATCAGCCGGGCGTACTCCTCAGCCGCCGGCTCGGCGTTGAGTTCATAAACACGCCGGGCATGGCTGTCGACGCGGGTCACAACCAGCTTTTCGCTGCGCGGCAAGATGTGGTGCGTGGTGAACACCTCGAAATCCAGCCAGGTGTTGATCAGCACGACGATGGCCGCCCCGCTGTGGAATTTGCCGTCGTAGTACACGTGGGTATCGGTCAGGTGATTGTCGTCCCCAGCCGAACCGCCAAAATGCGGGATGCTGCCGAACGCCGCGCTGAGCGCGGACAGCACCACCTCTTCTCGACTGGACAAGCCGTCAAGCAGCGTCAGCGCGAAGCTGTGGTCCTTGATCGGTGCCAGGGAATTGCTGCGGCAATCGCTGCCCAGTCGCTCGACCAGTTGCTGCGCATCGATGAGGCTGAAACGATCCATCTCGTCGATCAGCTCGCAGGCAATGGAAAAGCTGCGGTGATCGAAGCCTACGGCCGTCACGCAGCTGCGGCCGTAGCCTTGGGAGGTGATCTCACCGGCTGACGTGCAACCGACCATACGCACGCCGCCGAAATACTGATGCAGCGCATCGCCGAGGGCTGGCAGGTCGTACTCGGCCGAGCAGAAAAACAACACGAAACCCAGATGCGGATGGATAAGCTGGCGCGCGAGGTCCTGGGCTACCGTCTCGGCATCACGGGCTTCGGACATCGCTGTGCGTACTACCGATTCATGCTCCACGCCCCAACCCCGCACACCGTTATCGTATGACCCCATTCTTGGTCAGGCCATTGGGTACGAAAATGCTACTTCAGTACCGGCTGCGGCCTGCCAAGGTCGCAAAGTGATGAAGAGCGGGAGCTGGATCGCTGATATTGGTAGGCCCAGCTCCGTCCGAAAGCCAGGGCGGCTGGATGACCAAGCGGGCGAATAAATTCGCCCCTACGGTGACGCCGTGGACTTTCGCTGGCGGTCGGAGCCGTGCTTGAGGACTGGCAGCGGCCTGCCGAGATCACAAAGTGATGAAGAGCGGGAGGCTGGATCGTTTTTAATGGTGGGGCACAGCTCCGTCCGAAACCCAGGACGGATGGATGACCAAGCGGGCGAATAAATTCGCTTCTACAGTGACGCCATGGACTTTCGCCGGCGGTCGGAGCCGTGCAGCTCATGTAGGGGCGAACTTGTTCGCCCGAACGATGCAGCGTCAGCCGCGATTGGATGCGTTCTACGCAAAAAAAACGGACGCCTTCGAGGCGTCCGTCTGTGTCGCGGGTTGGCTTAGAAGCTCAGCGCGGCGCCGATGGCGTAGGTTCGTGTGTCTTCGTCGATGGCGTCGGTATCCCGGCCGGTCAACTCGAACTGATTCACCTCGGCAACCAGCTTCAGGTTGTCGTTGATGGTGCGGAAATACGCGATGCCTCGGGTTTCGTAATCGGCGGCTGTGCCCAGCCCGTTGCCGTCATCCTTGGTCTTGCCTGTTGAAAGTGCGATGCGATTCTTGCCGAAGCTGTAGGAGCCCTGCAGCAGATAGCCGTCGCTGTCTACGTCACGCAACTGCGCTTCGCCGGCGTTGTTGGTATAGAACGGGTTGATACCTTCGGCCTGGAAGCCCGACGCCGTAACAGAGAAAGCGCCCATCTTGGCCTGCACGCCGTAACCAATGCCCTTCGAATCGATTTCCTCGACCGTGCTGTCGGTGTTCTTGGAGGTCTGTTGCATGCCGTTGACCCAGGAATAGATCTGGGCGCCCGCAAGATCGAACTGGTAAGTGATCTCCGTTTCGAAGCGCGGGCTGTCCTGATAGGCCTCGTCCAGCGCGCTGCTCGCATCGTCTGTCGTATCGACCGGATCCATGATGCCGGCAGCGATACGCAGGCCGCTCATGACAGGCGAGCGATAGGTTATCTGCGAAGTCGGGAACGGGTATGGGTAGCCCGTACCGATGTTGCCGAACGAAACGCCGCCAAAATCGACCAGCCCAAGGGTGTCGCTGACCTGACCGTAACCGGCGAGCATCTCGTCGAGAAAGATGTTCGACCGACCGAACAGGCCGAAATCCTTACCGAAAAGCACTTCACCCCACTGGTCGTTGGCTGCTGTGCCGTAGAACTGGCGAACGTCGATGCCGGTCTCGGTGCCATTGGTGTCGCTGTCGTTGATCGAGACCCAGAACGAGGAGCGACCTCCGATCTTCAGCTCATCGAGCTGTTTGCCAAAGTTGAACCCGATGTAGTTGGGTAGAAAGCCCATTTTCACCCGCGACTGGTCGCGGTCGAACTGCTCACCGGCTCGATCGACATCGCTGCTGACGTAAAAGGTATTGAAATAACCGTCGACCGAGAACGTGGTGTCGTCCTTGTCGTACAGCTTTATCTCGGCGACCGCCGACTGGCTGAGGCTCATGGCAATCGCGCTGGCCAGGGCCATTGGCAATAGAGTGGTAACCGTTTTCTTGTTGTTCTGCATGGCGCTCTCCGCTGATGTGACGACGGGCAGTCGTGTCGAGGCGGATTATCGAAAGCGCGGCTGCAGGCACATACGCTGCGATAGCGGCGACTGGCTACTACTTTGGCCTTGGCGCCTGGCTTGCTTACCCGGACCAGTGTCACCGTTCCGAGCGAACTAGCGCTTAGGTATTACGCCGTTGCGCTTAGGTAGGCCGCCATCACGACGCGCTGGCGTAACGTCGTGGATTCGGCAGGTCCGCAGCCATGTGGTGGGTGAGGTTTTAGTTGAGCCAGCAACGAAAGGCGCGGTATCAGGCGCTCAAGGGGCGACGGACCAGCTCGCGTCCGGCGCGCGAGCGTTCGCCACCGCTACCCAGCCACCGGCAGCACTGCGCAATTCATCCAGCGCGGCGATCAGATCGTTCGGGCTGAGGACGCGCATGGCGGCGGCGACTTGCGTCGGGTGGTCGATTTCAAGCCCTGACAGGAAGCCTTGCCAGGCCTGGCCGGCTCGGGCGCGAAGTTCGCTGTCGGCAACATGCCTTTCACTCGCTTCACGCGCGGCTTGCTCCGACACCTCGCCCGGCTGATGGGACAGTGCCTCGGAGAACGTCGAAAGGAAGGCATCGACATGTTCGAGAATCTGCGCAGCAGACGCGGTAGGTGACTGCACCCCGAAGACGATGCCGGCGTAGCTGCCGAACTGACTGAAGCGGCTGAAGACTGCGTACCCCAACTGCAACTCACTGCGCAGCCGGCGAAAGAACGGCCCTTCGATCAGCTGTGCCAATACCCGCCATGCGGCTTCGCACTCCGGCGTTGGATCCGGCAGTGGGCAGAACAGCAGAAAAGCCGTCTCGTTCGTGAATTGCTCAACGCCAATCGAATGCCAAAGCTTATGCGCCCTGAACACGGTGCCGGCGACTGCCGATGGCGCCGGTTCACCTGGCAAGATTTTGAGGGCGTTGACGAGCGGCCCGCTCATGTCTTTGGCGAAGCCGACAGCCATTGCTTGCCATCGGGCGCTTTGCCAGATTCGGATCAGCTCGGCAGCGTCATCGTACGAGACCGTTCCCGCATTCGCCGGGCCTAGCGCAAGCAGCCGTGGCAGGCGATCGAGCAGTTGCCTGAGCAGCATTTCGTCACCCCGCAGCGAGGCCTGTTTGTCGGCGTGACGCCTGCCCTCAACGATTGCTCGGGCAGGTGGTGCAGTGAAGAGCCCAATGATCTCGTCGAGAATGGACGGTACGGCCTCGGCATAGCCTTCCAGACGTAGCACCCAAGCGCTGCCAAAGTCTTCGAATCGCAGCGACACACCAGCCTGCCGCGCCGCCCAGATGCTTGGTTGGAGAGTCTGGGAAAGCGCATGCCACAGACCCGTTGGCGGTTGGCCATCGGTGAATTGCCATTTCAGGAACAGTGCGCCCTGCCCGCTTTTGTCTTGCGGCCCGCTCCAGCGCAATGCAGTCGGGAAATCGCGCGCCTCGTGGCGCTGGACGTCCAGGTTTAACCACGGATTACGCGCCGGCCTCTGCCACGCCCAATCGACCGGGCTCGACTGCTGCGGAGATTCGACCCCCAGCCGCAGGGAAAAGCCGCTGGTGTCGACGGGGTCCAGATCAATTCCGTCTGCCGTGAGGACCAGAGGAGCAGAGTCAAGCATCCCGGCCATGAGTGCCACAAAGGCTTGCCGAATCGCCGCCTTATCGCTGCTAGTGCTCCAGGCGAGTGGCTCTACCCAGTGCCGCAGCTGCGCTAACGGCTCGGCACCCTGCAGGCTGCGGAGACAGACGCGTCGATACTCATCGAAGCACGGCACCCAGTGTGCTTCCGAGGAGAAGAAGCGAAGCCAGTCGAGAACCGCATCGACGAGGGTGGCTCGTCTGCTCAGCCCCTCCTCTGTCGGCAACAGTTCGATCACCGCGACGCCCTGCCCCTCATGCCAGTAGGGCATGCGCAGCTTGACCGAGCGACACAACCCAGTCTCGCGCAGCCGCTGAGCGAGCCCCCCATGTGCTTCGGATGCGAGCCAAAGGCCCAGATAATCCAGAGCAAGCGCCGAGTGGCCCGATAGACCGTCAAGAACGAACGCCAGCAACAGCCGCGGTTGTGCATTGTCGAGCTGCAACCGAAGCCACTGATTACTGCTGCGACGCAGCGGTAAGACGCGCTGCGAAAAGCTGCTGCCTGATGAAAGCGTTGCATCAGCCCGTTCTGCCAATTGCAGCAATTGCTCGGCCGTCTGAGGCCCGGCCAGTAATAGCTCGATCTCACTGGCCTGATAGAAGCGTCGGTGATAGCCCGTCAGCGCCTGCTGGAATGCTGGATCCTCGACCGGCAAGGTATCGCGGTTGCCAGCGTGGAAACCGCTGAAGGGATGTGACGCCTCGATTCCGAAGCCGAGCGCGGCATCACAAAGCGTTTCGGCATCCTGGGCGCGCGCCTGGAATTCCGCATCCAGCACCTCGCGCTCACGTAGCTGAGCGTCTGGGTCGAGCAGAGGATTGGCAAGCATGTCCAGCAGCCGGAGCATCGCTTCCCGAAAATGGCTGGCGGGCAGTTGGAAGAAGAAGTCGGTATGTCGCTCACGCGTCGAGGCATTCAGCTGGCCCCCGCAACCCTGCACAAACGGCATCAGACTTTGCGCAGCGTGATAGTCCCGGCTACCCAGAAACAGCAGATGTTCGAGAAAGTGGGCCAGACCTGGGTAGGCTGTCGGCGCATCATGCGAGCCCGCATGCACGCGGATCAGCGCTGCCGATTGCGAGCTGGCCGTTAGCGGTAGCAGTCGCACCCGCAATCCATTGGTGAGGATCAGCTGGGCTGGGCGCTGAGCGGGGTCGGCTGGCGAGGGCATTGATGTGCGTTCCGTCTGTGGATCTGGAAGCATCGCGTCGCCACTGCGTGATCGCAATGCCCTTTCAGCATCCAACCCTGAGCTGCGCTCGGCAAGCGAGTTTGCTAGGTGTCCAGATGCCCGTCGAGGAACTGCAGCATACGACGCTGCATCAGCTTGCCGGCGTTACCCAGGCAGGCGATGGGTGATCCCCTAAGCCCTTCCTGAGAAAACTCGGCCGCTTCGCCCGCCATGGCCAGGGGGCAGTCGAGGCTCAGGGCCAATTTGGCCAGCTGTTTAAGCAGCGCAGCATTGGGCGGGACGTTGGAATACAGCACCAGTGCCCGAGGCCGCACCTTCTGGCACACCAGCGTCAACTCATCGAGTGGCTGACCGATGGATAACACGTTCACCGCGACCTGCTCGCTGGACAGCAGCAACCCCGCGATCATCAGTTCGAGCTCCCGGCACTGGCCCGGAACCGCGGCGAGCAGCACACGGCCTTCTGCCTGTGAGCGGCCGAGTTGCAGGCGCTGCAGTACGCGGGCACGCAGAAAGCTGTCGAGGAATAACCATTCGCTGGTCTGGCCGAATTCGTCCTGGCGCAGCAGCAACTGCTGCCATAGCGGCAACAGGACATCCTGGAAAACCACCGGAAGTGGATAAGTCGAGAAGATCTGTCCGTACACCTGATCGAGGCGGTTCTCGTCGAAGCTGCTCACCGCGCGCTGAACCTGCACCTGCCATTCACCCCACTCACCCGCCACCGCTTCCTGCTGCTCCGGTAGCGCTGACGCTCTGGTTGCCGCGCTGCGGGAGAGGATGCTGCCCACTTTGCTGACCGCAACACCACGTTCCGTCCACGCCAGGATGCTGCGCACCGACTCGACGTCGGCCATGGAATAAAGGCGGTGCCCACTCTCCGTGCGGGTGGGCTGAATCAACCCATACCGCCTCTCCCATGCGCGCAAGGTCACCGGATTGACACCGGTCAGGCGCGACACCTCTCGAATTGGGAAAAGCTCCTCACGCTTGAGCGGTTCGGAAGAAAGCAGCGTGGCAGCAGCACGGGCGGATTCGGTCATGACGCAGGCAGCTCATGCAAAGGAAGGCGGCATTGTAACTCAGGGCCTGCAGGCATAGGCTATACAAGAGCTATACAAATCGAGGGCTGTGCGATGCATCCGAAATTGCCGCTTACGCTCTATGTCGATGGCGCGTGCCCCCTCTGCGCACGTGAGATCATCTGGCTGCGACGCCATGCCACTGCCGACCAACTGGTGTTGGCAGACGTAAGCGCGCCCGGCTTAGTTTGCGATGGCCGATCAAGCGACCAGCTCAGGGAAAAACTACACGCGCGCACTGCAGACGGCGAGTGGCTGACGGGTATCGATGCTACCTACTGGAGCTGGCGCGCAGCAGGACGAGGCCGCTGGGCAGCGCCGCTGGGCTGGCGCCCGCTTCGACCGTTTCTCCTGCTGACCTATTGGCTGTTCAGCCTCGCACGCCCTCACCTTGGCTGGTTGCCCCATCCAGAAGGATCGAAGCGCTGTGCCGAGCGGTGCGACCTCGATTCCTGAGCCGCGTTACTGAAAAGCTCTACAACAGCTCGGCAGGCGAGATCTTCTGGCGCATGTCTGATGCAAATTCGTGCGCGATATTGGGCGTTCAATCGCCAGTTACCGGACGCTAGGCGTCTTTATTTCTTGTACAAAAAAATCATCTGGTATAGCTTTGCCATCACCGGTAGGAAGCTAGCATGCAGCTCTGCAGCAGTGACCGCCCAATTCCACGCATGGCTACTGACACGCTGTCAAAGGACCGCCTGATGAACGATATGCCCAACCATTTCCGCGAAATTCTCCTGGGTGTCGGCGAAGACCCGCAGCGAGAAGGGCTGCTCGATACCCCGAAACGTGCTGCCAAGGCCATGCAGTATCTGTGCAATGGCTACGACAAGAGTTTGGAAGAAGTCGTGAACGGTGCGCTGTTCACCTCCACGAACGATGAAATGGTCATTGTCCGTGACGTGGAGCTGTATTCGCTCTGCGAACACCACATGCTGCCCTTCATCGGCAAGGCGCATGTCGCGTACATCCCAACCGGCAAGGTACTTGGGCTGTCCAAGGTCGCGCGTATCGTCGATATGTACGCACGCCGATTGCAGATCCAGGAAAATCTGACCCGCCAGATTGCCGAGGCTATTCAGGAAGTCACTCAGGCAGCTGGAGTCGCGGTCGTCATCGAGGCGAAGCACATGTGCATGATGATGCGCGGTGTGGAGAAGCAGAACTCGTTGATGAACACGTCAGTAATGCTGGGAGCGTTCCGCGAATCCTGCACCACTCGAATGGAATTCCTGCAACTGATCGGAGGCAATCGCTGATGCCCAGACTGGAACCCGGTATGGCACGCATACGTGTGAAAGACCTGCGTCTGCGCACCTACATCGGTATCAACGAGGACGAAATCCTCAACAAGCAGGACGTGCTGATTAACCTGACTGTTTTCTACAAGGCGGTGGATGCCGTCCGGGATAACGACATTGATACCGCGCTCAACTACCGGACCATCACCAAGGCCGTGATCGCCCATGTAGAGAACAACCGCTTCAGCCTGCTCGAGCGCCTGACCCAGGAAATCCTCGACCTGGTAATGAGTCGACCCAGCGTCGAGTACGCCGAAGTGGAAGTAGATAAGCCGCACGCGTTGCGATTCGCCGAATCGGTTTCGATCACGCTTGCCGGTAGCCGTTGATAAGCCGCTGGCAGCAAACTCATCCATCTCAGCCCGGACGCGTAAGAATCTGAACACCCTTAATGGCGTCGGTCGGTAGAGCGTTCGGATCTGGCGGGGCCGGCGCGGTTCATATGCCACCGTCGATGCCGGCCCGCCAGTCGTCGGCCCATGGAGATATCAGCAAGCGAAACAGCCACGCTACAAAAGCGTTGTGCCGCGCCTGAAGAACTTGTTCTAGAATGCGGCGAAACGAACAAGAGACACCCAGATGATCAATGCCAAGCTGCTGCAACTGGTAATCGAAGCCTCCAACGACGGAATCGTGGTAGCCGAGCAGGAAGGCGACGACAACATCCTCATCTACGCCAACCCCGCTTTTCAGCGACTGACCGGCTACAAGATCGACGACATCCTCTATCAGGATTGCCGCTTCCTCCAGGCAGACGACCGTGACCAACCGGGCCTGGATGCCATACGCGAAGCCGTCCGGTCCAATACCCCATGCCGTCAGATCATCCGCAACTATCGAAAGGATGGCAGTGCGTTCTGGAATGAACTGTCCATTACGCCGGTCTTCAACGAAGGCGATCAGCTCACCTATTACATCGGCATCCAAAAGGACGTCACCCCTGAAGTCGAAGCCAAGCAGCGTGTGCGTGAACTGGAAGCCGAGGTTCAGGAACTCCGCGACAAGCTCAATGCACTGAAAGGCTAGCCCCCTCCTCCGGTCTCTTTCTGACCTCCGACATTTCAGTTCGACACATCGCCGCCGACACTCTGCGCACGAGGCCTGCAAACAAGCACGCCTCCACGTCGCATTGCGCGTGGAACGAGCTCCTCACTATGCAGGCGCCTCGTAAATACGAATAATAGCTATCTGCCATTAATCTACCGCCAACCCGGACGGCGGTTGTACTCGGACTGGCTCCTTGACCACCTATGCTTTCGTTGAAAACGCTTTCGTGTTGCTTGCACTCTGCTGGCTGCTGTCGTTCACAGCACGACATTGGGGGCAGAGCCACCAGCGGTGGGCGCAATGCACGGCCGGCGTCTGGTTCGGAGGGGCTTGCATCGTCGGCATGTTGATGCCGATTTCCGTTCAATCCGGAATCATCTTTGACGCACGCTCGGTCGTGCTGAGCATGGCCGCTCTGTTCGGGGGACCACTTGTGGCGGGTATTGCCGGACTATTGGCGGGCAGTTACCGGGCTTGGCTGGGTGGCTCGGGCGTCTGGGTCGGCCTGTTGAACGTTCTGCTGCCAATCGCGCTCGGACTGGCCTATCGGCATTACCATCGTCGCGGACAGGTCGGCATTGGCTTGCTGCAACTGTTGCCGTTTGGCCTGTTGCTGCATGCATGCGTCGTGGCATCGCTGCTGCTCCTTCCCGCTCCGTTCGTGAGACCGACCCTGGATCAGGTCGCCCTGCCGATGCTCCTGGTACTGCCAACCGCGGTGGTTCTGCTCGGCCTATTGCTGGCCGACCTTCTCAATCGAGCACAAATAGAGCGAGCGATGCATCTCAGTGAGGCCCGTCTGCGCGCCATCGCTCAGGCCATCCCGGATGTTTTGCTAGTGGTCGACGAAGACGGCCGCTACCTGGAAGTGGTCGCCAACGATGACACCCTGATTCACGGTACTGACAAAACGCTGGTAGGCAAAACGCTCGACGACGTCCTTCCAGCCCCACAGGCGCAGCGGTTTCGTGAATTGATTCAGCAGACGCTCGCTAGCGATTCCCCCGGTCTGCTTGAATATTCCGTCCAGACCAAGGACGGGCTAAGGGTCTTCGAAGTACGCGCCCAGCGCCTGCAGCTGGCGCAACCTTACAAACCGGCAGTGGTGTGCCTGAGCAGAGACATTAGCGACCGTGCTAATGCCGAGCAGGAGCGCCGCATCGCATCGATCGCGTTCGAGTGTCAGCAGGGCATGATCATTACCGATGCTGGAAACCGCATTCTGCGGGTGAATCAGGCATTCAGCGATATCAGTGGCTACAGCGCGGAGGAAGCGATAGGCAGGGACACACGCCTGTTAGCCTCCGGCCGGCATTCGCCCGACTTCTACCAGGCAATGTGGGAGAGTCTCGAGCGGAGCGGCGCCTGGCAAGGCGAGATCTGGAACCGCCGCAAGGGTGGCGAGGTGTACCCCGAGTGGCTGTCGATCAGCACGGTGCTCGACGCACAAGGCTGTGTCTCCAACTACGTTGCGGCGTTCACCGATATTACCGAGCGCAAGGCTGCCGAAGAACGCATCCACCATCTGGCCTTTTATGATCCGTTGAGTGGCCTGCCCAACCGAAGGCTGTTGCTTGATCGTGTCAGGCAGGCGTTGGCCGCTACCGAGCGCAGTCAGCACTACGGCGCACTGATGTTCATCGACCTCGACAATTTCAAGAACATCAATGACCTTCATGGCCACCAGGCAGGTGACCAGTTGCTCTGCATGGTCGCCGAACGGTTGAACCGTGAGGTTCGCAGCACCGATACAGTGGCCCGACTGGGTGGTGACGAGTTCGTGGTGATGCTCGAGGGTCTGGAATACAACGCCGAGTATGCCGCCGCACAGGCCGAGCACATTGGCGACAAGATTCTCTCGGCGCTCGCCCAGCCCTACCCGCTTGGCTCCCTCTTGCTGCATAGCAGTGCCAGTGTCGGCGTGGTGCTGCTCAATGCCGGCGAGGGCGACGCCGAGGAGCTCATGAAGCGCGCCGACATGTCCATGTACGAGGCCAAGCAAGCCGGCAAGAACGCGCTGCGATTCTTTGACCCTCGGATGCAGCAGGCGGTACAGGAGCGCCTGCGCCTGGAGGATGAAATACGGCGGGGTCTTGGTGCCGGAGAATTCGTGATCCACTTCCAGCCGCAGATCCAACGGCATCATGGCCTGGTCGGCGCAGAAGTGCTGGTGCGCTGGCAGCACCCGCAACGCGGCCTGCTATCACCCTTCCATTTCATTGGCCCAGCGGAACGTGCAGGGCTGATCGAGATGCTGGACTTCATCGTGTTGACCCAGGCGTGCGAACAACTCGCTGCCTGGGCTGGCCACCCTCGTTGGAGCAGACTGACACTGGCTGTCAACCTCAGCGCGAGCCTGCTGTATCAGCCTGACTTCGTCGCTCGCCTGTTGCAGATGCTGGGGCACAGCGGCGCCGATCCGCGGCTGCTCAAACTTGAAATCACCGAGTCACTGCTGCTGGACGACATGGAAGAAGCCGTTGTGCGAATGACGACCTTGAAAGCGCATGGGATTCGTTTTTCCATCGATGACTTCGGGACGGGTTATTCCTCGATGGCTTACCTGCAACAGCTGCCACTTGACCAGTTGAAGATCGATCAATCATTCGTGCGCCAGCTGGTGGATGACGCCAGCAGCCAGACCATCATCCGCGCCACCTGTGCGCTGGCAGCCGGGCTCAACCTTGAGGTCATTGCCGAGGGTGTGGAAACCGAAGCGCAGCGCCAGTTACTGATCGCCAACGGCTGCGAAATGTTCCAGGGCTACCTGTTCAGCCGCCCTGTGTCGCTGCTCGAATTCGAAGCCTTGGACCTCGAAGCAGTCGCATGACCGGCTGCGCATCACATGCTCGCAGCCAGCCACACGCAACGGCTCACTAGAGCGATAGAGGGGCGCGACGACACAGATCCACCAGCGCCTGCACCCACTGGTCATGGGTGTTCAGGCACGGGATCAATTGCAGTTCTTCGCCACCGGCCTCGATGAATTGCTCGCGACCACGATCTCCAATCTCTTCCAGCGTCTCAATGCAGTCGGCGACAAATGCCGGGCACATCACCAGCAGTTTCTTCACGCCCTGAGCAGCCAACTCTTCCAGATGAGCTTCGGTATAGGGCTCGATCCACTTGGCCCGACCGAGGCGCGACTGGAATGACACCGACCATTGATCCGCACGCAATCCGGCACGCTCGGCGAATGCCGCTGCACTCTGTATGCACTGTGCGCGGTAGCAACTCGCGAGCACCGGGCCTTCGGCTCGCTGGCAGCAGTCGGAACTCTTCAAGCAATGCGACCCTGTCGGGTCCGTCTTGTGCAGATGGCGCTCCGGCAGGCCGTGGAAGCTCAGCAGCAGGTGGTCGAACGACTGCGACAGATGCGGCTTCGCGCTGGCGACAAGGGCGTCCAGATATTCTGGCTGATCGTAGAACGGTTGAAGGATCGACAGCTGAATGCTGAGGCCATGATCGCGGATCACGCGCCGCGCCTCTTCAATCGCGGTGGTCGTGGTGCTATCGGCAAACTGCGGATACAGCGGAGCAAAGGTCACCTTGCCAATGCCCTGGTCAGCCAGTTTCAGCAGAGACGTCTCGATGGAAGGCTCGCCATAACGCATCGCGAGCTCGACCGGGCCGTCTTTCCAGTACGGGCGTACGGCGTCTGTCAGACGCCGGCTCAGCACTACCAGCGGAGAGCCTTCGGGCCACCAGATCGACGCATAGGCGTGTGCGGACTGCTCAGGACGCTTGATCAGAATCAGCGAGACCAACAAGCGGCGCACGGGCCACGGCAGGTCAATGACATAAGGGTCCATCAGAAACTGATTAAGATAGCGGCGCACATCGGCCACTTCCGTGGAGGCCGGTGACCCCAGATTGACCAACAACAACGCCTGCTCTGACATGCACATTCCTGACAACTGATTAAGGATCGCGCCGCGACCTGCTGGACGGCGGCGCCATTTTCACACAGCGGTTACGCCTTGCGCAGGTCCGCCAATGCCGCATCCAGGGTGTCGAACTGGAAGTTGTAGCCTGCGGCGAGCAACCGTGACGGCTGCGCTTTCTGTCCGCCGAGGATCAAGCCCGAGAGCTCACCCAACCCGACCCTCAGCGCCAAAGCCGGTACCGGGAGAATTGCCGGGCGCCCCAAACTCTTCGCATAGGCTTTGGCAAAGTCCGCATTGCGCTCCGGGTGCGGTGCGCAGGCATTGTAGGGGCCAGCTGCATCGCTCTGCCGTAACAGAAAATCTATCAGGCCGATCTGGTCATCAATGTGAATCCAGGGCATCCACTGGCGACCATTACCCTGTCTACCACCCAGGCCCAATGCGAACAGCGGCTTGAGTCGCTGCAGAAAACCGCCGTGTGGCGCGAGCACCAGCCCAGTCCTGACCAGCGCCACTCGGATACCAAACTGTTCGGCAACCATGGCGCTCTCTTCCCAGGCGACGCACAGCTGACTGGCAAAGTCATTGGTGACCGGCATGTCTTCTTCATTCAGCTCCCGCTCGCCACCGTTGCCATACCAACCAACGGCCGAGCCCGAAATCAGCAGCTTCGGCTTGTGCTCACGCATCGACAGCCACCCGACCAGTTGCTCAGTCAGCTTGATGCGGCTGTTCCATAACAAGAGTCGACGAGATTTGGTCCAGGGGCGGTCTGCAATCGGCGCACCGGCCAGATTGACCACAGCATCGAGCGATACCTCGTCGAGCTCGTTCAGCGCGCCGACTCCAGTGACCGCAGATCCGCACCGCTCATGAACCTCCTGCGGCGACCTGCTCCAAACCCAAAGACGATGGCCCTGTTCCAGCCAGCGCTTGCAAAGCGCTCGACCGATCAGACCCGTGCCACCAGTGATCAGAATGTTCATGGCGCCTCCTCTAGTCAGACGCAGCCCGCGCCGACGATCAGCCTGCAAGCGTGGAACCGATAGTACACCTATACATGTGAATAATGTTGTATAGCTTTGTACGGCAAGCGTAGCCTATGTCCACACATCACCGGAGCGGCTCTAAGCCCCTAGAGCAGGTTATACCTGCGATCACAGCCTCTCATTCCTGGAGTCGCCATGAATCGTTTCAACCCGGACAAGCTGCTGTTATCCAAGTGGACTGCCACACAACCGCAGAATAAAGAGAAGCACTTTCTCATTACCGAGCTTCAGCGCGACGAGGAAGGCGTCGTGCTCCAGGTCGAATTGCAGGCCGTCTACAGCAAGCGCAGTCAATGGCTGGACTGGCGCGAGCTGCGGGACGACCAGATCTGGCGACTTGGCTGGCAATAGATCCATGATGTTGTACAAGGCAACACTGAACCCTCGCGTTTCTTATACGTACTCTATTGACTTGTACAAGTAAGCCCCTATGATTGCCTCATGTTGTACAGACAAATTGATCTGTACAAGACACCATGAGGTCGTCCTATGCCCAATACCCCTCGCCCACACATCAAGGTTGGTATCAGTGCCTGCCTACTCGGCAGCCCGGTGCGTTTCAATGGCGGCCACAAGGAATCACGCCTGTGCAGCGAAACGCTTGCCAGCCACTTCGAGTTCATCCCGATATGTCCTGAGGTCGCCATAGGGCTTGGTACGCCCCGTGAGCCCATTCGGCTGGTTGGCGATCCGCTGAGCCCGCGTGCAGTCGGCACGGTGCATCCTGAGCTTGATGTCAGTGATGCGCTGACCGCGTACGGCAAGCAGATTGCCGCCGAGCTGGATGACATCAGCGGCTACATCCTCATGCAGAAATCGCCTTCCTGTGGCATGGAGCGGGTCAAGGTGTACCAGGCCAATGGACATCCCATCGATGGCGGCGGTTCGGGTCTATTTGCTCACGCGCTGATGCAGGCGCGCCCTGATTTGCCGATCGAGGAAGATGGTCGACTCAACGATCCGGTACTGCGGGAAAACTTTCTGACCCGGATCTTTGCTTATTCCGAATGGCATCGATTGCTGGAGACCGGCCTCACCCGCAAGGCGCTCGTCGAATTTCACTCGCGTTACAAGTACCAGCTGATGGCGACCGACCCCGTTCAATACAAGGCTCTTGGACAGCTGGTCGCGACGGTCGGTAACAAGCCGCTGGACGAGTTCGCGCCGGTCTATTTCAGCCAGCTGATGTCGGCTTTGAAAAAGACTGCTTCGCGTGGCACCCACAGCAACGTCCTGCAGCACCTTAGCGGCTATCTGAAGAATGATATCTGCGGCGAAGACAAGCAGGAGCTTCAACACCTGATCAGCCAGTACCGCCAGGGAATCGTTCCGCTGGTGGTGCCGATGACGCTGCTCAAGCACCACTTCCGCCGGCATCCGGACCGCTACGTGGCCACCCAGGTCTACATGCAACCGCACCCGGAAGACCTCAGCCTGCGCAACGGCATTTGAAAATGACCCTCACCGATGACGACGATATCGACGCAAGCTTTGCTGATGGCTGGTTTCCAATACGAGAGGTAGCGCGACTGACAGGTGTAAATCCGGTCACGTTGCGCGCCTGGGAGCGCCGTTATGGCCTGATCGTGCCACGTCGCACGCCCAAGGGTCATCGACTGTACGACGACACCCACGTCAAGCGGATCAACAACATTCTTAATTGGCTCAATCGCGGTGTTGCGGTAGGCCAGGTCAAGCAACTTCTGGATGCGCGTCAGACGCAGAATCTGGCCGAGCACAACCAGTGGGGCGGCATGCATGAGCAGATGCTGCAGGCCATTGGTGATCTATCCGAACGGCAGCTCGATGAAAGCTTCAACCGAGCCCTTTCGCTTTACCCGCCGCGCACCTTGTGCAAACACCTGTTGCTACCGCTGCTGTTGAGCCTTGAGCAACGCTGGGCAAACCAGTTCGGGGCCGAACTCGAGCGTGGGATGTTCAATTCCTGGTTGCGGACCAAGCTTGGCACTCGCGTGTACCACAGCAATCGTCAGTACAGCGGTACGCCGCTGTTGCTGGTGACGCTGTGCGACCAGCGTTTCGAGCCGGGTCTTTGGCTCAGCGCGTGGCTGGCCTCGAGCGCGGGCTGCCCGGTCGAAGTGATCGAGTGGTCGGTGCCGCTAACCGAACTGCCCCTGGCGCTTGAGCGGATAAACCCACGAGGGCTGCTGCTGTACGCCAGCCAATCGCTGGACAGCGGCTATCTCCAGCGTCAGCTGCCGCGGCTTACCGCCCCGAACGGCATGCCGCTGCTGTTGGTGGGGCCTGCGGCGAGCATCCATCAGGCGGAACTGCGTGACATGCCCGGTCTGACACTGGCCATCGACCCACTGGCGGCGCTCGAAGCGCTTCAGGCGAGCCCGCTTTTCGAGAATCCAAAAGGCTATCTGGAATGAATCAGCTGATGTGGCTGCGCACGGACCTGCGCGTTAGCGACAACACTGCATTGGACGCCGCCATGAGCGCCGGACCGACTATCGCGCTCTACCTGATCACGCCTCAGCAGTGGCAGGCTCATGATGACGCGCCGTGCAAAGTCGATTTCTGGTTGCGCAATCTGGCCGAGCTTTCAATCCGTCTGACGGACTTGAACGTACCGCTTCTGATCCGCACCGTTGCTGACTGGCAAGCGGCGCCCGGCGTGATCGCGGAGGTGTGCCGATCCCATGAAATCAGCACGCTTCATGTGAACGACGAATACGGCGTCAATGAACAGCGGCGGGACGTGGCCGTCGGTGAGGCGCTGGAATCAACACCTACCATCATGCGCAGACACCTTGACCAACTGCTGTTCACGCCCGGCTCCGTAACTACCCTTTCGGGCGGCTACTTCAAGGTGTTCAGCCAGTTCCGCAAACTCTGCTATCAGCGCCTAACCCATTCGCTCCCACCATGTCTTCCCGTACCGCCTCGGCAGGCACCGCTGCTGATCAAGAGCGACAAGGTGCCTGAAAGCGTTGAGGGATTCGCGCAACCGACAGAGCATCTGCGTTCACTGTGGCCTGCTGGAGAGGACGTTGCGCGCAAGCGGCTGGCCGTATTTTCCGAGGAGGCTTTGGCCGATTACCAGCTGCGCCGAGACTTCCCTGCCGAGCCCGGCACCAGCCAGATCTCGGCATACCTTGCGGCCGGGGTAATCTCGCCGCGCCAGTGCCTGCATGCGGCGCTCAGAGCCAATCAGGGTGAACTCGACAGCGGCAATCCGGGTGCAGTTACCTGGATCAACGAGTTGCTTTGGAGGGAGTTCTACAAGCACATCCTTGTGGGTTATCCGCGGGTTTCGATGGGCCGCGCATTTCGCCCAGAGACCGATGCCCTCCCCTGGCGCCACGCCCCCGACGAGCTTGCCGCCTGGCAACAGGGCCGTACAGGCTTCCCGATCATCGACGCGGCGATGCGTCAGCTACTGGCCACGGGCTGGATGCACAACAGGCTGCGCATGCTGGTTGCGATGTTCCTGAGCAAGAACCTGCTTATCGACTGGCGTGAGGGTGAGCGATGGTTCATGCAACACCTGATCGACGGTGACCTTTCAGCCAACAACGGCGGGTGGCAATGGAGCGCTTCGACCGGGACCGACTCGGTGCCCTACTTTCGCCTGTTCAATCCCATCAGCCAGTCCGCCAAGTTCGACCCGGACGGGCGCTTCCTCGAGCACTGGCTGCCGGAGCTGGCTGGTCTCGATAAACGAGCCATACATAACCCGGCAAAGCTGAACGGATTGTTCACGACCGTCGACTATCCGCCTCCAATCATCGACCTGTCGATGAGCCGTGAGCGCGCGCTGAGCGCATTCAGGCAGCTCGGGGAAGCCCCATGAGCGGAGACTGTCTGCGGCAGATCTGTGACCGGTTCGCGCAGCTGGATGCTGGTTCTCTTGGCCGCCTTGGCGATCTTTATGACGACAAGGTTCACTTCACCGATCCGCTACATGAGATATGCGGGCTGGATGAGCTGCGACGATATCTCGCTGAGCGATACGCAAACGTCACAGCGCTCGATTTCGAATTCTTCGCTTTTGACGAGGTGCGCCAAGGCGAAGGATATGTGCGCTGGGTAATGAGCTATCGCCACACCCGGCTCAACCGTGGGAAGCCGATCATTCTCGAAGGTTGCTCGATGCTGCGCTGGAACACCGAGGGCAAGGTGGTGCGCCATAGAGACTATTTCGACGCCGGCGCCCTGCTGTACCAGCATGTTCCGATCGTCGGCACATTGATCCGCGAATTGCATCAACGCATCGCATGACCGTCGCAGCAAGTCTCGGTTAGATGACCAAGGCGTGAGCTTTTCGAGGACCAACCCCCAGCCGCCTCCGGTTGATGACTGCAGACATTCTCGCCGACAGACGGCATGCGCCGTGACCTCCCCTCAGCCGATATATAAAGGCGCGTCCAAGCGCCCTCAGAGAGCTGTGCCATGAACGAAAAACCCCTCACCCTGCAAGACCATTATCGTAAAGCCGACCGGATCATGCTCGGTGTCTTGTGGTTCATGGCTGTCTGGTCGTTCGGCCTTGCCGCCGACAGCGGCACTTGGGGGCAGGCCCTAGTCATTGGTGGCGGCACCGCGCTGGCCATGACAGCCCTTCACGCTCTGATCGCCGGCGAACGCCTGATGCGATGCCTCATCGGCGCCGCGTTCATGGTGATGTCCGCGTTGCACATAAACCAGGAACACGGAATGCTCGAGATGCACTTCGGCATCTTCGCGCTGCTTGCCTTCCTTGTGTACTACCGTGACTGGCTGCCGATCGTTGTGGCTGCTGCCACGATTGCTGTCCACCACCTGAGCTTCTTTGCCCTGCAACAGCAAGGCGCCGGAGTCTTCCTGATGCCGGACGGCACCTGGAGTGAAGTCTTTCTTCACGCCTTCTATGTTGTGCTGGAGAGCGCCATCCTCATCTATCTGGCAATCAAAGCGAATATCGAAGCGCGTGAAGGCGAGGCCTTGCTCAGTACCGCCGCTGAGATCACTCGCGATCCGACACACATCGATCTACGCCAGCGCTGCTCGGCGAACGGTCCGGTTGGCAACCGCTTCAATCAGTTTCTGGATCAACTATCCGAGCTCGTCAGCGCTGTAGTCAGCGACACACGAGGGCTCGACCAAACCGCAGGAAGTTTGAACAAGGCTACCCGCCATTTGCGCGAAGGTGCGGACCGTCAGCTGGCTGAAACTGCACAGATGGTCGACGCGATGCATAAAATGTCTTCGGCCATCGAAGAAGTTGCGAGTAATGCGGACCGCGCAGCTCAGGCCGCCCAGGCAGCCAATACCAAAGCAGAACAAGGCCGTGCGGCAGTAGCAAACAGTCAGAACGAGATCGGCTTGCTTGCCAAGCGCATCGATGGCACCGATGAAGTGGTGCAGGACCTTGCCGTTCAGTCAGAACAGATCGGTCGTGTACTGGAAGTGATCCGCAGCATCGCCGAGCAAACCAACCTGCTGGCCCTCAACGCTGCCATCGAGGCCGCCCGTGCCGGCGACCAAGGTCGCGGGTTCGCTGTGGTTGCCGACGAGGTACGCAACCTCGCACAAAAAACTGCAACCTCGACGCGCGAAATCCAAGAGATCATCAGTCGTCTGCAGAGCAGTAGCCGCAAAGCTGCAGAATCCATGCAGGACAGCCGCCAGAGCGTGGTCCGTTGCGTCGATGACAGTCAGCAGACTACGGTTCTGCTCGAGTCGATGGCGAAGGAAATCGAAGCCATCAGCCACATGAACGAACGGATCGCCGCCGCCACCCATCAACAGACCGCCGTCTCGGCAGACATCTCCAGCCATTTGCACAGCGTTCAGCAGATCGCCGAGCAAAACGCCCTGGACGCCAACGAGCTGGACCAGGACAGTAACGGCCTGAGCACATTGGCGTCCCGCCTGGGGTCGCTCAGCGGACGCTTCGCGGTTCGTGAGGCGGCGAATCGCTAACGGGACAGCCGACCCTTTCGGCGGCAACTGCTAAGCGCCGCATCAACCACTATCGCGCGCGTGCTGCCCGGATAATCGAGGCAGCCCAGCGCATCCGACATTGCTTCAAAGCAGCACTCCGTTTCGCCACGTTGGCGTTCGTATGCATCGAATGCTATTTGTTGACGCCCCGCCAGGCCGTTCATGCCCGCAGAGGAGCCTCAACCATGTTTTCCACATCGCTCATCGAATCGCTTCGTAAAGCCCGACACGTAGTGGTATTCACCGGTGCAGGCGTCTCGGCAGAAAGCGGCATCCCCACGTTTCGTGATTTGCTGACAGGGCTCTGGGCGCGCTTCGATGCTGCATCGCTTGCTACGCCTGAAGCCTTCGAGACGGACCCGGCGCTGGTATGGGGCTGGTATGAATGGCGCCGCATGAAAGTGCTGCAGGCACAGCCGAATGCTGCACATCACGCGATCGCCGAACTGGCCCGTAAGGTTCCTCGTATGACTCTGATCTCTCAGAACGTCGACGATCTGCATGAGCGCGCCGGTAGCACTGACGTCATCCATCTACACGGCAGCCTGCACGCGCCACGCTGCTTCAATTGCGGCAAATCCCCTGACGTGCCCCTGGGCATGCCGGACGAACCGGAAGGCGGGCGTCGCTTGCAGCCGCCGCGCTGCTCAGCGTGTGGCGGGCTTCTGCGTCCTGGTGTCGTCTGGTTTGGCGAGAGCCTGCCGGTAGGGGCTTTGAACGCAGCATTCGAAGCGGCGGAGAATTGCGATTTGCTGATCTCCGTTGGCACCTCGGGCATGGTTTACCCGGCTGCCGAGGTTCCAGAGCTCGCGTGGCGAGCGGGCGCAGTCGTAGTACACATCAACCCACAACCGCAAGCCTGCCGCCATGATCGTGAATACGCGCTGGCAGGCCTCGCTGGTGAACAATTACCCAGGCTGGTCGACTCCTTAAGAAATACCTGAGATCACCCGCCACGCCAGGAAGCGACGATCACAAGTTGACCGAACCGATGAACTGTTTGAGTTCGGCTGTTTGCGGATTGGCGAAAAGCGCGTCGGGATGCCCCACTTCATGCACCTTGCCGTGGTGCATGAACACCAATTTGCTGCCGACTTCCCGGGCGAAACGCATCTCGTGCGTCACCATCACCAATGTCATGCCTTCGTTTGCGAGCTGTTTCACTACAGCCAGCACCTCATTGACCAGTTCGGGATCGAGTGCGGACGTGATCTCGTCACAAAGCAATACCTTGGGCGACATCGCAAGCGCTCGCGCGATTGCCACTCGCTGTTGCTGCCCACCCGACAGTGCGGTGCGCTTACAGCTAGCAGTGCATCAGTGCGACGCGCCGCCAACCTCAATCACCGATATCGGAATCCGAACCAAGCCCACGCAATCGATCAACCGAGCAAGACCTGAATTTGCGGTCGCCTCGATCCGAAAGCTGATCGAAGACGACGCCTATAAACCTGGCGATGCGCTGCCGTCACAACTGGAGCTGGCCGAGCGATTCGGCGTCAGCCGGGCCGCCCTGCGCGAGGCGCTCTCATCGCTCAGCGCACTTGGTCTGGTACGCATCCAGCCGGCACCCCGAACGGCCCTCCTCAGGTCAGCGGCGTCAGCACTGCAGCCTGATATGCCGGGCGTTGCCGCAACCGGTCGAACCAATCGCGCAGGTGCGGCAGATCCGGGCGCTCGATGGGCATCTCGAACCAGGCATAGGCGTAACAACCCAGCGGGATGTCGCCCATTCCAAGCGATTCACCTGACAGATAGGGTTGTGTGGATAACGCCTGGTCTGCGATAGCCAGCAGCCTCCCGCACTCTTCAAGCGCCGCTTGCACGGCAGCCATGTCGCGTTGGTCGGGCGCGGTACGCACCATGTTCCAGAACACCGGGCGGAATGGTGCTGCAAGCGTGGACGTTGCCCAATCCATCCATTTGTCCGCCTGCGCGCGTTGGGCCGGGTCCGTATTCCATAGCACGCCCTGCCCGTACTGTGCCGCCAGATACCGCACGATGGCATTGGATTCCCACAGGACGAGCTCGCCATCTTCCAGGCAGGGCACGAGTTTATTGGGATTTTTTGCAATGAAGTCCGGCTCGCCTACGATCCCGAAGACGCCGCCGGCATCAACGCGGGTGTATGGAACCTCGAGCTCTTCAAGGCACCAGAGCGGTTTTTTCACGTTGGTCGAGTTGCCGCGTCCCCAGAGTTTCAACATGCGCTTGCGCTCCAGTCCGTTCAGATGGGTGGAAAGCTTTCACCCTATCCGTAGAACGCTGCCGTTTACCAGCGCCGCGGACTAACGCGCCGTACTCCGATCAGCCAACAGACGCGTCGCACCCTGAGCTTTTTGCGTATACCAGAACACGCGGCTGACGCCGCGGGTGATTGCGACGTACGCCAGGCGCAGGTTCTCATCCGCCATGGCTTGGTCGTAGCTGTTGCGAAAGAAGCCGCTGTAGGCGTACAGCGCGTTGCGCAAGGGATGTCGCTCAGCCGGAAGGCAGTCATCGACAATGATCGCGACCTCTGCCTGCAGGCCCTTGGCGCGATGAATCGTGTAGGTCTTGACTGGCAGTTTGCGGTCCAGCTGCGACTCGATAGCACGCAAGGGTTCGTTGCGCCGGCTGAGCACCAGCACAGCATTGCGATCAGCATTGGGGCGCCCCGCTACGTATTCACACTGGGCTTGAATCACCTTGATCAGATCGGGAAGCCGGGCCTTGGCGTCGAAGCGCGTTACAAGCTTCACTCCGTGATCGCCTTGCTGCGTCGCCCGCGCTGCCTTGCTGACCTTGGCCTGCTTGAATGCGACACCACTCAGTACCGCCTCACCGTCACGGATGATGGGCTCGATGGAGCGGTAGTTGGTTTCCAGCATCAGCACCTGGCTCTTCTTCGATGCACCGCGGCCGGGGAAGTATTTATCGAAATCCATGAACAGCTCCGGTGAACTGCCGCGCCACCCATAAATCGACTGCCAGTCATCTCCGATGGCCATCAGGCTTACGGCTTCGCCCTGGCGAGACAGAGCGCGATGTAACGCTTGCAGCCATTGGACGATCTGTGGGGAGATGTCCTGAAACTCATCGATCAACAGATGACTGAACGGCGCCAGCGCATCGTTAGTTACAGCGGAACCTCCGGCTGCCAGCCGCTGGGTCAGCGATTGAAACGCGCCGTTGAAAGTAATAAGCCCCTGACTGTCGAGCGCCGCCTGGAAATGCTTCCAGAACAGGATCAACGCTTCTACGAATGTCCGCTCACGAGGTGAGCATTCCATCCGCGCTGGCTGCATCTGTTCGATTTTGATGCCGATACTTTCGATGAATCCGGCTTGCGCGTAGAGCGCCTCGAACAACGGCATCGGAGTGAATTCACCAGTCATTTTGAAGGCATCCAGCGGTGCCCGCGGGACGCGTGCTCCGTTAGCGTCGCTTGGCGCTGGCAGCTGCAGCAGCTCATGCACCAACCCACGAAACGCTTCGTCTTCGGTATAGCAGTCCTGATAAGCCTGTTTCAGGAGGCGCTGTTGTGCGGGCCGCAGTCGCGAAGCCGTCAGCGGGTTGTCCAGTTCCGTAGCCGAGGCGCCCTTTTCATCCATCTGCTCAAACCAGACCGGCTTACCCAGCACTTCCTTGGCCAGCACCGCCATCGCGGAGTGGAATGTCCGTACGCATTGCCAAGCACTTGCGGGATCGAAATCGAAATTCCAGAACCCGAGCACGCGCACCAGTTGTTCGCGCAGTTGCGCGCAAGACGCATTGGTGAAGGAAATGACTGTCAGCCGCTCGGGCGAAATGCCCATGTGACAAAGCATGAACACCACGCGCAGGACCAGCGTCGTGGACTTGCCCGAGCCGGCGCCAGCGAAAATGCGTGTCACCGGGCTGTCACTGAGGATCATTACCCATTGTTCTTCGGAGGGCGCACAGATCACGCCCGCCTCTACCGCTCTGCCGACACGCAGGCGCATCGCCTGGGCCTGCGAGCCATCGACCGGCATTTTTGCCGGCCCGTAGATGCCGTCGCTGGGCTGACGGCTTTTAACTTTAGGCTTGGAAGGCTTGCCTGGTTCATCTTCCTGCTGTTTTGGCAGGCGCCCGGACTTTTTGCTCGACAGCCGCCCGGCCTGTTTACCTGCTCGCTTGGCGGATTGCTTGCCGTCCTGTTTGGTACCTGATTTGGGGGTGGCGCTCGGCCACCGACGAAGAACCAGATCTTCTTCAGATTGAACGTAGGCTGAGGTACGAGGAAAGCAACGCGCCAGCGCTCCGGACAGCAGGAGTTTGTAGCGTTTAACAGCAGACAACATCGAAAAACCAACCAGAGCACCGACAGATGGATTGATATGGTAAGGGTTTTCTGCGGCCGGCAGGCTCTGGTGTGAGGAATGGTGGCCGCATATGCAGGCAGCCTCTCGAAACGCTGTCAGCTTCTGGTGATGCCGTACTTGTTCAACTTGCGATACAGCGTGTTACGGCTGATACCCAGTTGCTGCGCTACGCGAGTCATATGCCATTGCCGCGCCTCCAACACCGTCAGAAGCGCATCACGTTCGGCATCGCCCAGCGGGTCTCGCGTTGATCCGACAGGCTGTGCGAGCGGCAGAACCGCCTCGACATCCGCCGCTGCGATATAGCTGTGCTCGGCCAGTGCCGAAAGCGTGCGAAGTACATTTCGCATCTGCCGCACATTGCCAGGCCAGGCGTACGAAAGCAGCAGGCTCCGTGCTCGCGGCTCTAGCAAGATGGTCTCGCCGCGTGCTTCCTCCATCAACAAATGATCAAGCATGGCGTCACGGTCGCTGCGCTCGCGAAGCGGCAGCAGGTTCACTACCAAGCCGTTGAGGCGATAGTAGAGATCTTCGCGAAAAACGCCCTGAGCAACCAATGCCTGAAGGTCACGGTGGCTTGCACTGATCAGCCGAATGCTCAATTGAGTAGGCGTTTGAGCACCCAGCGGCACGATCTCCCGTTCTTCCAACACACGCAGCAAACGGGTCTGTAGGGCCAGTGGCATGTCGCCGATCTCATCGAGAAACAGGATGCCGCCGTTGGCCTGTTGCAGTTTGCCGCTCATGCCTTCTTTACGGGCGCCGGTAAAGCTGCCGCCGCGATAACCGAACAGCTCACTTTCAATCAGTGTTTCCGGGATGGCTGCGCAATTGAGCGCAACGAAGGGCTGCCTAGCTCGTGAACTGGCGCGATGCAGCGCCGAGGCAAACACCTCTTTGCCCGTACCTGTCTCGCCGTGCAGCAGCACCGGAACGTCCCGTTCCAGCACTCTGAGCGCCCGTTGAAAACTAGCGCGCACCGACGGGTCACCAAGACAAAGGCCTGCCGCTGCGCGCTCGATGTTTTGGTGTGGCGCAGATTGAATCACGCGTATTTTGGGGCCACGCAGTTGTCCCTGCAGCAATTGCCCAGCCTGGGTATGCAGCGGCCAACAGGCGCCAGGCTGCGGCGTAGCGCGCTGCAATAACTCATCCAGACGGATGTCTAGAACCTGTTCCAGTGACTGCCCCAGTAAGTGGGCTCGAGTGGTCCCGAGTAGGCTCATGGCAGTATCGTTGACGGCGCTGATCTGCCCGCCACCATCGAAGGCCAGCAGGCCTTCACTGAGCAATCCGATGTACTCGGGCTGCGCATGAAAGCGCAGCAGATAGGCGCCTTCGCAGTGCTGTAGGAAAAAGCAGCTTTCAATGAGTTTCGCTGAAAGATTCGTCAGCGCCATCGTGTGAAAACGACGCTGGTGACTTAACTCTTCCCGCGCCGACGAAACGTTCAAAACGGCCAGTAGCTCACCCTGCGGATCGAACACCGGGCTCGCCGAGCAGGTCAGCGTTGCATGACGCCCACGAAAGTGTTCGCCACGGCAAATGGTCAGGGCCTGGCGCTCGAGCAGGCAAAGCCCAACGCCGTTAGTGCCTTCGACAGCCTCATCCCACACAGCACCCAGCCAAAGTCCGGCACGCTGGAACTCCTGCCTTTCAGATTCGCTTGAAACACTATCGATCACGACCCCGCTGGCGTCGGTCAGCAGGATGGCATGACCATTACCACCCAATTGCTGATTGAGGCTGCTCATTTGCCAATGCGCCACGCCGACCACTTGCTGCAGTTGTTCCCTGTGCTCGCGCAGCCTCGTTTGCTCTACCACACAGGTCGCGCGAGCACTGGTGGGATCAAGGTGATGCTCGTCCAGGCAGCGTCGCCATGACCGGGCGATTGCAGGGTCAGCCGTCGGGCCATCTGGTGCATCCAGGCCTTCGCCGAAGCTGAGAACTCGATGGGCGTGCCGGGCGATGTGCGGTGACGTCATTTTTATTTTTCTCCGCGATATTTCAGGAGCGGTTTTCGCCAGCATAGGCCAATCGGCCACACACCGCATGCCGTCTCGCAGAAGACACAGACTGTCACGTCAGGCTGTGTCAGATCTGACACAAGCATTTGCCTCAGGCCTTCTTCAGTCTTCGTCCAACCCCTCTGGATCGCACCTTTCCTGCCATTGGCCCAGCCCTTGCTCTACTCGATGGGCGAACCGGATAACAACAAGATAAGGAGGTACCTATGCGTCGTACCCGACCCGTACGTCTCCCCTCTGCCCTTCCGCCTGGCTTCCTTATCAACTGCCACGGTCTTCAGCGATTTGACGGCGGCTAGCCTTGCTTTTATCCGACTCGCTATTCCACGCGGCGCAATCACGCGCAGTGTGCATAACAAGATCTTTGCGAAGGACGTATCCATGAACATCAGCATTGACACCATGGCCCCTACCCATGCGCCAACTGCCCAGCTGGCCGCCTGGGTCGACCAGCTCGGCAAGCGACTCACCCAACAGGACATACACGGCGCGCTCGAGCTGTTCGCCGAAGATTGTCACTGGCGTGACCTTGTTCTGTTCAGCTGGAACCTGGTGACTCTCGAAGGCAAGAGCGATATTCGCGACATGCTGGAAAGCCGACTGGCTCAAACCAAGCCTGAAAACTGGAAGCTCGAGGGCGAAGCGACATTGGCCGATGGCGTGCTCGAAGGGTGGATCAGCTTGGAAACCGACGTTGCCCGTGGCAAAGGTTACGTACGGCTCAAGGACGGCCTGTGCTGGACCCTGCTAACTACGATGCGCGAGCTCAAACACTTCGAAGAACCTATCGGACGTCGTCGACCGATGGGTGCAGAGCATGGCCACGGCCGCGCTGACACACGTAATTGGCTAGAAAAGCGCCGGGATGAAGAGGCCGCGCTCGGCGTTACTGAACAGCCGTATTGCCTGGTCATCGGCGGCGGCCAGGGCGGGTTGGGCCTGGGAGCGCGCCTCAAACGTCTGGGTGTGCCGTCGCTGATCATCGACAAGGCGGAGCGGCCCGGTGATCAATGGCGCAGTCGCTACAAATCTTTGTGCCTGCATGACCCGGTTTGGTACGACCACATGCCCTACCTGCCTTTCCCTGACCACTGGCCGGTATTCACGCCCAAGGATCAGATCGGCGACTGGCTGGAAATGTACGCCAAGGTCATGGAGCTCAATTACTGGGCCAAGACCAGATGCGTGAGCGCCAGCTTCGATGAAACGGCAGGTCATTGGACCGTGCAGGTATTGCGTGACGGCAAGCCAATGACACTTACGCCCACGCAGCTGATCCTCGCTACCGGCATGTCGGGCGTGCCAAACGTCCCGGTCTATCGTGGTGCGGAGAATTTTGCGGGGCAACAGCACCACTCCAGCGAGCACCCCGGTGGCAACGCTTGGCGCGGCAAACGGGCGGTGGTCATCGGCGCGAACAATTCTGCCCACGACATCTGTGCCGATCTTGTGGAAAACGGCGCCGAGGTAACCATGGTGCAACGGTCCAGCACTCACATCGTCCGTTCAGACTCGTTAATGGACATCGTCTTCGGGCCTCTCTATTCCGAGGAAGCCGTCGAAGGCGGGCTGACCACAGACAAGGCAGACATGCTGTTCGCCTCAATTCCATACAAGGTTTTGCCGGAGTTTCACCGTCAGGCATTCAATCAGGTCAAAGAGCGCGACAAGGATTTCTATGATCGCCTCGCTGCTGCGGGTTTCATGCTCGACTTCGGCGACGACGAGTCCGGCTTGTTTCTTAAATATGTTCGGCGTGGATCGGGCTACTACATAGATGTGGGCGCATCGGAGCTGATTGCGAATGGCACCATTAGGCTGAAAAGTGGGAGTGGCCTAAACGTGGAGCGAATCGAGCCCGATGCCGTAATACTTAATGACGGCAGCCGGTTGCCTGCAGATCTGATTGTCTACGCCACGGGGTATGGTTCGATGAGCGGGTGGGCAGCCAAACTGATTTCGCAGGAAGTCGCCGATAAAGTCGGGCGCTGCTGGGGGCTGGGCTCGGGAACGACCAAAGATCCAGGCCCCTATGAGGGTGAGCTGCGTAATATGTGGAAGCCAACGCAACAGCAGAACCTCTGGTTTCATGGCGGCAACCTGCATCAGTCCAGGCACTATTCGCTGTATCTGGCGCTTCAACTGAAGGCAAGGTTCGAAGGGCTAGACACATCGGTGTATAGGCTTGCGCCTAGCTACCACCGCGGCTGAACGCGCAACGAAACGGGACCTTCGGGTTCCGTTTGTTTTTCATCGCGTTCGTCAGATGTATCGCACTGCGCGCGCGCAGTGCGCACTAATCAGAACAGTCATCTTTCGCGCCCCGCTGCATGGCGCAGCCCAGCAATAGGTTGTTATGTACAGAATCGGTTTTGCCTGCATGTATCGTCACCCCGGCCACAGCGCATCGCTGAAAGAGCTGGAAACCATTGAGCGTGCCTTCAACCCGCGCTCGACCACGCTGCGCTGGCTCAACAGCGTGTCGCAGGAGGTGGCGCGGGAGAAGCTGAACGGCATCATCGAGCACAATCTGGCGGCGCAATTGCGGCTACTCGACTACGTCGCAACCCTGCCAGCGCCGCTGCGCATGCTGCGCCTGAGCAGTGACCTGATGCCGTTTTACAGCCACCCCGAGGCCGCCGATTTTTATCGTCAAACCGAGGTTCGCACGGTGATGGAGACCGGTTTCGCCCAAATCGGGGAACGCGCCAGGGCATCGAATATCCGTCTCTCGCTGCATCCCGGGCAGTACTGCGTGCTGGCGTCGGACAAGCCTCAGGTCGTCGAGAACAGCCTGGCGGAGTTCGAGTACCACGCCGACATGATTCGCATGATGGGCTTTGGACGACAGTTTCAGGACTTCAAGTGCAACGTGCATATCGCCGGTAAGCTCGGCGTTGAAGGCATCCGTTCCATCTGGCCTCTCCTGTCGCAGGAGGCACGCAACTGCATCACCTTCGAGAACGAGGAAAAGACCTACGGCGTCGATGACTGCCTGCAGCTCGCTGACCTCGCCCCCGTGGTGCTGGATATCCACCATTGCTGGATCAACGAAAACAGCTATATAGATCCGCATGACTCGCGCGTGGCGCGAATCATCGAAAGCTGGCACGGCGTGCGACCCACCATGCACTACTCGCAGCCGCCGGAGGGTCTGATGGAGCTTGGATTCGCTGCCGACGACAAGCTGGAAATACCGGCACTACTCGAAAAGGTCAGCAAACGCGACCTCTATAGCCACAGCAAGCGCATGTGGAACCGCTGGACGAACCTTTATGCACGCGAGTTTTTGGACCGTTTCGACATCATGTTCGAAGCCAAGGACAAGAACCTCGCAACGCTGGATTACTACCGCGACTACCTGGGTGAGTCTGTGTAATGCGGTTCAGTGATTAGGGGCGATGCTCACGTCGTAGCATTTCCTTAAGCTCGGCAATTTCGCTTCGCAGGGAGCGGACCTCCTCATGCAGGTCGGTCTCGATATGATCTCGTGCGGCATCAATGCTCGACTGCGTGGCTTGGCGGTCTGCATCGGTCACGGTCTGCATGGCGTTGACGATGATAGCGATGAACAGGTTCAGCATAGTGAAGGTCGCGATCAGGATGAACGGGATGAAAAAAACCCAGGCATACGGGAAGACCTCCATCAGCGGGCGCACAATTCCCATCGACCAGCTTTCGAGCGTCATTACCTGAAACAGTGTGTAAACCGAACGTCCCAGGGTTCCGAACCACTCAGGAAAGTCGGCAGAAAACAGCCCGGTTGCAATTACGGCTGACACATAGAAAACCAACCCCAGGACCATCGCGATCGAGCCCAGCCCCGGAATGGCGGACAACAGCGCGCTGACCACCCGCCGCATCGACGGCACCATCGTCACCATGCGCATCACTCTCAACACACGCAAAGCGCGCAGCACACTGAGCTGCCCGGACGCAGGCACCAGAGCGATGGCGACTACTGCAAAGTCGAACAAACTCCAGGGATCGCGGAAGAAAGCAGCGCGATGAACATAGATGCGCGCTGTTATTTCTGCGACGAACACAGCCAGGATGATTGTGTCGAGCAGAACAAGGACGTCACCCCAACGAGCCATGACCGAGGCGGACGTCTGCATGCCGAGGATGACCGCGTTGATGACGATCAACAGCAAAATGGTGCGCTGCACTGCTGGTCGCTCAATGAATTGCTCCAGACGGCCTTTCGAACGCGTTTCGGATGTTGCTAGCTGCATGATGCCTACTCGTGGTGACTTACATTGCCTCGGCACCGCTTGGCCTATCTGCCTGCGCGCCGAGATTCGCGGGCGCGAGTATGGCTCCGCGAATCGGGCCGGGGAAGCAGCGGAGCGCACCCGGGCGATTACTGATTGCAACCCGGTGTTTCGTTGCATGCTGGCGTTCAGGAACCCTGATTTCTTGGCATATCGCCGCCAGCCATAGACCGGCGCTCCAGAGCCACCGCAAGACTCATGCAGGCACGGGCGGCGTTTGATCTGCTGGATCACCAGCGGAGCAGGCAACATGTGACGCATCATGCTCGTTACAGGCCGACAAGCGCGCATGACAACCACGCACCGCATTTCGAGCCACGCCATAGACAGATGCGCTCAGCGTGACGTAGGCATGCCAGCGCAGCGATCAAAATTGTATTGGTTTCGAACTGCTGCTTTTGAGGAGTGAAACTAATTCGTTCGAGTCGCACCGACGGTTCATCGGTACTTTTCTGCATGGGCTCCCGGCAAGTGCAACTGCGTTCTCCTGCCGCACCAGACCGACCAAGCTGGACCTCGATCAGTAGGATGGCCACATCCAGAAAGGCATTGGCATTCACCCTGGGCAGACATTTTTGATCTTCTTTTTCGTGAACTTCATCCGCTGCTGAAGCGAAGCTCCCGACTGCCGCATTCGAAGCGGTCCGAATTCATTCCCACGCGCCGCCATAGCGAAGCTGAACGCGTTACGCCTGCTCAATACGGTTTCGACCGTGCATCTTGGCACGGTACATCGCTTGATCCGCTCGGCTCAGCAGACCCTCAAGCGTTTCATCGTCACGCCTGACGGCCACACCAACGCTGCCGGTAATGGATACTGTTTCGGGACCGCAAGCGATAGGCTTGTCAACGAGCGCCAGCCGCACGCGCTCTGCCAGCATCTGCAACTCCTCGGCCTGGTTAACCAGTACTAAAATTGCAAACTCCTCACCCCCAAGTCGAACGAGTAAGTCGTCTGCGCGCAGTACTGTTTTGAGCTGGCGGGCGGCCTGTACCAGTACCTGATCACCGAAGGCATGACCGTACCGGTCGTTTACAGACTTGAAGTGATCGAGATCGCAACACAATGCGCCCAGCTGCTTGGAGCTGGATTCCGATTCCTGAATCAGAATAGGCGCAAGGTAAGTCAGTCCGTCACGGTTCCACGCGCGGGTGAGCGGATCGGTCATTGCTCTCAACCGCTCGGCATCCAGTGCTTCGTACAGCGTGCGAATGTGCGTGCTCTGAATACGTTGAACTACGTAGCCCTCAGCGAGCGTTGCCAGGTCTTTAAGCATGGATTGCTCCGCACCTGTCAGATCGCGAGGGTGCGGATGAAGCAGACAAAACGAGCCCACCGGGAAACCGTTGACGACTATGGGATGGCCCGCATAAAGGCGCACCCTTGGCGCCGCTGAAACGAGCGGGTTGTCACTGAACCTCGGATCCTTAAGTGCGTCCGGCACGATCAGCGAATCGGTTTGCAAAATGGTATGGCTGCAAAAAGAAATATCGCGCGGCGTCTCGCTGATGTCAGTGCCTTGCCTCGCTTTGAACCATTGCCGATCTCGGTCTATGAGGCTGATCAGTACCGTTTCTACGCCAAAGGCACTCTGGGCGACACGGACCAATGTATCCAGATGCACATCCGCCGCCGTGTCGAGCAAATTCAGACAGTCGAGCGTGTACTGTCGTAGTGCCTCTTCAGGGTGCGCCGGTGCGATGAGCATTTCGGGTCCGAACAGTTGCTTTGATTTGATCCTAGCAGCGAAATCCAAACGAGGGTTGCGAGTGCGCCGAGCTGCTTGGAAGCGACCTGTGACTGCCCACCGCTACCCCTGCTGAAATGGCGTAGGCTTGAGCGTTTGACTGGACTGGGACACGCCGACTGCGCACAGACAGCAGTCATCACCGTGTACACGCGCACGCATGTACACAGCGAGCTTCGTTGGCCCAGCTTTAACGAAGCGAAAAGGAAAAAAGCAGGCACAAAAAAGCCCCTATTACGGGGCTTTCAGGGATTTCCGAGTCCTCATAAGAGGCCAGGAAACCATTAGATGGTGCGGACGGAGAGACTCGAATTATTAGTGTAAGCTACTGAATTTAAAGGTAATAAGTAAAGTCCAGCTGTGGTTAGGTACACATTTTCGTACACACGAGGGCACGCTGGATACGAGCGGTAAATCACTAACCTGCTGCTTTCTCCGCCCCTACGAGCTGCGCCTTCTTGACGCATCTTACGCCGACGTTCAGCTGTTCACTTCGGAAACGATTACCACCGCACCGCCATTGGATTTCCTTCTTAATACGCCCAGCCTAGATGGAGTTAGCCTCACTAGGTCGCTGTTACAGCCACGGTCGATGAACATTGGCCGCAGAGACTGTTAGCGCTTCTCGCACGCGAGCTTGGCTACATGAACTCATCCCGCAGCACGCTGCAGAGCTGTCCGTAACTCACCTCCAGATTCTCCTAAAGGCACAGGCTCGAGCAGCCACTTCGGAATGTGGCGAAGACCTGAGAGATGGCCTGGCCCAATTCGGTTGGTCAGCCCCTGCGTCCTTGGCTCGTCGTGAATCCTGGCGGGATCGGGCCTGGGCCCGCAACCGTTCGCACCAAACATTTTCCCCGCCGGCGAGCGGCTTCCTCGCGATACAAATTGTTCGGTGCTCACGGTCCTTCTCTACGTTTCGGCTGCCATGGCGGTGCGTACAGCCCTCACCCGCCGACCGGTTCACAACAAGGACGCGATGGGCGCGACCTTGATTCCGAAAGGAGTAACACCATGGCCAACATCGGCACCTTCACCCCGTCCAAAGATGGCTTCACCGGCACTCTGCGCACCCTTACGCTTCAAGCGAAGGTCAACATCGTTCCAAACAACAAGAGCAGCGACAACGCTCCGGATTATCGAATCGTCGCAGCCGGCGGGCACGAGATCGGCGCCGCTTGGGAAAAGCTCAGCCAATCCGATCGCCCCTACCTGTCGGTCAGCATAGATGACCCGGCACTGCCTGCTACCGTCTACGCTAACCTCATCGAGGGCGAGGACGGCAGCCACGCGCTAATCTGGAGCCGAAAAACCGAGTAGCAGTCAACCGCGCCCTGTCACGACAGGGCGCATCTATAAATGCGGATTATTAGGTCTGTGATTCGCTCATTCCCGTTCCAGGTGCCGTGCATCAGAGCTGACCGCTTCCATGATTGATACCAGTTCTTCCAACAAGTCGGCGTGGTGTTGCTGCAGATAAGCCGCGATCGCATCATTGCGCAGGATTCGCAACAAATACCCCTTCGCGACCACCAAGATCAGCATGGTCTCACCCAGAGTGTCCTCGACCTGCTTGTAGTCGTGCTGAAGATTCTCCATCTCCCGTTCCATCCGCGCGATGTCGAGCGCGTTGTTCTCTGCAGACGGTTTTCGTTGCTTGTCGACCAGCATTTCCGGTCGAGTCGCTGCTAGCACCATCTGTGCGTAATTGAGCGTGAAGCAATTGGCCGAAATCATCATTTCGACCGTTTCGATCTGCCGCATCGGCTTCATCTTTCTCAATACGCGAAATATGTCCTGCGCGACCATTCTGACCTTCAGCATCTCAACGACTTCTGGTGCGATGCCTTCCAGCAAATTGCGTCTGTGGTGGATGCGCTCGACACTTACACCCAGTACTCGGGCAATCCGGGCCGGATCAATCCCTTTCTTCAGCGCTGCAAGAATCATCTTGTGTTCTTGAATGGGCGTTAACCGGTTGATCTGACGGTTATAAGTGAAGCCTTCATCGTCGGTTGATATCAGGCACAGCGCATCTACCCCACCGAGCTCCTTGAGCGCCTCCAACCTGAGGTGCCCATCAAGCAGAATGTAGGATGCGACGCCTTGATCTAAAACCGGCTGAGGGTGAACGGCCAACGGCTCCACCACGCCGAGTTCTCGGATAGAGCTAAGAATGCAGGCGTACTTCTTGCTGCCCTGAATACCCTTGTCCACCTGGCGCGTCGGCAGGATGCGATCCAAACCGATCGCCACAACCTGCTGCTCGAAGCCCTGCTTCACCTGTCTCATCAGCAAGCCTCGCCATGGATACGATCAGCCAATGGTCGAGGCATATCCTGAATATCTTGATTGCGAAGCAGCGCGGCGAAATAGTCATCGGCCAGCAGTTTTCTCACGGCTGTGACGATGATCAGCAAGCGCTGCTCATTGATATCCGCCTTTTTGATCATCACCTTCTGGCGTCGGACTTCGGCCTGGTAGGTACTGAGTAGTTTTTGAGGCGTAGTAGGTCGATCCGTGTGCCCGTGCTGCCCATAGCGCTTACCAAGTGCGCTGCGCCTGTCGATCAGTCGTCGCACCTTGATCAGTTGCTCGCCCTTGAGCACGCCGGTCTCGTAAGCCTCAATCATCGCCTGCTGAATTTCGCCATCATCAGAACGGGCGATTTCCGCGGCGATTTTGATTGGCAGCCATCCCTTCTCTACCGCCGAGATCAGTCGCTCTTCTCCCTGGCGTAGCAACAGCAGGATGCAGCTGACATAGGTAGGATCCAGACTCGTCTTGGTCGCGATATCTTTAATCGAGTAGCCCCGCTCCGACAGAATCTGAATGGACATCAGCAGGTCGCGATTGGAGTGTTTTCTGCGAGCGAGATTTTCAACCAGGCTGATCAGGAAGCGATCCGCCTCGCTTGCGCTCACCACAATGCAAGGAATGCTCTCTTCTCCAAGTGCCTGGAACGCTTCGAGCCGCCCCTGCCCGCAGACGACCTCGAAGTGTTCACTGCCTGCAGTATCTTGGATGCAGGTCACCGTGATAGGCCGTTTGAGTCCTATTGTGGCGATGTTTTCCACCAGCTTGGCAAACACCTGCTTGTTGCGTACGCGAGGGTTGAGCACCCTGATTTGTTCCAGCGGGATAAGCCTTATGGTTGAGGCTCCGGAAATATGGAGCGGCTTCTTGGTCGATAAGTCGGTCGTCACGCTGCCCTCCTGTGCGCACTGCGGCGCGACAATTGCGCAATAATTTCCAGAGAATCGAACCGATAGATCTCTACGTCTGCGCGGTTGTTTTCGGCGACTCGCAATTGGGAAGCGGTCATGTCGACTGTTGGAAGCACGTAATAATCAATCGCGCGTTCCTCACCTTCGCTCATGCGCACCGCAACCGTCAGATCAGGTCCCAGCCCCAGATCAAACCGAATCTTCCATCGTCTGGCCCCTGCAGACGTGAATTGACATCGACATAAAACAATAGAGAGCCGGATTTCCTGGTTGATTGCCAGCATCCCAGTATCGGGTTCGATATCAACACGCCCGCCAACCGCGCGAATCTGCTCAATCGTCTGCTGTAGAAGGTCAGGATGTAGCAGGCGCAACCGTCTATTGGCTTCCAGATACTGATAGTCCCGGCCAGGGGTGTAGCCGATCAGTGAATAGCAGCGCAGCAGACTGCCGAATCGGTATTTGTAAGCACTACTCGATGGGAAGCCCTCTGCCTCGTCAATAACGAGCCCTGACAAGCAACCGCAGCGCTCATGAATGATTTTGAGCAAGCGAAGCATTTCTTCATCCGGCATACGATAAGAACGTGCATGAATGATTTCTTTCGCGGCCCTAAACTGCAGCTCGCTCACGATCGGTGGGTGGGTTCCATCGGCCCTCACCCAGTTCTCGGGGTCGTTTCTCGTCCGTGCTTGCTTGAGTTTGAAGGACGTACGATTCCACACGTTGTTGCCGATGTACTTTTCATTGATCAGCACCTGGTGAACAGCGCCACGTGTCCATGGCCGAGACCGATCGGTCAGAATGCCGCGAGCATTCAGCCGCTGAGCGATTTCGCCCTCGCTTCTGCCTTCGTCAACGAATAGGCGGTAGATTTGCTGGACGACGTCGACCTCCTCCTCTGGGCCGGGCACGAGTATCACTCGGTCAGTCTGAATGCTCTTGTGCTCGCCGAGAGCCAGATCGTATTTCGGAACCCCGGACGCATCGACTAGGTGACGACGCAATCCGTATCCGGCCGGACCTCCCTGTCGATAACCCATTTCGATCAGTCGCGACTGTCCTGCGAAAACCTTTACCGAGAGTTCCCGGCTGTACTCTCCAGCCATCATTCGCTTAACGCTTTTGATGATATTGGAGACGGGAGAGCCGTCGTTGCTGAACTGCTCGGCGCAATATTGAACCGAAACGCCCATCTGACGGCATCGGACCTCGTAGCTGGCGCTGATATCAGGGTCCTGAAATCGCCCCCAACGGCTGACGTCATAGACCAGTATTGTCGTATAGCTTGCCTGCCCACTTTCAACGTCGTGGAATAGCTGCTTCAGGGCATCGCGGCCTTCGAGTAGAAGCCCGCTTTTGCCCGCGTCCGTGTACACCCGCGTTATTTGCATGGCATGCGCGGCCGCGTAAAGCTTGATGGTGTCGAGCTGGTTTTCGGTTGAGTACTGCTGGTGTTCAGTCGACATCCGCACGTAGGCGGCTGCTAGCAACGGCCGGGGCATATCGCCTGCAGCGTCAACGGTGATAGTAGGCATCGACAACTCGCTCCCGACAGGATCATCGTCTCGATGACGGCATAGGTATTTGTTCAGTCGCCTCGAGCCGTCTTTAGCTTTCGAAACGATAGAAGACCGAGGGCGGAAAAATGAGTACGAAAACGGGCAAAGTTTTTCTGAATCATGAGCAGTACGCGGTGGACATCGCGACAGCGCTACGACAAGAGCTTGGCAGCACTCACCAGGCCGCCAAGACCTTAATGCGATGGACTAATGCAAACGAGCGGACCGTAAAGAATTGGATGGCGGGCGCAAGTGGGCCCCGTGGAGAACATCTGATCGCACTGATCAAACATTCGGACGTCGCTCTGGCGGCAACCCTTGCAATGGCCGACCGCCCCTTCGCAGGAACAGTTCTAGAGCTACCGCTGCTGCGAAGAAAGTTGCAGGCGGCCGTGGAAGGTATCGATGCCTTTCTTTATCTGGGTGGCGTGCAGGTGCGATGAGCTAAAAGACGCCTAACTTGGAGATCCGAACACCTCTGGACGATCGAACGCCTCACAACCTGAGCGGGACGCGCTTTACCTGCTGGCTGTTGGCCGCTACCGTGCCGCACTTGGACAACACGGAGGTTTTCCAGTGATAACGAGTCGTCAATCCTTGGCCGCACGCGTAGAACTTCAGCGCGCATTTTCGCCCCTTGCATGCAGTTATCTCCACGAACGGTCGAGCGTTCGACTGCGAGTTTATGAGCGTGACACTGGCCAGACGCAACTCATCGTGGCGGGAATACCGGTATCACAAGTTGCAACGAGCCAAGGTTTGGCGAAGCTGATACGGGAGCTGCGGGATGAGCTCGATGGATCAACATTCAGGCGTAGCTGAGCGGCGGTGTTCAGCAGTCCGGACCTATCATTATCGACACTCGATCGTACTCATTGCTGTCGGCATCGGATGAGCGAAGTGAGTCCGGACGCTTACGCAAAGATTCGCTTCACTGAAAATCACGGCTGCGAACATCCAAGCCAGTGAGCAGGTGGGTCAGGTTACGCATCCTACCGGCGATAATGTGCCGCACTCCGCTTTGATACTCCAGGCGTCCGTTGACCTGCATAAGCTGAGACTCCAGAAGTTCGCGCCGCTGACGCTCGCCGAGGTCGGCCCAGAACACGACGTTCATCATCCCGTGCTCGTCTTCCAAGGTTACAAAGATCACGCCGCTTGCCGTTGAGGGTCTCTGCCTGCCCGTCACGAGCCCCGCCACCGCGATATGACGGCCATGCTCGACACCGGCCAAATCACTCGAACTCTTGCAGCCCATTGATCGCAAAGTCTCCCGCAACAGGGACAGCGGGTGCGGGCCGAGGGTAGTACCTAGCGTTTCGTAATCGGTGTACAGATTCTCGGCTACGGAGGGTGCAGGCAACGCAAAATCGGCCTCCTCTTGACGCTCGGCTGCTGCGAACAAGGGCAGTTGCGGTTCGATACCGGCCACGCTCCATCTGGCCTGATGACGGTGCCCTGCGAGGCCTTGTAGTGCGCCTGCGTCGGCCAGCTGTGCACGAGCGCGGTTATCCAGTTTTGCCCGCACGCAAAGATCTGCAGTATCCCGGAAGCCCCTGCCTGCCCTGGCCGCCTCGATACGGCGCGCATCCTCTTCTCGAAACCCACGAATCATCCGCAGCCCCAGGCGTATGGCCGGCTGTTCGCCCTCGTCTGGCTCAAGCGTGCAATCCCAGTCCGAGTGGAGTACATCAGCGGCGCGCGTCGAAATCCGGTGCCGGCGGGCGTCCTGAAGGATTTGATCCGGGCTGTAGAAACCCATGGGCCAGCTATTGATCAAGGCGCAAGCGAAGGCTGCCGGCTCGTGGCACTTGAGCCAGCAGCTGGCATAGGTCAACAGCGCAAAGCTTGCGGCGTGCGATTCGGGAAAACCGTAGCTGCCAAAACCCTTGATCTGCTCGAACACCTTTTCGGCGAATTCGACCGGGTAGCCGCGTGCGAGCATGCCCTCCATCAGTCGCTTCTGGTGCGGCTCAAGCCCACCGTGGCGCTTCCAGGCGGCCATGGAGCGGCGCAGCTGATCGGCCTCCCCCGCACTGTAGCCTGCTGCGACGATGGCCAGCCTCATCACCTGCTCCTGAAACAGCGGCACGCCCAGAGTTCGCTCGAACACCTCCTTGAGGTCCTCGGATGGATAGACAACCGGTTCCTCACCGTTTCGACGCCTCAAATAGGGATGAACCATGTCACCAACGATGGGGCCCGGCCGTACGATCGCCACTTCGATGACCAAATCGTAAAAGGTCTTGGGTCTGAGCCTCGGCAACATGGCCATCTGAGCTCTGGACTCGATCTGAAACACCCCAACCGTGTCGGCCCGGCTGATCATGCGGTAGGTAGCTGCATCCTCGGCCGGAATGGTCGCAAGCGTCAGATCGCGCCGATCGTAGCGGCGCAGCAAATCGAGCGTTCGGCGTATGGCAGTCAGCATCCCGAGCGCGAGCACATCAACCTTCAGCAGGCCAACGGCATCCAGATCATCCTTGTCCCATTGGATGATCGTGCGATCGGGCATGGCGGCATTTTCAACCGGCACCAAGGTATCTAACGGCTGTTCAGAAATGACGAACCCGCCCGGGTGCTGCGACAGGTGCCGTGGAAAACCAATCAGCTCGTCAGTAAGGACCAGTACCCGGTGAAGGATCGGGCTCTCCGGATCGAAGCCCGCCTCGACTAGACGCTCGACCGGTGGCAGCCGATCCGTCCAGCGGCCACCACAATCGGCCAGCATCTTGACCTGATCAGGCGGCATGCCAAGCGCCTTGGCCACATCGCGGACCGCGCCGGCAAAATGGTAGGTGCTGGCCACAGCGGTCAATGCAGCACGCGCGCGTCCGTAGCGCTGGTAGATGTACTGGATGACTTCCTCGCGTCGCTCGTGTTCGAAATCGACGTCGATATCCGGCGGCTCGTTACGCTCTCGCGATATGAAGCGTTCAAACAGCATGCTCATGCGGGACGGATCCAGCTCGGTAATACCCAGGGCAAAACACACCGCCGAGTTGGCTGCCGAACCGCGTCCCTGGCAAAGAATCGATCGCCCACGAGCGAAATGAACAATGTCCCTGACCGTAAGAAAGTAGCTCTCATAGCCAAGCTCAGCGATCAGCTCCAGTTCGTTTTCAAGCTGAGCACGGGCCTTTTCCGGGATACCTTCGGGCCACCGCCAACGCGCGCCCTCCTCCGTCAGTTGCCGCAACCAGGCCGTAGGTGTGGTGTTTGCCGGAACGACTTCGTGAGGATACTGATAGCGCAGCTCACCAAGATCGAATGTACAGCGTCTGGCAATGCGCAGTGACTCTATAAGCGGTTCGGCTGGGTATAGCTCGGCAAGTGCGGCGACTGGCCGAAGGTGGCGCTCACCGTTCGGATAAAGGTAGTGACCCGCTTCGGCTACAGGGACATGGTGACGGATCGCTGTGATGGTGTCCTGCAGCGCACGCCTACCCCTGGCATGCATATGCACGTCTCCCGTAGCGACCAGCGCGATGCCGAGCTCATGCGCAACCGCTCCGAGCTGCGCCAGACGTGAGGCATCGTTTGGCCCCCGGTGAAGCTCGGCGGCCAGCCAGACCCGATCGGGAAACCGCTCAAGAAGCCATCGACCCTGTGCTGGGACTACCTCAACGGCCGGCACCCATAATGCAAGTAGCCCTTCAAGCGGTGCGGTGAGGTCGTCCGGTTCGAGCCTGTAATGACCCTTCTCCGAACGCCGACGCGCTAGCGTGATGAGTCGGCACAGTGCCTGGTATCCCGCCAGGTTCTCAACCAGCAGGACGATTTTGGGTCCACCTTCCAAGGTGATCTCACTGCCGATGATCAATGGCAGCCCTACGGCTTTGGATGCCTGCCAGGCCCTGACGATACCCGCCAGGGTGCATTCATCGGTGATTGCCAAGGCTGCATAGCCGTGAATCTTGGCTCGTTCGAACAGTTCGCGCGCACTGGACGCGCCTCGCTGGAAACTGAAGTTCGATAAACAGTGAAGCTCGGCGTAGCCGGGCGAAGCCGCTGCGATAGAAGAAACCATGGAAGGCAACACGATACTGTATGAATAAACAGTAGATCGAATTTGGATATCGCAGGTCAATTGAAAAACGAGGTGTGCGACGGTCGGAGGAGCGCATGTGCGGAGGAATCGAAGCGCGGGATGCCGAGAAGAGCTACAAGGTGTATTTCCCCTCACCCAAGGCGGCAATCCCGGTTTTGGGCGAAGGCGGTGAGGATCTCGGCTGGGTACGCTGGGGGCGGCGCAAGGGCGAGCCAGGCGCGAGCCCGCAGGGCGGATGGGCGAAGCTCGAAACCATCGAGCGCGGCGGATGGGAGCGCTACAACCCGCAGCGTGTCCACGGCCTGGTACATCGTTTCATGGAAAAGGATGCCGAGCGGGTATCGCACTGGTTCGACGTTGAGCCAGGTTACGCCTTGCAGTGCTTGCTCGTAGGCCAAGGAGATGATCGCAGGCTCTATGTTGTGACGAGCTCCCCTTCCCCCGAATACGCCTGGCTCCATGATCGCTGGCCGCTGGTCACCCCTATCCCCCAATGAACGCGGAGGCGATAGGTGCAAGCCTGGGCATCATTTTTATGGCAGGGCTGCAGACGTGCATAGGCTGCGCCAACGGTGCCGTCACCGGTGATTTACTCGATTGAGTGACGAGTTGCCTCGCTTCGTCTCGCCGTGGAAGGCGCGGACCGGATTTACATCCGCAGTTTCATAGCAATATAAATGCACTCAACTGGCATTATTATTCTTTTGCCGAATATAAGGATGGGCATCACACTCTCTTCCGCTCACCTCAGCGCCCATGACCTCAGGCAACGAGGTAGACCCCATCAGAGGGCAAAGCGATCACTAGGTGGGCAAACCATCTTCTTGCATGCAACGGAAGTATTCATGTCAAACGTGAGCGTCACCGCCTCTTCCATCGATACCTACAACTACCGAGTCGTTCGCCAATTCACCCTGATGACTCTGGCATGGGGCATTCTCGGCATGGGCTTGGGGGTGTTTATCGCTGCTCAGCTAGTCTGGCCGCAGCTCAATTTCGACCTACCCTGGACCAGCTTTGGCCGCATCCGGCCGCTCCATACCAACCTTGTGATCTTTGCATTTGGAGGCAATGCATTGTTCGCAACGTCCTTATATGTCGTTCAGCGCACCAGTCGGGCGCGGCTCGTCTCGGACGACCTGGCCCGTTTTGTTTTCTGGGGTTGGCAGACGGTAATTGCCGCCATGTTGGTGAGCTACCCGCTGGGCTATACCACGTCTAAAGAATATGCCGAAATGGAGTGGCCAATCGCGCTCTTGGTCACTGGCGTCTGGCTTGCCTACATGTATCTGTTCTTTGGCACCATCGCTAAGCGCACGGTCAGCCACATTTACGTCGGAAACTGGTTCTACGGGGCGTTCATCATTGTCACGGCGATGGTCCACATCGTTAATCACATGTTGGTGCCGGTCACACTTCTAAAGTCCTATCCGATCTATTCAGGCGCCACGGACGCGATGGTGCAGTGGTGGTACGGGCACAGCGTGGTTGGCTTCATTCTTTCGGTCGGATTTCTGGGCATGATGTATTACTTCGTACCCAAACAGGCCGAGCGGCCGATCTATTCCTATCGACTATCGATCGTGCATTTTTGGGCGATTATCACGCTATACATATGGGCCGGCCCGCATCACCTGCACTACACCGCACTGCCGGATTGGGCGCAGAGCTTGGGCATGGTGATGTCGATCATCCTTCTGGCACCGAGCTGGGGTGGCATGATCAACGGAATGATGACCCTATCTGGTGCCTGGCATAAGCTGCGTACCGACCCAATCCTTCGCTTTCTAGTAGTGTCTCTGGCGTTCTACGGCATGTCGACCTTTGAAGGTCCGATGATGGCGATCAAGACCGTCAATGCGCTGTCCCACTACACCGACTGGACCATTGGCCATGTACATGCCGGCGCCCTGGGCTGGGTGGCCATGATCAGCATCGGTACGCTGTATCACATGATCCCCAAGCTCTGGGGGCTGAAACAGATGCACAGCGTCAAGCTGATCAACGCACATTTTTGGTTGAGTACCATTGGAACCGTTTTGTACATCGCCTCAATGTGGGTTAACGGCATCACGCAAGGCCTGATGTGGCGCGCAATCAACGAAGACGGCACGCTCACCTATTCCTTCGTCGAAGCGCTTGAAGCCAGTCACCCTGGCTACGTGGTGAGGCTGGCTGGCGGCGGTTTGTTTGCCTTTGGCATGTTGCTCATGGCCTACAACACCTGGTGCACGGTGCGCGCCGGTAAAAGGGCGGTACATACGCCCCTTCAAAACCTCGCGAATACGGTGCAGGCATGATGCTTCTGGGCCTGTTGACCGTGGTGATCGTCGGTTGTGCGATTTTGACGGTCACGACGATGACCGACCACGATGCGCAGCAGACGGCGCTGCTACCCTTCGCCGACGACCCTGAAGCGGCGAAGACGATGAGCGAAGAAACCGGGTTGGTGTGCGAGAAGATCATACGGCCGGCTCCCGAACCGGCGCCGCCATATCATTTCGAGGCGTAGTTCGCCGACCGCTTAGACCGCGCCATCTGACCGGTGCAGATCGCTAGAACAGCTGCCTCTATCCAGGCGCCACGGCTTTGCGGCCATGGCCTCGAAGACAGACATCCTAGCTGTTGTGACTGGAGAGCGCGCCAATTGGCTTGGCACGTAACCTTTGCGCTTGAATGTAGGCATCCTTTGACGGGGCCAGATGCCCACGACATAGCGCCACCAAACACTCCCTATCGGCGCCACGCAGGGCATCAATCAGCTGCCAATGTTCCTGACGAGAGCGCTCCAACTGCGCTGGCATGACAATGGTCGATGACCGTATGGAATGCGCTCGCTGGGCATGGTTGCTGATGGCTTCGACAAGCACGGGATTGTCCGCAAGGCTGAAAAGCTCGCGGTGAAATCGCACATTTAGCCGAAACACCTGCCGAAGGTCGCCCTGCCTAACCGCGTCATCGTGAGCACTCTGGATAGCCAGTAGCGGCTGGAGCCGCTCTTCAGAAACGGGCAAGTTGATCAATCGCATGCAATGCGTCTCGAGCAGCTCACGAACCTCGTAAAGGTGCTCAACCTCCTCCACCGTGTACGCCTTTACCAGGGCACCGACGTTTCGCTTGCGTTCGACCAGCCCCATTTGCTCAAGCTCACCGAGGACGTTGCGAACGACGTGACGCTTGAGGCCGAATCGCGCCATCAACTCATCCTCAACCAGCCGCTCGCGCGGGTGAAGCGAGCCAAGCACGATCTCCTCCTCAAGCGTTGCGATCACCGATTCCGAACTGCACGGCCCCGCCGGGTGCGTTGATTTCTGCGTGTCATTCAAGGTGGCGTTCCAGGTTCACTTAACTAACAGCCCGACTATAGAGGGATTCTAAAGGCTGCTCAATGAACAGCCCGGTGCGGGTTGTCAGCGTGCACAAGTCATGGCTAAATGGCGTTCCGCGATTATTGATAATAATATCAACAAAGGTAAACCTTATGGTGGACAAGAGAACTGACGACGCCGTGGTCGTACCCACGGGGTTGCGCAAAGGCCTGACGAACTATGGGGACACGGGGTTCTCGCTGTTCCTTCGCAAAGCCTTTATCAAGGGCGCTGGCTATACCGACGATGCCCTGGACCGAACCATCGTCGGGATCATCAATACGGGCAGTGGATTCAATCCATGTCACGGCAATGCGCCCCAGTTGATCGAGGCGGTTAAGCGCGGCGTGATGCTCGCGGGCGGCCTGGCGATCGATTTCCCGACAATCTCTATCGGCGAGAGTTTTTCATCGCCCACAAGCATGTATCTGCGCAACCTCATGTCGATGGACACCGAAGAGATGATTCGCGCTCAGCCCATGGACGCCGTCGTGCTCATTGGTGGATGCGACAAGACCGTTCCGGCGCAGCTGATGGGGGCAGCCTCGGCAAATATTCCCACCGTTCAGCTGATCACCGGCTCCATGCTTACCGGCGGACACCGTGGCGTTCGTGTTGGCGCCTGCACGGACTGCCGCCGCTATTGGGGGCAGTATCGTGGACAGGAGATTGACGAAGCCGAGATTGTCGAGGTGAATTCAAAGCTCGTCGCAAGCGTTGGCACATGCTCGGTAATGGGCACCGCAAGCACAATGGCCTGCATAGGCGAAGCGCTCGGCATCGTGCTCCCCGGCGGCGCGACGCCGCCGGCGGTTACCTCCGACCGCATGCGGATCGCCGAACTCACCGGAAAGCAGGCCGTCGAGATGGCCCGGACCGGACTTACGCCGGACAAGATCCTCACGCCCAAGGCCTTTGAAAACGCCCTGCGCGTACTGCTCGCAATCGGCGGCTCGACCAATGGAATCGTGCATTTGACCGCGATTGCCGGACGCATGGGCTACGACGTTGATCTGGAGGCCTTTGACCGAATGAGCAGGGACACCCCGGTGCTCGTCGATCTGAAGCCGTCCGGTCAACACTATATGGAAGATCTGCACCGCTCAGGCGGACTGCAGACAGTGCTTCGAGAGCTGCGCCCGCTGCTTCACCTTGATGCGCTTACCGTTACCGGCCGCACCCTGGGCGAGGAACTGGACGATGTGCCGGCTTTTGCCCAGGAGGTGGTGCGTAGCGTAAATAACCCGATCTATCCGGTCGGCGGCATCGCGTTCTTGCGCGGAAGCCTCGCCCCAGAGGGGTCAATCATCAAGCAGTCGGCCGCCGATGCGACACTGATGGAGCATGAAGGCCGTGCGGTCGTCTTCGAGAACTCCGAAGACCTGGCACTACGACTGGATGACCCGGATCTTGACGTTAATGCTGACGACATCTTGGTGCTTAAGAACATCGGTCCAATAGGCGCCCCCGGCATGCCCGAGGCGGGTTATCTGCCTATTCCGAAAAAGCTCGCCCGTGCGGGCGTTAAGGACATGGTCCGAATATCGGACGGCCGCATGAGCGGCACCGCAGCCGGCACGATTGTGCTGCATGTCACCCCCGAAGCGGCATTGGGCGGCCCTCTGGCACTCGTACAGAGCGGCGACCGCATCCGACTGAGCGTATCTCAACGCAGCATTGATTTGCTGGTAGCCGATGAGGAATTGGAACGCCGTCGCGCCGCGCTCGTGTTGCCGACGCCCCAGAACGCCGAACGTGGCTACCGCAAGCTGTTCTTCGAGCAGATCACTCAGGCAGATGAAGGCTGCGATTTCAAGTTTCTACGCCCGCCAACCATGCAGGGCCGTATCCCCACCACCCCGCACGACTGACACCTCTCAAACCTTCCTGGCGCGCCGGTCTATACCGGCGCGCGTTTACGCTCCGCACAATAACAATTGGAGTTTGTATGGAAAGCAATGCCCTGATACTGACGGTCACTGCATCATCGATCGTCGCGCTGCTTCTGTTGATCGTAAAATTCAAGCTGCAGCCTTTTCTTGCACTGATCCTCGTGAGTCTTGGAGCGGGCCTGGCCATCGGCATGGCGCCACAGAATCTGCTCGATTTCGTGGTCAAATCAATGGGAGGCACGCTGGGCTTCGTTGCATTGATCATCGGCCTAGGCTCCATGTTTGGCGAGATGCTGCGCGTCTCCGGGGGCAGCGAGCGCCTGGCCCTGACGCTGATAAATAAATGCGGCGATCGCACTGTGCCCTGGGCATTGGGACTTGTTGGATTTCTCGTCTCGATCGCGGTATTCATTGATGTGGCCATCGTTATTCTGGTGCCGCTGATCTATGGCATCGCAAGGCGCACCGGCAAATCGCTGCTCTACTACGGCATTCCTCTGTGCGCAGGGTTGAGCGTCACCCATACCTTTCTGCCGCCTACGCCCGGCCCGATCGCTACGGCAAGCATTCTTGGCGCAGACCTTGGCTGGGTCATCATCTGGGGCGTGATTGCGGGGCTCCCGGCGATGGCTGTTGCCGGCCCGCTGTTCGGGAAATTCATCTCGAATCGAATCTTCGTACCGGTGCCCGAGTACATGGTGCAGGGCGAAAGCAAGTTCGATGACCCTAGCAAGCTTCCAGCATTCAAGGGCGTTGTTCTCACCCTGCTGCTGCCGCTGGCACTGATCCTCGGAAACACGTCGGCCGAAATGCTGTTGGCAGAAGGCAATCCGTTGCGCGACATATTGATGTTTATCGGTAACCCGATCATCGCGTTGCTGCTGACCACGCTCCTGACCTTTTGGGTATTCGGACACAATCGCGGCTACTCGGCCGACCAGCTGCAGAAGATAGCGACCAAGGCGCTGGAGCCGGCCGGGATAATTATCCTGATCACGGGCGCAGGCGGCGTGTTCGGCAAGGTGTTGGTCGAGTCGGGCGTGGGCAAGATCCTGGCTGATGCCATGCAGGACATGAACATGCCCCTAGTCCTTTTCGGCTTTACCACTGCGGCCATCATGCGTATTTCGCAAGGCTCGGGCACGGTTGCGATGATCACCGGCGCGAGCCTGACCGCACCAGTCGCGCAGCTGCTTGGCGCCAGTCCGCAAATGCTTGCCCTGTGCACAATCGCTATTGCCTGTGGCGGTGCCGCCTTCTCTCATGTCAACGACTCGGGTTTCTGGATGGCCAACCGGTACTTCGGCATGAGCGTCTCGGATACCCTCAAATCCTGGACCGTGATGAAGACACTGGTCGGGCTTACGGGGCTGTGCATATGCCTTGTGATTAGCTTGTTCATTACATGAACGCGATCGGTGGGGGGCAGACATGTCGTCAGCAATGGGCGTCTGTAACCTGGCCCGTTTGAGCGCAATAGACACCTAACCGATAAGCCCCGCTCGATGCGGGGCTTTGCTTGCCGGCGCTGTCTGGCTTGATGCCTATTTCGTTTTCTCAAGGACGTATTGAAAAAGCATGTTGCATCCTGTGTCCGAACGACCGTCGCGCTCTGAGCTCTATTGATACAAGACCGTACAGAGGACCACATCATGGACAATTATCATATCCTGCCCACTGACGCTGGCTGGGAGCTGCGAAAGGAAGGTGCAGTCAGAGCATCCAAGACAGCCAGCACGAAGGGCGAGCTAATCACGCTCATGGGGACCTTCATGGAAGGTAAGACGGCGTCGGTCAAGATCCATAAAAAAGACGGGGCGATTCAGGAAGAACGCACGTATCCAAGGGCAGCGGATCCTCGCCAGACCAAAGGCTGACCTGAGCATTTATACTTAATACTCTGCTTTACAGGCCGCTAGTGGGTCCATTGATTTAGTCAGGTGACATGATGGTAACCCCTCGCCCCGCACTTCCGCGTGCGCGATGGGATGACGACGGTTATACGAGGCCCCGGGTCAATAATGAAATCCCTTCCCCCAGTTCCGAATGCGTTCACCAGCGTGGTCGCCAGCAGATACTTTGAGCTGAACAATCCCAATAACTCAAAAGGTTTGCTTCTGGAGGTCGGCGCTCCTCTCCAGGACGTAGTCACCGTGTCCGGCAACGATTGGAGGTGTCCGATTCGTATCACTGAGGCCGGATTAGAGCAGGTGGTTTCTGTATGCGGGGTGGATTCATTCCAGGCGCTGCACCAAGCCTTCCGCTGGGTGACGGCTGAAGTACAGCGACGCGAGCGCGACACTGGGTTGCAGCTGCTCTTTCTTGGAATGCCATACGATCCCGAGACTCACCTACCTCAGACAAATGGATCTAACCCAAGTTAGCAGCTGTTACCGCGCCCGCCCCTTGTGCCTAATTTCTACTGCAATTGGCCAGCCATGCCACTTGCAGTAAGACGGCACCACCCCAAGCAGTGCTAATGATCGGCGTTACTCCGCACGAAAAAAGACGTTTGACCCCCACGAGTCGACCGTTGTATTGCGGGCGGTTGGATGTGCGCCGAGCGTAAAGTCGAATTTTGAATCAGGCGATGTATCTTTGATCAATGAGAGCCAAAAGGAACACTGATGTTCGCGATCGACCAACTGCTTCTGTTAGCCGCAATTCTGATCCTGTTTGGTGTTCTTTCCAGCAAGCTTTCGGCCCGCCTGGGTCTTCCTGTATTGGTTCTCTTCTTGCTCACCGGCATGCTTGCGGGCGAAAACGGGATCGGAGGCATTGCGTTCGACAATGCAGCTGCGGCCCATGCGCTCGGCACGCTTGCGTTAGCAATGATCTTGTTCGATGGCGGGCTTCAGACCCCGGTCTCATCCATCAAGATGGTCTGGAAGCCTGCGTCGGTACTCGCTACGGTCGGTGTAATCGTTACGGCTACGATCGCCGGCCTGGCGGCCGCGTGGATGCTTGGTCTGCCTGTCCTAGAAGGCATGCTGCTCGGCGCCATCGTCGGCTCGACGGACGCGGCGGCGGTATTCTCGCTTCTGAGGAACGCCGGGATCCATATCAACAAGCGCCTCAAATCAGTGCTGGAAATCGAGAGTGCCTCCAACGATCCCATGGCGATCTTCCTCACGGTGGGTTTGCTAGAGATATTGGTGAACGGCTTACCGATTGGATGGGGCCTGCTTCAGCTCTTTGTAATGCAGATGGGGATTGGTGCCCTGGTTGGTCTAGGAATAGGCTGGGCCGTCCTGAAACTGCTGCACCGTATTCAACTGGTAGCCTCAGGGCTGTATCCGGTTCTGGTCACAGCTGGCGGACTCCTGGCCTACGGTGTCGCCGCTAATCTGGGCGGCAGCGGCTTTCTCGCGATCTTTATCGCAGGCGTCATGATCGGCAATCAGAAGTTCCTGTTCCAGCGCAGCACGTTCCTCTTCATGGATGGGCTGGCTTGGCTCGGCCAGATCACCATGTTCGTTGTACTGGGATTGCTGGTTCATCCGGCATCATTGTTGGAGGTATGGTTCGAAGGTTTGGTGATTGCTGTGGTTTTGGTTCTGGTAGCGCGCCCTCTTGCCGTCGCGCCTGTACTGAAGCTGTTTGGATTCAATCTCAGGGAAACGGCGCTTGTATCTTGGGTAGGCTTGCGAGGGTCGGTACCTATTATTCTGGCCATTTTTCCGTTGCTGTTCGGCCTGCCAAACGCGCCTCTGATCTTTAACGTGGTTTTCTTCGTCGTGCTTATCTCAGCTACAGTCCAAGGATCAACGCTGCCTCTGGTTGCTCGCAAGCTAGGATTGACCGAAAAGCCGCCAGCCGCGCCGGCCGCCACGCTCGAAATTAGCGCTCTTCAGGACGTAGATGCAGAGATCGTGAAATATACCTTGGGCGACGATACGCGGGCAGCCGGCCGGCTGCTTTCGCAGATGGCGCTTCCTGAAGGCGTAGTCGTCGCCATGATCACAAGAGGGACTTCCGTCATTCCGCCTCGGGGATCGACGACTCTCGAACCTGGGGATCATTTGTTTGTTGTGCTCAAGCCGGAGAATCTAGCGTTCGTCGACTGCGTGTTCTCTCAAGCGCTGGAAGCAGCTCAAAGTGATTTGCCCGACCAAGAGCTCAGGCTCAAGGGCAGCACAAAGCTCGAGAACGTATGGTCATCGTACGGCATTGATTTGGCTACGGACAAAAGCCAGACACTCGATCAATTTCTGAAGGATGCGCTGGGAGCAGATCTTCGGCCCGGAGCGGAGCTTTTGGCTGGGACCGCGCTGCTCTCAGTGCGCGAGCAATTGCACGGACGTATTACAACGGTCGGAATTCGTGCATTTTCAGACTAAACGGCGCATTCAAAAAAGGGTAATGGCAAAAGGTCCAGTACGTCCCTGTACTTCCGGCTTCGCCACCATGCATCTTCTATCGAGCACCTCGCCGAAGCCTACCTGAGGCAGTGGCTCGTTCTCGCACCACGTCACAGCGTTATCAATGTTGTGGGCGGTAAGCACGTCCGCCTAGCTTTCAAATTTTCTACTGTCGTATGAACAGCAAGAAGATCGATAAGCGCGCGTTGCAACTACCTCATTCTGCGATTGGAGATTCTGACTCGCTAGATATTGCGGGTAATAGCTTCTTCCATTCGTGCGGAGCCTACGAGTTCTCGCTGAGCAGTGCAGTGCAGTGCAGTGCAGTGCAGTGCAGTGATTGGTTGGAGGATTTTCAGGTATTAAACAGCATGCACTTTAGGGCTGGGGTAACAAGAGCCTACACGGTGGAACCCGGACACCGACATGATCTTTCTGAACCCGTCGACTCGTCCGGTCCTCATGAAGGACAGCTTCTGGCCGATCGCGGTCATTCGGTGTCCGCCTCCGGCCCTAAGCCGGCCCGGACCATTGCAAGCTAGCCCGCAGATTCAGGTACTACTGCAAGCCGGGGGTTGGGGTCACATGTATGTTCCTGATCCGCAGTTTGCACGCCTGGCCTCCGCCATATGCCGAGCAGCTATTGCTGAAGCGTCACCAGGTTGCCGCTGCCGCTCTGGGTCGCGCTCAGGCTATTGCGAACGCCACGCTGAATCACAACTAACCGATTCATGCTCCATGACTGCGTGATGGTGGCCGCCTGGCCGACCCCAGACTGAGCGATATCGATCGCGTTACCGTTGCCCTGACTAATAGCCGTCACGTGGTGAGAGTGCCCGATCTGGCTCAGTACGAAATCAAGGCCGTCTCCTGTCTGTTCATAAAACAGCTCATTGTCATTGCCGAGCTGAGCCACCGATATCAGGTTGTCGTTACCCTCCTGCGTCATAGATTGGTCGCTACCATCAAGGGTGCCGTTAACCACATTGGCTGTGCCTGATTGGTAGATATCGATGTCATTGTCGTAGCCATATTGGCGGGCGCGGGTCAGGTTCGATTCGCCCACCTGAATGATGGAGGCAGTATTGTATTCGAGCGCCTGCTGGCTCAAGGCGTAGTTGTTATTGCCTACCTCGCTAATCGTGATATCCGAGTAATTATTGTGAAAATAACTCTGATCCGCGTGCGCTTCGTTGTTGTCGCCTTCTTGTCGAACAGCGCTCACCAACTGAGTACCGGACTCGAAGGTGCTCGCCCAATTCCCACTACCACGCTGATAGATTGAGGTCACGCTGGCTGAGCCAAAGGGCTGGGTCACGCTGGCGTGATTATTGCTTAAAATGGTCTCGAATGCCGCCGACGCGTTACTCACTAGCCTCTGATGAGCCCCTCCGGTGTTGCCGTTACCTTCCTGGTAGGTTGAGATCGATGAGTCGATACTGTCGACCTGAGAGTTGTAATGGTGGTTGTTATTGCCGACCTGCTCGGTGCTGGCCGCACTTCCGCTACCCCCGAGCTGCAGGACCCACGAACTGTCGCCATCACCCTGCTGGATGTCGACGAGCTCGCTCCCGGTGCTCACCTGTCGAATCACGGAAGTGTTGAAATCCCCTGCCTGAACATGGCCAATGCGATTGCCAATTCCTGCCTGGCTGATCTTCGCGTCATTGGCATTGCCTTCCTGAGTCAGCTCGAGGCTATTGCTTGAGCATGAGCAAATACAACCTGCACCGCCAAGATGGGGGCGTTAGAGAGTTTGACGAGCGTCATGACTAGTCACTCCGTATGGGTTACGCAGCAATCGAGGGACAGCGTTGGGCGATGCGAACAAGCACTTGAACGTAAGCTGGTAAAGGAACGCTCATGGTTGAAACAGTCCGGCCGGCAAGAATGATTTGACAACGGCGGGTGCGGCAGTAGCTGTTGAGTCTTTCGCCTGTGAAACACCTATAAAGCCGCCCGATAGGGCCCGGCCTTCCGGCCGCGTTGTCGAGCTTTCGGGCTCTCGTCCCTTCGGACTTTGATAGTGCCCTCCCCCTGGTCGGCTGAGGCCTGCGCGCTCCGTTTGCCCGTCCGTGCCAGAGAGTGGGTATGGGGCGTTCTTGCTGGTTCCTTCACCTTGTCACGGCGTGCTCGCCGTCAAGGGCTGCACGCGCAGGGCGCGTTTGCGGCCGAGGGCCGGCGGTGCCCCTGTGACCGCTTGCGCTGCGCCGTGCCGGGTCGGTTCCGGGCAATTTCGCCCGAGCAACCGGAGCACGATGCCATGGCACAGTTTTCATTTTCCTTCGACGCTTCCCTCCTCGTTCGAGATGATCAGGGTCACTACCTGCCTGCAACGGCCGAACAGATCCTTGAAGCGGCACGTCAGGTCGTCGACCAGAAGGTGCGCCGCGGTGCTCCGTTTACGTCGCCTGATATCGTCAAGGAGTACCTGGGTGCCAAGCTCGCTGGATTCGAGCACGAGGTCTTTGCGGTGCTGTTTCTAGACAGTAGAAATCGTCTGATTCGTTACGTTGAAATGTTCCGGGGGACCATCGACAGCGCCTCTGTGCATCCGCGTGAAGTGGTCAAGGAAGCCCTTAAGCTAAATGCGGCAGCCGTAATCTATTCGCACAACCATCCAAGTGGGCATCCGGATCCAAGCGAGGCGGACAAGGTGCTGACCGGCCGGCTAAAAGAGGCTCTGGGTCTTGTAGATGTCCGGACCCTAGATCACATCATCGTGGCCGGCCACGAGCGGGTGTCGTTCGCAGAATTGGGACTGCTTTAGGGCAGCGGGGGCTTCGGCCCCCTTTTTGTCCCATTGCAATCAGGCGCCATGGGCCGGGCTTTCAGACCATCGCCGTCCCCTATCAGCTGCCATGGCCCAATCGATTAATTGATTTGAGTGACCCAAAATCCCGGACCAAGTGATAGGAGCAGCACGCCGTTGCTGCCGTATTGCCTGAAAGGTAGACTAACCAGGTTAGCTAACCCGGAGAACGGCATGACGGTCGAGAAGAATCCGAACGATGGTCCCAAGACCGTCAATATCCATGACGCAAAGACGCACCTCTCGCAGCTGATCCTCGAGGCCAGTCAGGGTAATCCCTTCGTGATTGCGAAGGCCGGAAAGCCGATGGTAAAGGTAGTTGGCATCAACCAGGAACCCAAACCGCGGCTTGGCATGCTCCGTGGGGCTTACGTGGTTCCAGTGGATATCGATTCGCCTTTTCAGGATGAAATCGAGGCGATGTTCCAGGTATGAAGCTGTTGCTAGATACTCATATCCTCCTATGGGCGTGTGCCGAGCCCGCGTCGCTGCCTGCCGAAGCCGTCGATCTCATCGAAGACCGGAGCAACGAGCTGATTTTCAGCGCAGCCAGTATCTGGGAAGTCGCCATTAAGAGTGCAATGGGTAAGGCCAGCTTCCGGTTCGACCCGGCCGTACTCAGAAGAGCCCTGCTGGACGCCGACTACCGGGAGCTGGCCATGACAGGGCAACATGGCATCGCAGCGGCCGCACTTCCGCCCATCCACAACGATCCGTTCGATCGGATGCTGATTGGGCAGGCGCTTACGGAGGGTTTCGTTCTGGTAACCAAGGACCACGCCATCGCCAAATACTCCGGTCCGATCAGGCATATCCAGTAGCATCAAATGGGAAGTGTCGGCCTCGCCTAAACCGACTTGGCGACGCGGCTCCGATGCACAAGTCGCCAGCCGGCCAAGCTACAGATGCACCTATCTGGATGAACGGGATATAGGCGCCACCCATATTGCGCACTGACCTTGTAGCTAATATGTGGGCAACCTAAGAGCCATCTATGCTGTTGGTATACCCGCTTGTGGCACTGCACCGACATGAAATCAAACGAACGAGACAAGCTGCTTCAGATCCTGAAGGATCGCTTCGAGAACAATAGGAACCGCCATCCGGATTTCGCGTGGGATGAGATCGAATCAAGGATTGAATCCCGGTCCGACCTTCTGCTTTCGCTCAGTTTGATGGAGACAACGGGGGGCGAGCCGGACGTTGTTGCTTTCGATCATGCGCAAAGCCGGTACACGTTCTGCAACTGCTCAGCCGAGAGCCCGAATGGTCGTAGGAGCCTGTGTTACGACCAGGCGGCACTCGACCAACGCAAGGCCAACAAGCCTCAAGGTGGCGCCGTCGAGGTCGCGGCCGAAATGGGCGTTGAGTTGCTGGACGAACAGCAATACCGAACCCTGCAACTGTTCGGCGAATTCGACACCAAAACCTCCAGCTGGGTAACGACACCCAAAGGCATTCGCTCGCTCGGGGGCGCACTATTCTGCGATCGCCGCTACGGTGTGGTATTTACCTACCACAACGGCGCACAGTCGTACTACGCGGCCAGGGGATTTCGCGCCCTTCTCCACATCTGATCAGCGTCGCGCCTCGGTAGCAACCGTCTACGCCGGGCGGGGTCGGACGAGCTGACGCGGGTCTTGGCTGTAGCGTGATTAGCGAGCATCACGAGATGGCGCAATCATCCCGCTTGCATATCGTGAACTCGACAGTCAGGACATCGCCTTGCTTGCCGGCCGGATGGTCGCTTGGCGCGCGATGGACGGCCTCCACTGCGCTGTCTGCAAAGGTCTCGGCATAGAAAGTTGCCGCCTCGAGTGCGGTGCCGTCATACCAGAGGCAGATGGTGTTCTTGCTGGTCATCTTGAGGCTCCACTGATCACTGATAGATGAATGTAGCCGAGCAGGTAGCCTGCTGACGGCGGGACACAGCGTCCGTCGTTCGCTCGACGCTGTCGGACGCGAACGCTGTCAATCTGCCGCGCATAGGCGGGACGAGTCCGCTTGGGCACAGCCGGGGATCTACCCAGCCACCACCGCATCGCCGACAACGGCCTGGTTGTCCGGCGGCGCAGACGCCTCCGCGATGCGTGGCGGAGCCTTGGGTCGGGCGTACATGGACGTCAGATACGCTTTCAACCTCGGTGCGTCCTCGAGCAGTTGCTCTTCGTTCGCCCAGTCCAACGTATAAGCGGCGTTGAAGTCGGCTACGCTGACCTGATCGGCAACAATGAATGCGCGGTCCTGCATGTGACGATCGAGGACCGCAACCATTTCCAAGCATTCCTGCCTTGCCAGCTCGACATCCTGGGGCAATCGCTTCTCTGGCGGGTAAAGGAAGGTTTGACGGGCGATGCGCCACAAGGGCTGCTCGATCTCGGTCATCAGGAAGAAAATCCAGCGATACATCTGGGCCCGATCCTCCACTGACTCCGGGATAAAACCGGCTTGGGGATACTTCTCGGCCAGGTAGAGTTGAATCGCGGCCGATTCGGTTACCACCAGGCTTCCGTCGACCAGCACCGGGACCTTGGCAGCGGGGTTGAGCGCTAAAAAGTCTGGTTGTCGGTTTTCACTATCCACGATGCTCACGGGGTGCATTTCGTAATCCAGCCCTAGCTCGTTGAGTAACCAGATGGCGCGCAAAGCGCGGGTCGGGGGTGTTCCGTACAGTTTGATCATGGCCAGCTCCGTCGGGTTAAACAGACAGATTTCCGTCATTACCGATCTAGTCGTACAGCTCCCAATGAAATCGACACCTGCATCAAAATTCGTCGCGTTCGGTTTAGCCGGAGTTCTACGGGACGTGCCGCAACATGTCGGCCTTCATGTCGCACAGCAGCGCCCTGCCTCACCAGAAATCCGAAAGGTGCCAAGCGCGAGCGCGGCGGCCGAATCAGGTTCTGCGTTAGCGCTGCCCGTTATCGGCATGCCTACGCAGGCAAATGCAAACAAAGAGCTGTGTCTGAAAGCGCCCTTGGCCGACGAAGCTGCTCTAGGCTTGGTACAATTCGCAGCTTCCCCTTGGCCGACGAAGCTGCCCTAGGCTTGGTACAATTCGCAGCTTCCCCTGGGCCGCTGAGCTGGCTTAATCGAATAAGGAACTCACTGCCATGGCGTCCACGGATAAACAGCACAAGCGTGCCCAGCGGGCTAAGGCCAAAGCGCAGCAGAACCGTTCAGGCCGGAAAAAGGCCGGGCTCAACGCCTTGCATTCGCTGCTGGCCAATCCGCTGGTCAACGAGCCTTTCGATGATGTCGAAATCGACCTCAGCACCTTTGATTTCAAGGACATTGAAGAAAACGGCTTCGATCCGGCGCACTTCGACGATCTGTTCCAGGCGATGAAAGTTGGCGAAGGCATCAGCCTGCTCGCAATGTGCCTGATCTTCCTCCAGTACCCGGTGCTCGAGCTCGTGGTCGCTGAGGAATCCGAGGATGCTGCCATCGATTTCATGATGGGCTTGCTTATCGTCTATCGCAGTATGTTCCACGGCGACGACGAAGAAGCTGCGGTTAAATGGGTAGGCGGCGACACCTTCCAGCGCGCCTACAACGAAGCGTCGATGCTCCTGCAGAAGAAGTACAATCGCAGTGCCTCCCCTACTCGCGATTAGCCTGCAAACGGAACAGCCACCGCTGCCCCGCGGTCACGCCAAACAGTTCCTAATAACGGACCATCTGGCTGCCTCAGCTCGATTACCTGATGACACGTTGAACACTATCGCTGCGCAACAGCCCCCTGGAGACCAGGTGTTTCAGCTCGTCGCTGATCGCCTCGCGCTGCTTCTGGGGCGTCACCGGATCGACCATCAGATGCTGGCGATCACACCACAGCATCAATTGGCGCAGCCAGAAGGCTTGCAGTCCGTCCTTCGCGCCCAGGCGCGCCAGCAGGAATGCCAGTTGCTGCCAGCTGGGCAGCAGATGGAGCATTGCTTCACGGCGCGCCGGTGGCAGACCATGCCATCGCTGACCCAACATATCCTCCAGTTCAGGTGCCAGCCTTGACCAAGGTTGACTGCGTAAGCGCACGATTGCGGCATCAAATACACGGCCGGACGGATCATCCATAGCGTGGATGAGTTGAGGTAGATGCTCGTCACGCAATAGCCCCACCGCTGCGTGCCGGACGGTCGGATACGCCGAGCTCAGTGCTTCCATCAGCCACCTCGAGTCCAGCTCGACGTCAAGCTCCTTCGCTAGCCCAAGCACGCCTAGCCAACCCCGCTTCGTGCAAGGTCGTGCCTGGGTTAAACGCGTATGGAGCACCATTGCAGCATCAAGGCCATTCCGTGATGCAGCCCATCGCGCAAAACATCGGATGGCAGGCGAGGCATCCAGCAACGCCTCGCTTAACACGGCCTGTGGATCCTCGAGCAATGGCAGCAATGCACGCAGCACGCGCACGCGCACACTGGCGCCAGGTCGTACTGCCGCTTCGGCCAGTAAAGGCCGAGCCAGGGAAGGAGCCAACTCGCTGCAGGCTGATACGGCCATCAGGCGCACCGTAAGTTCTCGATGAGCGAGCGCAGCACTCAGGAGTGCCTCAGGCTCAGTACAGCCCTCCAGTAGTAACTCGAACAGATAGCGCGCAGCCCTACCCTGCCTGGTCAGGAAGTTTCGGTAGACCTCATCTCGGATGGCGGGCGTTTGCAACACGACGCGCGCGGCCATAAGCGTCGGGCCGTGATCAGCGCGTTGCCGCGCCCCCAGCGCAAGGAGTGGATCGAGAGCAAATAGCAACGCTTGCGTGTGGGATGCCGTCAGGTAGCGGTTCACTTCTGTTGCGGCGAGATCTCGTACCTGCGGCACCCAATCGTTGAGACGATAAATCAGGGCCACCAGCGCCTGCGGAGAAGGCGCGTGGCTGAGCTCCCTTACCGCCACCTCCCGCACGAAGCCATTGTAATGGCGGCTCAACTCCATCCACGTTGCACTATCGCCAGAGCTGGCGAGCAGTTCGAGCGCCTCGTTGCGCCGGTAGTCGGCCGGTGATCGGTTGGCCGCCTGCCTGCTCTTCAATCGATCCAGCCACCCTAATAATCCGCTCAACTCTAGACGCCTCTCACCACGTGAAAAGCCATTATCTACCTAGACATTGATGCTGATTGTGCGGCTGACCCCATCTGCGCGTCGTCTTGGCAAAACTGCAGGATCCAGGCCACTGCCCACGCTTGCTATGCCGGCAACCCCTACAGGCCTATATGAAAATCTGCCCAGATCTGCCGCGCGGCAAGCGGTTTCGGCCCGGCAGTTGCGCCAGACGTTGTTGCCACTGCACGCGGGGTGACGGGCCCACGCTAGCTTTTGCAGCCGCAGCCGTCAGGGCTTTTTCTGCCTTGGCAGCCGCCCTCAACTCGGCAAGGCTTGGGGCCTTGCGCACCGGTTCGCTAGCAATCTTCTGGACCGAGCGAAGGCAGAGCTTGCATGTGACCTCGGCGATTTCCGGAGTGTTTTTCAGGCTTGTCCCCGTGCGTCCACATGCAATGTTCGCCTCGGACGCGGAAAAGTGGATGGCCATCGTGTGTCTCCTGCGTTTTTTGGGCGCGGGATTCTACACGGTTGCGCCACGGCCGAAAGACATGGGTGCTAACCCGCCGGAACGGTACGCCCCCTCATCGTCCCTAACCGCTTGGCTGAATCTGCTTTGGCACGCCTCACAAAACTGAAGAATTGTGATCCGGGACCTTCCTGCCTCGAGTCGCTTGGCTAGCATGCGCATCCTTTTAAACCATTACGTCAAACCGCAAAGGAACTGCCAATGAAACGACCAATTCTGCTTGGTCCCCTCCTCGCGCTGGCTATGTTGTCTGGTTGTGTCAGCTACGAGCCTGAAACCTGGCTAAACAGGGGCCCGATCACCATAGACGCCAGCAGAACAGGGTATTGCTACACCGATGCCAACCTCATTGATGGCAAACGCATCTCGGGCACGCTTTGCGCAACGCCGACGTCTGGCTTCCTGATGAAGGGCGAACCTGAAATCCAGTTTGGCCCCTGGGGCATGAAATTTATGAAGGAGCTGGTTAGCAATACGACACAGGGGGTTGAGTACGACTACCAAGACAAGCGTGTTCGCCTTCAGTGTTCACCCGTGTTGGACAGTGCAAGTCAGGAAACGGGCCGTGACTGCACGGTGACGATGAATGCTCAACATCTGGTCAGCGCGACCTTCCTGTTCGTGCCTCAAGCGGCCCAATAAGCAGACGTTTGCCTTCGGAATTTCCCCAGCAGCGCGAACGCGCAACACCTAAACTCGTTACTCATGGATGACGCCGCATGCCTAGAAAACTGTTTCCAATCTGCCTAACCGCGTTCTTCATAGCCGGATGTGCGGGCAAGGCGCCAAGCAATGAACCCCTGTCGCTTGCACAGAACGAAGAGCACCTGGTTGGTATCTGGGCCATGGTGCCGCTGCGTAACGGCATCGCGAATGTCGTCGAGTACAGGGCTGACGGCAAGGCACTGCTGCACCCTTTCAACTGCGCAGAGTCGGGTCAGCCTGAAGTCGAGCAATCGGACTATCGGGTCGCCGATGACGGTCAGACGATCCACGTCAGCTCGCCGCATGATGAGTTCGATCTGAAGGTGCTGGAGTTCAACCGTCGCACAATGCGCCTCGGCCTGCATGTTGCAGGCTCCGGCCTGAAGTTTGCGTATCTCAAAGTTGAGAAAGCCGCGCCGCTGTGCGCGCTGTATCAGATGGACAATCTGCAGGCTAAGGCGACCCCTTATCAGCAGAGCGATTTCGTCCCTGCCCCACGTGTACCCGCTCGCCCGGACCTGGATCGCTTCATCGGTAAGTGGGCGATCGACACCGGGCAGGTGCAGATTGGAATTCGGCGCGATGATGACGGCCAAGCTTTTCTCTACCAGGCCAACAGCGAGAACTGGCGTCACCTTTACAACGCAGTGCACTGGGTGGGCGATGAGTTGCACTACCAAAGCTACGCGTACTCGGAAAAGGAGTCGCTATACCGACATCCTTACCACAAGTCACAACATGCGACGATCATGCAGGCGCAGCCCGACGGCCTGATGAAACACTCATTCTTTATCGGTGAAACCAGGCACGATCTTGTGCTGAAGCGAGTCTCCGATTAACGAAGCCACACGAGCGCGAGCTGACTGTCGGTCACCGGTGGTCCTGTGTTGCAACCCCAAATGCGCGTACTCCCTGGATTCGCGGAGCACGCGTGCAGGGTCCAAATCGCATTTATTGCATTGTAGATATGCAAACCGGCACGGTGCTCGAAAACGCTGTGCGTGCCGTTTAGACATGACGCCGCCGCGCGCAATTTTGCTGGCCTTGGGCAACCGTGCGCAGCTACGGGCGATGCTCCGTGATGCCCGCCAATCTATCGCGTCATCACTGAGCAACTTCGAGTCGCTACCACCGTGCTGAACAAACTGGCGCCGCCGCTCGGTAACGCGCGAGGAATAAAAAAACCCCGCCGAAGCGGGGTTCTATAGCATGCGGTCTTTCCATTTGTCCTAGGCACCGCAATCCTCGCGGCGATCCTTTGGCCATCCAGGCTCGGCGCGCGTCCTGCGTCAATGCGTGCGCACTATGGGGCTAGCGGCCAAGAGTATCTACGGCTTAATCACGACGCAGAGCGTAGGCGAATGCTTACAGCCGAAACATTTACGATGGTGCGCACTGTGCGCTGCCAAGACCCTACGGCGATAAGCGAAATCCTCATCGCAGCGTTGAGAATCACCAACTACAAGGATTATTCCCGGACTGTAGTCGAGAAGGTTACGGACAGGTGAAGCGCTGGTCCGAAGAGCCTGGGGGGCGGCCCTTGACCCGGGCGCACCGGAAGCATGGGGCCAGGCGTGGCTTAGCATGCTCAAGGAAATGAGTGTTGCGCCTCGATATGGGGAGCGATGACGCATGCGCCTTCGAGGTAACTATTTACCTAGGCTAATCGTCATGGTGCCTGCGGGAACGTCGCTGATCAGCCATCGTCCATCGGGTAGTTTTTGCAAGACGCTGCTAGGGGCCGGCCGCAGGTCATCTGGCAACTCGAACGCCAGACCTTTTATCGGCTCTTGAGCTTGAACTTTGAGTTCTATACCCCCGTGTTGCGCCAGCACGTCGACTTCAACCTTATCGCGCGCAGCCCACCAGCTGCCGTATTGATTTAACGTACCAAACCAGGCGAAAGGTTTGAGCCGAGGAAGAACTTGCTCCAGGAAACGGAATTTATGATCAACCTCGTTGGGGTGAAGCAGCATCACAAAACTGGCGCCATACCGCGCAAGTTTTTCGGCTAGCTCAACTGCCTCCTCGACTCGCTGATCCATAATCGGCGGTATCTCATCCTCCACCGCAATTGGAAATTCAAATACCGACGTTTCGCTGCTATACATTCGCTGAGCATTGGTGCGAAACGGCAAGTGCGTGGTGAGATTTCCGGCGGTCGCCGAGCTCGAGAATCTATAGCCCGACGCCGCTAACGCCTCTGGAAGGCGAGGCGGTGTTGCCAGATAGCCCGGGCGGAAGGAGACCACCTGCCCACCTGTCAGTTGCTCCAGCAAGAAACGGCTCACCCTGAGTTCACCCAATACCGTTGCACCTCGCGTATCGCCCAGCGACTGAACCCGCGGCTGGTATGTCGGATATCGCTCGGTCCCGTCACCAAGTGGCACCGAGGCGTACATGTCAGAATGGCTGACAGAGTGACTGGCGATTTCCATGCCAGCCTCGACCAAGGCATCCATCGCAATAAGGGTACGGTCGTTGAAAAAGCCTTCGTCTTGAAAATCGCGGTAGTACTTCGTTTGAAGGAAAAAGGTGGCCGGTACCCCTTCGCGTACGAGCAAGTCCCGGTAGGCAAGCAGGTTGCCCATCGACTCGACGTAATCCACGTCGAAAGTCACAACCGCTGCAAGTTGCCGGCCTTCCGGTACGGAGGCTATCGTGACGGCTAGCGGCTCGTGCTCGCGATACACCGCCCTGAGCCAGCGCAGCCAAACGTCCACAGAGGGTTCATAACCGTTTGCATATGCGCGGTACCCTTGGTCGTTGCGGTCGTTGTGCGCTCGCATGATGAAAAAGCCGAGGTCAAAACCTAGCGCATAAGCGCTCCCACCCGCTTCATTGTCGCCTTTGACCATCGCTGCCGATCCGTCCTCGAACCTGGCCAATACCTGCTGAGCATTCTCGTAAGATTGCGTGCCTGTCCAACTGGTCGGTAACTCCGGCTGGCCAAGCAGTACTGTCTTTTCGTTCGGATCACTGATCCAATCAAGGGTCGGCACGTGCTCGAAGATGATGCTGTGGTGGGACCGAGACTCTATCGTCGATTCAAAGCCGAACAGGTCCTGCACGCCACCGCCTAACACCTGGGTGGCTATGAGCGTTCGGCCTTCTTCCACGTGACGGCGAAGTGCCATTCGTCCAGCCTCGTCAAGCGTGCGTCCGGAGATCAATGGATACACCAGCACGACGTTATGACGAGTGGCCTCGGTGACGTCATCGGTGATAGTGAACGGCACGCCAATACTTCTGAGGCCGTGCGCCAGGCCGAGCCAGGCGGAATCCTCATCGGTCAACAAAATCGCAAGGCGAGAGCGTTCTCCGCCGGAATAGCGTTTCCAGTCAGAACGCGTCTGCTCCGAGATATAGCTCGCTTCGCCTGGTCCATTGAGCTTATCCAGGCGGACAAACGTATTTCGATCGATAAAAGCAGTAACGCCAGCTATCAACAAACTGACGATAAACACAACAGCAACGACACGTGCCGCGAAGGCAGGCTTGTCCCAGAACGGCACGAAAACCTCATCGGTAAAGGTTGGAAACCAGCATATCGGAACGCTACGAGTCAGGCGAACCTTAAGGGACACATTCGCCCCCGCGAGACCTCATCGGGCAATGAGCGTCAGCGTATTTCCTTGCCGGGGCTCGCTGTCGTCACCGCACGACGGTGCGCCTGCTACATTCGCCGAAACCACTTTTCAAGGCTGTTGCTTGGATGGGTAATGTTCCCATGCTTGCCAATCGATACCCCCGACAGCAAACGGCTGTAACCCGGCCCGCCAGCGGCTATCCTGCTCCTGCAGCATAGCTTGCGAAGCGTCAGCCCACGTTTCGTCAGGCGCCAGCTCAGGTTCTACGCTCTGCGCGAGTCGAAAGTGCACTGCAGGCCAGCGTCGTGCAATTTTCTCTGTGAGCTCAGCGCTACGTTCGGCGCTGCGGGTGTAAATCATCAGGCTCACTCTATTAACACCGAGTGAGGGTAGCTCGCACGGTGCGCAGGGCATCCCGCCCATCTCCTCGGTGAACCAGCGATAATGGCTCGATATTTCGACCGGCCAAGGGCTGGCGGTTGCCACTTGCTTTAGCGTGTCCAGCCATTCACGCACGTGCTGAGGCGCAACCGGCCAGCCACGCTGCTCCACCTCCAAGTCCAGGTGAAGAGCTGCGAAACCCACCGAACCTAGCTTCGAAATGATCGCAATCAGCGAAGCGCGGTGTTCTGGCACCATCCAGTCCGGATCGCCCAACAGCAGCACAGGCTCAAAGCCACGGCTGTCGAGTGCCATGACTGTCGCATCGAGCATGCGAATAATATCCGGCTGCGCGAGTTGTTCAGCGCTTAGCCCGATATAGAGACGCTTGATGCCCGCACGCTCAAGACGAGCCAGTGTTTCAGCCTGGGCAGCAGAACTGAGCAGTGCACGGCTATCCCACATGTAGACGCCCTGCTCCCAGTTACTGGACGCTTTGAAGTCAGCCGTATTCGCATTCAAAGGCACCCAGTGAGCCATGTTGCCTCCGGTAAGCGCGGTGCGCTGAGCATTGTCGGTGAAGAACAGCTGTACACCAGACAATTGCTGCCAAACCGTGTACCAGCGATTGATCACCTCCAATGCTGCGCGGTGTACCTCAAGCTCGCTCATCTGGAGCGCCCCAATGTCCGGCTCAGCACCGGCCGCGTTGCTAAGCTGCTGCTCGGTTAGCGCAAGCTTGGCGACATTGAACCGCTCTTGAGCGGGCGACAGACTCAACGAGGCCCTGTGCTGTGCAGTAAGTGCATGCTGCAGTGCCTGAAGAATTGCCCCATGTTCTGCCCGTAAATGCTCTCTTGAGCCCAGGCCTTGTTCTGAGCGCTCCGGATCTCTGATTTTTTCGTCGCTCATTAGGTCGATAGACGATGAGAGCGTCGGGCTGGCAACGGGAGCGTCGCCGGATCGTGAGGTCCCCTGCCTGCCCTCTGAGCCCTGGGCCGAGCTGAACCCAGATCGCTTGTGGCTCAGCTCCGCCGCGCGACCATAAACAGAAAGGTTCAGATCAAGCCGTTTCCTCCAAGTTTCAATTGGCTGAACCGTCAATGAGAGCGGCTCGGCAATCGGCTCCATGAACTCCAAGCTACGCTGACTCAGCCGTTCCAGCAGGACCTTGCTCGCCGTAAGGGCTTGGCCAGAGGCAAGACACTCCACTGTAACAGCCTGCCACCGGCTATCTAACAGCATTGCTTCAGAAGCCAGAAGCGAGCCACTGTGTACACGTCCTGCTATTTCAGCGCGCGCCTGCACAGGCCTGGTTCCCAGGCTTTGGCACCACCGCACGGTTTCGCTGGCTCGCCACCAATCAGCGTAAGCGGAGCTCACGATCAACCGCTGCTCTGCACCGGCTAGCTGCTGAATCGCTATTTGCTGTTCAGGCTCGCTATTTACCGCGCTCAGTTCAATTACATGCTGACGGAGAGCGCTTAGCAAAGGGTGGCGGATGCCCAGACTGTGAGCTAGAGCGTCACTAAGAGATTTGTCGATGGCGCGATTTACATGCCTCGAGGCATTGCGCGGCCATCCGGCCTCAGTGTTGGGCGGCTCAGGCAACTGACCCGGCATCGATAAGTCGGCTATTGCTCCATCTACCGACGCCCTAGCGGATATCCCACTGAGCAGGTCATCCAGCGGCAGGACCTCGGCGGGCGCAGCAAACGCCAAGCAGCTCAACAAGCTGCCACCTATAAATTGACGCATTGAATAACCTCTTGGCTCGGCGCAAAACCGTCACAGCATCCTGGCTGTCTGCTTGAGGACGGCCAGCATTTGTATGCGGATGGCACTCCGGCACTAACGGCTTAGTGCCTTTAATCAGAATGGCTGGCCAGATGAGTGGGGCGGGCCGAGATTTGGATGTCAAAAAATCAGTGCACGAGAATCCCGAGCAAATCACGTGCCTGGCCAAGACCTACCGCTTCGGCTTTCACAGCGGCCAGCTCATCGCTGACACGATTAGCTTGCTGGCCTGGACGGTTGCGGCTCAGGCGAAGATACCCGCATCCGCCCTGCCCGACCTGGCCTTGCGCAGTTCGGAAGCCACATTCGCATCAAGGACGAGCATTAGAGAAGACCGACTTGGCGGGTCTGGATTTACGCCCGCGGCGGTTCGAACGCAATGTCTTCGGCACCTGGCATGGCCAGCAAGTCGAGATGCTCGCGTTACCGCCAGCGAGGCGTCGGTACTCTTCGATCGAAAGCAGAACATGCGCAGGCCTGCCCCGATCGGTGATGAACGCAGGACTGGGGAGCGCAGCCATTTTTGCGCCGCTGGCGTCTCGATCGAATTCGCGGCTGCTTATCGTGGTGGGCATGGTCGATACCTCCCGAGGCGTAATGTAGGGATGTTGCTTCATTGCCGGACGGTCAACGTGACGCTGCCAACTGATGGCATGGGCGGCAAACTATAAGTTTTTCAACGAAATTCGTGTAAATTATAGTTTTCTCGCACTGCTTATAGGAAATTTGTCATGCGGCAACCCATTGAACGGGCCGGATACAGCTGGCTGATCAACGCCCTCGATCTACGCTGCGTGCCGCTTGATCATGAGTGCGTCATAGGTTCGCGTCCAGCGCTCTCTCAGTCCGTTGGCGGTGCGAAGGTAGAGGTCTTCACCAAGGGTTACGCCAGAGAGCATCGCCCCATCGATCAGATGCTGTTTGCGCTCTCGTACGAGGGGGTAAATCTGGGCGTCCTGGAGCGCGCCTTCCAGATTCCGGCTGTCCGGGATGACCTGGCTGCTGCAATCGCTGAGAAGCCCGCCAGCGGCTACCTACGCCGGCTCTGGTACATCTGCGAAACCATCGCAGGCCACCAGCTGCCTCTGCCCGATGCCGCGCAGAACATTCCCTACGAGCACCTACTCGCGCCGGACAAGTATTTCACCGGCCCAGAGGAGTTGTCGCGCAGACATCGCGTGCGGATGAACCTGTTGGGAACGCCTCAGCTTTCAGCCCTGATTGGCCGCCAAGGCTGGACCGATGGCAGTCTTCTGAATGCGCAAATCGTCGAGCGCATGCATGACCAGATGATCGATTTTTCGGTCACCGAGATTGCAAGAGCCGCTCAATACCTGCTGACGACCGAGACCCGCAGCTCATACGAGATCGAGCATGAGCGTCCTGCTCCTGATCGAATCTTGCGATTTGTGCGAGTGCTGGAACAGGCGGGGCAGCGTCCGCTGGACGAAGAGTTTCTGTTCGACATCCATCGGATAGCCCTCGGCACTGGGCGTCCCGATCCGTCCATCGGCGCATACAGGCATCTGCAGAACTGGCTCGGCCGGGGCGATCTGATCCACCTGATCCCGCCGGCACCAGAAAAAGTGCCTGAAATGATGGAGCAATGGTTCGTCATGCGTGAGCGCGTCATGCGCGCTGACGCCCCAGCGCTAGTGAAGCTAAATGCAATCGCGCACAGCTTCATCTACATCCATCCTTTCATGGACGGCAACGGCCGGCTGTCCCGCTTCATCATGCAGGACATCCTGGCCAATGAGAGCCTCAAGATGCAGGGCATCATCCTGCCTATTTCTGCGGGGCTTCTGGTCAATCTGGACAGCTACATCGGCACGCTAGATACATTGTCACGGCAGCTACTTAGCGCCACGCAGTACCACCGACGGGACTTGGCAAGCGATCCTGAGCTGGACGAGGACAATGCCCATCTATTCGCCCACCTGGACTTCACTGAGCTGCAGAGCGAGGTCAATAAGAGCGCGGCGAAAGTTCTCGATGGGCTCATGCGCGATGAGGTCAGCCATCTGGTCCGGCGTGATAGGTTCAAAGACCAGTTAAATCGCGAGCTGGATCTGTCGAATCGGGATCTTGAGCTGCTTATCGCGGTGATCTATGAGAACAACGGGCGTGTCTCCAAGCGTAAGCGGACCGGCTTGTTCCAGCACCTAACAGATGAGGACATTGCGCTAGCAGAGAGCATCCACGCCGATCTACATGCGCCGGAGACACCAAACTCCGAGGTGACTCAGAATCCCTTGCCGTAGGCTTCGCTCAGGACTGAATAGTAAGGGGCACTGCTCGGCTCGAGGATCAGGCGACGACAGCTACATCCGCCCTGCCCGACCTGGCCTTGCGCAACTCGGACACCTCATTTGTATCAAGGACGAGCATCAGGAAAGATCGACTTGGCGGGTCTGGATCCGCGTCCGCGGCGCATCAAAAAACGCAATGTCCTCGGCGCCTGGCATGGTCGGCAAAGCCCTGGTACTCCTCGATAGAAAGCAGAACATGCGCAGGCCTGCCCTGCTCCGTAATGAAAACAGGACCGGATAGCGCAGCCCTTTTTGCGCCGCTGGTGTCGTGAGCGAATTCGCGACTGCTTATCGTGGTGGGCATGATCGATACCTCCCCGAATACAATGTGGGCCTGTTACTACATTTCAGGGAACGGTCAGCCCGTCTTACATAGCGTCGAACGCGGCTTGCAGGTCTTCTTGCCCCTTCTTCCCGCTTTGCAGAAGCAGCATCAGTAGAATTCGCGCTTTCTGTGGGCTCAGATTGCCGGCCATGACGGCGCCCTCATCGGCGGTCGTTTTACCGCCGCCCTCGAAGCCGTAGTTGGCCATGACCCGCCCGTTATAGACACGTGTCGAGATCACTACTGGTACCTGCTTACCTAGCGCGTATTTCACCGCCTCGAACATCGGCTGGTTCATGTTTCCCATGCCCAGTGCCTGCACCACGATTCCTTTCGCGCCCTGATCAACTGCGCTGCGCAGCAGGCTGCCATCGGCCCCGCCGTACATGGCAATTATTTCCACTTTTGGCATGGTGTCGGCTTGGATTTCAATGTGCTGTCGGCGCAGCGGCTCCCTCGCAAAGATCACACGGTCGGGATAGACCTCTCCGAGAAAGCCGTAGTCCCCGGACTGAAAGGTTTCTACGTTGGCTGTATGGGTCTTGGTTACATGCCGGGCGGCATTGATCTGGTTGTTCATGGCCAGCAGGACCCCTTTGCCCTTCGCTTGCTCATCGACAGCAATACGCACGGCATTGAGCAGGTTGCGCGGGCCATCGAAGTCAGAAGATGAGGCGTTGCGCTGGGCTCCGATGACAACGACCGGTTTGTCCGATTCGACGGTCAGGTCAAGCCAGAATGCGGTTTCTTCAAGCGTATCGGTGCCGTGCGAGACGATTACGCCTGACACCTCTGGGCGCTGCAGCGCAGCGTTAACCGCTTTGGACAGTTCGTTCCAGCGCGGCGGATCCATGTAGTCGGAAGGCACGTTCGATAGGTTTTCAACTTCAATCTTCGCGAACTCCGCCACCTCCGGCACCGTTGCGAGCAAGTCATCTCCGGAAATGGCCGGTACAGGCGCCTTCTTGACCGGGTCGATCTTCATTGCAATTGTTCCGCCAGTCGCAATGAACTGAACCGTGGGCTTTTCCTGTGCGTAGGCGTTACCAAGCAGGGCTGCACAGAACCCGGCGATTAGAAATGGGCTTTTGCTCATGGCAGTTCCTTACCGATATTCATATGAGGGTAAAGAAACTGACAAGCGATCCTCTGTTTGGTTGGGGTGGTGCCATCAGGCCGCATCACTACCTCACGATGCCCCGAAAGCTCGCCGGCAATTGCCCGGTGGACTTGGCTCGTTCATGGGCCTGTCCTGCCACAGATCACTGTAAGGTTACAGCGACCTGCCGACCGTGGACGGCTATGATCGGCTGATCTTGGCCAATGTCCCCGCTATCTAAGGCTGGCGGCTCCACCTGCGCTTATGTCGCCGTAGCTGCAACAGCTCTCAAGCGCCAGGCAAAAGCCAGCACCATCAGCAGGCCCAGCGCAGCCATCGCGGCTCCGGCCAAGGAGACTGCTGGGTAGCCAAGCCCAGCATTGATCACTGCACCGCCTAGTGCCGCACCAATTGCGTTGCCGAAATTGAAGGCGCCGATATTCACCGCCGAGGCGAGATTGGGCGCGTCCTTGGCAGCTTCCATCACACGCATCTGTAACGGCGGCACCAAAGCAAAACTGGCGATACCCCAGACCAAGATGGCAACGGCAGCCGGCAGCGGCCAGCGCATCAGTACGGTGAACGCCAGCAAGACAAGAATCAGCACGCTCAGCGAAACGATCAGGGTGCGGTCAATTGGTCGGTCGGCGGCCTTGCCGCCCCACATGTTGCCCAATGTCAGCCCCACACCGAATAGCACCAGCATGGCAGTGATGAAAGCCGTGGACGCGTGGGTCTCGCTGCTGAGGATCGGCGCGATGTAAGTGAAGACGGTGAACATTGCACCCGAGCCGACCACAGTCAGAGCCAACGCCCCTAGCACCGGCCCACGGCCCAGCACCCGAATTTCGGCCAGTACACCCACGCTTTTCGGGGCCGGAACGTTGGGCAGGGCGATCCACAAAGCGGCCATGGCTACCACGCCTAGACCGGTAATTCCCCAGAATGCGGTGCGCCAGCCGAACAGTTCGCCAAACCAGGCGGCCAGCGGCACGCCGCCGATGGTCGCCAGGGTCAAGCCCATGAACATGGCCGCAACCGCCCCGGCACGCTTCTCCGGAGCGACCACGCTGGCGGCGACAACGGAACCGATGCCGAAGAACGCACCGTGGTTCAGTGATGTCACCACCCTGGCGACCATAAGGCTGTAGTAATCGGTCGCCAATGCTGACATCAGATTACCCAGCGTGAAAATCGCCATGAGCCCGATCAGCAAGTACCGTCGGGGAATCTTCCCGGTGGTCAGGGTCATCAGCGGTGCGCCGAGCAGCACGCCCAGGGCGTAAGCACTGACCAACAGACCTGCGGCGGGAATGGAAACGCCGAGATCCGCAGCGATGCTTGGCAACATGCCCATCGGGGCGAACTCGGTCACGCCGATGCCGAAGGCACCGATGGCGAGTGCTACAAGGGGTGGATTGATGCGCATGGAGTGCCCTAAGGTCGATCCGTACGCGGCGATCGCCGAAGGCCAGCGACGCCCTCGTGAATCTGCTTTTCCCGATCTATGCGTTCGGCAGTGCCGGATTCTCGCATCAGGTTGATCATACCCTGTTCCAGCACGCCGGCACGGATGCGGCTCAGTACGTGCTCCGGAGTCTGCCGCTCGATGATGACGTTCGCAATACCAGCGTTGTGCAGCAACTGGCCCAGCAGCAGGCCGGACGGGCCTGCACCAACGGGCGTTAGGAGAACCGCCAGGCTCAGGCGTCGCTGAACATCTTGTGGGGGTCGATGACGAATTTCTTGGGCACGCCA
>NZ_JAMOIC010000010.1 GCF_024448895.1 Stutzerimonas stutzeri
TGATCAAACTGACGTACTGGCGTGTATCGGCCGTGAGCCGGCGCTTACCCTGCAACTGGCGCAGGCCGATGCAGGCGAGCGGCGCGCAGCACTGGAACGCTTCATCCACCAACGGTTCGCCGAGCACTATCAGGCACGGGTTCGGCACTTCATGCCCTGCCTGCTGGGCCTGCATGACCAGAACGGCGAGGTGCAGGGGGCGGTCGGTCTGCGCAGCGCCCAGCGTCGGCCGCTGTTTCTCGAGCGTTATCTTGACGAACCCATCGAGCAGGCCGTGAGCCAGCGCCATGGGCATACGGTGCCGCGCGAGGAGATCGTCGAGGTCGGCAACCTGGCTGCGTTCGGCAACGCCTCGGCGCGCCTGCTGATCGTCGCGCTGACCGACCTGCTGGTCGCCCAGGGTTTTCGATGGGTGGTGTTCACCGGCACGCCGGCCTTGCTCAACAGCTTTCAGCGCCTCGCGCTCGATCCGCTGCCACTGGGTCTGGCCGATCCGGCGCGCATGGGCGATGAGCTGGCCGACTGGGGCAGCTACTACGCCAGCCGCCCGCAGCTGATGGCCGGCGAGATCCTGCCCGGCCACCAGCGCCTGCTGCAACTCGGCATCTACGCCCGACTCGGCTACCAGCCGCTGTTCGATGCCACGGAGGTGCCCCATGCAGCCTGCAGCTGAACGCTTCTGGGCGACGCTCGACCAGCACGCCGGCATCGCGCTGAGCGAAGGGCCACGTCAGCTGAGCTATGCCGAATTGCGCCACGAGGTCGCGGCGCGCGCCGCCCAGCTGCAACGGCTCGGCGTGCAGCGCGTCGCCTTGGCGCTGGACAATGGTCTGGAGTGGGCGCTGTGGGATCTGGCCCTGCTGCGCGCCGGTCTGGTCTGCGTGCCGCTGCCGGGATTCTTTTCCCCGGCGCAGCAGGAGCATGTGCTGAACCATGCCGGCATCGACTGCCTGATCGGCGCAGTCAGCTCTTTCAGCGAGCGCTGCGGCTTTCGTCCGACCGCCGGCGACCTGTTACAGCGCCAACCGGATACCGTCACGCCGGTGCCCGACGGCACCCTGAAGATCACCTATACCTCCGGCACCACTGGCCAGCCCAAGGGCGTCTGCATGGATGCCGAAGCGCAGCTGGCGGTGGCCGAGAGCCTGCGGCAGGCCAGCCTGCCGTGCGACGTGCGACAGCACCTGTGCGTGCTGCCGCTGGCGACGCTGCTGGAGAACATCGCCGGGCTCTATGCGCCGCTGCTGGCGGGTGCGCGGGTCGAACTGCGGCCGCTGGCCGAGATCGGCTTCAGCGGTGCGGCGGGCTTCGAGCTGCAACGTTTGCGGGCCACGCTGCAGGCCAGCCAGCCGCACAGCCTGATCCTTCTGCCGCAGCTATTGCTGGCGCTGGTCAGCGCCGCTGAGCAAGGCGTGCCATTACCCGCATCGCTGCGCTTTATCGCTGTGGGTGGCGGTCGCGTGGCACCGCAGCTGCTGGAGCGCGCCGAGCGCCTCGGGCTGCCGCTGTTCGAGGGCTACGGCTTGTCCGAATGCGCCTCGGTGGTCTGCCTGAACACACCCGAGGCGCGGCGCATCGGCACGGTCGGCCGGCCGCTGCCACACGTCGAGCTGCGCTTGGCCGACGATGGCGAGGTACTGGTGCGCGGCCCGCACATGCTCGGTTACCTCGGCGAACCGCCACTGACCGGCGAGTGGCTGGCCACCGGCGACCTAGGCCATTTCGAGGATGGCTTCCTGATCCTGCACGGGCGCAAGAAGCATCAGTTCGTTACCGCGTACGGACGCAACGTCAATCCCGAGTGGGTGGAGGCCGAGCTGGTACAGCAGGCGTCCATCGCCCAGGCCTGGCTGCATGGGGAGGCGCTGGCGCAGAACGTCGCCGTGCTCGTACCTCGCCGCCCCGAGCTGAGCGATGCCGAGCTGCAGGCGGCGGTCGAGCGGGTCAATGCCGGCCTGCCGGACTACGCCCGCGTACACCACTGGCTGCGCGCCGCCCAAGCCTTTCGCCCCGACAACGGCCTGGCCACCGCCAATGGCCGCCTGCGCCGCGACGCCCTGTTCAGCCACTACCAAACGGCCATTAACGCTCTTCTTTTTCCTGACTTCGAGGTACGCAGCATGGAATTTTTCGACCAACTGCAACAACAGACCAACAGCGAGCGCGAGTACCTGCTCGGCGCGCCGATCATCCACGCCGCGCTAGCCGGCACTGCGACCCGCGCGCAGTACATCGCTTTCCTCACCCAGGCCTATCACCACGTCAAGCACACCGTGCCGCTGTTGATGGCTTGCGGCGCACGCCTGCCGGAGCGCCTGGAGTGGCTGCGCGAGGCGATCGCCGAATACATCGAGGAAGAAATCGGCCATCAGGAATGGATCCTCAACGACATCCGCGCCTGTGGCGGCGATGCCGAGGCGGTGCGCCACGGCCAGCCGGCACTGCCCACCGAACTGATGGTCGCCTATGTCTACGACCGCATCGCGCGGCACAACCCGGCGAGCTTCTTCGGCATGGTCAACGTGCTCGAAGGCACCAGCATCGCCCTGGCGACCCAGGCCGCCGGCGTGCTGCAGGACAAGCTCCAGCTGCCGGCCAAGGCATTCAGCTACCTGACCTCCCACGGCAGCCTGGACATGGAGCACATCGAGTTCTTCAAGAAGCTGATGAACCGCCTCGACGACGAGGACGACAAGGCCGCCGTGGTGCACACCGCTCGCGTCGTCTACCGACTCTACGGCGATATCTTCCGCAGCCTGAGCGCGCCGGAGCACAGCCATGCAACTGCGTGACGCGCGCATCCTGCTGACTGGCGCCAGCGGCGGCATCGGCCAGGTGCTGGTCGAGCGGCTCTGCGCGAACGGCGCACGGCTGTTGTTGGTGGGACGCGACAGTCTTGCCCTGGAAGCGCTGGCGCGCCGCTATCCAGGGCAGGTCAGCCTGGTCTGCGCGGACCTCACCCAGCGCAGCGGCCGGTACACGGTGCTCGATGCCGCGCGGCGTTTCGGCGGCCTAAACTGCGTGATCAATGCCGCCGGAATCAACCAGTTCAGCCTGCTCGAACAGCAGGACGAGGACGCCATCGCCCGCCTGATCGGCGTCAACGTCACCGCCACGCTGCAGCTGACCCACCTGCTGCTGCCGCTGCTGCACCAGCAACCGCAGGCGCTGCTGGTCAACCTCGGCTCGACCTTCGGCTCCATCGGCTACCCGGGTTTCACCGCCTACTGCGCGAGCAAGTTCGCCCTGCGCGGCTTCTCCGAAGCGCTGCGGCGCGAATTGGCCGACAGCCATGTCAAGGTGCTCTACGTGGCGCCCCGCGCCACCCGCACGGCCATGAACAGCGCCGACGTGGTGGCGATGAACAACGAGCTGAAGGTAGAGATGGATGATCCGCAAGAAGTCGCGCGACAGATCGTCCATGCCATCGCCGCCGAGCGAGAGGAGCTCTACCTCGGCTGGCCGGAAAAACTCTTCGTGCGCCTCAACGGGCTCCTGCCGCGGCTGGTCGACCAGGCCTTACGCAAACAGTTGCCGGTGATCAAGCGCTTCGCCCGTGCCGACCAGCCGCTGCCGCCCTCGTCCCAACCCACCTCTATCGGAGAACACCCATGAAGCGTCTGCTTGCTCTATGCAGCGTCCTGCTGGCGTTTGCCAGTCAACCCTCCTTCGCGCTCAGCCCGGCCGGCGAATCATCGCTGCGCCAGATCCAGACGGGCTGGGCGGAGATCAACTACCAGCTGCCCCCAGCGCAGCGCGAAGAGGCCTTCGCCCGACTCGCTTCGGAGGCCGAAAGCGCGGTGGTCGGCGAACCGCAGGCCGCCGAGCTGCACATCTGGCACGGCATCGTGCTCAGCACCTGGGCCGGCGCCAAGGGCGGGCTCGGTGCGCTGAGCCTGGTCAAGCAGGCCAAGGCCGAACTGGAGAAAGCCATCGAACTTGATCCGCAGGCCCTTGATGGCTCGGCCTACACCAGCCTCGCGAGTCTCTACTACCAGGTGCCCGGCTGGCCGATCGGCTTCGGTGACGAGGACAAGGCCGAGGCGCTGTTCAAGCAGGCGCTGGCGCTGAACCCGAACGGCATCGACCCGAACTACTTCGATGGTGATTTCCTGCTGCGCCAGAAGCGCTATGGCGAAGCACGCGCCGCACTGGAAAAAGCCATCGCCGCACCCGCCCGCCCCGGTCGCGAAGTCGCCGATGCCGGGCGCCGCGAAGAGGCCCGCGCGCTGCTGGCCAAGGTCAAGGAAAAACTGGAATAACCGGTTGCGACGGCGTTGAATGCAAAGCAATGCCACAAACCCTTCAGGACGACAGAAACGACATGCGCATTCTGCTGGTGGAAGACGATCGTGCTCTTGGCGAGGGCATCCGCACTGCGCTGAAGCCGGAGGGTTATACAGTGGACTGGCTGCAGGACGGTGCTAGCGCGCTGCATGCTCTGAGCCACGAGAGCTTCGAGCTGGCCATCCTCGACTTGGGCCTGCCGCGTATGGACGGTCTGGAAGTGCTCAAGCGGCTGCGCGCCAGCGCCAACCCCGTACCTGTGTTGGTACTGACCGCGCGCGATGCCACCAGTGATCGCATTGCCGGGCTGGACGCCGGCGCCGACGATTACCTGGTCAAACCCTTCGATGTCGCCGAACTTAAGGCTCGCCTGCGCGCCCTGCTTCGGCGCAGCTTCAATCGCCCGGAGCCGACCCTGGAGTACCGCGGCATTCTGCTCGACCCGATGAACCAGCAGGTCAGCTACCAGGGCGCGCCGATCAATCTGCCGCGCAAAGAATTCGTCCTGCTCCACGAGCTGATTGCCCAGCCCGGCCGGGTGCTGACCCGCGATCGGCTGCAGCAGGTGCTCTACGGCTGGGACGAGGAGGTCGAGAGCAACGCCCTGGAGGTGCATATCCACCACTTGCGCAAGAAGTTCTTCCCCGAGCTGATCCGCACCGTGCGCGGGGTCGGCTATCTGGTGGACAAATGCTGAGGCGCTCTATCCGCAACCGCACCCTGGTGCTGGTGCTCGGCATCCTGCTGCTGTCGCTGAGCCTGATCTCCTGGCGCAGTTATCGCGACGCTCGCCACGAGATCGAAGAGCTGTTCGACGCCCAGCTGGCGCAGAGCGCGCGGCTGGTGCAGGGGCTAGTGATGCGCCAAATGGAGCCGTCAGCCCGCCACGCGCTGCAGAGCGCCTTGGACGCCGCGGTGAACGTGCGGCGGAATCAGGGGGTGCCCGGGCATCATTACGAAACCAAACTCGGCTTTCAGGTCTACGCCGCGGATGGCAGCAGCGTGCTGCAGTCGGCCGGCGCACCGAACGGCGCCTTGCAGGAATTGGCCAACGCAGACTCGGCGTCGCCCTTCAGCGCCCTGAGTGGCGGCTATCACGACGTGCAGCTCGACGGCCATGCCTGGCGCCTGTTCCTGTTGCACGATCCGGAGGACGAACTCTGGATTCTGGTCAGCGAGCGCGACGATGTACGCGGCGAGCTGGTCGGGAAGATCGCCCGGCGCAGCCTGCTGCCCGACTTCATCGGCCTGCCGCTGCTTGCACTGCTGATCTGGCTGGCGGTGGGCTGGGGCTTGCGCCCGCTGGCGCACATGGCACAGCTGCTGAAGAATCGCGATCCGGACAACCTCGCGCCGCTGCTGCTGGCGCCGCTGCCGCAGGAGTTGGAGCCGGTGGCCGCCTCGCTCAATCGCCTGCTGCAACAGGTCAATCAACTGGTCGATCGGGAAAAACGCTTCATCGCCGATGCGGCTCATGAACTGCGCACACCGCTGGCAGTGCTGCGCATTCACGCCCAGAACGCACAACAAGCCGAGCAGCAGGAGGACCGTGAAGCCGCGCTGCAGCAACTGCTGACCGGCGTCGATCGCACCACGCGTGTGGTCACCCAACTGCTCACCCTTGCCCGCCTGGAACCCAATGCGCAGCCGCTGCTTCCACAGCAACTGGACCTACTGCCGCTGTGCCGTGAATGCCTCGCCGAGCTGACGCCGCTGGCCCTGGCGCGCGATCAGGAACTGACGCTGGAAGCTGACGACGTGGCCGATCACCGGCTTCCCGGCGATGTCGCCGCGCTCGCCACGCTGCTGCAGAATCTGGTCGGCAATGCCCTGCAGTACACGCCCGATGGCGGGCAGATTCAGGTCAGCCTCCAGACCATGGAAAACGGCGTCAGCCTGCGCGTGGATGACAGCGGTCCGGGCGTGCCGGCAGCGCAGCGCGACAAACTGTTCGAGCGCTTCTACCGCCAGGGCGACGGCCAGGGCGCGGGGCTCGGCCTGGCCATCGTCGCACGCATCGCCGAACTGCACGGCGCGACCATCGAACTGGCGGACTCACCGCTCGGCGGGCTGCAGGTCGCCGTGCACCTGCCCCGCCAGCCACACCACTAGCCCAGACCGACCAGCGGCGAGCTGCCGCGACCGCCCGCCGCAGGCGCAACGGGCATTCGCTAAGGTTCGCTTAAGGCTGGCGCCCTAGACTGCCGACATTCCCCTACTCGGAGTGTGTGAAATGACTGCATCGAACCCTCTGGCACGCTACGGTCGCCTGAGCATTGCCCTGCACTGGCTGATGCTGCTGTTGATCGCAGCCGTCTACGCGACCATCGAACTCAAGGGCAATTTCGCCAAGGGCAGTGAACCGCGCGAACTGCTCAAGCATTGGCATTTCATGCTCGGCCTGACGGTGTTTGCACTGGTCTGGCTGCGCTTGGTTGCGCGCTGGCTGCATCCCGCACCCAGAGCGGTCGCCGGGGCCGGCTGGGAACGCGCGCTGGCCAAGCTGATGCATCTGGCGCTGTACGGACTGATGATTGGCCTGCCGCTGCTCGGCTGGCTGACCCTGAGCGCGGCGGACAAGCCGATTCCCTTCTTCGGCCTTGAGCTGCCGGCGCTGATCGGCGCCAACAAGGAGCTGGCCGGCGAGTTCAAGGAGCTGCATGAAACGCTGGCGGTGGCCGGCTACTGGCTGATCGGCCTGCACGCGGCGGCGGCCTTGTTCCACCAATACGTGCGCCGCGACGGCACCCTGTTGCGCATGCTGCCGCAGCGCCACCAGGCCTGACGCGCAAACACGACAACGCCCGGTCGACTCACCATCGACCGGGCGTTTTCATGGGTCAGCCGAGCAGTTCGCTGAACGGCAGATACTCTACCGTCTCGCCTTGCCATGCGTGCGGTTGCGCTTGTTAGATGCCATTGCAAGGTTCGCGCCGTCATTGCGTGGTGCTTATTGCGGATTTTCTCGGCCGAGCAGTCCATCAGACGCGGGTCCTGCGTCGTTGCTGTTCATAACGGGCGATACGCTCTAGGTGTCTTGGTCCGACAATGTGCGGCCTTTACCCAACCGCATGTTTCATTGATGAACGCCTCGGCCTGCAACACTCAATTGAACGAATCCGCCCCGCAGAGTGGTCGGAAGCCACAATCGTCATCTATCCCCATCCTTTTCCCTTTAGGCCCATGACAATAGCTGAGCAGGCAAAGCAATCGAGGGAAAAGCCACCTCTCTGTAATGGCGCGGATCGGCAGCTTCTGGCCGGTAGCGGTCCTTCGCGCCCTGCACTACTCACAGCATCGGCAGATCCCAGCAACGCTAGCGTGTTCGTCCAGCGGCTGAAGTCATTACAACCTAGCTATCCCGATGAGCGCGTAGGATTGGTCCCCGGCTAACGCACGGGTCAGGCGCGTAGCCTGGAACTCTCAGCTAGCCATTCGGCTTCGATACCTTGAGCGCGCATTCCCTTTGATGCGACGGGGCGCTCGACCTTCTCCAGAACCCGATACTCCGCTCTCAAGCTATGACGCCTAAACCTGCTCTGTAGGACTATCAGAGCGGGAGAGCCGGAACGACAGCCCTGGTTGCATCCGCTGAACCGCCAGCGTCCAACCATGAGCCGTGGTGATTTCCTGGCAGATGGATAACCCAAGTCCTGCGCCATGATCGCGTCGATGGGCGCCGCGCCAGAACCGGGTAAACAGGTGCTCCAGTTGCGCTTCCTCTATCCCTGGGCCCCAGTCGCGTAGCGTCAAGGCGTCGGTGCTGACTGCAATATGAATCTCGCTTTCACGTGGGGCATGCTGAATCGCGTTTTCCAGCAGGTTCTTGAGCAAGGTGAAAAGCGCACCCCTATCAGCCAGCCAGTGCGGATCGCTGCCCCCAGTGATCAACAACCTCACCTCCGCGAGGTCGGCCATGCGCTGAAGATAATTGACGGCCTCATCGGCCACTTCACGAACATTTACCTTGGCGAACCGGTAACTCTGGATCTCGCTCGCTTCCGCCAGGTGCAGCAGCTGGTGTACTTGGCGCGTCATGTGCTCGACATCATTGAGCAGCGATTTGCGTTCACGGCCATCGTCCATTAATTCGATCTGCGCGCGTATCAGCGCAAGCGGCGTCTTCAACTCATGAGCGGCAGTGGCGAGAAACTCTTGCTGCACGCGATAACCGTGCTCGAGCCGCTCCAGCACGTTGTTGAAGCTGACCACCAGCGGGGCGATTTCACTCGGGATGGCATCGGTCTGAAGGCGAGCGTGGAGCGACCGGGGCGAGATCTCCGCAGCCGAGTTCGATACGTCTCGCAGCGGCTTGAAGGTATACCGCAAGGTTACATAAACACTGGCACCGAATACGAAGAGCAGAACCAGGCTGAACAGCGTGATGCCCATGCCGGTAAACGGCAAAGAAAAGGCCTTGTAGACCAGATGCAGGAATCGCGTACTGGCGGTGAATTGCAGATACCAGGTCTGACCCTCGTGCACGACCGCCTCGGTGGCGCCATGCATGGTCACGCCCCTCTGCTGGAACTCGAAGCTGCCAGGTACAGGCTGGCCCGCCGCGGCGCTGTCAGGCCAGATGACCTCGCTGCCCGGAGAGGACAGAACCACACTCCCCGCCTCGTCCAGCACGCGATAAGCGGTCTCGCGCTTCAGGCTTTCGAATATCCATTCGACGTCGAAGTCGGTTACGTCGAGCCCCACGGGTTTGCCGCTGCTGTCGAAGAGCAGGTCATCGACCATACCTTTGGTGGTATCGGCGACCTCAGCGTCCGATATCAAGCCACGTTGCGCAGTGGTCAGCGAGAAGACCGCCAGCACCAGCAGGGCTGTGGTCAGCGTGGCGCACGCGATGTAGGCGAGCATTACCTTTACGGCGAGACTATTGAGCCGCATCTTGCTCACGAAGCGCATAACCGTGCCCCCGGACGTTGATGATGATCTGGCCCGAGCCGATAACGAGCAGCTTGCGGCGAATACAATGAAGGGCTACATCCAGGGCATTCGGCGTGACCGCCTCGCTCAGCCCCCAGGCTGCCGCCTCTAGCGCGGTGCGTCGCACGACATCCTGCGGCGTGCGCAGAAACAGCACCATGATCTGCAATTCCGCAGGTGACAGCGCGACGCTCTTTTCACCGCACCAGAGCACGCCGGTGTCGGTGCGCAGGGTCAGATCGCCACAGGTGGGATCAAGGGTGCTGAGCACCACCGGCCGACGCAAAAGTGCCCGCACACGCGCCACCATTTCGTCCATGGCAAAGGGTTTGGGCAGGTAATCGTCCGCGCCAGCATCCAGACCTTCGACGCGGTCATGCAGCGCATCGCGTGCCGTCAGCACGAGGCAAGGCAAGCCCAGGCCGGCCTTGCGCAGTTTCTGCAGCAGGACCAGCCCATCGCCGTCCGGCAGCCCCCGATCGAGGATCATCGCCTGATAGGAAACATGCTGGATCGCCGCCCATGCGGCATCGACTCGGCTGACCACATCGACCGCAACGCCAGCGCCTGCCAGCCCTTTGCAGATCAGATCAGCCAGCCGTTCGTGATCCTCGATCAGGAGAATGCGGCTCATCAGAAGCGGTACAGGTAACCGAAGCTCACGCTGTTCTCGGTGGAGCTATCCACCAGCGGGCTGTCTTCGATTTCGCTTGCAAGACGTACAGCTTCCAGATCGAGAATCACGGAGTGGTGCTTATCGACCGTGTAGGTTCCGCGCACGCCAAATTCAGTATTGATACCGGACTTCCCTTCATAGGTAGGGCGATCGAAACGGGCTTCGTCGCTGCGAACGCCGAAATAGTAGTCGACGTACTCCTTGTCCTGCCAGATAGCGGCCAGTCGCGGCGTGAGGGTGATGTGTTCGCCCCACCTCCAGGATCTTTCCAGCTCGAGGGTCACGCGCTGGCCGTCACTATTGCCGGACGCGTCTGCAAGCCACTCGGCGGACACGTCAAACATCTCGTGCTCCCACCTAGCCACTGCCCCCGCCCAGACACCGCCATCGCGGTCATCCATGCCATCGAGAATTCTCGCGTCGCCCTCTTCATAGCCGCCGAAGTCGTAATCCGCCACGAGGTTGAACTCGAGTTCGCTCGACTCGCTGATTTCGAGGCCCGGCAGTTTGATCTCGGCACGCGGCCCGAATATCTGCACATAGTCGTTCTCGAAATAGATCAGCGGTATCACCTCGTTATCACGATCCATATCGGTATAGGGCTGCTGACTGCTGGCCAGGCCGATGCCCAGCCCCCAGGAGGAGGTCCCTTCTGCGCGCTCTTCTTCAGACGCGCTGGCTGTAAAGGTCACGCTCAAGCCAACCACAAAGGCTGATGCGGTCATGGTGCGCACGAGCGCACTGGATCTATTGGAAACTGACAGGTGAAAAGAACGCATGGGGCTCTCCAGAGCAAGGATGAAAGGCGCCCCGATCATTGAGAGCTTCTACTTACTGGATACTTACTGCCCGACACTTATTTATTTACCCGCCGGTAAGGGTTCGGAAAGTTTGCCCGCCCGATAGTTACTCCCGAGCAACGCAAGGCCAGCGGCCAGTGCTGCCGCGTTCACGTGAGGCTTTGCTCACGCAGAAAAGGGAGAACGTCTTTTTGAACCTATTACTGAGCCTGTCATGGAGCGTGCTAGCAGCCGTTATGCTCGCCGGCTGCGCATCCATCGAACCGGCCCCCACACCCGGCAGCGCCGATGCGCCGGTCGCTTCGCAGTGGCATGCCCCGCTTGCCCATGAAGGCAGTGTTGGTGAGCTCCAAGACTGGTGGGGACAGTTCGACGACGCGCTGATGCTGAGCCTCATCCTCGATGGCCAGTCTGCAAGCGCTAGCCTGGCCGAAGCGGTTGCGCGTGTCGCTGATGCGCAAGCAGCACGCGTCGGGAGCGTGGCCGTGCTGATGCCGTCCCTGGACGCGGTGATCGACTCAAGCAGGGGCCACTCCGAACTGGGCGCACCGGTTGGCTCGCTCTCGTCTGCTGGCCTGCAGGCAAGCTGGGAGCTGGACCTTTTTGGTGCCAACCGGGCAGGCGCCAGCGCTGCGCAGGCCCAGCTGGAAGCCAGTCTGGCCGGTTGGCATGACGCACGCGTATCGATAGCCGCGGAGATCGCCACCACCTATGTGGAGCTGCGTGCATGCGAAGCACAGACTCTCCAGGCCGAGATGGACGTCGGGTCACGGCGCGAGACGGCTCGACTGACTGACCTAATGGCGAACAGCGGCTTTCAAGCATCTGCCGAGGCGGATCTGGCCCAGGCCAGCGCGGCGCAAGGCCAGGTCACCCTGGCCGAGCAACGCGCGCAATGCGAATACCTCGTCAAGGCGCTCGTCGCCCTGACCGCCCGAAACGAGCCTGAGTTACGCCAAGCCCTGGCAGGCGCCACTGCCCAGTTACCCCGACCAGCAGCTTTTCGCGTCGACACCGTGCCCGCTCAGGTGCTGATCCAGCGTCCCGATATCCATGCCGCTGCGCGCGATGTGGTGGTCGCCAGTGCCGAGTCGGTACAGGCCCAGGCCTTGCGCTGGCCGCGCGTCACGCTGAGCGGAAACATCGGCAGCACGCACATGACCGAAGGCGGCGTCAGCACTGATGGCACCGTTTGGACCGTCGGGCCGGTGTCCGTGACCATCCCGCTGTTCGACGGCGGCGCCCGTCGGGCGAACGCGGAAGCAGCCCAGGTGCGCTACGAGGTCGCGACGGTGGTGTATGCCGAGCGGCTGCGCAACGCCATTCGTGAAGTGGAGAACGCCCTCGTCACACTGCAGAGCACCGCCACCAGAGGCGATGACGCTCGCCGCGCGGCAGACGGTTTCGAACGCTCGTACCGCGCGGTCGAGTCTCGCTATCGGGTCGGCAACGCCAGTCTGTTCGAGCTCGAGGATGCACGGCGCAGCATGGTCGCCGCCCAGGTTGCCCTCATCGAACTGAGACGCGAGCGTGTCGCCAGCTGGATCACGCTGTACCGAGCGGTCGGCGGCGGCTGGGCTGCGGATCAGCTGGAGGACATCGCCGGTGCCTGACGTCCATTTGAATCCATTCGTGCACTGCCCCACTGCCCGCACAGCAGTCATGTCACCTTGCTCCGGAACCCCATTCGCATGAAAAGATCGACCCGCCAAGCGGCTCTCATCGTCATGGCCATCGTTGCAGCCTTTACCGCGGCGATAGTGATCATGACCCGCTGGACACCCGCCGAGGCGCCCCTCAGCGAGGCCGCAGATGTTGCAGCCAAGCCTGCGCTCACGGTTGCCGTCACCACGCTCGAACCCACCACACTGCCCATTCGAATCGCCGCGAACGGCAACGTAATGCCTTGGCAGGAGGCCAGCATCGGGACCGAGGCAGACGGCCTGCGACTCGCCGAGGTGAAGGTCAATGTCGGCGATGTGGTGCAACGCAATCAGGTGCTTGCCACCTTTGCATCCGATTCGGTAAGTGCTGAGCTGGCACAACGTCGTGCAGCCACGGCCGAGGCAGAGGCAGCGCTCGCCGAAGCCCAAGCCGATGCCCAGCGTGCCCGGCAGTTGCAAACCACCGGCGCGCTATCGGCGCAGCAGATCAGTCAGTACGTCACCGCGGAACGCACGGCGCAGGCACGGATTGAAGCGGCGCGCGCGACAGAACAAACGCAGCACTTGCGCCTTGCCCAGACCCGCGTGCTGGCCCCCGATGACGGTGTGATTTCGGCCCGCACCGCCACACTGGGCGCCGTACTGCCGGCCGGTCAGGAGCTGTTCCGGATGATTCGCGGTAACCGGCTCGAATGGCGTGCCGAGGTCGCTGCGTCCGACCTCGCGAGACTGCGGCCCGGGCAGATCGCCCAGGTACGCATCGGCCATGACCTGGTGCTGGAAGGCAGGTTGCGAATGGTCGCCCCGATGGTTGATACGCAGTCACGCAACGGCCTGGTTTATGTCGACCTGCCGGTGGACAGCCCGGCCCGCGCGGGGATGTTTGCCCGAGGTGAGTTCCAGATCGGCAACGATCAGGCGATGACCCTGCCGCAGAGTGCGGTGATTCTGCGCGACGGCTTCAGTTATGTGTTGCGCGTCGATGCGGATTCCAGAGTCATCCAGACCAAGGTGACGGTGGGCCAGCGCGCAAAGGGGCGCGTTGAGATAATCGAAGGGATCGACGCAGACAGCCAGGTGGTATTGGCAGGCGGCGGATTTCTCGGGGACGGTGACCACGTCCGGGTCGTCGACGAAACGCCAGCCGTGGAAGTCGCCCCTGCTCTCAGCCTTCGCTCGAATGGAGGCGCCCAATGAGCTTCAACGTATCGTCCTGGTCGATTCGCAACCCGACGCCGGCCATCCTGCTGTTCATCCTGCTCACATTCGCCGGGCTGATGGGCTTCGGGATGATGAAGATCCAGGAATTTCCGGACATCGACCTGCCCGTGATCACCGTGTCGGCCGAGCTGCCGGGCGCTTCACCCGCGCAGCTGGAAAACGATGTCGCGCGCAAGATTGAAGATTCACTCGCAACCGTTCAGGGGCTGAAACACATTCAAACGACCCTGACTGACGGTACGGCCGATATCTCGGTCGAGTTCCATCTCGAGAAGTCGACGCAAGAAGCACTGGACGATGTTCGTGACGCGGTTGCCCGGGTCCGTGCCGACTTGCCGGCCGATCTGCGCGATCCGGTGATCCGAAAAGTGGAAATAGCCGGGGCCCCGATCCTGACCTATACCGTTGCCTCGACCCGCATGGACGATGAAGCCCTGTCCCGGTTCGTCGACCATGACATCAGCAAGGCCTTGCTGGCCGTACCCGGTGTAGGTGCGGTTTCACGCGTCGGCGGCGTCACCCGCGAGGTTCGGGTCGCCCTGGACCCGGCGCAGTTGCTCGCGCTCAATACCACAGCGCTGGATATCTCAAGACAGCTACGCCAGGTGCAACAGGAAGCCTCGGGCGGCCGCGCTTATCTGGGCGGTGGCGAACAGACGGTACGCACCATCGCCACCGTACAGTCGGCTGAGGAAATCGCCACGCTGGAGATCACGCTGAGCGACGGCCGACGCGTCAGGCTGGATCAGGTCGCCACGGTTTCCGATACGGTCGCCGAACCACGCTCCGCGGCATTGTTGAATGGCCAGCCAGTGGTCGGCTTCGAGATCGTTCGCGCACGCGGCGCTGGAGAAGTGGACGTTGGCGAAGGCGTGCGTGCCGCACTCGACGCGATCAAGGCCAAGCATGGGCAAATCACCATTACCGAAGCATTCAACTCCGTCGATCTGGTGGTAGAGAACTATGATGGCTCGATGCGGCTGCTCTATGAGGGGGCGGCGCTGGCGGTGCTGGTGGTGTTCTTCTTTCTGCGCGACTGGCGCGCGACGCTGGTCGTCGCCGTGGCGCTGCCGCTGTCGGCGATTCCGACCTTTGCGGTGATGCACTGGATGGGCTTCACGCTCAACACCGTTACCCTGCTGTCCCTGTCGCTGGTGGTCGGCATTCTGGTGGATGACGCCATCGTCGAGATCGAGAACATCGCGCGTCATATGCGCATGGGCAAGACGGCGTACCAAGCTGCGATGGAAGCGGCTGACGAGATCGGCCTGGCGGTGGTCGCCACCACATTCACGTTGATCGCGGTGTTTCTGCCTACGGCATTCATGAGTGGCGTCGTCGGCAAGTTCTTCGTTCAGTTCGGCTGGACAGCCGCGATCGCGGTGTTCTTTTCGCTTCTCGTCGCGCGAATGCTGACGCCCATGATGGCGGCCTATCTGTTGCGCTCGCCGAAGCAGCATGCCGAGAAGCAGGCCCGATGGATGAACATCTATCTGTCCTGGGCGCGCTGGTGCCTGCGTCACCGCGTGCTTACCGTCGTGGCCGCGGCGGCATTCTTCGTCGGCGGCTTGATGCTTGCTGCAACGTTGCCGGGCACATTCATTCCGCCAGATGACGACTGGCAGACTCAAGTCACGCTCACGCTCGCACCCGGTAGCAAGCTGGAAGACACCCTCGTGCTCGCCGAGCGAGCGCGCAAGATCGCCGAACAGCATCAGCACGTGAAGATGGTCTACACCGGGATCGGTGCGAGCGCTGCCGGCGACGATCCCAGCACACCGCCCACCAGCAGCGCCGGGGATGTGCGCACGGCAGTCCTGACGCTGAACATGACGCACCGCGATGATCGCCGGGGCCTGACAAAGCAGCAAATCGAGAGCCAGCTACGCGAAGCGCTGGCCGTGCTGCCCGGCGCGCGGGTCAAGGTCGGCATGGGCGAGTCGGAGAACTATGTGTTGGTGCTTGCAGGTGAGGATGGTCGAGTACTGAGCCAACACGCGCAGCAGGTTGAGCGTGAGCTGCGCACAATTCGGGGCGTCGGCGCTGTTACCTCCACCGCGAGCCTGGTTCGCCCGGAGTTGATAGTGCGTCCAGATTTCGCGCGTGCAGCCGACCTGGGCGTTACCTCGGCCGCGATTGCCGACACGCTGCGCGTCGCCACCATGGGCGATTACGATCAGGAGCTTGCCAAGCTCAGCTTCAGCGACCGACAGGTGCCCGTGGTCGTGAGGCTTACCGATGCCGCCCGCCAGGACCTCGAAACGCTCAAGCGCCTTCCGGTCCCCGGAGCACGAGGCCCGGTGCCCCTTGAGAACGTCGCCACGCTCGAAATCGGCAGCGGCCCGTCCGAAATCTCGCGCTATGACCGGATGCGCAACGTCAATATCGAAATCGAGCTGAACGGTGAAGCCCTGGGCGATATCGAAACCGCCGTGTTGGCGCTGCCCAGCCTGCAACGTCTGCCTGCGGGCATTGTGCAGACGTCAAGTGGCGATGCGGAGGAAATGGGCGAACTTGCACTGGGCTTTGGCCTGGCAATGCTCACCGGCATGGTGTGCATCTACATGGTGCTGGTCCTGCTGCTGAAGGAATTCATGCAGCCATTGACCATCCTCGCCGCGCCGATGCTTTCGATCCCCGGCGCGTTCGTGGCGCTGTTCATCACCGGGACGGCGATGTCGATGCCATCGATGATCGGCCTGATCATGTTGATGGGCATCGCCACCAAGAACTCGATTCTACTGATCGACTACATCATCCTCGCCCGCCGTGACTACGGCCTGTCGCGTTGGGATGCGGTCATCGATGCCTGCAGCAAGCGCGCTCGGCCCATCATCATGACTACGATCGCCATGGGCGCAGGAATGATGCCGGTCGCCCTGGGCATCGGCGCCGATCCGAGCTTCCGTTCCCCCATGGCCATCGTCGTGATCGGCGGGCTGATTACCTCGACCTTGCTGAGTCTGCTGGTGATACCGGTGTTGTTTACCTTCTTGGATGACGCCGTGCAGTGGGTGAGCAAGTTAATGGGCCGCTCCAAGGCTCACTCCGCACCGAGTACCGTTTAGGTCGCACTCCCGGCTGTTTGCTCGCCGGGACGCAGGCGTCTGAGAAAATTCCCAACTTCGGGCCGTAACGATATGTCGAAGTTGACCGGACCGATGCCGCAGAGCTGCATGGCATAGTGATCTACCCCGCCTGAATAACGAAAGGAGCCCCCTTGTCCACTGGCGTCCAGATGAGCGACATCCACCTCACCTACCCAACAGAGTCAGGGTCCGTCGCGGTGCTCGACAGTGCGTGTCTCAGGGTCCCGCCCGGCGAGACATTGGCCATTACCGGCCCATCCGGAAGCGGGAAGACATCCCTTCTGCTTCTACTCTCCGGCCTCGAGCGGCCGGACAAGGGGGAGATATTGGTTGGCAGCCAGCGGCTCGGCGACATGAATTCGGATGCGCTGGCCGACTGGCGCAGCCAGCACCTGGGCATCATCTTCCAATCCTTTCATTTGCTGCCCGGTCTCAGCGCGTTGGGCAACGTCAGCCTGCCGCTTGAAATTGTCGGGCAGGCCAACGCCCGCGAGCGGGCCACCGCCATGTTGGAGGCAGTTGGGTTGAGCCATCGGCTGCAGCATTACCCAACACAGCTCTCGGGTGGCGAGCAGCAACGTGTGGCAATCGCCAGAGCGCTGGTGCATCAGCCGAGTCTGTTGTTGGGTGATGAACCGACGGGAAACCTGGATCACAAGACCGGCGAGAAGGTGCTTTCGCTGCTGTTCGACCTACATAAGGAGAGCAAATCCACGCTGGTACTGGTGACTCACGACGAGCGCGTGGCCGAGCGCTGCCAGCATCGCGTCAGAATGGACGGTGGCCGACTCCATGAGGCCTGAAATCTCGGCGAAAAGGCTCTGGATGCTCAGGTTCGCAGTCACCGATTTGCGCTCGCGTATCTCTGTGCTCAAGGTCTTTCTGGCTTGCCTCATCCTTGGCGTCACGCTGGTGGCTGCCACGGCGAGCCTTTATCGCGTCATCGAGCAGAGCCTTCTGGCCGATACTCGAGCGCTGCTGGGTGGCGATGTCGAGCTGGATGCCAGCGAGCCGCTGCCAGATGATGTGCTGAAATGGATAAGTGCCAGCGGCCGAACATCTCTGGTGCGGGAACTCGACACGATTGTCAGTGATGAGGCTGGCGAGCAGTTTTTCAACGCTGAGATACTCATTCCGGATGCAGCCTATCCGCTCTACGGCGAACTGCAGCTGACGCCGGACCTGCCTCACACGGAACTCACTGCACAGCAGGATGGGATGTGGGGCGCCATCATTGACCCCTTGCTGGCTGAACGTTTGGGCCAGTCCATTGGCGATCAGATAGAGATAGGCGCAGCGACGTTTCGCATCAGCGGCCTGATCCAGGCGCAACCTGACCGCAGCCTTAATGCCAACTGGCGCGGCCTGCCCATCATGATCTCCGATGCGGCGCTGCAAGCAACCGAGCTGGTGCGGCCGGGCAGCCGTGTCGATTACGAATACCGGATTCAGACCGACCGTGATCTGAACCTCTGGCTCGATGATTTCGAGCAGGCCTTTCCCGATCCCCGCTGGGATACCACAACCTTCGCCGAGCGCAGCGAACGCCTTGCCGAGCGGCTTGACCAGATCGCAACGGCGCTCATCCTGATCGCTTTCACGACACTCTTCATTGGCGGCCTGGGCGTTGCCAACAGCATTCATGCTTATCTCGACGAAAAGCTTGGCACCATCGCTACCTTGCAGACGCTGGGCTTGCGGCGCGCGCCGCTGGTGGGCATCTATCTTTTGCAGATCGGCATTCTTGGCAGCCTGGCCGGCATCACCGGCGGCGTAATCGGATTGGCACTTTCCGCTGTGGCCATACATTTATCTGGCGATGCGTTCGCAGTGTCCCTATCCGGCGGAGCGAGCCAGTGGCTAGGGCTATGGATCGCACCCCTGCTGCTGAGCTGGCTGTTTGCGGTGCTGACCGCCTACATATTTGCCCTACCGGCACTGGCCAGAGCGCTTGCGGCGTCCCCTGCAGGACTGTTCAGAGGCAAGGTGCAGGCGGCCCGTCATGAGCCGCGCAGTTGGCGGATCGCCAGTTATCTGCTGCTGGCCGTCTATATCGCGGCTTTGCTGCTTTGGCTCCCCTCCTCCCAACTCGGGTTTCTGTTCCTCCTGGCTTTAGTCGTGCTCTGGGGCTTGCTTGAAGGCCTGATTAAAGGGCTGCGGCGCGCTGCCAAGGCGTTGGAGAACGGAGGACTCGCCGATCGGAATTTTGCCAGGCGGCTGGCGCTGGCCAACCTTCATCGTCCGGATTCGCCGCTGCGAGCGACGTTGCTGTCACTGGGTACAGCGCTGACACTGGTGGTCGCCTGCACGCTGCTCGTAAGCACGCTGCTTCGAGCGCTGGAATCGACTATTCCGGCCGAAGCCCCTGCCCTCATTCTGTATGACGTTTTTACCGATCAGATTGGCCCCCTTGAAGCCGAACTTCAGTCGTTGGACCCTGCCAGCCGGACCGAGCTACTGCCATTGGTTCGCGGCCGCTTGGCCACAATCAACAATGAACCAATTGCTGCGTTTCTTGCAGACGATTCGCGAGCCAGACGCGAGGCAATGGGTGATGAATACAAGCTCAGCTACCTGTCGGGTAATCCCGAGGATCTCGAGCTGGTTGAAGGCAGCTGGTGGGCATCAGCGGCGCCCGAAGGGCAGCTCCCGTTCATGGCCATGGAAGACCGAGAAGCCAATGAACTCGGGCTGACGGTGGGCGACCGGGTCGAGTTTTCGGTCGAGGGGCGAACCATTGCGGCCGAGATCAGGGCCCTCTACCGGCAAAAAGGCCTGCAGACGCGTTTCTGGTTTGAAGGCATCGTGCAGGACGGCGCGCTGGACGCCTCCATTGGGCGTTACGTAGGTGTGGTCTACCAGAGCGACCCAGCCGCCAAGAAATCCCAGCAGTGGCTGGCCAGAAACATTCCCAACGTAATCACGCTGCGCACCGCAGACTGGCTCGAGACAGCAGGGGCGCTGCTCAACAAGGCGACTGCCGGTTTGGCCGCGGTCGCATTGGTCAGCCTGATGGCGAGCCTTCTGGTGCTGTCCAGTGTTGTCAGTGTCAGCCGCAGGCGCCAACTCTATGAGGCTAACTTGCTGCACTGCCTGGGGGCCAGGCATCGGGCCATCCAATCAGCGATGCTGTTTGAAACGGGATTGCTGACCTTTATCTCAACGTTGTTCGCGACAGCACTTGGGGCACTGATCGCCTTACCGCTGGCGGCCATACTGCTGAAATTACCGGCTGGGGATCTATGGTGGCTTGGGGCGCTAGTGGCAGGCGCCGTCAGCTCACTTGCCTTGTTGGGCGGCCTGTTGCCAACGCTGCGAGCACTGCGGCTGAATCAGGCCATGCTGCTTCGCGAGGGCTGATCGCTCAGCTACCCGCAGGGTCCGGAGCATGTCCTGCGGGGATGTTCAGCTACCGATGGCCGTGCCATATGCGGCATCTCAGCCCTACGAAACCATTGGACGCCTGAGAGTGAAACCAGCAGCCCGGCTAGCACCGCTCGGAATGAAACTCTCGAGCACGAAATTCCTGAGCATTTGCGTAATCAGACTTACCTATAAGGCCCGCGCCCGTGAATGCCGCCCAAGTGTTCTGAAAGTATCGGAAGAACAGTTTCGCTTCGAATGGCTTCGCAAACCATTGCCATTGAGGTTCGAGGCTTTCGCCTCCTGCGGGCCACTGCACTAGCCACGCGGAACGCTGCGGTTACGACCGTTTACAGCGGTGGACTTCCGCCAAAACATCGTTTTTTGGCCTTCAATTCAATGCAGCTCGGCGGGGTAACCTATGGCAGAAGTGACACATGCCCTCAGTGACGTTCTCGATCAACTTGAGAGTTCTATCCACGACGAGAGCATAGCGGTGGCGGATGTGATCGAGCGGCTCGGGCCGCATTCCTTTGCCTCGCTGTTGCTTGTGTTCTCACTGATCTCCACCTCCCCTGCTAGCGCCATACCTGGCATTACAGCTGTTGTCGCTGCGGTCCTCTTCATTTTGGTCGTGCAGATGATTGCTGGACGCAACTGTCTCTGGTTGCCGGGCTTCATCACTCGCAGGCGGATGTCCAGCCAGAAGCTCTGCAAAGGTATCGGCTGGCTGCGCAAGCCGGTGCATTTCGTCGAGCGTTTTCTTAAAACGCGGCTGACCTTTCTCTTCCACCGCCCATGGATCTGGTTGCCGTTGATCTTGATCCTTTGTCTGACGATGTTCATGCCGTTCATGGAGATTATTCCGACGTCGGGCTCCATCGCATCCGCCGTGATCGCTCTGTTTGCCGCCAGTCTGCTGACGCGGGACGGAGCACTGACCATAGCGTCGCTTGTGCTTTTGTCGGCTGTTCCGGCGGCCGCCTGGTATTTCGGTTTCGCCGGCTAACCCGTTAATTCATGTCTGAGGTTGTCTCGGATGCGGTCGCGCGCGCCGGAACGCTGACCGCAGGTATTTGCACTGTGACATCTGAGCTAGAGCCTGCCCCCAATGCAATCGCGCGTGGGCTCGATTTAACTCAGATCGAACCTGTCCGGTGCCGTCGATTGGAAATTGGAAGGGCCAAGAGGCCGCAACGGAGTGGAACTATTGCCTACTAGCGCAGGCAGCTTTTGGCCGAGAGCTGCCTCTGCGAGGGTTCGAACATCCGGGTTCCTCATCCAACCCACCGTCTGCCCGCCCTCTTCGTCCCGATGCTAGAGTGCGCGCTCCATAGCCGCACAACTCCAAACCACATAGCGAGGCCCCCATGCTCAATCATGTAATGGTCGGTTCGAATGATATTGTACGGTCGAAGCGGTTCTACGATGCCGTACTCGGTGTACTCGGCGCTGGCGAGCCGGTGCGCAACGTGGGGCCATCCGGGCATACCCGCCTGTTCTATCGCCACGACGGCAGCCTGTTCGGTGTCACCGAGCCCATCAACGGTGAGGAAGCGACTGTCGGCAACGGCGGCACGATTGGCTTCAAGTGCAGCTCGGCTGAGCAGGTCAAGGCGTTTCACGATGTCGGCGTCGCCCATGGCGGGACGACCTGCGAAGACCCGCCAGGACTGCGCGAATCCAGCCTCGGCGCGATGCACCTCAGCTATGTACGCGACCCTGACGGCAACAAGCTCTGTGCCATCTACCGCCCGCAGTAACCCTTCGCGTTCAAAGCCGCGCAGCCCATGTGCGGCGTAGAGAGCTGAAGCTCATGCGCCGCAGCCCGCTACGGCGCATGAGGCTTCACGAGACGGCCGCGATCCTTCCGCACGCCCTTCCCCATCAAGGTTTGACGACCATCCCCACGCCACGCCCGCGCGGGTCTGACCCAGTCTGCAGGCGCGTGCCGTCGACGCGTATAGCCTGGATATCACCCATCATCCAGCCCTGATCCTCCAGGGTGTAGCCCATGGCTTTCAGCTCGTCGGCAACCTTGCCAGTCAGCGGTGCATGGGCGTCGTAATAGATGGTGTCTTTCGGCAGCAGCTGATGGTGCACCCGTTGCGCAGCCACGGCTTTTTCCAGCGGCATGTCGAAGTCGTAGACGTTGTTCAGCACCTGAAAGATCGAGGTGAAGATGCGCGAGCCGCCCGGCGTACCGAGCACCAGGCTGACCTTGCCGTCGCGCGTGACGATGCTCGGGCTCATCGAAGACAGCATGCGCTTGCCCGGTTCGATGGCGTTGGCGTCGCTACCGACCACACCGAAGGCATTGGCCACGCCCGGCTTGGCACTGAAGTCGTCCATCTCGTCGTTGAGCAGGAAGCCGGCGCCCTTGACCACCACACCGCTGCCGTAATCCAGATTGAGGGTGTAGGTGTTGCTGGCCGCATTGCCGTCGGCATCGACGATGGAGAAGTGAGTCGTCTGCGTCGATTCGAGGCCCGGACGCACCTCCTCGGTTTCGGAAATGGCCGTGGGATTGATCTCGGACGCGCGCTGCTTCAGATACTCGGGCGATGTCAGCTTCGCGACCGGCACGTCGGAATAGTCCGGGTCACCGAGGTAGTCAGCACGGTCGGCAAACACGCGTTTCTCGATCTCCGCCAGCAGGTGGATGTAGCGTGCCGAATTCAGCTCGACGCCCTTGAAGTCGGCGGCGCGCTGCTCCTTCATGCCGATCAGCTGCGCCAGGGCGATGCCGCCAGAGCTGGGCAGTGGCGCGGTGTAGAGGCTGTTGCCCTGCCAGTCGACACGCATCGGTTCGCGCCATTTGACGCGGTAGTCGGCCAGGTCCTCCTTGGTGATCAGCCCGTCATCACGCTGCATCTGCGCAACCAGCAAATCGGCGGTTTTGCCTTTGTAGAAATCATCGGGCCCCTTGTCGGCGATGCGCTCCAGCGTCTCGGCCAGCTCCGGCTGGCGGAAGGTGGAACCGGGCCGCATGCTGCCGAAGTAATCCTCGAAGTTGGTCGTGCCGTTGAACAGCCCGATGGCGTCCTCGCGGTACTGGAATTGCTGGTCGGCCACTGTGAAGCCTTCACGGGCATAGCCGACCGCTGGGGTGATGAGTTCGCTCCAGGGCAACTTGCCGAAGCGCTGATGGGCCTCCCACATGCCCAGCACGGTGCCGGGCACGCCGGACGCCTTGGCGCCGACCAGGCTCAGGTTCTCGATGACCTCGCCCTTTTCGTCGAGGTACATGGTCTTGCTGGCGGCCTTCGGTGCGACTTCCCGGTAATCCAGAAAGTACGGCTTGCCCTCGATGTACAGCGTCATGAAGCCACCGCCGCCAATATTGCCCGCCTCGGGGTAGGTGACTGCCAACGTAAAGGCGGTCGCTACAGCGGCATCCACAGCGTTGCCGCCGGACTTGAGCACCTGAGCGGCCACCTTGGCGCTGTACTCATCGGGGGCTGCGACCGCCCCGCCCTCAAGGCTGGCGGAAAACGCCATTGGGCCGGTGACGGCAAGCATCAGGGAAATGGTGGGTCGTGAGATGTGGAGCAGGCGCATGGAACTCATTCCTTCTTCTTGTGATTGGCCGACAGGGCCCTGGGGCGGGCGTCTCGGGTGCCAACTTAGAAGGTAGACGAATTATGCGCTTGGCTGGATGCCGATCACTGAGCGACGCAACCGGTCACTTCGGAAGGGAGACGCCAACATAGGCTGTTTGCGTGTTTGGCACTCAAGCAGTTCTGCTCGGGTCTGGCGCAGCCGCTGTCCTGATCACCTGAAGAACGCTGGAGCTGACGCTCGATACAGCTCCAGCTGATTTCCGGCATTAGCCTTCGCTTCCAAGGCGGCCAGCTTCAGTGAACTCGATTGACTTGACCTGTCCCTGGCTGTCTTCGTAGATCAAGGTGGCGGGCACAACGCCGGTACTGTCACTTGTGTCGGTCAGAGAAATGACCCGTTTAACGTCGAGGTCCATACCGTAGTGGTATTCCACTGGTTCGAGAGGCTCAGCCCGATAATCATTTTTGGCAAATGCGGAAGTTGCGGCCAGCGCACTGAGGATTGCTACTACTACTGATTTGTTCATTCGATTCACCATCACGTCAAGAGCAAGTTTGTCTGGGTGACTGCTTGCATGGAGGGTATTCAAACAGGCCTTGAATGAGTCGATAAATCAAAACGAACAGTATTGTTAATTGCCGAGCGTGATAATTGACCAGAACTATCGTCACGATAGTTAACAACCGTTATGACGACCTTCGCTGGGGCTAAACATCCGTGCTCATTGGCTCCTCGATGATTATTCAACGGGCACTTCACTATCGATGGCGTCGATAAACACTGTTAACACGCTTCACTACACCATCCACACAGCGATTGGCAGCATGGCGCCTCTGAATATGTAATCACGAAGGAATTGCGCCATGAAGACTTTTACACTTCCCTTGTTAGTTGCAATAGCCTTTACAGGCTATGCGTTTGCAGAACAAACGCCACATCAACCTGCCAATCAGATAAATAGTCACCAACCAAACAAAACCGTCACGCAGAGTAGTGATGAAGATGATTCCGAAACTGCTCAGGGCGCATCGAAGGGCTCTGCTGATACCGAAAACAAGTCTCTCAAGGAACGCGAACGTGAGCGGAAAGGGCTGCCTCGCTATTGGAACGGCTGATCGCCCGCCGCCGTTTCAGGCTTGACCGACGATGAGCCACAGGCTGACAGCCTGTACGGCGGCCATCTCCAGGGCCTGATCCTCATGCGCTGGCTACAGAAGGCAGCGCACGCCCGATCCTGCTGATCGGCGGCGCACCACACGCATAGGCGATCCTAACTTCCGGGACGAAAGCCGTCCCGTGCTCACGAACGAGCAGATCGACGCCAACATTGCTGGTGGAATATGGACTTGAGCCCTCGCTGAGCGCCGCAGGCGTGTGCCAAAGGTTGAGGCCTGAAGCTGAACGGGGAAGCGCTTCAATCGGGGGATGAGGTATTGAACGCCAGCGAATCCCGACCTGTCCTCCATCACAACCACTGCGATTGATTCAAGCCTAATCCCGAAGTGTTTGCTCTGACCCGAGGCGACCGTTTTGCGCCCCTCAGCTGAGCTTAAACCCTTGAAACGCCCGCCCCTTTTGGCCTACATGTGTTATCCACAGATCCTGTGGATAACACTGTGTACATAGTTGGGATGACTTGCTCAAAAGCCCAATGCATGGGGCTTCTCCACAGATCGGCGAGTTTTTGCGCAATTCATATAACTTCATATAAATCAGATACTTAACTTAACCTTACGAATCAAGCGAAGCGCCATGACATCAGTGCCACGAATCACGCCCTGAAATGTGCATAACCATTCTTGTCAACGCCTTTTTAAGAAAAAATGGCAGCAATAAGTCTGGACAAATTATCTTTTCGGCTTTAGCGAATAGCACAGTGCCACTGCTCCTTTCCGAGTGCACCCTGTGGGAATTCATCCGTCTAAAGGCGGGCCCGCTTGCCGCCCCCAGGCGACCGCTCCTCGAGTTCCCGCAGCCGGCTCCGCCTGTTCGGGCCTTCTGCCGGACTCGAAGCCACACCGTTAGGCCAGTAGCCATTATCTAAAGGCGATGCCAGGTAATGCTCGGACGTGCCATCAAGATAAACCGACCTAATCACGGGCTATGTGGAACCGGACAGCGAGCGCATCGAAGTACGAGCCGGAATCGACAGCGTAGGCGGCTATTAACCTCACGCTGACCAAGCCGATCTGGTCGAGGTCGTCACCGGGATGAAGGATGGCCAACGGAGATTCGCCTGATTCTCATGAGGACCAAGCCAAGCAGACATGGGCTGATGTACCCGAAGCGCAGCACCGGGAGCCGGTGAATAGCAGCAGGCTGCTGTTGCCCTGGAGAAGGTGCCAAACCCTGACAGATCAAGGCCCGGCTCATCCCCCTTAGGCGACGCGTCGGGCCACAACCAGCAACCGGATGAGTGTCAGCTCATAGAGAGAATGGTCAGCCCCAGGCTTTGACGGCCATCCTCGTGGCTGTCGACGCGCACCACCTCGGTCAGTGCGTCCAAGCCATCGAGCTCCGCATGTTCGGAGGGGATCTGGACACGAATCTTCTCGCCCAGGCTGAAAGCGCTTTTGGCAAGCACCTGCATACCAGTGCCGGACAGATCCTGGCAAACGCCCTGAATGGTTTGCCCGCCCTGCGACAGGGTTATCTGCGTGTTCATCTGCATGCGGATGAAGTCGCGTTTCTCGCTGTAATTCCGTTCCATTTGAAACATGTTTTTCGTCCCTTGAGAAAGTGATGGAGTTGCCTTACGCGCCCAGGCCCGGCTCGAAAGCGAGACGGCTGGTGTCCAGCTTGGAACGCGTAAAACAACGGAGTTCACCCAGTAACGAAAAAATACGTGTCCCTCGGCTCGCGCTGAGCAAGACCGTGGCCAGCATGGCACCGACCAGATGTACGCCAATCCACAGCTCGCCGAATTTCCCGATGTGCCAGTCGATTTGCGCAGGTGGTTTGGTATTACCAGATGGCAATCCAAATGGGACCACTAATCACGCATCAGGCCTAAATTTCGACACTCCAGGATCCGCGGCTAACCTGTAATACGTTTGAAACGCTTGTCGTGTCTGGCCTCGCAGGGTTATCCCCAGAAGCTGTGGATAACACTGTGCACAGTTGTTGGATGACTCGCCCAAGTGCCCAGCCGGCGTGGGTTTGCAACAGATCGGCGAGAATTTGTGCAGCGGACATAAACCCATATAAATCAAGAACTTAATCTGCTGGATGATCCGGACTGCAAAAAAGTACCGTTAGTTGCCCCACTGCGAGCTGGAATGTGCATAACAATTTATGTCAACGCCTTTTTAAGAAAAAAAAGCAGTAATCCTGCTGGACAGATACCGCTTTTTGGCATTGGGCATGACGGTGGCAGATGTCCGTTTTTCCCCATCGCTGCGCTTTTTGATGAATCAAATCGATAAGGATGGAGCCATGTTGAACACTGCTCGGCTCTGCGCATTACTTGCGGTCTAACGGTCGCTCGCGACATCTCAGGTTTTTTGTCAGCGGGCACCGAGGGCGCTGAGCTGGGGTTCGTGTATCCATGCTCATTTGTCGTTTCGCTGGTAGTTGCCTGCATATTTCTGCTCAACCGATCTGATGAGGACATCATCGCCGCGATGGGGCAACCACCCGACTGCCATAAATCACGATTCGTTGGGCTCAATCTCATAGCGGGTAGCCCAAACCTGGCCGCCTTCTTACGCTCGAAGGCGTAACTCTCCTGATAGACTTGCCGCCCACCCTTCCTGTTTCGGATTCAGACGGTGGACCACCAACGCTATCCCGATGCTTCCTTGTACAGAGCACGCGACGCTTGTTGCCTCACGGATGGTCTCGTCACCGGTCTGAACACAACCATCACCTTCAAAACCTCGCCAAAGTAATGTCGACTCTGAAATGACGATCCCCCCTCTAAATCCAGCAATTACGGGCCCTTCGGTAAACAGGCGCTTCTCCGTCGCGCCGATGATGGACTGGACTGACCGCCATTGCAGGTACTTTCTGCGTCAGCTATCCCGTCACGCGCTGCTCTATACCGAAATGGTTACCACCGGTGCATTGCTGAACGGTGATGCCGAGCGCTTCCTGCGTCATGACGAGGCGGAACATCCGTTGGCGTTGCAGCTGGGTGGCAGCGTGCCTGGCGATCTCGCGGCCTGCGCGAAGCTGGCGCAAGAGGCTGGCTATGACGAGGTGAACCTCAATGTCGGCTGCCCCAGCGATCGAGTGCAGAACAACATGATTGGCGCCTGCCTCATGGGGCATCCCGCCCTGGTTGCCGATTGCGTCAAAGCAATGCGCGACGCGGTCGGAATAGAAGTGACGGTAAAGCACCGAATCGGCATCAACGGACGCGACAGTTATGCAGAGCTCTGTGACTTCGTGGGTCAGGTTCGGGATGCGGGCTGCCGCAGTTTTACCGTGCATGCACGCATTGCGATTCTCGAAGGGCTGTCGCCGAAGGAGAACCGTGAGGTCCCGCCGCTGCGTTATGACGTCGCTGAGCGCTTGAAGTGCGACTTCCCCGATCTGGAGATCATTCTCAACGGCGGTATCAAGACGCTCGAGGCCTGCGAGGCACACCTTGAGCACTTCGACGGCGTGATGCTCGGTCGCGAGGCATATCACAACCCCTATTTGCTGGCGCAGGTGGATACCCGATTGTTTGACGGCCAGGAGCCCGTCATATCCCGCGCCGAAGCGCTACGTCGGATGCGGCCCTACATTCAGAAGCATGTGGACGCTGGCGGTTCGATGCACCACATCACCCGTCATGTGCTCGGGCTCGGCCAGGGCTTCCCCGGTGCCCGACGCTTTCGCCAGCTGCTGTCGGTCGACATCCACAAGGCCCCAGATCCGCTGGCGTTGCTTGACCAGGCGACCAGCATGCTGGAAGGTCGCTGAACATCCGCACCCTTTTTCGATCCAACGGCTGTCCCGCCCGAACCGGATACATGCCTGGCTGACAGCAGGCCCGGCGAAACGCCAACTCAGAGGATAGAGCGCCCCATGACATCAAAGCTGGAACAACTCAAGCAATTCACCACCGTCGTTGCCGACACCGGCGACCTTGATGCCATTGCCCGTCTGCAACCAGTCGACGCCACCACCAATCCGTCGCTTCTTCTCAAGGCCGCTTCCCTGCCCCGCTATGCCGATCATCTGCAGGCGGCCATGTCGCGCTGCGAGGGTGACATCGGGCTGGGCTGTGACCTGTTCGCCGTCGCGGTTGGCCAGGAAGTGCTCAAGCTGATTCCGGGGCGGATCTCGACTGAAGTCGATGCACGCCTGTCGTTCGATACCGAGGCGATGGTGCAGCGCGGCGAGCGTCTGATCGGTTTGTATGAACAAGCCGGTGTGTCCCGCGAGCGTGTGCTGATCAAACTGGCCTCCACCTGGGAAGGCATTCGCGCCGCCGAGCAACTGGAGAAGTCCGGCATCCAGACCAACCTGACGCTGCTGTTCTCCTTCACCCAGGCGGTCGCCTGCGCTGAAGCCGGCGTGTTTCTGATTTCGCCCTTCGTCGGTCGCATCTACGACTGGTACAAGAAGTTCGAAGGTCGCGACTATGTAGGCGATGAAGACCCGGGCGTACAGTCGGTCAGCCGCATCTACGACTACTACAAGACGCACGGTTACAAGACGGTAGTGATGGGCGCCAGCTTCCGGAACGCCGGTCAGATCGAAGCCTTGGCAGGCTGTGATCGCCTGACGATCAGCCCTGAACTGCTCAGCCAGCTGGCGCAGGAAGAAGGCACCCTGGAGCGCAAGCTCTCACCGGGGCGCGCGTCAGAACCTCGTATCAGCATGGATGAGGGCAGTTTCCGTTGGGGATTGAACGAAGATCCGATGGCGACCGAGAAATTGGCTGAAGGCATTCGCCAATTCGCGCGGGATCAGGAAAAGCTGGAAGCGCTGCTGCCTACCAAGCTGTAATTCAGGAGCGTTCCAGCGCAGTCACGAGGTCGCGAAAGGCCTCGCGGTTGGATTCATTGAGGCTCATCAGGATACGGTGAGCCTCAAGAACCTTACTCTTCACGACTTCCTCGGACTGGTCCTGGCTGGGCAGGTCAGCCAGCTGCTCAGGCGATGGCAGCGGTTGATCTACGATATTGAACACTTGATCGAAGCCCATCGACTGCAACAGTCGGGTGATGTCCGCGTGCGTCGTTACCAGGGTTGGCAGCATGCCGACCTTCTGCCGCGACAGGATCGAAAGCTTGGCAAGCAGGCCCAGCGTCGTGCTGTCGATGCTACGGCTTTCGGTAAGGTCAATGACGATGGAGGAGAAATCCAGTGAAGAGAAGATCTTCTCGATCGTTGCATCCAGTGCCGAGCAAAGCGTCAGCCGAATTTCGCCGACAAACTTGAGAACGAACGTACCGTCCTGCTCAGCGAACTGGATCTTTCCAGTGCTCATGCAAGGTTCCTGCTCAATACCAGCAACGCGATGTCATCAGGCATATCCTCCAGATCGGCAAGACCCAGCACGCGCTGTAGGCCTTCCAGCTTGCCACCCGCCTCGGAAATCAAACCGGGCAGCCCGGCTTCCTTTTCTTTGAGGGTATCGCCCGGCAAAAGGTCCAAAATGCCATCGGAAAGCAGTGTCAGACTGAAGGCATCTGGCAGTTCGATCTCATAATTATCGTAGGTGGCTTCGACGAACAGGCCAACCGGCAGGCCCTTTCCTTCCAGATACTTCGCAGACCCGCCGGTATAAATCACCGGCATCGGGAGGTGGCCACCGATGCTGTAATGCAGCACATTGCGTTCCTGATCGATCACTCCACCAAGCATGGTGACGTGCTTGCCAAGCTTGCAGTTGATCAGCCCGCGATTGATGTGATCGAGTACCTCGGACGGCTTGAATGCCCGCAACGCCCCACCACGACGCGATTCGTACAACAGGCGCGTAGTCATGAATTTCAGCAGAACGGTGACGAAGGCAGAGGACGCCCCGTGACCGGACACATCGGCGAGATAGAAGCCGATGCGGTGCTCGTCGACTCGGAAATAATCGACGAAATCGCCGGAGAGGTAGAGCGATGGAATGATCTGATGAGCGAACTGGAAGTCGTCGAGATTGCAGGGGGTGACGGGCAGCATGTTCATCTGCACCTGACGCCCTGCATCCTGGTCTTCCTGAAGCAGGTGAAGGCTGGCTTGCAGGTCGCGGTTGGCGGTTTCCAGCTGCTCGCGATAGCGGCGGTTCTCCATGCGCAAGCGTGACCGATCAAGGGCACGGCGCACGGAATGCTCGAGCATCGCCAGATCTTCGAGCGGCTTGATCAGGTAGTCGGCTGCACCCAGCCGCAGGGCCTCAACCGCATCGCTCATCACGCCAGCGCCGGATACCACGATGACCGGCAGGTCCGCGTGCCGCTCGCTGATCAGTCGAATCAGCTCCAGGCCGTCCATCTGCGGCATTCGCAGATCGCAAATAACCAGATCCGGATGTTCGGCATCAAACAGCTCGATGCCCCGCGGGCCGCTAGGGGCCTGCAGGACCCTGAAACCGCTGTCATCCAGATAGGCAGCCAGGCTGGCTCGTACCACATCGTCGTCATCTATGATCAGCAGCGTCGCGCTTGGGTTGTGCATGTTCCTACCAGGCGGTATCGCCAGGATGTTGGCGAAAGCATCGGCCCCGCGCGAGCGCTGGGCAAGGGATCTTTTCAAGGCGCAGACGGTACTCCCATACGTTCTGCGTTTCAAGCCAGGCGCCGCCGCTCCGCCTGCGCTTTACAGGCTTAATTAACGGGCGTTATAAGAGCCGGTGCCATTCAATCCGAAGGACTAAAACAATGACTCAGCGTGATCGGGATTACAGCGAAAAACGCGATTTCATCCGCATGCAGATCGAAACCGCGATCACATTGACTCATGACGGGCAGCGTTACGAGGCGATCTGCCTGGATCTCTCCAGCACGGGCATGCAGGTCGTCGCGGCAACAAGCCTGCAAATGGGCGACAAGGTTCAGGCGCATATCCCCTCAGAGCACAACGAACTCAAAGGGCTGGATGCCGAGACCGAGGTGGTGCGCGTAGGCACCCATGAGGATGGGCGGCAGAGCCTGGGCCTTGCCATCCTGTCGATGAGCTGAGCATCGCGTGACGCAGGCGCCTCGGGTTTGAGGCGCGCAATCGATGAACCGCATGGCCGGGTTTGGCAACGCGGTTCAAGGAGGATCAGAAGTCGTCTTCGACCTGACCATCCTGGACGCGGAATTCGCGGTTCTGCAGGTAGGCATTACGCACGAAGATGTACTTGTCGCCAGTGATCATCTTCTCCGCGGAAAGCAGGCCGGCGCGCAGGTCGACCACGTTTACCGCTCGCGTCACATTGCGGGTCGGTACATGGTCCATATGCGGGTAGGGCTGCAAGTAGGAGTCCGGCACGCGCCCTGCTGCATCGCGCACGGTGCTCGGGCCCAGCAGCGGCAGCACCACGTAGGGACCACTCCCGAGCCCCCAGGCTCCCAGCGTCTGGCCGAAGTCTTCGTCATTCTTCTGCAACCCCATGCGGGTCGCTACGTCGAAGAAGCCGAGCACGCCAAAGGTGGTATTGAACAGAATACGGCTGGTGTCGATACCCGCGTCCCGAACCTTGCCCTGCAGCAAGTCGTTGGTCAGCACCACGACATCACCCAGGTTGCTGAACACGTTACCGATGCCGTCTTCGACAAAGCCCGGCGTCACCTTCTGGTAGCCCTGTGCAAGCGGCTTGAGCGTGTAGGTGTCCACCTTGTCGTTGAAGTTGAAGATCACCCGGTTCACACCTTCCCAGGGATCCTCCTCGGCTGCCTGCAATGACGAAGCGCCGAACATCGCGAGCGCGGCGACGAAGGCGACGGTAAAATTTCCGACCCAATCCTTGCTGATCAATGGCATTGCAGGCTTCTCCTTGTTCGTATGCGGGTGGCTGCCCGTCAAAGCGCAGCAGTATAAATCCAATAACACCGTTTTCGGCAGCAGGCAGACATGCGGAGCGGTTGCGGCGAACTTCACGGCACTCCGCCCAATCAAAGCAACGACAAGCCAGGGCCGCTGGTTTAACCTGAATCAACAGTGCTTACGCGAAAAAGCTAGCTTCGAAATAACCTAAGAGGGATGCAATATGCCGGAACATGATCTGCAGTCGCAGCTGGCAGAGCTGCGTAGTCAGCTGGCTCAAGACACACCGCTGACAGACGAAGAACGCGCATCGCTGCAAGTGATCGCTCAGGACATCGAACTCCGCCTGGCCAATCAGGGCGTTGTAGAACAGAACGACTCACTGGTCGATGGCGTCAATCTGGCGGTTGAGCGATTCGAAGTCAGCCATCCGAACACCGCAATGACGCTGCGCAACATCATGCAAACACTGGCGAATATGGGCATCTAGCGGTACTGCCGGCCCAGGTCACAGCGGGACATCGCCGTTCAGGCTTCCGCTGTGGCTGTTATTGCCTGACCAATCGACCATTGCTCGCCGAGACGAAATCAGTGCTGCGATAAGGGTTGATATCCAAGCCGCCGCGTCGCACATAGCGAGCATTCACACTCAGGTATTCAGGCTGCAGTAATTGCTGCAGATCCAGGAAGATTCGCTCCACGCACTGCTCGTGGAAGTCAGCATGCTGACGAAAACTCACCAGATACGCGAGCAAGCTGCGGTGGTCCAACGCAGCGCCACGGTACTTGATCACGACCGTTCCCCAGTCCGGCTGGCCAGTCACAGGGCAGTTGGATTTCAGTAGGTGGCTGTAGACGCACTCATCTACCAGCCGATTTGAATCACAGCTCAGCAGATCGGCACGAGGCGCATCGTAGTGATTGATAGCGACGTTCAGCTCGTCGATGCAATGCCCAGCCAGCGGTGCAATCCCTTCCCTGCTGACTTCATCCAAGGTCCGGAGACGAACGCCGACAGCCTTTCCCGCCGCTGCTGAGAGATCATTGATCATCACATCCATCAGCGCATCTCGACTCTCGAATACCGACTGGTTCAGTGAGTTCAGGTAGAGCTTGAAAGACTTGGATTCGATGATGTTCGGCGAGTCGGCGGGAATGCTGAACTCGCCGATGGCTACCACAGGCTTGCCGGATGGCAGCAGCCACGAGAGTTCGTAGCAGTTCCAGATATCAACCCCGGCATAGGGCAGGGCATCGGCTGTCAGCCCCAGCTCTGCCCATTTCGGCGCACGCGGAATGGGAAACAGTTGCTCGGGACTATAGGTCGCGACATAGGCGCTGGATTTGCCCAGCGGGGACAGTTCGGCGGGATGCTGCATGGCGGGAACCTGATCAAAAAACGTGCGCAAGTGTAGCGGTTCCGGCCCCGTTTATCACCGCGCGACCCACGACTGCCGGCCAGGAAGGCCGGCTGAACGTGGAGTCACTACTGACGCATGCCGCGGCCACTCTTGAGCAGCTGGATGCACCACAGGTACATCACGATTGCAGCGACTGTCATGAAGCTGATGGCAATGCCGATCTGGATGTCCGACACGCCGAGAATTCCGTAGCGGAAGGCGTTGACCATATGCAGGATGGGATTGGCGAGCGACAGCGTCTGCCAGAACGGCGAGAGCAGATTGATCGAGTAGAACACGCCACCCAGATAGGTCAGCGGGGTCAGCACGAAAGTCGGAATGATCGAGATGTCGTCAAAGTTGCGTGCGAAAACCGCGTTGATGAAACCGCCCAGGGCGAAGATCGTCGATGTGAGAGTGATCACCAGCAGCGTGACGCCAAGATGATGGACCTGCAGGTCGGTGAAGAACATCGACAGCAGCGTCACGATGAACGCCACGGCGAGGCCGCGCGTAATACCGCCCAGAGCGAAACCGATAAGAATCACGTGAGGCGACACCGGTGACACCAGCAACTCCTCGATGGAGCGCTGGAACTTGCTGCTGAAAAAACTTGAGACCACGTTGCTGTACGAGTTGGTGATCACCGACATCATGATCAGCCCCGGCACGATGTACTCCATGTAACTGAAGCCATCCATCTCTCCGATCCGCGCGCCGATCAGATTTCCGAAGATGACGAAATACAACACCATGGTGATGGCCGGAGGCAGCAACGTCTGCGGCCAGATGCGCGTGTAGCGGCGAATTTCGCGATGGACGATGGTCTGCAGGGCAACCAGATTGGGCCGGAATTCTGCGTTCATTTGGACCCCTGCGGCAGGTTGTTTTCCACCATGGAGACGAACAGTTCTTCAAGCCGATTGGTCTTGTTGCGAAGGCTCAACACTTCGATCCCTTGCGCTGAAAGCATACGGAACAGATCGGTCACGCCCTGGCTCTTGTCCACCTGCACCTCAAGGGTGTGGTGATCGACCAGGCGTGCCGGGTAGTTGCCCAACTCGGGCGGCACCAGCTGTGATTCCTTGAGATCGAGCAGAAACGTCTCAACATGCAGCTGCTTGAGCAGCTCGCGCATGCTGGTGTTCCTGACGATATTGCCGCGGTCGATGATCCCGATATTGCGGCACAGTTGTTCAGCCTCCTCCAGATAGTGCGTGGTGAGGATGATGGTGATGCCTTCGCGATTGAGTTCGGACAGGAAGGACCACATCGAGCGACGCAACTCGATATCCACACCCGCGGTGGGCTCGTCGAGGATCAGCAGTCGCGGCCGGTGAATCAGTGCACGCGCGATCATCAAACGTCGCTTCATACCCCCAGAGAGCATCCGCGAAGAGACATCGCGCTTCTCCCACAGGCCCAGCTGGTTGAGGTATTGCTCGGCGCGCTCTTTCGCGATCTTCGCCGGGATGCCGTAATAACCGGCCTGGGTGACGAGGATGTCGAAGGCTTTCTCGAACTGATTGAAGTTGAATTCCTGCGGCACAACGCCGAGGCAGCGCTTCAATCCGGACGGATCGCGATCAAGGTCGTGGCCGAACACGTTGACCGTGCCGCCGGACTTATTCACCAGTGTGGAAAGAATACCGATTGTGGTGGATTTGCCAGCGCCGTTAGGGCCTAGCAACGCAAAGAAATCGCCTTCGGCCACATCCAGGTCGATGCCTTTGAGAGCCTCGAAGCCGTTTCCGTAAACCTTGGTCAACTGCCGAATGGACAGAGCAGTAGTCATATAAGAATGCACACAACGCAGAGAGATTCAGACTAGATAAGGGCGCGTGCAGGCAATTGCAACGCTTGCAGAAAAACGCGCTGCGCTCGCTATCGCGAAACACGACGTGACGCACTGACATGGTCATTTCCGAACTCACTCACCAGCCTCCGGTCATTATCTGAAACCAATAGCGTCGTCCTGTCGCTTCGCCCTCCCGCTCCGAAAGCCTATGCTCAGGTAGGACGCCATTCGCCCAACAAGGAAAACCACATGACCCTGCTCTGGCTGCTCGTGTTACTGATCGGCATCGCGCTGATTGCTCATCTACGCGTTTCCCCCGTTCCCGCGCTGGCCATAGTGGCGGCCTATCTCGTGCTCATGGGCTCTGCCTATGAGACGCCGACCTGGTTGATGGTCATCCTCTGGCTCATGCTCATTGCCGTTGCCGTCCCGTTGCTGGTCACTGACCTGCGCATCAAGCATTTCAGCGGCCCAATGTTCGACTGGTTCAAAAAGGTGCTGCCGCCAATCTCCAGTACTGAACGCGATGCGATCGACGCCGGTACGGTCTGGTGGGATGGCCAGCTGTTCAGCGGCAAACCGGATTGGGACGTCTTGCTCGGTTACCCCAAGGCCACCCTGACAGCTGAAGAACAAGCCTTCGTCGATGGCCCGACCGAAACCCTCTGTGCCATGGTCAACGACTGGGATATTGGCCAGCGCATGGATCTGCCCCAGGAAGCCTGGGACTACATCAAGGCTGAAGGTTTCTTCGCGCTGATCATTCCCAAAGAGTTTGGCGGCAAGGGTTTTTCGGCCTATGCCCACTCTCAGGTCGTGATGAAGCTCGCCACCCGCAGCGGCGACCTCGCGACAACCGTCATGGTGCCCAACTCCCTCGGCCCGGCCGAATTGCTGATGCACTACGGCACGGACGAGCAGCGCAACCACTACCTGCCGCGCCTTGCCAATGGCACGGATATCCCCTGCTTCGCCCTGACCGGCCCCTATGCCGGTTCGGACGCAGGGGCTATGAACGACAGCGGCGTCATCTGTCGCGGCCAGTGGCAGGGCGAGGAAGTGCTTGGTCTGCGGCTGAACTGGGAAAAGCGCTACATCACCCTAGGCCCTGTCGCCACGCTGCTCGGTGTTGCGTTCAAGACCTACGACCCTGAGCACCTGCTGGGTGATGAGGAAGAACTGGGCATCAGCCTCGCATTGATTCCGACCGATACCGCCGGTGTCGAGATCGGCCGTCGTCATCTGCCGCTGGGCGCTGCGTTCATGAACGGCCCGAACTGGGGCAAGGACGTGTTCGTGCCGCTCGAAGCCATCATCGGCGGGCGCGACATGATCGGCAAAGGCTGGATGATGCTTATGAACTGCCTCTCGGTTGGCCGCTCCATTTCGCTCCCCGCGACAGGCGCCAGTGCTGCCAAGACCTGCAGCTACGTCAGCGGCCGCTATGCGCAGATCCGCGAGCAGTTCAACGTGCCGCTCTCGGCGTTCGAAGGCATTCAGGAACCGCTAGCGCGGATCGGCGGCAATGCCTGGCTCATGGACAGCGCGCGGATCCTCACCGCCAACGCGGTCGATCTGGGTGAAAAGCCTTCGGTGCTCTCGGCCATTCTCAAATACCACCTGACCGAACGCGGCCGGGAGTGCATCACCGATGCCATGGACATTCATGGCGGTAAAGGAATCATCATGGGGCCAAGCAACTACCTCGGCCGCCTATGGTTGTCGGCACCCATTTCGATCACGGTGGAAGGCGCGAATATCCTTTCGCGCAACCTTATGATCTTTGGTCAGGGCGCGATCCGCTGCCATCCCTTCGTGCTTCGAGAAATGGAGCTGGTGCACGAGCCTGACCGCGATGCCGCGATCAAGAAGTTCGACACCTTGTTGATGCAGCACATCGGTTTCGCCGTCAGCAATACCGCCAGCACGCTGGTGCTCGGACTCACGTTCGGCCTTTTGGGCAAGGCGCCCGGCAATGAGCTGACGCGCCCCTACTTCCGCGCCTTGGATCGCATCGCCGCGGCCTTCGCCATGCTTGCGGACCTGTCCATGATGCTGCTCGGCGGCGAGCTCAAGCGCCGCGAACGGCTCTCGGCACGACTCGGCGACGTGCTCAGCCACCTCTATCTGGCGTCCGCCGCGCTCAAGCGTTATCACGACCTCGGCCATCCGGTCGAGCAGGCGCCGCTGCTGCGCTGGGCAATGGAAGATTGCCTGTGCAAGGCCGAGCAAGCCCTGGCCGACACCCTGGCCAACTTCCCCAACCGTCTGCTTGGCGGCGTATTGCAGGTATTGGTGTTTCCCTTTGGCGCTCGCCACAAGGGGCCCTCGGATGAACTGGATGCCGAAGTCGCTGGCATTCTCGGCCGTCCGGAAGGCGATCCGGCACTGGAGCAGATTCTCGAAGGTGTCTATCGCCCGCAGGGCAACGATGAAGCATTCGGCGCTTTGCGCGACGCGTTCAACACGCTGGCCGCCTCGCAGCCGCTGCAGAAGAAACTGCACAAGGCGCTCAAGAGCGGCGAACTCAAGCTGACCGCTGGCGAGGATCCGATCAGTGCGGCACTGGCCGCCGGGGTGTTCGATGCGGCCGAGGCTCAGCAACTCACCGCGGCCGAAGCGGCGCGGCGCAAGGTCATCAGCGTTGATGATTTCGGCAAAGAGGAGCTCGTCCTCGGTGAAGGTCGGATCCGCTAATCATATGCAGTCGACACCAGTGACAAGTCACTGAACGCGTCCGCCAACTGCTCCGCGCCACAACGCGGAACGGTTGGCGGATCACTTGAGCGGTGCAATGCCGTCTCGGGCCCTGACAACCCCTTCTCTATCCCCCGAGAAGTGACAGCCTGACTGCCATCCGTCCTACGTACCGAACCCAGTCCAGGCACTCGAGTCAACTGGACACGCCCCAATCAACTCGTGCGCCTTTATAATCGCGCGCCCAAACGACTCAGGTGAACCATGGCCAATCCTTATCACGATCACAACCTGGCACTTCTGGCCCATCTGCGCGGCATCCTGCTTGCCATGGGTGAAACCGAACAGGTATCCGAAGAAAGCCATGCGCTTTTTCTCGAGCGGTTTGACGAACTGATCATGAATCTGCAGAACGTGCCGGAAGAGCGGCACATGGGTCAGGACATGATTTGCCAGGTCTTCCACCGCTACCCGCAAATCGCCCACCTGGTTCCGCGCGACCTGCTCTGGTACTTCGGCGGCGATTGCCTGCATTTCATGCCCGACGAAGAAATCGAGATCTTCCAGCGCCTGGAAGAGCGACGCTATGAAGCCGAAGAAAACGAAGAGCCCTTCGACTGGAATATGGAGCGGCGGCTATTGAGCATGCCGGACGAAGGGCCTCGTCACTGATAAAAGCAGGTCCCCTTCCGATGATGAAGCGGCTGATACACGGATAGCGGGCGGCTGCAGTCGCACCGCTAGCCGCCGGCTATTTCTGTACTGAAGGCCATGATGCGGGGTGAAACGAGCCGCCTTCCAGACTCTGCTGGCGGCTCGTAGTCTCTCAGGGTTGATTGGCCGCTTCGGCTGCCTTGATCAGATCGGCACCGATCTCGTTCTCGAACTTCTTCCATACCGGCTTCATTGCCTCACGCCACTCCCCACGCTGCTCAGCGGTCAGTTCGATAATCTCGCTCTTGCCTGATTCGGCAATGGTGCCTTTGGCCTTCTGGTTTAGCTCATCTGCCTGGCGATTCACTTCCACCGTCACTTCTTCCACGATGCTCTGAAGCTCGATGCGGACGTCATCCGGCAGTCCGCGCCAGAACTGGGTGTTGGTGATCACCATGTAGTCGATCAGGCCATGATCCGACTCGGTGATGTACTTCTGCACCTCATGGACCTTTTGGCTTTCATAGTTCGACCAGGTGTTCTCAGTGCCGTTGACCACGCCGGTCTGCAGCCCCTGATAGACCTCGGCAAAACTCATCTTGCGCGGGTTGGCACGCACGACCTTGAACTGCTCTTCAAGCACCTGCGAGGCCTGGACCCGGAACTTGAGGCCACGGGCGTCCTTGGGTTCACGCAGCGGTTTGTTCGCGGACATCTGCTTGGTCCCGTTGTGCCAATAGGCCAGACCGGTGATGTTCTTGTCTTCCATGGCGGTCAACAATGCCTTGCCTTGCGGGCTGCTCTGGAAGCGGTCAGCCGCGGCGAGGTCGTCGAACAGAAACGGCAGATCGAATATCTGCACCGCCTTCGCGTAGTGCTCGAACTTCGCCAGCGACGGCGCCAGCATGTGCACGTCGCCAATCAGCAGCGCTTCCATTTCCTTGCCGTCGCCGAACAGCGATGAGTTTGGATAGACCTCGACGACAACCTGACCCGGAAGGCGCTCTTCGGCAAGCTTCTTGAACATCAGGGCGCCCTGCCCCTTCGGTGTGTTGTCCGCTACCACATGGGAGAACTTGATGGTGATGGGCTCCGCCTGGGCGAACCCTACGATGGAGAAAGAAAGCGCGCAGGCGAGCGCCTTGAGCTTGTGACTCAGCATGGAAGTACCCTCTTGTTTTTGTCGGTTGGTACGTTTCGCGGGCAAGCGTTGCGGTCAGGGCACCGATTGCCCGGCACGTTGCAGCAGGCGACGGGCGCGACCGATGACGGGGGCATCGATCATCTGTCCGTCCACCACGAAGACCCCTTCGCCGGACGCGCCGGCACTGAGCACGCGTTGCGCCCAGGTCAACTCGTCAGCGCTGGGCATCAGCGTTTCATGCACCACAGCGACCTGGCTGGGGTGGATGCACAGCAAGCCGCCGAAACCCATGTCGCGGGCGTCGGCAACAGTCTGGGCAAGGCCGTGCAAGTTCTTGATATCGGGGAATACGGAGTCCAGCGGCATCGCGAGATCTGCCAGCCGTGACTGCAACAGCAATCCGTAGCGCGCTTGGTCGAGAATACGCTCGGCCGCCGCGGTGCCGCTAGCAAGCCCCAGATCCAGACCGAGGTCCAGGGCCCCGAATGACAGCCGTTCGACGCCACCGGCATGGGCAATTTCCGCCAGCCGAGCGAGCCCCCGTGCGCTTTCGATGATCGGCCAGACCGGCTTGCCAGTGGCGGCTACGGCCTGTACCTGCTCGGCGTTTTCAGCCTTGGGCAGGAGCACGCCTATTACGCCCGGACGGGTTGCGCAAAGTTCAAGATCCTTAGCCTGTTCGTTATGTCCCGACGCGTTGATCCGCACCAAAACCTCGGCCTCCGGGTTCGCCCCCAGGAAGGCGTCGAGATGCCCACGGGCTTCGGCCTTCAAATTCTCGGCAACGGCATCCTCGAGATCGACGATCACCGCGTCGGCACCTGAGGCCAGCGCCTTGGGGAACCGCTCGGGGCGGGTCGCTGGGACGAACAGCGCTGTACGGACAATGCGTGAATTCATGGCTCTACCTTCATGTCTGTTGGCTCATGCCGGGAGCGACTTTGTTCGCGAGCAAGCGGCGCCGGATCGCCAGCAAGCTGGCTCCTACATGGCGGGAGCGGCGTTGCAATACGTTCTGGCGGGTCACACCGTACCCTGTTCGTGCAGACGCTGGATGTCGTCGGCCCCGTATCCCAGCTCCGTCAACAGCGCATCGGTGTGCTGACCGAGCGCAGGAATCGCATCCATACGCGGCGCAAAAGCGCTGTTGCGTCCTGGCGGCAGCAGTGCCGGGAGTTGCCCGGCAGGGCTGCCGACCTCGCTCCAACGCTGACGCGCCTCCAGCTGCGGGTGCGCCCAGACACCGGCCATGTCATTGACGTGGGCGTTGGCGATGGTGGCTGCGTCCAAGCGTTCGATTACGTCGTCAGCGCTCAGGCTGGCGAAGGTCTCGACGATGATCGCGCGCAGTGCCTCGCGGTTTTCCGACCGCTGGGAGTTGCTGCTGAAGCGTTCATCGCTGGTCAATGCAGGCTGGAAAAGCACGTTTTCACAGAACAGCAGCCACTCGCGCTCATTCTGCAGGCCTAGCATGACTGTGCCACCGCCGCCTGTGGGAAACGGTCCGTAGGGATAGATAGTGGCGTGGGCAGCGCCGGCCCGGGGTGGCGGCGGCGCGCCCTCATAGGCGTAGTACATCGGGTAGCCCATCCACTCGACTAGGCTTTCCAGCATGGACACGTCGACGCGACTGCCCTCGCCGGTCTTGTCGCGCAGCATCAGTGCCGAAAGCACGCCGGTATAGGCGTACATGCCGGCCGCGATATCGGCAATGGAGCAGCCGGCCTTGGCCATTTCGGTTTCACCCGGCCCGCCGGTGACGGACAAGAAGCCGCCTTCACTCTGGATCAGCAGGTCGTAGGCCTTCTTCTGCTCGTAGGGGCCGCCCTCGCCGTAGCCGGAGATGTCGCAGACGATCAGCCGCGGGAAGCGCTCGTGCAGTGCCTCGAAGGACAGTCCCATGCGCGCCGCAGCGCCCGGTGCCAGGTTCTGCACCAGCACGTCGGCACCCGCCAGCAGCTGGTCGAGCACCTGCGCGGCGGCGTCCTGCTTCACGTCCAGGCTCAGGCTCTCCTTGGAGCGGTTGGTCCATACGAAGTGAGATGCCAGGCCATCGACGCGCTCGTCATAACCCCGGGCGAAATCACCGGAGCCGGGGCGCTCGATCTTGATCACCCGCGCGCCGAGATCCGCCAGCTGGCGCGTGCAAAACGGCGCGGCAATGGCGTGCTCGAGGCTGACCACGGTGATGCCGTCGAGTGGGCGGGGTTTGGCTTGTATGTCGGTCATGTTCGGTTCCTGCAAATCTGGCGTTGGGTGAAAACGGCAACGCCTTACCAACGCGTGTGTTCAAGCCCTGGGACTCTGGAGTTGGTCAGGTGGATGAGGCTTCGCCGTCATCCACCCTACGATTCAGCTTCTTTTAGGGTGGGCTTCAGTCCACCGGAGCGTGTCGCTGTGGCCCTGCAAATTCGGCGTAGGGTGGAAAACGGCAACGCCTTTTCCACGCGTCTGTTCAAGTCCCCGCGACTCTGGCGACGTTCTGGTGGATGAGGCTTCGCCTTCATCCACCCTACGATTCAGGCCAGTGTGTCCAGCCGCTCCAGCTCGCGCAGCCGCCAGACCTTGTCGATCAGTACCCCCGCCTCGTCATCGCTTCGCGCGCAAGAGAACTGCACCAAGCGGCGGAATTTGTCTTCCAGCTCGGTGCGGCTCAGGGTGTTGCCTGGATCGCCCTTGGGCTCGTCGATTGCGCCGTGCAGCGTGCGGCCGTCGGTGGTGCTTACTTCGACGCGACCGAGCCAGCGCGCCGGATAGGCGCCGTCGACTTCAGGATCAAGGGTCATCGTCACCTTCTCCCGAAATGCGCCCACACGCGGATCGCTGAGCGCATGGCTGTGGAATTCGGTCAGGCCGGCCTTGCCATACAGGGCGATCAACCCGAGCACCGTGCCCATGGAAAACTTGGCTTGATGCACCGTTTGCGGCACGGTCACTCGGCCGAGCACGTCGATGGCGCCCTGATGCACCCGGGTGACGACGCCGGCGATGTCATCCGCCGTCAACCCTTCGCCCTGCATCAACGCCAGCAGTGCATCAGCGGCAGGATGAGTGTGCCGGCAGGAGGCGTGGAACTTGAAGGAGGTTTCCGCCAGCGCCCAGCGGCTGCCGAGGCGATCGGACAGCTTGCCCGGATCGGCATCGCTGGACATACCAGCGGCCATGCCCTGCTCGCCTTCGAGGATGTCCTGCGCGCCGGTCAGGCCATCTGCGGTCAGATACGCGGCGAGCAGACCATCAGCAGCCGCCTTGGCGGTGTGCAGCTGCTTGGAGTCTGCTGCGTCACGAAGAAACTCCCACAGTCCGGCTGCCTGTGTACCGGCGCTACCGAGCAGATGGGTGAACTGATGCTGGTCGAAGTTCATCAGCTTTCCGACAGCCACCGCGGCGGCCAGGGTGCCGACGGTCGCCGTGGTATGAAAGATCCGGTAGTGCGAACGCCCGAGGAATTCGCCGATGCGGATGCCCGCCTCGTAACCGGCTACCGAGGCCACCAGCAGCTCGCGACCGGACTTGCCGAGATCCTGCGCCGCCGCCAGCGCGGCAGGAAACACCACCGTGGCCGGGTGCAACACGGAGCTGTTATGCAGATCATCCTGCTCCACCAGATGTGAACTGGCGGCGTTCACCAGCGCGGCGAAATAGGCCGAGCTGCTCTTGCCGTTCACCAGAATGCGCGCCGGTCCGTCGGCCGGGCCCATCCTCTGCGCGTAACGCTCGAACAACGGAATCGGATGCGATCCGGCACTGGCCAGGGCCGAGCCGAGCCAGTCGAGAAACAGATCCTCGGTGCGTGCAAGCACGGGTTCCGGGACCTGCTCGTAAGCAAGCCCGGCAAGGAATTCGGTCAGGGCACGGGTGTGCTGGCTCATGCGTTAGGCTCCAGCAGATTCTCTAACGGATTGGACAGTTCGATCAGGTTCTGGTCGGGGTCACGCAGGTACACCGAGCGGATCGGTCCGGTCGCGCCGGTGCGCTGCACCGGACCTTCGATGATCGCGACCTGTTGCGCCTGGAGATGGGCGATCACCTGCTCCAGCGGTGTGGCGACGATGAAGCAGAGGTCCGCCGAACCCGGTGTCGGCCGCTCAGCCTTTGGCTCGAACTCGTGCCCGGCCTGGTGCAGGTTGATCTTCTGGTTGCCGAAGGCCAGCGCCTTGCGCCCTTCGCCGAAGGTCACCGCCTGCATGCCGAGCACGCGGGTGAAGAAGTCGATCGTTGCGTCGAGGTCGGCGACGGTCAGCACCAGGTGGTCGAGATGGCTGATATTCATGACGCACTTCCTCTTTTTCGTAGGGTGGAAATCGCGAAGCATTTCCACCACCTGTGTCGCCTGTTCGATACGCGTGGAAAAGGCTTCGCCGCTTTCCACCCTAGATTTGGCTCCGTTAGAACGAGCGCGGCAGCTCCAGCAGATGCTCGGCCACGTACGAAAGAATCAGGTTGGTCGAGATCGGCGCCACCTGGTACAGCCGCGTCTCGCGGAACTTGCGCTCGACGTCGTATTCGTTGGCGAAGCCGAAGCCGCCGTGGGTCTGCAGGCAAGCGTTGGCCGCCTCCCAGCTGGCCTTGGCAGCCAGATACTTGGCCATGTTGGCGGCGGCACCTGCATTACGCCCGGCGTCGTATTCCTCGCAGGCGCGCCAGCGCATCAGGTCGGCGGCTTCTATCTCGATATGCGCTTCGGCGATGGGGAACTGCACGCCCTGGTTCTGCCCGATGGGCCGGCCGAATACGACGCGGTCGCGGGCGTACTGCGCCGACTTCTCGACGAACCAACGGCCATCGCCGATGCATTCGGCGGCGATTAGCGTGCGCTCGGCATTCAGACCGTCGAGGATGTAGCGGAACCCCTTGCCCTCCTCACCGATCAGGCTGCTGGCCGGAATTTCCAGGTTGTCGAAGAACAGCTCGTTGGTCTCGTGATTGACCATGTTGGCGATCGGCTGCACGGTCAGGCCGTTGCCGATGGCTTCACGCAGATCGACCAGGAAGATCGACATGCCCTCCGACTTCTTCTTCACCTCGGCCAGCGGCATGGTGCGCGCCAGCAGGATCATCAGGTCAGAATGCTGAATGCGCGAGATCCACACTTTCTGCCCGTTGATGACGTACTTATCGCCCTGCTTCACCGCGGTGGTCTTGATCTTGGTGGTGTCGGTGCCGGTGGTGGGCTCGGTGACGCCCATGGACTGCAGGCGCAATTCGCCACTGGCCAGCTTTGGCAGGTAGTAGCGCTTCTGTTCTTCGCTGCCGTGTCTGAGCAGGGTGAACATGTTGTACATCTGCCCGTGGACGGTGCCGGAATTGCCGCCGCAGCGGTTCACTTCCTCGAGGATGACCGAGGCTTCAGCCAGCCCAAGCCCAGATCCGCCGTACTCTTCCGGAATCATCGCTGACAGCCAGCCGGCCTCGGTCAGCGCCTTGACGAAGGCGACCGGGAAGCCTTTCTCTTCATCGAGCTTGCGCCAGTATTCGGCGGGAAACTCAGCGCAGAGCGCACGTACGCCTTCGCGGATGGCATTCAGTTCTTCGTTCTTGTGCGGGGTCATCTCGGTTCCTCAAAAACTGGCGATGCTGCATTGCGTATTGCTGATGGGTGGAGAGATGTGGACTTGCACCCATACTTGTCGGCTTGGCCTCTCCCCTCACCCCAGCCCTCTCCCTCAGGGAGAGGGGGCTGCTTATGTGCTTGGCTCGACTGACTGGTGTTGCTTCACTTGGGAAGCTCGCCAGCCACGTATCTCCGCGACCCCCGTCCCCCTGCTGATGCAGTCCCCTCGTCTCCTCCGGGGAGAGGGTTAGGGTGAGGGGGGAAGCACCCACTCGATCAGTCGAATACCACTTCCGCTTTTTGCGCCAGGCCGTTGTGATCGCCGGCCCAGAGTTTGGCCTTACCCAGCTCAACGATTCGGCCTCCGACCTCAAACTGCTGCGGCACCACCAGAGGTCGCAACCCGCGGTAGGCGAAGCGGCGCAAGCGTGCATTCGGGTGGGCACGGCAGAAGGCCCGCAGGTTGAGCGTGGCAATCAATGGGCCGTGCACAACCAGACCCGAGTAGCCCTCGCTTTCAGTGACGTAGGGCCAGTCGTAATGGATGCGGTGGCCGTTGAAGGTGACCGCGGAATAACGGAACAGCAGGGTTGGCGTCGGGGTAACGGCCTCGCGCCAATCGCCGGCGACCATCGGCTCACCGCTGCTGGTTTTCGGCGGGCTAGGTTCGCGGTAGACGATGTCCTGCTCTTCGCGGATGGCCAGGCGCCCGTCCTGGAGATAGTCGTGCTGCACCGTGACGAACAGCAGTGCGCCTGTGCGGCCGTGCTTTTCCTCGATGTGCTTGATGGTGGATAGGCGAGTCGCCTCGGACCCGGCCGTCAAAGGTTCGATGAACTCGACACGCCCGCCGGCCCACATGCGGTTGCGGTTGTCGGCTGGCGGCAGAAACCCACCACGCGCCGGGTGACCGTCTTCGCCCAGGCCAGTTTCGGGCAGGGGCTCCTGAAAGAAGCACCATTGCCACAACGGCGGCAGTGCTTCGCCATGGGCGGGGGTTGCTTCGCCGAGCGTTGCAGCAATGCGCATCAGCAGGTTGCGGCTGAGCTGGTCATGGACCTCTTCGCTGCGGCCGATCCAGGCAGTTACGTCGGTCATCTGAGGCTTCCGGCTGTCTTGTTTCAGAAAGAATGCACGACGCCCGGCATACTGAGAATTTGCAATTACCGAGACCGGCGTTCGGATAAGCTGAACGCCAACTGACTCTTCGAGCTTGCACATGCATTTTGATCTGGCCGATCTTCGCCTGTTCATTCACATCGCCGAATCGCCCAGCCTGACCCAGGGCGCACGCCGCGCCCACCTGTCGCCAGCGGCTGCCAGCGCTCGCATCAAGGCGCTCGAAAGCCAGCTGGACAGCCGCCTGCTGTACCGCGACAGCCGCGGTGTTGAGCTGACGCCGGCCGGGTGCAAGCTGCTGCAGCATGCGCGGCTGATCATGCGTCAGGTTGATTACCTGAAAAGCGAGTTCACCGAATACGGCACCGATGCCGCCGGGCACATCCGCATATTCGCCAATACCACGGCGGTGACCGAGTTCCTCCCGGAAGTGCTGGCCGGCTTTCTCGCTCAACGTCCGGGCGTAACGGTGGATCTGCAGGAACGCCTGAGCCGCGACATCGTGCGAGGTGTGCTGGACGGCAGCACGGACATGGGCATCATCGCAGGCCCCGTGAGCGCCGACGGGCTCCAGGTGCTGCACTTCAGCACGGACAGGTTGCTGCTCGCCGTACCGATCGGCCATGCGGTGTCGAACGAACCACGCGTAACGCTACGCCAGACCTTGAACTATCAGCACATCGGCTTACATGAAGGCAGTACGCTGCTGACCTTCCTGCGCGATCAGGTGGAGAAGTTCGGCGGCCAACTGTTGCTGCGCATTCAACTGTCCAGTTTCGAGGCGGTGTGCCGGATGATCGAGGCCGGTGTCGGCATCGGAATCATTCCCGAATCGGCTGCGCGTCGGCACAGTCGGACCATGAAGCTCGCGCTGGTCGAGCTCGACGAGCCCTGGGCCGTGCGCGAACGCAGTATTCTCGTGCGCGAGCTAGACGCACTGCCTGGTAGTGTTCGCGCCTTGATTGCAGAACTCGCTCCGGCTACAGGCTAACAGCGCTATCGCGCCCGCTACCGAACATTTGCGGTTCCGCACTGCCGAAACCGTTACCTACCTCATCCCGCCCGAACGGAATCTCAATGGCTACGGCTAACAATCGACTGTTCCGCTTTTACCAGCGCATCATCAGCAGCATCGCCTTCTACCCTGCCTTGATCACGCTCGGGCTGGTGCTGCTCTGCGTGGTGAGCATCTGGCTGGAGATGACCTGGCTGCAGGTCTACAAGGAAGATCTCAAGCTGGGCCTGGTGAACAACGCCGAGAACGCGCGACTGATCCTCGGCACGCTGGTGGGCAGCATCGTCTCGCTGATGGTGTTCAGTTTCAGCATGGTGATGGTAGTGCTCAACTCGGCATCATCCACTCTTTCACCACGGGTCATTCCGAGCCTGATCAGCAGCCGCAACCACCAGATCATTCTCGGCATCTACCTGGGCACCATCATCGATTCACTGCTGCTGATCCTCACTATTCAGGAAGGCGACGACATCAATGTGCCCAGCCTGGGTATTTTTCTGGCGCTGGCGTTGGGCGTTATCAGCCTCTGCCTGTTCATCGCCTTTATCCGAGAGATTTCCCAATCGATTCAGGTCGACTACATCCTCAACAACCTGTTCAAGAAGACCTTGGGCGAACTCAAGGCTCAGCAGAAGAAATTCGAAAGTTTGGACCAGCGTCCCAACTGGCCGGATGACCAGGACTGGCCCGTGGTGTGCTCCAGCCGCTCAGGCTACTTCAAGGCGTTCAACAGCGAGGCCGCGAAGGCGCTTCTCGAAGAACACGATTTGCGCATGACCGTTCAAGTGCACAACGGCTTTTTCGTGATGCCTGGGCACCCGTTGTTTCGCCTGAGCAAGGAAGTCGACGATGAGGTGATCAAGACCCTGCTGGATGCCTTCGACTTCTACGTCGAGGAATATGCCAATCAGCATTATTTCTTCGGCTTCAAGCAAATAACCGAGATCGGCAGCAAGGCGCTTAGCCCGGGGATCAACGATCCGGGCACCGCGATCAAGGCCATCGACATGCTCAGCGTGCTGTTCGCCGAGCGGCTGAAGCTGCCGGGCTTTGACATTGCGTTCGAGCCGGACCAGCCGCCTCGTCTATTCTTTACCGAGCTGGAGTTGCAACAGATGCTGCTCGCCGTGCTGGGGCCGCTGCGGCATTACGGCCGGGCCGATACACAGGTCGTGCTAAGCCTGCTGCAGTGCTACAAGAATCTGCTGTATTGCGAGCCTGAGGCGGAGACCGAAGCGGTGTTGCTCAGCCATGCCCGTGCAGTGATCGAGCAGAGCGCCGAGAATATTCATCAGATCCCGGACAGGGAGGCCATTGCGGAATCGATGCAGCGCCTGAACGAGGTGATCAACCACCACGCTGCGCTGGAAATACCGAAGGGCGCGGAATCCTGACGCAAAAATACTGCCCAAGCTGCAACGGGCATCGCCCGACGCGATTGTTTTCGCGCCAACCTGTTCAATTTCAATCAGTTAAGCATTTAACCGGTAACCTTACGAACCGCTCGCCGGGTTGCCATCGTCGTCCTATTTGCCTAGGGTTGTTTGTCATGAAGTCCTTGATTGCCCCCATCAGCTCGCTGCTGGGTGGAGTTGCATTACTACTGCTCGGCCATGGCCTGTTGAATACCCTGCTGACGCTGCGAGGCGTGGCTGAAGGTTATTCGACCGGGCTTATCGGCCTGTTGATGTCCGGCTATTTCGCAGGCTTCCTGATCGGCACATGGCTCGCGCCATCATTGATTCGCCGTGTCGGCCACATCCGTACCTTTTCCTTCTACGCCGCCTTGGCTGCCGTCGCCGTGCTATTGCACGTGATCATCGTCAACCCATGGGTCTGGCTGGTCCTGCGGGTCATGTACGGCGTCGCCCTGGTTACGCTGTACATGGTGATCGAGAGCTGGCTCAACGCGCAGGTCAGCGGCGAAAAGCGCGGTCAGGTTTTCGCGCTGTATATGGCGGTCAACCTCGGCGCATTGGCGGCCGCCCAGCAATTGCTGAGCCTCGACAGCCCGATGAATTTCACGCTATTCGCGCTGGCTGCGATTCTGATCTGTGCGGCGCTGATGCCGATCACCCTCACCCGTCAGGCCCAACCAGCACAGCCGGACATGCCCGCGACCGACCTGCTGCAACTGGCGCGCATCGCCCCGCTGCCTTTGATGGCCGCCGGTATCTCCGGCCTTACGCTCGGTGGCTTCTGGGGTCTGGCCCCGGTTTACGCATCGCAGAGTGGCTTCGATGCGTCCGGCGTCGGCCTTTTGATGAGTGTGACCATTCTCGGCGGTGCGGTACTGCAATGGCCGATCGGGCTGTTCTCAGACAAGCATGACCGTCGCCTGGTGCTGCTCTGGGTCGTCAGCATCGGCGCAGTGATCGGCGCTGCCATGACGCCGCTCACTTCCGGGCCGCTGCTGCTGGGGATGATGTTTCTTTGGGGCGGCCTCGCGTTTTCGATCTACTCGATCGCCGTGGCGCAGATGGTCGACCAGCTGCATCCCGATGAGATTCTTTCCGGTTCTAGCGGCCTGCTCCTGGCCAACGGATTCGGGGCGGCATTCGGCCCGGTGGTTGCCGGTGGCCTGATGAGCTTCTTCGGCCCCAAGGCGCTTCCGGTGTTCTTCGCCGTTACCCTTGCGCTACTGGCGATCTATTCGTTCTTCCGTGCGCGCCGCGTGTTCGATCTGGTCACCGAGCCCCATGGCCACTTCACGCCGATGCTGCGCACCAGCCATACGGTGTTGGAGCTGATGCCCGATACGCCGGAGCACGAGGTCGCCGAGGCGGACATACTCGACGAAGGGCAGCATCCTCGCGAGGAAGAAGAGGTAATCGAGCCGCGCACCGGCACGCTCTGAAGGTCGGTCATTCGCTCCATTCACTGGCGGCGCAACGCCGCCAGTGATCAGAAATCAACCTTGCCGCGGCCCGCCTTGATTGCGCCGCGCTTGGTTTTCCCTTCCAGCCGCCGCTTCTTCGAGCCCAGCGTCGGGCGCGTTGGCCGGCGTGCCTTTTCCACTTTCGTAACGCCCCGAATCAGCTCTGCGAGCCGTTCAAGTGCGTCCGCACGGTTCTGCTCCTGAGTTCGGTACTGCTGCGCCTTGATGACGACCACGCCATCACCCGTGATGCGGCTGTCACGCAACGCCAGCAACCGCTCCTTGTAGAACGGCGGCAATGAGGAGGCGTTTATGTCAAAGCGCAGGTGCAAGGCACTGGAGACCTTATTGACGTTCTGCCCGCCTGCACCCTGGGCACGGATGGCGGTCAGTTCGATTTCGCTGTCAGGTAGCTGCACGCTGTTGGATATCTCGAGCATCGGCCCTTCGTACTAAGAAATTGAACAGATATTGTCCACGAGCAATCCGACGCAGACATCTTTGTATATGATTTTGAACCGCTACAGGCGAGCCGGTTCAGCTACCGTATCCCACCCTGAAACTGACGGAATCCCGCATGGACTCGATAACCCAAGCCCTTCTCGGCGCAACGGTTCAGGCCTCTCTGCTCGGGCGCTGGCAAGGCCGCAAGGCGCTCCTCTACGGCGCCGTGCTGGGCACGCTGCCTGATCTCGACGTCGTGCTCGACTTTGGCGATGCGGTTGCCGACATGACTTATCACCGCGGCTTCAGCCATTCGCTGTTCGTGCTCAGCCTGCTGGCCGTCGGCCTCGCATGGCTGGCACGACGATTCCGTCCGGACCCGAACTATACGGGTACACGCCTGTTCGTGACGATCTGGCTGGTGCTGGTCACCCATGTACTTCTTGACGCTTTTACCAGCGATGGCACGCAACTGCTCTGGCCACTGACCACCCAGCCGGTTGCCTGGTCGAGCGTGTTCATCATCGACCCGATCTACAGTATTCCTCTGCTGCTGGCGGTACTCGCCGGGGCGATCTTTGGATTGCAGGGCCGCACGCCGCGGTGGCCGGCCATAGCACTGGTGCTTTCGACGCTCTACCTGGGCTCCACGCTGGCAGGTAAGCAGATGGCCGAAGCGCGCACCGAACGTGTCATGGCCGAAAGCGGCATCGAGCGCGCGCAGGTGTTCAGTACCCCCACTCCCTTCAACACGCTGTTGTGGCGAGTGATTGTGGTCGATGGTGAAGACTATTACGAAGCGCTGGTCAGCTGGCTGGATAACGATCCGCCTGAACTGGTTCGAATCCCGAGAGGCGAACGCCTGGCCTCCGCCCTGAAAGACTCGCCGCAACATGCGCGCCTGCAGTGGTTTACCGGTGGCGTGCTGCGCTATGACCAGATTGGCGATCAGATTCTGGTCACCGATCTCCGCCTAGGCATGACCGGCTATCATCCTTTCCGCTTCGCGCTTGCCGAGCGCAACGGAGACGGCTGGGCACCAATACCTTATGTCGAGCGCATGCCCGCGGAGCGAGGCGACATGGATCGCCTGAAGCAGATCTGGCAACGCATCTGGCAACAGCAACCGGCGCTGCCGCTCGCCGATTGGGCGGGCGAACTCAGTCGGCGCTAGCGCGCCGGTGTTTTTGCCAACGTCCGAGCGCGTAGAGCACGGCACCGATAGACATCAACAGCGCAGCGCGCAGCCAAGTACCAGCACTCTGTTGCGACAGCAGCAACAGGCACGAGCCGATCGCCAGTATCGGCAGAATGGTCGGTGTCCGAAAATGTGGCTGGTCGACTTTATCCTTGCGCAGCACCAGCACGGCGACATTGGTGCTCATGAAGACGAACAGCAGCAGAAGCACCACCGTCTCGGCAAGCGCTGTGAGCGTACCAGTGACGGTGAGGACCATCGCCAGCAGCGTGGTCACCACGATCGCCAGCCAGGGTGTGCGGCGCTCGGGCAAGACCTTGGTTAGCACGCTCGGCAGCAGGCCTTCGTCAGCCATGCCGTAGGCCAGACGGCTGGCCATGATCATCGTCAACAGCGCGCCATTAGCCACAGCCACCAGCGCAACAGCGGCGAACAACCAGTCGGGCACGGCATAACCGGTGGCGCGCACCACATCAAGCAACGGCGCTGATGAATCGGCGAGCGCATCGGGTGAAAGCACGACCGTTGCGGCGACGCCGACGCCTACGTAGACCAGCCCGGCAACCAGCAAGGCGCTGAACAATGCGCGTGGATAATTTCGGCGTACATCTCTGACCTCTTCAGCCACATTGGCCGAAACCTCGAAGCCCACGAATGAGTAGAACGCGATCAGAGCGGCGCCAAGCACCGCGACCGCCGGCGACACGCCTGGAGTGAATTCCAAAGCACGTGCAGGCTCACCCTGCCCCGCCATGACGAATCGCGCAGCCAGGACCACCACGAAGATCAAACCGGACACCTCGATCACGGTCATCACGGCGTTGGCGCCCAGGGACTCCTTGATGCCTCGCGCATTGAGCAGCGCTATCACCGTCAGAAACACCAGCGCCGTTGGCACCGCCGCGGTGTCGAGAAATGCGCCCAGGTAGTCCCCGCCGAACGCCAGCGACAGGCCCGCCGCGCTGGTGACACCGGCGGCCAGCATGCAGAAGCCCACAAGAAACGACAGCAGCGGTATCCCGAACGCTCGCTCGGCAAACACCGCTGCCCCGCCCGCCTTCGGGTATTTGGTCACCAGTTCAGCGTAGGAAGCCGCCGTTAGCATGGCGAAACCAAGCGCCACCAGCAGCGGCACCCATACTGCACCACCCGCCTCGCCTGCCATCTTGCCGACCAGGGCATAGACGCCCGCACCCAGCACATCGCCGAGGATGAACAGAAACAGGGCCGGCCCTGTGATAGCGCGCTTCAGCCGGGATTCACCCGCTGCAAATACCGTGGTTTTCATGAGCAGGTCGCCTCTTCAAAGAAGGCGAAAAGGGCGAGCAGGCAGGCGTTCAATCGAGCATCTCCAGAGCGTGCGGCATCACCGCGTTCATTTCTCTAGAGCGGGGGAATCTTGTCGGAGTTCAGCGCCAGAAATGACAAAGCCCCGGCGCGGGCCGGGGCTTCGGGTGCAGACAACTACGTTCAGGTGCGGAAACGCGCCACCAAGCCTTGCAGTTCGACGCCCAGTCGCGCCAGCTCAGCGCTCGCTCCAGCGGTCTGCTCGCTACCGCTGGCACTCTGCTCACCGATGTCGCGTACGCGCGTCACGCTCTCGGAGATGTTCTCCGCCACCGCGCTCTGCTCTTCGGCGGACGCCGCAATCTGCTGGTTCATCTGTTCGATGGTCGAGACCGATTCGGTGATCCGTCCGAGCGCGATACCGGCTTCGCTGGCCAGCTCGACCGTGCGTTGGGTCAGGTTGCGACTGGTCTGCATCTGCTCAACCGCTTTCTGTGCCACGCGCTGCAGATTGGCGATCAGGCCTTCGATCTCCTCGGTGGAGTCATGAGTACGACGCGCCAATGCACGGACTTCGTCAGCTACCACGGCGAATCCGCGGCCCTGTTCGCCAGCACGGGCGGCCTCGATGGCGGCGTTGAGTGCCAGCAGGTTGGTCTGCTCGGCAACCGCACGAATCACTTCCAGTACGCTGCCGATACGACCGCTCTCTGTGTTCAGCTCTTCAATCGCATGAGCGGAGTGCTCCACTTCGCCTGACAGACTGTCGATCTGACCGATGGCATCCTTGACGACGAGATCACCCTGACGCGCCTGCTGGTCGGCTTGACGTGCCGCCAGCGACGCCTGCTCGGCGTTGTGTGCGACTTCCTGCACTGTGGCAGCCATCTGATGCATTGCGGTGGCGACCTGATCGGTCTCCTCGCGCTGCTTCTGCACACCGACGCTGGTCTGCGCAGTGACTGCCGAGAGCTGCTCGGCTGCGGCGGCGATCTGGCTGACGCTGCCACCGATGCGGCCGATGAGGGTCCGCAGGCTGTCGGTCATGCCAAACATGGCCTGCTGCAACTGACCAAGCTCATCACGGCGAGTGACGGTCGCTGACGGGGTCAGGTCGCCGTCGGAAACTCGCTGCGCAAGTTGTACCGTGTATCGCAGCGGCACCACGATCATGCGGGAGATCAAAGTCGCTGCGACCAGCCCTAGCACCACGGCCAGCGACGTGATTGCAGCCAACAGCCAGTAAGCGTTGCTGCTCTGGCTCTGCATCGCCTGGTTGGCATCGGCCAGCGCCCGATCTGCGGTATCCAGCACCCGCTGCGCCTGTTGGACCATGGCGCTTTCCAGGTCAACGCGTTGCGAGCGATTGCTGCGGAACTCGGTAAAGGCCGTCTCGTACGAGGCCAGGGCCGCAAGAGCACCGTCCATAGTGGCCTTCTGCTCGTCATTGAGCCAGGTCTTGAGGCTGCTGCCGATCGTGGTGACGTCTGCATAAACCTCTTTCCACTGCTCGACCGCGGCGTCGGAACTGTTTCCGATGAATACGCTTTCGAACGTGCGCAGATCAAGGATGCGCTTGGTCAACCCGGATGCGGCCTCGGCGATGGTCAGCGGATCGCTGCCCTTGAGGTGATCGCCTTCCAGACGCAGGACGCGAACGGCGTCGTACATGTCGAGCTCGATGTACTCGAACTCTTCGCGGCTCTTCTGGGCCGCATCATCCATGTTTGCTCGCAGCGCGACACTCTTGGCAATCAGCACTCCGTAGTCGGCGAACTGGCGCGCATAGTCGGCTGCATCGCTGCGAATCTGCTGAAGCGCCTTTTGCTCCTCGCTGTTTGAGATGGCCGTAAGGTCATCCAGCTCCTGGTTGAGCTTATCCAGCGTGGCGCGTAGTGCCGCAGCCGACGTATCACTGCGCGTCAGCGCGTAATCACGTTCCTGACCGCGAGCATCGAGGATGGCAGCATTTATCGCAGCCAGTTGAGTGCTCTGCGACGAGCGATTGAGGATTGAATCTACGGCCACAAAGCCGGTGGCGGCGACAGCCAATGTCAGCAACAGCACCATGGCAAAGCCGAGTAGGAGCTTCTTACCAACGGAAAGGTTGGCGAAAATATCGACAGACTGCATGGGGGATCCCTAGGAAAAATAAGCGCACGTCTTGGAGTCGGCCGGTATCGACCAAAGTTGAGTGCTAAAGCAGAGCAATTTAATCAGTTTATGATGGCTAGATGCCAGCAACCGATTAACAGAAACGGTCCGATCCGGCAGATGATGCTGCCGAGCCGTTTCAATGCTGTTGCAAATGCCCGTAAAGCTTGGCGTAGAGCCCGCCATCGGCAATCAGCTGCTGGTGATCGCCCTGTTCCGCGATCCGTCCGCCATCAAAGACGAGTACCCGGTCAGCCTGCTTAACCGCCGACAAACGGTGGGCGATGATCAGGGTCGTGCGGCCCTGCAGAAAGCGGTTAAGCCCTTGATGAAGGGCATACTCGGTGGCGGCGTCCAGCGCCGAAGTGGCCTCGTCGAGAATCACAACCTTGGGATCGGCAAGCACCATGCGCGCCACAGCCAGCCGCTGTCGCTGGCCACCTGAAAGCCGCACACCCGAGCGGCCGACAATGCTGTCCAGCCCAGCCGGCAATTGGCGGATGGTTTCAGCCAGCTGGGCGATTTCCAGCGCCTGCCAGCACGCCTGGTCGTCCCGCTCCCGCCCCATCAGCAGGTTGGCACGCACCGTGTCGTTGAACAGCGCCGGATGCTGCAAAACCACCGCGACATTGTCCCGAACCGTCGCCAGCCCGATGTCTTGCACCGCAACCCCGGCGAAGCGGATATGCCCGGCCTGCGGTTGATACAGACCCAGCAGCAGCTGCACCAGGGTGCTCTTGCCGCCGCCGCTGGCACCGACGATGGCAACCTTCTCGCCCGCCGCGATGGACAGATCAAGCCCTTCCAGCACCGGCTCGTCCTGATAGGAGAAACGCAGCCCCTGGACTTCGATGGCGACGGTATCGCGGCCAACGAACGGATCCTGTCCGCCGGGATACTGCGGCTCGTCGGCGCGCGCCAGCAGCTGATTGATGCGGCTCAGCGCACCGCCGGCGGCATAGAAGGCGTATTGCAGATTGAGCAGCTGCTCGACCGGCCCGATCATGAACCAGAGGTAACTGAACACCGCCAGCATCTGGCCGATGGACAGGTCGGAGAAAAGCACTGTGAGCATCGCGGCGGCACGGAAGATGTCGATGCCGAACTGGAACAACAGCCCACTGGCACGATTAGATGCGTCGGTCTTCCATTGCGAAGCCACGGCGTAATCGCGTACTTCCCGGGCACGCAGACCAAGGCGACCAAGGAAGAAACCTTGCCGGTTGCCGGCACGTACTTCCTGAATGGCATCCAGTGTTTCGGTAAGCGCCTGGGTGAACAGCGAGGTGCTGTCGTTTTCCAGCTTTTTCAGGTGCTTCACGCGCTTGCCCAGCTGCACCGTGGCGTAGATCACCAGCGGATTGAACAGCAGGATCAGTAATGCCAGCTTCCAGTGCATCCAGAGCAGAATTCCCGCTGTGCCAGCGATGGAGAGCAACGCCACCAGCAAACGGCTCAACGTCTCGCCGATGAATTTATCGATGGTTTCCAGATCGGTGACCAGGTGTGCGGCAACCGTCCCGCCGCCCAGGCTCTCATACTCGCTCAGGGCGATGCGCTTGAGGCGTTCGATCAGGCGGATTCGAATGCGATACACAAGGTCCTTAGACAGCCGCGCGAACAGCCGCGCCTGCAGCACGTTGAAGACCAACGCAGAGGCTCGCAGCAGCAAGGTGATGCAGAGCATCAGACCGATATAGCCGATGGCGGTCTGCAGGCCGGCGGGCAGGAACCTGTTCATCACCTGCAGTGCCGTGTCGCCCTGCCCCAGCAGCACCTCATCGACCAGCAACGGCAGCAGCAGCGGAATCGGCACGCTGCACAGTGTCGCGAGCACGGCGACAAGATTGGCCAGGATCAGTGCTTTGCGATGATGGAGCGCCAGCCGGCGGATCTCGGCCCAGGTCAGCTGATCAGGCATCGAGATTGTGATCCAACCAGCGTGCCAACAACGGCGACAACGCCTCGATCGGCTGAAAGCCATTGGTCACCAATGCAAGCTGGCCGTCGTGCTCGGCAAGCAAGGTCGGGAAGCCGGCAATTCCAAGGTTACGCGACCAGTCGAAGTCCGCAGCCGTGGCGTCTCGCGCCGCCTGGGAATCGAAGTGGTCGGCGAACTCGATGCGTGGGATGCCAGCTGTCTCGGCCAGTTCGACGAGTTCGGGCACAAGCGTGACGTCACGTCCCTCGACGTAGAAGGCTTGCTGGATCAGCGTCGCGAGCCGCCATGCAGCGTTGGTATCCAGAGCCCTCGCCGCAACCAGCGCGCGACACGCCGGTTCAGTGTCATAGATAAAACCCTCCGGCAGGCCTGCCTCGAAATTGAATGGCTGGCCACTCGCTTCGTGAATGGCATGCCAATAAGAGGCCGTGCGCTCACGGGCCGCCTGATCCATAGCAACTCGCTCCTGACGCAAGCCGCCGACCACAAGATCAGCGCTCACACCGCGCGCCTGCGCCTGCTCGATCAATGCGTGAACGACCGGCGCAAAGCCCCAGCACCATGAACACATCGGGTCCATCACGTAGATCAGTCGGCTGCTCATCGGTGCTCCGGTTGTCTCAGGTGAAGCGCGGGCTGCGCACCTTCATGATTTGGCTCGGTTACGCATCGTGCTTGCGGTAGTTGTAACCGATCGGGTGTGGTTGGTTGCGCTTGAGTGCCAGCTCAATCTGCTTCTGCCGCTCCCGCGCGCTGTGGCGAGTCCTCTCGCTGAGGTTATCCCAGCAGTGCGGGCAGCTGATGCCTGGAGCGTAGTGCTCCGATTGGCGGTCCTCCACCGAGATCGGAGTGCGGCAGGCATGGCATTGGTCGAAATCGCCTTCGGTAAGGTCGTGGCGCACGGTCACGCGGTTGTCGAAAACGAAGCAGTCGCCGCGCCAGCGCGTCTCTTCCTGCGGCACCTCCTCCAGGTATTTGAGGATGCCGCCCTTGAGGTGATAAACCTCCTCGAACCCTTCGCCAAGCATGTAGCTGGACGCCTTCTCGCAGCGGATGCCACCGGTGCAGAACATCGCGACCTTTTTGTGCTTGGCCGGGTTGTAATGCGCCTTGATGTAGTCGGGAAATTCACGGAAGGATTTGGTCTGCGGGTCGATCGCCCCCTCGAAGGTGCCGATGGACACTTCGTAGTCGTTGCGGGTATCGATCAGCAGCACTTCCGGGTCATCGATCAGCGCATTCCAGTCCTTGGGGTCGACATAGGTGCCGACGCGCTGATTGGGGTCCACACCGGGCACGCCTAGGGTGACGATTTCCTTTTTCAGCTTGACCTTGGTGCGATAAAACGGCTGATCGTCGCAGTAGGACTCCTTGTGATCAATGTCAGCCAGACGCGTATCGGTACCGAACCAGGCGAGCAATGCATCGATGGCCGCACGGCTGCCGGATACCGTGCCATTGATGCCTTCTTCGGCAAGCAGCAGCGTGCCTTTGATGCCATTGGCGTTGAGAATGTCGAGCAGGGGCTCACGCAGCGCAACGTAGTCCGGCAGGGAGACGAACTTGTACAGCGCCGCGACGACGATTTTCTGGGTCATGCGGAATAATCTCTCCAGTGGCCACCCGCGCAAGGGGCGGACCGGGAATGCGAAAACAACAACGCCGGCGTGAGCCGGCGCGGCGCGCATTCTAGCAATAAATCTTTCTTCAGGCTTCAGGCTTCAGGCTTCAGGCTTCAGGCTTCAGGCTTCAGGCTTCAGGCTTCTCAGTGTGCGCCCCGGCGCCGAAAAGCTGTCAAACGCTTTTCTCCTGCAGCCTACCGTTTGTGGCCTCCCGCCTCTATTTATGCCCACCGGCGCAAACAGGCGAAGCCGGCGCGGCGCCCTGCTCGGCCCATTCCTCTGGCGTATAGGTGTGCAACGCGAGGGCATGGATCTGTTGCATAAGGTCGCCCATTGCGGCGTAGGCCTTCTGATGGCGCTTGACCGGATTGAGCCCGGCGAACTGATCGCTGACGATCACCGCCTTGTAATGAGTTTCCTGCCCGCGACTGTGCATGTGGCTTTCGTCCAGCACATGCAGATAGGCAGGTTGCAGGGTGACCTGCAGGGTCGTCTCGATCGTGGCTTGTTTGGACATGATTGGCAGGCTCTCTCAGGGCTTTTTCTGGGTATCGAGTTCGGCTGTCATATCAGCCAGCAGCTTGTTCACTTGCGGCACTGCCTCCTGCAACTTGGCCTGGGTCACCTGAGCCGATCGCGCATTGAGCTGGGGCAGCTGAGTGAGCATCTTCTTGCCCAACTCGGATTCGTAGAATTCGTTCAGCCGGCTCAATTCTGCCTCGCTGAAGGTATCGGTGTAGAGCGCTATCAGATCCGGCTTGACCTCTTTCCAGCCGATCGCCTTGTCGAGCGCAGCGTCGGCCTTGGACTGATAACCCTCCAGAAGCGCGCGCTTGCTCTCCGGTGCCTGAGTCTGGGCGAATCGCTCGGCGAACATCTGCTGGACCTGAGCGTAAACCGGAACGGAAATCCGGTCGGCATTGACCAGCTCCAGGAATCGCTCGGCCTGGGCGGCATGGCTGGCGCTGTCAGCGCTGGCATGGCCGGCGACCAATGCCATCGACAGGACGCCGCAAAGGCCGAATGCACGGAGCCCTGATCCACGAAGCCCGCAAGCACGTAGCGTGATGGGAGATAGCCTGAAAGTATTAAGAGCGCGCATTGGATGATCCTTGCCGAGCGATAGATGAGCCTCAATGGACACATTCTGCGCGCGGAGTTCCAATCGCTCAAGGAACAGCCGAAGGCCGATTGAACCTGTCCCGTTCACGGGCGACCTAACAGGAAGACCTCATTGATGGAGCACGGCATGACCCGCACCGAAACCGATAGCCTGGGCCCAGTGGAAGTACCCGAACAGGCCTACTGGGGCGCTCAGACCCAGCGCTCACTGACCAACTTCGCCATCGGCGATCAGCGCATGCCACTAGCCGTATGCCACGCGCTGGCGCTGATCAAGAAGGCGGCTGCGCGAGTCAACGACCGCATCGGCGACCTGCCGCCTGACATCGCGCGACTGATAGAACAGGCCGCCGACGAGATCCTGCATGGCCAGCACGACGACCAGTTCCCGCTGGTGGTCTGGCAGACCGGTAGCGGCACCCAGAGCAATATGAACGCCAATGAAGTGATTGCTGGGCGTGCCAACGAACTGGCTGGAGGTACGCGCGGCGGCAAGAGCCCGGTGCACCCCAACGATCATGTTAACCGCGCGCAAAGCTCCAATGACTGCTTCCCTACCGCCATGCACATTGCCATCGCGAGGGCGATTCAGGACGACCTGTTGCCGTCGATCGCCGAACTGTCTGGCGGCATTGCCGAGCAAGCGGCTCGCTACGGGCAGCTGGTCAAGACCGGGCGCACTCACATGATGGACGCGACACCAGTAACTTTTGGCCAGGAACTGTCAGCCTTCGTTGCTCAGCTGGATATTGCCGAACAGGCGATCCGCCATTCTCTGCCAGCCGTCTTCGAACTGGCTCAAGGCGGCACGGCCGTGGGCACAGGACTCAATGCACCGCACGGCTTCGCAGAAGCGATCGCGGCCGAGCTGGCAGCGCTGTCCGGCCTTCCCTTCGTTTCCGCGCCGAACAAGTTCGCTGCGCTTTCCGGTCATGAACCGCTGGTAGCGCTTCACGGCGGATTGAAGACCCTGGCCACGGCGCTGTTGAAAATCGCCAACGACCTGCGCCTGCTCGGATCGGGACCACGCGGCGGATTTGCCGAAGTTCGCCTGCCGGCCAACGAGCCGGGCAGCTCGATCATGCCGGGCAAGGTCAACCCGACTCAGTGCGAGGCGCTGTCGATGCTTGCCTGCCAAGTGATGGGCAATGACGTCACGATCGGATTCGCCGCGAGCCAGGGTCACCTGCAGCTCAACGTCTTCAAGCCGGTGATCGTGCATAACATGCTGGAGTCGATTCGGCTGCTGGCCGATGGCTGCCGGAATTTCAATACCCATTGCATCGTCGGTATGAAGCCGGATGCAGCGCGGATGGCCGAACACCTGGAACGCGGGCTGATGCTGGTCACCGCGTTGAACCCGCATATCGGCTATGACAAGGCAGCGGAGATTGCCAAGAAAGCCTACGGCGAGGGCACAACGCTGCGAGAAGCGGCGTTGTCTCTGGGATACTTGACCGATGAAGAGTTCGATCAGTGGGTGCGCCCGGAAACCATGCTCGAATCCAGCCGCAGCTGATCCAGCGGGCTATACATCACGCCAGCCTCTTTTGGTCGAATAAATTCGACCCTACAAAGGCACTGAATACGACCCTCACTTGGTCCTATTCTGTAGGGGAGATTTTATTCGCCCGCGCCGCCGGCCTTAGCCCGTAGGGTGGGCTTCAGCCCACCGGTAACTTCACCGCAAAGCAACACGTTCGCACTCTGGCTGATATTCATCAGACATGAAAAAACCCGCGCCATCTGGCGCGGGTTTCTTAGTCGTGCCTAAGACGACTGATCAACGCACCGCTTCGAATAATCCCGAAGCACCCATCCCGCCACCTACGCACATGGTCACTGCGCCATAGCGCAGATTACGGCGCTGCAGTTCGCGGATCAGGTGGCCCGCGGTGCGCGAGCCGGTCATGCCGAATGGGTGGCCGATGGAAATCGAGCCGCCGTTGACGTTGAATCTCTCGTTGTCGATCTCCAGGGTGTCGCGGCAATACAGGCACTGCGAGGCAAAGGCTTCGTTGAGCTCCCAGAGATCGATGTCGCTGACCTGCAGACCCTTGGCCTTGAGCAGACGCGGCACGGAGAAGACCGGGCCGATGCCCATTTCTTCCGGCTCGCACCCGGCGACGGTGAATCCGCGGAAAAACGCCCGCGGCTTGAGTCCCAGCTCAAGCGCCTTGTCCAAGCTCATCACCAGGGTCATCGAAGCGCCGTCAGACAGTTGCGAGGCATTGCCGGCAGTCACGGAACCGTCGTCGGCAAATACCGGCTTCAGGCCGGACAGGCTTTCAAGGGTGGTGTCGGGGCGGTTGCAGTCGTCGCGATCGACGACGCCTTCATGCTCGGTGCGCTCCCCGGTGTTCTTGTCTTCGGTGAAGTAGCGGACGTTCATCGGCACGATTTCGTCCTGGAACAGCCCTTCGGCCTGAGCGCGCGCAGTGCGCTGCTGGCTCTGCAGGGAATAGATGTCCTGCTGCTCACGGGTCACGTTGTAGCGGCGCGCGACCAGTTCAGCGGTCTGGCCCATGCTGTGATAAAGGCCCGGAACACGCTCTTGCAGGATGGGGTTGAATAGGTTGTCGCTGTTGCGGCTCTTAGCCGTCATGGTGATGGATTCGACCCCGCCCGCGACGATGATGTCGCTGCAACCGGATGCAATCTGGTTAGCCGCGATGGCGATGGACTGCAGGCCGGACGAGCAGAACCGGTTGAGGGTCATGCCAGCACACTGGATGCCCAGATTCGACAACACGGCTACGTTCCGACCGATGTTGTAGCCCTGCGCGCCCTCGTTCGAGCCGGCACCGACGATGCAATCCTCGACCAGTTTAGGATCAAGGTTGTTGCGCGACAGCAGCGCGTTGACGCAATGGGCCGCCATGTCGTCAGGGCGGGTCATGTTGAACTTGCCGCGGAAGGACTTGGCCAGGCCGGTCCGTACGCTGTCGACGATCACTACTTCACGCATGGCATACCTCGAATGGATGGGCAGGCCGCTATGGGTGCGACCCGCCTGTTGACGATGAGCCGAGCATAGTTCCTGCCTTTCGGCCTAGGCGACGAACATTCAGCAGGGATATGGTCGGCCATCGCCCGTCCAGTCTTACGCAAAGATCAACCGATAGCCGCATCCAGCGCGTCGCACAGCGTTCGCAGCACCTTTACCCGGGCGAAGCGCTTGTCATTGGCTTCGATCAGCGTCCAGGGCGCGATCTCGGTGCTGGTGCGGTCGACCATGTCCGCTACTGCATGACCGTAGTCGTCCCACTTTTCCCGGTTGCGCCAGTCTTCCTCGGTGATCTTGAAGCGTTTGTGCGGCGTGTCTTCACGTTCCTTGAAGCGCTCCAGCTGCGTTTCTTTATCGATCGACAGCCAGAACTTGACGACCACAACACCTGCATCGACTAGCTGCTCCTCGAACTCATTGATTTCGGTATAGGCGCGCAGCCATTCATCCGGCGAACAGAAGCCTTCAACCCGTTCCACCAGCACGCGGCCATACCATGAACGATCGAAAATGGTGAACTGGCCGCGCGCCGGAACGTTACGCCAGAATCGCCACATCCAGGGCTGCGCCAGCTCATCTTCACTGGGTGCCGCAATCTGTACCGTGCGATACAGCCGTGGATCGAGCGCGCCGGTTACTCGGCGAATGGCACTGCCCTTGCCGGCTGCGTCGTGCCCTTCGAACAGGGCCAGCACAGCACGCTTGCGCAGACGCGGATCGCGCAACAACTGCGAAAGGCGCGCCTGCTCCTGAGTGAGCTGATCCTTATAGTCGTCCTTGCTGAGCTTTTGCTCCATGTCGAGGCTGCCGAGCAGGCTCAGCCGGTCGAGATTCAACTCCACGGGCGCAGTGTGGGGCTGCGAGGGTTGCTGATCGGCTGCATCCAGCGCTGCATTCAGCCCTTCGAGCAACAGGCGGCCGGCGGTCAGGCTGCGATAGCGCTCGTCATGCCCCTCGATGACGTACCAGGGTGCGAAATCGCGGCTACTGCGCCGCAAGATCAGCTCACCATGGCGCACGAACTTGTCGTAGGTCTTCGATTGCTGCCAATCCAGCGGGCTGATACGCCAGCTGTGCAGCGGATCGTCCTTGAGCGATTCGAGACGCTGCAGCATGCGGTCCTTGGACAGGTGAAACCAGAACTTGAAGATCAGCGCACCCTCGGCACAAAGCATGCGCTCGAACCGCTGGGCACGGTCGATGGCGAGTTCGAGGTCAGCCTTCTTGATGCGCCCGTGGACGCGGTCCTCAAGCATCTTGCTGTACCAGTTACCGAAAAAGATGCCCGTCTGCCCCTTCGCCGGCAGGCGGCGCCAATAGCGCCATGCCGGTGGATGAGACAGCTCCTCGTCAGTTGGAACATCAAAGCTGTCGACGCGGATCAGCCGAGGGTCCATCCATTCGTTGAGTTGCTTGATCGTCTCGCCTTTGCCCGCGCCTTCGATGCCGTTGATCAGGATCAGCACGGGAAAGCGAGCCTGCTCGCGCAGACGGTATTGGGCCTGCAGCAGCGCCTCGCGTAGAACGGGTTCTTCGTCCTTGAAAGTCGCCTTGTCGATGGTGTGGCCGATTTCCGCCGATTCGAACATCGTGTTCTCCATAGGAATGCTGCAATGAACCCTAGCAGGCCGTCGCAAGCCTGGGCTGGTGTCAGAAGGCACGTCAGGGTGTGCTGTGCCGGACGCGTACACATTAATGCGACAAAGCGCGCCCGCAGCAGGTTTCCTGCTGCTGCTAGAATCGTCTCCTTTTCGCCCCAGGAAACGTCGATGCCCGACCCGATCGCACCCGGTTTTCAGCATGCCGAACTCGACTGGGACGAGAGCGGTGAGCCGCAATCGCGGCTCTACGGCGACGTCTACTTTTCGCGCAGCTCCGGCATTGCCGAAACTACCCATGTGTTCCTGCAGCCAAGCCAGCTTGCCGAACGTTTCGCAGCTCTCGGGACCGACGAGCGTCTAGTGATTGGCGAAACGGGATTCGGCACAGGCTTGAACTTTCTTTGCGCTTGGGCCCTGTTCGAGCGTAGCGCGCAGTCTCAGGCCAGTCTGCACTTCATCAGCGTTGAAAAGCACCCGCTCAGTCGTGATGACATGCAGCGCGCGTTGGCATTGTGGCCAGAACTGCAGCCCCAGGCCCAGCAGTTGCTCGATCAGTACGTGGCGGTCAATCCGGGTTTTCAGCAGTTTCGCTTTGGCCGAGTCGCTCTAACGCTATTGGTTGGCGACGCGCTCGACGGCCTGAGCAGCCTGGACGCCAGCGTTGATGCCTGGTTTCTCGATGGTTTCGCGCCAGCGAAAAACCCGGAAATGTGGCATCCCGCGTTGTTTGCTCAACTGGCCTGGCTGTCTGCTCCAGGCGCAACGCTGGCGACATTCACCACAGCCGGCGACGTGCGTCGCGCGCTGAAGGACGCCGGCTTCACGGTGAAACGAATCCCAGGCTTCGGCCACAAGTGGGAAAGCCTCAAAGGCCAGTTCATCGGCACGTCATCGCAAGCCCCCACACCCTGGTTTGCGCGCCCGTCACATAAACCTCAACAGCGCAGCGCACTCATTATCGGCGCGGGTCTGGCCGGCTGCGCCAGCGCAGCCAGCTTGGCGGCGCGTGGATGGAAGGTGACGCTGCTCGAACGCCATGAGGAAATCGCCCAGGAGGGCTCCGGCAACCCACAAGGTGTGCTTTATCTGAAGCTGTCAGCGCACGGCACCGCGCTTTCGCAGTTGGTGACCAGCGGGTTCGGCTACACCCGCCGCCTGCTGCGCAACCTTCAGCAGGGACGGGACTGGGAGGCCTGCGGTGTTTTGCAGATTGCTTTCGATGCGAAGGAGCGCGACCGTCAGGCCGCACTTGCAGGTGCATTCCCGCCTAGCCTGCTGCGCGCCGTCGAGCGTGGAGAGGCCGAACAACTGGCAGGCGTGACACTGGATGACGGCGGTCTGTTCTACCCAGACGCCGGTTGGGCGCACCCGCCGGCGCTATGCCGCTGGCTGATCGACCACCCCGCGATCGAGCTGATTCGCCATCGCCATCCGCTCGAGTTGCGTCGTGTTGGAGAATGCTGGCAAGCGCTTGCGAACGAGCAAGTGCTGGCCGACGCGCCGGTGGTAGTCCTGGCAGGGGCGGCCGACGTGTCCCTGTTCAGCCAGAGCGCCTGGCTGCCGCTCAAACGCATCCGCGGGCAGATTACAGGTCTGACCGCGACCGAACGGAGCACCGCGTTGCGCACCGTGATCTGTGCCAAGGGTTATGTCGCTCCATCGCGCGACGGCCTGCATACCCTGGGTGCGAGTTTCAATTTTGCCGAAAGCGATCCCGCGCCAAGCACGGCGGAGCATCGTGCGAATCTGGAAATGCTCGAAGAGATCTCAGAGGACCTCTATCAGCGCCTGGATGCCGATGCGTACCACCTGGATGCTCTACACGGGCGCGTGGCGTATCGCTGCACCAGTCCGGACTACCTCCCGATCATCGGGCCGTTGGCAGACCCCGCAGAATTCGCCAGTGCGTACGCGGTACTTGGCAAGGACGCCCGTCAGGTACCTCAGACGCCCTGCCCCTGGCTCGATGGCCTGTACGTCAATACTGCTCACGGCTCGCGCGGCTTAATTACTGCACCGTTGTCCGGCGAACTGCTCGCCGCCTGGCTCGATGGCGACCCGCTGCCTGTGCCACGCGCTATTGCAGAAGCCTGTCACCCAAATCGTTTCCTGCTGCGAAAACTCATTCGCCGCTCCGAATAGCGAATCGCTACCCTGCTCCGGCTGGAGCGTCCTGACCGGGCATGACGCATAGCACTCAGCCCCGGCGAAAGGGTTCGTCCCAGAACGGGCGATTCACTTCAGGCTCGATGTCTGCACGGCTCAGACCGATGTCCTTGAGCATCTCGTCATTCAGCGAGGCGAGCTGCTGGCGCTGGCGGTGTAGCTCATACCAGCGCTTGATCTGCTGCATGGCTGCCCTCAGTACGGCAACCAGCGATAGACGACGGTCCTGAGCTGAATATCCGACTTTCACAAACTCGATATGGCTTTTCATCATCTGCATCTCCGGGTGGATGGCGCCAGTTTCTGCCTGGGCTTATGATCAATCCAACGAATGTTTCTGATGGCGTACATCTCGGAGATTGATGAATGGCCAATTACCCCAGTATCGATGCGGAGCTGCTCCGCAGCTTCGTTGCCATCGCTGATCACGGTGGCTTCACGCGCGCAGCGGAGGCGGTGAACCGCACGCAGTCAGCAATCAGCATGCAGATGAAGCGCCTGGAGGAAGACGTGCTGCAGCGTTCGGTTTTCGAGCGTGACGGTCGGCAGGTCCGGCTCACACCCGAGGGGCAGATTCTGCTCGGCTATGCGCGCCGAATACTCAAGCTGCACGGTGAAGTGCTGACCACCCTGCGCGAGCCGCATATGGTCGGATCAGTACGGATCGGTACGCCGGACGATTACGTGATGCGCTTCCTTCCGGGCATCCTCTCGCGCTTTGCGCAGGCTTACCCGCTGGTGCAGGTGGAGGTGCATTGCGAGCCGTCCTATCAGCTGCTGCAGCGGCGAGACCTTGACCTCTCCATCGTGACCCGTGAACCGGGAACCGAGATCGGTCAACTGCTGCGCCGGGAACGCTTTGTGTGGACCGAAGCGCCAGGCTTCAACACCCATGAGCAACGGCCGATGCCACTGGCGATGTTCAACACCGAGTGCTTCTGCCGTGCCTGGGCGTGCAACGCCCTGGACAGCATGGACATCCCGTACCGTGTCGCCTACACCAGCCCGAGCCTGTCGGCGCTGATGGCTGTGGTCAATGCCGGTCTGGCGGTCACCGCTCAGCTGCAGAGCCTGGTAACAGCCGACATGCGCTTGCTGGGAGAAGCCGAGGGAATGCCTGAGTTGCCCATGAGCAGCATCGTCCTGCTACGCAGTGAACGTAACCCCTCGCAGGTCAGCGAAACCTTGGCCGAGCATATCGTTGAAGGCTTCCGCCTATGACCACCCGCCAGGGTGGCCTGGCAGATCGACCGGCCCGCATATCAATGCTGCACCCGGCCACAGGCCGTTCCAAAGCGTGCTACACGACGGATGGGAGCTGGACGCACCTGTCTAAAACCTGAACTTCACAGTTTGCATGCCGGTCACATTTCCCAACGGCTTAACCGGAAAGGATCCTATGTGTGGCATAGCTGGCGAACTTCGCTTTGACAATCAACCGGCCGATCTGGCAGCGGTTGAACGCATCACCCAATCCCTGACTGCTCGCGGTCCGGATGCCTGTGGCTTCAATAGCCAGGGCCCTGTTGCACTCGGGCATCGGCGTCTGAAAATCATGGATCTGTGCGAGGCTTCCGGCCAGCCGATGATCGACTCCGCGTTGGGCCTGTCCATGGTCTTCAACGGCGCTATCTACAACTATCCCGAACTGCGCTCAGAGCTTGAAGCTCTGGGCTACAGCTTCTTCTCCGGCGGCGACACCGAGGTGTTGCTCAAGGGCTTTCATGCCTGGGGCGAAGCGCTGCTGCCGCGCCTCAACGGCATGTTCGCCTTCGCCATCTGGCAGCGTGACGTGCAGGAACTGTTCATCGCTCGCGACCGGCTCGGCATCAAGCCGCTTTATCTCTCCAAGACTGGGGATCGCCTGCGCTTCGCCTCGACTCTGCCTGCATTGCTCAAAGGTGGTGACATCGCCGGCGTGCTGAATCCGGTGGCACTGAACCACTACATGAGCTTTCACGCGGTCGTACCGGCACCGGATACCCTCATCGCCGGTATCGAGAAGCTGCCGCCGGGCACCTTCATGCGTGTCGACGCCCATGGCAAGTCCAGCCAGCATCGCTGGTGGGCGCTGGAATTCGGCGCTTCGGAAGAAGAGCAGCAATACAGTTTCGAGGACTGGCAGGAACGCACCCTCTCCACCCTGCGCCAGTCCGTTGCCCTGCGTCAGCGCGCGGCGGTCGATGTCGGCGTCCTGCTGTCCGGTGGCGTCGATTCCAGCCTGCTGGTCGGCCTATTGCGCGAAGCAGGCGCGACGGACAACCTGCTCACATTCTCCATTGGTTTCGAAGATGCGGGCGGCGAGCGCGGTGATGAATTCAAGTATTCGGATCTGATCGCGCAGCACTACCAGACACGACATCACCAGCTGCGCATTCAGGAAAAGGAAATCCTCGAGCAGCTGCCAGCGGCATTCCGCGCCATGAGCGAGCCGATGGTCAGTCATGACTGCATCGCGTTCTATCTGCTATCGCGCGAGGTCTCCAAACATTGCAAGGTGGTGCAGAGCGGCCAGGGTGCCGATGAGCTGTTTGCCGGTTACCACTGGTATCCACAGGTGGACGGCGCGGCAGACCCGGTAGCCGCTTACCTGCAAGCCTTCCGCGACCGCAGCTACGAGGAATACGCCGAGACGGTGCAGCAGCAATGGGTCAAAGGCGATTTCTCCGGCGACTTCGTGCGTCAGCATTTTGCGCAGCCAGGGGCCGACGCGGCGGTAGACAAGGCACTGCGGATCGATAGCACAATCATGCTCGTGGACGACCCGGTCAAGCGCGTCGACAACATGACCATGGCCTGGGGTCTCGAGGCACGGGTGCCATTTCTCGACCATAACGTGGCTGAGCTATCGGCGAAGATACCAGCCAAGTACAAGCTGCCCGACGGCGGAAAGTACGTCCTCAAGGAAGCGGCGCGCAAAGTCATCCCCGCCGCTGTCATCGACCGGCCCAAAGGCTACTTCCCGGTTCCGGGGCTCAAGCATCTGCAGGGCAACACCCTCAACTGGGTGCGGGAAATGCTGACCGATCCGAGCCAGGATCGCGGCCTCTATAACCCGGCAATGCTGGACAAACTGCTCAATGATCCACAGGGCCAGCTGACGCCCCTGCGCGGCTCCAAACTCTGGCAGCTGGCAGCCGTGAACCTGTGGCTGAGCGAACAAGGTCTTTAAGAATCCAGGCATGACGCGGGGTGAATAGCGCCCCGCCATGACCAGCTCCAAGGAATTCATCATGCAGAAGTCTCAAGCGTACGGACAGCGACTGTTGCGGGGCCAGACGCCCACTTATGAGCGCCTGCAACAGCGCCTCGCCGAGGACGGCAAGGAAGAATCCCAAGCGCCGGTAACGCTGCACTGTGGTTGGGGCCGGATCCTGATTGGCCATACCTATTCGGATCCAGCGAACCTGGCTGCCGACCTGCTTCACGAGCAAGCCGGCGAACGGGACATCGCGCTGTACGTCGCCGCACCGCATCAGGTCCTCGCTTACGCCCCGCAACAGCTGTTTCTCGACCCGTCCGATACGTCGCGCATCTGGTTTACCGATTATCGTCCGGCACGTCGCAGCTTCAGGGGATTCGGGATCCGGCGCGCCCAGAGTGAGGCGGACTGGAAGGCGATCAACTGCCTGTACCAGTCCCGCGGCATGCTGCCGGTCAACCCCGAGTTGTGTACGCCGAGGGAGCAAGGTGGTCCCGTGTACTGGCTCGCGGAAGACGACGATTCCGGGCAGATCATCGGCAGCGTCATGGGCATCAACCATCACAAGGCGTTCAATGATCCGGAAAACGGCTCAAGCCTCTGGTGCCTCGCGGTTGCCCCAAGCTGCACACGCCCCGGCGTTGGCGAAGCGTTGGTCCGTCACCTGATCGAGCACTACATGGGCCGCGGTCTCGCCTATCTGGATCTGTCGGTGCTGCATGACAACAAGCAGGCCAAGGCGCTCTACGCCAAGCTGGGCTTCCGTGATCTGCAGACCTTTACCGTCAAGCGCAAGAACACCTTCAACCAGCCTCTGTTTCTCGGGCCGGGCCCGGAAGCCGAGCTGAACCCGTACGCGCGGATCATTGTCGACGAGGCAAGGCGTCGCGGCATTGAAATCACCATCGATGATACCGAGGCCGGCTTGTTCACCCTGACTCAAGGAGGGCGAAAAGTGCGTTGCCGCGAGTCGCTTTCCGATCTGACGTCGGCAGTCAGCATGACGCTATGTCAGGACAAGAGCCTGACCCATCGGACTCTTGCCCGCGCCGGGCTTAAGCTTCCGGCTCAGCAGCTGGCCGGTACGGCTGAAGAGAACGCAGCCTTTCTGGAGAAGCATGGCAGCGCGGTAGTGAAGCCGGTTGATGGCGAGCAGGGTCACGGCGTGTCGGTGGATCTACGTAATAATCAGGACCTCGAAGAGGCAATCGTCCGGGCGCGTCAGTTTGACCAGCGCGTGCTGCTGGAGAGCTTCCATCCGGGCCTGGACCTGCGCATTGTGGTTATCGGCTTTGAGGTTGTGGCCGCCGCGATCCGTCGCCCGGCCGAGGTGGTCGGTGACGGAAGCCATACCATCCGCGAACTGATCGAGACACAGAGTCGCCGTCGCCAGGCTGCTACCGGTGGCGAGAGCCGCATCCCGATGGATGAAGAAACGCATCGTTGCCTGACCGATGCCGGTTTCGACTATGAAACCGTTCTGCCGCGCGGCGAACATCTGGCGGTCCGGCGTACGGCTAATCTGCACACCGGAGGAACGCTGGACGACGTTACCGAAGAACTGCATCCCGACCTTGTCGATGCCGCCGTCCGAGCCGCACGCGCTCTGGATATTCCGGTAGTGGGACTGGACCTGCTGGTGCCGGCCGCCGACCAGCCTGACTACGTCTTCATCGAAGCCAACGAACGGGTCGGGCTTGCCAATCACCATCCGCAACCTACTGCCGAACGCTTCGTTGACCTGCTCTTCCCGCTGAGCCACGGCACGCATTAGTGTCGAAGTAGCGCCAGCGATGCGGGACTCGCGAATCACTGCTCGCGTCCCGCCAGCAGCCGCAGCGTTGCGACTTGCTTGCGGCACTACCGCGGCTCAGCTTCACTTACACGACGGCGGCAGCCTTCATTCGCCGCTAAGGACTGATCATGACTGCAAAGCTTCCCGATCCGGACATGAATTATCTGCAGCGCGTGCTGCTCGAAATGCTCGCCATTCCAAGCCCTACCGGATTCACGGACACCATTGTTCGCTATGTCGCAGAGCGTCTGAAAGAGCTGGGCATCCCTTTCGAGCTGACGCGTCGTGGGACCATCCGCGCGACACTCAAAGGCCGCCGGTATAGCCCCGACCGCGCAATAGCCGCGCATCTGGACACCATTGGTGCCAGCGTGCGTGAAATTCATGAGACCGGACGCCTCGGGCTGTCACCAGTGGGTTGCTGGTCGAGCCGTTTCGCCGAAGGCAGCCGTGTAAGCGTTTTCACTGACACGGGCGTCGTGCGCGGCAGCGTGCTACCCCTGCTCGCCTCCGGCCATGCGTTCAATACTGCCGTGGACGAAATGCCGATCAGTTGGGATCACGTCGAATTACGTCTGGATGGCTATACCAAGAGCCGCGCCGACACCATCGGACTTGGCATCAACGTCGGTGACTTCGTAGCTTTCGACCCGATGCCGGAGTTTACCGACAGCGGCTACATCAGCTCCCGTCACCTCGACGACAAGGCCGGCGTAGCGGCGCTACTGGCTGCGCTCAAGGCAGTGGTGGAAAGTGGCCGCGAGCCCCCCATCGATTGCCACCCGCTCTTCACCATTACAGAAGAAACCGGTTCTGGCGCCGCCGGGGCGCTCCCATGGGATGTGAGCGAGTTCGTCGGCATCGACATCGCGCCAACCGCCAAAGGTCAGGAATCCAGCGAGCATGCGGTCACCGTCGCCATGCAGGATTCGGGCGGCCCTTACGATTTCCATCTCTCACGGCACCTGCTCAAGCTAGCGAATAACCATGAGATCCCGGTGCGCCGCGACCTGTTTCGCTACTACCACAGCGATGCTCAGTCAGCGATCGCCGCAGGCCACGACATCCGCACCGCGTTGCTTGCCTTTGGTTGCGACGCGACGCATGGCTACGAGCGGACACACATTGACAGCCTGACGGCGATGAGCCGGCTGATCTGTGCTTACCTCCTGAGCCCACCGGTGTTCGCCAGCGACGCTCATGCAGGAAAGGACACGCTGGAGAATTTCAGCCATCAACTCGAACATGACACCCAGATGCAGAACGACACGCGTCTACCGCCAGTCGACTCGATTTTCGACAAGAGATCAGACGACTCGTCGGACTGAACCACACATTTCATGATGTGCCGCCAACTTGGGGCATTTGAAGATTGCGAGGCGGCGCTGATCCGGGCAAAGTCGCAGCGATTGAATCTATGAAACGTCCGGGCTAGCCGGGCTCAAGCGAACCTGGCTTGCCATTCGCGTAAATGAAACCGCGCACGATTCAATGATCTTGCTGCATCGCTTGATCGTTGTACCGTGCACGACCCGGATCTCATCATGCTGCCGCGTCTCTGCCTGGCCATCTTCCTTTATTGCCTTTGCACACAGGCGTGGGCCTTCGCCCCCGTTCCGGTCGATTCGGACGACTTTCGCCAGCCGCTTGCTCACTGGACCTATTTTCTCCGAGACCCGGCAGCAGAGCTCAGTGTCGGTGAGGTGTTAAACCTGCCAGAGAAGACTTTCGAACAGGTCAGCGGAGCCCACGCCAACAAAGGCAAGAACAATGCGGTCTGGTGGTTCAGGGTCGATCTCGATAACCAGCTGGACAAGACCGTTTCAGGCTTCATCGAGATCAACTATCCCCTGCTCGATCATATCGAGCTGTATCTGCAGCAGCCCGACGGCACCCTGACGCGGCAGGAGTCAGGCGACACCCGACCGTTCAGCTCACGCGAGGTCAAGGTTAGGAATTTCTGGTTTCCAACCGATCTGAAACCCGGAACATCATCGCTGCTGCTTCGTGTCGAAAGCACCAGCACGCTCTATGTTCCACTGTACTTCAGCACCTACGTCGCCAACGCGGCGGCCACCGAAGGGACGATGGGATTGGCTGGCGCTTTCTACGGCGTGCTGTTTGCGATGTTCTGCTACAACTTCTTTCTGTTCCTGTCGCTACGCGAGCCAGCCTACTTCTGGTACTTGGTCTACAACGTCAACGTCGGTCTGTTTGCCCTGAGCTTCGACGGCATGCTGGTCAAGTGGCTGACTGACGACGGGAACATCGTCTCAATGGGCATCTATGTGCTGATGCTCAGTCACTGCCTGATCTCCATACAGTTCAGCCGCCACTTCCTGCATACCCGTGAGCTTTTTCCGCGACTCGATTTTGCGCTGCGCGTTGCGCTGCTCATCTCCCTGGGCGCACTCCTCTCAGGGCTGGTATTCGATCTGCAGACCTGGAGCATTCTTGCGAGCGTCATGGTCATCGTTTCGTCGATCGGGCTGCTGTTTACTGGTGCGTTCGTCTGGCGTCGTGGCGTTCGTTATGGGTTGTATTACACGCTGGCATGGGGGGTGCTGCTGCTGACGTTCGTCATCGTGACGGCCGGCTCGCTGGGCATCAATCTGTTCGGCATGTACGGCGCCTCTGTCGTGAAGCTCGGCATCGCCTTCGAGCTGATCACCTTGTCCATCGGCCTTGCCGACCGCATCAATCTCCTCAAGGAAGAAGGATTCAGATCTCGCCAGGCGGCAGCACGAGCGGAAAGCGAGAATCAGGCGAAAAGCCGTTTCCTGGCGAAGATGAGCCATGAGATACGCACCCCGCTCAACGGCGTTATGGGCATGCTGCAGTTGTTGCGTGAAACCTCACTGGATCGCAATCAGCGCTTCTATCTCGACACCATTACCAGTTCCAGTGCTTCGCTGATGTCGGTGATCAACGACATCCTCGACTACGCCCGCATCGGCGCCGGCAAGCTGGTGTTGGAAGACATCGAGTTTGACCTCGAGGCATTGATTTCAGAAACCACCAGCCTGTTCAGTGCGCAGGCACTTGGCAAGGACCTACAGCTTCACACGAGCCTGTCGGCTGGCGTCCCACGACGGGTACGCGGCGATCCCACCCGGCTCAAGCAGGTGTTGCTCAACTTGCTGAGCAATGCCCTGAAGTTCACCGAGAAGGGCTTTGTCATCCTCGAAGTCGCGCGCCAGGGCCCGCACGATGCACGCAGCCTGGTTTTCTCCGTGACCGATAGCGGAATCGGTATGCGCAGCGACGTCCTCTCACAGCTGTTCGTATCTTTTTCCCAGGGCGACTCCAGTACCACGCGCCGTTACGGTGGCAGCGGACTGGGGCTCGTCATCAGCAAGGAGCTGGTGGAAATGATGGGCGGGCAGATCGAGGTGCACAGCGCCGCGGGTCAAGGCAGCCGCTTCAGCTTCGGCATTCCATTGCGCGCCGCGGGCGCGGGCCATGATCCGCTTACCGCATTGCTCGAGGGTCGCACGGCGGTCATCGCATCCCAGGATATCCAGTCGCTGGACGCCATGAGCAATCTGCTGACACGCTGGGGCATGCGCGTAGTCCGCTGCGAAGAGCCACAACGGCTTCCACGTTACATGGACAGCCATGCCGCAAGACCTCTGCTGATCATCATGGCGCCATGGTCAGGAAAGCCCGAAGACTGGCTGACACCTCTGAGCAGCCAGCTGGAGGCCAACCAGCGCGTCATGCTGTTCTGCCCGCCCCAGATTCAGGCGCCCTCTCTGGCTTCATCATTGCGACTGGTTCGGCTGCCGCTTCCCCTGTTGCTCGGCCCGCTTCGTGAAGCGTTGAACCGACTCTATCAACCAACCGGCACTGCTCCGACCCAACCCTTGGTGCCTGTCCAGGCCGCGAAACGGGCCCACCCGCGCATCCTCGTCGCAGAAGACAACCCTGTCAGTCAGATGGTGGTCTCGAGTCTGCTGCGCAAGCGCGGTTATGAAGTCGCCGTCGCCGAGAATGGAAAGCGGGCGGTGACTGCCTATCGAGAAGATCCTTCCGCCACGCAGTTGATTCTGATGGACTGCGAGATGCCCGAGTTGGACGGATTCGAAGCCAGCCGGCAGATCCGTAGTCTGGAGGCCGAACAGGGCCTCACGCCAGTCCCGATCGTCGCGCTCACCGCGCATGTCCTCGAGGTACACCGTCAGCAAGGTCGCGATGCAGGAATGAACGACTTCATCGGTAAACCGCTCGATAGCGAGCAGCTGTATGCTTGCCTCGACCGCCATCTCGGCGCTCCGATCCCGGAACCTCAATCGCCGAACTGACCCGACCTCATGCTTATTCCGTACGACCAGCTCGAACCCGACACCCTTACCCGCCTCATCGAAGACTTCGTGACCCGCGAGGGCACCGATAACGGTGACGAAACACCGCTGCAAACCCGGGTGGAGCGCGTCAGGCAGGCGTTGCGAAAAGGCACCGCGGTGATCGTTTTCGATGCCGATCACCAGCAGTGTCAGCTCGTTCTCAGAAGGGATGTACCGAAGGAATGGCTGGAAGACTGACGCTCATCCCAGCACTCCGCCATCGCGTTCCCAGGCACAACGCATACGCAAGTCACGTTGGTGAGGGCTATGCGAACCGCTTTCGGTTTCCCAGCGAAAGGTGTGAGTGCCGTTGAGCTCCGTTTCCAGATGGACCACCGCGCTGGTCCAGTAGAGCTCGTCGAGTAGCGCCTCGAAATTGCGCACCCACAGCGACCATTCATATTCGATCGCGCGGTAGCTGGCGCCGAAGTGGATCACCTGTGTCTGATAGAGGCCCTCCGCGGCACAGCAGGAAAACATCTCCCGACCAATGAACGGCCAGCCATCGCCTCGGGGCAGGCGATCCAGTGCGCGGCGGTTCACCGCTCTGCGCTGCTGACACTCATCGGCATCGGCCGAAGGCCAACCGCGGATGCTGCCATAGACGATGGATTCTGGCTCCACTGAGGACGCTCCAGAGCAAAGAGCGTGATGGTAACCAAATCCGGCCCGGCTTCCAGTATCTACGCCCTACTGAACCGGTCCGCGCTGCGTCAGGAGTGACGCAGACCACACACCTGCCATGCCAAACGTTCAGCGGTCGTTGGCTGCTGCCAGGTCGCGCCGCGGCGCCAGTCGCACAGCCAGGATGGACATCAGCGCAGACATGGCAGCCAGGACCAGAAACGGCCACCGATAGTCCCCCGCAACATCACGTCCCAGCCCAGTCAGCACCGGTGTAAAACACGCCAGCGAGTAGCCCGTGCAGAGCATCATGGCAGTCAGGCGGCTGACGGCGAGAGGCGTACTCGCCTCGTACATCGGCAGCACCAACGACATGGAAAAGGTGCCATTGAGCGCCACGCCCAGCAGCATGCAGATCACAAGAGGCTCGACCTGCGGCAGCCATGCGATAACCAACAAGCAGGCGGTGGCCAACACGCCGCAACCCGCCATCATCAGGTGTCGATTGCCGAAGCGCTGCGCTAACCAGGGCATCGCGAAAGCACTCGGCAGTCCGATCAGCATGAAGCCGCTGAAGAAGGCATTGCTCTGCAGAAGGGTGAAGCCTGCTTCGTGATAGCGCGCTACCAGCCAGGTGGCCAGCGCATAGAACAAGCCGGCCTGTAGCGCAAAATAGATACTGACCAGCCAGGCGCGTGGCTGGCTCCATGGCAATCCGGCCCGATGCTCGACCGCCGCCTCAGGCTGATTGGGCAACCGCCACCAGACGGCCAGCGCCAGCACTGCCGGAATCGACCACAGTGCCAGACCCAACGTCCAGCGCTGACCCAGCACCTCAGTTGCGGGTGCCGTCAGCACTACACCGATGGTCCCGCCGATCGCCATGCTGAGTGAATAGAAAGCGGCGGTCTTACCCATGCTTTGGAGGAAATAGCGTTTGATGAACCCTGACAGCAAGGGGCCGGCAACGGCAATTCCAGCGCCCACCATGGCGGCCGTGCCGATCAGAATCACGGTGTTTTCACCAAACAGCCGCAGCACCAGCGCCGTACCAATGAGCGCAAGGCAGAGTGCGATCGTTCGCTCCAGGCCGAAACGTATAGCCAGGCGCGGCGCCAACGGCGCTAGCAGCCCCATCAGCAGAACAGGTAACGCGGTGGTGAGGCTGATCAGGCTTCGGCTTAGGTCGAGCTCAGCGGCGATGCGCTCGATCAGTGGGGCAAAAGACGTGATACCGGGGCGAAGATTGATGGCGGCAAGCACCAGAGCCAGCATGAGCAGCCAGCGAGATGGGTTTTTCACAGTGAGTCCATGAGTCGGGACGGGATCGGACAGGCAACCCTACTCCCGACCCTGGATCACGGCAAGCAAAACGGACCGCCTGGTCAGGTTTTGCTCTTGGCGCGTTTCTTCTCTGCCAGCACGGCCATTTCGTCATAGATCGCCTGGGGGTTCTGCTGTTTGATCTTCCAGGCCATGCGTCCTTCTTCGTGCGGCAGGATCATGAACACGCCTTCGGCGACCTGGCGATACATGTAGTCGGCAATGTCCGCGGCGGTGATCGGTGACGCTTCGAGCAGCTTGCTGATCTGCGCCTTCATATTTGGGGTCGGCCCACGGTAGGAGTCCATCAGGTTGGTCTGGAAAAACGACGGACAGACCACATGCACGCCCACTTCCTGCTGCTTGAGTTCGACCAGCAGACTTTCCGACAGCGCGACGACGCCGGCTTTGGCCACGTTGTAGTTGCTCATCCCCGGGGCTTGCATCAGCGCAGCCATGGAGGCGATGTTGATGATTTTGCCGTGGCTTTTTTGTACCAGCGGCAGGAACGCCTTGCAGCCCTTGACCACGCCCATCAGGTTGATCGCGATCTGCCAGTCCCAGTCCTCCAGCGACAGCTCGTCGAAGAAACCGCCCGATGCGACGCCGGCATTGTTGACGACCACATCGATCCCACCAAGCTTGGTCTCGCAGGCCTGCGCCAAGCCGGTCAGCTGGCTGTAGTCGCGCACATCGCAGCGTTGGGTGAAACCATTACCGCCCGCATCGCGCACCATCTTCAGGGTTTCGACCAGTCCGGCCTCGTTAACATCCGAGAGCGCCAATTGCCAGCCTTCACGCGCCCAGCGCAAAGCGATCTCGCGACCCAGACCGGAACCGGCGCCAGTGACCATCATGCGGTTTTGCATCGTTTGTAACCTTTTGTTCGTTGAGTTGCCTCGAGTCTAGCGAAAGCCGGCATGGGCTCCGGCCTCTATCGAAATGCTGAATGACGGTCATGTCTCGCGCCCGATTTAACGCCCTGGTCGCCATCCGTGGGGCTCGTTTGCGCAAAAAAAAGGGCAGCCCCTGGGCTGCCCTTTGTCTACCGTCTTCCGTGCGAACAGGTCAGTGAGCAACCGCCCCGCTGGAACCTAGCCCCGTTTGCGAACGAACGAATTGGGAGAAGAAACGCTCCCGCTCCAGACCAGCAGACTTTGACTTGTCAGTGACCGAGAAGAACCAGATCCCGGCGAACGCCACGATCATCGAGAACAGCGCCGGATACTTGTAGGGGAAGATGGCTTCGGCATACCCGAACACATCTACCCATACCGTAGGGCTGATGACGGTCAGGATCAGCGCGGTGGCCAGACCCAGCGAACCACCAACCAGCGCGCCGCGGGTGCTCAGCCCTTTCCAGTACATCGAAAGGAACAACACCGGGAAGTTGCAGCTGGCAGCAATCGAGAACGCCAGGCCAACCATGAAGGCGATGTTCTGCTTTTCAAAGATGATGCCCAGCAGGATTGCCACTACACCCAGACTCAGGGTGGTGATCTTGGTGACGCGCATCTCGTCCTCTTCTTTTGCCTTGCCCTTCTTGATCACACAGGCATAGAGGTCATGTGAGACAGCGGACGCGCCCGCCAGAGTCAGCCCCGCAACCACAGCGAGGATCGTCGCGAACGCCACGGCGGAAATGAACCCAAGGAACAGGTTGCCACCCACGGCACTGGCCAGGTGGATCGCCACCATGTTGGTACCGCCAATGATGGCGCCGGCCGCATCCTTGAATTCCGGATTGGTGCTCACCAGCAGAATGGCGCCAAAGCCGATGATGAACGTCAGTATGTAGAAGTAACCAATGAACCCTGTCGCGTAGAACACGCTCTTGCGTGCTTCCTTGGCGTCGGCAACGGTGAAGAAGCGCATCAGGATGTGCGGTAACCCGGCAGTACCGAACATCAGCGCCAGACCCAGGGAGATCGCGGAGATCGGGTCCGATACCAAGCCACCCGGACTCATGATCGCGGCACCCTTCTCGTGGATGCTCACCGCTTCGGCAAAGAGGCTGCCGAAATCGAAGTTAACGGCCTTCATGACCATGACCGCCATGAAGGTCGCACCGGACAGCAGCAGAACCGCCTTGATGATCTGCACCCAGGTAGTCGCCAGCATGCCGCCGAACAGCACGTACATGACCATGAGCACGCCAACCAGCACCACGGCTACGTAATAGTCGAGACCGAACAGCAGCTGGATCAGCTTGCCGGCACCGACCATCTGCGCGATCAGGTAAAAGGCCACCACGATCAGCGAGCCGAAGGCCGACAGGATGCGGATCTGGGTCTGACCCAGGCGGTAAGAGGCCACATCGGAAAAGGTGAACTTGCCCAGATTGCGCAGTCGCTCGGCCATCAGAAACAGGATGATCGGCCAACCGACCAGAAAGCCGATGGAATAAATGAGGCCGTCGTAACCACTGGTGTAAACCAGCGCCGAAATACCCAGAAAGGACGCCGCGGACATGAAGTCACCGGCGATCGCCAGACCGTTCTGGAATCCGGTAATGCTGCCGCCCGCGGTGTAATAGTCGGAGGTGGACGTGTTGCGCTTGGCCGCCCACTTGGTGATACCCATGGTGAAAACGATGAACGCCACGAACATGATGATTGCGGTGTAGTTCGTGGCCTGCTTCTCGACCTCGCCAGTGATGGCATCTGCAAGCAACGAGGGGGAGGCAACCAGCACAACGGCTGCCATCAGAAGACGCATGATCATTATTGCTGAGCCTCGCTTAGGATTTCCTGGTTGATGCGATCGAATTCGCCATTGGCTCGCTGGACATAGACGCCCGTCAGAATGAATGCCATGAAGATCACACCGACCCCCACCGGAATCCCCCATGTGGTAACGGTATCGGTGCCCAGCGGAATGCCGAGAATCGAGGGTTCGAATGCGATCAGCAGAATGAACGCGAGGTAGGCGCCGAGCATGACCGCCGAAAGCAGCCAGGCGAACCGACCGCGCTTCGCTACCAGCTCCTGAAATCGCGGATCAGCATAGATACGCCGGTAAATTTCTTCGTTCTGCATTAGCCACCTCCACAGTTCGCAGATCCGCTGTTGCGGACGAGGCGGCTACTTTAGAGGCAGGTTGACCGAACACCACTCGACCATGGTCTGGTTTTTATTTGCCGAAACGGCCGGTCTAGACGCATTCGTGGAGAATTTGAGCAACATAGGTTCGCTCAATGTAAGCCATGGAGTAAGGCGATTTTCAATGCCGCCGGATACGGACGAGACTCCATCTCAACAGAGAATAATTCTCGAGTGAATTCCAGAGGCACCGCTATGACCAAGACCGTGACGTTCACACTGATGCATTTCTGTATTGCTTTTGCGGTCACCTACGCGCTGACCGGCAGCCTCGCAGCCGGCGGCTTGGTAGCGGCTATCGAACCGCTGTGCAATTCGGTGGGCTTCTATTTTCACGAAAAGATCTGGCAGCGCCTGGACAAGCGTCAGGCGCCGGGAGAGCCGATTCCCGCGCACGCCTGGCTGCACCACCAGGCGTAGCGATGAGGGCCGAGTGACCCTGTCGTCATCATGCGTCGGGGCCGATCACCGGTGATGTGAGGGGCAAGGTGACCGTGAAAACGGTGCCGAAGCTGGCCTTGGACTTCACGTCGATACGGCCGCTATGCGCCGCGACTATCTCGCCGGCGATATACAGCCCGAGGCCAAGTCCGGCGCTGGGTCCTCGTTCATCCGTTGCGTATTGGGAATGCCGACTCAACGGATTGAAGATATAAGCGATAGCCTCCTCCGCGATCGGCTCACCCTGGTTGTGCACTGAAAACACCGCATGACCATGATCGACCAGAAGACTGACTCGGATCGGTGAAGCGTCGCGACTATGCTGAACCGCATTGCCGATCAGGTTCGAGAACACCTGTTCCATCCGAGCCGCATCAAATTGGCCGACCAGCTCCCCGCTCGGCTCGAAGATGATTTCACACTCCGGGTGATAGGCCCGAACTTCTTCGACCATGCTTTCACAGACGGTTACCAGGTTAGTGGGAACGCGCTGCACGGGAATACCTGCGCCAATCTGCGAGCGGGTGAAGTCGAGTAGATCGCTGACAATCTTGTTGGCGCGTTTGACGCTGGTATAAATGCGCGATGCGATCTTGGTGGGGCGAGGGCCCAGATCCTCAGCGAGCAGCAACACTTCGGAGCCGAGCAAAATAGCCCCCAGCGGAGTCCGTAAATCGTGACCGAGGATGCCCAGAAAAATGTTGCGCGACGCAGTGACCGTCTCCGAGTAGCGCGCGATTGACTCCGCTAGCGCCTGATCGATGGCTTCGTTGAAACGGGTCATGTCCTCGACTTCGAAATCCGTCCCGCTCTTGATCTGACTCAGCCACTGCATCAGCACGCTGGAGCGCAACGCACGATACTCCGAGACCATCTGGTCCAGGGTGAATCCAGCCATCAGACGCGTAACTGCGTGGGTCTGGGCGGCGGTTTCGCCCGCCAGCTCAGGAGCGTCCCCCTTGGACTTGTCGACTTGTTCCGCAGCAGTCTGCTCAGTGCCCATGTCGTCAGCAATCGCCCTGAGCATCTGTTCGGCATGGTCGCGCAGCTCGATGGAGTTCATGGTGGTGGATGCAGGCACGATCGACTTGGCGAAGTCCTCCCAGGCCTGCAGGATGGGTTCGAGATTATTGAGAATGAAGTGGGCAAGACGCATCGAGTAGAACTCCGCATAAATGATCGGGACGTCAAACTCGACGCAGGGGCATCCGGATTGAATGCCGGGAAAGAACGGAGGCGAACTGGAGGAGGTCCGCTGTAGCAATAGGTCGTGAGGCTGCTGCCCGCGGCAACCAAAGCGTGACGCAGCGCACATCGTCGACTGAGCGACCTCCGAAACGCAACCAGCAGCCTTGCTTGTGGTCAATGATGGACCAGTAGACCCCGCGGTGCTTCCACTATTCGCCCAAGCCTCATGCTCGGGACGAATAAAGGGCTCGCTGCGCGGTGCGTCCCCGACGGGCAAACCGCGAAAAACGGCGAACTGAGCTACTAAGCAGGTAGGCGCCGAGCAGTTGATCTTAGGCACTCTACGCCTCAATACCGGGTTCAATATCCGATCAGCACGCATCACTCGAACGCACGTACATGGCTCGAGTTACACGTCGGCGGCTATGGTTTACCGGCACTACCATTATCAGAGTCGCACCCAGGTACCATGATTTTGCCGTCCCCGACGCGTTTCCTTAGAGAGTTATCCAACATGCGACAGCTGCTGTGCCTGACCGCGCTGCTGGCCCTGATCGTAGCGCCTGCCCATGCCGCAGACATCAGCGCCGAGCAGTATGGCTACCCCTTGACCAACCCCTTCGAGGCGACCATCGCCACGACGCCCACCGAATTGCGTGCCGAGGTCCCGCTCGACGACGATATCGACCAGGCTGACTACAGCCTGCGGCTTCGACCAGAACGTGAATTCATCCTGCCGGAAAACTTCTGGGCTGTGAAACGGCTGACGTATCGTTTGGCGAAGCAACCGGGTCCAGCCCCGCTGATGTTCATCATTTCTGGAACGGGAGCTAGCTTCTCGTCTGGCAAGACCGAGTCACTCAAGCGTCTTTATTATGGTGCCGGTTACCACGTGGTTCAGCTGTCCTCACCGACCAGCTTCGACTTCATCGCCGCCGCCTCGCGCTACGGCACGCCTGGCTACAGCCCGGATGATGCCAAGGATCTCTATCGAGTGATGCAAGCAATCCGGGCGCAGCATCACGACCTGCCCGTCACAGAGTTCAACCTGACGGGCTACAGCCTTGGTGCGCTCAACGCCGCATTTGTCAGCAAGCTGGACGAGACACGCCAGAGCTTCAATTTCAAGCGGGTGCTGATGATCAACCCGCCAGTCAACCTCTACACCTCGATTCAGAATCTCGACAAGCTGGTCCAGACACGCGTCGAAGCCATCGACAGCACCACCACCTTTTATGAAGTCATCCTGGAAAAGCTCACTCGCTACTACCGTCAGCAGGGAGCGATCAACCTGGACGAAGCGATGCTGTTCGACTTCCAGCAGTCTGCGCTGCGCCTGACTGACGAACAGATGGCCATGCTGATCGGCTCGGTGTTTCGATTCTCCGCGGCAGATATCGCGTTCACGTCCGACTTGATAAACCGCCGTGGTCTGATTGTCCCGCCTGATTATCCGATCAACGAAGGGACCAGTCTCGAGCCGTTCTTCCGGCGCGCGTTGCTCTGTGACTTCGACTGCTACATCACCGAGCAGCTGATACCCATGTGGCGCGCACAACAGGATGGCGGAAGCATGGCCCAGCTGATCGAGCAGGTAAGCCTGTACGCGCTGGAGGACTATCTCCGGGACAGCCCGAAGATTGGCGTCATGCACAACGCTGACGACATCATTCTCGGGGCGGGCGACCTCGGATTCCTGCGCCGCACCTTTGGAGACCGGATGACGCTCTATCCCCTTGGCGGCCATTGCGGCAATCTCGAATACCGGGTCAACGCCCACGACATGCTGGAGTTCTTCCGTGGTTAGACGATCCCTGCTTGCCGTGCTGTTGCTTACCAGCAGCCTTGCTCATGCCCAGACAACCACCGCTGATGAAGACGGTTTCACCAATCCTCTGCGAAATCTGGAATTCAATCCCGGATTGGATCAACGAGAGTTCGAACGGGCGACCTTCGATGCGCTGAACATCTACGATCCTTGGGAATCGCTGAACCGGCGCATGTACTACTTCAACTATCGCCTGGATCAATGGGTGATGCTGCCGGCAGTGCGTGGTTATCGGTATGTCACACCGCGAATCGTGCGCACCGGCGTAAGTAATTTCTTCAGCAATCTTGGTGAGATACCCACGCTGTTCAACAGCGTGGCGCAGTTCAAGGGCGAGCGCGCCATGAGCACCACGGCACGATTGCTGTTCAACACCATCCTGGGTGTCGGTGGCATCTGGGACCCGGCCACACACATGGGCTTGCCGCGCCAAAAGGAGGATTTCGGCCAGACCCTGGGCTTCTACGGTGTGCCTCACGGCCCCTATCTGATCCTGCCAGCACTCGGCCCGTCGAACTTGCGTGATACCGCAGGCCAAGCGGTGGATTTCGGAGTTGAAAGACAAGTGGACTATTTCAGCTACGCCGAAGCCAGTGGTGGCGAGTTCGGTCTCACTGCGTTGCGAGTGATCGACATCCGTCACACCACCAGTCTTCGCTACGGCCAGCTCAACTCGCCGTTCGAATATGAAAAGGTCCGCTACGTCTACACCCGAGCCCGGGAGCTGCAAATTCAGGAATGATCGGTTTGCCCGATACGAACCAAAGGGAATTCGCATCCTTCGATCGGGCAACCCGTTTTAAGCTGCGTCCATCAGCAATGAGGACGAGCCCATGCCCACACGTGAAATTCTTGCCATCACTACAGGTCGCGCAACCTCAGACGGCGCCGGCGTCAGCCTTACCCGGCTGTTTGGCGGCGCGGCTCCGGAGCGCTTCGACCCCTTTCTCATGCTCGATGAATTCGGATCGGATAACCCTGACGAATACATTGCCGGCTTTCCACCGCACCCACATCGTGGCTTCGAAACCGTCACCTACATGATCGAAGGGCGCATGCGCCACGAAGATCATCTGGGCAATGTCGGCCTGCTGCAAAGTGGCGGGGTCCAATGGATGACTGCAGCTCGCGGTGTCATTCACAGCGAGATGCCTGAGCAGGAACAGGGTTTGATGCGCGGCTTTCAGCTGTGGCTGAACCTCCCTGCGAAAAGCAAACTGGACGACCCTGATTACCGGGATTTCGCCCCTGCGGAAATACCCAGAACAAGGCTGCCGAGTGGCATCGAAGCAGTTGTCATTGCCGGACACTTCAGCGCTGAAGGCGTCGAACTCTCGGGCGCGGTCCAACGTCCGGACACCGAACCACAGCTCTTCGATCTGCAGCTGCCACCAGGCAGCGCCATCGAGCCGGAGATCCGGGATGGTCACCGGTTGCTGCTCTACGTATTCGAAGGAGAGATTTCGGTCGCTGGCAAGCCTGTTACCAAGCATCAGCTCGCCAGATTGTCGGAACACGGCCAGGTGCGTGTTTCATCCGAGAACGGCGCTCGGGTTCTGCTGCTGGCTGGCCGGCCCATTGGCGAGCCGATCGTTCAATACGGGCCATTCGTGATGAATAGCCGTGATGAGATAGAGCAAGCGCTACGCGATGTCCGCGAAGGCGTGTTTACAGACTGACGGGTTTTTTGGGGCGCTTGCGGTAGAGGCTTGGCTCCCCTGTCGGGCGAGTCTTGAAACGCCGATGAGCCCACAGATACTGCTCGGGATGCTGTCGAACAGCGTCCTCAACCCAATCATTGATCCGGCGGCAGTCGGCCTCCTCGTTTTCACCCGGGAAATCGGCCAACGGCGGATGGATGACCAGCCTATAACCAGACCCATCGCCAAGCCGTTCCTGCGTGTAAGGCACTACTCGGGCTCTGCCCAGACGGGCGAACTTGGTGGTTGCCGTCACCGTCGCCGCGTTGATGCCGAACCATGGCACGAACAGGCTTTGCTTGCGGCCATAATCCTGGTCTGGCGCATACCAGATCGCGCGCCCCGCACGTAACACCTTGAGCATGGCCCTGACATCCTCGCGCTCGATGGCACTCGCATCGAGGTTGTGCCGCTCCCGCCCACGGCGTTGGATGAAATCGAATACCGGGTTCTTGTGCTCACGATACATACCATCGATGGTGTGCTGTTGGCTGAGCAGAGCCGCCCCGATTTCCAGAGTAGTGAAGTGCAACGCCATCAAGATCACGCCCTGCCCCTCGGCCTGTGCCCGCTGCAAGTGTTCGAGACCCTCGATATGCGCCAAACGCTGCAACCGGGACTTGGGCCACCACCAGCTCATCGCCATTTCAAAGAAGGCGATACCGGTCGAGGCGAAATTCGCGCGCAGCAGGCGCTCGCGCTCATTTTCGTTCATTTCGGGAAAGCACAACTGCAGGTTACGCCGCGCGATATGCCGTCGAGAGCGCGCGAACCGGTACATCAATACACCCAGTCCGCGCCCAAGGACCAAGAGCAGTCGATACGGCAGTTGCACCACCAGCCACAGCAACCCAAAGCCCAACCATAACGGCCAGAAACGCGGGTGAAGAAAGGCACTACTAAAGCGGGGACGATCCATCAGCAAGCTCGAACCGATAAAAGCGGGCATTCTAGCCAAAAATCGCCTGCCGATGCGGCTGCCTCACGATGCGCGGCATCCATCCGATAGCGTGGCGAAGACTTGCAGCCTGCGATCCGCCCCGCTATAAGTCCTCGCCATTTACCGCAGCAGGCAGACCATGAGCCAAGCCGATCATCTCGACCAAGCCCCCGTTTTCCAGCTCAAGGGCAGCATGCTCGCCATCACCGTGCTGGAACTGGCGCAGAACGACCTGGAGCGCCTCGATCAGCAGCTCGCTGTTAAAGTCGAGCAGGCGCCGGACTTCTTCAACAACACCCCGCTGATACTCGCGCTGGACAAGCTACCCGCCGACTGCGATCTGGACCTGCAAGCCCTCATCGCGCTGTGTCGCAAGCGCGGTCTGCGGACTCTGGCGCTGCGTTCGGCAGACGCGCAGATCATCGAAGCGGCTGGTGCGCTCGACCTCCCTGTGCTGCCACCCTCGGGCGCCAAGGAGCGCAAGCTGGACCTGGGCAGTAAAGCCGCTGCCGAACCCGTCAAGCCAACCGAACCGGTCTATCGCCCGACCCGTGTCGTAACCACTCCGATCCGTGGTGGCCAGCAGGTGTACGCCAGAGATGGCGACCTGATCGTGCTGGCCGCCGTCAGCCCAGGCGCGGAACTTCTCGCCGATGGGAATATCCATGTGTACGGTCCTCTGCGTGGGCGCGCCCTGGCTGGCATCAAGGGTGATACCAACGCACGCATTTTCTGCCAGCAGCTGGCTGCTGAAATGGTCTCGATTGCCGGGCATTACAAGGTGGCCGAAGACCTGCGACGCGACCCTTTATGGGCCGAAGCCGTGCAGATGCGGCTATCCGGCGATGTGTTGAACATCACACGCCTTTAACGGATACTGCCGCGAATTTTCAAGCACCAAAACGGGCGTACTGTGAGCCGATTCGGCTACGGTCCCGACTTCATATTTAGGGTGAATCACCTTGGCCAAGATCCTCGTAGTCACTTCCGGCAAGGGTGGCGTTGGTAAAACGACTTCCAGCGCCGCCATCGGTACCGGCCTCGCCTTGCGCGGCCACAAGACCGTCATCGTCGACTTCGACGTCGGTCTGCGGAACCTGGACCTGATCATGGGCTGCGAGCGTCGCGTGGTGTATGACTTCGTCAACGTCATTCAGGGCGATGCGACCCTGACTCAGGCACTGATCAAGGACAAGCGTCTCGAAAACCTTTACGTCCTTGCGGCCAGCCAGACACGCGACAAGGATGCACTGACACTCGAAGGCGTCGGTAAGGTCATCGACGAACTGGCGCAGAACTTCGAGTACGTCATCTGCGACTCGCCAGCCGGTATCGAAAAAGGCGCGCACCTGGCGATGTACTTCGCCGACGAAGCCATTGTCGTGACCAATCCGGAAGTCTCCTCGGTTCGCGACTCGGACCGCATGCTCGGCCTGCTGGCCAGCAAATCCCGCCGCGCCGAAAACGGCGACGAGCCGATCAAGGAACACCTGCTGCTGACTCGCTACAACCCTGAGCGGGTGGTTAAAGGCGAAATGCTTGGCGTCGAGGACGTCGAAGAAATCCTTTCGATCCGCCTGCTGGGCGTGATCCCGGAATCCCAGGCAGTACTGAAAGCCTCCAACCAGGGTGTACCGGTCATCCTCGACGACCAGAGCGATGCCGGTCAGGCTTACAGCGATGCGGTGGATCGGCTGCTGGGCAAGGAAGTGAATCATCGCTTCCTCGACGTGAAAAAGCAGGGCTTCCTGCAACGACTGTTCGGAGGCCGCGAATGAACCTTCTCGACTTCTTTCGTGAACGCAAGAAGAAGGAAACGCCAGCCAACATCGCGAAGGAACGCCTGCAGATCATCGTCGCTCATGAGCGCGGCCAGCGGACGCAACCGGATTACCTGCCGGCCCTGCAGAAAGAGCTGGTCGAGGTGATTCGAAAGTACGTCAACATCGACAGCGATCAGGTGCAGGTAGCCCTTGAAGATCAGGGCAGCTGTTCGATCCTCGAGTTGAACATCACACTGCCTGATCGTTAACAATCAGGCCAGGCAGCAGGCTCGCATGTGCTGCGCCAATCGTCGGCGACTTCGGTCGCCGATGTCGTTTGTGGAATTCGTAGATGCCCTTGAGCAACATCCAGATCGTTCACCAGGACGCCGCCCTGCTGGTGATCAACAAACCTACCCTGCTCTTGTCAGTCCCCGGTCGCGCGGACGACAACAAGGACTGCCTGGTCACCCGCCTGCAGGAAAATGGTTACCCGGAAGCACGCATCGTCCACCGGCTGGACTGGGAAACTTCTGGCCTTATCGTGCTGGCACGTGACGCCGACAGCCATCGCGAGCTGTCGCGGCAATTCCATGACCGTGAAACCGAAAAGGCCTATACAGCGTTGTGTTGGGGCGAGCCCGAACTGGATAGCGGCAGCATCGATCTACCCCTTCGCTACGACCCGCCGACCAAACCCCGACACGTGGTTGACCATGAGCTGGGCAAGCACGCCCTGACCTACTGGCGAGTAATGGAGCGCTGCGGCCACTTCAGCCGCGTCGAGTTGACTCCAATCACCGGTCGCTCCCATCAATTGCGCGTGCACATGCTCTCCATCGGTCACCCGCTGCTGGGCGATCGGCTTTATGCCCATGACGAGGCGCTGGCTGCGCACGACCGACTCTGCCTGCACGCCAGCATGCTTTCTCTGACCCACCCGCAAACGACTGAGCGCCTGCGCTTCGACTGCCCCGCTCCGTTCTGATGCGTGATTTCCTCAAGGCGACTCTCGGCGCACCGGCTCATCCAAACCTTCACAAGGCGCTCGCCCTTCGCCTTGGCAATCCAGCCCATGCGCTTTGACCTCGAACTTTGCGGATTCTGGCGTGACAGCAAGACCGCGGTGGGCAACTTCAAGCACTGGCACATTTTCGAGGTCGTAGCTCAGCGCAATTGAATCCGGTCCTGTTATCACCCAGCGCTGCCGGCTAGCTTCGGACCTTCAGCTTATTCCCCAGCGATGAATGCTATAGACTTTGACGCCTCGCAGTCTGGAGCTCGTCATGCGCGAAGAACTCAACCAAGGCTTGATTGATTACCTCAAAGCCTCCCCCACCCCTTTTCATGCCACCGCCAATTTGGCAAAGGCCCTGCAGGCAGCCGGGTACAAAGCGCTTGATGAGGGCGAGACCTGGCATACCGAGGCCGGCGGACGTTACTACGTGACGCGCAACGACTCTGCAATCATCGCCTTCCAACTCGGCACTGAGCCGCTGATCGAGCATGGAATGCGCCTGGTCGGCGCGCATACCGACAGCCCTTGCCTAAGGGTAAAACCGCAGCCGGAGCTGCAGCGCCAAGGCTTCTGGCAGCTCGGTGTTGAAGTCTACGGTGGCGCGCTCCTTGCGCCCTGGTTCGACCGTGACCTGTCGCTGGCCGGACGCGTGACCTATAGCCGTGACGGAAAGATCGAGAGCCAGCTGATCGACTTCGAGCTTCCGATTGCAGTGATTCCTAGCCTGGCTATTCACCTTAACCGCGAAGCTAACCAGGGCTGGGCAATCAACCCTCAGACCGAATTGCCACCCGTCCTGGCACAAGTCGCCAGCGAAGAAAGGCCTGATTTCCGGGCTTTATTGGCCGATCAGCTCAGCCGCGAGCATGGCCTGGTTGCTGATGTGGTGCTGGACTTCGAGCTCAGCTTCTACGATACGCAGAGTGCAGCCGTCATCGGGCTGAATGGCGACTTCATCGCCGGCGCCCGGCTGGATAACCTGCTGTCCTGCTTTGCCGGTCTTCAAGCGCTTTTGAAAGCCGGTCCGGAAGAAACCTGCGTGCTGGTCTGCACCGACCACGAGGAAGTTGGCTCCGCTTCGATCTGTGGGGCCGACGGGCCGTTTCTTGAGCAGGTGCTGCGCCGTTTACTGCCAGGAGATGAAGCATTCCAACGCTGCATCAATCGCTCACTGATGATCTCGGCCGATAACGCCCACGCCGTGCACCCCAATTACAGCGATAAACATGACGGCAATCATGGGCCCAAGCTCAACGCCGGCCCGGTGATCAAGGTCAACAGCAACCAGCGCTACGCCACCAGTAGCGAAACAGCGGGATTCTTCCGTCATCTCTGCCTTGAGAATGAAGTGTCAGTACAGAGCTTCGTCACTCGCAGCGATATGGGCTGTGGCTCGACCATCGGCCCTATCACTGCGAGTCAACTGGGCGTACGCACCGTCGACATAGGCCTCCCCACCTTTGGCATGCACTCCATACGCGAGCTGGCGGGGAGCCAGGACCTCGCACATCTGGTCAAAGTGCTCACCGCGTTCTACTCCAGCGCTGAACTGCCCTAAGCCGGATACAACTGCGTTGCTGCCCAGGTTCAGGCCTGGTAACCCGAGCGCGCAAACAGGGCATCTCGGTTGCCGGAGCAGTGCAACAGCAGCCAATGCAGCACTCTTCTCGATGGCAGGGACGCTGGGCTCGACCGCGCAGTATTCAACGCGCGTTGATAGCCCAGTCGCCCACCTTGCAAAGCCTGCAGGCTGCCTCCATAGTGCTTCCTACTTGCGCCCGCCAAACTGCCGGCCACAAGCCGCTGATATTTCCATTTCGAACCAATAGCGATACCCCGGTCTAATCCTGTCGACTACCGATACGGTATCGTGTGATGCGAAGGGTCCCCCGCCAGCTCGGAGTGGTTGCCGTCACGGCTTTTATGCCGCCAGGTGCCGTCGGGCTGTGGTTTATTCCCGCCGGTCAATCTGCGCCGGCGCCTGATTTGATGGCCAAATATGCGTTACTACACAGCCCTGAGTCGCCCCCTTGAATTCAAACGATCATTGACCGTTGGTCTAGTAGCATTGCTGCTCGGCGTTCAGGTTGCTACTGCATCCGCAAAGCCGGCAGGCGATCACTGGGATTATCTGCAGCCTGACCGTGATCAGGTGATTGCCAGCCTCAACGTGGTTGAGTTGCTCAAGCGGCATCACTACAACAAGCCACCACTCAATGATGCGCGCTCGGCGAAGATATTCGACAGCTACATCAAGATGCTCGACCCATCGCGCAGCTATTTCACCGAGAGTGACCTGGCTGAGTTCAAGGAGTGGCGCAACCAGTTCGACGACTTCCTGAAGAATGGCAATCTCGAGCCTGGATTCACCATCTACAAAGTTCACTTGGAGCGGCTGCATTCTCGCCTTCAATACACCTTGGGTTTACTGGAAAAAGGCGTGGACGGCTTCGACTTCACCGTCGATGAGGAGCTATTGGTCGATCGTGAGAACGCCGCCTGGTCCAAAGACGAAAAGGAACTCGATGACCTGTGGCGCAAGCGCGTCAAGGACGAAGTGCTGCGGCTGAAAATCGCCGGCAAAGAGCCCAAAGCCATCGAAGAATTGCTGATCAAGCGCTACAAGAATCAGCTCTCGCGGCTTGAGCAGACGCGAGGGGAAGATGTCTTTCAGGCTTACATCAACGCCTTCGCCCAGTCCTACGATCCTCACACTCAGTATCTGTCGCCTGACAACGCAGAAAACTTCGACATCAACATGAGCCTTTCACTGGAAGGCATCGGTGCCGTACTGCAGAGCGATAACGAATACGTCAAGGTGGTGCGCCTGGTGCCTGCCGGCCCTGCGGAGAAAAGCAAGCAGATTGCACCAGCCGACAAGATTGTCGGCGTCGGCCAGAACAATGAAGAAATGGTTGATGTCATCGGCTGGAGGCTCGATGAAGTGGTCAAGCTGATTCGTGGTCCCAAGGGCTCGATTGTCCGGCTCGAGGTGGTCCCGGCCAGCAATGCCCCAAATGATCAGACCAGCAAGACAGTCGCCATCACCCGCGAGGCGGTAAAACTCGAGGAGCAAGCGGCCAAGAAATCGGTCCTCAACCTTCAGCAGGACGGTCGCGATTACAAGCTCGGCGTCATCGAGATCCCGGCGTTCTATCTGGACTTCAAGGCGTTGCGTGCCGGCGACAAGGACTATAAAAGCACCACCCGCGACGTCAAAAAGCTGCTGACCGAGCTGGAAAAGGAAGAGGTCGATGGCGTCGTCATCGATCTGCGCAATAACGGCGGCGGCTCGCTTCAGGAAGCGACCGAACTGACCGGCCTGTTCATCGATAAAGGCCCGACGGTTCTGGTTCGCAATAGCGATGGCCGCGTAGACGTTCTAGCCGACGAGCAGGAGGGAGCGTTTTACAAAGGTCCGCTGGCAGTGCTGGTCAATCGCCTCTCTGCTTCGGCATCGGAGATCTTCGCGGGTGCGATGCAGGACTATCATCGCGCGCTTATCGTGGGCGGCCAGACGTTCGGCAAAGGCACAGTCCAGACGGTGCAGCCGCTCAACCATGGTGAGCTCAAGCTGACACTGGCCAAGTTCTACCGTGTTTCTGGGCAGAGCACTCAGCATCAGGGCGTGATCCCGGACATCTCCTATCCAGCCGACGTAGACACCAAAGAAATCGGCGAAAGCGCTCTGCCTGAAGCGATGCCCTGGGATAGTATCCGCGCGGCGATCACACCGGACATGAACCCCTTCAAACCATTCCTGGCCGAACTGAAAGCCCGCCACGAAGCGCGAACCAATGAGAACCCTGATTTCGTCTTTACCCGGGATCGCCTTGCTTTGACGCAGGAGCTGACTCACGAGACGACCATCAGCCTCAATGAAGAAAAACGCCGAGCCCAGCAGGAGCGTATCGAGAAGCGTCAGTTGACCCTTGAAAACACACTGCGCAAAGCCAAGGGCGAAGAACCTTTGGCCAAACTCGAACGTGAAGATGAAACAACACCTCACATCGAGGAAAAGAAAATCAAACCTGAAGACGACGCGTATCTTTCTGAAAGTGGTCGGATTCTCCTCGACTACCTCGGCTTAGATGATGCGATGGCAGAGACTAGCGGCAACGGGCGCTAGACATCGGGTTGTCATCAAAATGACATCATAGCGTCGTGAAATACGAAGGGCCGCCATTGTGCGGCCCTTCGCACTTTCACGTCCTATACGAGATCGCCATGACCGTCACCGAGCAGTTGAGCACGTTGGATAACATCCTTGCTCACGGCGACATCACCAGTCTGTTTCAGCCCATCGTGTCGCTTTCCGAACGCCGTATCCTGGGCTACGAAGCACTGACTCGTGGCCCCTCCAATACCTCGCTGCACTCCCCTATCAATCTCATTGCGGCAGCTCGGCATGCGGGTCGCCTGAACGAGCTGGAAATGACCTGTCGTGAAAGCGCATGCCGCCGGTATAGCGAGCAGCAGCTGCAAGGCAAACTGTTCCTCAACGTATCTCCGGAGACGCTGCTAGACGCCACCCACAGGCCGGGGCGCACGTTGGAGCTGCTGCACAAATACAACATCTCGGCGGACAACGTCGTGATCGAGCTGACCGAGCAAACCCCCACCGATGACTTCGAATTGTTGGATGCCGCGCTGCATCACTACCGTGATATGGGTTTCTCCATCGCGCTCGACGATCTGGGCGCGGGCTATTCCGGCTTGCGTATGTGGTCTGAGTTGCGGCCCGACTACGTAAAGATCGATCGCTACTTCATTGATGGCATCCACCGGGACCCTGTCAAACGCGAATTCGTCGAGTCGATCATGAAGATCGCCCGAGCTTCGCGCGCCGTGGTCATCGCAGAAGGCATCGAGTTGAGTGAAGAGCTTGAGATTCTTGCGGACATGGGCATCGATCTGGTCCAGGGGTATCTGCTGGGACGGCCAGAAGAGCAGGCGCACTTGGATGCCAGCGTTCTGCTGCCAAACGCCAGCACTCGCGAGGATTCGCTCAGCGACGATCAGCCTGGCCTGTCTGATTTGGTTCTGAAGCAGTCTGCGATTGCTACGACTCACCCGGCCGGCGAAGTGCTGGCAATGTTCCGACAGCAGCCAAGCCTCAACTCAGTTGCGGTGCTTGACGAAACGGGCGCGCCCGTCGGCATCGTTCACAGAAATCTGCTGTCGGAAGCGCTGCTCAAACCCTTTGCCACCGATCTGCTGACTCGCAAACCAATTGCGAAGCTGATGACTGGCGATTTTCTCGCGGTCGAGCTTGGGCATTCCTTGCAGCAGGTCAGCCGGCTACTGACCAGCAGAGCCCGCCAACGCATCGATGAAGAGTTCATCATCACGATCAATGGCCTCTACCACGGACTGGGTCGGGTGATAGACGTACTCAAGCTGATTACCGAAATGAAAGTACGCCAGGCTCAACATGCAAACCCACTGACCTTATTACCCGGCAACGTTCCGATTCAGCAATGTTTGGCGCGCCTGTTGCGTCATCGCCGCGAAGCTATCATCTGCTATGTGGACATCGATAACTTCAAGCCCTTCAACGACCTTTACGGTTACGCAAAGGGCGATGAGATTCTGCTGTGCCTGGCGCAGTGCCTTAATGAACTGATCGATTCCGGGGCTGATTTCGTCGGACACATCGGCGGCGACGACTTCATGCTCGTCATCGAATCCGAAGATTGGTCATCAAGAATCGAGCGGTTGTTCGATACCTTCGAGATACGTTGCAGAAGGTTTTATCGTAGCGAGCATCTGGCTGAAGGCTGCTTCATAGCTGAAGCGCGCCAAGGCGGGTCACAGCGCTATCCCCTGCTCTCTCTCTCAGTCGGTGCCGTTCCGCTGAAGCCCGAGGCTGGAGACACCTTGGACGCTTCGCTGCTGGCCGGGCTTGCGTCGGAAGCCAAACGCCAAGCCAAGCTGAAACCAGGTTACAGCCTATACGTTGTCGAGCCGACGCTCCATGTAGCTGAAGATCAGAGCCCCAGCTTGGCGGCGCTGGCCTTGTAATGCTCGGCCTTCTGTACGTCTCGCTCCAAGCCGTGGCCGCCGGCGAGATAGAGCTGAGCCAGTCGTGTTGCCGCCAACGGGTGTCCCGCCTCCACCGCCAGCGTCCACCAGTGTGCTGCCTTTGCTCCGTCCGGTCCGTGAGTGGCATCCTCGCTAAGGCTGATGACGCCCATCTGGTAAGCGGCCTTGGCATCGCCTTTCTCGGCAGCTAGACGCAGCAGCCGAATACCTTCCTGCCGCGCACCATATCCCTGCCCGCGGAAGAGCAAAATATGGCCGTAGAAGCTTTGAGCCTTAGGGTCACCAATCGCGGCCATGCGGGAAAATTGGCCTTCGATCCAACCCCATATTCTCGGATGCTGGACCGCCCATCGAGCGCTCATCAATTTGCGTGCGGCCAGATAACCTGCACGCGCCCGTACTTTATGCAGCATCAGGGAATCTCCGGATAATCAAACTCGAACACGCGCGCTACTTCGCCGGCGTGCCAGGAAGCAGCAGCCGCGCCATCTGCAGGACCGGAAAACCGCCCTAGGCGTGTGGCACATTCGAAGAATCCAGTTTTGGGTAATCGGCTCGCACCCTGGCTTATGACCAAAGCACTGCGCAAAGGCCGATCAGCGCGGGCATCAAGCGCCGCCAGGTATTCAAGCGCAGCAGTAAGGGTTTGCATCGCGGGAACCGGGAGCTGCAGACGCTCCACCAATGCGCGATAAGTTACTAGATGATGTTGACGTCGAGCATCGGCCAATTCATTAAGCAGAGCCTGCCAGTGCTGCCTGCTGATGCGCGCTGACGGGGCGCCATCCTTCACGCTTGTTGCTCCCATCCCTCGATCTCCAGCGCTCGGGCCAATGCGCGGCGTATCGGTTCCCCTGGGTCGCGCTGGCCGGATTCGATGAGGTTCAGATAGACAGGGCTTATGCCGGCTGACCGCGCGAGGGCATCCTGGGTCATGCCCTTCTTATCCCGGATAACGGCCAGTTCATCGAACCGTGGGAGTGCAGCAGGGCAATTGGTCGCCGCTGGCACAGCCGCGCCAGGACTTTGAGCACCTAGCAAACGCTGGTAATCGTCCCAAGGCAGCACAGCGTATTCAGGCACACCGTCACGCATGATGATCTGGACGCTCATCCGCTACCCCGTTCATTGTTCCCGTGAATGAAAGGGGATGTTAACAGTGTGAGCGGTTTTTTTTAGCGGACGATCACGCACTAAAGAATGAAAAGGCTCAACGGTGTTCAGCGCACCGCAGACTCAGGCGTCCAGTACCGCACCTAGGCGCCTCGTGCACGCCCTACCTCATCTACCATCGGCTCGTCAGGGTCAGGCAAACGGTTGATGTCTGCCAGCACATCAGCTGACTGACGATCTTTCCACGCGCGGAACGCTTGAAGTTCATCGGCCCATTTGCGCATGACCCAAGCCAGGACGGCTAGATCATCAACGAAACCCAGACCCGGGATCCAATCTGGGATGGCGTCCAATGGCGATAGAAAGTACAGCAGACCAGCAACCACAGCGACCAGAGCAGGTTTGCTGATGGCCCTGTACTCGCCTCGCCACCACGCTACGCAGAGCGCCTGCAGTAGGCCGAGGTCTTCACGCAGGCCCTTGATCAGACCGCCGCCCTTGGCTGATCGCTTGCGCGCAACGGCCAGAAGCACGACCGGCAGCCTTCCCCGGGCCAGCACACCCCGCGCCATTGGCAGGTACTTCAGGAATTTCCAAGGTGCTTTCATCGATGATTCCTCCTAGACCCGCGCCCAAACAGCGTTGCCTAATTACCCACAGACCTTGTGTATAACTGTGTGAACGGTTCTGAATGATTGCCGGAGACGCCCGGCTGACGAGGGTTACATCCCGATCAATGAGTTTATACCCACCAAAATTACTCTTAAAAACAGTACGTTATGATCTCCACTGGATCTAATACCTATCGAACTCAACCGGGGAATAACAGAATCTCAAGATGCATAACCGCAATATGCCAAACGCATTAAAGGCAAAAATTGGCTAGAAAATTGACATTCCCCTTCTGCCCAATAGCTTTAAAGAAGACAAACTTGCGGCCCCCTCGTTCCGGAAGAAATATTGATGCAGTAGTGGACGGCCCGGATCGCTTTCGAGAAAAAAGCCTCGGCTGAGGATCTTTAAACAAAAAAAAAACCGGTCTTTCGACCGGTTTTTTCTACTCAATTAGGAACCATCAATTCAAACTGAGCTTGGCCCTGTTCTTTTCCAATGTCGCTGCGCCTATTCCCTTTACTTCGAGTAGTTCGTCAACGGAGCTGAAGGCACCGTGGGTTTCGCGATACTCGACAATGGCTTTCGCTTTTGTCTGGCCAATGCCCTTCAGCTCGCGGGTCAGAGTCTCGGCGTCGGCAGCATTCAGGTTGATTGGGGCCGTCTGGACAATGGCCGCTGAAGCGGTTGTGGCGGGATCTGCTTTCGCTGCATAGCTGTTGACAGAAAGGCCAGCGAGCATCGCGAAAACAGTTGCAGAAAGGAGAGTTTTAATCATTTTTTCATGTCCTTATGAGTATTGGATTAACAGCGCGGTACTCCATGCGCCGCAGCCACCACTCTAAGCCGGAACAATGACATGTCAAACCGAAGACACCGTTCCGTGACCGATGCCTCACCCTGAGCCCAGCGGATCAACGCATCACGTTGAACAGACTCAACCCCGCAATCTTCACATAGCTCTGCTGAGCAGCCTCAAGCACAACTGTCTGCATGGATAAGCGAGACAACGCCTCGGCATAATCAAGCTCACGCAGCTCGGCCTGGACGCCTTTGTTGACCAGCGCAACATCCTCGTTGTCAGTCTGCGTCGTTTCGATGACGTTCAAGCGGGCACCAATATTGCCGCGTGCCTGGTCGACGCTGACCATACCGTGGTCGAGGTTGGTCAAAGCCACCGCAACGGCGTCGCGTACACCTGTGTTGCCGGTAGTAGGGCTTTCCAAGGCCTTGCGCAGGCCCGCGATAGTATCCAGGATGCCCTGTTTCTCCTCTCCATTTCTGTTGACCGTGAAGGTTTCCGATCCGCTCGGGACGCCATCGACATGAATCGTCATACCCCGGAATACGATCTTATCGCTTGAGTCGTCATCCTCATCCAACCGACCGGCACTTAGAGCTGTAGCACCACCCACTTCGTAAATTTCATATTTCTTAGGATCAGCCGGGTCCGCAAAGCGAATCTCAATTCCAGTTGCAGGAAAACCAGAAGCCGCAAAGGCAACCTCATCATCGACCAGAGGCGCCGACAGCCGCACCGCTGGCGCAACGATCATGTCGGCCGAAGGACTCATCGACAGACGCCCAGCGTTGGTTACAGACTGGAAGACCGATTTGCCGTTGTCGCTGATAGCGATGTTCAGCGAGCTGGCGACCTGAAGTTTCCTCTGACCTTCGTCACCCTGATAGCTATAGCTTCCGTCAGGACCACGGACGAAGGGCTGGGTCTTGCCCTGGAAACCTGAGAACAGATACTCGCCTCGCGCATTGCGCGTGTTCATCAGTGACAGTAGTTCGTCTTCCCGCTCGCCCAACTCTGAGGCGATTGCCTTGCGGTCTTGCGGGTCAAGCGACCCATTGCCCGCCTGCACGGTCAATTCACGCACGCGCTGAAGGACTGTGTTAACCGAGTTAAGCGTCACTTCCTCCTGGGTCAGGCTGTTCTTCGCCGCCGTGAGGTTCGAGTCGTACTGACTCAGCACGTTCTGTTGCTGCTCGAGCTGCAAGAGGCGCACCGATGCCACGGGGTCGTCTGCCGGTGTCAGGATCCGATTGCCTGTACTGATCTGCTCTTGTGTTCGTGTGGCGTTGGCATAGTTTCGCTGTATGCCATTGACGCCATTATTGAACGCTTGCAAGGTCGAGATGCGCATGATCGGGCCTGTTACCTGAAGGTGCTTATCAATGTATCGAACATGGTGCGCGCAACTTGAATGATTTGGGCAGACGCGTTGTAGTACTGCTCAAATTTGATCAGGTTGGCCGCCTCCTCGTCGAGGTTGACTGCCGAGAGCGAATCACGGTTATCGGTAGCTTGTTTGAGAATCGCCCCTGTTGCATCGCTGTCCATTCGCGCTTGAGCGGTAAGCGTGCCGACACGCTCGACCAGTTCGCCGTAACCATCGGTAAAGCTCTTACCCGACCCAGCCACACCGGCGTCGACTCCAATCGTTTGCTTGGTCTGAAGATCAACCATCTTCAATGCGTTCCGGTTATCCGAAACGCCATTCTGGTTGAAACCGATCGTGAAGGTGTCGCCTTGCTGCGGACGGCCACTGACTGTGAATTTAAAACTGTGGCCATCGATCATCACCGCTAACTCGTTGGTCTGCCCAGGCGTAAAGACGGCTGGACTTACCTGAGTGACGCCTGTCCCGCTGATGGTTGGCGGAGTCCCATTGTTATAGGTCAGGGTGATCGCGGATGAAAGCGCTGCCTTCAGCGTGTCGATATTCACCGCTGCTGAGGTTTCAGGTTGGCTGATCGCGCCATTGCCAATGTTCTGCAGATTGCTCTGTGCCCGCACTGGCGCTGCGAACGCCAGCTGATCTGCCTGATCCAGAACCGTTTTGATGTCGGTAGCGCCACGTCGCGTTGGCTGCAGCGAAAACTTGTCACCCGCGTTCGGCGTGCCGCTGATAGCCACCGTGAACCCCTGGTCCTTGCCGGCATTATCGGCGAAGCTGAGGTATGCGGGAGGACCAGCGTTGGTACTGACTGCGATGCTGGCGTTGTCACTCAACCGCCGGGCCGAGTAGTTGGTGCCATCGAATTCCATACGATAGTCACTGATCGTCAGGTTTTCAGTGTTGGTGATACTGAGCGATGCGTCTGCTGCCGAGGTGTTGCTGCTGAACGCAGTCGCCCGCAAGCCTGCCAATGACGCTGCGTTGTAGTCGCCGAAAAGCGCTTCACCGACCTGCCCTTTCAGATCCAACCCCTGCGACTGCTGCGAGTTGACCTGATCACTGACCGCCAGAGCCAAGCGGCCAAGCGAGTTCATCGTCGAATCCAGCACGTCTTCCCGGTAGCGGATCAGGCCACCCAACTCCCCGCCGCTGATCTGCGAAGTAATGCCTTGCCTGGAGTTACCACTGACAAACTGAATTTCATGACGGTTAGGATCGCTTTGCCCCGGTACAACCTCCAGACGGCTGACAGTGCTGCCCACCACCAATGGCTGACCAGTACCTACGGACACGTTGAAGCTGTTGTCATCTTGCGGAGTGACGGTGACGCCGATGTAAGTCGACAGCTGTCTAACCGCCTCGTCACGCTTGTCGAGCAGGTCGTTAGGCTGCTTGCCGTTTGCAGACGCGGTAGCGATAGCCTGGTTGAGGCTGCCTATGGTCCCAGCAAGTCGATTGACCTGATCGGTCACCGCTGACATCTGCTTGTTGGTGAAATTGTTCTGCTCGGTCAGGCGATCCGATACGGTGTTGAACCGGCGTGCCAGCCCTTCTGCTTCGGCCAGCACCAGCTGCCGCGCAGGAATATTGGCTGGATCTTCCGCAGCCGTCTGAAATGCTGAGAAGAATTTCTGCAGGGAGGGCGTGATGCCCGTCGTGCTCCCCGCGAGCAGAGAGTCCAGCTGGTCAATCTGGCCTTTATAGGATTCAACATCACTGCTCAGCGAGGTACTGCTCCGCAGTTGGCTGGTCAGAAACTCACTGTAGGTTCTGCGGATTTCCACAAGCGTCGTACCAGAACCCACGTACCCTGCCCCGCTGAACTGAGGCACGCGGGTAGCCTGGGATGCGTCCTGGCGACTGTAGCCGGGCGTGTTGACGTTGCTGATGTTATGGCCGGTGATGGAGAGCTGGCTCTTGCTGGCGCTCAGGCCGGACAGGCCAATATTCAGTAGGTCAGCCATGATTAACCTCTAGTCCGCATTGCGGGCGACGTGCTGGCGTCGGCGATTGTCTGATAGGTCTGCACCTTGCGAGCGATCTGGTTGATCTTGTTCGCGTACTGAGGATCGGTCGCGTAACCGGCCCGCTGCAATTCATTGACGAACCGCTCGGAGTCGCCGGAAACGCTGGCCACTTGTATCGCCGGCTTGTAGCGCTCGTTGTTCTCAAGCAGACGTACGTAATCGTTGAAGCTCTGCTCGAACGAGTCGTAAGCCCTGAAACCGGCCACCTGCTTGGTCGCTTTGCCGTTCACGTATTCGGTCGTGGTGACTTTTGCCGACTCACCGCTCCAGCCATTCGCCTTGATACCAAACAGGTTGTGGCTGTTGCTGCCGTCCTTCTGCTTGATCATCGACTTGCCCCAACCTGTTTCCAGCGCAGCCTGTGCCACTAGGAAACGTGGCTCAACGCCGAGACGCTTGGCCGCCTTCTCCGCCATAGGCAGCATGGTCGCGATGAATTCTGCGGGAGAGCTGAAGCGCGTCTTGCTCGGTGCGCTGGGCGCGGTCGCCTCGACACCATTGACGGTCAAGGCCGCTTCCTTGGGGGCGGCGAAGGCGGTTGCCGGCTTCCAGTCAATGGCCACCAGCGGCTGAGTGACGCCAGCCTGGTTGGCCTGATCGACCTGAGGACTCGTCGCAGTCGCAGCCACATCCGCTTGCGCACGCTCGGCCAGCCTGCCAGGCAGTGCCAGACGGCGCTGATTCAACAACTGAGAGTCATTGCGAGCCGGGTCCACCTTGGCGAGCGTCGCATTGGCATTAGGGTTACTCGACCACTTGGCGCCCTCGGTCTGCGCGACCTGGGCAAAGGGGTTGGGCTTCTCGTCTGGCTTCTGATCCTTGCTCAACTGGCGGATCAGCACGTCGGCAAGCCCAATACCGCCGCCTTCTTTGGACAGGGTGACCGAGAGCTGTTGGTCGTGCATGTCCTGGTACTGCTTGCTCGCCTGGCTGTTGAGCGGGTTGTCTTTGGACAGAACCTCAGTCGCTGCACGCATCGACTTGAGCATCTCGTTCATGAACAAGGATTCGAATTCCTGCGCGACCTTGCGCACGTTCTCGGCCCCGTCGCGGTCCTTGCCCACCTTGAGCTGATTCAGCCGATTCAGGTCGGAGTAACTACCGCTGTCAGGCGTGCGACGACCCAGTCCCAGACGATTTTCCATGTCTCGTTCCTCAGATAACGATCAGGTCGGCTTGCAGCGCACCGGCTTGCTTGAGCGCTTCCAGAATTGCCATCAAATCACTGGGGGCAGCACCAACCTGATTCACAGCGCGAACGATCTCGTCGAGCGTTGTGCCGGGGCCGAACTTGAACATCGGCTTGGCTTCCTGCTCGGCTTTCACCTTTGAGTTGGGCACGACAACTGTCTGGCCGTCCGAAAGCGGATTCGGCTGACTGACCTGCGGATCTTCGGAAATGGTCACGGTCAGGCTGCCATGCGTCACCGCAGCTGGCTGAACCCGCACGTTCTGACCAATCACGATGGTACCGGTACGCGAGTTGATGATGACCTTGGCGATTGCCTGACCCACATCGACTTCGAGGTTTTCCAGGATCGACAGATAATCGACGCGCTGGCTCGGATCCAGAGGTGCGGTGATGCTGATCGAGCCGCCGTCGAGGGCCTGCGCCACGCCTGGGCCAAGCAGTTCATTGATGTGGTCAACGATGTTCTTGGCGGTGGTGAAGTCCGGACGATTGAGGTTCATGGTCAGCGTGCTGCCCTGATTGAACGCGCTCGGCACCGGCCGCTCGACCGTTGCGCCGCCCGGGATACGACCCGCTGAAGGAATGTTGACGGTAATGCGCGAACCATCCGCACCACCCGCATCGAAGCCACCGACGACCAGGTTGCCTTGGGCGATGGCGTATACGTTGCCGTCAATACCTTTAAGCGGAGCCATCAGCAAGCTACCGCCGCGCAGGCTCTTGGCGTTGCCGATAGACGATACGGTGATGTCGATCGTCTGGCCGGGTTTGGCAAATGCTGGCAGATCGGCATGGATCGACACGGCAGCCACGTTCTTGAGCTGAACGTTGCCGCCGGCGGGAACCTTGATACCGAACTGCGCCATCATGTTGTTGAAGGTCTGCACGGTGAATGGCGTCTGTGTGGTCTGATCGCCACTGCCGTTCAGGCCGACCACCAGGCCGTAGCCGATCAACTGGTTGCTACGCACGCCCTGGATGGTTGCGATGTCCTTTAGCCGCTCGGCATGAACCGGAACGGCGGCCAGGCACAGCACGGCAACTACGATCGAGCTGAACAATTTCATTGCGTGCACCTGCTTTAGAACGGCCACAACGGGCTGATGAAGAAACGGTCCAGCCAACCGGGCTGGCTGGCATCGGCGAAGGCGCCGGTGCCAGAGTAGGTAATGCGTGCATCAGCGATACGGGTTGAAGGAACGGTGTTATCGGTGGCGATATCGTCCGAGCGCACTAGTCCAGCTATGCGCACCAGCTCGTCGCCGGTATTCAGCGTCATCCACTTCTCACCGCGGATCGCCAGGATGCCGTTGGGCAATACGTCCGAGACGGTCACGGTGATCGAACCGGAGAGACTGTTGCTCTGCCCTGCCTGACCGGAACCGGATGTATCACGTGACGCATCGTATTCCGCACCCAGGCCCAGCTTGTCGCCGGTAAGCAGACCGCTGCCGGCCAGCGGATTGGCTATTGCAACCGCGCCGCCAAACAACGACCCGAGACCGATGTTGGCACTGCTGTCCTTGGAGATCTTCGAGTTCGAGTTCTTGCTCGCCTGGGTCTTCTCGTTGAGCGTGACCGTAATGATGTCCCCAACCCGATAAGCCTTACGATCGTCATACAGGTTGGTCTCGAAGCCAGCCTGATATATCGCCCCGTTGTTCTGCGCAGCCGGCAGCGGAGTACGCGGCAGTACCGGGGAGTAGTACGGGTCATTAGGCTTCGGGGCCGGCGCCACGCAACCGGTCAGGATCACGGCAGACATCAGCGGAAGGACAATCATCAAGCGGCGCATAATCACCTCAATCCAGCGGCTAACAGCTGTTACAGCTGCTGGGTAACGAAAGACAGCATCTGGTCGGCCGTGGAGATGACTTTCGAGTTCATCTCGTAGGCGCGCTGAGTGGTGATCATGTTCACCAGTTCTTCAACGACGCTGACGTTGGAGTTTTCCAATGTGTTCTGCAGTACGGTGCCCAGGCCGTTGAGGCCAGGAGTGCTCACCTGGGGAGCACCACTCGCTGCGGTCTCCAGAAACAGGTTGCTGCCCATGGCTTGCAGGCCCGCCGGGTTGACGAAGTCAGCGGTCTGCAGGTTGCCGATGATCTGCGGAGCCGGATTGCCGAGGGTCGTCACGGAGACAGTGCCGTCTTCGCCAACGGTAAATGTCTGGGTTTCCGGCGGCACGACGATCGCAGGCTCCAGGGCATAGCCGTTGGACGTTACGATCTGGCCTTCGGCATTCAGATGGAAGCTGCCGTCACGCGAGTAGGAAACCGTGCCGTCTGGCAGCAGGACCTGAAAGAAGCCGCGGCCGTTGATCGCCATATCGAGCGGTTGCTCGGTCGTTTGCAGGCTGCCAGCAGTGAATTGCTTCTGCGTACCGACGATGCGAACACCCGTACCAAGCTGGAGGCCTGAGGGCAGCTCGCTGTCCTGAGTGGACTGGCCGCCCGGCTGACGGCGGATCTGATAGAGCAAGTCCTGGAATTCGGCCCGGTCTTTCTTGAAGCCGGTGGTGGACACGTTAGCCAGGTTGTTGGAAATGGTGGTCAGGTTCATGTCCTGTGCGGACAAACCGGTCTTGCTGACCCACAGTGCTGGAAGCATGTTCTTCTCCTCGTGCGCCGGAATTCGGGCGCGCCGCCTAGTTTGTTTAGCTGATCTGCAAGACTCGGGCCGCAGCGGCACCATCTTCTTCGGCAGTACGCATCATTTTCACGTGAAGCTCGAACTGGCGGGACAGCGCGAGCATCGACGTCATCTCGGCCACGGCATTGACGTTGCTGGCTTCAAGAAATCCCGAGGTCACGCGAACCGCAGCGTCAGCCTCCACAGGCTCACCGGTCTTCATTCGAATCAGGCCATCGGTACCCTTCTCCAACTGCTTCGGGTCGGGGTTCACGAGCTTCAGACGGTCTACACCGACGACGACACTAGGGTTCTCACCCAGTGCTCGAATGCTGATAGAGCCGTCCGCGCCAATGTCGATTTTCTCGTCTGGCGGCACAGCAATCGGCCCGGCATTGCCGAGAACCGGCAGTCCGTCTCCGGTCCTAAGCATTCCGAGGGTGTCGACATTAAGGCTGCCGGTACGGGCATAGGCTTCGCTACCGTCAGGCGCTTGCACGGCGATCCAGCCGTCGCCCTCGACCGCCACATCCAGATCCCGCCCGGTTTCCTGGAGCGTGCCTGAGCTGAAATCGGTACCAGGGCGCTCAGTCATTGCATAAACCCGAGCAGGGAAACTGTCGCCGAACACCTGCATCGATCGCGCCTGTTCGAAGTCGCGACGAAAGCCCGTAGTCGAGATGTTTGCCAGGTTGTTGGCATGCGCCTGCTGGGCCCGAGCGTTCTGGCTCGCCCCCGTCATTGCCACATAGAGCATCTTGTCCATCGAACCTCCGAAACACGCTAATTGACGCAAACCAGATCTACATACACCAACTAAGCAATAGACGTGCCACCGCAATAATCGAAACTTAAATTGTTGATTCACAGAGAATTTATCGCAAAAAAAAAGGCCCTGATGGACCTTGTAAAAGCGAGACGGCAATTTACCGCCGCCTCGGTGCGGCTTGAGCAATCATCATCAACGCAGATTGATGATCGTCTGGGTAATCGCGCTTTCAGTTTCGATGGTCTTGGCGTTCGCCTGATAGTTACGCTGAGCCACGATCAGGTTGACGAGCTGGTCTGATAGCTCGACGTTGGAATCCTCAAGGGCACCCGCCTGAAGCGAGCCTAGCGTGCCGCTACCCGGCGGGTTGCGCACGGGTTCGCCAGAGTCGAACGATTGCACCCACTGGGTTTTACCTACCGGCGTTAATCCTTGAACGTTGGCGAAGTTAGCCAGAATGATCTGCCCCTGTACCTTGGACTGGCCATTGGTATAGCGGGCGAAGATTTCGCCGGTTTCGCTGATTTCAAGACCGGCCAGTTCACCTGTGGTGTAACCATCCTGACTCACATTGTTGACGGCGAACGAGCTGGCGTATTGAGTCGAACCGCGCATGTCGATGGTCATGTCGAGACCCGCGGCCGGAGCAGCGTTATTCAGGGACCAGCTGCCATCAGTATTCTTGACCGCAGGCTGCCAGCCCGCAATGGGAGTGCTTCCGCTGGCCGGGTTGACAAGGGTACCGGAGGGGCTGAATTCCAGGTTCGTCGTGCTTGGCGCCGTGCTGTTGACGGGATCCGACGGGTTTCGCCCATTCACGAGTACATGCATCTGCCACGTGTTAGCGGTACCGGTCTTGACGAAGTATTGCGTCATGACGTGGGAATTACCCTGCTCATCGAAAACGTTGGTCGATGTTGAGGAGTTGTAACTCAACGGGTCGGCCGGATCGAACGGCGTGTTGATCGGCTCGATATTGGTAGAGTTTAGGTTGAATCCTTGGGTGACCTTGGTAGTAGCTTTGGGCTCCTGGCTGGCAGTCTGAATTTTCAGGTCGCTCACTTGGCCAGTCTGGATGTTGCCGTTGCCGTCAACAGAGTAACCCTGGAGCTTGTAGCCAAAGTTATCGACCAGGTTACCTACCTTGTCAGTACCGAAATAACCGGCGCGGGTATAGCTCAGCGCGCCGTTGTTACTGACCTGAAAAAAGCCGTTGCCGTTGATTGCCAGGTCCAGTGCATTCTGCGTGTAGTTGATATTGCCCTGGTTGAACTGCTGAGAAACGTTAGCCAACAACACGCCGCTGCCTTGCGGGTTCTTGCCGGTGCCGAGCACCGACGAGGCATACACATCCGCAAATTCCGCGCGGGACTGCTTGAAGCCCGCCGTGCCAGCGTTCGCGATGTTGTTACCTGTGACATTGAGATCTTTGCTGGCGGCACGCATGCCGCTGAGGCCGATATTGAACGACATGAACTGCTCCTGTTACCGGGCGCGCCGGCGGTTACTGACCAATGACCTGGACTTTCGACAGTCCAATACTGCCCACACCGGCCAGGTTGAGCTGCAGCTCCCCGCCGTTCTGCCCAAGAGTGACGCTATCTACATTGGCGGGAAGCATGGTGTACAACCCTTTCGTCTCGCCTTGATAAGTGGCCTGCGCTTCGAATCGGTATGTACCCGGTGGCAATGTTTTGCCACTCGAGTCCTTGCCATCCCACATGAATGAAACATTGCCGGCCTCTTGGGCCCCCATGTTGATCCGATTCACTGCAGTACCTGAGCTGTCATAGACGTTGACCGCCACGTTGCTGCTCGTCGTCGGCAGCACGATGCTGGCCTTGAATGTTTCACTGGTGTCCACAACAGCCTTATCGGTTGGCACGATAACTTTACGACCGACCAGCGAGGATGCTTGCAGCGCCTGGGAGGATTGATACCCCGACAGCATGGTTTCCATGCTCGAGTTCAGTTTCTCCACTCCTTCCACGGTACTGAACTGCGCAAGCTGGGCAATGAACTCGCCGTTCTCCTGCGGCTCCAGCGGGTTCTGGTTGTTCAGCTGGGTCACCAGCAATTCAAGAAACTCGTTCTTGCCGAGATCATTGCTTTTTACTTCGCGATCTTTGATCTGGTACTGGTCCATTACCGAACCGGTACCGCTAACGCCGCCTGTCGTGCTCATGGCTATCTCTCGTAAGGTTACTGACCCAGGGTCAGAACTTTCTGAAGCATGGTCTTGGCCGTGTTCATCAACTCGGCGTTAGTCTGGAATGAACGGCTCGCGGAAATCATGTCAGCCATCTCTTCAACGACATTGACGTTCGGGTAGTACACGTACCCTTCTTCATTCGCTGCCGGATGATTAGGCTCATAGCGCGCCTGTAGCTCACTCTGGTCTTCAACCACACCAAGCACCTGAACCCCAGCACCTGCCTGATTCTGCTCGGCGAAGAGCGATTGGTCCGGCTGACCATTCGCCTGCTGGAGCATGGTTGCGAAAACCGGGTGCCGTGCGCGGTAGGTCTGGTCAACGCTGGACGACACCGTTTCGGCGTTGGCAATGTTGCTGGAAATTGTGTTCAGGCGCGTGCTCTGAGCACTCATGCCGCTGCCGGCAATATTGAATACGCTGCTAAGGGACATGGCTTTCGCTCCTCTTATTCGCCGCGCAGGGCGCTCATCAGCCCCCTGAACTTACTGTTGAGCAAGGTGAAACTTGCTTGAAAGTCGATAGCATTTTCGGCATAGGCTGCCTGCTCTACCTGAGCGTCTACAGTGTTCTGGTCGAGCGATGCATGTGCAGGCGTTCGAAATCGCAAACCGGGATCGGCAATTTCCATCCCTTGGGCCGCTATGTGCTTGCTACTGGTGGTAGCGACACCAAAACCGCCTTGATTTTTGCTTTGCTGAGCAGCGAGTACAGAGCCGAACTCGAGGTCCCTGGCTTTGTAGTTAGGGGTGTCGGCGTTGGCGATATTGTTTGCGAGCACTTCTGCGCGTTGAGCGCGAAAACCAAGCGCTTTTTCGTGGATGCCAAGTGCCTTGTCGAAACTGATGCTCATGATCTGGCCCTCTGCCGGATACAGTCTGCTTAGCAAACGTATAGCAAAGGCCGTGCCATTTAATCAGGTCTATGATTTGTAAGGGATTTACAGGATGGCGCGAGGGGTAAGACGTCAAAAGCGGCAACGAATTACCAGTTCGTTGCCGGTTATGCGCTGCGCGATGACGGTTTTCTGCCGCCGTCTCGCCTGGACGAATGGCTACTTGGCCTTATAGATGATTCCCGGGCTGCACTGAACCATTTGGTACAGCTCTGGCAGGCCGTTTAATGCCTCAGACGCGCCGAGAAACAGATAACCACCCGGCTTCAAGGTCGCGTGGATCCGTTTGAGAATATCTTTCTTCACGTCTGCCGAAAAATAGATGAGCACATTGCGGCAGAACACGATGTCGAACTTTCCAAGTACCGCATAGCTATCTAGCAGGTTCTGCACACGAAATTCGACGCGGCTTCGGACTGCCGGCTTCACCACCCAACGACCGGGCGTCTTTACATCGAAATATCGCTGCAAGCGCTCGCTCGACAACCCACGAGCGATCGCCAGGCTGTCGTATTCGGCTGCTTTGGAAGCCGCAAGCATTGTTCCAGAAAGTTCGGTCGCCACGATCTGCACAGCCGTCTTGGGCTGACTCGGACTGTTGCGCTCGAATTCGTCGACGGTCATCGACAACGAATAGGGCTCCTGGCCTGAAGAACAGGCGGCAGACCATATACGCAAGCGCTGCCCTGGCGCGCTTTTGAGCAGCTCAGGTAGCACGCGACTGCGCATTACCTCGAACGGGTATGTATCCCGAAACCAGAGCGTCTCATTGGTCGTCATCGCATCGACGACCTGCTCGCGCAAGCCACTACGTGGCTGGGCCTGGATCTTCCTGACCAGATCACCCACGGTCTTGAGGCCCTGCTGCTCCATCAGCTTATTTAGCCTGCTGGAGACGAGGTACTGCTTGTTGTTGCCCAGCAGAATGCCGCAAGTCTTCTCGAGGAAGACGCGGAACTGATCGAAATCCGGATCATCTGACACTAATAAAGCCCACCAGTCGTAATGAGAGGACGACGCCTCATTTCCTATCCGTAGCCCGGATCCGTTCTATTACTCGGTTGGCCAGATCATCCGCCTGAAACTTGGCAAGAAAATCGTCAGCACCAACTCGTTTGACCATGCTCTGATTGAATACCCCAGACAATGAAGTATGCAGCAGGATATGGATGTCACGCATGGCAGGATCTTGCCGCACTTCTGTCGTTAGCGTGTATCCGTCCATCTCTGGCATCTCGATGTCGGAAATCATCATCACGAATTCGTCCGACGGCTTCTTGCCATCTGCAACCAGCTTTTGCAGATAGGTCAATGCCTGGCGCCCGTCATTCTGCGCGACAACTTCAATGCCCAGATTCTGTAGACAACGAATGATCTGTTTCCGTGCAACGGACGAATCATCGACGATCAACACTCTACTGGTCGAAGCCTTGCTGCTGGTCTCCTCGTCCGCAATGCTCACCGAAAGCTGTTCGGATACTGGCGCCACTTCAGCCAGGACTTTCTCGACATCGATGATCTCGACCATCTGGCCGTCCAGGTGAGTAACGGCCGTCAAATAATGATCGTTTCCTACGCCCTTCGGTGGAGGAAGGATCGACTCCCAGTTCATATTCACAATTCGTTCGACCGAGCGCACCAGGAAGCCGAGCACCTTGGTGTTGTATTCGACGATGATCGCAAAGCTGTTGGGCAGGTCTTGCAGGGCTGGTTTTCCAGTCGCCAAAGACAGGTCGAGGATCGACAGAGTATTACCGCGGATGTTGGCAACCCCACGCACGACCGGGCTTGACCTGGGCATGATGGTCAGACGCGGACATTGCAGCACCTCTTTGACCTTGAATACGTTGATGCCGTACAGCTGCTTGTCATCGAGCCTGAACAACAGTAGCTCCAGACGATTCTGCCCGACCAGCTGGGTACGCTGGTTAACCGAATCCAATACACCGGCCATGCCAGTTCCCTCGTGCTTGCGATTGTTAATGTCACACGTCACAGGCTGTGAGCTAACGGCACGCCCTTTGCTTCTGCCATGACATGAATACACAGATGACTATTTTCCGGCATCCATGCAAGGCGCTTAAGCAAGCGTTCCTGATACCGATTCTTTGCGGCCTCGTCCAGCTGGCTGACGCAGCAAGCATTACGCGACCTGAACAGCTTATCGACGCTACCCGCGAGTTTCTTGAGCAGGAAGTAGGCAACTATTTGCAGCGTAGTCAAATTCAGGCCCGGCATGAAATAGAAGTCAACCGACTGGACCCGCGCCTGCGGCTCGCCGCCTGCGACCAACCATTGCAGGCGAAGCTTGAAAGCCCCGCACAGCCGGTCGGCCGCACAACCGTCAGGGTCAGTTGTACAGGCACTGCGCCCTGGTCTGTCTTCGTGCCAGCGCAGGTTCATCTTTACCGCGACGTAATCGTCGCCCGCCGACCACTGGCGCGTGACACCATCATCCAACAGGCAGACGTCACTCTTGCTGAACGGGACGTGAGCCTGCTGAATCAAGGCTACCTCACGGCGTTTGATCAAGTGCTGGGCAACAAGGTGAGCCGCCCCGCCCTTCCTGATCAGGTCCTACCGCCCGCCTATATCTCGGCTGCAGAAATAATTCGCAAAGGCGACCAGGTAGTAATCACCGCGAAAAATTCGTCGATTAATGTGAGAATGCCTGGAGAAGCTTTATCCGATGGCGCCCTCGGCACGCAGATTCGCATCAAGAATCAACGATCTGGCCGAACGATCAAGGCGCGCGTCATCGGTCCCGGGCAGGTGGAGGTCGCAATGTAGTCCTTGAAGTTTGCGGCGCTGCATCTGCTCGAAATAAAGCTAAAGTTTCCCTTGGCTTTGCCGAAAAGCAGGCAAGCGTCCTGACTTATTCGAGGTTTCGATCATGGCTATCGAGTTCAACCGGCCTAACAGTGCCGTCAATTCATCCAGCAGCAGTCGCACCAGCACTGTCCAAAACGCTGAGCGACCAGCTGCTCAACAGAATGCCGAAGCACTAAAGAGCACTACCAGCACTACAGTATCTGGCGAGAGTATTCAACTCAGTCCAGAAGCGCAGCGGCTTCAGCAGACCACTGAAAAACTCAATCAACAGCCGGCTGTGGATCAGGAGCGTGTTGCTCAGATCAAACAGGCAATCGCCGAAGGTAGCTATCAGGTGGACAGCCAGCGAGTGGCGTCCAAGCTACTGGCATTTGAAAGCCAGCGCTGATACTTGGCGACTGATACTTAGCGATAAGTGCCGGCGAGCGTGAATGCGTTAGAGGCCACAATGCAAGACACCGAATTGCTCCAGCAGCTTGTTGAAGATATCGGCTCGGCCCGTAAGCTTCTTGAGCTCACAGATACAGAATACCAAGCCCTGGCAGAGCGAAATCTTGCCGGGCTGGAGCAGTTGCTCACGCAAAAGCAGGCATTGCTTGCGCTGCTCAGCCAGCACGGAGCAATGCGGAGCCAAACGCTCGCCAAAGCGCAACTAAGCGCAGACCGAAACGGACTTATTGCATTCGCCTCAGCATCTTCCATTGGTGAAGATATCGTCGCTCAGGCGAGCCAGCTCGACGAAATACTCGGAGCATGCCGAAACGCGAACGAGCGCAACGGTAAACTGATACGTGCTAATCAGAGCGCTGTAGGCAGCATGCTCAAGGTTCTGCAGGGCACCAGCCAGACTCCCGACCTGTACGACCGTCGTGGATCTACTGCTAGAAGCGCCTACCAACGGCCACTCAGCCAAGCCTGAACCAGATACAGCTCAACAGAATCAAACTGCTATCATGCGGCTGACGTCTTACATGCCGGAGAGCACAATCAAGTGTCCAATCCTTTTGCCGAGGATGAAGGTCCCCAGCCTCCTCAGACTCTCAAGACAGCAGTCGAAATCCACGCGAACCTTCGTCCGCTGCTCGATTACCACATTCCGTTACAGCTTCGATTTTTAGAGCGCAACCAGCGCTATCAGACCTATCTGATTGAGATCAACCGTGAAAAAGGCTGGGTGGCCCTAGACGAGCTGATTCCAAGCGATGGTGACCGACTAATGGCGTCCGGTGAGCCGTTTCAGGTCGAGGGGTACTACGAGGGAGTGCGCATCGCCTGGGACATTCAGTCTTCGGTACACATTGGCGAGCTGGATGAAGCGCGCTGTTACTGGGCGCCGATGCCCGAGCAGATCCTCTACCACCAACGTCGCAATGCATTTCGCGCAGCCCTCAATGGCCAGCCAATCGCCGCTGAGCTGAGCGGGAAGACGATCCGGAAACCCATATCAGGCAAAGTACTGGATATGTCGGCCACCGGATGCAAATTGAGCTTTCCGGGAAATCTGCAAACAGGGCTACAGGCGGGCCAGGTATACGATCAACTGTCGGCCAAATTGCCATTTGGCACGATCACTACTGCTGCAGAATTACGGCATGTCGTCTTCGATGAAAAACTCGATCTGACTTTTTGCGGAATGCGCTTTTACCGCATCAGTGGCTTGACCCAGCGACAAATCGAGCGATTCGTTTACCAGCTGCAACGTGAAGCACGACGAGATCAGGCAAGTGATCGCTTTAGCTGACTACTCGCCACCTGCATACCCTCGCCCTAGCACCTGACTAAGAAAGATCGAGCTAGCCGAAAGGCTAGCCGGTAATTCCGGCTGTGCGGCGTTTAGCAGCTAGGTGACGGTCAATAGGGAATTTTGCTGGATCGGTACTGGTGTCCCAGGCGAGGTTCGAACTCACAACCTTCCCCTTAGGAGGGGGATGCTCTATCCAATTGAGCTACTGGGACAGGATGGGCGGCAGCATGTTAGCGATCATCCGCCCGTTTGTCATGTGCCCCCTTGCTGCATTTGCACCGGTCATGACGCACTCTATGACGCCATCGAAACAATTCTACGATTACCCGGAACTAAAAACACAGAAGCGCATCTCGGGATCTTGCAACTTGCACGACCCTGAACGGGGCGTCTTGCAATTCGCATGGAAAAGCCATACGGAAAAAACTTAAGCTGTTGATAAATATACGTTTTATTTCAATAACGGGCTGGCACGCCAGATGCTTAATGTATTTGACCCCATGCGACGGAGACGCCCGATGCTACGCCCAGCCCATTTTCTCAGCACTGCACTTTTAGCTGCGTTCGCCATACCGCTCCTAGACGCGATGCCGAAGGCCGAGCAGCAGTCGGCTACCGCGGCACTGGCCCCGATGAGCATTAACAGGGTGGCAGTACCTGCGAAAACCATTAGCAACACCGGACCGCTCCAAACCGCTGAGCCGCAGCGGTGGGTGTTCTAAAGACAGTGATTGATAAAGATAGGTTCTGAAGGAGATCGAAATGTCTGTTTATGGATGCGTATTTTTAGTTCTTTGCATGCTGTCTGGGCTGATGGGCATGGGTGTCAATCTTCCAGGCCATTGGGACATCGTTGCTGAAGGATTCACTGCATTGTTTGGTACGTTCTTCGTGATATCTCTCGTACTAGGCCGGCGTATCAAATTCGACCCAATTCTCCGGTAGCGTTCTCGCTATTTTGGCATCCGGTCACAATAAAGGCTTTTAGCCATCACTCTCTCTTCTACAAGTGATTTTGTCGTCGTACAATTGACGTCATTAAGTCGCCTTCAACTTTTCAGTAGTTCGTGGAACAGCACGCGCTGTTTGGTGTCAGACCGGTGACTAGAACGGCACTAAGCCACCATCTCCCACCTGACTATCCGGTTTAATATGCGCCCTATGAAGCAGGCAGTTTATTCCAGCCGAACGGCTGACAAATTCGTGGTTCGGCTACCAGACGGGATGCGAGAGCGTATCGCCGAGGTGGCACGCAATCATCATCGCAGCATGAACTCGGAAATCATCGCGCGTCTGGAGCAGAGTCTTTTACAAGAAGGCGCGCTTGATGACGATTCGACGATGCGCCTGGACAGTCCTGAACTGACCCTACACGAACGCGAACTGCTTCAACGCTTCCGCCAACTGGCACACCGTCAACAGAACGCTCTGATAGCGCTTATCGCACAAGATACCGAAGCTGCGAAAGACGAAGACTGAAGCACTATAGATAGCCTGCGACCGCTCCTTAACGCCTCGGCATTGCCGGGGCGCTTGTCGTTAAGCAGTTGCAATGCGCGCAAGCAAGCGATACTAGTTGGATCACTTCAAGCGACGCAAAAAAATGCCTGGATCTTTCGATCCAGGCATTCAGCTGACTAGGACAGCTCACAAGCGCTCGATAGCGTTTAGCCTACAAAGCTAAGCAGCACTCCAGCTGCGACAGCAGAGCCAATTACCCCTGCCACGTTCGGCCCCATGGCGTGCATGAGCAGGAAATTTTGTGGATTAGCTTCCAGCCCGACCTTGTTCGACACCCGGGCGGCCATAGGCACAGCCGAGACGCCCGCTGATCCGATCAGGGGATTGATCTTGTTGGCACTGAACATGTTCATGAACTTCGCCATCAAGACGCCAGCGGCTGTGCCGCCACAAAATGCGACCATGCCAAGCACCAGGATCCCAAGCGTCTTCATCTGCAGGAAAGCCTCAGCGGAAAGCTTTGAGCCTACAGTGAGCCCTAGCGCAATGGTGACGATGTTGATCAACGCGTTGCGGGAAGTATCGGCCAATCGATCCACCACTCCGCACTCACGCAGCAGATTTCCGAACGCGAACATACCAACCAACGGAGCGGCGTCTGGTAACAGCATGCCAACCAGCAACGCAAGCATGAGCGGGAACACTATTTTTTCCGTCTGGCCCACTGGCCGCAGCTGCGTCATGACGATGGCGCGCTCTTCCTTGGTCGTCAGTGCACGCATGATGGGTGGCTGGATCAAAGGCACCAATGCCATGTAGGAATATGCGGCGACAGCGATCGGACCCAACAAATGAGGCGCAAGCTTTGCCGTGACGAAAATGGATGTCGGGCCGTCAGCGCCCCCGATAATGGCGATTGACGCCGCTTCACGCAGCGTGAACTCCATACCCGGAATACCCATCGCGGCCAGGCCCAACGCACCGAGCAAAGTGGCGAAAATGCCGAACTGCGCAGCAGCACCGAGCAACAGAGTTTTCGGGTTAGCCAGCATCGGACCAAAGTCGGTCATCGCTCCCACACCCATAAAGATCAGGAGGGGAAACACACTGGTCGGCAGGCCAACTTCATAGAACAGGTGGAGTATCCCCGCCCCCTCCCCCATGTTGGCGACTGGAATGTTGGCTAGCACACCGCCGAAACCTATCGGAATGAGCAACAAAGGCTCGAAGCCCTTTCGAATCGCCAGATAGATCAGCGCCAGACACACCACGATCATTAATAACTGGCCAGCCTCCAGGTGATAGAGGCCTGTGCTGTGCCACAGCTTGAGCAACTTATCCATGCAGCACTCCTTACGCGATTGTCAGCAGGCAGTCGCCCACCGACACCGCATCGCCAACCTTGACGCTCACACCTGAGACGGTGCCGGCCTTGAATGCACGGATTTCAGTTTCCATCTTCATCGCTTCCAGGATAAGGACGAGATCCCCCTCCTGAACCACCTGTCCTGGCTGCACGAGAACCTTGAAGATATTGCCAGCCAATGGCGCTGACTGTGGTTCGCCTTTGCCAGCTGCTGGCACCGAGGCGGCAGCGGGCGCCAGGCCTGAGTCGGTGCCAACCGGTTTGATGCCTTCGATATCGCCACCTTCGTTGACCTGAACAACGAATGACTTCCCGTTGACCTCGACCGTGTAGACCTCTGGTCCGACTGCTTCGCGCACCACTTGCTCATTGCCGGTCGGCATCGGTTCGAATGCTGCAGCATTCCCCCGGTTCTCCAGAAACTTCAGGCCGATCTGAGGAAACAAAGCGTAGGTCAGTACATCGTCAATTTCGTCCTTGGCCAGCTTGATGCCTTTGTCCTGAGCCACTCCTCTTAGCTCGGCCGTCAGTTTTTCCATTTCCGGCTGCAGCAGGTCAGCCGGACGACAAGTGATAACCTCCGCACCGTCAAGAACGCGCTGCTGGAGCTCGGTGTTGAATGGTGCCGGTGCGGACCCATACTCGCCTTTGAGGATGCCCGCCGTTTCTTTGGTAATGGACTTATAGCGCTCACCCGTGAGCACGTTGATGACTGCTTGGGTGCCGACGATCTGCGACGTCGGTGTAACCAACGGGATAAAGCCCAGATCCTCGCGTACCCGAGGAATCTCAGCCAGGACCTGGTCGAATTTATCGAGAGCCCCCTGCTCTTTCAGCTGACCCTCCATGTTGGTCAGCATGCCGCCCGGCACCTGAGCGACGAGGATGCGAGAGTCGACGCCTTTGAGCGTGCCTTCGAACTTTGCATATTTTTTGCGCACCTCCCGGAAGTACGCAGCGATTTCCTCGAGCAGCTCGAGATTGAGCCCGGTATCTCGCTCCGTGCCCTGAAAAATTGCCACGACTGATTCCGTTGGCGAGTGCCCATAGGTCATGGAGAGTGAAGAGATGGCGGTATCGACGTTATCGATGCCCGCTTCTACCGCTTTGAGAATGGCTGCGGTGGAGAGGCCGGCAGTCGCATGACACTGCATATGAATGGGGATGGACAGAGTCGCCTTAAGACGCGACACGAGTTCATACGCCTTGTAGGGGGTCAGAATCCCAGCCATGTCCTTGATCGCAACAGAATCGGCACCCATGTCCTCAATCTGCTTTGCCAAATCGAGCCACATGTCCAAGGTATGCACGGGGCTGGTGGTGTAAGAAATGGTGCCTTGAGCATGCTTGCCGTTTTGTTTGACGGCACGAAGAGCAGTTTCCAGGTTGCGGGCGTCGTTCATCGCATCAAACACACGAAATACATCGACGCCGTTAACCGCTGCGCGCTCGACGAACTTCTTTACCACATCGTCAGCATAGTGCCGGTAACCGAGAAGGTTCTGGCCGCGTAGCAGCATTTGCTGACGGGTATTGGGCATCGCCTTTTTCAGCTCGCGGATGCGTTCCCAAGGGTCTTCACCGAGATAGCGAATGCACGAGTCGAAGGTAGCGCCACCCCATGATTCGACCGACCAGAAGCCGACCTGGTCCAGTTTGCCGGCAATCGGCAGCATGTCTTCAAGTCGAACACGGGTCGCGAGAATGGATTGATGCGCATCACGAAGCACCACATCGGTGATGCCGAGCGGTTGTTTGGCAGAGGTCATGACGGGAACTCCCTGTACTGGGTCAACCACGACGAGCGCGGTGCTGATGGATGGCTGTCTGAATAGCCGCTACGAGATCGGCATCCACTTCGGTCGCAGCAGGACCATTTGATACTGGCTCGACTGGCGGCGCACTTTCGAAGCGACCAATCACAGACGACATCATGCGAATGCAGACAATCAACAACACGAGGAAAACGAAGACGGAACCTATGCCGAACAGCATGAGTTCAACACCTTCGAGCAGGAGTTCGCTGGGGGTCATGGGATTCCCTTTAAATCAGCAGCTCGGGCCGCCTGTTATTCGCTTCAAGTTTGAGGCTTCGCTTATGCGAAACCTCCGAACAGTAGCCCGAATAATAGGCGTAAGGCAAACGCCAAGTCGCCGCAGATGGAAGGGATCAGAGGAGAAAAATGGTAGCCAGGCCCAGAAAAATAAAGAAGCCGCCGCTGTCTGTTACAGCGGTAATCATGACGCTGGCGCCCAGGGCCGGATCCCGCCCCATACGTGCCAGCGTTACAGGGATAAGAACACCCATCAGGGCTGCAAGCAGCAGGTTAAGCGTCATTGCCGCAGTCATGACCACACCCAATGACCAGCTTCCATAGAGCCAATACACCACTAAGCCTATAACGCCGCCCCATATCAAACCATTCAGCATGCCGACCCCCGCCTCCTTGCGCAGCAGGCGAGCACTATTGCCGGTTCCCATTTGGTCCAACGCCATAGCCCGGACAATCATGGTAATCGTCTGATTGCCAGAGTTTCCGCCGATCCCGGCGACTATTGGCATCAAAGCGGCCAGCGCCACCAGCTTTTCGATTGAACCGTCGAACAAACCAATAACGCGCGAAGCCAGAAATGCCGTTACCAGATTGATCGCCAGCCAGGCCCAACGATTGCGCAGCGACTTCCAGACGGAGGCGAAGATATCTTCCTCCTCGCGAAGGCCCGCCATGTTGAGGACTTCGCTTTCACTCTCCTCGCGAATGAGGTCGACCATTTCGTCAATGGTAAGTCGCCCGATCAGCTTGCCGCTCTTGTCCACGACTGGCGTCGAAACCAGATCGTATCGTTCGAATGCCTGCGCCGCCTCGTAGGCATCTTCATCCGGATGAAATGTAACCGGATCGCTGGCCATAACCTCAGCGACATGACGATCTGGATCATTGACCAGCAGACGCTTGATCGGCAGGACGCCCTTGAGCACCCCGTCATAGTCCACAACGAACAGCTTGTCGGTATGGCCAGGCAACTCCTTGAGTCGCCGCAGGTAGCGCAGCACCACTTCAAGACTCACGTCCTCACGGATCGTGACCATCTCGAAGTCCATCAGCGCACCGACCTGATCGTCTTCGTAGGAAAGAGCTGATCGCACACGCTCACGCTGCTGTGCATCGAGCGTCTCCATCAGCTCATGGACGACGTCCCTTGGCAGCTCCGCCGCCAGATCGGCCAGCTCGTCGGCATCCATCTCCTTGGCAGCGGCGAGCAGCTCGTGATCATCCATGTCAGCGATCAACGTCTCACGAACAGCGTCGGAGACCTCAAGAAGAATGTCGCCATCACGGTCAGACTTGACCAGCTGCCAGACCGTCAAGCGGTCATCGAGTGGCAACGCTTCGAGGATGTGTGCGATATCGGCGGGATGCAGTGCCTCAAGCTTGCGCTGGAGCTCTACCAGATTCTGGCGATGGACCAGATTCTCAACGACTTCCTGGTGCTGTCCGTCCTGACTTTGACGATGCGCCAGGTCTTCAACAATCCGATGACGCTGGAGCAGTTCGACTACTTGCGCCAAACGATCCTGAAGACTTTCCTGCGGTTTTTTTGCTTCTACTTCGGTCATGGCGCACTCCACCCCAGCGGTCGGCGCGCGCCAGGGGATCAATCATTCAAAACGTGATTGGCAAGCGAAATTTTGATGCGACTACTGGGCAAATCCATGAGAGGGATCCAGAGGCCCTGACGGGCGAACAGCGCAATAATACCACTGCAGACAGCAAGCACGACCGCGAAATGCTGGCAATACAACCGCTGGCGTAGCGTCGATGTATCTCGCCCGTTATCAATGTCGACGTATTCACGTTGTTCAAAGACACCGCAGCAAATGAATTAACAATTGGCTAGTCTGAAGATCGATCGATCGTCAAGGAGGACGAGACTATGAGCAAGCTGATCGCAGGGGGCTTTTGTGCCCTGCTCCTATGCGCCACCCCTACGCTCGCAGCCAGCATTTATCGCTGCAGTGACGCAGATGGCAACCTGACATTCACCAGGCAAGGCTGCCCCATCAACCACGCCTCTCAGATTCAGGAAGCGGCGAACCCGACACCCGGCTCAGGGAAAGCCGTGCCGTTAGCCAAACCGCTCAAGCAAAGAAAAGATCACGCCGATCGATCACCTCGAAGTCTTACCGTCGTCGGCGGGCAGGACGACGGATGCGGCAACCTGATTACAGGTAGTGAAAGACGGGACGCATTGATTAAACAGCAGATCCTTCCGGGCATGACCCGCGCAGACATCGAGAGCGCCTTTGGAAGTCCGGACACGGTTACGAGCCGCAATGGGAAGGTGCAATATCGCTACAGCGGAAAAGGCAGAACGCGCACAGTCAGCTTCGACCAGTACGGCTGCGTTGGCGGCAAACGCTAATTCGATTAAACGAAAAAAGGGCCTGCATTACTGCAGGCCCTTTTTCGATTTGGTGCACTCAGGAGGATTCGAACCTCCGACCGCTCGGTTCGTAGCCGAGTACTCTATCCAGCTGAGCTATGAGTGCATAGGCGCTTTTTAACCAGATCACCGCTGGTTACAACATCAAATTGCATTACTGCAATTCAACAAAGGTGGTGCACTCAGGAGGATTCGAACCTCCGACCGCTCGGTTCGTAGCCGAGTACTCTATCCAGCTGAGCTATGAGTGCACTGAGGGTGCGCATTATAAGTTTGTAAATTCGCTGGTCAAGCTCTTCGAATCAATGATTTACCATCAAAACCAGTCGCTAAACCGAACCACAACTCATCTCTGCAAAATGGCGGAGAGGGGGGGATTCGAACCCCCGACACCCTTTTGAGATGTACTCCCTTAGCAGGGGAGCGCCTTCGGCCACTCGGCCACCTCTCCGCAACACGGGGCGCATGATACCCATCTTAGCCCCGCTTGCAAAGCCAAAAATCACTTAAATTTTAATGGCTTGGTTCTTGATCTTTTTCTTTCTGGATCCGTTGATAAATCTCCTCGCGATGGACCGCCACCTCTTTGGGTGCATTCACTCCAATGCGCACTTGATTTCCTTTGACACCCAGTACAGTGACAGTCACATCGTCACCCACCATCAGGGTCTCTCCGACCCGGCGAGTCAGAATCAGCATTCCTTTCTCCTTAAAAACGGATTCAATTCAGTAAACAGTCTGCAAAGATAAAAACGGATAATGTTCCGTGAGACAGCGACCCTAGAGCCTTTCACCAGCTATTGACCAGCAACAACGAGTGTAAAGTTCCTTTTATTCCATCTAAATCGACGGAAGGCGCGAATTAATCGCTTTTTTGCCGGATCACTCACCTTTTCCGGCAGGTGCATCCAGTTCGAAAGCGGTATGAAGCGCCCTTACAGCCAGCTCCAGATACTTCTCTTCAATCACCACTGAAACCTTGATTTCAGAGGTAGAGATCATCTGGATGTTGATGTTTTCCTTGGCCAGCGCTTCGAACATACGGCTGGCGACACCAGCGTGAGAACGCATGCCTACGCCAACGATAGAGACCTTGGCGATATCCACGTCACCGATCACCTCGCGCGCGCCCATGTCCCGCGCAATGCCTTCAAGCACCTGCAGCGCGTTATGGTAGTCGTTCCGGTGTACGGTGAAGGTGAAATCGGTGGTGTTATCGTGCGCGACGTTCTGCACGATCATGTCCACCTCGACATTGGCCGAGCTGATCGGACCGAGGATCTTGAAGGCCACACCGGGTGTATCCGGCACACCACGAATGGTCAGCTTGGCTTCGTCACGATTGAAGGCGATGCCGGAAATGATGGGCTGTTCCATGGATTCCTCTTCATCAAGGGTAATGAGGGTTCCTGGACCCTCCTGAAAACTATGCAACACGCGCAGCGGCACGCTGTACTTGCCGGCGAATTCCACTGCACGAATCTGCAGCACTTTTGAACCGAGACTCGCCATCTCGAGCATTTCTTCAAAGGTGATCTTGTCGAGGCGCTGGGCCTTGGCCACCACCCGTGGGTCGGTGGTGTATACGCCGTCAACGTCGGTGTAGATCTGGCACTCGTCAGCCTTCAGAGCCGCCGCCAGCGCAACGCCAGTGGTATCCGAGCCGCCGCGGCCTAGGGTAGTGATGTTGCCCGCCTCGTCTACGCCCTGGAAGCCGGCGACGACAACCACACGGCCCGCCTTTAGCTCCTTGTGAATCTGCTGAGAGTCGATCTGCAGGATGCGGGCCTTGGTGTGAGCGCTGTCGGTGAGAATCCGCACCTGGCTCCCCGTGTAGGAAACGGCAGGTACTCCGATCTTGATCAAGGCCATCGCCAATAGGGCAATGGTGACCTGCTCGCCTGTCGACACCATCACGTCCAATTCACGGGCAACCGGCTGATCGTTGATCTGTTTGGCAAGATCGATCAAACGGTTGGTTTCACCGCTCATTGCCGAAACCACCACGACAATGTCGTCTCCGTTATCACGAAACTTCTTGACCTTCGCTGCCACTTGCTCGATGCGCTCGACGGAGCCCACAGAGGTGCCACCAAACTTCTGTACGATCAAAGCCATCTCATAGCCGCCTAAGCCCGTCACGGGCGCTTATTAATCATTCTTCCAAGCGAGGCGCTTAACCATCGCCCAACCGGCTCGCCAGCCAAACGTCTGCTGAAGACCGAGCGAGGCGAGCCTGCTCTCCAGCTAGGCGCTCTGCCCTACGAACACTTTTGCAATCGCCAGCGCCTCATCCAGCCGTCCCGCGTCGCTGCCGCCACCCTGCGCCATATCCGGCCTGCCGCCGCCTTTCCCGCCAACAACCGCAGCGGCTTGTTTCATCAGCTCACCAGCCTTAAGGCGGCTGGTTAGATCCTGCGTAACGCCAGCCACGAGCACTACCTTATCGTCCTGCACGCCGCCAAGCAGGATGACGCCGCTGCCGAGCTTGTTCTTCAACTGATCGACCAAGGCCAGCATTGCCTTGCCGTCCAGGCCACCGACACGCGCAGCCAGCGTCTTTACACCATTTACTTCAATAGCGGAGCCAGCGAGATCGTTGCCGGTGGCACTGGCCGCCTTGGCCTTGAGCTGCTCGAGCTCTTTTTCCAGCAGGCGGTTGCGCTCAAGCATCGCGCCAAGCTTGTCCAGCAGATTGTCACGGCTGCCTTTAACAAGCGCAGCTGCTTCTTTCAGCTGATCTTCGGCACTATTCAGATAGGTCAGGGCCTGTTCGCCAGTCAGTGCTTCGATGCGTCGGACGCCGGCAGCGACGCCGCCTTCACTGACGATCTTGAACAGCCCGATGTCTCCAGTGCGTTTGACGTGCGTGCCACCACACAACTCGACAGAGAAACCGCCCCCCATGGTCAGCACACGCACCTGATCACCGTACTTCTCGCCGAACAGCGCCATCGCGCCCTTACCCTTGGCAGTTTCGATGTCGGTCTCCTCGATCTCCACCGCCGTATTGGCGCGAATCTCGGCGTTGACCTTCTCTTCCAGGGCCTTCAACTGCTCGGGCTTGATTGCCTCGAAATGACTGAAGTCAAAACGTAGCCTCTGACTGTCGACGAGCGAGCCTTTCTGGCTGACGTGATCACCGAGAAGCTGCCGCAATGCGGCATGCAGAAGGTGAGTGGCAGAATGGTTCAGCGCTGTGGACTGACGTACCGAGGCGTCAACTGTGGCTTCAATGGTGGCGCCTACCTGTAGGCTGCCGCTGTCCAGGATGCCATGGTGCAGGAACGCACCACCGGCCTTGCTGGTATCCCGCACGTCGAAACGCAGGCCGTCAGCCGACAGATATCCGCAATCGCCAATCTGCCCGCCTGACTCAGCGTAGAAGGGCGTCTCGTCGAGCACGACCACGCCCTCTTCGCCCGCCGACAGGCTTTGCACCGCCATGCCTTCCTTGAACAGGGCCAGCACTTTGCCGGCGCCGGATGTCCCCAGGTAACCCGTAAAACGAGTTTCGCCTTCGACCTTGACCAGACTGTTGTAGTCCATGCCAAAGGCACTCGCCGAACGCGCGCGCTCGCGCTGGGCGTCCATTTCACGCTCGAAGCCTTCCTCGTCCAGCGTCAGCTCCCGCTCGCGGGCGATGTCTCCGGTCAGGTCGACAGGGAATCCGTAGGTGTCATACAGCTTGAAGATCAGCGCGCCCGGTATGACACCGCCCTGCAGCTCAGCCAGATCCTGTTCGAGGATCCTGAGGCCCTGCTCTAGCGTCTTGGCGAACTGCTCTTCTTCGGTCTTCAGCACACGCTCGATATGCGCCTGCTGAGTTTTAAGCTCGGTGAATGCATCGCCCATTTCCGCCACAAGCGCGGCGACGATCTTATGGAAAAAGCTGCCCTTGGCGCCGAGCTTGTTACCGTGACGACACGCGCGACGCACGATGCGGCGCAGCACATAGCCGCGACCTTCGTTGGAAGGCGTCACGCCGTCGGCTATCAGAAAGCCGCATGAACGGATGTGGTCAGCCACGACCTTGAGCGAAGCCTGCCCCTCGTTGCTGCAGCCAATTGCCTCGGCTGCGGCGTTCAGCAGACTCTGGAAGAGATCGATCTCGTAGTTCGAATTGACGTGTTGCAGCACGGCACTGATACGTTCCAGCCCCATGCCGGTGTCAACGCTAGGTGCCGGCAGCGGATGCATCACACCATCGGCGGTGCGGTTGAACTGCATGAACACATTGTTCCAGATCTCGATATAGCGGTCGCCGTCTTCCTCCGGGGAACCTGGCGGGCCGCCCCAGATATGCTCACCATGGTCAAAGAAGATTTCGGTGCAGGGACCGCAAGGACCGGTATCACCCATCGCCCAGAAATTATCCGACGCGTACGGTGCCCCCTTGTTATCGCCGATTCGAACCATGCGCTCCGCTGGAACACCAACCTCCTTGGTCCAGATGTCATACGCTTCGTCATCACTGGCGTATACGGTGACCCAGAGTTTTTCCTTCGGCAGATTCAGCCACTTCTCGGCGGTCAGAAACTCCCACGCGTAAGTAATGGCGTCGCGCTTGAAATAGTCGCCAAAGCTGAAATTTCCGAGCATCTCGAAGAAGGTGTGATGACGCGCGGTGTAACCGACGTTCTCCAGATCGTTGTGCTTGCCGCCAGCCCGAACGCATTTCTGGCTGGTGGTGGCGCGGGTATAGCCGCGCTTTTCCAGACCGAGAAAGCAGTCCTTGAACTGATTCATGCCGGCGTTGGTGAACAGCAGGGTCGGATCGTTCGCCGGAATCAGCGAACTGGAGGCCACGCGAGTGTGGCCCTTCTCTTCGAAGAAGCGGAGGAAGGCTTCACGGATTTCTGCGCTTTTCATAGATTTCTTCCAGAAGACAACGGCCGAACGGCTGTAAAACGACACGGCGGAACAGGACCGAAAGCCGGTTCACAACTACCCATGAGGATAGCCGGCAAAGGGCCGCATTATATCGGGCCGACGCCGCGCGCATAGGGGATAAATAAGATTGAATCAAGCTATTCGACAGCGATGCGGCGCTATGCCCTGGCGAACGCGGCAAAGCTCTCAATGACCGGCTCGACGTGCTCAGGAAGCACATCCAGGTGCGTAACCAACCGAAGCCGCGGTGCGGCCGTCAGGATGACGCCACGCTCGGCGCAGAACGCTTTCAATGCGCCTGCGCGGTCACCCATCTGCACATAAACCATGTTGGTCTGTACCGGTTCGACTGTATAACCGAGCGCCGCCAGACCAGCTGCAATCTCTCGGGCCCGTTCATGATCCAGCGCCAGACGTTGCACCTGGTTCTCCAGCGCATACAGTCCGGCCGCCGCCAGCACGCCGGCCTGACGCATACCGCCACCGACCATCTTGCGCAGCCGCCGCGCTTTGGCGATCAATGCTTCGTCACCGCAAAGCACGGAACCGACCGGCGCACCAAGCCCTTTCGACAGGCATACCGAGACTGAATCGAAGTGCCTGGTGATGTCCCGTGGCTGACAACCCAACTTGATCACGGCATTGAACAGCCGCGCGCCATCAAGATGTAGTGCAAGCTGGCGTTCGCGTGTGAAAGCCCTCGCCTCCGCCAGGTGTTCCAGCGGCAGCACCTTGCCGTGCATGGTGTTTTCCAGAGCAAGCAGGCGAGTACGGGCAAAGTGGAAATCGTCCGGCTTGATCGCCGCTGCAACACGGTTGAGGTCCAGCGTACCATCTGTCTCCATCTCGACTGGCTGCGGCTGAATTGAGCCCAACACCGCGGCGCCGCCAGCCTCGTATTTGTAGGCATGCGACAGTTGTCCTGCGATGTATTCGTCTCCGCGCTCGCAGTGCGACATGAGCGCCAGCAGATTGCTCATGGTCCCGCTGGGCACGAACAGGCCGGCTTGCAAACCGAGTTGCGCAGCGAGCGTCTGCTCCAGTTGCCGTACAGTTGGATCTTCACCGTAGACGTCATCGCCGGTGGGCGCACTCAACATGGCGTCCCGCATGCCCGGGGTGGGCTGGGTGACGGTATCGCTACGCAGATCGATCAGATTCATGAGGTTGTCCCGGATTAGTAACAGCTGGGGAGCACACCGCTGCAGCCTGCCCCGATCGGTTTGATTCTGAACTCACGCGTAAGCGCCGCCGGCGCTAGCGCAGCAGACGAGTGTCGAGAACCTTCGATCCGCCGCCCAAAAGTGATTCGCTGATATCGATGAAGTCTTCAGTGGTGACCCTGTTCAGGCGCATCAGCCCCCGCGCGACATCGTCCAGCGAATGACGGCTTTTGCTCCGCGTACGGATTTCGCGATCAAGGTCCTGCATCAGCAGGACCGCCCTGGCCGTGATGGGACCTGTGGAGTGCTCGGTGCGCAGACTATCGACCTTGCGGCTCCACTTGGTCAGATGCTCGCGGACAAGCTGATACCGGTCTTCACTCATGCCGCCCGCGCGGCGCACCAGTTCGATTGCGTAGTACTCCGCCAACCCTTCACTGATCCAGTCGCTGCGATCGGCATCGGTGATTCGACTGAACACGTGGACCAGCTCGTGCACCAGAGAACTGGTGCCGTTCTCGCTTACCAGTGGCCGCTCGGCGTGCATGAAAAGGGAGTTCGGGCCGGACAGGCCACCCCGCCACATCGGATCGCCAGCACCTACCACAAGCAGCTTCTTCGGATCTCGGGGGAACACATTCTGTAATTCCGGCCAGACGAAGGTCATCATCGTGACGATATCCATCCGCCGAAACCCCTCGCCCACCGGCCCTGCTACCGTCACGTCGGTCTCGCCCAACTTGGCCCGGCGGCTACCGAGCTTGCCGGCGACGATCCAACCGGTCGGGCGGTCGAACAGGCGCTCGCGGTTATCGATGCGAAAACGATTCTTGCCGATACGCGGCCAGCCCGTCTCCACGCTCGACCAGCCTTCCGGAAGCTCCACCTTCATTCGTGAGATCAAACGCACGCCATCCTGTTGACTGAGGCGTCCGGATGGGACTAGGTCGTCGCCACGCAGCAATGCCCAGTTTTCAGTCATTCGCGCGTCAAAACGGCCGCTTTTACGTTGATGGCTGATCGTCACCTGATAGCTCAATCGAGCCTTACCAGAAGCTGGTCGCCAGATACCGCGGCCGCCCTCCTCCTGCCAACTGCCCTCGGTGTCGGTTTCGAATGCGCTGTATGCACCGTCCTTGCCCAGGTTGAAATCGAGCTGCCTGACGGCGCTGCCGTCTTCAAGCAACAGCTGGACTTCGGCAACGTCCCGCTCCGGCACGAATTTCACGATGTAGTCTAAGTCGACCCGCTTGGCCGCCTGGACTGGCGTACCCAAAAAGAGCAACAGAACAGCGAGCAGCGATAACTGACGCAGGGGCATGGAACGGCTCCAGATTAGGTTCAGAGCTAAGACGGCGCGGCCGAACGGAGATTCAACCAGCGCGGAAAATCAGATGGTCTTCCCAGTCTTCATCCGCGACAGTGCCCTCGGCGATCATTCGGCCTGACTGCGATATGCCTTCAGCGTGCACCGCATCCACGTCACCGCAGACAAGGTGATGCCATAGCGGAAGGTCCTTTCGCTCCGCGACGAGGCGGTAGCCACAGGTAGGTGGTAGCCATTTGAATTGTGCAGCGTCCGCGGCGGTCAGCTGAACGCAGTCCGGAACGCTGGCCCGCCGATTGGGATAGTCACTGCAGCGGCAGCTCTTTAGATCGAGCAGTTTGCAGGCGATGCGCGTGTAGTAAACGCTGCCGTCATCTTCATCTTCGAGCTTCTGCAGACAGCAAAGTCCACAACCATCGCACAGCGACTCCCACTCAGCCGAGTCCAGCTCGGTGAGGGTTTTGCGCTTCCAGAAGGGTTCGACTTTAGCCGCCATGAACAGAGCCGTCTCAGATAAATATGCGAGTCTAGCCATTGCCTGCCAAGCGGCCAAGCGTGGCCGCACTCAGGTCCAGATGACGGCCTAACAGGCGACCAACGGTAATCCGATTACGGCTTCACATCGGATCGTTGCGGCGCAACAACTCTTCCGGCAGATGCTCGATGTAGTCGTCATCGGGCGGTGGCATCTGCAGGTGATACCCCTGCTTCTCCAGATTCTCCAGCACCGTCGTGATGTCTTCGCGCGCCAGCTTGCGCTCGGGCGTAAGCACCATATCAAAGGCAAGCTGAGGTGGACCGAAGGCGGCGAGCAGTGCTTCTGGAACCCGCGCCAACGCCTCGCTGCGCTCGACATACAGATACATTCCGCTCTTGCGCGGGCTTCTATAAATGGAGCAAATGCGTTTCATGATTCATCTTCCAGCACATCAAGAAGGGCTTGCCCCATTCGTTCGCGACGCCAACCTCGCAGCGAATCAGGCAACGCATAGGGACCATCCGGATATCCGGACTTCAACAAGGCTTCGAGCACTTTCTTGCGCAGCATCAGTTCCGGAGCGATATCCATGACTTGAGCTTTCTGCTGGCCGACCGCGCGTAGCTTCTTCAACAAACCCGACGCATCGAGCGGCAATGGCTCAGGCAGTGCCTCCGGCCAGTCCTGCTCGGGTGTCGCGGCTGCGGTACGGATCAACTCGAGTAGCGTTTCGCCATCCTGGCGCACCGTGCGCGGATGCATGTCGTCAATACGCGCCAGGCTGACCAGGTCGGCTGGCTGGCTTCGCGCAAGCGGCCACAAGCTGTGCTCGCGCAAGACCCGGTTACGAGGCTGATTTCGCGCCCGCGCCTGCCGCTCACGCCACGCGGTCAGGACCCGAAGCACCGCAAGCTGCCTGGGCTTCAGACGCCAGGCCTGCTTGACCTCTCGATAGGCTTCATCGGGATCGATTTCACGCTGCAGATTGGCAACCAACTCGTCACCATCTTCCAAAACCCAGGCCTGCTTCTCCTCGGACAATTTCGGCAGCAATGCTTCGTAAAGCTCGGCTAGATGCTGGGCATCCTCCGCCGCGTAACGCACCTGCATCTCGCTCAGCGGCCGCTGCAGCCAGTCCGAACGCGTCTCGCCCTTGGGCAGTTCGATATCCAGCACGCTCTGCACAAGCCGGGAATAGCCCATGGAGAAACCGATATTCAGGTATCCGGCGGCAAGCTGGGTATCGAACAATGGCTTGGGCAGGCTGCCGGTCAAGCGCCAGAGGACTTCGAGATCCTCACTGCAGGCGTGCAGAACCTTTACCACTGACGGGTTATCCAGCAAGCCTGCGAAAGCACTCCAGTCAGAAATCCGCAACGGATCGATCAGATAGGCGCAACGCCCGTCGCCGACCTGAAGCAACGCGGCAATCGGGTAGAAGGTATCGACCCGCATGAACTCGGTATCCACCGCTACATAAGTCAGCTCGCGCCACTCGGCACAAAGGTGGGCCAGATGCGCATCGTCCAGCACCCATTGAGTTTCGATGGCCACTAGGCCCTCCTTGTTGTTCGGTATTACGACCGGCGTGCGGGCGAAGAGGCGCGCAGTATATATCGCGCGTTGCAGTAAGCTGCGCACTCATCGGCGCGCCCGCGCCAGCCCGATACCGTTTCGTCCGACAATTCAGCCGGAGCCCAACCATGTCACTTGCTCAACTGATCGACGCTACCGAACTGTCCGCAAGAGTTAGCGAACCTCAGCTCAGAATTCTGGACTGCCGGTTCTCGCTTGATGACGCCAACTACGGCCGACGCAGTTTCGCGGAGGCGCATATTCCGGGCGCGCTATTTATCGATCTCGAGAAGGACCTGTCCGGCCCCGTAACTCCTGGACACACCGGCCGGCACCCACTGCCCGAGCCGACACACCTGATAAGTCGGCTGCGCGCCGCAGGCCTGAACGACGACAGCGAAGTAGTGCTCTACGATGACGGCTCCGGCGCCTTCGCGGCCAAGGCCTGGTGGCTGCTGGCATGGTTGGGCAAACGCAACGGCGTATACCTGCTCGACGGTGGCCTGAAAGCCTGGAGAGACGCCAACGGCGCAATGACAGCCGACACACCAGCGGTGGCACCCGGCGAATTCAGCGGCACACCTGACGACCGTATGGTAATCGATGCGCAGCAGCTCCTTGCGCAGCTGCAGCAACCCGATCTGACCTTGCTCGACGCCCGGGCACTGCCCCGCTTCCAGGGAAAGGAAGAACCCATCGACCCGATCGCCGGGCACATACCTGGCGCCCTTTGCGTCCCTTTCATCGAGAACCTGGACGCCACGGGGCACTTTCTTTCGCCCGATGAACTTCGCTCGCGCTTCAGCGCGAAACTCGCAGGCCGCCCCGAGGCTTCGGCAGTGGCTTATTGCGGATCTGGGGTGACGGCCTGTCACAACTTATTCGCCATGTGTCTCGCCGGGTTGCCGCTGGCCAGACTCTACCCGGGTTCGTGGAGCGAATGGATCACCGCGCCCGAACGTCCGGTCACTTCTCACGCCCAACTAGGTGACTAAGGGGTCGAATCTCGTCTTTCCGGTTTTATCGCGTATTCGGGGAGGTATCGCCGCCGATCGTCGTTATTAACGAAAAATTGCACTCTTTCGTTTGCGAGCGATCGGCGAAGCTTGATAGGGTCCGAGCCGCTTTTTCCCCTGGAGTACAACAATGAAAACAACATGGTTGAAGACCGCGATCGCAGTAGCCGCTGGCGCCCTTTCCACTCAGGCCCTGGCCGCCGGTTTCGCCCTCAATGAGCAAAGCATCAGCAGCATGGGCACCTCGTTCGCTGGTCGCTCCTCTTCCGCCGATGACGCCACCACCCTGTTCGGCAACCCTGCCGGCATGTCGCGCCTCAAGCGTGAGGAAGTCAGCTTCGGGATGGCTGCGATTAGTGCAAGCACGGATATCAAGAACACCAGCAGCTTCCCGGCGGGTGGCAGCAATGACGGCGACATGGTGCCGTTCACAGCCGTTCCGATGGGCTACTACGTCAAGCCGCTGGATGATAAGTGGGCTGTGGGCGTAGGCCTCTACGTGCCGTTTGGCCTGATCAGCGATTATGAGAACGGCTTTCAGGGCCGGTACTTTGGCGACTACAGTGAAGTTCGCGTTATCACAGTACAGCCCACTGTCAGCTATCGGTTCAACGATCAATTGTCGATCGGCTTTGGTCCGACCATCAACCGCATCGACGGCAAGCTGGAAAGCGCCTCGCTGAGCCGTTTCACGCCGGGGACCAATGACGGTCGAGTCAAGGTTGAGGGTGACGATACGGCGCTGGGCTTCAATGCCGGCGTTCTGTACGAATTCTCTCCAAGTACTCGTGCGGGCGTCACTTATCGCTCCAAGGTGAAGTACAAGCTTGAAGGTGACACCAAGCTCTCGGGCGCAGGCTTCGACCAATTCGCAGCCATTGGATTGCAGGCCTCCGGAAAATACGACGCATCACTGAAGCTCGATACGCCTGAGTCGGTCGACATGTCGGTCACCCACGACGTTAATGACCAGTGGACTGTTTACGCTGGCGCCATGTGGACGCGCTGGAGTCGGTTCGAAGAGATCAGGATCGAGAACGCTGGCATTCCTGGCCCGCTGCAGCCAAGCCTCGCTCCTATTATCGAAGAGCAGGAATGGCACGACACCTGGTCCTATGCCATCGGCACAGCCTACAAGCTGAATAAAGAGTGGACACTGCGCACCGGCCTCGCCTTTGATCAAAGCCCCACCAACAATACCCATCGCTCGCCGCGCATTCCGACAGGTGATCGTACCGCTGTCAGCCTGGGCTTAGGTTGGAACCCAACGGATGACGTCACTGTAGACCTGGCTTACTCATACCTATGGGAAGAGGAAGTGTCGGTTCAACGCGCCAATGCAACACGTGGCGTCTACAACGCCAACTACGAAAACAGCGCCCATGGTTTCGGTGCTGCAATGACCTACCGCTTCTGATACACCCCGCCCCGACCGCTCGGTCGGGGCACTCTCTCCGCTATTTCGCCAACGCTTTCTCCACGGCAGCGATCAGCTTTGGATCATCCGGCTCTACCTTGCTGGAAAAGTAATCCACGACTTGCCCGTTTCGGTCGACCACGTACTTGTAGAAATTCCAACGTGGCGCGCCTCCTGCCTGCTTGGCCAGCTCCTTGAACAGCGGTGTCGCATCGCTGCCCCGTACCGGTTGCGTTTGAGCCATTGGGAACGTCACGCCGAAATTGACGTAGCAGACCTCGGCCGTTTCAGCCGCGTCATCAGACTCCTGAAAAAAGTCATCGGAGGGCACCCCAAGCACCGCCAGGCCGTCGTCCTTGTAACGCTGGTAAAGCGCTTCCAAACCTTTGAACTGCGGAGCGAAGCCGCAAAAGCTCGCCGTATTGACCACCACCAGCGCCTTGCCATGAAACTGCTCGCACAGGTTGATGGTTTCCTTCGATCGCAGCTTCGGCAGCTCATGATCGAGCAACGCTGCGCATTGTTCCGCCGCTACGGGCCCGGCCATCAGTGACAGGGCGAGCGAGGCAGCAAGCAATTTGAATTTCATGAAAAAAGCTCCAGGCGGGATCGGAGCCAAGCTACTCCCCGTCAGCGGTAGAGACAACGCCTGACTGACCCGGCGCCGGTTACCAATTCAGATCTCGCTATATACAAGTCTATATAGCGCTTGCCAGAATGCCCGCTTACGTCCTGGAGCCTGAAATGACCGACTCCAAACAACACATTGAACCGTTGCGCATCGACGGCCAGCTCTGGTTCAACCGCGGCGAGAAAGGCTATCTCGGCGGAAAACGCATCGAGCTACTGGTTCAGATCGAGGCGACCGGTTCGATCACCCGCGCGGCGAAAGCGGTCAAGCTCAGCTACAAGGCAGCCTGGGATGCAGTCGACGCGATGAATAATTTATCCGAGCGTCCGTTGGTGATGCGCGCTGCCGGCGGTGCAAAGGGTGGCGGCACGCAGCTGACCGACTTCGGCCGGGAGATGCTGCACGTATGGCAACGCATGCAGCACGAATACGAGCGATTCCTTGCGCACGTTGCGCAGGGGATCGACGGGTTCGAGGACATCGACAAGCTACTCAGGGCGATCGCCATGAAAACCAGTGCACGCAATCAGTTTCGAGGCTGCATAACGCAGCTCGAGAAAGGCGCAGTGAACGGCACTGTCAGTCTGGACATCGGGCATGGCCAGACGATCACCGCCACCCTGACGAACGACAGTATCGATGAACTGCAACTTGCACGGGGCAAGACTGCCATGGCGCTAATAAAAGCCAGCTTCGTGCTGCTGTCGCCCGATCCGGACGTGAAGATCAGTGCGCGCAATCGCCTCACAGGCACGATTAGCGGACTGACTCCGGGCGCCGTCAGCTGTGAGGTCAAGCTTCTGCTTCCGGGCAATCGCACGCTGGGCGCCGTCATCACCAATGAAAGTGCCGAGACACTTGGCCTGGCCATCGGTCAATCCTGCACCGCCTTGATCAAGGCGTCGCATGTGATCATCGCCATTGATTGAGGAGCGGCCGTGCAGCCCATTCGCCTGTTAGTCATCTCGCTGCTGATGGCCCTGCCCGTCACAAGCCAAGCGGACACATTGAGAGTCGCGGTCGCGTCAAACTTCAGCACGCCGATGCAGGAGATCGCTTCGCGATTCGAAGCGAAAAGCGGTCATCGCCTGCTGCTGTCACTGGGCTCGACCGGCAAGCTCTACGCGCAGATACGCAACGGTGCGCCCTTCGATTTGCTGCTGGCGGCCGACGACAAGGTGCCGGCGATACTGGAACGCGATGGCCAGGCTGTTCCGGACACGCGCTTCACCTACGCGATAGGTACTTTGGTGCTCTGGTCGGCGCGGGAGGATTACGTGGATAACCGGGGCGCCGTGCTGGGTGAGGACTCATTCAAGCATCTCGCGCTGGCGAACCCCAAGACGGCACCCTACGGAACTGCCGCTCTGGCAACACTCGAAAACCTCGGCCTCGACCAGACCCTGCGTGGCAAATTGGTGCAGGGGGAAAACATTGCCCAAGCCCACCAGTTCGTTGCCAGCGGGAATGCGGAGCTGGGCTTCGTTGCGCTGTCACAGGTGCTCGATAGAGGAGGCTCGATCACTACCGGCTCGGCCTGGGTGGTACCCGCAGAGCTCCACTCCCCGATCCGCCAGGATGCCGTGCTGCTGACAAACGCCAGTGACAGCGAGGCCGCGCGCGACCTGCTGGCCTTTCTAAAAAGTGAAGAAGTCGCTGCCATCATCAAGGCTTACGGCTACAACCGGAGCGAGGCCCGCTGATGCCTCTGGACGATGCCGCGCTGGCGGCGATCTGGCTGACGCTGAAACTTGCCAGCGTGACTACCCTGATTTTGCTCGTTATCGGGACGCCCATTGCATGGTGGCTTGCACGTACCCGCTCACGGCTCAAGGGCCCTATCGCCGCCGTAGTGGCGCTTCCCCTGGTGCTTCCGCCAAGCGTCCTGGGGTTCTACCTGCTGGTTGCGATGGGCCCTAACGGCCCTGTCGGCCAGCTGACACAGTCTGTTGGCCTCGGTCTTCTGCCCTTCACCTTTGCCGGGCTGGTAGTGGGGTCGGTGTTCTATTCGATGCCGTTCGTGGTGCAGCCGCTGCATAACGCCTTCGAAGCCATTGGTGACCGCCCGCTTGAAGCTGCGGCCACTTTGCGAGCCGGGCCGCTGGACAGCTTTTTTACCGTCGTGCTGCCCCTGGCACGGCCAGGCTTCGTTACTGCAAGCATTCTTGGATTCGCTCACACCGTCGGCGAGTTTGGCGTGGTGCTGATGATAGGCGGCAATATCCCCGAGAAGACTCGCGTCCTCTCGGTACAGATCTATGACCATGTCGAAGCCATGGAGTACGCCCAGGCGCACTGGCTCTCAGGCGGAATGCTGCTGTTTTCATTTCTCGTGCTGCTGGCGCTCTATGGCAGTCGCCTCCGAATGGGGTGGCGCGGATGAGCAGCAGCCCGAGCGGCATCCAGGCAGCGCTTCGTCTCGATCATCCAGGCTTTTCCCTGGAGGTGAGCTTGCAGATGCCGGGCCGCGGCGTCACAGCGCTCTTCGGTCCTTCCGGATCTGGCAAGACCAGCTGTCTTCGGTGTATCGCCGGCCTGGAAAACACTGCTACAGGAATCTTGGAGGTGAATGGCGAGTGTTGGCAGGATTCAAGTCGCGGGATATTCGTGCCGCCGCATAAACGCGCCATCGGCTACGTGTTTCAGGATGCCAATCTATTCGCGCACCTATCGGTCAAAGCCAATCTCGAGTTCGGCATGAAGCGCATCTGTGCCCAGCAACGGCTGGTCGCCTGGGGCCAGGCGATCGAACTATTAGGCATCGGACATCTGCTGGAGCGTATGCCGGATCGGCTCTCTGGGGGCGAGCGTCAACGGGTCGGCATAGCCCGCGCGCTGCTCACCAGTCCAGACTTGCTATTGATGGACGAACCTCTCGCCGCTCTCGACATGAAACGCAAACAGGAAATCCTCCCGTATCTGGAGCGTATGCACGATGAACTGGACATCCCGCTGCTCTATGTCAGCCACGCGCCGGATGAAGTCGCCCGGCTGGCCGACTATCTAGTTCTGCTCGAGGAAGGCCAGGTAGTTGCTCAGGGCGGATTGCACCAAACTCTTGCTCGTCTGGATCTGCCCACCGCGTTCAGCGAGGATGCGGGGGTGGTCGTCGAATCAGTGATCGCCGGGCACGACCCGGCTTATCACCTCAGCCGGCTGACCTTTGCCGGCGGCGAAGTGCTGGTAGCGCAACGGCACGAAGCGGTTGGGCATCGGTTGCGCTTCCGGGTCCACGCACGGGACGTCAGCCTCACGCTGGAGCGGGCAGAAGGGACCAGCATCAGCAACCTGCTACCGGTATGTGTCGAAGAGATCGTTACAGCCGATACGCCGGCCCACGTGCTGGTCCGCCTAAGTGCACAGACCACCCCGCTGCTGGCGCGCATTACCCGCCGTTCGGCTGATCAACTTGGCATCGCAGTGGGCAAGCGCCTCTGGGCGCAGATAAAGACAGTCGCACTGCTGGGCTGAGACTGCTGACTAGCCCAGCAACGCCAGCCCGACCAGCACCGTACATTCCACCAGTTCAAGCAACGCGCCCGCCGTGTCGCCCGTAGTGCCGCCTAATCGCCGGCACATGCTGCGGCGGACCAGCCAGGCCGTACAAAAAGCAATGACCAACGCCGCCCAGCCCAAATTGCCGGCCAATAGACAACCGAGCACCACAATCACCAATACAACGCGAACACCTGTGCGCGGCATATGTGCGGAAAGCGCGTCGCCCAGCCCACCAGGTCGCACGTAGGGCGTAGTGAGAAATAGACCCAATAGTGCGCCGCGGCCCACCAGCGGAACGATCAGCAATGCCAGCAGATATCCGCTTTGGAGTAGCGCAAGCAGCGCTACGAATTTGAGCAGCAGCAGAAGCACCAGCACGGTGACGGCGATCGGCCCGCTGCGTGGGTCCTTCATGATTGCCAGGGTGCGTTCTCGATCCCCGAATCCGCCGAGCCAGGCATCAGCGCTGTCCGCCAAGCCGTCCAGATGCAGAGCGCCGGTCAAGCCGACCCACGCGGTCAGCACCAGCGCTGCCTGCAAGGGCGCCGCCGCGTGCGCCGTTACCAACGCGAATAGCCAGAGCATGCCGCCGAGCAGTAATCCAACCAGCGGGTAATAGAGAAGAGACTTGCCGAGCTCGTGCGGCTCGGGCATGCCGCGCAGGCGAACCGGGATACAGGTGAGGAACTGCAGCGCGATCAGGAAGGACTGCATCGTTCTTCCAGCCAGAGCGTGGCGTCGTTGAAGCCGGTTCTGATTCCGAACAGGTCACCGTGGCCCACTTCGACCTGTAGCAACTGCTCGCGCGGCAGCCCCCGCGCCTGGGCCAGCAGCAGACGCATGACGCCACCGTGGGTGACCAGCAGCACACGCTCGCCAGGGCAGCGATCGATCAGCCGCTCGATGCCTTTGAGTATGCGAGCCTCGAATATCGCGACAGGCTCGCCACCGGGCGGCGTGAAGCCATAGGGGTCGCTCCAGAACCGACCCAGGGCTTCGCTGTGATCAACCATCAGGTCGGCGGGGCTGCGCCCTTCCCATTCGCCAAAATTCAGTTCGCGAAAGTCGGGCTCGAACTCAAGCGCCAATTGGTGTTGGGCGGCAAGCTCGGCGGCGAAGTCCGCGCAACGACGCAGCGGCGAGCTGACGATCCGGTCCCACGGCCCTTGATCAACGACTGCCGCGCGCATCTGCTGCCAACCCAACTCGGTAAGTGCGTCGTCCAAACGTCCGCGAAAACCACCGCCGGATACGGTCTCGCCATGGCGCAGCAGATCAAGATGTACGCTCATGAATGTTTAGCCGCGACGGCGGCTTCCTCGAAGGTCGCCATCCCGTCGTGCAACGCACACGCCATTTGCAATAGCGGAACCGCCAGTGCTGCACCGCTGCCTTCGCCCAAGCGTAAGTCGAGATCCAGCAAGGGCTGGGCATTCATCGCCGCCAGCACGGCGGTATGCCCGGGTTCAGCGGAGCGGTGGGCGAACAGCAGCCAGTCACGAGCGGCGGGATTCAGCCGTACGGCGCAAAGCGCGGCAACGCTGCATATGAAACCGTCGACCAGCGCGACGATGCCCTGTTGCGCACACGCGATATAGGCGCCGGTGAGTGCCGCTAATTCAAAGCCACCCAGCCGCTGCATCCACTCGCACGTATCGTGGGGGCCTGCATGAAGCGCCAAGGCACGTTCGATTACAGCGCATTTGTGCGCGACGCCGGCAGCGTCCAGCCCGGTTCCGGGTCCGGCCAACTCCTGCGGCGCGCAGTTGAGCAAGGCACAGGCCAGGGCTGCTGCGGTGGTGGTATTGCCGATACCCATCTCTCCACCAATGAACAGTTCGGTTCGCTGCAGCCCTGCCCGTTCCGCGCTGTCACGTCCGGCCTGCATGGCGCGAAGGCAGATTTCCGCACTCATAGCCGGCTCCTTGGAGAAATTGCGGGTACCGGGCCCCAATCCAAGGTGCCGCACCCGTGGCAAGGGTTGCAACGGAACAGCGGTGCCCAGATCGATCACCTCCAGCTCTGCCCTGAGCTGGCGGGCCAGTACGCTGATCGCCGCGCCGCCATTGACGAAGTTACCGAGCATCTGACCGGTGACCGACTGTGGATATGCCGAGATACCTTCTTCGGCAACGCCATGATCGCCAGCGAAAATGGAGATCCACAGATGCTCCAATGTGGGTCGCTCGCGGCGTTGCAGTGCGGCCAGCTGCGGCACCAATGCTTCAACGCGGCCCAGCGCGCCTGCCGGCTTGGTCAACTGCACATTCCGCTGTTGCGCCGCCTGCCGGGCCGATTCGTCCGGCAACTGGCAGGCCTCCAGCCACCATTGCGTGTTCAAAGAGGGTCTCCTTTCAGGATCATGGGTAGCCCCGCCACGGTGAAGATCACGCGGTCGGCTCGTTCGGCCAGCGCCTGATGCAGCCAGCCCGCCTCGTCGACATAACGCCGGGTCAGCTCGCCCATGGGCACCACGCCCAGCCCGGTTTCGTTGCTGACCAGCAACAGGCGGCCCGGAAGGGCTTCAAAACACTCGAGCAAGGCGTCACGCTCCTCACCAAGACGCGCCGGGTCGTCCAGCATCAACAGATTGGTCAGCCAGAGGGTCAGGCAATCCACCAGGATGCAACGCTCGGCGTGTGCGTGTTCGCGCAAGGTCGACGCAAGGTGAACTGGCTCCTCCACCAAACCCCAATCGCTGGGGCGCCGGGCACGGTGATGGGCGATGCGCTCGCTCATCTCGCCATCCAGTGGCTGGCTTGTGGCGATATAGGTAACCGCCAGACCGCTGTCGCGGGCAAGCCCCTCAGCAAGCCGGCTTTTGCCGGACCGTGCACCGCCGAGAATGAGCTCGATCATTTGTTGCTCTCCGCCCCAAGTCCGCAGAGCGCGAGCAGACGCGCAGAGTCCAGATGGGTATCGACCAGATCGGCCAGGCGCTCGATATCGCGCTCACGCAATGCTCGGTAATCGACCGCCTGCGCATCCTCCAGCCCGGCCCAACGCAGCAACGCCAGGCAGGCGGCAGGCGTCTCGAACAGCCCGTGCAGGTAGGTGCCGAGCACCTGACCGTCCTTGCTGATAGCGCCCTCACTGCGCCCATCGTCGAGGGTTACCGCCGCGCGTTCGAGAGCCGCACCGGTGCTCACGCCGGCATGAATTTCGTAGCCACTGATCTCGACCTCCCCCAACGTCAGACGCCCCTTGACGTTGCGCAATTGTTTGCTGGCCGCGAGCGTTGTCGAGAACGCCAGCAAGCCAAACCCGTCGCTCTGGCCCGCCGGCCCTTCCAGACCGAGAGGATCGGCGATTCGCTCACCCAGCATCTGCAGCCCGCCGCAGATCCCCAGCAGCTTGCCGCCGTAGCGCAGGTGCCGGGTGAGCGCCTGTTCCCAGCCGTTTGCACGCAACCATGCGAGATCGGCACGCACGCTTTTCGAGCCCGGCAGGATGATCATATCGGCAGGCGGGACAGGCTGCCCCGGGCCGACGAAATGCAGATCGACCTGTGGATGCAGGCGCAGTGGGTCGAAATCAGTGTGGTTGCTGATACGCGGCAACACGGGCACCACCACCTTCAGCGTCTGTTCCACTTTCGAAGACTGGCGGATATCGACGGCATCTTCCGCCTCAAGATGGAAATCCATGAGGTAAGGCAGCACGCCGAGAACAGGCTTGCCGGTGCGCTGTTCGAGCCAGTCCAACCCCGGCTGCAGCAGGGCGATATCGCCACGGAACCGGTTGATCACGAAGCCTTTGATCCGCGCCTGTTCGCTTGGGCTGAGCAACTCCAGGGTGCCAACCAGATGGGCGAATACGCCGCCCTTGTCGATATCGGCGATGAGGATTACCGGGCAGTCGACCGCCTCGGCAAAGCCCATGTTGGCAATGTCGTTGGCGCGCAGGTTGATCTCCGCCGGGGACCCGGCACCTTCGACCACCACTACCTCATACGCTTCGCTGAGACGGCGATGGGATTCGAGCACCGCCGCCATCGCCACGCGCTTGTAGTCGTGGTACGCCACCGCATCCATGTTGGTAACGGCGCGCCCGTGAATGATGATCTGGGCCCCGGTATCACTGTTGGGTTTGAGCAGGACGGGATTCATGTCGGTATGCGGTGCCAGCCCGGCAGCCTGAGCCTGTACCGCCTGCGCCCGACCGATTTCACCACCGTCGGCCGTCACTGCACTGTTCAGGGCCATGTTCTGCGGTTTGAACGGCACGACCGATACGCCCTGACGTCGCAACCAGCGACAAAGGGCCGTCACCAGGGTGCTCTTGCCGGCATCGGACGTGGTGCCCTGCACCATCAATGTGTTCATGCCCCACTCTCCCGATAATCTGACAGCGTGTTCGCAAGCCGCTGCCAACCCTGCTCGTTCGCCGGCAATCCGAAGCGCAGGCTTTGTGGGTAGCGGTAACGGCGAACGAGGATGCCTTTCCGAGCCAAGAACTCGTAGATCCGATCGGAATTTTCGGTCGCGACCCACTGAAAAAGACCGCACCCGCCCGCGGGCGGCAGATCATGCTCCGCCAGAAGCTGGGCCAGTCTGTGGCTGTCAGCGAGCAGCCGTTCGCGCTGCTGGCGCTGGCCTTCGCGATCGGCGAGCAGCAAAGTGCCGATGAAACGAGACGGCCCCGCGATCGGCCAGGGGCCCAATGCATCGTCAAGCTGGGCAAGCAGCTCGGCTTGCGCCAGTACGAAACCGAGCCGCGCACCGGCCATAGCGAAGAATTTACCGAACGACCTGAGCACGATCAGGCCCGGTAGATGGCTGTGCATTGCCAGGCTTTGCCCGGGTGTCGGATCCATGAACGCTTCATCGACCACCAGCCAGCCGCCACGCGAAGCCAGGCGCTCATGCCACTCCAGCAGCTGGGCCGGAGGAATCAGCCGCCCTGTCGGGTTATTGGGGTTGACCACCACCAGCACGTCCAACTGGTCGAGGGCGCGGTGCACGCTGCCTTCACTGAACTCGAACAGGCGATGCCCCTCGCGCCGCCAGGCCTCGGCATGCTCGCCATAACAGGGCGACACGACCCCGACCTGCAGTTGCCGGCGTAGCCGCGGCAGCATCTGGATCGCCGCCTGCGAACCGGCGACCGGCAATACCGACTCAGCGTGATAGTAATCGCGCGCCGCTGCTTCGAGGCTGTCTTCGGTCTCGGGCAGGCGTATCCAGGCATCCGCTGGAATCGCGGGCACCGCAAAGCCGTACGGCGCAATTCCAGTGGACAGATCAAGCCATTCCGGCAACGCAATCTGGTATTCGCGCGCCGCTGCACGCAGACGGCCACCGTGCTCAAGCATGTAACCAACCCCCCAGCAAAAGCACGAGCAACCAGAGGCCGACACCAGCCCAGACCATATCCAGCGCACGCTCGATGTCCCGAGGCGTCGGCGCAGCTCCAGCGCCCAGCGTTGGGCGGGCATGAACTTCGCCGTGATAGATCGCCGGGCCACCAAGCGTTATGCCCAGCGCACCTGCCCCCGCCGCCATTACCGGGCCGGCGTTGGGGCTGTCCCACAGCGGGGCCTGACGTCTCCAGCAACGAAGTGAATTCCAGGTCTGCCCCAGCACTGCGTAGGTCAGCGCGACCAGCCTCGCGGGTATGTAATTCAGCAGGTCATCTATTCGCGCGGCAGCCCAGCCAAAGCGTTCGAAGCGCAGATTACGGTAGCCCCACATCGCGTCCAACGTGTTACTCAAGCGATACAACACCACGCCCGGAGCGCCGGCTATGGCGAACCAGAACAACGCGGCGAACACCGCGTCGCTGCCGTTTTCAAGTGCTGATTCGGTCGCCGCACGAGCTACGCCCTGCTCGTCCAGCTCGCGCGTGTCACGACTCACGATGAAACCGACACGTGTACGCGCTGCTGCCAGATCACCTTTGCGCAGCGCATTAGCCACCGGTATCAGATGTTCACCAAGGCTGCGCAGCCCCAGCGCCAGATAAAGCAGCATGACTTCCACCCACCAGCCGATACCCGGCAGCAGGCTGAGCAACCAGGCGATAGCCGTCAGCGGTAGCACGGCCATGCACCAGGCGGTGACGCCGTGACTGCGCCAACCGCGTCCATCAGGCCCATTGAAGTGTTGCTCCAGGCGATCCGCCAGCCGGCCGAACAACACCAGCGGATGATTGCGACGAGGCTCACCCAGCAACATGTCCAGGCCAACCCCAGCCAGGCAGCTCAGCGCCACACTCACTCGGGCGACTCCCAACCGTTGTTGAACAGCAGCTCATCCAACGGCCGAGGTTGAGTCCAGCCCTCCATCGCCAGCATCGGCTCCGGGTAGAACTCCGCCACCGGCCCGAGACAGATGATCGCGATCGGCTTTGCGCCAGCCGGCATCTGCAGCAGAGCGGCAAGTGACTGAGGATCGAACAGCGATACCCAGCCCATTCCGAGACCTTCAGCACGGGCCGCGAGCCACAGGTTCTGGATAGCGCAGGCAGCCGAGGCAAGGTCCATTTCCGGCAAGGTGCGGCGGCCGAAAATATGGGCGTCGCGCGCTTCCATCAGCGCGACCACCAGCAGCTCGGCGCACTCGCGGATGCCCTCGACTTTAAGCTGCATGAAGGCGCTCCCCCGCTCCCCCAGCGCTTCGGCGGTAAGCAGTCTCTCTTCCTCTACCTGCACGGCGATGGCATCGCGCAGGTCCTGCCGGGTAATGCGCACGAAACGCCAAGGCTGCATCAGGCCGACACTAGGCGCCTGATGTGCCGCTTCCAGAAGACGGGCAAGCAGTTCGGCGGGCACTTCTCCGTCGATGAAATGGCGCATGTCGCGGCGCTCGGCAATCGCCCGATAGACGCCGGCTCGCTGTGCGTCGGTGAAGGCGTGCTCGGTCATGGCTTGAACAACGCTGCGGCTGCCTCGGGAGCTGACGGCAGATAGAAGTGGATATAGGAAGCAGTGAGCCGTCCGTCTCGGTATACCGCTTCAGCCGTACGTTTGTAATTGGGGCACACACCGCGAGCCAGTGGCTGCAACGGCGACTCCAACGAGGAATGATGATAGGTGTGACCGCGCAATTTGCCTTCCGGCAGTTCCACTTCCTGAAGCGCCAGCGCGGTCAGCCGTTTCTGCATCTGGGCCTCGCCAGGCAGCAACCCAAGCATGTTCTCGCGCGCACCGCTCTGATCGGTCAGGCCGTCGAGCAGGTAAAGCATGCCGCCACATTCGGCCACTATCGGTTTCCCCGCGGCGTGATGAGCGCGGATGGCATCGGCCATCTGCTGATTGCGGCTCAATGCCGGCATGTGCAGCTCCGGATAACCGCCGGGCAGATAGAGGCTGTCTATCGCGGGCAGCTTATTGAAACGAAGCGGTGAGAAGAACAGCAGCTCCGCGCCCAGAGCGCTTAGCAGATCAAGGTTCGCCTGATAGATGAAGGCGAACGCCGCATCCCTCGCGACACCGATGCGTACGCCTTGCAACAACGGTGGCAATTCGCGCAGTTCGGGCGGCGGGAAGCAGACCGGCACGGGGAGCTCTCGATCGGCGCTCGCCTCCAGTGCGTCGGCGGCCGCATCGAGCCGTGCATCCAGATCTGCCAATTCCTGTGCCTGCACCAGTCCGAGGTGGCGGCTCGGCAGCTCGACCCCTGCGCTGCGCGGCAAGGCACCAAACCAGCCTATATGAGGCGGCAGGCAATCCCGAAGAATATCGCCGTGGCGGCTGCTGCCCACGCGGTTGGCGAGCACGCCGGCAAATGGAAGATCGGGGTCATAGCTGGACAAGCCGTGCGCAAGTGCGCCAAAGGTCTGCGCCATGGCCGATCCATCGATAACCCCGAGGACCGGAATGCCGAAGTGTTTCGCCAGATCGGCGGCCGAAGGACTGCCATCGAACAGGCCCATGACACCTTCGATCAAGATCAGATCCGCATCGGCTGCCGCCGTCCATAGCAGACGTCGGCTTTCGGTTTCTCCAACCATCGCGAGATCGAGCTGGTAGACAGGGTTGCCGCTGGCACGGGCGAGCACCATCGGGTCAAGGAAATCCGGCCCGCACTTGAAGACCCGCACTCGCCTGCCCTGGCGCGCATGCAGGCGCGCCAACCCTGCCGTAACGGTGGTCTTGCCCTGACCTGATGCCGGCGCGGCAATCAACAGCGCCGGGCAGTTGTGCGACTCGATCATCGTGCAGCACCACGCCCGGTGACGCTCACATTACCTTCACGACACTTATTGGCTGGCATCAGTACTCCACCCCTTTCTGGGCCTTCACGCCTGCCTTGAACGCATGCTTGACCACATTCATCTCGGTGACGGTATCGGCCGCTTCGATCAGGCCCGGCGGCGCGCCTCGGCCCGTCACCACCACGTGCTGCAACAGGGGCCGCGATTCGATATCGGCGAGCACGGGTTCGAGGTCGAGATAGCCGTATTTCAGCGCGATGTTCAGCTCGTCGAGCACCACCAACCCGATCGCCGGATCGGCCAGCAGCTCGGCCGCCACAGCCCAGGCTTCGCGGGCCTTGGCGATGTCACGCTGACGATCCTGGGTTTCCCAGGTGAAGCCTTCGCCCATCACGTGATAGCGAACCTCGTCAGGAAAGCGGCGGAAGAAGCTCTCTTCGCCAGTGCTCGCAGCGCCCTTGATGAACTGCACCACGCCCACCTTGATGCCATGACCCAACGCGCGGGCTACCATGCCGAAGGCCGAGCTGCTCTTGCCCTTGCCGTTGCCGCTGTGCACCAACAGGAGACCGTACTCGTCATTCGCCGCTGCGATTTTCTCGTCGATCAGCGCTTTCTTGCGCTGCATCCTCGCCTTGTGGCGTTCGTCGCGATCGCTGGATTCGTTCATATCAGTACTCCTTCATGCTGGACGTGCGGGCCCAGCAGCCCGGCGAACATCAGCGCAGTGACATGTAGCGCCACGCAATCGCGGCTAATGACTGCCGATGCGCTGAACCTGAAAGGAAATACTGCCCAGCAGCGCAGAGGCTGCAGGCTTGAGAAGGGGCGTTCGGTCAAAATCAGATCTCCGTCGTGCCCGCCGCACGACAACCAGTCGAATAAGGCAGGCGGAGATCGTAGAAGGAGTGCAGGTGCAGGCAGCCGCACCCCGTTCAGCGCCCGCCGCACTGCCGTGGAATGCGACAGGCCGGTCTCCGGGCTTACGAGCAGATGCGTTGCAGCATCCCGGAAACCGCGCCTTCCCATGCATGAGCACAGTGGCTGCTGCGGTGTCCTGTCTCGCCTACCGTTGCGGGGGCAGCGCCGGATTCTTCGTGGAATGAACCGGCTTCCCTGTTTCACCCATCTGGCGGCGGCGCTGTTGAGATTTCGACGCGACCGAACCGAAGAACGCGGGGCTAGGCGCGAACCGTGTGGTTTGGTTGATCCAAACGAACGGCGAGCAGCCCAACATCGCATCAACGCAGGCCCGGCCATAGGGGTTCCGCGGCGCGGATCGAAATCTCAACAGCACCAGGGACCAGGGGGTACCTGAAGCAGCGCGGAGGGTAGTCCAAGGCCATGCACAGCGCAACCTCGGGCGCTTCAGCCAAGGCGACCGCAACGATCAGACGCATCTCGCACGCAATCTACCGGAACCGTCGGACGCTTCTGGCCTTCGAATGCAACAATGCCCCTTCGCCTTCCGCCCATTACCTACGAGAAGACGCCTGTCCATGACGACCATCGTGCAGATTTCAGACACCCACTTCGGCACCGAGCACCCCGCCGTGGTGCAAGCAATGGAAGACCACGTGCGCGAGCACGGTGCCGATCTGCTGGTTTTTTCCGGGGATATCACGCAACGGGCCAAAGCCGATCAGTTTGCCGCGGCGCAGGCTTTCGTCCAGCGCCTACACGGGCATGGCGTTGCCGAGACCTTGGTGATTCCGGGTAATCACGACATTCCGCTGTATAACGTTTTCGCCCGATTCCTCATGCCTTACCGGAACTACCGACGACATTTCGGTGATGACCTCGAGCCCACCTTCGAGAACGATGAGGCGTTGATCATCGGCCTTAATACCACCCATCCGCGCCGGCACAAAGACGGCGTAGTAACCAAGGCGCAGGTTGAAACGGTAACCCAGCGACTGCGGCAGACCGACCCCAACAAGCTGCGTGTTGTCGTGGCTCACCAACCATTCGGTGCGATGGTGCTGAGTGATCTGAGCAACCTGCAGCACAACGCCGACGATGCACTGCACTGCTGGGCTGACGAAGGGCTGGACCTGGTGATGGGCGGGCACATTCACCTGCCCTATGTCCTCCCCCTATCCAAACAGTATCCCGGACTGTCGCGGGAAATATGGATGGTCCAGGCCGGGACCACCCTGTCGTCGAGAGTCCGCGGCACCTCGCCCAACTCGTTCAACCGTTTGAAGCTGCACGCCGGCGCCCAGAAAACCGCGTGTGTCGAGCGTTGGGATCTTCTCGACGACAGCTTCGTGCTCGGGTCGCATTTCAATCTGCATTGGTAGCCACGGCGGTCGGCATGTTGCTGACCGCCCCTGAAAATGGCTCATCAGCCAATCGCACCCGCAGCGGCAAGCCCTGTGAGATAAACGCCGACGAACCCGAGATTGAAGGCTATGAAGAGGTACAGGCTGTATTTCAGGTAGCTGCCGAACGTCAGGCCAGGCACCTTGCTCATGGCAACGATACCGGCAGCCGAGCCGATCACCAGCAACGAACCGCCAACCCCGACCGAGTACGTCAGCACCATCCATTCCGCTACGCCCATTTCCAGACCGGACTTGAGCAACGCAGCTGTCAGCGGCACGTTATCGATGGCGGCAGATAGCAAGCCCATCAAGTAGTTGGCCATGACCGCCGGGATCTGGTCATAGATGTGGACCAGCCCATCGAGCACCTGGATTTCCTTGAGCATACCGACCAGCAAGAGGATGCCGAGAAAGAACAGCAACGTTTCGAATTCGACCTGGCGGACGTATTCGAGAATCGGATCGGTCTCGATGTCATCGCTGAAGAAGCGCGCCACCAGAAACATGATCGACAGGCCGGTAAGGAAGGTCAGAACCGGCGGAATCTGAAAGAAGAAGTTGCCGGCAATTGTGCAGAGAATGGTCCCGAGAAATATCAAGGCGATCGCAATATCAACGCGGCGCACTTCGGTCCTCTGGCTGGTCACTTGGACCTGCCCGCTCATGCCGAACGAAAGCATCGCGGCAAGCAGCATGACCGCAAGGAAAGCCGGAACCGCCAGCAATAGCAGCTGCAGAATCTGCACCTTGCCAGCCAGGAAGATCATCAGCGTGGTCACGTCACCCGTGATCAACGCTACGCCGCCGGAGTTGACCGAGAACACGACCAGCGCGGCGTACTTGATGGTTTTCTCTGCGCTCAGCTTGAGCGACATGATCAGCGTGATGGAAACCAGCGTCGCGGTGATGTTATCGGCCAGAGAAGAGAACACGAAGCAGAACGTCGCCGTTAGGAACAACAGCTGACGTTCGCTGATCTGCTTGGGCAACACCAGATAGATCAGGTTTTCGATCAACCCTTTCTTGTTCAGGTAAGCCACGAAGGTCATCGCCGCTACCAGGAATATCCAGAGCCCCGCGATCTCGGCAATGTTTTCGTTCAGACTTTCGAGCACCTGCTCTCGCGCGGGTCCTGCCGGCGAAAACATGAACAGCAGCATCCAGGCCAGGGTGCCGAAGAACAGCGTGACCTTGGCTTTGTTCACATGGGTTATTTCTTCCAGAACGACACCGAGCAGAGCGGCCACGGCGAGGCCGATCAGCACGTACTGAAGTACATCAGGCATAAGGCACCTAGCGGTAAAGGGAAACGGTTCGTGCGCAGGACGCGCACCCGAGAAGTTGGGGCGCCGATCATAGCCAAAGTGCGACAATTCGACACCTGACAAATGTCAATTCAGGGACTATTTCAGGATATTCCGACGTACCGGCCTGCGCTCAATGACGCGGCACGAAACCGCCTGGTTTGGCGGACAGCCAGTCAACGAAAGCTCGCATACGTGAATCCGCCATCAAGGCATCGCGAGTGTTGAACTCCAGCGCCAGCTCCTTTTCGGTGAACAGGCGATGGATCTGATTATGGCAAGGTCGACAAACCCAGAGGGTCGCCGTGATCCGCTCTTCCCGCCCGAACCTCTTGCGCACATAAGTCTTGCCATGTAGCGACTTGGGGATCAGATGATGGCGGGTCAGCGGCGTGTGACGCAGACAGAGTTCACAGGCCTCAGGCTGGTCTGGCAGCCGCAGGATGGGGGTCATCTACCGACACCCGAAGCGGTAGTGGCGGGTAACGAGCGATCGGAGAAAGCGTCAGAGCCGGTTGCGCCGTTCACCATGTTCTCCAGCCATGCGCACTAACTCAGGGATTGCGAGCGAGTTGCTCGCTGTCGAGCACACGCTTGGCGCCGAGGTAACTTTTTTGCCAGTAGCTGTTGGAGAGGCTATCGAGTCGTACTGTTCCGCCGGTTGATGGCGCATGCACGAAGCGCCCTTCTCCGACGTAAATCGCCGCATGACTGACGCGACGCCCACCACTGGTAGCGAAGAACAGCAGATCGCCCGCTCTTAGGGCTTCACGTCCAACGGTAGTGCCGCGCATGGCATTCATCTCGCGCGTGCTTCGCGGCAGCACGACACCAGCCGCGCCTCGGTATACGTAGTTGATGAGCCCACTGCAGTCGAAGCCACCGTCAGGGGTGTTACCGCCGTAACGATACGGAGTACCGACCAGCCCGATGGCTGTGAACAAGACTTCTTCGGCAGCTCCGGGGTATTGCTGTTGGACAGGCTGCGGAGCGACCACAACCGGCTTGACAGGTGCACGACTGGAACAGCCTGCCAGCAGCGAGGCGGCCAGTACAACAGTCAGGGATCGGGCCAGAAGAGGCATGGCAGAGCAGTCCAGGCAAGTGAGCCATCACTCTGCCGGCATGTGCTGATGGATGCAAGCCCAGCGCGGCGCCAGTTTAGTGGTCAGTGATGGGCGGCAACGCTGGTCGAGTTGTGCGCTAGGGAGAGAACCCGCTTGGCCTGCATGAAGCTGGCGGACCAATAGCTGTCGCCTAGGCTGTCGACTCGAACGCCGCCACTCCGGCTGCTGGAGGAATGAATGAACTGGTTATCACCGATGTAAATCCCGGCATGGCTAACCCGACCACGTCCCCGATTGTTGAAGAACACAACGTCACCAGGCTTGAGCTCGCTGCGTTTGATCTTCGGGGCCTCCAGATTGATCATCTCGCGGGTCGAGCGAGGCAGATCGATTCCAGCTTCCTTGCGAAACACGAAACCTACGAAACCGCTGCAGTCGAAACCCGTTTTGGTGGAGCTGCCACCGTAGCGATACGGCGTGCCGACCAAGGTAAAACCGCGCTCCAGCACGCTGTCCGCCAGCGCCGGAAGCTTATAGCTCTTGCCGGCGGCCAGCTCGCGAAGCTGATGTTCGCTGGCTTCGTCGGCTGCGGCCTGAGCATCGGCATCTGGTTCGGATGTATCCGCTGGGAAGTCGAACTGGAAGCCCTGCAATGGGAGCGGGCTTTCGGCTTGCTCTGGCTTTACGGCGCAAGCCGTCAGGAGCGAAACCAGAGCGAAGGGCAACAGGGGTGCAAGGCATTTGCGCATGGCACGAGCTTGTCGGAAGTCGAAAGTGGCGAAACTATGCCTGCTCGACAGCTGATGAGCAAATTCAATCAGGAAATATGTGACGCACTAGCTGCGGCAAAACGTCTGACGCAGCCGCGGCGACATGCACGTCGACCATCCGCGACAGCTCACTGGCAGACGGGTCGATGACTGCCGTAAATCCGCCGCTTTGCCGTGTCCGCAAGAGCGGTTCGACGATATAGGCGAAGCTCGCTGACGTTCCCACTGCGAGTACTGCATCGAAGCCCTGGTTCAGTTGCGCGCGCAGCGTGTGCATAGCCGCTTCCGGCAACATCTCCTCGAACAGCACCACCGGTGGCCGCAGAACACCACTGCAATGACCGCAACGAGGCGGTAGAGGGTGGGACAGATGATCTTCCAGGTCGTCGCTCGGCCGCTTGCAATCCATGCAGAACAGAGGTTCAAGCGTTCCGTGGATCTCAATGAGTCGTTGCGGCGGGCTACCCGCGCGCATATGGAAGCCGTCGATATTCTGGGTCAGTACCCAGCAATCAGGCTTGAGTCGTTGCAGCTCCGCAATCGCGATATGCCCGCTGTTGGGGGCCGCGGCGATGCAGGCGCGGCCGATCTCAGCCAAGTACTTCCAGCAAAGTGCAGGATTGCTCTGCAGCATTGGACCGGACAGCGCCGCCTCGATCGGCAGGCCGTCTTCGGTGTGGCCGTTATAGAGCCCGCCCACGCCACGGTAAGTCGGCAGGCCGGAGTCAGCTGAAATCCCAGCGCCAGTGATGACCAGCACTCGCTCGGCCTGTCGGATCTGCGCCACGAGTTGCTGGATGGGATCGTTCATACGCTTCCCTCAATTGCATCCAGAAATCCGGTCGAGCATCCGGATGACGTCAAACGGATCGCCAGATCAATGATTAACCGTGAATGCGAGCATGGCTGATAGCTGACACATGGGGCGGCCGCTTTCGCTGTGCCACTGGTTGAACACCGTTTGCACGGCGACCTGATCCCGCTGGCTGCTGGGCACTTTGTCCACCACCTTCTGCGCCTTGAGCGCAGCGACGACGTCGTTGCTCGGTATGAATGTGTCTTTACCCGCCATGCGCAACAACCGCGGCGCCGAGAGACCGCCGAGCTGGGTGCCCTGCTTGGCTAGATAACGCCACAGACCGACGATATCGGTTACCGGCCAGTCCGCGATCAGATTGCCGAAACTGCCCTTTTCCTTCGCGACGTCCAATACAAACTGCGCATTGCGCGGCACGCTTTTAAGCTTGCCCAGATGGCGGATGATCCGCGCATCCTGCATCAGACGCTCGATATGCTCTCCGCCCATCAACACCAGTTTTTCCGGATCGAAGCGAAAGAACACCTCCTCGAAAGCAGGCCATTTTGCGTCCACCAAGCTGTGTTTGAGCCCGGCGCGAAATATTCGCAGGCTGATCAGCGAGAGGTAGCGATCATCCGAAACGGCGCGCAACTCGTCGGGGTCGCGCGGTCGCGGCAACCGGTTCTCCAGCGCTGCCGCGGACCCAAAACGATTGAGGCAGTATTCATGTAGCCATTTATAGTCACGCATGCAGGCCTTGGACCGTCCTTCTAAACGAGCCGCATAGGGTGCCTTTGGGGTTTCGAGGCCGCAAGCCCGGCCGTCGCAGCCGGGCGAGCGCCGGGTCAGCTATTCAGGCTCCGCGCGGCCTGGCGCAGCATCCGTTCGGTAGCCTCCCAGCCCAGGCAACCGTCAGTGACGGAAACGCCGTAGCGCAACTCGCCGGACAAGGACTGACAGCCATCGAACAGGTGGCTTTCGAGCATCACCCCAAGAATGCTCAGGTCCCCAGCAACCCGTTGAGCGATCACCGACTCCAGAACCGCGGGTTGGCGCAACGGATCCTTGCCGCTGTTGGCGTGGCTGCAGTCGATCATGATCCGAGGCGCGATCCCCTGACGCTGCAGCGCGGCACGAGCAGCCGCGACGCTTTGTTCATCGTAATTCGGACCTGCATGCCCACCCCGCAACACCAGATGCGTGTCGGGATTTCCGCGCGTCTGCAACAGCGCCGGATGGCCCAGGTCGTCGATACCGAAGTGCTGGTGCGGATGCTCGGCTGAACGCATGGCGTCACAGGCGACGGTCAGGCTGCCGTCGGTGCCATTCTTGAAGCCCACCGGCAGATCAAGACCACTCACCAGTTCCCGATGAATCTGCGACTCACTGGTGCGGGCACCGATTGCCGCCCACGCGAGCAAATCATCGAAATAGCCCGCCGCCAGAGGTTGCAGCAGTTCGGTCGCGACCGGCAGGCCGCGCTCCAGAATGTCCAGCATCAACCGGCGCGACACACTCAGGCCTTCGGCCATGTCACCGCTTCCGTCCAGATGCGGATCGTAGACCAGCCCCTTCCAACCCACCGTGGTTCTTGGCTTCTCGACATAGGCGCGCATCACCAGCAGCAGCTGATCGCCGAGCTGTCTCGCCAGGTCGGCGAGGCGCTCGGCATATTCCAGAGCGGAATCAGCATCGTGCAGTGAGCAAGGGCCGATAACTACCAGCAGCCGGGGATCGGTGCCGTCGAGCACGGCGCGAATCGCAGCGCGGTCGGTCTGAATGCGTTCGGCGAGCGTGGCGCTGAGCGGCAGACGCTGACGAAGCAAGGCGGGGCTGGGTAACGGCTGCACGCTATGTCTGGCGGGAACAGCAACAGGTTGGCAGTTCTCGAGCTGAGCGGAAATGGATGCATTCATGATCTGGCGGTCCTTTGGCCGGCGCGGCGTGTTGCCGCGTCGGCGCTAGTGAAGTGTTCGGTCTATTGGTGTTGGGGCGGCGTTGAAGCGGCTAAATCGCCAGTCATAGCGGTAAGTACGGTAATCATTGCGGTAGCTGTGCATTGCTCTGTCCTTAGTGCGTGCGGCCTTTTCAGGCCAGAAAAACAAAACCCCCGGTCGGGTAGCCGACCGGGGGTTTAAAAACTGTCTGGTGGCGACCCTGCTTGCTAGGGCGCCTGGGGGGTATCAGGCGCGCTTATGGCTAAACCAATACCCAAAAAAATAATAATCGGCAGTCGCAACCAGCAGCCCACGCACCTGCTCGGCGCGCAATGCACCGGCGGAAACGATAGAAAGAGGATTACGAGTGGGCGACATGGTTGACTCCGTAAGATGACCGAACCTTACCGCAGCGCCCCGACGGTCTTCAACCGGGAATTCATGAGTGATGGCGTAGCTCATTCACATCGCCCACACAGAACCTAGCCGCCATGTCATGAATACCAGTTCAAAGGCTAAGCGGGGCCGAGTTCCGCTTTAAGCTCATGGGCGCGCCATGCTGAGTAATGCCCGCCGTGAAAGCTCCAAGCCCGAGACCGCCGCTTGCAGCTGCTCTATAAGCTCATCACATCGACGAAACGCGGCGTGGCCTCGTTATCAATGCGCAGGCTGGTGAAGTCGAACAGGTTTCGGTCGGCCAGCTGAGAGGGCACTACGTGCTGCAAAGCGCGGAACATGATCTCGACGCGACCTGGCGACTTGCGCTCCCACTCCTGCAGCATTTCCTTGACCACCTGACGCTGCAGGTTTTCCTGCGAACCGCACAGGTTGCACGGAATGATCGGGAAGCCCTTCATCTGCGAATAGGCTTCGATATCCGCTTCGCTGCAGTAGGCCAGCGGGCGAATCACCACGTTGCGTCCATCATCGGAAAGCAGCTTGGGCGGCATGGCCTTGAGCGTGCCGCCGTAAAACATATTGAGGAAGAAAGTCTCGAGAATGTCGTCGCGATGGTGCCCGAGCGCCATCTTGGTTGCGCCGATTTCATCGGCAAAGGTATAGAGCGTGCCGCGACGCAGACGCGAACACAGCGAACACGTGGTCTTGCCCTCCGGGATCTTCTCCTTGACCACGGAGTAGGTGTCCTTTTCGACGATGTGATACGCGACGCCGATGGACTTCAAATACTCCGGCAGTACATGTTCCGGAAATCCAGGCTGTTTCTGGTCCATGTTCACCGCGACGATTTCAAACTTTACTGGCGCAACCTTCTGCAGATAGAGCAGTACGTCGAGCATGGTGTAACTGTCCTTGCCTCCGGACAGGCAAACCATGACCTTGTCGCCATCCTCGATCATGTTGAAGTCGGTGACGGCTTCGCCTGCAAGGCGGCGCAGACGTTTCTGCAATTTGTTCTGGTTGACCGAAAGGTTGCCCATGTCAAAGTCCGGTGAGATGCGAAAGGCGCGCATTTTAAGCGCAAAAACGACCGCCGCCCTACCCCACCCATCCAGCAGTTCACAATGCTGGCGCTATGCTATGCTAGGCTTTGCGCCATGAACGATGACCTCGAACCCGAGATGGACCTGGCCGAGCAGATTTTCGTGCTGCTGCGCGAGCAACCGGACGGCTGCAGCGAGTACCAGCTGATTCAACAGCTCAAGGCCCGCCACAGCACGCATATCCCCAATCTGCCTCTATTCGACAAGCTGGTGCTGTTCCGCACCCATTTCCTCATCTTCAATGCGCTGTACTGCCTTCGGGATCAGCTCAGGGGCGAGAACCGCTATGACCTCCATATCTCGCCGCTGTGCGTGCAGTTGCTCCCCTACGCTCCTGGAACAGGCGGGGTGGCCGAGAGCGACCCTCTGCGCGACTATTACCTCGATTTAACCAATCTTCGCGATACCGACGAAGATGAAGTGGAACGTCTTCTGGCCAGCTTCTGGTCGCGGATGCGCGGTGACCAGCCCGACGCTGCCAGTGACAGTTGGGACCCCGAACAGAAACGCGCCGCCCTTGAACTGTTCGAGTTGGATCAAGAAGTTGAAACCCTGAATCTGCAGCTGATCAAACGGCGGTATCGCCAGCTCGTCAGCATCCATCATCCGGATCGGGGCGGCAGCACCACTCGCATTCAGTCAATCAATCTGGCGATGGAAATACTACAACGCTATTACCGGTAGCCTCATAGCTTCCAATTGCTCTAACCCACCCCGGTGCGCTGTACCTTCAAGTTCCTATACTGCGACTTAAGGTCGCACGCCCGTCCAACTGACGGCACGCCAGGCGAAGCGACCCTCTAAAACCGAGGAGACGCTGGCATGATCAATCACGTTTGGGGACTGTTTGCACATCCGAATCAGGAATGGCAGGAGATTACCGGGGAGGAACGCGAGGTAGGGCATCTGCATCTGGGAGAGGTATTGGTGCTCGCTGCCATACCGGCCATTTCGGCATTTATCGGCACCACACAGGTCGGCTGGAGCATCGGCGGTGGCGAAGCGGTGAAACTAACGGAGGGCAGTGCGCTGCAGCTCACTCTCCTTTCCTATCTGGCGATGCTGGGCGGCGTTGCGGTAATGGGTGGATTCATTCACTGGATGTCCCGTACCTATGATGCCAACCCTACCCTCGTGCAATGCATCGTCTTCGCGGCCTACACCGCTACTCCGCTGTTCGTCGGGGGTCTCGCCGCGCTCTATCCCCACATCTGGTTGGGAATGCTCGTGGGTACGGCCGCCATCTGCTACACCACCTATCTGCTCTATGTCGGTCTGCCAACCTTCATGAACATTCACCCCGACGAGGGCTTTCTCTTCTCCAGCTCGGTACTCGCTGTGGGACTTGTCGTGCTTGTAGCGATCCTTGCGCTTTCGGTGATCATGTGGGGCATGGGCGTAGGTCCTATCTACGTTCGATAAGCACGTTCCAGGCGGCACGCTCAGCCCGTGCCGCCACTTCACCCTATCCGCACTCTGTCGCACCACGGATCGATCATGGTTTGAATCCCTGTCGAGCTTGAGCGTCTATACCTGCATCAACAGCGCTCAAGTATCAGCATAGGAGGCTCCATGACGCCCGAATTCATCAGCTTATTCACTCGCCCGGATAGGGCCTGGGAAACCATTCGCCAAAAAGAAGATGCCCATAGTCTGCATTACCTGATGCATCTACTAGCTCTAGCGCTGATTCCGCCGATATGCCTGTTCTTAGGAGTCACGTTCGTAGGTTGGAGCCTGGTCGAAGACGAACGGGTGAGACTGGACATGGGAAGTGCACTGCAGCTATGTCTGCTTTTGTATGGCTCCATTATCGTTGGGACCGTAATCATGGGATTCTTCGTGCGCTGGATGTCCCGCGCATTCGAAGTTAGGCCAAACCTGAATCAATGCATCGGGTTTATTGCCTATGTAATTACTCCCTTCCTCCTTGCAGGGGTGACAGGCCTCTACCCGAACCGCTGGTTTGCCGCTCTGGTTCTCTTGTTCGCAGGGATCTACTCCACCTATCTTCTTTTCACCGGGCTACCCACCTTTATGCGTCAACGTAGCTCGCAGAGTTTCCTGTATGCGAGCTCGATTTGGGGCGTTGCGCTGCTGGTACTGGTCACCGTGATGGTGAATACGATTTTGTTCTGGTCCCTTTCGCTGGAGCCAAACTATGAGCGCAATACACCAGTGAACCAGAGCTATGGCACACAGGACGAACGTCCTCAAAAGGAACCCGGTGGCCTCTAAGCGGTTGTCAGCCGTCGCCTTTACGGCATAATTCCGGGCTCTTTCGGGAGACCCGTATGCCTGAACAGCTCCATGCGCGTGTCGAGGCCTGCTACCAGCAGGCCGAAGCATTCTTCAACCGTAAATTCCAGCGTCCCCAGGTCAGTTTCAAATTGCGCGGGCAGAAGGCCGGCGTCGCGCATCTCACCGAAAATCTGCTGCGCTTCAATCCTCAGCTCTACCAAGATAATCGGGACCATTTTCTAAAACAGACCGTGGCACATGAAGTTGCGCATCTGATCGCGCACCGCATGTTTGGCGGTTCTATCCGCCCTCATGGCGAGGAATGGCAACTGATCATGCGCGGCGTATACGAGCTAACCCCGGATCGTTGTCATACCTATGCGATCAGCCGCGCACAGGCCAGCCGGTATATCTATCGCTGCGCGTGCCCCGAGCGGGATTTCCCATTTTCTGCGCAACGGCATGCGCTGGTGCGTAAAGGCCGGCGTTACTTTTGCCGCAGCTGTCGTGTGACACTGGTGTTCAGTGGAGAACAACGCGTCGAATAGCTGCCCGCTTGCTACAGGCTCCTCGCTGTCCAAGCGGCGATCAGGAACAGCCCGGCAAGCGCCGCCATCAACGGCAACCATCCGGCATGTTCCCAGACATAACCGGCGGCGTACCCCACGACACTCGATCCCAGATAGTAGGCGCACAGGTACAAGGCTGATGCCTGTGCCTTGGCGTCGGCTGCATGCACACCGACCTGCCCACTTGCGACAGCATGCGCCGCGAAAAAGCCCAACGTGAACAGCGCCAGCCCCAGCACGATGGCTGCCAACCAGGTTGTCGAACATAGCGCCACACCCAGCAGCATTAAGCTGATGCCGCCCTGGAGAACACGTCGTGCGCCGAGCCGGGGGACCAGACGCCCCGCCCATCCAGCACTGAAGATACCCGCCAGGTAGACCGTGAATAACAGGCCGATGACGGTAGAGGAAAGCCCGAACGGGGCCGCCGCCAGCCGGAATGCAATGTAGTTGAACATCGCCACGAAGCCACCCATCAGCAGGAACGCCTGCAGAAACAAGGTGCGCAGGATGGGGTTACGCAGGTGCTGAGCAAAATTGGCGAGCAAGCCCTTAAGCGATAACGCTTGCGCCTTGAAGTGACGTGAAGGGGGCAGCAGCCAGACGAACAACGCCAGCGCCAGCATCCCCATTACTGCGATCCCGCCAAGTGCTGCCTGCCATCCACCTATGTCGCTCAACAGGCCTGACAACAATCTTCCAAGCAATCCACCAAGCGCCGTTCCGCCAATGTACAGGCCCATCGCCGCCGGTAAGGATTCGGGATCGAACTCCTCGCCGACATAGGCCATCGCCAGGGCTGGCAATCCGCTGAGAGCAAGGCCTAGCAGAGCGCGGAGGACGAGCAATACGCTCCACGACTCGACAAGCACACAAGCAAGGCCGAGCGCCCCCGCCAGCATGAGTGCCAGTGCCATGACGCGCTTGCGCCCCCAACTCTCGGCAAGACCACCAGAAATCAACAGACAGAACGCCAGCGATAAGGTCGTCAGCGACAGTGCCAGACTGCTCGTAGCCGCTGACACCGAGAAATGTGCAGCCAGAAGCGGCAGCAGCGGCTGGACGCAATAAAGCATGGCGAAGGTGGCAAAGCCTGCGCAGAAGAGCGCCAGCGTAGCGCGACGGTATGCAGCGGTTCCGCGTTTGAGATGGGTGTCGTGGGTGTCGGAGGGCGTGTTCATCAACGGTACATTCGCATTAGCGGGCAAAAAAAGCGACGCAGCCTAACACGGTGGCAACGGGTTAAAGCGCAGTAATAAAAGAGTCTAGGGTTTCACTTTTGTTACCTAATTGGCTTCTTACATGAGCGATATCTGATCGACAAAATATCTTGGGCACCGCCTTTAGTTGAGCCAGATCAACTAAAGTGAAATTAACCCGTATAGCCGGATGCTAAGTGACCAAATGACTTTGATTAAGCCCTGAACACTTTCTAGACTCCCAGTACAACACTCGGATTTGAAGGTGAACGCAGTGCCGCACCATACCGATCCTGCCCCTGTCGGGAAATCGGAAGAAACTCGGCTATTTGTCTTTCTTCTGGTCTTGTTCTTTCCGCTCCTGAGCATCGTAACGGTCTCTGGTTACGGCTTCATCGTCTGGATCAGCCAGATGATCTTCGGGCCGCCTGGCCCCCCGAGCTGATCGCAGACCACCTTAGATACTGCCCCCTTAGCCTGCCTTGTTTCCTGGTGCAGGCGGAGCACCATAATTAAATGAATAACGACTTGCATATTGCGAGCTTGCTCGTGCATTGCCGACCCGAGCTGCTCGAAGCAGTGAAGAGAAACATGGTGCTGCTGCCCGGAACGGAACTGCACCAGGAGAGCGCTGCGGGCAAAGTCGTGGTCGTCCTCGAGGCCGAACATGAGAGCCGCATTCTCGACACCATCAGCCATATCCAACAGATGCCCGGCGTTTTGAACGCTGCCCTGATTTACCACGAACTCCTCACCCCCGAAGGAGAGCCTGAATGAGCCTCACACGACGTCAATTTGCCAAAGCCAACGCCGCGGCCATCGCTGCCAGCGTGGCCGGCATCCCCATTGCCACAAGCGCCACCAATCTGATTACCGACCCAGAGGCTACCAATCTCAAGTGGCATAAAGCGCCCTGCCGCTTCTGCGGTACCGGTTGCGGCGTGATGGTCGCCACGGCGGGTGATCGCGTGGTAGCAACTCATGGCGATGTGAAGGCCGAGGTGAATCGCGGCATCAATTGCGTCAAAGGCTACTTTCTCTCGAAGATCATGTACGGCACTGACCGCCTGACCCAGCCTTTGCTGCGGATGAAGGACGGAAAGTATGACAAGCAGGGCGAGTTCCAGTCGGTGAGCTGGGAACAGGCCTTCGATGTCATGGAAGAAAAGTACAAGAAGGCCCTGAAGGACCACGGCCCGACCTCGGTCGGCATGTTCGGCTCCGGCCAGTGGACTGTCTGGGAAGGCTATGCCGCCAACAAGCTGATGAAAGCCGGGTTCCGCTCCAACAACCTCGACCCGAATGCGCGCCACTGCATGGCATCTGCCGCAGTAGGCTTCATGCGGACCTTCGGCATGGACGAGCCCATGGGCTGCTATGACGACATCGAAGTGGCCGACGCTTTCGTGCTTTGGGGCTCGAACATGGCCGAGATGCACCCCGTACTCTGGACGCGCGTCACCGACCGCCGACTGAGCGCACCGCATGTCAAAGTTGCGGTGATGTCGACCTACGAACACCGCAGCTTCGACCTTGCCGATATTCCAATGGTCTTCAATCCGCAGACCGATCTGGTGATCCTCAACTACATCGCCAACCACATCATACAGAGCGGTGCGGTTAACGAGGACTTCGTCAAGAACCACACCAAGTTCGCCCGGGGCGCGACCAACATCGGATATGGCTTGCGGCCGACCGACCCCCGCGAGCTGAAGGCCGAAAACGCTGCGGTTGCGGGCAGCTGGACTGACATGAGCTTCGAGGACTACGCCGAGTTCCTCAAGCCTTACACCCTTGAGCATGCAGCCCACGAATCAGGGGTGCCTGCCGAGCGTTTGAAGGCGCTGGCCGAACTCTATGCCGACCCGAAGACCAAGGTGATGTCGTTCTGGACCATGGGTTTCAACCAGCACACCCGCGGTGTCTGGGCGAACAACATGATCTATAACATTCACCTGCTGACCGGCAAGATCAGCGAACCGGGCAACAGCCCGTTCTCGCTCACTGGCCAGCCGTCTGCCTGCGGCACCGCGCGTGAGGTGGGCACGTTCTCCCATCGCCTGCCTGCAGACATGGTCGTCACCAACCCCAAGCATCGGGCGATCACCGAAAAGATATGGAAACTGCCGGAAGGCACCATCCAGGAGAAGCCTGGCTTCCATGCCGTCCAGCAGAGCCGCGAACTGAAAGACGGCGGCCTCAAGGTCTACTGGACCCAGGCCACCAACAACATGCAGGCCGGCCCCAACATCATGCAGGAAATCCTGCCTGGCTGGCGCAATCCGGAAACCTTCATCGTCGTCTCCGACGTATACCCCACCGTATCAGCACAGGCCGCGGATCTGATCCTGCCGGCCGCCATGTGGGTGGAAAAGGAAGGCGCATACGGCAACGCCGAACGTCGCACGCACTTCTGGCATCAGCTGGTCAGCGCACCGGGTGAGGCGCGTTCTGACCTGTGGCAGCTCATGGAGTTTTCCAAGCGCTTTACCACCGACGAGGTCTGGCCGGCCGATCTGCTCGCCAAATCGCCAGAGCTGAAAGGTAAGACACTGTTCGAGGTGCTGTTCAAAAACGGTCAGGTCGACCGCTTCCCGACGTCCGATATCGAAGAGGGTTACCGCAATTACGAATCCGAGGATTACGGGTTTTACGTGCAGAAGGGACTGTTCGAGGAATACGCCGAGTTCGGCCGCGGCCATGGCCACGACCTGGCGGACTTCGACATCTACCACAAGGAGCGCGGCCTGCGCTGGCCTGTAGTGGATGGCAAAGAAACCCTTTGGCGCTATCGCGAAGGCCACGACCCCTATGTCGAGAAGGGTACCGGGGTTCAGTTCTACGGCTACCCGGACAAGAAGGCGATCATCTTTGCGCTGCCCTACGAGGTTCCCGCGGAAGTGCCCGACCAGGACTACCCCTTCTGGCTCAGTACTGGTCGTGTGCTGGAGCATTGGCATACCGGCAGCATGACCCAGCGTGTCGATGAACTGCACCAGGCCGTTCCCGACGCCTTGGTTTACATGCATCCCGACGATGCACGAGACCTCAAAGCGCGGCGTGGAAGCGTGGTGAAGGTCATCAGCCGCCGCGGTGAAATGCAGGCTCGCATCGAGACCCGTGGCCGCAACAAGCCACCAAAGGGCCTGATCTTCGTGCCGTTCTTCGATGCAAACAAATTGATCAACAAGGTCACCCTCGACGCAACCGACCCGATCTCCAAGCAAACCGACTATAAGAAATGCGCCGTGAAGATCGAAGTGGTCAGCATCGCCTGAGGAGAGTCGCCATGAAATTTCGCTTACTGCCTTTGACACTCCTCGCGGTGTTCGGCCTGGCCGTTGCGGCCGGTCCGGATTACCCGCTTGATGCTCCTGCCCCGGACGGTCGTCGTCCGGGCGGCACCATCACGCAGGAGTTCACCCCACCACCGCTCAAGGACGAGGAAAACAAGGACCTCAAGCGCGAGCGCAACTATCCGGAACAGCCGCCTACCATCCCACACACCATTCGTGGCTATCAGGTCGACACCAACGGGAACAAGTGCCTGGCCTGCCATAGCCGAGCCAATAGTGCGCGCACGCAGGCGCCCATGATCAGCATCACGCACTTCACCGATCGTGACAGCCAGACATTGGGCGCCGTCGCACCACGTCGATATTTCTGCACCCAATGCCATGTGGTGCAGCATGACGTGAAACCTTTGGTGCAGAACGACTTCGAGAACATCGACGACCTGCTTTATCACGAAAACAAACAGAACGAACAGTGAGGACGCCTGGATGAAGTCGATACTGTCGTTTCTCAAGCGCTACTGGACCGTTCTGCGCCGCCCAAGCGTGCATTACAGTCTGGGCGTTCTGACCCTTGGGGGCTTCCTTGCCGGGATCATCTTCTGGGGCGGTTTCAACACCGCCCTCGAAGCGACCAACACGGAAGCCTTCTGTATCTCCTGTCACGAAATGGAAGACAACGTGTACATGGAGATCAAGGACACCATTCACTACACCAACCGTTCCGGCGTTCGCGCGACCTGCCCCGATTGCCATGTTCCCCATGAATGGACAGACAAGATCGCCCGCAAGATGCAGGCTTCCAAAGAAGTCTGGGGCAAGATTTTCGGTACCATCAGCACGCGGGAGAAATTTCTCGGATTGCGCCGTGAAATGGCCGAACGGGAATGGCGTCGCCTGAAAGCCAACGATTCCCTGGAATGCCGTAACTGCCACGATTACGACTTCATGGACTTCACTCGCCAGAGCAAGCGTGCAGCGGAGTTCCACTCCAAATCACTGGGCACCGGTGAAGCGACCTGCATTGATTGCCACAAGGGTATCGCCCACCGCCTGCCTGACATGCACGGCGTGCCTGGCTGGTAAACAGCTGAAACCACTGCACCGTCTTCGGCGGAAGGCGCCGAACTGGATTAATCCAAGCCTGTAATGGGCTTGGATTTTTCATTTTTGCATCGTTCTGCGGGGCGACGGCTCGCTTAGTCACTTACCGCCTCATATGCCCTTCACTACACGCCCTTGTTGCAGCTGAATCGATCTCCGGTTATTTATCGGATTACCTCGATATCAACTACAACAAGGAATCCACCATGCGTTATCCCCTGCTCGGCGCACTGATGGCTGTGAGTGTCTTCGCTCAAGCCGAAATCCAGACCCAGGAAATTCCATACACTGCGGCCGATGGCACCAAAATGGTTGGCTATTACGCATACGACGATGCAATCGAAGGCAAGCGCCCCGGCATCGTGGTCGTCCATGAATGGTGGGGCCTCAACGATTATGCGAAAAGCCGTGCCCGCGACCTTGCCGGATTGGGCTACAGCGCGCTGGCGATCGACATGTACGGTGAAGGCAAAAATACCGAACACCCCAAAGACGCCATGAGCTTCATGCAGGCTGCCATGGCCGACTCCGACGCAGCGAAGGCTCGATTCAACGCCGGACTTGATCTACTCAAGGATCAGCAGCAAACCGATCCAGCCAAACTGGCGGCTGTCGGCTACTGCTTCGGTGGCAAGGTGGTGCTGGATATGGCACGCCAGGGCGTACCGCTCGAAGGCGTGGTCAGTTTCCATGGCGCCTTGGCAACACAAACCCGTGCCACAACGGGAAGCGTGAAGTCACGAGTACTGGTCGAGCACGGCAGCGCCGACAGTATGGTCAGTGCCGACGACGTGGCTGCGTTGAATGCGGAAATGGTGAAAGCAGGAGCCGACTACCAGTTCGTCAACCTCCCCGGCGCCAAGCACGGCTTCACCAATCCCGGCGCAGACAAGTTTCAGGAAAAAGGCGTGGACGTGGCCTATAACAAAGCCGCAGACGAGCGCTCATGGAAAGACATGCAGCGCTTCCTCGACGAGTCGTTCGCCACAGCGCGCCCCTGATCAACCCCGCACGCCTACATGACAAGGCATAGAGGGTCCCGAACCGACATCAACCACAACGACCGCACCACTTGCTCCCTCTCCTCCCGGAGAGAGGGCTGTGGTGAGTGGCTGAGCCAGCTACCATTGCCGATCCTGCCGCTCCTGCCGCTCCTGCCGCTCGGACTGCTACGCCTTGATCCAAAGCAGCGAAGCCGAGGTCCAGCCTTTCAGCGTGAACCTGTCCCCGCCCCGCCCTCCACAACAGTGCCGTGCTAGCATTACGGCCCATTGCAAGTCCCTTCTCATTTCGATCGATCGCGAGTCATGGCCGAACACGATTTCCGCTACAACCTGCTCAATCCCGGACACACCCTCACCGAATGCCGTGCGCTTGCCCCGGGCCGTTATCAAATTACCGGCAATGGCGGCAACGTCCGTTCCGGCGATGTCCTGATCGTCACGCTCAAGGGAAGCCGCGATCTCTATCAGCGACTGACCGTCGATAAGGTCCGTCATTTGATCAACCCACCCGGACAGTGGATGGCGGTCGCAAGTGGACCGGTCTTTCGCGAACTGGCCATCCACAATTGGCAGGTCGACTGCGACAGTTGCAGCAAACAACTCGACTTCGAATTTGCAGTGGACGCCGCCAAGGGTGAAAGCGCACGCGGTCCAGCGGCCGAAGCACGGATCGCAGAGTTGGGATGGAAGAACGACGCCGGCAAACATCTCTGCCCGGCCTGCCAAAGAGCAACGCCATGAAAAAACACCTGTTGACTGCTCTGGCCCTGGCTTCAGTCGTAGGCTGTTCGGTAGAACCGCTGATGCTGAAGAACGACGTCACCTACATTGCCGAGTGGATAGGCGAGGACGCCGTGGTTGGCCGCAATCCCGTCTCGCTGACGTTCAGCGAAGACCGTGCCTATGGCAACGCCGGTTGCAATCACTGGTTCGCCAGCTATCAGCTCGAAGGCCAGAAGCTTCGCTTCGGCCAGATCGGTAGCACGCGAAAGATGTGCGCAGAGCACATCATGAAGCAGGAGCAGCACTTCCTCGAACTACTCGCAAAGATCGAACGGTGGGATGTTTCCAACATTGATCAACTGCGCTTCTGGCCCTCCGAAGGCGCCCCTCTTCGCATGTGGCCCGAGCAAAACTGAACTGCGCCAAAGATGAGCACTTCAGCTATGGAGTGCCCTGCAAGCAGGCGGCAAACGCTTATGCGCGACGTGCACTCCAGACGCCCAGTTCTGATTGCATCAACCGCACGGCTCATGGATTGAGCATCCCTCACGCCCCCGTTTAGACGAAAACCGCAGAGCTGCGGGCGCTTCGAGGCGTCTGCTCAGCCGCTGGACATGCCGGTGCGGCCACGAAACCAGATTAAAACCGACTCAACCCGAAACTGGCACGGCCCCTGCAAACACCTTGGTAACCAGTTTCGGGGACCCTGGTACAGGCAGGCCAGGGATTCCCCTCTTTTATTACCAACAAAGGGGCCGCTCACTGAGCGGCCCCTTTTCATTGCAACCATTGACGGAGACCTTGGCGGTAGCACGTGCAGCCATGCCCGTCTGTAGCTCAGAACAACCGCATCTGCTCGAAGCCGCTGCGCAGGTCGATCAGGCGGACGCCCACGCCAATCAACCGCACCGGACGCTTCCCGCGCGCGAAAGCGCCTGCCAGAAGGTCGGCATAATCCTCAAGTTCCAGCCCCGCACCGGCTTGCTCAAGGGTGGTCTGGGTGAAGTCGTGGAATTTGAGTTTGACGAAAGGCTTGCCCGGCCGGTAACCGCTATCCAGTCTCGCCATTCGTCCAGTGAGTTCTTCCAGCAGTTCCGGCAGACGCTCAAGGCAGGCGGCAAGGTCTGGCAAGTCGCGATCATAGGTATTCTCGACACTCACCGACTGACGACGACTCTCGACCTGAACCACCCGATCATCTATCCCGTGCGCCAAGCCCCACAATCGCTCGCCGAACGAGCCGAAATCCCGCACCAGATCAAGACGCCTCCAGGTCCGTAGATCTGCGCACGTCTGGATGCCCATTCGCTTCAACTTTTCGGCTGTGACCCGGCCAACGCCATGCAGCTTGGTGACCGGCAACGCCAGGACAAAATCATCGACCTGATCAGGGGTTATGACGAAAAGCCCGTCGGGCTTGTTCCAGTCGCTGGCGATCTTGGCCAGGAACTTGTTCGGCGCAACGCCTGCAGACACGGTGATTCGCAGCTGTTGCCACACCCGTCGACGAATGTCCTGGGCAATGCGGGTTGCACTGCCCGCGAAATGCTCACAGCCGCTGACGTCCAGAAAGGCTTCGTCGAGTGACAGGGGCTCGATGAGATCGGTATAGGTACGGAAGATCCCGTGAATTTCGCGCGATGCTTCCTTGTAGGCATCCATTCGCGGTCGCAGGATCAGCAGATCAGGACACAGCTTGAGCGCATGCCCCGAAGCCATGGCAGAGCGAACGCCGTACGCACGCGCCTCGTAATTGCAGGTGGCAATGACCCCCCGACGGTCGGCCAGCCCGCCGACTGCAATAGGTCGGTTCGCCAGACTGGGGTCGTCACGCATCTCGATCGCCGCATAGAAGCAGTCGCAATCGACATGGATGATTTTTCGGCTTGGATTAACGGCGCAGAACTCGTTTTGGCGTTGATAAACGCTGCCCGCCCGATACGACCGGGAGCGGGTGATAGCGGTCTGGCCTGATTATCGCTGATCCAGCGCCCGCCGAGGAGTCCGTTGGGCCCGTCAGCCGTGGCGAACAATCTTCTCGCAGCCGAGTCGGAACTAGGGAGGCAGATAAAACAAAACCAATTCTGGAGGCATTCACATGAAGACCACCCATCTGATCGCTGCTGTGTTTTCGACAACTCTAGCCACCACGGTAATGGCTGCTCAGGACGACAAGCATGAAACACATGGCGCCGCCAGCGACACCCACGGCAGCGCCATGAGCGAGAACCATCAGCGCGCCAATGGTGCTGCCGGCGAAAATGGCAAAACCATGGACGAGAAAATGAAGACCGAGGTGCAGGACGACTGGCGCGAAGACGCCGAGGAACGCCGCGAGGCCGACGTCAGCAAGCCAGAGCAGCGTTAAGGATAAAGGCCGGGATTCAGAGTTCGAGGGGGTAAGGCTGTATCAACGCCTTGCCGTACCCCTCAATGAACGCTTCCGGCATCCGCTTGGGCTTACCGGATGACAACTGGATGCAGACAAAAGTGGTTTGTGCCCGCAGGAGCGTTGTTTGATCCGCAGGCCGGACCAGCTGGAAATTGCGTTTCATCTTCAACCGCTGATCAGAATCGACGATCCAGGTTGCAAGCTTCAACCGGTCACCTTCATAGGCGGCCGCAAGATAATCGATTTCATGCCTGAGCACTGCCATGGCTCGATCCAGACGCCGGTAGTCTTCAAGCCCTAAACCCAAACTCTGGGAATGCCGCCAGGCACAGGTTTCCAGCCAGGTTACATAAACGGCATTGTTGGCGTGTCCGAGTTCGTCGATGTGTTCGGCTTGTACGTCGAAATCAATGACGAACGCATCGGCCTGGTCCCAGATCATGCATACCTCCGCTGTGGAATACGCCGCTGGCGCGGCTGGGTCTGCTATTGGAAGCCACGCAGCGGGCGCTTGTCACGCATGTGAGAGCTGTCTATGACGCACCATTCAGCATGGCTGAGCTTTCAGCATGATGACGACTGACTCAAATCTTCCGAATTTCACGAATCGCGCGCAAAACAAAAAGGGCCATTCCGTTAGAAATGACCCTTTGATGCCCAAAACGGGCAAAAAAATGGCGTCCCCTAGGGGACTCGAACCCCTGTTACCGCCGTGAAAGGGCGGTGTCCTAGGCCACTAGACGAAGGGGACGAAACCTTCGATGAACAAACCGCCTGACTACTGCGACCTGTCGTGGATTGGTGGAGCTAGACGGGATCGAACCGTCGACCTCTTGCATGCCATGCAAGCGCTCTCCCAGCTGAGCTATAGCCCCGGATTTAACGTCTCTCGACCCGCGCTGCTTACGCTTCGCGTTCCTGAATAATGGCGTCCCCTAGGGGACTCGAACCCCTGTTACCGCCGTGAAAGGGCGGTGTCCTAGGCCACTAGACGAAGGGGACGCAAAGCCCTTCAAAGGCGACCGATCCAACGGACCGGTGTGGCAATCGAGATTGGTGGAGCTAGACGGGATCGAACCGTCGACCTCTTGCATGCCATGCAAGCGCTCTCCCAGCTGAGCTATAGCCCCATCTCGAGGACGGGGCGCATATTAGGTGCGGGCCTGCAGAGTGTCAACGATATTTTTCCCGCGACCTGAACATTTTTCGGCATCAGAACAATTACTTACCTCCGACGAGCGGCGGCTGGAGATGCATCAGCAAGGATCGAGCGCCCATGCTGATGCAAAGAGTGTTCACGCCATGGCAGCGAAGAGCTTCTCCCACTCCTTCACTTCCTTCTTCGACGCGCCACCCAGCAGCTCCAGCGCTTGACGCAGGCGGAAACGGGTCAGGTCGGGACCAATGATTTCCATGGCGTCGAGGACCGAAACAGAGCTGGCCTGCCCGGTCATCGACGCGAACATCAACGGCATTACGTCACGCAGCTTCAACTCAAGGTGCGCTGCGACACCCTGAATGCAATCGGTTATGCGTTCCTTGTCCCACTGGCGAAGCGCCTCCAGCTTCCACAGCGTGAGCTGCAGCACCTGGCGAACCTGAGTAGGATCGAGCTTCTTGTGCTCGAACAGCGCAGGGTCAAGATTCAACGCGCCGGAGAAGAAGAAGCCAGCCAATGGCGCGATCTGGCTAAAGGTTTCCACCCGCTGCTGCACATGGGGGGCAATCTTCATCATGTATTCGGGGTTTAACGCCCAACGCTGGACCTGCTCGGCGAACGCTTCCACCGAAAGCTCACGTAGCCACTGGCCATTGAGCCAGGACAGCTTCTCCACATCGAAGATCGGACCGCCAAGCGAAACACGGCTGATGTCGAAATGCTCGATCATCTCTGCGAGCGTAAATTTCTCCCGCTCGTCCGGCATCGACCAGCCCATCCGGCCGAGATAGTTGAGCATCGCCTCGGGCATGAATCCCATGCGTTCGTAGAAGGTCACCGAAGTGGGATTCTTTCGCTTGGATAGCTTGCTCTTGTCCGGATTACGCAGCAGCGGCATGTAGCAGAGCTGAGGCTGGTCCCAACCGAAGTACTCGTACAGCTTGATCAGCTTTGGCGCCGACGGCAGCCACTCTTCCCCACGGAGCACATGGGTAATGCCCATCAGATGGTCATCGACCACGTTGGCCAGAAAGTACGTCGGCAATCCGTCTGCCTTCATCAGTACCTGCATGTCCATACGATCCCAGCCGATCTCGACCGTACCGCGCAGCATGTCCTGCACCTGGCATACGCCTTCTGTTGGCACCTTCATGCGAATCACGTGGGATTCGCCCGCTGCTATGCGCTGCTGCGCCGACTCTGCGGGGATGTAAATGCAATGACCGTCGTAGCGCGGTGTTTCCTTGTTGGCCATCTGTTCGGCACGAATCTGGTCAAGGCGCTCGGCGCTGCAAAAGCACGGGAACGCATGCCCCTTTGTGACCAGCTCGTCCGAATACTTCTTATAGATCTCACCGCGCTCGCTCTGCCGATACGGGCCGTGCGGGCCGCCCACGTCCGGGCCTTCGTCCCACTCGATGCCCAGCCAGCGCAGCGCATCGTATATCTGCTGCTCCGATTCACGGGTCGAACGCAGCTGATCGGTATCCTCGATGCGCAGGATGAACTGTCCGCCATGCTGGCGCGCAAAGCAGAGATTGAACAGCGCGATGTAGGCCGTGCCTACGTGTGGATCGCCGGTGGGAGATGGCGCGATGCGGGTACGAACGGTGGTCATGATGTTCTCGGAATCGAAATCATAGAGGAAACACAGCGACTGCCGACGGTGATACGTGACGGGTCAGCGCTGATAAAGGCACGATGTTAACAGGCACTCCGCCACTGGCTCCACTTGGCACACGCCGTGGCGAACGGACGACTGCACATTCCGACTCAGGCGAAGCGGGCGACGCGCCGTTACACCGGGCACCGCCCTAATGACACCCGCCATTGCCGCGATGTCAGACCTGCAGCAAACGCTCACGCAGCTTATGGATCTCGTCGCGGGTCTGCGCCGCGGCCTCGAACTCCAGATCACGCGCGTAGGCGAGCATTTTCTCTTCGAGCTGGCGAATGCGTTTGGTGATCTCGCTCGGTGAGCGCAACTCATTCTCGTAGCGCGCGGACTCCTCCGCCGCCTTGGCCTCACCCCTACGCTTCTTGCTACGCGAGCCTGGCACGGTGGCACCCTCGAGGATGTCCTTTACGTCCTTGAACACTCCCGTTGGCACGATACCGTTGGCCTCATTGAACGCGATCTGCTTATTGCGTCGTCGCTCAGTCTCGCCCATGGCCCGCTCCATGGAGCCGGTGATACGGTCGGCGTAGAGAATCGCCCGGCCATTGAGGTTACGCGCGGCACGGCCGATGGTCTGAATCAGCGAGCGCTCGGAACGCAGGAAGCCTTCTTTGTCTGCATCGAGAATCGCCACCAGCGACACCTCCGGCATATCCAGCCCCTCACGCAGCAGGTTGATGCCGACCAATACGTCGAATACGCCCAGGCGCAGGTCACGGATGATCTCAACCCGCTCGACGGTGTCGATGTCCGAGTGCAGGTAGCGCACCCGAACCCCATGGTCGCCGAGGTAATCGGTCAGGTCTTCGGACATGCGCTTGGTAAGCGTGGTCACCAGAACGCGTTCTTCCTTGGCCACACTCTTGGTGATCTCGGATAGCAGGTCATCTACTTGCGTAAGCGCTGGCCGCACCTCGATCTGCGGATCCACCAATCCGGTGGGCCGCACCACCTGCTCGATCACTCGCCCGGAATGCTCCGCCTCATAGGGGCCAGGGGTTGCCGAGACGAAGATCGTCTGCGGGCTGATGGCCTCCCACTCGTCGAAACGCATTGGGCGGTTATCCAGTGCAGATGGCAGGCGGAAGCCGTACTCCACCAGCGTTTCCTTGCGCGAGCGGTCGCCTTTGTACATGGCACCGACCTGCGGCACGCTGACGTGGGACTCGTCGATCACCAGCAGCGCATCGGCTGGCAAATAGTCATACAGCGTAGGCGGTGCTTCACCCGATGCCCGCCCCGACAGATAGCGGGAGTAGTTCTCAATGCCGTTGCAGTAGCCCAGCTCCATGATCATTTCCAGATCGAAACGGGTGCGCTGTTCGAGCCGCTGCGCCTCGACCAGCTTGTTATTGGATCGCAAGTAGTCGAGACGATCCTTAAGCTCCGCCTTGATGTTCTCGATGGCGTCCAGCAACGTGTCGCGAGGCGTCACATAGTGGCTTTTGGGATAGAAAGTGAAGCGCGGCAGTTTGCGAATCACTTCGCCAGTCAGCGGATCGAAGGCGGACAGGCTCTCGACCTCATCATCGAACAACTCGATTCGTACCGCCTCCAGATCCGACTCGGCCGGATATACATCGATCACATCCCCGCGCACGCGAAAGGTCGCGCGAGCGAAGTCCATCTCGTTGCGCGTGTACTGCAGGCCGGTGAGGCGGCGCAGCAATTCACGCTGATCCAAGCGATCGCCTCGATCTACATGAAGCACCATCTTCAAATAGGTCTCAGGGCTACCCAGACCATAGATACAGGAAACTGTGGTAACGATGATCGCGTCCGATCGCTCCAGCAGAGCCTTGGTCGCAGAGAGACGCATCTGCTCGATGTGATCGTTGATCGAGGCGTCTTTCTCGATAAACGTGTCCGAGGACGGGACGTAGGCTTCTGGCTGGTAATAGTCGTAGTAGGAGACGAAATACTCCACCGCATTATTCGGGAAGAAGGCCTTGAATTCCCCGTATAGCTGCGCTGCCAACGTCTTGTTCGGTGCCAGCACCAGCGTCGGCCGCTGAACATGGGCAATGACATTGGCGATGCTGAAGGTCTTCCCGGAGCCGGTCACGCCCAGCAGCGTCTGGTGTGACAAGCCCGCCTCGATGCCTTCGATCATCTGCCGAATGGCTTCAGGCTGATCTCCGGCAGGCTTGAAACGGGTGACCAATTCGAACTGCGACATATCGACCTCTTCAGATGGCGAGACGACCCTAAAGCCGAACGGTTGGAGCCTCCATGGCGCGTATTTCGGACTGTTCCGGCGGCTGATGACCGACCCGGATGAAACAATCAGGCCCTTTCAATGCGGGCGACGTTGGCATTATCAAGTGCAGGGCCACCGGCAGCGCCCTGAGCTGCGAAACTAACGGCCACAATTGGACAGAATCCGACAGAAAAACCGCCCTAGCATATCGCGACGGAGGGTCAGGACCGCTATACTCTTGCCCCGTTTGCGCACCGCCCTCAGCGCGAAGCGAGGGTGCTGCATCAGCCACTCCCTTCTCTTCGAGCCTCCCCATCATGAGTTTGTTCTCCGCTGTCGAAATGGCGCCGCGCGATCCGATCCTCGGCCTCAATGAAGCCTTCAATGCCGACTCGCGGCAGAACAAGGTCAACCTGGGGGTGGGCGTTTATTACAACGAAGAAGGCCGAATTCCATTGCTGCGTGCCGTGGCTGCAGCCGAGATGGCGCGCCTGGAGCTGAACGCTCCGCGTGGCTATCTGCCTATCGATGGGATCGCCAGCTATGACATGGCCGTTCAAGCGCTGCTGTTCGGCGGCGACTCGGCACTGGTAGCAGACGGCCGCGTTGTCACCACTCAGGCCCTGGGCGGCACCGGCGCTTTGAAGATCGGCGCAGACTTCCTCAAGCGCATGCTGCCTGATGCGCTCGTGGCCATCACCAACCCGAGCTGGGAAAACCACCGGGCGCTGTTCGAGTCCGCCGGCTTTCCCGTGCAGAACTACAGTTACTACGACGCAGCCACCCACGGGATCGACCGGACCGGCATGCTCGAAGACCTGAAGAACCTGCCGCCCCGCTCCATCGTGGTATTACACGCCTGCTGTCATAACCCGACCGGCGTAGACCTGCAGCCGGAAGACTGGAAGCAGATCCTTGACGTCTTGCGCGCCAACGACCATGTGCCTTTTATCGACATCGCCTACCAGGGGTTCGGTGACAGCATCGAAGAAGACGCCGCCGCCGTGCGCTTGTTCGCCGAGTCGGGCATGAGCTTCTTCGTTTCCAGCTCTTTCTCGAAGTCGTTCTCGCTGTACGGCGAGCGCGTCGGCGCCCTGTCGATGGTGACCCAGAGCCGCGACGAGTCTGCACGCGTGCTCTCGCAGATCAAGCGCGTGATCCGCACCAACTACTCCAACCCCCCGACACATGGAGCGACAGTGGTATCGGCCGTGCTCAACAGCCCGGAACTGCGTGCGATGTGGGAAACAGAGCTTGCAGAAATGCGCACCCGCATTCAGGACATGCGTCTGACTATGGTGCGCCAACTGGCCGAAAAAGGCGCCAAGCAGGACTTTACCTTCGTCGCCAAACAGCGCGGCATGTTTTCCTACTCCGGGCTCACTGCTGCCCAGGTCGAGCGCCTGCGTGTTGAGTTCGGGGTCTACGCCATCGGCACCGGACGCATCTGCGCCGCCGCACTGAATCACAACAATCTGGACCACGTAACCGACGCCATCGTGCAGGTCCTCTGACCTGCCGAGGGTTGACTTCTCCTTAGTTAACAGTAGGATACGCACCGCTGTTCCGCGATAGCTCAGTCGGTAGAGCAAATGACTGTTAATCATTGGGTCCCTGGTTCGAGTCCAGGTCGCGGAGCCAAATTAGAAGCCTCAGGTGAGAACCTGAGG
>NZ_JAMOIC010000011.1 GCF_024448895.1 Stutzerimonas stutzeri
TCCACCGATCCACGCGTTTCATCGAACTCGGTGCGACCTGGCGGTGGATGTAAAAAGCGACATCCACCCTACGAACTATGAATGCCAGGGCCTGCCTAGGGTGGGCCGGGGCGCTCCGCTTTAGCCCAGCAGATTCGGGTGACCCCATACTCAGTACATCGGAACCCATTTACCACAGCGGTATTCGGCTCACGCTTTACGGTGCACCGAAACCCCGGCCGCGTAGGTTTCTTTCACCGCGCGGTCATCACCCAGGATCATCAGCGCGAAGAGTTTTTCCTGGAGCGTCGTAGCCTGGCTAAGACGGTAGTCGATCAGCGGGGTCGCCTTGTAGTCGAGTACGACGAAGTCAGCGTCCTTGCCCGGTTGCAGGTTGCCGATCTGGTCGTCGAGATAGAGCGCGCGTGCGCCGCCGAGGGTCGCCAAATACAGCGCCTTGAACGCATCGAGTTTCTGGCCCTGCAGCTGCAGCACCTTGTACGCCTCGTTGAGGCTGGCGAGCTGCGAGAAGCTGGTGCCGCCGCCGACATCCGTGCCCAGGCCCACCCGTACGCCGTAGCCTTCCACCTTGGCCAGGTCGAATAGACCGCTGCCGAGGAACAGGTTGGATGTGGGGCAAAAGGCAACGGCCGAACCCGTTTCGCCGAGGCGTTTGCACTCGTCATCGCACAGGTGGACCCCGTGGGCGAACACCGAGCGCGGACCGATCAGGCCGTGGTGGTCGTAGACGTCCAGGTAGCCCTTGCGCTCCGGGAACAGCTCCTTGACCCACTCGACCTCCTGCTTGTTCTCGGAGATATGGGTGTGCATGTACAGGTCCGGAAATTCAGCGAACAGCTTACCGGCCAGGGTCAGTTGCTCCGGCGTGCTGGTCGGCGCGAAGCGTGGAGTGACGGCGTAATGCAGGCGGCACTTGCCGTGCCAGCGCTCGATCAACTCTTTGCTGTCGGCATAGCCGGATTCGGCGGTGTCGGTGAGGAAATCCGGCGCATTGCGATCCATCAGCACCTTGCCGGCGATCATCCGCAGGTTGAGCTTTTCCGCCGTTTCGAAGAAGGCATCCACCGATTGCTTGTGCACCGTGCCGAACACCAGCGCCGTGGTGGTGCCGTTGCGCAGCAGCTCGCCGAGGAACAGGTCGGCCTGCTCGCGAGCATGTGCCATGTCGCTGAAGCGCCCTTCATTCGGAAAGGTGTAGGTTTCCAGCCAGTCCAGCAGTTGCGCGCCGTAGGAGCCAATTACGCCGACCTGTGGGTAGTGGATATGGGTATCGACGAAGCCTGGAGTGATCAGCGCGTCCGGGTATTCGACGATTTCTGTGCCGGCGGCCAGCGTCGGCAACAGCTCGGCGGCATGGCCGATCCTAGCTATCTTCCCGTCCTCGACCACCAGCAGGCCGTCTTCGAAATACTCATGGGACTGCTCGATGCCCACCTCGCGCGGGTCGGCGAGGCAATGGAGCAGGGCGGCACGGTAGGCTTTGGCTTGGGACATGGGGGTTCTCAAAAATCCTGGTGTAAATGTATCGGCCCGGAATCAACAGGTGATCCCAGCGGCTTCGGTTCTATTCGTAGGATCCAGCTTGCTGGCGATCCTGTCTCATTGAGCTCATTCGAAGGCAATCGCGCTTACGTTGCGAGCTGTGCCGCCTTCCGACATCAGCCCATGCGCGACCGCCTTGATGCCGGAACCAGCATGGGCACCGGTTTTTCGCCATCATTGGCCTGCTCGCCGAAGTTGGCGTTGTACGTCGCGATCACCTCGCCAGCGATGGACACGGCAATCTCGATCGGCAATTTGCCCTTAACCTCGGCGATGCCCATCGGGCAGCGCATGCGCTGTACGGTTTCCGGCTGGAAGCCCCGGTCACGCAGGCGATGTTCGAACTTGGCGCGCTTGCTCTTCGAGCCGATCAGCCCGTAGTAGGTGAAGTCATTGCGCGCCAGGATTGCGGCGGTCAGTTCCAGGTCGAGTTGGTGATTGTGGGTCATGACGATGAAGTAACTGCCGGCGGGCATGTTTTCAACCTCGTCCACCACCTCGTCGTTAAGCACTTTCTCGACAGCCTGAGGAATATGCTCAGGAAATTCGCTCTCGCGGGAATCGATCCAGCGCACCTTGCACGGCAGGCTGGCCAGCAACGGAACCAGGGCGCGCCCCACGTGACCGGCACCGAACACGGCGATATGCGCCTGGGGCTGGCCCATGGGTTCGAACAGCAGCACGGTGGCGCCGCCGCAGCATTGGCCCAAGCTCGCGCCAAGGGAGAAGCGCTCCAGACGGGTATCGCGGCTGCGGTTTTCCAGCATCTCGCGGGCGATCTCTTGCGCCTTGTATTCCAGATGGCCGCCGCCGATGGTGTCGTACAGGCGCTCACGGCTAACGACCATCTTTGAGCCGGCATTGCGCGGCGTCGAGCCACGCTCTTCGATGATGGTCACCAGCACGCAGGGTTCGCCTTGTTGCTGCAGGTCGGCGAGGGCGTCTATCCAGCTGTTCATGTCATTCTCCGATGCCTGATGGCATGCGATTTTTCTGTGTAGGTGCCAGGGCCGCCTGGTTCTGCTCGGGAGCAGAGTTCGGCTGGCTGCGCTGGAAACACTTTGCGAGCAAGCTCGCTCCTACAATCAACACCGGCCATCACCGTAGGGTGAGTTGAGCTTGCGATACCCGTCGCGATCATCGGTAACATCGATGGGTATCGCTTCGCTCAACGCTACCTGCGGTTTCCCTAACTTATCGTTTCGGTTGCCGGTAGCGGCGCAGCCTTGGCCGCCTGCTTCAACTTGCGCATCTGTTCCACGCCCCACAGCACCCGCTCGGGCGTCGCCGGGGCGTCGATCTTTGGCTGGGCCTTGTAGTCGGCCACGCTGGCCACAGCGTCCTTGATCGCACACCAGACGGAGATCCCAAGCATGAACGGCGGCTCACCGACGGCCTTGGAATGGAACACCGTGTCCTCGGGGTTCTTGCGGTTCTCAACCAGCTTGACCCGCAGATCCAGCGGCATGTCAGCAACGGCCGGTACCTTGTAGCTCGCCGGGCCGCTGGTCATCAGCTTGCCCTTGTCGTTCCAGACCAGCTCTTCCATGGTCAGCCAGCCCATGCCCTGGACGAAGCCGCCTTCGACCTGACCGATGTCGATGGCTGGATTCAGCGAGGCGCCCACGTCATGCAGGATGTCGCTGCGCAGCATCTTGTACTCGCCGGTCAGGGTGTCGACGATTACCTCGGAGCACGCCGCGCCGTAGGCGAAGTAGTAGAACGGCCGGCCGCGCGCCAGGCTGCGGTCGTAGTAGATCTTCGGCGTGCGATAGAAGCCGGTGGACGACAACGACACCTGACCGAAATAGGCCTGCTGAATCAGCTCGTCAAACGACAGGTACTCGTCGCGAATGCGCACCTGGCCGTTCTTGAACTCAACGTCTTCCTCAGTGACCTTGAAATGCCGCGCGGCAAATTCGATCAGGCGCTGCTTGATGGTTTGCGCAGCATTTTGCGCCGCCTTGCCGTTGAGGTCGGTGCCACTGGAGGCGGCGGTCGGTGAGGTGTTCGGCACCTTGTCGGTATTGGTCGCGGTGATCTGGATGCGGTCGATGTCGACCTGGAACACCTCAGCCACCACCTGGGCCACCTTGGTGTTCAGGCCCTGACCCATCTCGGTGCCGCCGTGGTTCAAATGAATGCTGCCGTCTGTGTAGACGTGCACCAACGCGCCACCCTGGTTGAGGAAGCTGGCAGTGAAGCTGATGCCGAATTTCACCGGGGTCAGTGCCAGGCCTTTCTTCAGAATCGGGCTCTTGGCGTTGAATGCGCGGATCTCTTCGCGACGGCGGGCGTACTCGCTGCTGGCTTCAAGCTCGGCTGTCATCTCCTCGAGCATGTTGTGCTCGACGGTCTGGTAGTACGGCGTGACGTTGCGCTCGGTCTTGCCGTAGTAGTTTCGCTTGCGCACATCCAGCGGGTCTTTGCCGAGCTGGCGTGCCACCGCATCCATGATCTCCTCGATGGCGACCATGCCTTGCGGGCCGCCAAAGCCGCGGTAAGCGGTATTGGACGCTAGGTTGGTCTTACAGCGATGGCCATTGATGGTCGCGTCGCCCAGGTAATAGGCGTTGTCGGAGTGGAACATGGCGCGGTCGACGATGGAGCCGGAAAGATCCGGCGAATAACCGCAGTTACCGGCCAGGTCGATCTCGATGCCGTGCAGCAGGCCATCGTCATCGAAGCCGACGTCGTACTCGACGTAGAACGGATGACGCTTGCCGGTCATGGTCATGTCTTCCATGCGTGGCAGACGCATCTTGGTCGGGCGGCCGGTGAGGTGCGCGATCACTGCGCACATGCACGCCGGGCCGGCGGCCTGGGTTTCCTTGCCGCCAAAGCCGCCGCCCATGCGACGCATGTCGATGACGATCTTGTTCATCGAAACGCCGAGCACTTCAGCGACGAGCTTCTGCACCTCGGTGGGGTTTTGCGTGGAGGTGTAGACGATCATGCCGCCGTCTTCGGTCGGCATCACCGAGGAAACCTGAGTTTCGAGATAGAAGTGCTCCTGACCGCCGATATGCAGGCTGCCTTGCAAGCGGCGTGGTGCCGTCGCCAGTGCCGCACTGGAGTCGCCGCGCTTGTGGGTGTGGCTGTCGAGCACGAAGTGCTTCTTGCGCAGCGCATCCACTACGTCGATCACCGGCTCCAGATCTTCGTATTCGATGATCGCAGCCATGGCTGCCTTACGCGCGGTCTCCAGGCTATCGGCGGCAACGGCGATCACCGGCTGACCGATGAACTCGACAATGCCGTCAGCCAATAGCGGATCGCCCGGCATCACGGCACCGATATCCAGCTGACCCGGCACGTCCTTGGCGGTGATGGCGATGGCGACACCCGGGATGTTGTAGCAGGGCGCCGTGTCGATGCTCAGGATGCGAGCATGGGCGCGGTCGCTCATGCGGGCATACACGTGCAGCTGGTTGGGAAACTCCAGCCGGTCGTCGACGTAGACGGCTTCGCCGGTGACGTGCTTCGGGGCGCTGTCATGCTTGACGCTGCGTCCAACGCCGGTGACAAGGTCCTGTGTGAACAGGGCTGCGATTTCTTCCTGAGTTTTGGTTGGCTTATGCATAGGAAGTGACCCTCGTCTCGTACGCCGGCGCTTGTTGTTCGTGGAAGCATTTGCGCAGCAGGTTCTGCGCGACCAGCAGGCGGTACTCGCGGCTGGCACGGAAATCGGTCAGCGGTGTGAAATCCTGGCTCAAGGCTTCGCAGGCCCGTTCGATGGTGTCTGCATTGAACGGCGCGCCAATCAGGGCGCGTTCACAAGCAACTGCGCGCTTGGGGATGGCGGCCATGCCGCCGAACGCGACGCGGGCGTCATCGATAAGGCCGCCTTCGAGTTTCAGATCAAAAGCTGCACAGACGGCAGAGATATCGTCGTCCAGGCGCTTGGAGACCTTATAGGCACGGAACACCCGGTTCGGCTGGGCGCGCGGCACGATGATTTTCTCGATGAATTCGCCCTGCTCGCGGGCGGTCACCTTGTAGTCGATGAAGTAGTCCTGCAGCAGCAGGGTGCGGCTGTTGCTGCCTTTGCGCAGCACCACTTGCGCGCCCAGGGCAATCAGCAGCGGTGGCGAGTCGCCGATGGGCGAGGCGTTGCCGATGTTCCCGCCCAGGGTGCCCTGGTTGCGGATCTGCAGAGAGGCGAAGCGGTGCAGCAGCTCGCCGAAGTCCGGGTACTCCTGCGCCAGCACTTCGTAGCAATCGGTCAAGGCTGTGGCAGCGCCGATTTCAATCGTGCTGTCAGTGACCTCGACCTTTTTCATCTCGGCGATATGCCCGACGTAGATCATCACCGGCAGTTCACGGTGAAACTGAGTAACTTCCAGCGCCAGGTCCGTGCCGCCTGCGAGCAGACGAGCCTCCGGATTGGCACCGTAGATCTCGGCCAGGTCGGCCACGGTAAGCGGTGACAGGCAACGCTTGTCGCCGCTGTTCAGCTCGGCAGTTTCACGGGGCTCGATGGTTTTGAGCTGGGCGATGGTCTCGGCTTCGCGCGCGTCGAACTGGTCCGGCTGTTTCCCACAGCAGGCCTGCTCGGCGGCATCCAGGATCGGGCGGTAGCCGGTGCAGCGGCACAGGTTACCGGCCAGCGCTTCGTGGGTATCGGCCTTGTCGTAACCGTCCGCAGACTTCTGCAGCGCGAACAGGCTCATGACAAAGCCCGGCGTGCAGAACCCGCACTGCGAGCCGTGGCAGTCGACCATGGCTTGCTGAACGCTGTGCAGCTGACCCTGATGTTTCAGGTCTTCAACCGTAATCAGCTGCTTGCCGTGCAAAGCAGAAACGAATGTCAGGCAGGAGTTGAGCGTGCGGTAGCGCAGACGGTCGCCGTCCAGTTCGCCAACCACGACTGTGCAAGCACCGCAGTCACCGGAAGCGCAGCCTTCTTTGGTGCCGGACTTGCCGCGATGTTCACGCAGGTATTCCAGCACGGTGGTATTCGGATCGAGTGTCTGCTCACGGCGCAGTTCTCGATTGATTAGGAACTGGATCAAAGAGGGCCTCCGGGGCTTTCTTGTTCTGGACTCTGGCGGTGAAATTAGCGGTATCTGACTTCTTGGTCAACAAATACTTGACTCAAAAGTCAACGCGACAGGCAGACGCACTTTTCCCAGCAATTGCCAGGCCATGGCAGATGCCACCGCTTTGAGTATGGTCCAGGAAATGATCAGATCACGATGGATACGCCGCAGCGAAAAGCCTCTCACTGCGACGCATGCACCAGGTGGTTTTCGCGGCGATTCAGGTCGTCAGCCGGCTATGAGATCCCGAGCAGCCTGGCTGTGATTGGCGATCAACCCACCGACGTCGAGCCCTTCGATCTGACCATCGATCACTCGCCACTGGCCGCCAACCATGACGCGATCGGCCCGGTCCGCACCGCACAGCAGCAATGCGGAGATCGGGTCATGACTGCCGGAGAAGCGCAGCTCATCGAGCTTGAACAACGCGAGATCGGCCTGCTTGCCAACCGCTAGTTCACCCACGTCATCGCGGCCTAGCAGACGGGCGGAGCCACGTGTGGCCCAACCCAGAACTCGTTCCGGGGTGATCTGCTCAGCGCCATAACGCAGCCGCTGGATATACAGCGCCTGACGGGTTTCGAGGATCATGTTTGAGGCATCGTTGGAGGCCGATCCGTCCACGCCCAACCCGATCGGCGCGCCGGCGGCCTCCAGCGCGAGGGTAGGGCAGATGCCCGATGCCAGCCGCATGTTGGAACTCGGGCAGTGGCATATCCCGGTACCCGCTTCGCCCAACCGCTGGATCTCGTCATCGTTGAAGTGGATGCCGTGCGCCAACCAGGTGCGTTTGGAGAGCCAACCCACGCTATCCAGATAATCCACGGTGCGCAGTCCAAAGCGTTGCTTGCAGAATTCTTCTTCATCGAGGGTTTCCGCCAGGTGCGTGTGCAGGCGGACGTCGTGGTATTCGGCGAGCGCCGCGCTGGCACGCATGATTTCCGGCGTCACCGAGAACGGCGAGCAGGGCGCCAGTGCAATCTGGATTCGCGCCCCAACGCCTCGCTCGTGGTAGCGAGCGATCAGCCGCTCGCTGTCGTCCAGTATCGCTTCCGCCGTCTGTACCGTGTGTTGCGGTGGCAGCCCGCCATCGGCTTCGCCCAGGCTCATCGAGCCGCGGGTCAGCATGGCGCGCATGCCCAGCTCGCGGACGGCTTCGATCTGTATGTCGATGGCATTTTCCAGGCCATCCGGGAACAGGTAGTGATGGTCCGCAGCCGTGGTGCAGCCCGATAGCAGCAGTTCTGCCAGTGCCACCTTGCTAGCCAGTGCCAGGCGATCCGGCGTCAAGCGTGCCCAGACCGGGTACAGAGTCTTCAGCCATGGAAACAGCGGTTGATTGATCACCGGGCCCCAGGCGCGGGTGAGGGTTTGATAGAAGTGGTGGTGGGTGTTGATTAGTCCCGGTAGCACGACGTGCTCGCGAGCATCGAAGGTGCTGTCCACCGGCGCGGAAGGCGCTTGCCCGGGCCCGAGCAGTTCGACGATGACACCCGCTTCGATGACCAGGCCGCCAGGGGCGGGCAGCTCATTGGAGGTAAAAATAGCGAGGGGGTTCTTGATCCAGATACGGCTGGCAGTCATGGCCGGCTTCTCCTGAGTAGGGTTCAGAAATGAGCCAGCTCAGTTATTGCCCTGTCTGCTGATCCAGGGGGCACCCCAGTCAGGCGGGGCGCGTAGAGCACCATAAAGGCTCGCTCTCAACTTGTCATCCCTTCTGTGCAGGCATGAAAAAGCCGGGCATGAGCCCGGCCTTTTCCGTCCCCTCGATCAGCCGCCCAGGTAGGCGTCGCGGACCTTCGGGTTGACCAGCAGCTCTTCGCCGCCACCCTGCATGACGATGTGACCGTTCTCCAGCACGTAGCCGCGATCGGCGAGCTTGAGCGCCTGGTTGGCGTTCTGCTCCACCAGAAAGATGGTCACGCCATCTTCGCGCAACTGTTCGATGATCTCGAAGATCTGCTGGATGATGATCGGCGCCAGGCCAAGGGATGGCTCGTCCAGCAGAAGCAGCTTGGGCTTGCTCATCAACGCGCGCGCAATGGCGAGCATTTGCTGTTCGCCGCCGGACATGGTGCCGCCGCGCTGCTGGAAACGCTCTTTGAGGCGCGGAAACAACAGCAGCACCTTGTCGAGCTGCTCCTGGAAATCCGCCTTGTCCGTGAAGAAGCCGCCCATGGCGAGGTTTTCCTCGACCGTCAGACGGGCAAAGATGCGCCGTCCTTCGGGCACCACGGCAATGTCCTTGCGCATGATGTCATAGGTCTGCTTGCCGACCAGCTCTTCGCCTTCGAAGCGGATGCTGCCTTCGGATGCCATGGGCGTGCCGCAAAGCGTCATCAGCAGGGTCGACTTCCCGGCACCGTTGGCGCCGATCAGCGTGACGATCTCACCTTTGCGGACCTCGACGTTGACGTTGTGCAGGGCCTGGATCTTGCCGTAGAAAGTCGAGACGTTTTCGAAATACAGCATGGTTACGCCTCTCCCAGATAAGCTTTGATCACGTCCGGATTGTCGCGGATCTGCTCCGGTGTGCCGGCCGCAAGCGGGCAGCCCTGGTTGATCACGACAATGTGGTCGGAAATGCTCATGACCAGCTTCATGTCGTGTTCGATCAGCAACACCGTCACGTTGTGTTGATCGCGCAACATGCCGATCAGCGCCTTGAGATCCTCGGTTTCCTTCGGGTTGAGGCCAGCGGCAGGTTCGTCGAGCATAAGAATGCGCGGGCGTGTCATCATGCAGCGAGCAATTTCCAGGCGACGCTGCTGGCCATAGGCGAGGGTGCCCGCCGGACGGTTGGCTACATCGGTGAGATTGACCTGCTCTAGCCAGTGGGCGGCGAAGTCCATCGCCTCGTGCTCGCTCTTGCGGAACGCTTTGGTCTTCAATAGACCTGAAAGAAAGCCTGTGTTCAGGTGGCGATGCTGAGCGACCAAGAGGTTTTCCACCGCCGTCATGTCCTTGAACAGACGGACGTTCTGGAAGGTGCGCACGACGCCCTTGCGCGCGATCTTGTGGCCCGGCAGGCCCTCGATCGCTTCGCCGTCGAGAAGGATCTTGCCGGATGTGGGCTGGTAAAAGCCCGTCAGGCAGTTGAATACCGTGGTCTTGCCGGCGCCGTTGGGGCCGATCATGGATACCACTTGCTTGTCATGTACGGTCAGGCCCACCCCGTTGACGGCCAGCAGGCCGCCGAAGCGCATGGTCAGGCCGCTTACTTCGAGAATCGGGCGGCTCATCGCTTCAGCTCCAGGTGGGGGCGTTGCATGGGCAGCAGGCCCTGCGGACGCCAGATCATCATCAGCACCATCAAGGCGCCGAACATCAGCATGCGGTACTCGCTGAACTCACGCATCAGCTCGGGCAGCAGGATCATCACGACGGCGGCGAGTATCACGCCCAGTTGTGAGCCCATGCCGCCGAGCACGACGATGGCGAGGATGATGGCCGATTCGATGAAGGTGAACGACTCCGGTGACACCAGCCCCTGACGTGCCGCGAAGAAGCTGCCAGCGAAGCCCGCGAACGTCGCGCCGAGGGTGAAGGCCGAAAGCTTGATCACTGTAGGGTTCATGCCCAGTGCGCGGCAGGCGATCTCGTCTTCACGCAAGGCTTCCCAGGCCCGACCGATGGGCATGCGCAGCAGGCGGTTGATCACGAACAGCGTCAGCAACACCAGCAACAGCGCGATCAGGTAGAGGAAGATCACCTTGTTGATCGAGGCGTAGTCCACACCGAAGAACTCATGGAAGGTCTGCATGCCCTCGGCAGCGCGGCGATCGAAAGACAGGCCGAACAAGGTAGGTTTGTCGATGCCACTGATGCCGTTCGGGCCGCCGGTGAGGTCGGTCATGTTGCGCAGCAGCAGGCGGATGATTTCACCGAAGCCCAGCGTCACGATCGCCAGATAATCGCCCCGCAGACGCAACACCGGGAAGCCCAGCAGGAAGCCGAACAGCGCGGCCATGGCTCCAGCGATCGGCAAGGCCACCCAGAAGCCGATCCCGTAGTAATGCGAGAGCAAGGCATAGGTATAGGCCCCGACAGCATAGAAGCCGACATAACCCAGATCGAGCAGGCCAGCCAGACCCACAACGATGTTCAACCCCAGCCCCAGCATCACGTAGATCAGGATCAGCGTGGCGATATCCACCGCGCCGCGGGAGCCGAAGAACGGCCAGGCGAGCGCGACCAGGATCAGTCCGATGATGATGTAGCGCTGGGTCGACGGCAGGGTCAGGAAGTTGCCTGCCCCGGCCGGTATCGTCGGCAACTTCGGGCTGGCAGCCCAGCCGGCAGCGGCGTGGTGACGGAACAGTTGCCAGAAGAACATGGCCACGGCGCACGCAGCGATGATCCAGAAGGTTTTTGCGTCGCTGCCGTGGACTTCCAGACGAATGCCCACGGTGGTGAGCTTCAGGCCGAACACCGGTACGGCCACGGCGATCACCAGCAGGGCGCTGAAAAACGCGGTTCGAAGATTGCGGGTCATACCTTTTCAACCTCCGGACGACCAAGGATGCCAGTCGGGCGGAATAGCAGCACCAGCACCAGCAGGCTGAACGCCACCACATCCTTGTATTGATCACCGAATATATCGGCACCGAAGGCTTCAGCCACGCCGAGCACCAGCCCGCCGAGCATGGCGCCCGGAATGCTGCCGATGCCGCCAAGCACCGCGGCGGTAAATGCCTTGATTCCGGCAAGGAAGCCGATGTGCGGGTTGATCACGCCGTATTGCATACTGATCAGTACCGCGGCGATGGCAGCAAGCGCAGCGCCGATGACAAAGGTCAGTGCAATGATGCTGTTGGTGTTGATGCCCAGCAGGTTGGCCATCTTCAGGTCTTCGGCGCAGGCGCGACATGCGCGGCCCAGGCGAGAGCGGGAGATGAAGAACGTGAGCCCCATCATGGCCACGATGGTGACCACGAAGATCAGCACCTGCATGTAGGAAATCACGACGCCATTCATGGCACTTTCACCAAAGATGAAGTTGCCCGGCATCAGGTTGGGAATCGCCTTGTCCTTGGAATCCTGCGACAGGAGCACGACGTTCTGCAGGAAGATCGACATGCCGATGGCCGAGATCAGCGGAATCAGCCGGTTGCTGCCGCGCAACGGTCGATAGGCGACCCGCTCGATGCTGTAACCGTAGGCGCTGGTGACAATCATCGCGGCGGCGAACGCACCGATCATGAGGATTGGCAGCGAATCGAGCCCCATCATGGTCAGGCCGACGATGGCGATGAAGGTGACGTAGGAGCCGATCATGTACACCTCGCCATGGGCGAAGTTGATCATGCCGATGATGCCGTAGACCATCGTGTATCCGATGGCTATCAAGGCATAGGTGCTGCCAACGGTGAGGCCGTTGATCAGCTGTTGGAAGTAGTGGTAAAGCTCAGGCATTACATTCTCCTGAACACCCGCACTCCTTGCTAGCGCACCGCTGAATACTATCTGCGCTGGCCGTACTTCGTTGAAAACAGTCTCGGTTGCTGCCCGATCATGATGTTCATGGAGAACACCTGAGCGGCGCTTCTTCGGCTGTTCATCTACGCGTCGTGCCTGTCTCGCCTATGGTTCCGACGGTCTGCTCGACCGCAATGCGGACCTGCTTCGAACACGCAGCATGAATCAATGCAGCGCCAAGGGCTTGGTGCGGATCACGCACACGCCAGGTTCGAGGCGGGCCAGCTGTGCAGGCCACTCGCTTGGTTGAAGGTGTTGCTGGGCGTCCCGTGCTTGTGGCCGGGTTGGCCCCGATCAGCTAAAACAAAGCCCACAGCGGATGCCGTGGGCTTCGGGTCGGTTGGTTATAGGTTCACTTGGCTTCGGTCTTGGTGCCGTCCTGGTGCCATTCGTAAACCACGAAGTTGAAGTCTTTCAGGTCACCCTTCTCGTCGAACGAGAGGTTGCCGGTCGGCGTGTCGAAGGTGTTGCTGCGCAGCGCCTCGGCAACCTTCTCGGTGTCGGTGCTGCCAGCCTTCTCGATACCTTCGGCAATGACCTGAACGGCCGCGTAGGCCGGGAAGACGAACGGGCCGCTCGGGTCCTGCTTCTTAGCGGTGAACGCGTCTACCAGCTTCTGGTTGCGCGGATCCTGGTCGAATGATTTTGGCAGCGTGACCAGCATGCCCTCGGAGGCCGCGCCTGCGATGGCGGAAATTTCCTTGTTGCCGACGCCTTCAGGGCCCATGAAGCGAACGTCCAGACCTTTTTCCTTGGCCTGGCGCAGCAGCAGACCCAACTCAGGGTGGTAGCCGCCGTAGTAAACGAAGTCAATGTTCGCCTGCTTCAGCTTCGAGATCATCGAGGAGAAGTCCTTGTCGCCGGCGTTGATGCCTTCGAACAGACCGACCTTGACGCCTTTCTCTTCCAGGGTGTTCTTCACGGCAGTGGCGATACCTTCACCGTATTGCTGCTTGTCGTGGATAACCGCAACATTCTTCGGCTTGACGTTATCGGCGATGAAATTGCCGGCGGTCGGGCCCTGCAGGCTGTCCAGACCGATGGTGCGGAAAATCAGTTCGTAGCCGCGTGACGTGATCTCCGGGCTGGTGGACGCCGCGGTAATCATCAGGATGCCTTCGTCTTCGTAAATATCGGACGCTGGCTGGGTGGAGCTGGAGCACAAATGGCCCACGACAAAGCTGACTTCGTCGTTGACGATCTTGTTGGCAACCGCCACGGCCTGCTTCGGGTCGCACGCGTCGTCGTAGATCACACCCTCAAGCTGCTGACCGTTGACGCCCCCGTCCTTGTTGATCTGCTCGATGGCCATCTGGGCACCGATAAATTGCATTTCCCCGTACTGCGCGACAGCCCCGGTTACCGGGCCAGCCAAACCGATCTTGATATTGTCGGCGGCCAGCGTATAGCTCGCTACACCCGTCAAAGCGATAGCCATGAAAAGTTTGGAAAGACGCTGCTTGGTCTTCATATGCGCTCCACTTGCATCATTATTGTTTGGATCCTGCGGGCTGCAGTGTCGTTAAGGGCTAAACGTCCCCAAACGGTACGGCAACTGTACCGGCACAGTGTAGAAGCGTCAGCACCTGTTTGCACAGTCAGGAATTCCATCAGGTTGATGAGATTCACCCGAGCGCTATCATTGCGCCCTTTACGAGCCGGGTAAGACTCATGAGCGAAGATTCAAGCACTCTCTATGCCAAGCTGCTGGGCGAAACGGCATCGATCACCTGGCAGGAGCTGCAGCCATTCTTTGCACGTGGCGCCTTGCTGCGTGTGGCGAGCGAGTCTGATTTGATCGAAGCTGCCCAGGCTGTGGCTCAGGATGATCGGGAAAAGGTCGCCGCATGGCTGGCTGAAGGCCACCTCGCCAAGCTTGAAGCTGAGCAGGCCCAGGACTGGCTCGAGCGTGACCCCTCTCTCTGGGCTGTGGTCGTGGCACCTTGGGTACTGGTTCAGGAAAGGGCGGACAAGCCCAGCCTGCACTGAATAAAGTCAGTGCTATGCGCGAACCCAGTGCATTCGTGCCCAGCCGCTGAGCGCATCCACGGCCAGCACCATCACCAGCATGGCCAGGATGATCGTGGAAGCCTGAGCTTCCTGAAACAGGCTGAGGCTCATGTAGAGCATCTGTCCGAGGCCGCCGGCGCCGACGAAGCCAAGGACGCTGGCCATGCGGATATTGTTTTCCCAGCGATAGAGCGTGTAGGCCATCAGTTGTGGCCAGAGCATCGGCAGGGTGCCATAGCAGAACGCGCCGATCCGGCCGCTACCGGACAGCCGCAGCGCCTCGGCGGGCGCCGCAGGGGTATTTTCCAACGCTTCGGCGAACAGTCGTCCCAGCACGCCGGCAGTGTGCAGCGCCAGCGCCAGGGTGCCCGCGTTGGGCCCCAGGCCCGCGGCCAGAACCATGAGCGCCGCCCAGACCAGCTCCGGTATCGCGCGCAGCGCATTGAGAAGAAGTCGTGTAGTGCCCTTGGCGACAAGACCAAAGCGGCCGGACGCGGGCAGCGCCAGCAACAGGCCGAGCACGGCAGCCAATAGCGTCCCCATCGCCGACATCGCCAGGGTTTCAAGTGCGCCGCGGCCGATTGCCCTGAGGTGTGGAGGCGACAGATCGGGATCGAGGAAGCCTGAAGCATAACTGGCCATCTGTTGCATCCCGTCGCGGCTGAAAAGCGCTTTCGCTTCGAGCTGCAGGAAGGCAAATGAGGCGATTACGGCGGCGATCAGCAGCAGCGGCAGTGCGGCGCGCGAGAGCGTTTTCACACAAACCTCCTACGCAGCAGCTGACTGATCAGATCAGCCATCAGCACCAGCACCAGAAAGGTCAGCAGCATGCTCGCGACTTCGCCCCCGGCGAACATCCGCATCGACAGGTCCATCTGCTGGCCCAGACCGCCTGCACCGACGAAGCCCATCACCACCGATGCGCGGATGGCGCACTCCCAGCGGTAAACGGTGTAGGAGAGCATTTCGCCAGTTGCCTGCGGCAGCACACCATAGGCGAAAGCCTGCAGCCGTGAGGCCCCTGACCCGATCAATGCGCGGGTTGGTAACGGGTCGACCGATTCGAAAATTTCTGCGTACACCTTGCCCAGCATTCCGGCGTAGGTAATCGCGATCGCCAGCACCCCAGCGGTTGGCCCGAGCCCCACCGCTCTGACGAATAACAGCGCCCAGACGATCTCCGGCACGCTGCGCAGCACGATAAGCAAGCCTCTCACCGGCCAGCGCAGCGCCTGCGCCCACGGATCAGGGCGCCCTCCACGGCTGAGCGCCGAGACGGAAAGCGCGCGTGTCGCCAGCAGCGCGCAGGGCAGGGCGACTGCCAGCGCCAAAGCCATGCCTGCAGTGGCGATGGCCAGCGTTTCCAGCGTGGCGAGCAGCAGCAGACTAAGGAAGTCCTGGTCGTGCGCAGGTGGCCAGAATCCGGAAACGAAGGTGCCGACGGTGCCGGCATTGGTGCCGTCGAACAGCACGCCGATATCCAGTTCGCTCAAATGCAGTCCAGGCCACAGCAAGGCCAGCGCCAGCACGATCAAGATCAGGCGCGAGGTTGCAGCCGGGTCGCGTTGGGAGTGGACGGGGTTCAGCATCGCGGGATATGAAGGCTCTGGTCGACGCGGGGCAGTGGCTGGGGTTCGCCACTCAGCTGCTCGTTGGCATACAGCGCATCCAGCTCGTCGCGGCCCAGCTGGTCGGCGGCCTTGTCGAACAGGATCCTGCCGGCTCGCACGCCGATTACCCGCGGGAAGTGCTCAAGTGCCAGATCGACTGCATGCAGGCTGGCCAGCAGTGTCGCCTGCCGCTGCGAAGCGTCCCGGGTCAGCACGCCCAGCGAATGGCTGGCGAGCACCGGATCCATGGCCGAAACCGGCTCGTCGGCGAGAATCAGGTCGGGTTTCTGATAGAGCACACGGGCAATGCCGACGCGCTGCAGTTGGCCACCAGACAGTTGGTCGCAACGCTCGTAGAGCTTGTCTGCCAGATCCAGCCTGCTCAGCGCTTCGGATGCGCCGGTTCGGTCGAGCGGGTAGACAAGGCTGATCAGCCCGCGTGTCAGTGACCACTGGCCCAGCCGGCCGGCCAGCACCGAGGTGATGACTCGCTGCCGGGGAGGCAGTGGTGGCGCCTGATGAATCAAACCTATCCGCCCGCGCAGTCTTTGCCGCGCAGATACCGACAAGCGCCACGGGTCGCATTCGAGGACGCCGAGTTGACCTTCATGGGGCTGCAGATGGCTTGCTAGCAGTCGCAGCAGGGTCGTTTTCCCCGCGCCGGAGGGGCCGATGATCGCAACGCGTTCACCGTAGGCGATGTTGAGCGCCACGTCACGCAGCGCCGCCTGGCCATTGGCGTGGCGATAACCCACGCCATCGAGGATCAGCGCAGGCGCACGCATCTGCGCGTCCTGCTCTGAATGCAACCCACCGGCGGCGCGCAATGCGCCATGGGTCACTTCAGAAGGCCTGCTGCGCGAGCGGCTTCTTCGATGCTTTTGTAGTTTTCAGGGCGGGTCTCGATGAAGCGGCTGGCTGCCTGCAGATCGAGGATTGCCTTGTGTTCCGGATTGGCCGGATCGAGTGCCAGGAAGGCGTTCTTGATCCTGTTCGCCAGCGCCGGGTCTAGCGAGCCGCGCACTGTCCAGTTGTAGTCGTAGTACGGCGGCGTGGTGGAAATCACACGCACCTTGTTGGTGTCGACCTTACCGCTGGCAACGAGCTTGTCCCACACCGATGCGTTGAGCACCCCAGCGTCGGCCTTGCCCGCTTCGACCCAGGCTGCGGTGGCGTCATGTGCACCTGAGTAGGCGATGCGCTTGAAGAACTGCTCAGGGTCGATGCCGTCGCGCAACATGAAATAGCGCGGCATCAGGCTGCCAGAGGTCGACGATACCGAGCCGAAAGCAAAGGTTTTGCCTTTGAGGTCCTGCAGGGTCTTCACTTCGGGATCGGCGGTGATGAATTTGCTGGTGAACTGTTGATCCTGCTCGCGCTGCACCAGCGGAATCGCATCGCCGGTCTTCAAGCGGGTCTGCACGAAGGTGAAGCCGCCGAGCCAGGCGAGGTCGAGGCGATCTGAAGCAAGGGATTCGACCACCGCGGCATAATCGGAAACCGGCGTGAATTTCACCGGCATGCCCAGTTCTTTTTCGAGGTATTTGCCCAGCGGTTCGAACTTGCGGATCAGTTCGGTAGGGGCTTCGTCGGGGATGGCCGAGACGCGAAGGGCGTCGGCAGCTTGTGTTGTAGTAATAGACAGGGAAAGGGCAAGGCCGGTGACGGCTGCCAGAGTGCGCTTCAGCATTGTGGTTCTCCGGTTCAATAGCGGAAAAAGCGCGCGGATTATAGAGGCAGACGGTGTCCAGCAAGCAAGCGGCGTCTGGTGAGCCGCGGTCAGGGGCGCGGATGAGCCGAGATCAAGCCTGGGAATCAGCTGCCTATCGAACAACGATCCGTGATGCGTGTCTCACATTCACTAGAGTCCATACCTATACGGAAGAAGGCTGGCTGCCATGAACGAACAGCACGAACTGCGCAGGTTTACCTCGCTGCGAAAGCACGTAGACGAGCTTCTCTCCGAGGGTGCGGTAATCACCGACCGGGATCCCACTACGCTGGTATTCGAGGGACAGGCGTTGAAAGCCAGGCACGGAATGCTGGTTGGCCACGCCGACACTGACGAAGCCTCCAAGCCTGCACGGGACTGACCTGCCCACGCTGTGCATAGAGCGCGCCATAGCCATCCGGTCAACAGATCAGCGCCGACGCGGCTGAGGTAACCGAACGGTCCTGACGTGCTGCCTTATGGCTCATCGGCTCACGTGAGGATGTACCGAACGCCGATCAATCGTTGAGCTACGGCGATCCGGGGCGTATTCATGCTTGTAAAGAGGAGGCTCAATGTCCGATCGGACCTCGCACCATGGCTTCATTCCGCCTTATATCCTCAGCCGTATCATCGATAACGGCTCTGAGCGTCAGCGTGAGCGGGCGCTCGGCACCCTGACCCATGTACGCAATCTTCTGCACAATCCTGGCCCGCCCAACCGGCAGCCGATGGCCAGCGTGCTGCCTGAGCGTGGCCGGCCAGGGGAGCCGCGACGCAGCATTCACGATGCCCAGCAGCAAATGCTGCTACCCGGTGTCCTGGCGAGGATCGAAGGTCAACCGCCGGTGGCCGATGCGGCGGTGGATGAGGCCTACGATGCGCTGGGCACGACCCATGAGTTCTTCTGGCAAGTGTTCGGACGGGATTCGATCGACAACCACGGCTTTCCGCTGATTGGTACGGTGCACTACGGCGTGGGTTACGAGAATGCCTTCTGGAACGGAGCGCAGATGGTGTTCGGCGATGGTGACGGCGAGATCTTCAATCGCTTCACCCTGTCGCTGGACGTCGTGGCTCATGAGCTGGCACACGGCATCACCGAGAGCGAGGCGGGCCTCGTCTACTTCAATCAGTCCGGTGCGTTGAACGAGTCGGTGTCCGATGTGTTCGGCGTGCTGGTCAAGCAGTTCAGCCTCAAACAGACGGCCGATCAAGCCGACTGGCTGATTGGTGCCGAGCTGCTAACCGACAAGGTGCGAGGTTCGGCCATGCGCTCGATGGCCAATCCGGGTACGGCCTACGACGATCCGCTGCTAGGCAAGGACCCGCAACCCGGCCACATGCGCGACTTCATCGAGACTCGCGACGACAACGGCGGCGTGCATCTGAATTCCGGCATCCCCAATCGCGCCTTCTATCTTGCGGCGACTGCCTTGGGCGGTTACGCCTGGGAGAAGGCCGGGCATATCTGGTACGACACCCTGTGTGATCAGCGTTTGGCCAACGATGCGGATTTCGCCGCCTTCGCCCAGTTGGCAGTGGATAAAGCTAGCGCGCGCTTCGGCCAAGGTAGCGGTGAGGCGCTGACGGTGGCCCAGGCCTGGAGAGATGTGGGCGTGCTGGAGGCCTCATGAAAAAACTTCCGACGCTGGGCAGCGACGCCACCGTCCGCTTATCCAGGCAGGGTGGTTTTGCGATGATGCAGGCGCTGAGTCGTCCGCGTGAGATCGACTTTTCCGCCTGCAATGACCAACAGCGCGGGCAGATCTGCACCGTGCTTGAAGGCTGCCTGCCGCTCGCGTCGGACAACAGCGGTCAAGGTGATCGCCGTTACTACCAGATTGAGCTGCGCTTTCGGGAAAACGATCGCGAGGACGAGATGGTCCTCCAGGTGCCTGAAGAGCAGGCGCCCGGCGAGCTGGTCAGGCTCTGGGACAAAGGCGAAGTGCTTTGATGCAGGCTTGGCCGCCGGCAGTGCCGGGGCGCTAGAATTCTGCTCTGCCTTCAAGGAGCCCCTGCATGTCCGAACTGCCATCCATCGCCTTTGCCGGCATCGGCCTAATGGGCCTGCGCATGTGCCGCCGCCTGCTTGCCGCGGGCTTCCCGTTGACGGTATGGAATCGCTCGCCAGATAAATGTGCCCGGTTGGTCGAGGCGGGTGCACGTCACGCCGGCAGCCCTGCGGAGCTCTGTGCCCATGCGGACATCGTTCTGCTCTGTCTGGCTGACACGGCGGTAGTGCGTGAGGTTGTATTCGGCAGGACAGGCATCGTCGAAGGGGCACGGGCGGGGCAGTTGCTGGTTGATCATTCCAGCCTGGAACCGGCCGCAACGCGCAGCATGGCTGCAGAGTTGGAGGCGCGAAGCGGCATGCGCTGGGTCGATGCGCCGGTCTCCGGTGGGACTGCGGGTGCAGAGGCGGGCAGCCTGGCGATCATGGCCGGCGGTCGCGGCGAGGACGTCGGACGGGTTCGGCCCGTGCTGGCGCATCTGGGCCAGCGTTTGACGCATATGGGAGCTGTTGGCGCCGGGCAGGTGACCAAGGCCTGCAACCAGATGATCGTGGCCTGCAACGCGCTGGTAATCGCTGAGGTCGTGGCGCTGGCCGAGCGCTCCGGTGTCGATGCCAGCCTCATTGCTCCCGCGCTGGCCGGAGGATTCGCCGACTCCCGACCGCTGCAGATCCTGGCGCCGCAGATGGCCCTTAGCGAGTTCGAGCCGGTGAAGTGGCACGTGCGCACCCTGCTTAAGGATCTCGACACCGCAGTTCAACTGTCCCGAGAAGAGGGTAGCGCTACGCCGATGACCGGCCTTGCCGCGCAGTTGATGCGCCTGCACGGCAGTCAGGGCAACCTGGGCAAAGATCCATCGACGCTGGTAAACATGTTTCGGGAGCAGGACAAATGAAGATCGCCGCCAACCTTTCCATGCTATTCACCGAATTGCCCCTTGCCGAGCGAATCATGGCGGCGCGTGTTGCCGGATTTGATGGCGTCGAGATCCAGTTTCCCTACGAGCTGCCAGCTATACAGCTGAAGGAATTGCTCGAACGTGCCGACCTGCCGCTGGTGCTGATCAACCTGCCCGCTGGAGACTTCATGCAAGGAGGTGCGGGGCTGGCAGCGGTCCCGGCGCGGCAGGCGGCGTTCGATGCCGCCCTGCAGGAAGCGCTTGCCTATGCTGCCATGGCAAGACCCGGATGTGTGAACGTGCTGCCCGGGCGCCTGGAAGAGGGCGTCGCCCGAGAACAGGCCTTGCAAACCCTCGCGGACAATCTGCGCAAAAGCGCCGAGGCGTTTGCCCTGCTCGGCATCCGGGTCGTGTGCGAGGCGATCAACCCGCTGGACATGCCTGGCTTCCTGATCAACACCCCTGAGCATCTGCAGTCCTTGCTGGCGCGTGTCGATCACCCCAACTGCCAGGCGCAGCTGGATCTCTACCATATGGCGCGGCAAGGTCTGGACGTGGCTGACGGCATCCGCTTGCTGGGCGAGCGTATCGGTCATGTGCAGTTCGCCGATCACCCGGGCCGCGGTGCACCAGGAACTGGTGCGGTGGCGTTCGGTCCTCTCATCGAAGCGCTACGGGATGTCGGGTATGCAGGTTGGCTGTCCGCCGAGTATCACCCCGACAGCTCGAACACCGCCGCCGGGCTCGGTTGGCTGAAGGAGTGGCAACAGCGCTGAGCCGTTGCATCGTCCGGCATAAGCACAGGTGATGGTGACAGACAGGCGAGCCATAGAACTCTAGAGTCAGCTCCGAGCATCGGTCGCCCGGCGACCGGCCTATAACAATAAATCGAGAGCGACGTCATGCAGCCATCCACCCAAGCCGCGAACGCCTGGCGCGTCCTGTTTCTGCTATTTCTGGCCAACCTGTTCAACTTCTTTGACCGCACCATTCCGGCCATCATCGCCGAACCGCTGCGCCTGGAGTGGAACCTAAACGACTTCCAGCTGGGCCTGATCGGGACCGCGTTCACCATCGTCTATGCGATTGCGGGGGTGCCGCTGGGGCGGATGGCCGATATTGGCTCGCGTCGCAAGATCATGGGCTGGGGGTTGACGGCCTGGAGCGGGTTAACGGCCGTCAACGGGCTGGCCTGGAACTTCTGGTCCTTCCTGCTGGTGCGCATGGGCATCGGCATTGGTGAAGCCAGTTATGCACCTGCCGCGAATTCGCTGATTGGGGATCTGTTCCCAGCGCACAAACGTGCCCGGGCGATGGGCATCTTCATGCTCGGCCTGCCATTGGGTCTGCTGCTGGCGTTCTTCACCATCGGCTCGATGGTCGAGTACTTCGGTAGCTGGCGCGCACCGTTCTTCATTGCGGCGGTGCCAGGGCTGGTGCTGGCGCTGTTCATCTTTTTCGTCAAGGAGCCACAGCGCGGCGCCGCAGAAACGGTGAAGGTGTCACAAGCGCGCGTGGAGCAGCCGATCCGCAAGGTTCTGGCAATCCGCACCTTCTGGTGGTTGGTGATGGCCGGGCTGGCGTTCAACTTCGCCACCTATGCCTGTAACGCATTCATGGTGCCGTTGCTGATGCGCTATCACGCGGTGCCGCTGGTTGAGGCATCTATCGCTACCGGCGTCATTGTTGGATTGACCGGTCTGATCGGCCTGACACTGGGCGGTTGGGTGGCTGACAAGATCCATCAGCGGTTTGCTCGTGGCCGGCTGATCTTCGCCGCAGTGAGCATGCTCATTGCCACTGTCCTGACCGGTTATGCGCTGTTGGCTGGCCGTATCGAAGTGGGTGTGTTCGTCGCGGTGTTCAGCATTGGCTGGTTGTTCTCATACAACTTCTACACCTGCGTTTACACCGCCATTCAGGATGTGGTCGAGCCGCGGTTGCGGGCTACTGCCATGGCGCTGTTCTTTGCCGGCCTGTATCTGCTGGGCGGCGGCATGGGTACCGTCGTAGTGGGGCTGCTGTCTGATCATTTCGCCGAGTCGGCCATGCTGGCCGCAGGCGCCAGCGAAATGAGCGAAGTGTTCCGTGCTGAAGGTCTGCATGGTGCGATGTATCTGATCCCGGGCTCTCTGTTACTGACCATGGTGTTCCTGTTCCAGGCGTCGCGCACTTTCTGCCATGACGCCAAGCGCATGACCGACGGCATGACCGACTCAGCCGCTGCAGCCGAGGCGGCGCTGGCCTGAGTGATCGACACCGCGGCGGCCTGACGGCGCCGCGGTATGTGCGAGCATTTCGAGCAGCAGGCGACGATTGGCCAGCATTTGCCGGCAGGCTCGCATAAACTGCGCGGCCGTTTTTGGTAGTCCGGACCGCCCATGCACAATCCGTCTCCCGCCCGCGCCTGCGGCATCGACTTCGGTACCTCCAATTCCACCGTCGGCTGGTGGCGCCCGGACAGCGAACCGCTGATCGTGCTCGAAGATGATCAGCACACCCTGCCATCGGTGGTGTTCTTCAACTCGGAGGAATGCCGTCCGGTATACGGCCGTCTGGCCCTGTCCGAATACCTCGAAGGCTATGAAGGACGGCTGATGCGCTCGCTCAAGAGTCTGCTGGGCTCGAAGCTGCTGAAGAGCGAAACTACTGTGCTTGGCAGCGCCATGCCGTTCAAGGAAATCCTCGGGTTGTTCCTGGGGACGCTCAAGCAACGCGCCGAGACCGAGGCCGAGCGGTCATTCGATGAAGTGGTGCTGGGGCGTCCGGTGTTCTTCGTTGATGACGACCCGCAGGCTGATCGGGAAGCTGCGCAGACCCTGGCGGCGGCAGCCAACAAGATCGGCTTCAAGGACGTATCGTTCCAGTACGAGCCCATCGCGGCGGCATTCGATTACGAATCTCGCATCGAGCGCGAAGAGCGCGTGCTGATCGTCGACATCGGTGGCGGTACGTCAGATTTTTCCATCGTGCGACTGTCCCCTGAGCGCCGTCAGATCGATGACCGGCAGGAAGATATTCTCGCCACCTCAGGCGTGCACATCGGCGGTACCGACTTTGACAAGCAGCTCAGCCTGCAGGGCGTCATGCCGCTATTCGGCTATGGCAGTCGCATGAAAAGCGATGCGCCGATGCCCACCAGCACGCACCTCAACCTCGCCACATGGCACACCATCAATGCGGTCTATGCACCCGCTTCGCTGCGGGCGTTGCAAAGCATGCGCTACGACATCGTCGATCCGACCGGAATCGACCGCCTGTTCAGCCTGATCGAGCAGCGCGCCGGCCACTGGCTTGCGATGCAGGTGGAGCACGGCAAGATCGAACTGACCGAGGGTGATCGCTACCTCATCGACTTCGCGCGTATCGAGGCCGGTCTTCAGGCGAGCCTGTCTCGGGACGGTTTCGAAGCGGCCATCAATCCACTGCTCGAACGAATCCGTGGCAATGTCAGTCAATTGCTGGTCAGCGCCGGGTTGCAACACGAAGACATCGATACGGTGTTTTTCACCGGCGGTTCCAGCGCGATTCCAGCGTTGCGCCAGAGTATTGCCCGGTTGCTGCCCAATGCGCGCCACGTCGAAGGCAATCGCTTCGGCAGTATCGGCAGCGGTTTGGCCATCGAGGCGAAGAAACGCTACGGTTGATTCCCGCGACTGCCCCTTCGGCAAGCGGCGCGGGCCAGTTCGGGGAGTAGTCATGGGTTACAAGTTGCGTCCTAAGGATCCTGCCGAAGAAATCCGCAAAGTGGCCCGGCAGGGCATCGATAAAGCCATCGAGGCGCTGAGCGTTTCGCCCACCGAGCGCGCAGAGGGTGTGCATCAGGCGCGCAAGCGTTTCAAGGAATTGCGCGCGCTGCTGCGATTGGTCCGCAAGCCGTTGGGCGGCGACTTCAAGCATGAAAACCAGCGCCTGCGTGACTTGGGTCGAACGCTCGCCGAGTCGCGTGACGCAGCAGCGATGCTGGAGAGCTGGGATCTGCTGGCACAGCGTTTCGCAGAGCCCTTCGCTGAAGACGCGTTCAGGCTGGCCCGGCGTCGCCTCTATGATCGCGCGCGGCGGGGAGAGGCAGATACCAGTGGCCTTGATCAACGCATCGATGAGGTGAAAGCCGAGCTCAAGTCATTCCGTGAGCGCGTCGAGCACTGGAACCTGGCCGCCAGCGGTTTCGATCTGTTCGCTACTGGAGTCAAACGCACCTATGCCGATGGCTGCGCCGAGTTGGCCAAGGTGCGGGTCGATCTGAGGGACGCGCAGCTGCACGAGTGGCGCAAGCGAGTGAAGGATCATTGGTACCAGACGCGGCTACTGACGCCGGGCTGGCCGACATTGATGCAGCTGCGTAGCGACACTCTCAAGCGTTTGGCTGACATGCTCGGTGACGATCACGACCTGGCAATGATGCAGCAGCTGATGCACAACCAGCCTGAGCTGTTTGGCGAGCCCCTGCAGCGTGAACGGCTGGATGTGATGATTGCCGAACGCCGTAGCGAGTTGCAGAGCGGTGCGCTCAAGCTGGGAAGCGAAATCTACGTCGACGCGCCGGACGAGATGGTGGCGCGCTGGCGCCGCTATTGGGATGGCGTGCAACACTGACCAATTCCGCTCGCGGCGTTTTTTCGGTCACGCGATCTCGCTGTCGATGCCCAGCTCGCGACTCATCAGCTGCAGGTCAGCCTTGAGCTGGCAAGCCGGGCGGCCATCCGCCGCCCGGCTCCTTTCCTACTGACCGCTTAAAGCTTTTTCGCAGAAACGATCTTTACCGGAGTCAGCGGTACGTTCTGCATCATGCTGCGGTTGCCGGTCGGCACCTGGGCGATCTGGTCAACCACATCCATGCCGCGCACCACCTTGGCGAACACTGCATAGCCGAAATCGCGCGTGCCGTGGTCGAGAAAATCGTTGTCACGGTGGTTGATGAAGAACTGGCTGGTTGCCGAGTCGACGCTTTGCGTGCGGGCCATGGCCAGCGTCCCACGCACGTTGTGCAGGCCATTGTCGGCCTCGTTCTTGATCGGCTCGCCGGTCTTCTTCTGGCCCAGGCCTTCGTTGAAACCACCGCCCTGAACCATGAAACCGGGGATCACCCGGTGGAAAACGGTGCCGTCATAGAAGCCGCTTTCAACGTAGCTGAGGAAGTTGGCCACACTGATCGGTGCCTTTTCGGCTTCCAGCTCGATTTCGATTTCGCCCATGCTGGTGTTGAGCAGCACATGCGGGTTCTCTGCAGCAAGCAGGTTGCCAGCGAGCAGTAGCGAACAGGCGGCGAGTACGAGTCGTTTCATGATGCGTTCCTGGTTGAGTAAGTCTGGTCTGCCCGTTCGTGCGGGCTGGATGAATGGCGCCCGGTCAGGCGTTCAAGCAATGATTGGCTGATTCAACCGGGGCGAACGGGCGATTGCGTCTGGGCATCGTACGTTCTGATCAGGTCGATGAGAATCTGCGTGGCCGGTCCAAGCGGTTTATCGGGGTTAGTGTAAAGGTAGAACAATGGCCGACGGACGCTGCCCTGGACCAATGGCAATGGTTTGAGCGCGCCTTCATCGAGCTCGCGCGTGATCATGTGTCGGGGCAGCCAGGCAAAGCCCAGCCCACTGCTGACAAAGGCGGCCGAGGTGGCGAGGCTACCCACGGTCCAACGTTGTTCGGCACCCAGCCAGCCACTGTCACGCGGTTGACGCTGACCGGAATCGCGCACTACCACCTGCATCTGACTCTGCAGGTCCTGAACGCTGAGCTTGCGCTGCAACTGATGCAGTGAATGGCCGGGGTGGGCGACGGCGATGAATTCGACGGTGCTCAACTCCTCACCGAGATAGCCGGTGATATCCAGGCCGCTTATTGCGAGGTCTGCCGTGCCGTCCTTGAGTACATCCTCGACTCCGGAGAGCACCTCCTCGCGCAGCCGCACCCGGCAGCCGCGGCTCTTCGGCATGAAGGCCGTCAGCGCGCGTATGAGTTTTGCGCTGGGGTACGCGGCATCCACGACCAGGCGCACTTCGGCTTCCCAGCCCTGTTCCATGTGATACGCCAGTTCTTCGAGTTGACCGGCCTGATTGACCAACTGCCGGGAGCGGCGCAACAGCACCTCGCCTGCATCGGTCAGCACGGCTTTACGGCCGTCGATACGCAGCAGCGGTACGCCCAGTTGCTCCTGCATGCGTGCAACGGTGTAACTGACCGAGGACTGGGAGCGATGCAGTATCTCGGCGGCCTGGGCGAAACCACCATGGTCGATGACCGCTTGCAGCGTTCGCCATTGATCGAGGGTCACACGTGGCACTTTCATTCCATTGTTTTCCTGTCGCGTCTGTCTGATACGCTGGCACGCCTTCACGAGGAGCCTGCACAAAAATGAAAAGAATCTGCATCGCCGCGCTCGTTTCGCTCGCCATCATCCCACTGAGTGCTCTGGCCGTCAGCTATCCAGTGGAGCTGGAGCAAGAGCTCAACGGCACGGAAGTGCTGGCTAGCACGGAGACCATAGATCGCGACATGGCAGGGCTGGTGCTACAGAACTTCGGCGATCGACCGGTCGAATGCACCGCGGTCTTCCGCAACGGACCAGAGGTGCCACGTACCCGGCGTACAGCTCTTGCAGCCGGCGAGCGCAAGCCGATGACCGCCAAGTTCAAGCGCGATGTGATTCGCTTACGGATCAAGCTGACCTGTGAGCCGCAGCAACCCTGAGTGTAGGCAATCGGCGCTGCCTACTGCTCCTTCGATATATGCTGGCCTGTCCAGGCGAGCCGTGCCTGTACATTCCTCAGTCGACATGAGCCAGCACGTCAGGTTGCGCTGCACAAAGCCGCAACTCCGGCGGCTGGACGCGTTAATCTATGCGACGTTTTTTCGATCTGCTTGAGGTGTCACCCTTGTTTGACCAATTCGCCCTGCATGAACGCCTGCTCAAGGCGGTCGCCGAACTCAAATTCGTCGAGCCGACACCCGTGCAGGTGGCGGCTATTCCTCCGGCCATCGAAGGGCGGGATCTGCGAGTGACGGCGCAGACCGGCAGTGGCAAGACCGCGGCGTTCGTGCTGCCAATGCTCAACCGGCTGATCGGTGATGCGGTGGTGCGTACCGACGTACGCGCGCTGATCCTCCTGCCGACCCGCGAACTGGCTCAACAGACCCTCAAGGAAGTCGAGCGCTTCTCGCAGTTCACCTTCATCAAGTCGGCCATGATCACCGGCGGTGAAGACTTCAAGGTGCAGGCAGCCATTCTGCGCAAGGTACCGGACATTCTCGTCGGCACGCCAGGGCGGATGATTGAACACCTCAACGCCGGCACCTTGATTCTCAAGGACGTGGAGCTGCTGATCCTCGATGAAGCGGATCGCATGCTGGACATGGGCTTCGCCGACGACGTGCAGCGCCTGGTTGGTGAATGCGGCAAACGCCAGCAGACCCTGCTGTTCTCAGCCACCAGCGGTGGCGCGGCATTGCGCGAGATGACCGCTGCGGTTCTGCGTGACCCTCTGCATCTGCAGCTCAATCGCGTCAGCGAGCTCAATGAAGGCACCCGTCAGCAGATCATCACCGCAGAAAACACCGAGCATAAGGAAAAGCTCATCCACTGGCTGCTGGCCAACGAGACCTACAAGAAAGCCGTGATCTTCACCAACACACGGGTACAGGCAGATCGCCTCTACGGCCGGCTGGTAGCCGAGGGCGTCAAGGCGTTCGTGCTACACGGCGACAAGGACCAGAAAGATCGCAAGCTGGCCATCGACCGGGTGAAAGAGGGCGGTGTGAAGGTCCTCGTCGCCACTGACGTTGCAGCGCGCGGGCTGGATATCGAAGGGCTGGATCTGGTGATCAACTTCGACATGCCGCGCTCGGGCGATGAGTACGTGCATCGCATCGGCCGTACCGGTCGCGCTGGCGCCGAAGGCTTGGCCATTTCGCTGATCTGCCATAACGACTGGAATCTGATGTCCAGCATCGAGCGCTACCTCAAGCAGCGGTTCGAGCGCCGGGTCATCAAGGGTTTGAAAGGCAGCTATGGCGGCCCGAAGAATCTGAAGGCGTCGGGCAAAGCGGCCGGCACCAAGAAGAAAAAAGACGACAAGAAAAAGGTTGCGGACAAAAAGGCCAAGCCAGCAAGCAAGCCGACCGCCAAGCGCCCGAAGAATGCCAAGCGTGAGGCGCCTTCGGAGCTGGTGAGTCAGGACGGTATGGCGCCGCTACGGCGCAAGAAACCGGCCTCCGAGTAATGCATCAAAAAAGGGTAGCGCCACGCTACCCTTTCTTTTTACCCCTTCAGGTTCGGACCAGCTGAATCAACGCTCTTTCGCAGGAGCAATGTCGGCATCCTTTTCCGCCTGCTCAACCTGCTTCAGGCGCTTGTCGTAGGCTTCGCACTCATCGCCAAGCTGCTCAGCGGTCCTTTTGACCTCGATCTCCCTCAGTTCTTCGTTGATCTCTGCTGCTCGTTTCGGATCGTTCTCGGTCAGCTGATTTACGCGTTCGGCCAGTTCTTCAGCCTTTGCGTTGACCTGGTCCGTGGTGCATTGCGCGAATACCGGCTGGCTGGCCAGCAGTACCGCCGTAAGGGGAATCATCAGGTATTTCATGGGTGCGCTCCTTCTCTGGGCATGAACGGTGGATCACCACCGAAGCGCTTTAGTTCAGCCCTTGCGGGATGCACGCGATCGAACCATGCCTCCCTGCGCGGGGTCGGAATAGCAAGAGCCATCGTCCCTGAGCGATGGCCAGCAACGGGAGAACGGACATGACGTATGACTGGGATCTGATGCTGCGCCTGCTACTGGAAGCGCAGAAACCCGGCAATGAAGCCTTCGCGCCTCGCCAGTATGCCGACGAACATGCGCTGGCCATGGAGGAGGCGGGCAAGCCAATGCCAAACATGGATTCGCTCAAGGCTGAAGCGCAGAACTATGAAAGCCTGTTGTTCGAGGGTGGCTTCATGCTCACGCGCCCGGAGGAAGAAGGGGGCAACGGAGAAAATTTCGTTCTGACCGAACGGGGTGCGCGTCTGCGGAAAATGCTTGAAGGCGAAACCACGCATCGTCAGCGTCTGGATGAGAAGGGCGAAGCTGCACTCGTGCCCGAGGTCTTCGACGGACTTGCTGCGGGCTGACAAAAAAACGCCCCTCTGATGGAGGGGCGTAGCTTGTGGGTTATCGCAGCGGGCCTATCGTTCCGCACGACTTGTTCGCCGCATGCTTGAGCAGCACTGGCAACTGAGGCCGTGACTTGCCGCTCTTCACGTCCAGTGCCAGAGCATACTCACCCCACCAGGGACCACCTGCCCAGTAAGTGCTGGGGATGCAGTTCTGGTTCAGATACTTCAGCAGGTTGTCGGTAGCGACAATGGCCGAGGGTGAGAAATCAGGTGCTCCGTGCTCGCCGATGAATCCGCGCAGCTTGTACTTGCTCAGCCACTCCACGAAGGGCTTGGCGCGTTTTACGCCCTCCATCGGGTCATAGACGGCCTTGGCATCTTTGTACTTTCCGGAGTAATCCGCGTCGAGATACAGGTGCGCTTCATAAACCAGATTGTTCTTGGCATCGCGCATCCACGGATCGCTGATCAGCTGGATATTGTGCGAGGGCCAATGAAAGGCGCTGGACCAGCGATCACCCGCCACGTAGATCCAACGTTGTGAGTCGACCTTGCGGATAGCCTGTGCGGCAGCCAGAGCAGCGGCGGGCCATTTGCCGTTAGTAGCGTGCGGCTCGTTCATCAAGCCATAGCCGTAGACGGCTGGATGGTTGACGACCTTGCGGGCAATACGGGTCCAGCTGTCAGCGAAGGCAGTAATAGGTACGTCCTGGGATGCGATCAGCTTGTTGTAGTAGCGGTAGTAGTTGTGCATATCCAGGATGACCTGAATGTTGTGCTTCTTCGCATGATCCAGAGCTGTCATCAGGCGAGTCACTTCGGCGCTGTTGAGGTCTGTGTTCAGCTTCGGCTGAATCCGCTCCCAGCGAAACGGTAGCCGTACCAGTTTCATGTTCAGGTTGGCGTAGCGCTTGAAGTCGGCTTCGCCCGGGTAGATGTAGTGGATGGTGTACTTGCCAGGCAGAGCATCGCCGGCACCGAACTCCGCACCGGCGAGGTTGATTCCGATCAGGTTGATCGGGTTGGAAGGTGCCGCATCAGCGGGGCTGGTGGTGTTACCCGTACCGGCCGCTGGCTGGCTGTTGAAGCCGGTGCTGCTGACCGAAATGGTGCGTGGGTAGCCAACCTCGCTGCCGTTGACCTGAGCACCATCCAACAGGACGGTCATGTTCCCGCCGAAGCGATAGGTCGTTTTGACTGTGCGGATCTGGCCATTAGCAAAGCGAACCTGTGCGCCTTTATGAAAGGCCGCTCGGTTGGCTTCAGTGTTCTGGATCGAGATGCCTGGCGAGCTCAGGTAGATACCACCTAGGAAATCTTTACCATTGAACGAGTTCAGCGCGACCGTCATGGACGGCTTGTGAGCAGGAGTGCTTGGGGCGCTGACAACCGGTGCGGCGGGTGCGCTTGGTGCCGCAGGAGTGCTTGGGGTGCTGGGCGCAGCAGTGGACGGCGTCGCGGCGTAGAGCTTGTTCGGGTGGCCGAAATTACCACCGAGGTTGCCACCGGCCAGCATCACGCTCATGTTTTTGCCAGAGGTGTAAATGGCCGTAATCTTGCGGACCTGTCCATCGTGCAGCTTGACGGACGCGCCGGGTTTGAATGCCGCGGCATTGGCACTGTTGGCCGGAATCGAGAAGCCGGCGGATTTACGCCAGACTCCGTTCAGCCAGTCATTATTCGTGTAGTTGTTGATGGCGCTGCTGTGAGCGGAGTTGCTGACGCTGGCTGCTGGTTTTGCAGCGGGCGATACGGCCGGAGCCTGTACTTGGCCGCTCGACAACGCGGCTACTGAATGTGGATAGCCGGTTTTCGACGCGTTGAGTGTCGAGCCTGACAACACTGCACTCATGTGAGCGCCCGAGAAGTACACGGCTTTGATGGAGCGTACCTGCCCGTCCGCCAGCCTGACTTGGACGCCTTTCTTGAATGCCGCCTTGTTTTGTGCGGTGGCCGGAATCGAAAAGCCAGCAGACGCTCGCCAAGTACCTTTCAGCCACTCGGTCGTGGTGAAGTTATTAACCTGAGCGCTTGCAGCGATATTGATAGTTGCTGACGAGGCAGTTGCTGCGTGTACCTGATGGGGGACGAGGGTCAATCCAATCATGGCACTCAGCAATGCGAGGCGCAGAATGCCGCGAGGCGACGCAGTGTTTGCGGTGTTAACGGACATAAGATCTCCGGAGACTTAATACTACAAAGGGCTTTCAACCCTTTAAAAAGTACGGAGGCGTTCCGGAGCTCATACGCTAGCGAGGGCACCGATCTATAACGCCACCAAGCAACACGAGATCGACATACGGCCGTCGGCATCGCGTGGATAGCTTTATATAGATCGATTATTAATTTTTGAAGTGAAATTGGCGCCATTAAAAGAACACGAAATTCAAATAGGCGCTGAAACCGCTATATGGCCACTATTTAATATCATTTGAATATTAAAGTGCCTCTATTTATTAAGTTGTTGATTCGCAGAACTTTCAGGATTTGCCGTATTTTTGCCATGTGACAGGGGTCTCAGTCTTCACGGCTTCGCTTGCCCGCGGTTAGCAAGCAGCTTCCAACGTCTCAGATTATTTCAGAGTGTTTCAGAGCGAGGCGCTAGCGGGCTAAACGGAGCGCGTCGATCAACGTGTCCGCCCCTCATAGCAACTGACGTGCGATGGCGGCGGACACGCATTTAAGCGCTAGCGGGTGTGCTGCAAGCTATCGACGGTCAGTTCAAGCGCCTTGCGCATGTCCAGTCGAGCCGAGCGGCCGATGTCCTGGTTGTCCAGCTGATAACCGCGTTCTGAAGGCAGGATCGGTGCTGTCAAATCGTCGGCTTCGACTGCCTCGAAATCGCTGTTACGGCCAATGGTCAAGGCACTGCGACGAAGCAATTCGCGCAATTGCTCGGGCTCCAGTGCTGGATTGATCGACAGCATCGCGCCGATCACGCCTGTCACCATGGGTGTCGCATACGAAGTTCCGCAATGCACATCGCCTCGTTTTCCGCGTTCCAGTGTTGCGGCGCGGGTACAGGCTGATGCCGTGATATCGACGCGCATGTCGATGTTGGATGACGGACGCTTGGTCACATAGTCAGGGTGCTCGACCGGTACGTCCTTATCGAGGTTGCGCTGATGAGCACCGACTACCAGCAGCTGATCGGTAATGAAGGAAGACGGCAGGCGATAGTCGTCCTGGCCCGAATGAGCCGAGCCGTTGCCCGCCGAGTTCACCACCAGCACGTCGGGGTGTTCGCGGCGCAACCAGAGAAAGAACTCTTCGAGCAATTCCTCATAGCCGCTCATGGCGACACCCGAACGCACGAGGGAGTCGATCTTTTCACCGTCCACGTCAAGCGTGCCGACGCGATGGATACCCCAGCTCCAGTTCAGCACTCGCACGCCGTCCTCGACCAGATTCACCGAGGCCGCGACGTTGGCGGTGATGCCGGCATCCGAGTTGCGCTCCACGATGACTTCGAAGCCTGAGCTGGTGGGCTCCAGTGCACTGAGGAAGCCGTTGTCGCCGGGATCGACGCTCCGGGCAGCCAGAATGCCGGTAACGCTCGTGCCGTGCCCAGCAGGGGATTCGGCATCGCGTGCATAGACGCAGGTTCTCGGTTTGGCTGGATCACAATCGCCCAGGTACGCCGCGAATTCGGGTGAATCGAAATCGACATCGCGCTCGATGATGCCGATCCGTACCGGGTGAGTCTTGATTGCCGCCTTCTTCGCGGGCATTCGGTGTAGATAAAAGTCGACCGCATCGAGAAAGCGATTGGCCACCCATTCGCTGTTGCGTGGCTTGCTGTCCTTGTCTTCTTCCAGCGGCTCCTCGGCCCCCGATTCCTCCACGACCACGGCATCCACACTGGTCTCGCTGCCCAGGCGCAGTACCAGCGCGTCGCGCTCGGTCAGGTTCTTAGCCGGCAAGCGCAGCTGATAGGTATTAAGCGGAGCGATGACGCCCACCACTTCGGCGCCGTACTTTTCGGCAAGTCGACGCGCCTCCTGTAGTCCGTCGTGATCTTCTTCGATGATCACGCTGACGAGATCAACGTAAGTGGTCAGCCCATCCATGTTCTTGGCCACTTCATCGGGCCCCGCAGCCAGTACATGGCTGCCGTTGAGCGTGAGCCAGACCGGATTGCTGCGCCGCTCGCCTTGCTCCAGCCATAGCGGCCCGCTCTGGTGGTCCTTGCGGTCCAGGGTCAGGCGAAGCCGCCCATCCTTCTGGCTTGCCTCGATGCGCTTGCCGGCAAGCATCACCTTGAGGTCTTCGTCATTGAGGCCTTCGCCGCGCAGGCAGAACGTCATCTGCTCGGTGGAGAACAGATCGCCGCAGCGCTGCAGATCCTTGAGCCGCAACTCCGACTCATCGGCCGTTGCGGTTCCAAAGGCGACTAGGGCGAGTGCGGACAGAAGAGGTGTGACAGGCCTCATGGACGACGTTGCAGGTAATGAACGCTGAACAGGTTCTGGGCATCGGTCCATTGACCGCTGCAGTCGAAGCCCGCGCTGATGGCTAAATCGGCAAAGGATTCCAAGGTGTACTTGTAGGAGTTCTCGGTGTGCAGGCTTTCGCCAGCGTTGAAGTGAAAACGGTGCCCTTCGATGGTGACGTCCTGTGCTTCACGGCTGATCAAATGCATTTCGATTCGTGAATCCTGCTCATTGAAGAACGCTTGGTGGGTGAAGCGGGACGGATCAATATCGCTGTCCAGTTCCTGGCGGATCCGCTGCAACAGATTGAGATTGAAGGCCGCGGTCACGTGAGCACGGTCGTTATAGGCCGCTTCGAGCACGTCCCGATCCTTGACCAGATCGACCCCAATCAACAGCCCACCGCCGGGCGGAAGGATTTCGTGCAGATGGCCGAGCAGCTTGCGTGCTTCCAGCGGGGTGAAATTGCCGATGCTGGAGCCCGGGAAGAACACTAGCGGATGATGGATGGTGAAATCGTCAGGTAGCTTCAGCTCATCCGAGAAATCCGCGCACGCCGCATGCACCTCCAGCCAGGGATAGTCCGCGGCGAGGCGCCGGGTGCTGGTGAGCAGAAAGTCTTCGGAGATGTCGATGCCCAGATAGCTGACGGGTCTCAACCCTTCGAGCAGCAGGCGCACCTTGCGGCTAGCCCCGCTGCCCAACTCGATCAGATCGGTCTGCGGGCCGGCAATCTCGAGGATATCGTTTGCCGCCGCCGCAAGAATCTTCTCCTCGGTACGGGTGACGTAATACTCGGGCTGCAGACAGATCTGCTCGAAAAGCTCGGAGCCGCGGCGGTCGTAGAAGAATTTCGGCGAGATCCGCTTGGGCGATGCGGCGAATCCCGCCAGTGCCTCGTCGCGCAGGGAGCTTTCGTGCGTCGGCTGCGTCTGGTCATGAAAGTGGACGGCAAGTGCCATGTCTCATAGCTCCCTGGCCAGGCGCAGCCCGGCGAATTGCCAGCGCATTGCCGGCTGAAAGAAGTTGCGATAGGTCGCGCGGATATGGGCCTCGGGCGTGGCGCAACAGCCGCCACGCAAGACCATCTGCCCCGACATGAATTTGCCGTTGTATTCGCCCAGGCTCCCTTCCAGCGGATGAAAACCGGGGTAGGGGCGATAGGCGCTGGCGGTCCATTCCCAGACATCACCGAACAGCTGCGCCGGGCCCTGATGAGGAACATTGGCGGGCACAGGTTGCAAATGATCGTTCTCGAGAAAGTTGCCCCGACGTGGTTGATCGGTGGCGGCCACTTCCCACTCGGCCTCGGTAGGCAAGCGGGCGCCGGCCCAGCGGACATAGGCATCGGCTTCGTAAAAACTCACGTGGCAGACGGGGGCTTCGAGCTCCAGCGGTTGTAGCCCGCCAAGCGTCATCTCATACCAGCCGCTGTCGTCGCGATGCCAGTACAGCGGCGCGTTCCAGCCATGCTGGCGAATATGCGCCCAGCCATCGGACAGCCAGAGGTCGCTGCGTGCATAGCCGCCATCAGCAATGAACGACAGGTACTCGCGATTGCTGACGAGGCGGTCTGCGAGTTGGAAGTCTTCGATGAACTGCCGATGCCTTGGCGTTTCGCAATCGAACGCAAAACCACCACCGGCATGACCGATGTGGTGGACGCCGGCGGCATGGTCGTGCCAGCGAAGACGGTCATTGTGCAGGGTCGGGACGGGCTTCAGATCGCTGCGATAAACCGGATGCAATGGGTTCTGCGCGAGGATGTGCTTGATGTCCATCAGCAGCAGCTCCTGATGCTGCTGCTCGTGCTGCAGGCCCAGCTCGACCCGCCGCATGATTTCGGCCGCGTGCTGTTGCGGCGGGTTGACGAGCAGGTCGCCCATTGCGCGATCGACGTGCTGACGGAAGCGGTAGACGTCTTCGACGCCAGGGCGCGAGATCAGTCCACGCTGAAGCCTTGGAAAGGGCGTGCCATGGGTTTCGTAATAGGAGTTGAACAGATGGTCGTAAGCGTCGTTTAGCGGCTTATAGCCCTTCAAATAAGGCTTGAGCAGGAAGGCTTCGAAGAACCAGCTGATATGTGCCAGGTGCCACTTCGGCGGGCTGACGTCAGGCATGCTCTGGATGACATAGTCCTCCGTCTGCAGCGGTGCGCAAATCGCTTCGCTGGTAGCGCGTACCTGTTGGAAGCGTTGCAGCAGATAGTCCAGCTCAGCCAATGCCGGTTGTTGCGCCCGCGGTTCTGCCAGGTTGCCCATGGGCACACCCCCTTGTTCGATGCGCGAATGTAGGCGCTTCGGATCTACCGAAAACCGCCTCTAATAGCGACCCGAAGCGAGACGTAAAAGTTTCTGCCGGACGAAACCGTCACCAGGCCGCATTCTGATCAAAGCAGTACATCGGGCAGGGCGAAAGGTCAGACGACGACCGTCCACCAACAGCAATCTCGGATGGAGCTACGCAGGGCTCAGCCGTCCTCGATGGGCGGCGTCGGGCGTATCAGGATTTCGTTGACATCGACATGGCGCGGCTGGGACAGCGCATAGACCACCGCACGCCCGATGTCCTCGGGTTGCATGGCGTAAGCCGGCGGTTCGTCGAACAGTGGCGTGTCCACCATACCGGGTTCGATCAAGGTGACGCGCACGCCGGTGCCGCGTAGTTCTTCGCGAACACTAAGTCCCATGCCCGTCACCGCCCACTTGCTGGCGCTGTACATCGAACCGGGAATCACGAAGCGCCCTGCGGCAGATCCGGTCAACAGCAGGTGTCCGCGGCTGGCCTTGAGCGCTTCGATGCTGCAGCGCAATGTCAGGCCGACGCCATAAACGTTGGTCAGCAGCATCTCGCGCCAGACCTCCGGGTCGGCACCGCTGAAGCCGCCTTCGCTCCCGGGCATGCCGGCATTCGCGTAGACCGCATCGAGCTGGCCGAAATGATCGAGCACCTGCTGGACCATGGCCTGTTGCTCGGCGTACTCCTTCACATCGCAGCGAATGGCGAGCGCACGTTCAGCTCCGCCCAACTCCTGCACCAGCTGCGTCAGCTTGTGTTCGGAACGCGCTGCCAGGGCGATGCGATATCCCACCGCCGCGGCCAGTCGCGCCGTAGCCGCGCCTATTCCGGAGGAGGCGCCTGTGATCAGAAGTACCGGATCGCTCATGCTTGTCCTCGTCGGTTGGTGATCAGCTCGTGTGCAGTTTGGTCGGGTTCTGGTGAATCAATAATTCGGCGGGGTTTCCGGAATGCCGGTGCCGTCAGTGATTGATGGCATGGTCCAGGGCTCCAGGCGCTGTTCCTTGTCTTCCACATCCAGCCGGGCTTGCTCGATCACGCCACCGAGGCGCTGGGGGCTGGTGTATTCCTCTTGCGTCACACTGGGCACTCGCAACAGTTCGGCGCCGCCGCCGGACATCACGGTAAACCCGAAGCTGTCATCGTCCGGGTTGGCGCTGGTGACGCAGCCGCAGGGCAGAAAGGCTTCGGAGACGAGCTGCATCGCTTCATCAAGGTTCAGGGCTTGGTTGTTCATGGTGTTCTCCATCGACGGGCTGTCTGAAGTGGACCGCCAAGCGGCGACGCCGTTTCCTTTCATACGACAGACTGCGGCCCGGCGGCCTTGTAGATGAGCCGCTGCGGCAGCATATTCATTCGATGACAGACTCCCCCGTACATGACGCGCTGGCCGACTTTCATCCTGCCGTGGCTCGCTGGTTCAGCCGCAGCTTCCCCTCGCCGACCCCCGCGCAGGCCCGCGCCTGGCCACTGATCCGTGCCGGTCGGTCGACTCTGGTGGCGGCGCCGACCGGCTCAGGCAAGACCCTGACCGCCTTTCTTGCGGCAATCGATCAGCTGGTGCAACTGGGGCTGGCCGAGGGCGGGCTCGGCGACAGAACCTCGGTGCTGTACATATCCCCGTTGAAGGCGCTGTCCAACGATATCCACGTCAATCTGGAGCAACCGCTGGCCGGTATCTCGGCCGAGTTGCAGGCGTCGGGGCTGCCCGCGCTGGATATTCGTACCGCCGTGCGTACCGGCGACACGCCGCAGTCCGAGCGCGCGGCGATGCGCAAACGGGCACCGCACATTCTGGTGACGACGCCTGAATCGCTGTACGTGTTGCTGGGCTCCGAGTCTGGCCGGCAGATGCTGACGGGCGTGCGCAGCGTGATCGTCGACGAAATCCATGCCCTCGCCGGCAACAAGCGCGGCAGCCATCTGTCCCTGTCGCTGGAACGGCTCGAGGCATTGTGCGAGGGCCCGCTGGTGCGCGTTGGCTTGTCTGCCACGCAGAAACCGATCGAGGCGGTAGCGGATTTTCTGGTTGGGGTCGGGCGCCGCTGCGAAGTCATTGATGTCGGCCATGGCCGGGCGAGGGATCTGGCGCTGGAGGTGCCACCGGTGCCGCTGGAAGCGGTGATGAGCAATGAGGTGTGGGAGCTGGTCTACGACCGACTCGCCGCATTGGCTGGCGAACACCGTACCACGCTGATTTTCGTCAACACTCGGCGGATGGCAGAGCGCGCCGCGCGGCATCTGAGCGAGCGCCTCGGCAATGTAGTGGTAGCTGCTCATCACGGCAGCCTGGCTCGCGAGCAACGACTCGATGCCGAACAGCGCCTCAAACGCGGTGAGCTACGTGTGCTGGTGGCCACCGCTTCGCTGGAATTGGGCATCGATATCGGCGATGTGGAACTGGTCTGCCAGCTGGGTTCACCGCGCTCGATCTCGGCTTTTCTGCAGCGAGTCGGACGGGCCGGGCATCAGGTTGGTGGTGTCTCGAAGGGTCGGCTGTTTCCCAGTTCCCGCGATGACCTGATCGAGTGCACTGCCTTGCTGGACAGCGTCCGGCGCGGCGAGCTGGATACCCTGGTGATTCCCGTCGCGCCGCTTGATGTGCTCGCGCAACAGATCGTCGCTGAGGTTTCCTGCCAGGAATGGCAGGAAGACGCGCTGTTCAAGCTGATTCGCCGCGCCATGCCATACAGCACGCTCAGCGAAGACAATTACCAGGCGCTGCTCACTATGCTCGCCGAGGGCTATACCACCCGTCACGGTGCGCGGGGCGCCTATCTGCATCGGGATCTGGTCAACCGCAGCCTGCGAGAGCGGCGCGGCGGTCGCCTGACGGCGCTGACCTCAGGCGGCACCATTGCCGACAACTCCGATTACTCGGTGCTACTGGAGCCCCAGGGCTTCAACATCGGCACGGTGAACGAGGATTTTGCCGTTGAGAGTCTTGCCGGTGATGTCTTTCAGCTGGGGAATACCTCCTACCGCATCATCAAGATCGAGTCTGGTCGGGTGCGAGTTGAAGACGCGCAGGGCCAGCCGCCAAACATTCCGTTCTGGCTAGGCGAAGCGCCAGGGCGCAGCGATGAGTTGTCCGCGGCAGTAGCCAGGCTGCGAGGGGAAATCGACGAGCGCCTGGCCGAAGCCGAGTGCCGCAGGAGCCAGCCTGCTGGCGATGCTTTTGAGTTCGCTGGGATCGCCAGCGAGCTGGCTCCTACAAAAGCGGGCGGCGACGACACGTCCGATGCGCTGTCACGGCATGAAATGGGCGTTGATGAGACCGGTGAGCGCCTGGCCGAAGCCGAGTCCCGTGGGAGCCAGCTTGCTGGCGATGCTTTTGAGTCCGCTGGGATCGCCAGCGAGCTGGCTCCTACAAAAGCGGGAGGCGACGAAACGTCCGGTGCGCTGTCACGGCATGAAATGGGCGTTAAGGAGATTGGCGAGCGCCTGGCCGAAGCCGAGTCCCGTAGGAGCCAGCTTGCTGGCGATGCTTTTGAGTCTGCTGGGATCGCCAGCGAGCTGGCTCCTACCAAAGCAGAAACGCTGGATGACTCATCGAGGCTGCAACCCGCCATCGACTGGCTCACCGACACCCTCGGCCTGTCGGAAGCCGCTGCTCGCCAGATCGTCGAGTACCTTGCCCGTGCACGCTCCGCCCTTGGAGCACTACCGACGCAGCAGCGGCTGATAATGGAGCGCTTCTTCGACGAGTCTGGCGGCACCCAGCTGGTCATCCATTCTCCCTACGGCAGCCGGATCAACCGCGCCTGGGGCCTGGCGCTGCGCAAGCGCTTCTGCCGTACCTTCAACTTCGAGCTGCAAGCGGCGGCGACCGAAGACGCCATCATCTTTTCCCTGTCCACCAGTCACAGCTTTCCGCTCGATGAAGTCTGGCGCTATCTGCACTCCAACAGCGCCGAGGCGGTGTTGGTTCAAGCGCTGCTCGATGCCCCGCTGTTCGGTGTGCGCTGGCGCTGGAATGCGACCACCGCACTGGCGCTGCCGCGGATGGCCGGCGGGCGTAAGGTCGCCCCGCAACTGCAACGAATGAAGAGCGAGGATCTGCTCGCGACAGTCTTTCCCGATCAGGTCGCCTGCCTGGAAAACATCGTTGGCGAGCGCGAGGTGCCGGACCATCCGCTGGTGTCGCAGACCTTGAATGATTGTCTGCACGACGCAATGGACAGCGAGGGTTGGCTCAACCTGTTGCGCCGCATCGAGGCCGGCGATGTCCAGCTGTTGTCCCGAGACCTGCCAGCGCCATCGCCGCTAGCCATGGAGGTGCTCGGTGCTCGGCCTTACGCGTTTCTCGACGACGCACCTTTGGAAGAGCGCCGCACCCAGGCGGTACTGAATCGGCGCTGGACCGATCCGGAATCTGCGGATGACCTCGGTGCGCTGGATGCCGCTGCGATCGAGGCGGTAGGCGAAGAGGCCTGGCCTCAGGCACGTCATGTGGACGAGCTTCACGAAGCGTTAATGGGGCTGGGCTGCATCGCCGAGGGCGAAATCCTCAGCGAACAGGATTGGCCTGCCTGGCTGGCCGAGTTGGCTCGGGGAGGGCGCGCGACACGGATGAAGGTCGCGCATGACTGTGCGCTCTGGTTGCCGATTGAGCGGCTGAGTTTGTTGCAATCAATCTACCCCAACGCGACGTGCGAACCGCCGCTGGCACCCTTGCCAGGCTTCGATCAGCGGACGGGCGAAGACGAGGCCCTGGCCGAGCTCATCCGTGCGCGGCTGACCGGTTTTGGCCCTTTGCCAATCCCGCTGATCGCCCGGCCGCTGGCGCTGCCTGCATCCTCTGTGGCGCAGGCCCTGACCCGCCTCGAGTCCGAAGGCTACGTGTTGCGGGGCCGATTCACCCCCGGCGCAGTCGAAGACGAGTGGTGCGAGCGGCATCTGCTGGCACGCATCCACCGCTATACGGTTAAGCGGCTGCGTCGCGAAATCGAGCCCGTGGAGCGTGCCGACTTCATGCGGTTCCTGTTCGACTGGCAGCATCTGTCCGAATCGACCCGCATGCAGGGCCGCGACGCGCTGGGTACGGTGATCGAACAGCTCGAAGGCTTTCAGGCCGCTGCCGGGGCGTGGGAAAGCGACTTGCTACCGTCCCGATTGAAAGATTATGGCGGCACTTGGCTGGACGAGCTGTGCCGCTCGGGGCGAGTGGTCTGGACGCGTCTGGCCGGACGGATCAAGGCCAGCAGCGGACCGGTGCGCGGCACGCCCATCGTTCTGCTACCGCGTCGGCAGCTCGCGGCCTGGTATGCGTTGGCGAGCGAGGCGCCGCAGCCCGAGCTTTCATCCCGGGCGCAGCGGGTATTCGAAACGCTGCAAGGGCAGGGTGCGCTGTTTTTCGATGAACTGCAGCAGGGCGCACGTCTGTTGCGCAGTGAGTTGGAAGATGCGCTCGGCGAGCTGGTCGCGGTGGGGCTGGTCAATGCCGATAGTTTTGCAGGTCTGCGCGCATTGCTTGCGCCGGCGGCCAAGCGTTCACGCAGCACACGACAGAGCCGCGGCGGTGCGTTCATCGGCGGTATGGCCGATGCCGGCCGCTGGGCTCTGGTGCGCAAAGGCAACCCTGCGCCGGCCGAAACGATGCCGATTCGGCGACCAGCACTCGACCCCGAAGCACTGGAGCACGTCGCCATGACCCTGCTGCGCCGCTACGGTGTGGTGTTCTGGCGTCTGCTGGATCGCGAGGCCGACTGGTTGCCCTCGTGGAGCGAGCTGCTGCGCGTTTATCACCGGCTGGAAGCGCGAGGCGAAATCCGCGGTGGGCGCTTTGTGGCGGGCGTATCCGGTGAGCAATTCGCCTTGCCAGAAGCGGTTGGCCTGCTGCGCGAGGTGCGCAAGCGTTCGCTGACCGGCGAGATGGTCGCGGTTTCGGCGGTCGATCCGCTCAACCAGGTCGGCACTCTTCTGGCTGGTGAGCGCGTCCCGGCCGTGGCAGGCAACCGCATTCTCTATAGAGATGGTGTCCCGCTGGCATTGCTGATCGCGGGCAAGCCGCAACTGTTGGCCGAGCTGGATGAGGATGATCAACGCAGGGCACGGCAACTGCTAGCGGTGGCGCGACGTTGAAGACTGCACCCCTTGATCTTCCGGCGTCAGGCGACAACTTGGAGGAATGGCCGATGGGTATCGCTTCGCTCAACGCCATCCTACGGGCGTGACGGTACTGCTTGGCACACTGACGCATATAGAGCACGACAATCGACTTAGGGCGGGTTGAGCTTGCGATACCCGTCGTTTGGGTTGCAGGTAACTTATGGCATCGCTGCGCTCAGTGCCGTGCGAAGGAGCGGGTGTGCCTGCTTGGGTGTCCGAAGCTTGTGTCGCTCTCATCGATAGATGAGCACTTCGTAAAGCCATCAGCCCGCCAATAAAAAGCCGGCTTCGATTGCTCGAAGCCGGCCTTCTTTTACCTGGCGGAATGGATCAGCCAGCGACAAGCACGCGAATCGCCTCCAGTCGCAGTCCTGCCTTGTCCAACATCTCCAGGCCTTGCTCGCGCTGCTTGCGCAGGGCTTCGATCTCGCTGTCACGCACGCTCGGATTGACCGCTTGCAGCGCCGTCAGACGGGCCAGTTCCTCGTCGAGGCTGGCCTTGAGCCGGCGCTGCCCTTCCGCGACGCGCTCGGCATGGCGCGGTGCGACCTTGGCTTCGGCATCGGCTATCTGCGCGGCGAGCACGTCACGCTGGGCCTGGACGAACTTGTTGGCGCTGGCACGCGGTACGCTTTCCAACTGGTCGGTCAGGGTTTCGAATGCGACTTTGGACGCCAGGTCATTGCCGTTCGAGTCCAGCAGGCAGCGCAGTGCCAAAGGTGGCAGGAAGCGATTGAGCTGCAGCGCGCGCGGAGCCACTACCTCGCTGACATACAGCAGTTCCAGCAGCACGGTGCCGGGCTTGAGCGCCTTGTTCTTGATCAGCGCCACCGCGGTGTTGCCCATGGAGCCGGACAGCACCAGATCCATGCCGCCCTGCACCATGGGGTGTTCCCATGTCAGGAACTGCATGTCTTCGCGGACCAGTGCCTGCTCGCGATCGTAGGTGATGGTCACGGCTTCGTCGTCGCCAAGCGGGAAGCTGGCGTCGAGCATCTTCTCGCTGGGACGCAGGATCAGGGCATTCTCGGAATGGTCTTCGCTGTCGATGCCGAAGGCGTCGAACAGCTCTTCCATGTAGATCGGCAGGGCGAACTGGTCGTCCTGCTCCTCGATGGCCTCGACCAGTGCCTTGCCCTGTTCGCCACCGCCGGAGTTGAGTTCCAGCAAGCGGTCGCGGCCGGCGTGAAGGTCGGCTTCCAAACGATCGCGTTCGGCGCGGGCTTCCTCAATGAGCTTCTGGAACTCATCGTCATCGCCTTCTTCAAGCTGATTGAGCAAGCGTGGGCCGAACTGGTGCTGCAGCGCGTTGCCAGTGGGGCAGGTGTTAAGGAAGGCGTTGAGCGCTTCGTGATACCACTTGAACAGACGTTCCTGCGGGCTGGTTTCCAGGTACGGGACGTGCAGCTGGATGACATGTGCCTGGCCGATCCGGTCGAGACGGCCGATGCGCTGCTCGAGCAAATCCGGATGCGCCGGCAGATCGAACAAAACCAAATGGTGGGCGAACTGGAAGTTACGGCCCTCACTGCCGATCTCGGAACAGATCAGTACCTGCGCGCCGAATTCTTCATCGGCAAAGTAGGCGGCAGCGCGGTCGCGCTCGAGGATGCTCATGCCTTCGTGGAACACGGTGGCCGGGATGCCGGAGCGCACACGTAGCGCGTCTTCCAGATCCAGCGCAGTCTCGGCGTGGGCACAGATGACCAGCACCTTGAATTTCTTCAGCATCTTCAGCGTGTCGATCAGCCACTCGACGCGCGGGTCGAAATTCCACCAGCGGTTCTGCGCATCCGGTTCTTCCTGCTGGCTCTGGAAGCTGACTTCCGGATACAGCTCGGCATGCTCGCCCAACGGCAGTTCAAGATACTCGGCGGGGCAGGGCAGCGGATACGGATGCAGCTGGCGCTCAGGGAAGCCACGCACCGCGGCGCGGGTGTTGCGGAACAACAGGCGGCCTGTGCCGTGACGGTCGAGCAGTTCGCGAATCAGGCGGCTGCTGGCTTCGATGTCACCATCTGTAGCGGCGGCAAGCAGGGCTTCGCCTTCAGCACCGAGGAAGTCATGGATAGTCTGGTGGGCTTCCTGCGACAGCCGTCCCTCGTCGAGCAATTCCTGAACTGCGCGGGCGACCGGCTGGTAGCTGGCGCTCTCGGCGCGGAAGGCTTCGAGGTCATGGAAACGGTTCGGATCAAGTAGGCGCAGACGGGCGAAATGGCTTTCCTGGCCGAGCTGTTCGGGTGTGGCGGTCAAGAGCAGAACGCCGGGAATGACTTCGGCCAGCTGCTCGACGAGCTTGTACTCGGCGCTGGCGTTTTCAGGGTGCCATACCAAGTGATGCGCCTCGTCCACCACCAGCAGATCCCAGCCGGCGGCAAAAGCGGCATCCTGCGCGCGCTCGTCGTCCTTCAACCACTCCAGCGAGACCAGCGCCAGCTGGGTGTCCTCGAAGGGGTTGCTGGCATCGCTTTCGATGAAGCGCTCGTCATCGAACAGGGCGACCTGCAGATTGAAGCGGCGGCGCATTTCCACCAGCCATTGATGCTGCAGGTTTTCCGGCACCAGGATCAGTACGCGTTTGGCGCGCCCGGAAAGCAGCTGGCGATGGATGACCAGGCCGGCTTCGATGGTCTTGCCGAGACCTACTTCGTCAGCCAGCAATACGCGCGGGGCGATACGGTCGGCGACTTCGCGCGCGATGTGCAACTGGTGCGCGATGGGCTGCGCACGCACGCCACCCAGGCCCCACAGCGAGGAGGTCAGCTGTTTGCTCTGATTTTCCAGGGTGTGGTAACGCAGCTTGAACCAGTTCAACGGGTCGATCTGCCCGGCGAACAGGCGATCACTGGCGAGGCGGAACTGGATGAAGTTCGACAGCTGGGTTTCCGGCAGGGTGCGGGCTTCGTTCTGCGCGGTCAGGCCGTGATAGACGAGCAACCCGTCGACGTCATCGACTTCGCGCACGGTCATCTTCCAGCCTTCAAAATGCGTGACTTCGTCACCTGGAACGAAACGCACGCGGGTCAGCGGGGCGCTCCGTGCGGCGTACTGCCGGGTTTCGCCCGTAGCCGGGTAGAGCACGGTGAGCATCCGGCCATCCAGCATGAGGATGGTTCCCAGACCGAGTTCCGCTTCGCTGTCGCTGATCCAGCGTTGCCCCGGTAGATACTGCTGCGCCATGCCCTGCCTCCGCTGTGAAAAAGCCCGCTATGTTAACGGATCACCGTCGATAGAGCGACGACAGATGCCGATTGGGGAATGGTAGCTGCCTGCTTCCGGGTGCGGCGAATCAGGCGCGCAGATGGAAGTTATAGCGATGCTGTTAAAGTTGACTGCATTCCGGCCGATCAACTGGTGCAAGCCCGCATGAAGTCACCGGTTGTTCGGGCTTATCCATGGGAGAGCGAAGATGCTACCAGTCGTACCGCCCGGCACCGTTCAGGTCACCGCGCAGCAGGATGTGGTCAAGCCACGGCCCGAGATCGCGCCGGTTACGCCTGTGCAACCGAGCGCCAACGAAAGTTCGGTAGGACTGGATCGCCGTCATCCGCAGGAAGCCGAGCAGATGCTGCGTGACGAGCAGCGCAGACGCCAGCGCCGCCGCGGCTACACGCCACAGGAACTGGCTGAAGGCGAGACTGCTGAAGAAGATCAGGACGCCATCGACGAGCTTCCGCGCCAAGGGCTTTGGGTCGATGTCGAGGTCTGAGCCGTCTCCATCGCCCATCGGTCGCCGCTTCCTGGTCGATATGCCGGACGCCGATCTGCATTACGTGCCGCAATGGGTCGAGCCTGGCGTCGCTGATGGATGGTTGAGCGAACTGTCGCAACGGACGCCCTGGTCGCAACCGCAGATAAAAATCTATGGTCGAAGTGTCTCGGTGCCGAGACTCGTGGCCTGGTACGGCGAGCCCGAGGCACGCTATCGCTATTCTGGCCTGCTTCACGAGCCCCTTCCCTGGACGCCGCTGCTGGCCGAGATTCGCCAGCGCGTGGAACAACACATCGGTCAGACCCTGAATGGCGTTCTACTCAATCTCTACCGAGACGGCCAGGATGCGATGGGCTGGCACAGCGATGACGAGCCGGAGCTGGGCGATCAGCCGTTGGTGGCGTCACTTAATCTGGGCGCGGCGCGACGTTTCGATTTCCGCCGCAAGGGGAACAGCCGAATTGAGCATTCGGTCGTACTCGAGCATGGTTCGTTGCTGGTCATGAGCGGCCCGACGCAGCATTATTGGCAACACCAGATTGCCAGGAGCCGAAAGGTATCCGAGCCACGCCTCAACCTTACATTCCGTCAGATCACTCGTGAGCCCACCGTATGAGCAGTGAAGAGAAACTGATCGACTTCAGCGCCGAACGCGAAAAGCGCATTCACGACATCAAGGAAAAGCGACTCGCCGAGATGCGGCAGGCCTTTGAGCAAGCACTGCCGCTGGGCAAGTCGAAAAAGAAGCCCAAGTCCAAACCGAAGAAAGGCTAGACACCCTCGCGCCATTCCTGCCTGGCCCGATTAGTCGGGCTTTTTCCTATCGATTAACGCTGTTCTCCCTCCGATACCTCCGTTTTTTTGATCTAGATCAGGTTACGCAGCGCCTTTCTTTCAAAGGCGTTGCGCCCATTGATATCGGTCAATTTTTTTGTCGGCGGACGGGGCGACTATGCACCCATCAAACAGCGAAACAGCGTCGGAGGTAGGAAATCATGTTCGTCGATAATGTGGTGCTCGCAGGGGTGGTCACGGTCGGCCTTATGGTCGCCTTCCTTGGCGGTTTCGGATATTTCATCTGGCAGGACGCGCACAAGAAGCCGTGACCCGCTAGAGCTACAGAGCACGCAAGGCATTTGGGCGACTTAGGTCGCCCTTTTTTATGCCTGCAAATCAACGGCTGCGGTGCTGAGGTTGAATGAACACCGCGCTCGTATAGGGCGGTACTTCGAACTCGCCCTCGGCGATCCTCGATTGGCGGCTGGCCGGATCGCTCGAGCTTTGCAGGACCGGATGCAGTTGATAGCCACTACCGCCGGGCAGGCGAACACGCTCAGGTGACGCGTTGAGCACGACGGTCATGGCCTGATAGCGACGGTCCAGATCTCGACCGTCGCGCACTCCATCCGCAAGGCTGAAGGCAATTACCCCTGGCTGCTGTTGTGGGCCGGTGTTGTGAAATTGCAGGCGGCGTTGGACTTCACGCGCGCTGTCCAGCTGGAACAGCGGACTATCGCTGCGGATTTTCAGCAACTCGAGAAAGCGACGCTTCGCTGCGACGATATCGGGCGCGCTCGGCCTGGTGTTGGGGTTGGCGATGACCTGACGGATCAGCGGCCAGTTGTCGCCGTCCTTGTCCGCACGCGGTAAGCCCTTGTTCCAGTTGTTGTCCTGATAGGTGAAGTCCACCGCGTTGAACCAGTCACCGGAGTCATAGCTGTCACGTTGCATGGACTTCGAGCGAAGGATGTCGGAGCCGAGGTGGATGAACGGAACGCCTTGGCTGAACAGCGGAACGGAGAGCGCGACCAGTTGCAAGCGCACGCGGTCGGCCACCGTCAGACTGGCGGGCAACTTGTACTGATTGTTGTCCCAGAGCGTCTGATTATCGTGCTTGGAGACATAGTTGACGGTTTCTTGCGGGTCCAGCGTATATCCGGCCGGCTGGCCGTTGTAGTCGATCTCGCCTCCGCTACGAATGCTGCCGTCGGCGCTGACGAAGTTGAAGTCCCGCAGGCCGCCCGCAATGCCTACGCGAATCAGATCAGCCGCGTGCAGCAGCTTGGCCTTTTCCGGCGCGCCGGCTTCAGCGAGTTCATTCGGCAGGACCAATAGGCCATTGGCGAAACCCTGATTTCGACGAATGTTTTCGCCGCTGTCGAACGGGCTGCCACCGCGGACGGCATCGCGCTGGCGATCGTTGAACGTACCGATGCCGGTACCGGCCATGTTCACCTGGGTGGCATTGATGCCCCGTGCGTTGCCTGCGACTTCGCCGAAATCCCAACCTTCGCCATAGAAGTAAGTGTCACGGTCGATGCGGCGAACCGCGCGGTATGCCCTGAGCACGTTTTCGCGCATGTGATGGCCCATCAGATCGAAGCGAAAGCCTGCGATCTTGTAGTCGCGCGCCCAGACTTCCAGCGAGTCGACCATCAACTTGGTCATCATGCGGTGTTCGCTGGCCGTATTGTCGCAGCAGGTCGAGGTTTCCACCGCCCCGGTCGCGGGGTCGCGACGGTGGTAATAACCGGGCACCACCTTGTCGAGCACCGACTTATCGCCCAGCCCTGAAGCATTGGTGTGGTTGTAGACCACGTCCATTACCGTCGCCAGACCCTCGGCAGACAATGCCTGGACCATCTTGCGGAATTCGATGATGCGCTGGACGCCTTCAGCGTCGCTGGCATAACTGCCCTCCGGAACTGTGAAATGGAAAGGGTCGTAGCCCCAATTGAAACTGTCAGAGGCGCGCAGATCGTTGTAGAGCATTTGTGCCTGACCACTGGCTGGGTCGAAGCCCTGCAGCACCTGACGAATGCTTGCTGCGCCGCAGTATTGCGACCAGCGATCGCGCGTCCCGGCTGACGTTTCGCAGAGCTTGGCGAAAGGGTCATCGAGGTCGACCTGGCGCCTCGGGTCTTCATCGATGGTGGCGATGTCGAAAACCGGAAGGAGCTGCACATGCGTCAGGCCTGCCGCACGCAGATCCCGCAGGTGGCGCATGCCGTCGCTGTCGGGCTGCGTGAACGCGCCGTAGGTCCCGCGCAGATCAAGCGGAACGCTTTGATCGCTGGCGCTGAAGTCACGCAAATGGGTTTCATAGATAACGCTCGACTCCGGGCGTGGCGGCCGCGGCGGGCGAAGCGCGTCCCAGCCTGAAGGCTTTAGATCTCCGGCATCAAGGTCAACCACCTGGGCGTACTGGCTGTTGCGCGAGAGGCTCAGGGCGTAGGGGTCACTGACCATCGTGCTATCGATCTGGCCGGTGCTCGGGCGATAAGCGGTGACTTCGTACTGGTAGTACTGCCGATCCAGAGCGCGAGATCCGTCCAGACTCCATACGCCGAGTCGTTCGCGCATGGCTTTGGGATATCCGGGCAGAAGATTCTTCTTCGCGTCGAACACATGCAGACGTACCCGCTGCGCTGTTGGCGCCCAGAGTTTGAAGGACACGCCACGCTCATCCATTCGCGCACCGAGGGTGCCGTTGTAGGCGAACAGCATGTCCAGAATGCCTGCCGTCTGCACCTCGGTAGCATCGATCACCCGATCCTGTGCGTCGTAGGCAACAACCACCAACTGGCTCGTCACTGCACGGCGCAAATCCCTGGCGGCGGATTCGAGACGGAAGGCGGGCGCGTCCGCCAGATGGGGATGCTGGCGCCTAAGGCCTTCGCGTAGCGTCGCGGGGGTGAGGGCAAGTGGGGTGCCGCCGCTGACGGTACGTGCCCCGCCGTCGATTCGGATGCTGGCGTCGATTCGGATGCTGGCGTCGATCGAGTAGCGCAGTTCGACTCGCGCGGCGCCAGATGCGCCGCCATAAAGCGCCAGCGTGAACGGGTCTAGCCAATGTGCACGCGCGCCCTTGATTCCGATCGCTGCCCCGCTCAGCGGGGTGCTGGAGAGCTGCGCGTTACCACTAAGGGTGAAGGCGCGACGGCCCGTGTCATCCAGGTGCCATGTGAGGTCACCACCACCCAGGTCCTTCTCGTCGCCCTTGTGCATGATCAGGTTAAGGCAGCTGGCATCAGCGGTCAGCGGAATACGGTAGTAGACGCCATAGTCTGGGTCGGACCCGGCCGGCGCTAGCGGTTGGTCCCAGCCTGTTTCGCTTTGGCTCCCATTACAGTTGGGCGTATTCCACAGATGTGGTCCCCAGCCGGCGTACTCGCCATCGGCTCTCTTGTAGTAAAGCAAGGCTTCGTCGGGCCCGGGGTCCAACGGTGCCGCGGAAGCTGAGTGAATAGCCAGAGACAGGCTGCCGAGCATGAGCGCTGCCAGGTGCCGATATGCAGTCGAGCGTATGTGCATGGTGGAGGTCCCGATGTTGTTCTTGTTGTACTGCCTGCGGGATGGTCGGCGTCGGTCTCGACGAGCGCATCCTCCGCAATCGGTACTTTTCGGGGCGTAGGGAAGGGCCGTAGTAGCTTTCTGCTTGCAGTCAGTTCCATATCAGTGTCACGGAACGGCTCCTATCCTTTACTGCGAAGCGCATTTGAAGCCTATGGCTTTTCTGAAATGGCGAGCCGGTTCGCCTAAAACTCGTCACGGCAACGAGTAGCGCTGATATCCCGGGTTTGCCAGACGCATGCGCAAAAAAGGCGCCGGAGAGGCGCCTTTGGACGGCTGATTTCAAGCGTGGTGCTTTAAGGGGATCAGAAATGGGCTTGCTCAGCCAATGCTGACCGGCGGAAGAGCCTTGATCTCGACGGTCTGTGCCTTGCGTGGCGCAAGGATTTCGGCTTCGCCGTCGACAACCATCTCGTCGCGCTGGTTGTATACCTGGGTGGCAATGCGGACGCGAAATTTGGGAAGCTTTTCGAGAATCTCCAGGCGCACTGTCAAGGTATCGCCGAGCTTGACCGGCAGTACGAAACGCATCGTCTGCCCTATGTAGATTGTGCCGGGCCCGGGCAGCTCACAGGCGACGGCGGCGCTGATCAAGGCTCCGCTGAACATGCCATGGGCGATGCGCTCGCGGAAAATCGTCGAGGCGGCGAACTCGGCGTCCAGGTGGACCGGGTTGTGATCGCCCGACATGGCGGCGAACAGCTGTATATCGCGCTCTTCCACGGTCTTGCTATAGGTAGCTTTCTGCCCGACTTCGAGGTCGGCGTAGGGAGTGTTGCTCAGTGTGCTCATGCGTAAACCTCTGAATGCGGTAACAAACGAAAAAACTGTCGGGACAGCAATCGTGGATGTCTTGACGGATACGCCGTGGAGGGCGCTCGGGTGGCAGCATTCTAGAGGTCTGCGACGGTGATGTCGCGCGCTGGGCTGCTAACTGCAGTGGCCGTAGATTCACATCACTGATTACGCACGCCATGCTATTGCGCGGCACAGCGGAGCTGTTAAGTTCGCCACAGCCCGCCGCAAGTGGGCCAGACACTTTCAGGTAAAGAGGCCAATAACAATGCAACCTGACTTCTGGAACGACAAACGTCCCACCGGCGTGCCCAACGATGTGGATATGGGCGGCTTCCGCTCAGTGGTGGAAGTATTCGAGCGCTCCTGTAAAACCCACGCGAACCGTCCCGCCTTCAGCAACATGGGGGTGACGCTGACCTACGCGGATCTCGAGCGTTACTCGGCGGCCTTTGCGGCCTGGCTACAGAACCACACCGACTTGAAACCCGGGGATCGCATTGCGGTGCAGATGCCCAACCTGTTGCAGTACCCCATTGCCGTGTTCGGCGCCCTGCGCGCCGGGCTGATCGTAGTGAACACCAATCCGCTATACACCGCGCGGGAAATGCGTCATCAGTTCAAGGACTCCGGCGCGCGCGCACTGGTCTACCTCAATACGTTCGGCAAGCTGGTTCAGGAGGTGTTACCCGATACAGGGATCGAGGTCCTGATCGAGGCGCAGATTGGCGACATGCTGCCGTCTTTGAAGGGGCTGCTGGTCAACGCAGCCGTCAAGCATGTGAAAAAGATGGTGCCGGCCTACAACCTGCCGCAGGCGCTTTCGTTCAAGCATGTGTTGCGTGACGGCGGACGTCACAGTCTTAAACCTGCAACGCTCAGCCTGGACGACACCGCGGTGCTGCAGTACACCGGCGGCACGACCGGCGTGGCCAAGGGCGCGATGCTCACACACGGCAATCTGGTGGCGAACATGCAGCAGGTTCGCGCCAACATGCAGCAGCTGGACGAGAACGGCCAGACGATCATCAAGGAAGGTCAGGAGATCATGATCGCGCCGCTGCCGCTGTATCACATCTATGCGTTCACGGTTAACTGCATGTGCATGATGGTGACGGGCAACCACAACGTGCTGATCACCAATCCGCGAGACATCGACGGATTCGTCAAAGAGTTGCAGAAGTGGCAGTTCACTGCCTTCCTTGGGCTGAATACGCTGTTCGTCGCGCTCATGTCCCATCCCGAATTCAAGAAGATCAATTTCTCCTCGCTCAAGGGCACCAACTCAGGCGGTACCGCACTGGTTTCCGCCGTCGCCGAACGCTGGAAGGGCATGACTGGCGTGACCGTGACAGAAGGTTACGGGCTGACCGAAACGTCGCCTGTCGTCTGCGCCAATCCGCACGGGCCGAGCTCGCGTCTGGGCACTGTCGGGCTGCCGGTGCCAGGCACGACCCTGAAGGTCATTGACGACGAGGGCACCGAGCTGGCCGTAGGAGAGCGCGGCGAGCTCTGCGTCAAGGGCCCGCAGGTGATGAAGGGCTATTGGCAGCGCCCGGACGCCACGGCCGAGGTGCTGGATGCGGAGGGCTGGCTGAAAACCGGTGACATCGCCGTGATCGATGCGGATGGATTCGTGCGCATCGTCGATCGGAAGAAAGACCTGATCATCGTTTCGGGCTTCAACGTCTATCCCAATGAGATCGAAGACGTGGTCATGGCCCATCCAAAAGTCACAGCCTGTGCGGCCATTGGTGTTCCGGATGAGCGATCCGGGGAGGCGGTGAAGCTGTTTGTCGTGCGCAGCGATGACAGCCTGACCACCGATGAGCTGCAAGCCTATTGCCGTGAGAACTTCACCGGCTACAAGGTGCCCCGGCACTTCGTGTTCCGCGACTCGCTGCCCATGACGCCGGTAGGCAAGATCCTTCGACGTGAACTACGCGATCAAGCCTGATCGAGCGCCCAGCCAGTCATCGATTACACGATGAATAAAAAGTGACCGCAGTCAATTCTGCGGTCACTTTGTGCCTGCATGGCTCGGATGGGACACTGTTCGGCCACTTTCAAAGCTGCTAACCTCAAATCCGCATTTGGCCGGATATTCCGTACAAAAATTAACAAAACACAACAAAACAGCTGCTTTATGCAGTAAAGCTGTCGCTTAGGAGTGGGGTTTCATGACCGATAACTTCTGGAAGGATAAGTATCCTGTCGGGGTCAAGAGCGAGATCGATCCTGATGAGTACCAGAACATTCAGGCTGTGCTTAAACAGTCCTGTGAGCAATTCGCAGACAAGCCGGCCTTTAGTAATCTCGGCAAAACCCTGACCTACGGTGAGCTGTACACGCTTTCCGGTGAATTCGCAGCCTATCTTCAGCAGAACACCGATCTGCAGCCGGGCGATCGTATTGCGGTCCAGCTGCCGAACCTGATCCAGTACCCCGTCGTCGTGTTTGGTGCCATGCGTGCCGGCCTCATCGTGGTCAACACCAACCCGTTGTACACCTCGCGGGAGATGGAGCACCAGTTCAACGATTCCGGCGCCAAGGCGCTGGTGTGCCTGGCCAACATGGCGCATCTGGCCGAGACCGTGCTTCCCAAGACCGGCATCCGTCATGTGATCGTCACTGAAGTCGGCGACATGCTTCCGACTTTCAAGCGCATGCTGGTCAATGCCGTGGTCAAGCATGTGAAGAAGATGGTGCCGGCATACAACCTGCCGAAGGCCATCAAGTTCACTGATGCAATGTCCCTCGGACGAGGCAAGGCCCCCCGCGAAGCCAACCCGGGGAGCGACGATATAGCCGTGCTGCAGTACACCGGCGGCACGACCGGTGTCGCCAAGGGCGCTATGCTGACCCATCGCAACATCGTCGCCAACATGTTGCAGTGCCGCGCACTGATGGGCTCCGAGCTGGGCAATGGTTGCGAAACCATGGTCGCGCCGCTGCCGCTGTACCACATCTATGCTTTCACCTTTCACTGCATGACCATGATGCTGATCGGCGCCCATAACGTGCTGATCACCAATCCGCGTGACCTGCCGACGTTCGTCAAGGACCTTGGCAAGCATCGTTTCACCGGCTTCGTAGGGCTCAACACCCTCTTTGTGGCGCTGTGCAACAACGAAGACTTCCGCAAGCTCGACTTCTCGTCGCTGAAAGCCACTTTCTCCGGCGGTATGGCGCTGCAACTGGCGGCGGCTGAACGGTGGCAGCAAGTCACAGGGTGTGAGATCTGCGAGGGCTTCGGCATGACCGAAACCAGCCCGGTGGTTTCGGTCAATCCGTTCGGCGGTATCCAGATCGGCACCATCGGCATCCCGATGCCATCGACGCTGTGCAAAGTCATCGACGACGAAGGCAACGACTTGCCGATGGGTGCCATTGGCGAACTCTGCGTCAAGGGTCCGCAGGTGATGAAGGGCTACTGGCAGCGCCAGGACGCCACCGACGAGATTCTCAGTGCCGATGGCTGGCTGAAGACCGGTGACATCGGGATCATTCAGGAAGACGGCTACATGCGGATCGTCGACCGCAAGAAAGACATGATTCTGGTATCCGGTTTCAACGTCTATCCGAACGAGCTGGAAGACGTCCTCGCGACACTGCCGGGCGTGTTGCAGTGCGCTGCGATCGGTGTTCCAGACGAAAAGTCGGGCGAGGCAATCAAGCTGTTCGTGGTGGTCAAGCCCGGCGAAAGCGTGACCAAGGAACAGGTCATGCAGCACATGCATGACAACGTCACCGGCTACAAGCGACCCAAAACCGTCGAGTTCCGCGACACACTGCCTACCACCAACGTTGGCAAGATCCTGCGTCGCGAACTGCGTGATGAAGAACTGAAAAAACTCGGCCACAAGTAATCGATGCCGCATAAAAAACCCCGCCTTGGCGGGGTTTTTCGTTTCTGTGCAGGTGTCAAATCGACACTTCGCCAACTGGCTCAGCTGAAGTGATTGACCTCGCGCTCGAGTGCGTCAGCCAGGCTTTTCAGCTGCTGGGCCGTGTTGGCCAACTCGGCACCGGCCTTACGACGTGACTGGTTGTCCTGCGCTACGGCATGAAGATTCTGGCTCAAGACCGATGCCGTCGCGCTCTGCTCGCTGGTTGCGCGGGCAATGTCGGCAAACTGGTCGAGCGTCTGTGCCGTATGCGTCTGGATCTCGTCCAGGGTCGCTGCCACCGCGCCGTTAAGTGCGAGGCCGTCCTTCATCAGACGGTTGCCCTCGTCAATGGAGGCCATGGCGCGGTTGGTTTCGTCCTGAACCGAATGAATCACGTCGGTGATTTCCCGCGTGGCCTGGCTGGTACGAGCCGCCAGGCTGCGTACCTCGTCGGCCACCACGGCAAAGCCGCGGCCCTGTTCACCGGCGCGAGCCGCTTCGATTGCTGCGTTGAGTGCGAGAAGGTTGGTCTGCTCGGCGATGCTGCTGATTACACCTACGATTCCTCCAATCTGCTGCGAGCGCTCGCCCAACCCATTGATGACCTGCCCGGTAGACGCAAGCGACCCTGCGATCTGCTGCAATGCACCTTCGGCAGAACGCATGGATTCGGCGCCCTGGCGGGTCAAGGTGACGTTTTCCACGGTCAGCTGTTCGGTGCGGTGCATGCCGCTGGCAATCTCGCCGGCCGTTGCGCTGAACTGCTGCACGGCGCTGACCATGGTATCCAGCTGCGAGGCCTGGTCCGCTGAGCGCTGCTCGGTTCCGGTGGCCAGTCTGTTCAGTTGATCTGCGCGTTGAGTGACATCGGTGGACGACGTGCGCACCTTGGTAACGGTCCCGGACAGCGATTCCGCCATCTGATTGAAGGTTGTTGAGAGTGTCCCGATTTCATCCTGGCGCACGACGACGACACGAACCTTGAGGTTGCCTTCGCCGAAAGCGCGGGCCTGCTCGACCAGGCGTGCCAGCGGGCGCAGGCGGTGGCGTAATAGGCCGATAGTGGCAGCGACTGCCAGGATCAGTGCCAGCAGGCTGCCCAGAGCGAGCTGTGTCCCGACTCGCCAGATGAGCGCGTCGATCTCCTCCTGCGGAAGGGTGGCCGCGACCTGCATGCTTTCACCGGCTACCGGCGCTACGAGACTGAGGAAATCCTCGTTGCCGTCGGTCCAGGTCAACGGTTGGCTCGACTCAGCCTTGGCCAGTTGCGCATCAAGTTCATCGACGGCAACCGCGCCCGCCGGCTTCACCAGCCAGCCGGCGATGTCGTCACGGATGCCCAGCGAGCCGCTCTCGCCAATCCGAAACACTGACAGCGCCTGGAACTGGTTGCGTTGCTCGTCGGTGTAATCGAAACCGACGTACAGCACCGCAATGACCCGGCCGCCGGAATCACGCACCGGTGTGTACTGGTTCATGTACTGCCGGCCGAACAGGGTGGCTCGGCCGACATAGGGCTGGCCGTTGAGCAGCGGGGCGTACCCCGGATGCTTGCGGTCCAATAGCGTGCCAATGGCGCGTGAACCGTCTTCCTTTTTTACCGATGTGGTGACACGTACGAAATCATCGCCAGTACGAGCGAACACCGTCGCCGCGCCACCGGTCAGCGTGGTGAATTCATCGACCAGGGTGAAATCTCCGTTCAGGCGGTCCCCGTTCAGGAGCAGCGAAGGCGTGGTCCCGTCGGTTGCCGGATCCAGGGTCAGACCCGAGGCGAAGCGCCGCTCGAACAGCGTGGCCAGCCGCTGCGTGGTGGTCTTCAAGGACTGATGGAAGCTGGCGAGCTGACCGGCGAGCAGCTGCGCTTCGCTGGCCAGATGCTGACGATGGGCAAGTTCGGTCGACTGGGCCAACGAGCGCAGCGCAAACAGACTGCTTCCGGCAATGACGACTGCCAGAACCGCGGACAGGGCCAGGCCCAATTGCCCGGCGATGCCGGAACGGGGTGCAGACATTTCATGGACTCCTCGGCGGACGGTCGTCGTGCCGGTGTTTTATAGGGTTAACAGTGCACGCAAAGCGGCAAGGCTCATGGCGGTGGTATCGGCCGGCTTGGCCCGGTCTTGAGCGGACTAAGCCAAAGTGAGGAAGCGCTAGCGCGGCTAATGTCCATTGATCCACATCAAGCTTTCGGTTGGCTGTCAGAAGAAGGCTAAATGCCACTATTTCGTTATGGAACCGACCAACGGGCGGCACGTGCGGCCTTTTGCCTAGAACGGATCTGCAGGCGCACCGGTCTACCTGAGCATGGCCGCGTCCGCTTAATGCCGTAGGGGACGATGGCGCATGCCATTTTGCGGCCTGCCCATCAATCTCGTTGCAAGGATGAGTTACCCATGCAAAAGAAAAACAATGCACGTCGGGTAGTTGCTTCTTTCGCTTTACTGGCTTCCACCGCAGCCCTCGCGGCTCCAACCGCGGAGATCGCTGCGTTCGATGACTACTGGAGTCCCGACAAGCCCGACGCTCGGGTTTGTCGATCACCGCTGCTGGTTGGTTCGCCGCTCGGCCTGCCACGATGCATGCAGGCCAGCAACGTCATGACGCACCTGCAGAACCTGCAGGACATCGCTTCGCTCAATAACGGCAATCGTGCATCTGGACAACCCGGCTATCAGGCTTCGGTCGACTATGTGCGCAGGACGCTTGAGCGCGCCGGCTACCGGGTAAGGGTGCAGACGTTCCCCTTCCTGGCCTTCTACCCCGAAGGGCCTGGCTCGCTCGCCGCGGTTGCGCCCCAGGCGGTGCAATACACTTGGGAAGAGGACTTCACCTACGCCGATCAGACCGACCCCGGGACCGTTTCCGCCCCAGTCGTTCCGGTCGACCTTGCATTGGGACTCGGCAATACCTCCACCAGCGGCTGCGAACCCGGTGATTTTGCAGGCTTTCCAGCCGGCGCAATTGCCTTGATGCAGCGTGGCACCTGCCCATTTGGAGAGAAAGCCACCAATGCCGCAGCTGCAGGGGCGGCGGGCGCGATCATCTTCAATCAGGGCGACACCGAAGATCGCAAAGGCTTGCTGGTTGCCACCTTGGGTGAGGACTACGACGGCGGCATCCCTGTGCTGTTTTCCACCTACGACAACGGTGTGGAGTGGGCGGGTACCGCGGGCCTGCAGCTCAGTCTGAATGTTGACGTGGTTCGTGAGCGGACCGAGACCTTCAACGTCCTGGCTGAGACCCGCAGGGGCAATCCCGACAACGTGATCATGGTAGGCGCTCACCTGGACTCGGTGTTCGAGGGGGCGGGCATCAACGACAACGGCTCCGGCAGCGCTGCGCTGTTGGAAATGGCGACCCTGATGAGCAGGGCATACCCGCTGAACAAGGTCCGCTTCGCCTGGTGGGGTGCCGAGGAGTCCGGGCTGGTAGGTTCGACCTACTACGTCAACCAGTTGCCTGAGGAAGAGAAGCAGCAGATCAAGGCCTACCTGAACGTCGACATGATCGGTTCGCCGAATTACGCGAACTTCATCTATGACGGCGATGGCTCGGATTTCGGTTTGCAGGGCCCTCCGGGCTCCGGTGCCATCGAGCGTCTGTTCAGCTCCTACTTCCAGCTGCGCAACGCGCCGTCCGAAGGCACCGAGATCGACTTCCGCTCCGACTACGCCCAGTTCTTCGATGACGGCATCGCCTTTGGCGGGTTGTTCACCGGCGCGGAGGACATAAAGAGCGTTGAACAGGCCCAGCGCTACGGCGGTACGGCCGGGGAGGCGTTCGATCCGTGCTACCACTCCGAGTGCGACGACCTCACTAACATCTCCACCGAGGCACTGGAGCTGCACGGCGATGCGTTGGCGTTCACCACCAGCTGGCTGTCACTTTCGACCAAGATGATCGATGACGAGATAGCCGCAGCGGCCGAGCAGAGCATCGGTACCATGCGTATCCAGCAAGTCCAGGAGAAATCTCGCTGGGGCCATTGGATCCGTTAATCACCTGATTACCGCGCCGGTACGCCGGCGCGGTCCTTCCGCCAATCCCTTTCCTTACGGGCAGCCGGGCAAATCTGCGACAATCGCGCCCTTCACGAAATCGCTTACGGCTGTCCATGACCGACGCAACGCCCGCCTTTGACCAACTCCTGAAAAACCTCGACCAGGCAATGTACGCCGACCGCCATCGCCTGCGTCGCCAATTGCATGACCTGCGCAAGAAGGCCGGCGACGCGCCGATCGAGGACGAGCGTCTTGTGCAATGGCTCGAACGCTTCCAGGCCTCGGCCGCCAAGGTCGAGGCGCGGCGCCAGAGCGTACCCGTCATGCGTTACGACGACAGCCTGCCGATCGCCGCCAAGCGCGACGAGATCAAGGCCGCGCTGGAAAAGCATCAGGTGCTGGTAATCGCAGGCGAAACCGGCTCGGGCAAGACCACACAGCTGCCGAAGATCTGCCTGGAGATCGGCCGGGGCGTGCATGGCCTGATTGGTCATACCCAGCCGCGGCGGCTGGCTGCTCGTAGTGTCGCTACACGCGTGGCTGAAGAGGTCGGGACACCGCTGGGCGAGCTGGTGGGTTATCAGGTGCGTTTCGAGGATCAGAGCAAGGACAGCTCGCTGATCAAACTGATGACCGACGGCATCCTGCTGGCCGAAACCCAGCACGATCGGTTCCTGGAAAAGTACGACACCATCATTGTCGACGAGGCCCACGAACGCAGCCTCAACATCGACTTCCTGCTCGGCTATCTCAAGACGCTTCTGCCACGGCGCCCTGACCTGAAGGTGATCATCACTTCGGCGACCATCGACTTGGCGCGGTTTTCTGAACACTTCAACGGTGCGCCTATCGTCGAGGTATCCGGCCGGACCTTCCCGGTCGAAACCTGGTATCGCCCGTTGGCGGCGGAGTCCGATGAGGACGGTAACCGGGTCGAGGATGATCTGACCGTCGACCAGGGCATTCTGGCGTCGTTGGATGAAATCGATGCGCATGAAAAAAGCATCGGCCAGCGGCCGGGGGACGTGCTGGTATTCCTGCCGGGCGAACGGGAGATCCGTGACGCCGCGGAGGTGCTGCGCAAGGCCAACCTGCGTTTCACTGAGGTGCTGCCTCTATATGCGCGGCTAACGCCGGCCGACCAGCAGAAGATTTTCCGCCCCGCAGCCGGTCGCAAGATCGTGCTCGCCACCAACGTGGCCGAGACCTCGCTGACCGTGCCCGGTATTCGTTACGTGATCGATTCGGGCACCGCGCGCATCAGCCGTTACAGCTACCGCGCCAAGGTGCAACGTCTACCCATCGAAGCCGTGTCCCAGGCCAGCGCCAATCAGCGCAAGGGGCGTTGCGGACGGGTCGAGCCGGGCATCTGCATTCGGTTGTACAGCGAAGAAGATTTTTTTGGTCGGCCGGAATTCACTGATCCCGAAATCCTGCGTACCAATCTCGCTGCGGTCATCCTGCAGATGCTGCATCTGCGCCTGGGACAGATCGAGGATTTCCCCTTCATCGAGCCGCCGGATGGAAAAGCCATCAGTGACGGTTTCAACCTGCTGCAGGAGCTCTCGGCGGTCAATCGCGAGAACCAGCTGACACCCTTGGGCCGGCAGCTGGCGCGTCTGCCCATCGATCCGCGGTTGGGCCGCATGCTGCTCGAAGCGGTCCATCTGGGCAGCATGGCCGAGGTGCTAATCGTAGCCAGCGCGCTGTCGGTGCAGGATGTGCGCGAGCGCCCGGCAGACCGCCAGCAGCAGGCTGATCAGGCACACGCGCAATGGAAGGATCCGGATTCGGACTTCGCTGCGCTGATCAATCTCTGGCGCGGTTTCGAGGAGAAGCGCCAGGAGCTGGGCTCCAACCCCCTGCGCACCTGGTGTCGGAAGAACTTCCTCAACTACCTGCGTCTGCGCGAGTGGCGCGACGCGCATCGCCAGCTGACGCTTATCGTGCGGGAGTTGAAGCTCAACGATAACGCGCAGAACCGTAGGAGCCAGCTTGCTGGCGATCAGGCCATCGATGGGAAGGATCGCCAGCAAGCTGGCTCCGACAAGGATGACGGGGGGGCCCCTTCTGCCGATCAGCTAGCCCTGACCAAGGACAAGAAGGTCAACGTCAAACTGGCCCAGCAAGCCGATGCCAGCGAAGCCGCACAGAAGGCCAAGAGCTATGCGGCCGTGCACAAGGCGATTCTTGCCGGTCTGCTCAGTCAGGTCGGGCACAAAACCGAAGAGGGCGATTTTCTCGGTGCGCGGCAGCGGCGCTTCTGGGTGCATCCGTCCAGCGTCATCGGGCGCAAGAAGCCCAACTGGATCATGGCCGCAGAGCTGGTCGAAACCACCAAGCTGTTTGCGCGCATGGTGGCGAAGATCGAACCGGATTGGATCGAGCCGCTTGCCAAGCACCTGACCAAGACCAATTACATCGAGCCGCACTGGGAAAAGAAGCGTGGCCAGGTCGTGGCCTTCGAGCAGGTCACCCTTTACGGCATGATCGTGGTGGCGCGGCGCCCGGTGCATTTTGGCCCAATCGATCCATCGGTGGCGCGAGAGCTGTTCATTCGCGAGGGGCTGGTGCGAGGCGAGATGCTCAGCCGCGCCAAGGCGCTGACAGCCAACCGCGAGCTGCTGGAGCTGTTCGATGAGCTGGAAGCCAAGGCCCGTCGGCGTGACATCATTGCTGACGAGGACACGCTTTTCGCCTATTACGACGCCCGCGTGCCGCAGGACATCTACCAAACTGCCAGCTTCGAGAACTGGTACAAGCGCGAGAGCGCCAAGGATCCGCAGCTGCTGGTCATGCGCGACGAGGACGTGCTGGCGCGGGACGCCAGCGAGGTCACCGCCGCTCAGTACCCGGACCATTTGCGAATCGGCGAACTGCAACTGTCACTCGACTATCACTTCGAACCCAACCATCCGCGCGATGGTGTGACGCTGCGAGTACCGGCGCCGCTGCTGCCGCAACTGCGGGCCGAACGGCTCGACTGGCTGGTGCCGGGCTTGATCGAGGCCAAGGCCGTGGCACTGGTGCGCAACCTGCCCAAGGCAATCCGCAAGAACTTCGTGCCGGTGCCTGATTTCGTTAAAGCCGCGTTATCGAAGATCACCTTTGGTGAGGGCGCTCTGCCCGAGGCGCTAGGTCGCGAGCTGCTGCGCATGACCGGCGCGCGGGTGTCGGATGATGCCTGGGCAGAAGCTGCGACGGGGCTTGAGAGCCATCTGAAGATGAACATCGAGGTGGTCGACGCCCGGGGCAAGTTCCTGGGAGAAGGCCGGGATCTGGCCGAGCTGACGGCACGCTTCAATGAAGCCAGCCAGGCCGCGCTGGCGCCCCCGCAGCAGAAGGCTGAACAGAAACCGGTCGAGGCCAAGGGCTTTGCCCAGGTTGCCGAAAAGGCACAGGCGAAGATGGCGGGGCTTTCGATGACGGTCTATCCCGCACTGGTCGAGGAGGGCGGAGTGGTCAAGGAAGGCCGTTTCCCGACTCAGGCCGAAGCCGACTATCAGCATCGCCGCGCCCTGCAGCGCTTGTTGTTGCAGCAGCTGGCCGAACCCGCCAAATACCTGCGCAACAAACTGCCGGGTCTCACCGAGCTGGCGTTGCTGTACCGCGATATGGGCAAAATCGATGCCCTGGTCGAAGACATTCTGCTGGCCAGCCTGGACAGCTGCATCCTGGCTGATGAGCCGCAACTGCCTCGCGACGGTGCCGCTCTGGCGTCGCTGGCCGAACGTAAACGCGGGGACTGGGCTGCGCATGCCGAGCGTCTGGCTCGCCTGACGCTGGAAATTCTCAAGCACTGGCACGGCCTGCAAAAGCGCTTCAAAGGGAAGATCGATCTGGCTCAGGCAGTGGCGCTGAACGACATCAAGGCGCAACTGGGCAATCTGGTCTATCCCGGTTTTGTCCGCGAGACGCCAGCCGAATGGTTGAAGGAATTGCCGCGCTATCTGAAGGCAGTAGAGCAGCGTTTCGAGAAAATCGGTGCGCAGCTGCAGCGTGATCGCGTCTGGTCCGGTGAGCTGGCCGGGTATTGGGAGCAATTCCAGGCGCGGTTGAAAAAGCATCAACAGGAAGGGAAGCGTGATCCGGAGCTGGTCCGGTACCGCTGGATGCTGGAGGAATATCGCGTATCGCTCTGGGCTCAGCAGCTCGGGACGAAAATGGCAGCGTCGGACAAACGGCTGAACAAGCAATGGTCGGTAGTTGAGGCTTGAAGCCTCTGCAGTCAGGGCGCTCGGCTGTAGGACTGAGCGTGTACGGCCTTGATGGTGCAGCTGATCGGTTGGTCGAATAAATTCGACCCTACGGATGGGCGGGGTGCGCTGCTTATAGCGCCGGTGCGACACGGTCTATTCGGGCTGGCCGTGTGCGGGTTTAATCGCGCATGTGGTGGGTTTGTCGAATAAATTAGATCCTGCCGGTCGGCGGTGTGCCGCCTATAGCGCTGGTGCGACACGGCTGCCTGGGCTGGCCGTGTTCGGGTTTGATGGCACAGGTGGTGGGTCGGTCGAATAAATTCGACCCTACGGCCATGGCGGATACGCAGCTTTGGTGTCAGCGCTTCTCTCCCTGTAGGGCCGAATGCTGCTCGTAGGTGGCGGGGATGTTAGTCGCTGAGTGTTTGGTCAATGCGGCTTGGACGGACCTGATTGACGGTTGCCGAGCATCCGCGCCAGCACGTCTTCATCTTGCGGCCGACGCCGGTGGACGAACACCATCGCGACATGGCCGATCACCAATACCAGCAGTAACCAGCCCAGCCAACTGTGCAGGAAGCCCGGTGCCGTCATCCAGCTGATGGCGTCGCCTTCGAATCCAGGCATCAGCGGAATTCCGAACGGCTCGAATGCTCGCCCTGAGCCATATTGGCGAACCAGGCCGATTAGCGGGATGGCGATCATCAGCACATAGAGCGCCAGATGGCCGAGCCCAGCCATTGCGCTGAGCGATGGCGGCCGATTTCCGCGGTTGTACAACGACCAGAGCCCGCGCGCGACGACCAATAGAATCAGCAGCAACCCGACCACCTTGTGCGTACCCCAAAGAAACCCCTCGATAGCGGTGTCTTCGAGCAGCAGGTGTGAAAAAGCTGTTGCAAATTGCCAAGCGAGAATGACGGCCATGCTCCAGTGAAAGAAGCGGCTAACTGTGCCGTAGCGTGCGGGGGAGTCGTGCAGTTGCGTTTGCGTGACGCTCATCGTCGTTGCCTGGGCTGGATCGGTGGCCTGCAAGCGTAGACGCTCTAGCACGTGGCTTTCAACGTATCGTTATTGTGGCCTGCAGGGATGTAACGGACTGCCGGCGGTGCTGGCCCGGCTGTGCGCTATGCGCTCAGCGGGGACAGCGATGCGGGAGGTTGAGTCGTTTACTCAGCGACGAAGCTTGTGGTGGTGCCGTGATAAATGCGGTCGACTTTCTGCCCGGCCACATTCTGGCCATTTGCAGCAATCTCGTGCCCGCCCGCAAGAATGTAGCGGCCCGGGGCGTCTATCTTCAGCTCGACCAGCCCCTGCTTGTCGGTTTTCAGCTGCTGTGCCTTGTTTGTGGGCGTGATCAGCATGACGTCGTTGTCCGCCAGCGGTTGACCCTTGAACATCAGGGTAAAGCGGTCGCCATTGGCTTTCTCCGGAACCAGTTCCAGATCCATCCCTGCTTTCGCTTCGGTGCGGCCCCAGCGGGCATGCATCAAGGCCGCTGTGAGTTCACCCTTGTCGTTTTCCCACGGTTTCCAGACCTGGTCGTTGACGGCACGCACGTCGGCGCTCCCATCGATTGCTGCTTCAAGGTGGTCATCTTTGATGGTGAGCGGCTTTTGCGAGGCTGAATCCTGACTGATGATGCGCGTGGTCGGCGCCAGTGCTGCAACCGTTTCCCCACTTTCGACCACGTCCTGATCCGGTTCGCCAAGGAACACCTTTACGGGGCCATTGCCGTTGCGTTCCAGCCACAGTTCGTGAGCATGGGCGGGCAGGGCAAGTGCGCTCAGAAGGAGAAAGCCTGCAATGGGTTTGATCATGTGTCGTTCCTGTTCGAAGGGTGCTGGCGTCGCGTTTGGCGCGGCGATACGAGATGCGCAGCAGATTTCGCCGTATAGGCAGGTATGGGCGAGGATCCATGGGGTGCTAACAAGCTGATGGTGAAACGAGGCACAGACTAGGTAATCAAGAATGGATTGTAAATGAGAAGGTATCGCACGAATGCCTTTCTGTTTGCGCTGCATTCTCGGCGGCATGCGGATGAGCAGGCAGTGCTGGTTTGCCATTGCGCCAGCGGGGGAGCGGGGGAGCGTGGTCCGGTCTCGTATAACTCAACCACTCCGCCTGCGCCGTGTGAAAGCATGCGCTGACCATATGTGCGGCAACCGGTTATGGCTGTGATGCGTCTGTCTGCTTGAGTTCGGTCTGCTTGTTTAACGTCAGCTGCAGGAAATCTGCTGCGAGAAAAAGTGGGCCTCTGAAGTGAGCGGTGGCCTCGGTTCGAATGTCCTCGATCGACAAGCCCCTGCCTGAAACGCTCTGATAGCGCGCGCTGAAGTGCGTCAGGACCAGATTCGGTAGCCCAACATCCGCGGCGAAGATTGCGACCTGGGCGGCGGTGCTATGGCCAAAATCGGCTTTACCGGCTTCGGCGATGGGTTGGGTGTAGGTGGCTTCGTGCACCAGCAATTGCGCGTCCTTGCAGGCATCGCGAAGCAGTTCGGGTTGGTCGTTGTCGCCGGCGATGACGATCCGTCGGGGTAGTCGGGTAGCGAGTAGATAGTCCTCACTGCGCAGGTTTCGGCCATCGAATGCCACATCGTTGCCGCGCATCAGCTCACCCCATAGAGGGCCGCGGGGAATTCCCTCCCTGTCGAGCTTTTCCGTATTCAGTCGCGGGTCCGGGCGGGCTTCGGTGAAGCTGTACCCCCAGCTCGGGACCCTGTGGGAAAGCTCGGTGGCTTCGACGTTCATCTGTCGGTTGCGCCAGTGTCCGAGCGATTCAGTGGCGTGGAAAACCAGTTCGTACGGCAGATGGCTCTGGCTCATTTCCAGGGTGGCACGCACCCAGCCTTCGATCGCTGCAGGCGCGATGATATCCAGCGGTTCCTGTCGGCGGGCCATGCCGGCGCTGGCGAGCAGACCGGGCAGGCCGTAGCAATGATCGCCATGCACGTGGGTGATGAAGATCGCGCGCAGCCCGTGCAGCGTCAGCGGCGTGCGTAGCAGCTGATGCTGGGTGGCTTCACCGCAGTCGATCAGGTACCAGCCTTTGCCGCTGTCCTCAAGAAGGGCCAGGCCACTGACATTCCGCGCCTTGGTCGGGGTTCCGGATGAGGTGCCGAGAAATAGCAGATCCAACTACCTGTGCTCCTGTTCTGCGTGTCGATCATTCACCGCCTTTCGGCGTGTCGCTGGTTTTAAGAGCGCGACAGTCATCGGACTTTGCCTGACATACCTCTTAACAGTCAGACAGAGCTGCGTACGTCCTGGTCGGCCGGCTTAAAGGTTACTGAAAGCTTGGCTTCGTAGGCTCCCTCGTTCACCTGTTTCTAGCTGCATAAAAATAACGAGGAGAACAAGGCGTGTTGACCCTGATTGGTCTGTTGACCATTGGCAGCCTGGTAGTGCTGCTGCTTGTGGGGCGCATGGCGCCCATCCTGCCATTGATCGTGGTGCCGTTGCTGGGCGCTCTACTCGCCGGCTTCGGGCCTGAAGCCATTTCGGGCTTCTTTACCGATGGCCTGGGCCGCGTGATATCCATTGCCACCATGTTCGTGTTCGCCATTACATTTTTCGGCGTGCTGCAGGACACCGGGCTGTTTCGTCCGATCATCGGCGCAATGGTGAAGCTGACCCGCGGCAATGTCATCGCTGTGACGGTGGCTACCGCTGTGATCGGCATGCTGGCACACCTGGATGGAGCAGGCGCCACTACCTTCCTGCTGACCATTCCGGCGTTGCTGCCGCTGTATCGCCAGTTGCGCATGAGTCCTTACCTGATGCTACTGCTGCTGGCGCTTGGTGCCGGCATCTTCAATATGGTGCCCTGGGCCGGTCCGCTGGGCCGTGCCGCAGCGGTTACGGGTATCGACGTCACCGAGCTGTGGCGTCCGTTGATCGCCATCCAGGGCATTGGTGTCGTGCTGCTGGTGGCGCTGGCCGCCTTGCTCGGCTGGCGTGAGCAGCGGCGTATCGCTTCGGGCAGTGTTTCGGCAGATGAAGGTGTGCTGGTCGAGAGCAGCCATAATCTTCAGGAGCCCACCGCCGAGGAGCGCGCGCTGGAGCGACCGGGCCGGCTGTGGCTCAACGGTGGCTTGTTCCTGCTGGTGCTGATCTCGCTATTCGCCGGTGTGCTGCCTGCGGGCTACATCTTCATGATCGGTCTTTCGCTGGCGCTGCTGATCAACTACCCCGGCGGCAAGGCCCAGATGCAGCGCATCGCCGCGCACGCCCCGGCTGCGCTGAGCATGGGCATGATCATTCTGGCGGCTGGTTCCATGCTGGGCATTGTCACCGGTACAGGCATGCTCACCTCCATTGCGGAGGATCTGGTGCAGGTACTACCAGCCTCGATGGTGCCCCAGCTGCACATCATTCTCGGTGTATTCGGTTTGCCAATGGAGTTGATGCTCAGCACCGATGCCTACTACTTCGGCTTGTTGCCGGTCACTCTGGAAGTGGTGGCGAACCACGGTGTCGAGCCAGCCAGCGTGGTGTACGCAATGACCATAGGCAACATCATCGGCACCTTCATCAGCCCGTTCTCGCCGGCGCTCTGGCTCGCCCTGGGCCTGGCAGGACTGGATCTCGGCCGGCACATCCGTTACTCGCTGTGGTGGATGTGGAGCTTCTCGCTGCTGTTGTTCCTGGCTGCGTGGGCCATCGGACTTTTCTGAGGCAAGGCTGGCGCGCTCGTACCGGCTACTTAGGCGGGGGAGGGCGCGCCGCCCCTCATGGCACCGGTCTGATGGCAACCGGCTGCTGGCGACGGGCCTCCAATCCGGATGGGTGACTGCAGCCTGATCGGGCGGCGACGGGTAAGCTGAGCCGACTTACAGCCTCAAGGAGCGTGACGCACCCGCGATCCTTTGCGGATCAGCTGCGGTCAGCGTTGCCCATACAGCCATGACGAACGCGACGTTTCGTTTCTATTCCAGGTTGAACGCGTTTCTCCCAGGCGAGCGGAGGGGGCAGGCGTTCAGCTGCGCCTGCGCGCGATCAGCGACCACCAAGCACATGATCGAGGCGCTGGGCGTGCCGCATACCGAAGTGGCGCTGGTGCTGGCTAATGGCGAGCCGGTGGGGCTCGACTGGCTGATTCAGGACGGTGACCGGATTGCCGTGTACCCCAGATTCAAGCAGTTCGATGTCGCGGAGCACGTGGCGGACCACGCCCTGCCGGGCACGCCGCTGCGGTTTGTTGCCGACGCTCACCTTGGCGGCTTGGCGCGGCTGTTGCGCATGGCCGGGTTCGACACGCTGTTCGACAACCATTATGAAGATCGGGCGATGACGGAACTGGCCAACCGCGAGGGCAGAGTCCTGCTGACGCGTGATCGCCCGCTGCTCATGCATCGAGCGGTGTTGCATGGCTGTTATGTACACGCCATCAAGCCGGCCGAGCAGTTGCGAGAGTTGTATGAGCGCCTGGATCTGGCGGCTCAGGCGCGGCCGTTCAGTCTTTGCATGACCTGCAATACGCCGCTGACTGACCGGGACAGGCTGGCCGTGGCTGATCGTGTACCGCCGAGGGTGCTGGAGCGGCACGAGCGGTTCAAGGAGTGCGATTGCTGCGGCAAAATCTTCTGGGAGGGCTCGCACTGGCAGGACATGCGCGCGTTGCTCGAGGCTCTGGCCCTGCCTGTTCAAAGGTGAATCGCGTCTTGCCTGCCCCCGGCGTGATGACAGCGCTCCAGTTCAGAGATATTTGAGCCACTGGATATCCCGCCGCCGTGCCTTCAGCTCGGCAAACCAGTGCACTGCCGGGAATAGCACCACCGCCAGCACAAGGGTGCAGAGCCACAGTGGCCAGACTGCATCAAAGCCGAAATGGCTGCCATGGTTCAGCCCCCAGATGCCTACCGCCACTATGTAGAGCACCTTAAGCACGTACAGATGCAGCAGGTAGAAGAACATTGGCGCTGCGCCGAACACGGTGAGCGGGCGCAACCATCGGCTCGTCTGGCTGCGCTCGAACGCGAGTAGCAACAGCAGGCCGACGCCAAGCGTCAGACAGAGGAACATCAGCGAAGGCGGGTATTTGGTGATGTTGAGCAGGCTCATCAGCGTCTGCGTGCCGGTCTCGCCGACACTCCATGGGCGTTCGCCGTAGCCATTGATCAAGCGTAAACCCACGAACGCCAGCAGCGCACCCACGCCGTAGTTGCGCAATCGATTCTGGCGTGTGATCGGGTCTGCGCCACGGGCGAACCACGGTCCGATTGCATAGCCGACTGCGATCACGCCGATCCACGGCAGTAGCGGATAGGAGGTGCGCAGACGCAGGCTTTCCGAGGCTTCGATCCAGCCGCGGTCATGGAGGATGGCCCAGGGCACGTGCATCAACGAATCGCTGGAGAACTGCAGTGTGTCCAGCAAATTGTGACCGGCGATGATCGCCAGCCCCAAGGTCAGCAGCACCGCACGGGGAAGCCAGAGCAACGCCGAGAGGGCAAGCATGCTCAGCCCAATCGCCCAGATCACCTGCAGATAGATCACGCTGGGCGGGAACTGGAAGGTCCAGGCGAAGTTGACCAGGGTAAGTTCAAGCACCACCAGAAACAGGCCGCGCTTGAGCAGAAAGCTCGACACCGCGGCGCGGCCGGCATACTTCTCGCCATACAAAAACGCCGACAACCCGGTTAGCAGGATGAAAACCGGCGCGCAGAGATGGGCCAGGGTACGGCTGAAAAACAGCGCGGGCTCGGTAACCGCCACGTCCATCGGGTCCGGCACCTGCATATGCAATAGAAAGGTTTCACGGACGTGATCGAGCAGCATGAAGACGATGACCAGGCCGCGCAGCGCATCGATGGACAGCAGGCGCGACGGGGCTGATGGCGAAACGGATGGGGAAGGCATGAAACGCTCACAGCGGGACTTACGGACGCGAGCGAGAGGGGCATCGCGATGGGGCGCGATACGTTATAACAAATTTTACGTGTGGCCAATGTTCGAGTTGCGTTGTGGGTTTGGGGCCGACTGCAGTCAGATGTGCCAAGCACCACGGTGGTGAGTTGCACTCTGCACTGCGGTAACTCGGGCTGCGTTCAAGCGGCGGTGGGGCTTGCGATCAGTAGCGTTGGTCGGGTTGGCCTGTTGACGCCGTTGGAGTCGCGGGCGAATGAATTCGCCCCTACGGCGTAACCGAGCACGGCGGCGACCTTTGGACGCCGCCTACGCCATCCGATGCGATCAGCCTTGTTCGCAGTTGATCATCCAGGACACGCCGAAGCGGTCTGTAAACATGCCGAAACGCTCGGCCCAGAAGGTTTTCTCCAACGGCATCACGACTTGTCCACCTTCCGATAGCGCTGCGAACAGCCGTTCACTCTCGGCAATGCTTTTGGGGTGCAGTGAGATCGAGCAGCCCTTGATGCCTTCGTATTGGCCGCCACCACAGGCGGGGTCGCCCGGCATGGTGTCCGATGCCATCAGCGAGAATTCGCCGAGGGTCAAGCCCACGTGCATGATTCGCTCGCGGTATTCAGCCGGAAAGTGCTCCGAGTCGGGCGCCTGCGCGAAGGTCATCATTTCCATTTCGCCGCCGAGGACTTGCTGGTACAGCGTGAAGGCGTCACGCGCCTGGCCGTCAAAGGTAAGGTAGGGGGTGATTTTCATCCGGTGGTCTCCTGCTGGGTTAGTGATTGATCTGAGCGTGCAAGCGTTCTTCCTGCTCACGCAGCTCGGGGGTGAATTCCGCGCCGAAGTCTTCAGCTTCGAACACCTGACGGATCTCGATCTCGGAATCGCCGATGGCAGACTGCGGACAGCGCTTCACCCAATCGATGGTTTCCTGCATGGACGCGGTCTTGAACATCCAGTAACCGGCAATCAGCTCGCGGGTTTCAGCGAAGGGTCCATCCACCACTGAGCACTGCCCGTCACTGAACCGTACCCTCGCGCCCCGGTTGCTCGGGTGCAGCCCCTCGCCGCCAAGCAGTACGCCGGCATTGGCCAGTTCCTCGTTGTACTGGCCCATGGCGGCGAGAATCTCCTCACTCGGCATTACGCCCGCTTCGGTATCTGGATTGGCCTTGATCATCACCATGAATCGCATCGTCCGGCTCCTTCTGCAAATGAGAGAACACAGCCTAGTCGGCGTTTATCAATTCCGACGGCTGCAACACTGGTCGATTCAAGGCGCGTGAAATCGACAGTGGTGCCTGCTCTTTTTCCAAGCCAGCAGGGCAGGACTCCCCTCGAAGGCCGAGCGCTTCATGGCGTTGCCGATATGCCAGGACATTCCAGGGTGCTCAGATAGGGGCATCATCACCTTTACCGGATTCGGGCTGATGTTCGGGTTGATGGTCGGTGGCCAGAGTCTGAGCTCAGAATGACGCGAATATTTTTCAAACGTACTGCATCCAATCGCGCATCTGGCGGGTAGTACCGGTAGCGGCACCTTTGTCGCCCAATCCGACCACTACCCGGAGATACAAAAATGGACGCGAAAAAGATCCTCTGCCTGACCGGCCTTTCACTGGCTCTCGGCTGTTCAGCCACGGCTTTCGCCCAGACAGACGTACCTGAAGCCGTGCGCGTGCCTGATGGCCATAAGGTTGCAATGGAAACCGTTGGCGTCGGCCAGATCACCTATGAGTGCAAAGCTCAGCCCGACATGCCCGGGCAGATGGCCTGGATCTTCATGGGCCCGAAGGCGGCGCTCAATGATCGCAGCGGCAAGCAGGTCGGCACGTACTACGGTCCCCCCGCAACCTGGGAATCGATGGATGGCTCGAAGGTCACCGGCACCCAGGTCGCCATCGCCCCAGCTGGCGAAGGCAATATTCCGCATCAGCTGGTCAAGGCCAATCCTGCCGAAGGCAAGGGCGCGATGACAGGCGTCAGCTACATCCAGCGTGTGGCGACCAAGGGCGGTGTGGCGCCAGCCAAGGCATGCGCCGACGCCAACAAGGGCGAGCGGCAGATCGTCGATTACCAGGCCGATTACCTGTTCTGGGCTGCCAAGTAAGTTGAGCGCAGCGGGCGCAAAGGTGCTCGATATGGGCGCCGTTCGCCTCTATGCTCCCACCACGCCCCGGCGTTGGCTTCTGCCAGCGTCGGGGCTTTCCTCTTTCCGAGAATGGCGAATCACGTGTCGCAACCCCCCTTGTTTGATTACGAAGCGGCGCTGCGTGCCTGCGCACGGGGCGATCGCTCGGCCTTGCAGCAGCTCTATGAGCAGGAAAGCCCGCGATTGCTCGGTGTGGTGCAGCGCATCGTGCGCGATCTGGCGCTGGCCGAGGACATCGTCCATGACGCCTTCATCCGCATCTGGAACAAGGCCGGCACCTATGATCAGTCACGTGGTTCGGCGCGCGGCTGGATCTTCAGTGTCACGCGCCACCTCGCGCTGAATGCCGTGCGTAACGATGCCCGGCATGTACAGCTGGACCCGGACGAGGAGGGCGACACGACCGGGCATGTCGCCATTGACGGCTGGCAGGAGCAGGCCGACGCCTTCGATTGGCGGGTCAATCCCGGCAGGATCGAAGCCTGCCTCGAACAACTAGAGCCGGTGCGGCGCAATTGCGTGTTTCACGCCTATGTCGACGGCTACTCACATCAGGAAATCGCCCAGCGCCTGGGGGCGCCTCTCGGCACGGTAAAAGCCTGGATCCGTCGCAGCCTGACCGCCCTTCGGGAGTGCATCGGATGAACAACGAATCCAACAATCAGGGCGACAGCTTGCACGAGCTGGCTGGCGAATACGTGCTCGGCACGCTCACGGCCCTGGAGCGGGAAGCGGTCGAGCGGCGGCTGGCGGTGGAACCCGAACTGCAATCGGCCGTGGATTACTGGGAGGCACGGCTGCTGCATCTGACCGATCTGGTGGAGCCGCAAACGCCTTCGCCACGCTTGTGGCATCGCATTCAGCGCACGCTTGACGAGACGAATCGTGAGGCCGCGCCAGCGACATCTTCGCCGCTAAGTCACTGGTGGGACAGCCTGTCGCTATGGCGCGGATTCGCTGCCGCCGGCATGGCCGCGACGCTGGTGCTGGGTGGCTTGCTGCTGACCCGCGTGACAACGCCTTCGCCAACCTGGCTGGTGGTGCTCGCGACGCCGCAGGACCTGGCACCCGGCTGGGTGGTACAGGCGAGCAATCAGTCACGGGAAATCCAGTTGATTCCGTTGGGCGTCACCGAGTTGCCGCCCGACAAGGCGCTGCAACTCTGGACCAAGGCCGACGGCTGGCAGGCGCCGGTATCGCTGGGTCTGGTCAAGCCAGGCGAGCCACTGAAGATTCACCTTGATGACTTGCCACCGCTGCAGCCCAACCAGTTGTTCGAACTCACACTCGAGCAACCCACCGGCTCGCCAACCGGCTTGCCGACCGGCCCGATCCAGTTCATCGGTCGCGCGGCGAAAGTGATCTGATCGATCAACCGCGTGGCGGAATATTCAGCCCCTTTGCCACAGCTGGCCGCGCAACGAAGGCGTCCAGCACCCGCTGCACATTGACGAAGCGTTCGAACTCCACCAGTTCGCGCGCTTCGTAGAACTCCACCAGGCCTCGTACCCACGGAAACGTGGCAATGTCAGCGATGCTGTAGCGTCCGCCCATAATCCATTCGCGGCCTTCGAGTCGCTTGTCCAGCACGCCCAGCAGGCGTTGGGCTTCGGCAACGTAACGGTCGCGAGGGCGTTTGTCTTCGTAGTCCTTGCCGGCAAATTTGTGGAAGAAGCCCAGCTGGCCAAACATCGGGCCGACGCCGCCCATCTGGAACATCAACCACTGGATGGTCTCGTAGCGGGCCGCAGCCTGTTCTGGCATGAGCTGGCCGGTCTTGTCCGCCAGGTACAACAGAATCGCACCGGATTCGAACAACGCCAGCGGCTCTCCGTCCGGCCCATTGGGATCGAGGATTGCCGGGATCTTGTTGTTCGGGTTGAGCGAAAGAAATTCTTCTGAACGCTGGTCATCGCTTTCGAAACTGACCAGATGCACCTCGTAGGGCAAGCCAGTCTCCTCCAGCATGATCGACACCTTTACTCCGTTGGGCGTGGGCAGCGAATACAACTGCAGGCGATCCGGATAGCTGGCAGGCCATTTCTGGGTGATGGGGAAGGTGGACAGATCGTGCATCGGTTCTCTCCGGTCTTGGAAAAGGGCAGCATAGCCGTCATCGCGCAGAGTGATCAGAGGCGTTCAGGGCATGAACAAATTGCTGGCGGCTTCGTTAATGTCATGCAGCGCATTGGCTGCTGATCTAGAGACTGAGACCTTCCGCATCAGCATAGAGTCCCGGTGCGGTGAGGGTCATGTCACCTGTAACGACGTGGCGATCAATGCGCATGACAAGCGAGGCGGAAAGTTCGTCGTCACGACAGGCGAAACCTGGCACACGACTTGTGCCGACGGCTCGCCCTGTCGTTTCCTTGGGTACAGGTTCGTGGACGGCGATTCCACCTATCTGATCCATCAAAGCGGACTCCTGCAAGTGGTAAAGGGCCGCGATGAAGTGCTGCTGAACGAGGAGGGTGAATGGCAATAGCCAAGGCGCGGCGGGCAGCTGGTCCCTGGCTCCGCACCGGCGTTAACGCTATGGTCATTGCTGTTAATCCCACCATGGAGCGCATTCAGTGTCCCTGACCACCACGTACGACCCGCAAAACATCTTCGCCCAGATCATTCGGGGCGATGCGCCTTGCTACAGGCTTTACGAGGACGACGATGTGCTGGCGTTCCTCGACGTGTTCCCGCAGTCCTACGGTCACGCGCTGGTGATCCCCAAGCGCTCCGCCGCATGCAACATTCTTGATGTCGACACCGAGGCGCTGTGCAAAGTGATGACGGTCGCACAGAAACTCACCCGTGTGATCGTAGACGAGTTGAAGCCCGAGGGTGTGCAGATTGCGCAGTTCAACGGCGCGCCGGCGGGGCAGACGGTGTTCCACATTCATGTGCATATCGTCCCGCGCTATTCGGGCGAAAGCCTCGGTATTCATGCGGCGGGCAAGGCTGAGCCGGCGGAACTGGAAAAGCTGCAGGTGCGGCTGGCGAAAAGGATCGCCCTCATGGACCGCTGAGTGTTCTTGCCGCCCCGTCTGGTCTGACCCGCGGCCGCATGTGCTGCCGCGACCATGGCAGCATCGAAGAGGCACCAAAGTACTATTCGTGCTGCGCCGCGGGCTTCGTACCCTGCGGACATGAAGCCTGCTCTGAGTTGCCTCCCCCGGTTGTTCGCCCGTGCCCTCTGCGCGGCGCGACGTTGCAAACTGGCGGCTGTGTTTTTGGCAGTACCGCTGTTCGTACTGGCGCAAGCTGAGCCGCCACCTGCACCGGTACTGACGCTTAGCGTGCTGCAGTTCGGCACGCCGCACTGGGAGCTCGACCATCTCAAGCGTCACGGGCTCGACAAGGCTAACGGCTTCGACTTGAGGGTAAAGCTGGTGGCTGACTTGCCAGCGTCACGGCTGGCGTTGAGTAGCGGCAGCGTCGACGGCGCAGTCAGTGATTTGCTTTGGGCGCAGGCTCGCTACGAGGCCGGTACGGCCTATCGCTACGTACCGTTCTCATCGCAAATCGGCGAAGTGCTGGTGGATGAAGACAGTGACATCCGTGCTCTGGCCGACCTGCGAGGTAAGCGCATCGGCGTGGCCGGGGGACCGGACGGGCTCGGCTGGCAGCTGTTGCAGCAGGTCGCTGCGGTTCAGGGTATCGACCTGGTGCGCGAGGCGACGGTGCAGTATGGCGCACCCCCGCTGCTCAGCCTGGCCTTGCGGCGCGGCCAGGTGGATGTGTTGGTGACGTTCTGGCACTTCTCTGCCCGTTTGCGCGGCGAAGGGGGCGTCCGCACTGCGTTTGGTTTGGCCGATTTGGTCAGTAGGCTGAACCTCGACACCGATCTGCCGGTGCTTGGCTATCTGTTTCCGCAGGCCTGGGCAGTCGATCACGGTGACCTGATCCAGCGTTTCACCCAGGCTTTACGCGAAACCAAGAATCAATTGGCGAGCCAACCCGGCCATTGGCAGGCGATCCGGCCCTTGATGCGCGCGGATAGCGAGGCGGTGTTCGGTATGTTGCGCGATAGCTTCGTCGCAGGCATGCCGCAGCCGCTGGATGACGTCCGCATTGGTTCGTTGCACCGACTGCTGACGCTGACAGGTGCAACCCCGGCCAAGCTGATGCCAGCCGCGCTGTTCCAGCGTGAACCATGATGACCTCGCGCTGGGCCTGCTGGGTCGCACTGCCACTGGTGGTCGCGTTCTGGGGAGTTGCGGCGCTGGCGGTCAAAGCGCCGCTGCTGCCTTCTCCAGCGGAGGTTTCAAACAGCTTCTGGCTGGCCGTGCAAAGCGGCGAGCTGCCCCACCATCTGCTGGTCACGCTGCGCCGGGTGCTGATCAGTTTCGCTCTGGCGATGGTCTTGGGTGCGCTGCTGGGCGTGTGGATGGGGCGCTCGCGGCTCGCTAACGCGGTGCTTGACCCGCTATTGGTGCTGTTTCTCAACCTGCCAGCCTTGGTGACCATCATCCTGCTTTATGTCTGGTTTGGTTTGGTGGAAGTGGCGGCGGTGCTGGCTGTGGTGATAAACAAGGTGCCGAACGTCGCTGTGACAGTGCGCGAAGGTGCGCGCAGCCTGGATCCAAAGCTGGAGCAAATGGCGCAGGTCTATGGTTTCAATCGCTGGCAACGGCTCACCGCAGTCTGGCTGCCGCAGCTGTTCCCGTATTTGATGGTGGCGATGCGGGGTGGTCTGGCATTGATCTGGAAGATCGTACTGGTGGTGGAACTGCTCGGTCGTTCCGACGGCGTAGGCTTTCAGCTACATATGGCCTTTCAGGTGTTCGACGTGGCGAGCATTCTCGCCTACAGCCTGGCGTTCATTGCCGTGGTGCAAGTGATCGAGCTGGTCGTGCTGCAACCATTGGAACGGCGCGCTTCAGGTTGGCGCGAGGCTGGGGTGCAGCATGCTTGAGCTGCGGATCGATGGTGCGATGGGGCATCCGGTGCTGGGCGCTATTGATCTGCAGGTTCAGGCAGGGGACCGGATCTGCCTGTTGGGGCCGTCCGGTGTCGGCAAGACGACGCTGCTCAACGCCATAGCCGGGCTTGATCGGCATCTGCATTCGACAGTCCATTTGCGTGAGGGATTGCGCGTCGGGTATCTGTTTCAGGAGCATCGTCTGCTGCCCTGGCGTACGGTGCGACAGAACCTCGCATTGGTCGGCGCATCGGCGGTCGAGATTGATCGGTTGCTGAACGAAACGGGCCTCGGTGATGCCGGCGACCGGATGCCGGATCAGCTATCGTTGGGCATGGCCCGCCGTGCGGCGCTGGCACGCAGTCTGGCGATTCGACCGGATCTGCTGTTGCTTGATGAACCATTCGCCTCGCTGGACCCGGATCGTGCTGCCGAGCTACGCCGGTTGATCGTGCAGCTGCTGGATACGCATCCGCAGATGGCGATGATCTGCGTGACCCACGATGCCCGCGATGCCGATCAACTCGCCAATCGCCTCTGGTACCTGAGCGGCAGTCCCGCGACCTTGCGCTGGGATTGCGATCTGACCTCTGCCGCCAGCGCCAGCCAGATCAGCGAGAAGCTGCGCTTGCTCAGTGCCTGCTAGCAGGTCACGCCCGGCACGCATGCCCACTAGCCGGTCTAGCTCGTTGCCAGTTGAGTCAATACATGCAGCAGCAACCCGACTAATCCGCCAACGAGCGTGCCGTTGATGCGGATGTATTGCAGGTCCTTGCCGACGCTCTGCTCCATCTGCTCGACCAGCTCCCGGCTCTCCCAATTCTCCACGCGCTGGGCGATATATCGGCCGATCTGGCCGCGATACCGTTCGAGCATGCCCGGCGCGGCGGCCATCAGTTGTTCATTGATCCAGGTGCGCATGGCGTTATCGGCGGCCAGCGAATCGCCCAAGCCCTGCGTCAGGCGCACGATTCGTTTGCCGATGCGTGAATCAGGGCTTTCCAGATCCGCTTCCAGCCACTCGGTCAATTCGCGCCAGAGTGTCTGCAGGTAGTCGGTCGTAGCGGGGTGCTCCAGCAACTGGGCAACGATGCGCTCGACCTCCAGCCGGTAGTCCGGGTCATGCTTGAGCCGATTGATGTACTCGGCAACATGCTCGTCGAAGCGCTCACGCAGTGGATGGTCCGGATCATCGGCGACCTCGGCGATCACCGCCGAAACGCCATCGACGAATTTGTTCGCCGACCAGCCGCCGACCGCTTTGCCCAGGCCCAGATAGCGCAGGGTGCGGACCTCGGCTGTGATGGCATCGGCGACCAGTGCACGGGTGTCGTCGTCCTGCAGCAGGGCATCGATCTTGATCAGCGCTTCATCGAGCATCGCCTGGTGTTTGCCCTGGCGGGTGAGCATTTCCAGCACCTGGCCGCAGATCGGCGCGAGGTCGACCTTGCGCGCACGGTTGATCAGTTTCGCCTGGACGAACGCCTGTACGCGCTCGTCATGCAGCGAGGCGACGCCGAACCTCGCCATGCCGGTGAGCTGCTGACCAACGGATTCGGCATTGGCCGGATGGCGCAGCCAGTTGGCGAGGCGACCTCCGATGTCCAGCGCTTCGAGCTTGGCCAGCACCAGGGGTGTCGATAGGAAATGGGTGGTGATGAAGGTTGAGAGGTTCTTGCCGATGCGCGCCTTGCTGCGCGGGATGATCGCCGTATGCGGGATCGGCAGGCCGAGCGGGTGACGGAACAGGGCGGTGACGGCGAACCAGTCAGCGATGGCCCCCACCATGGCGGCTTCGGCGAAGGATGCGAGGTAGCCCCAGGCCGTGTGGCGCGGCTCCATGGCGGTTGCGATGACATAAAGCACGGCTGCAAGCAGCAGAAGCAAGCCGGCCACCAGCTTCATGCGTGAAACCGGCGATTGCCAGAGACGGTGCAGAGGGCTCATGAGATTCCTCTTCGGTAAACGGCGGGTGGGTCAAGCGAGGGCATTGTCGGCGTATAGCCGAGGGGTCTGCCCATACAGCACAGACCCGGTCGAGCGGGAGCGGGTTCGATTACCCGTCTGGAGCCTGCTGCCGATCAGGCAAGAGGATTTATTCCTCGTCGTCTTCCTCACGCAGCATCACGTAGCTGCCGTCGTCCAGGCGCTCGCATACGTAGAACATGGCGATGCTGCCATCAAGTTCGGTCACGGCCGCGTAGTCATCCGCTTCGACGGTGAAATAGCCCTTGGAATCGGAGCCTGCTTCGGCTGCGAACAAGGCGGTGAAAAAGGCGTCCTCCGGCATGCCGTCGAAATAGTCAGCGCGCGCCTTGGCATCCCATTCCTGTGGCGGCTCGAACTGCCCGGTGATGATCACGCGGGCATCGCCCATGTCGCGCTCTTCGCCGTCCGGGTCGGTTTCGTGGGCACGGTAGATGGTGCAGCTGAGCGCATCCGGGTCGGCCAGGATACTGTCGCGCGAAGGTTGGCTATTAGCAGGCATGGGAGCAGCTCCGGTAAAGGTGGGATTGCCGGCAGTGTGGTGGAGTCGCGGTGTGGCTGCAATCGCAAGTTTCGGCCAGATGGAGGATCGCTACCCCCTGAGACGGTGATCGGACCGCCGGCAAGCGGGCCAGCGAACGTCATCAGGCGCGAGGGGTTCCAATCGACTGAAACCCATTGCAAAGCGAGATCGCCATGAACCCTACACCTCATGATCAGACCGAGCATGACGAACCCGCCGAAGAGATGCCGGATGTGACCATGACCGACAGCGGTGAGAAGGAGCCCGGAGAGGATCCGGACTTTGACGACAGCGAGCTCGGTATCGACGATCGGACCTAGCAGCGCAGAGGCCCGGGCGTCCTGGCACGACACCGGCACCGGACCTCCACACAGAATCCCGAGCGGCACCAGCCGGTGTGCGCATCTCAAAGGAGCCATAGATGGACAAGTACCACGTTAATCCGACACCCATGGGCTGGGAGCTGACTGACCAGCAATCCCAGGAAACGGTATTGCGCACCCTCACCAAGGACGAGATGTTCACCGGGCTGGACAGCTTCATGGATGGCAAGACCGCTTCGGTCGAGGTCTATGATCGGCACGGAACGCTGGAGGAAGAGCGGCCATACCCGGGAAGCAGTCACCCGGTTTCGACCCGCTGATCATCGGGCTCAGCACAAATCGCGCTGCGGCCAGCCAAGCTGTCATACCATCACCGTTTCGCTTACCTGACCGGAAACCTCCCATGCGCTTACTCCTCGCACTCATTCCATTACTGGCGCTGGCCGGCTGTTCGTCCTGGCAAGCTGACCCTGAAGACATCAAGCCGGTGCCAGACGAGCGCTTGCGTGGTTTTCAGTCGCCTGTGCCCAACGGCGGTGAGGTCGTTGTGACCCGGGATTTCGGCATGCGCGGCGGCGGTTGTTATGTCGCAGTCATGGTCGATCGCATGCTCGCGGCACGCATCCATGTGGGCGAGCAGGTGCGTTTGTACGTGCCGGCGGGTATGCGCATCGTCAGCATCGAGTCCGACCCTGAGGACGACACGCTGTGTGGCAAGGGCAGCCTGCTGCGCGAGAAGGCTGCGCGGGTAGAGCGCGACGAGACCTTGCACTTTCGCATCAGCGCCGACAACCGCATCGGTTTCGATATCCAGCAGGTCGAGGCCAAGTAGCCGAGATGGTCGATGGGCAACACAGGTGACTCATGAAGCCGAATCACGCTGCTAGCTGATGCAGCTGAATTGCGCAGTTGAATAACGGCGAAACACTCGCTTCATGAAGGCCAGCGAACCCTGGCCCTCGTTTCACGCTCCGACATAGGTACAACCGTTGTGCTTGAGCCTTCCTCCGCCCGTCTGGGTCGCAACGGAGGGTTCAGCCTGCACACCGGTGCTACTGCCAATGCGGCCAACCGCCGCCTGCAAGGAGTCGATGCGTGAACAAAGCCATGTCTTCCCTGATGCTCGTCGCCGGGCTCGCCCTGATCCCATCGCTGCATGCCGATGAGCGACCCGCTTACGGCCCGCACCTCGAAGGCTTCAGCTATCCCCACCCGATCAAGCGCTTCGAGTTCTCGTCTCAGCGCCAGGCACTGACCATGGGCTATATGGACGTTGCGCCGGCCGGCAAGGCCAACGGGCGCACCCTCGTGCTGATGCATGGCAAGAATTTCTGTGCAGCGACCTGGCAGGAAAGCATCGCGGTGCTGTCGCAGAACGGCTATCGGGTGATCGCGCCTGACCAGATCGGCTTTTGCAGTTCAAGCAAACCGCAGGGCTATCAGTTCAGCTTTGCGCAACTGGCCCATAACACCCGCGCCTTGTTGCAGTCGCTGGATATCGAGCAGGTCACGGTGATCGGTCATTCCATGGGCGGCATGTTGGCCTCTCGTCTGGCGCTGAACTACCCGGACATGGTCGACCAGTTGGTGCTGGTCAACCCTATTGGACTGGAGGACTGGCAGGCCGAAGGAGTGCCCTACGCGGCCATCAATACGCTGTACGAGGGTGAGTTGAAAACCGACTTCGAGAAGATCAAGGGCTATCAGCAGAAGTTCTACTACAACGGCAATTGGAAGCCCGAGTACGACCGCTGGGTAGAAATGCTCGCCGGGATGTACGCCGGCGACGGCAAGGAAATCGTTGCATGGAATCAGGCGCAGACGTCCGACATGGTCTTCACCCAACCGGTGATCCATGAGTTCAGCAAGCTGAGCATGCCGACGCTGCTGCTCATCGGCGGTAAGGACCGCACCGCGCCCGGTGCCAATCGTGCGCCGGAGGAGGTTGCGCAGCGCTTGGGCAACTACCCTGAACTTGGCAGACGTGCCGCCGCGATGATCCCCAACGCGACGCTTGTGCCGTTCCCCGAGCTGGGTCACTCACCTCAGGTGGAGGCCCCGGAAGTCTTCCATAAGGCTCTGCTGCGCGGGCTCGAGAGCCGTTGAGGAGAAGGCCGGCACCGATGCCCGGTGTCGGCCAGCATCTCCTTACAGCGGCCATACCCACAAAATGGTCGGTACTGCGACCAGCACGACAACGATCGACAACGGCAGCCCGAGCCGCCAGTAATCGCCAAAACGGTATCCGCCCGGCGCCATGACCAGCGTGTTGGACTGATGCCCGATGGGCGTGAGAAACGCGCACGAAGCGCCAATCGCCACTGCCATCAAAAAGGGATCGGCAGAGGCCTCCATGCCCCGCGCCAAGGCTATTGCCACTGGCGCGGCGAGCACTGCAGCGGCGGCATTGTTGACCACGTTTGACAGCAACATCACGCCGACCATGAGAATCGCTACGGTTGCGGCTGGCGGTGCGGACTGGCCGACCTGCAGCAGGGCATCGGCGATCAGGCGTGAGCCTCCGGTGGTTTCCAGGGCTTCGCCGATGGGCAGCATTGCAGCGATGAGCACGATAATCGACATGTCGATGCTCTTGTAAATATCGCCGGTGGGCACCAGCCCGACCAGAATCATCGCCAGGGCACCGCCGACCAAGGCAACAGCTGAGGGCAGCAGCCCCAGCGCGATGAGTGCCAACGCGCCGGCAAAGATGCCGCTCGCCAATAGTACCTGGCGCGGCGCGGTGATGCGCAGGCCGCGGGAGGCCAGCGGCAGACAGCCGAGATTGCTGAGCGTCGACTGCAGCTGGTCCTCGCGGGCCTGCAACAGAAGGATGTCACCCGCAGCGAAGCGAATCTTGCTCAGGCGTTGCCGCAGCCGCTGTCCCTGCCGCGCTACGGCGAGAATGTTCACACCATGGCTCTCGCGCAGCGCCAGCCCGGTTGCGGTGGTGCCAACCAATGACGAACCCGAGGTGACGATGGCTTCAGCCAGCGCGCGCTCGGCATGACGCGCATCGTTGGCTTCGGTATCCGCCTGCTTGTCCGCATCGCCATTCTTTTCAGCCTGCTTCTGCTGCTCGGCCTTCTCGCGGGCTTCTGCTTTGCTGTCGGCTTCGGCTGCCAGCTCAAGGTGCGTTACATCGAGAAAGCTCTTGAGGCTTTCGGAGTCAGCTTCGACCATCAGGACGTCGTCGTCGCGCAGCACTTCATAGGTGGATGGCATGCGCTTGTATTCACCTGAGCGCACCAGCGCGATGACCATGACGTCCGCATCGTCTCCGCCAGCGGAGATCAGGTCATGTAGGGTGCGGCCTGCATATTTGCTGCCCTCGGGAATCTGCAGCTCGGTCATGTACCCGCTGATCTCGAACAGCTCCTGCCCGCTGCTCTTGTCCTCGCGGCGGGGCGTCAGCCGCCAGAGCAGTGCGATGAACAGAACGCCCGCGAGCGTGATGACCAGGCCCACGGGCAAAAAGTCGAACATGCCGAAAGCCGCCTCGCCCGTCTCACGCCGGTAGCCGGCGATGATGATATTGGGCGGCGTACCGATCAGCGTCAGGGTGCCACCGAGCAACGAACCAAAGGCCAGCGGCATCAACAGATAGGACGGCGAGCGACCGCTCTGGCGGGACATCCAGACAGCCACGGGCATGAACAGCGCAAGCGCGCCGACGTTGTTCATGAAGCCCGAACACAGCGCGACGATGCTGCTCAGGGTAAGCACCTGAATCCAGGGCCGGTCGCCCACCTTGGTCAGGTGACGCGCCAGGGAGTCCACCACGCCGCCATTCAGCAGCCCGCGGCTGAGCACCAGCACGGCCGCGACGGTGATCACCGCTGGATGGCCGAGGCCCATGAAGGCTTCATCTGCTGGCACGATGCCGGCGAGAGTGACCACCAGCAAGGCGCCGATGGCGACGATGTCGTAACGCCAGCGATTCCACACGAACAGGCCCAGTGTCGCGGCCAGAACGGCGAACACGATCAGCTGATCGCTTTGCATGAAAAACTCCGAGAACGCGTTGCCGCCATACTGGCGTAGAGCCGGAAAAGCAGCGGCAGGCTGAATTGTATGAAGAGTGGGATTTGGGCCGAAGCGGCTGCCCAGGCGGCAATACACTAGCCGGATGATGGACCCTGGAGCCAGCATTGCGTTCGGCCTCATCCTTTGCGCCGCTGGAAAAAAATCGTCCCTCATCCTTGCCGTGAATGGCGATGGAAGAATGGCGTACGCTCGGCATCGTCGCCTGCCGCACTTCATTCGTCCGCGGTTGACTGGCAAGACCTGCGTCAGTAGGCAAGGATGTACGACAGCCAACCGCCGATGAGCCCCTATGTCCGAGCCCGTAGTTCTGCAATGCCGTGATGGTTACGTCCTCGCCGGACAACTGTGGACGCCGTCCGCGGCGGTACGGGGCTCAGTGATAATCAGCAGTGCCACTGGCGTCCTTGCGCGTTATTACGCGCGCTACGCGGCATTCCTCTGCGAACACGGCTACCGGGTGCTGACCTACGATTACCGCGGCATCGGCGGGTCGCGGCCGGCGATTTTGCGGGGTGCCGAGATCATCTGGCGAGACTGGGGTGATCTGGACTTCGATGCGGCAGTGCGCTGGATCCGTCAAGGGGACCCGGTTGGACCACTGATTGCGGTCGGGCACAGCATCGGCGGCTTTCTGCCGGGGTTCGCGGCCGCCGCGGTCGAAGTGGATCGCTTTCTCAGTATCGGGGCCCAGTACGCCTACTGGCGCGATTATGCGCCTGGGCAACGCTGGCAGATGTTCGCCAGATGGCATCTGTTCATGCCTGCGGTGACCGCGCTATGCGGCTATTTCCCTGGCCGCCGGCTGGGCTGGCTAGAGGATCTTCCGGCGGGCGTCGCGCGGGAATGGGCGTTTCGTCAGGCACGGCTGGAACACAGCTATCCCGTGCAGGAGCGCGACGAGATGATTCGCCGCTTTGCTGCCGTCCGGGCGCCGATTCTCGCGATAAGCATGAGCGATGACGAATACGGCACGCCGCCCGCGATCGCGCGTGGCCTTAGCTACTACCGCAACGCCCACCGCGAGCATGTCCGCCTGACGCCGCAAGCGCTGGGCCAAACCCGGGTCGGGCACTTCGACCTGTTCCGTGATCGGTACCGCGAAAGCTTTTGGCGGGCCACGCTCGACTGGATCGAGTCGGGCAACAATCCTTGGGAGCCAACCGATGTGCTGGTTGCCGAAGCGCCAGCTCACGGCAGCGCTGCTGACGAGATGATGTCGTCCTGACCACCGATGCGCCCGCTCGATGGGCGCGCGCTCGTAAAGCGGCGAAACGACCGAATGGATGAACCCCGCGGGGCGCGAAGGGTTGCTAACAGATGCCCCTTTCTGAGCCGCTTACCCCGCAACGGAGGTTTCCGCATGCAACGACGATCCTTTCTCTCTACTGTGACCGCCGCAGGCGTCGGGCTAGCCCTCGCGCCAATGTTCGCTCGGGCCGCCACGCAAGGGGCCAAAGGCGGCTCCGCAGCGTCCCGGTCGCCCGAGCAGCTGCCGATGAACGAAGGTCAGTATCAACGCTACCGTCCGCGTTATCGGTTCGGCCTCGGCGGTGCAATCGGCTTGGGTGACATGCGCCGCGAGATGCCTGAGGCAGAAGCCTTGGCTCTGTTGCAGCAGGCATGGGACTTGGGCGTGCGCTATTACGACACCTCGCCCTGGTACGGGCTGGGGCTCAGCGAGCGGCGTCATGCCGGGCTGCTGTCGGCTCAGGATGGTGACGCCTATGTGCTGTCGACAAAAGTCGGCAGACTGCTCAAGCCCGAGGCCGGTTATTCACACGATAACTGGAAGGGCGTGAACAACTTCAGCTACGAGTACGACTACACCGCGGCCGGTACGCGCCGGTCTATCGAGGACAGCCTTCAGCGCATGGGCGTGCCCAGCCTGGACGTGGTGTTCATCCACGATCTTTCACCGGACAACGTCGACATGGGCGAAGGCTGGAAGGAGCACTTCGAAGTCGCCGTCAAAGGCGCAATGCCGGAGCTGGTGAAAATGCGCGAGGAAGGGTTGATCAAGGCCTGGGGAATGGGCGTGAACACCTTGCCGCCTGCGCTCGGCGCTATCGAACGGTCAGACCCGGACATCATTCTTTCAGCGACTCAATATTCGCTGCTCAAACACAAGGACGCCCTCAACCTGCTGTTCCCGGCAGCAGAGAAACGGGGCGTATCGATCGTTTCCGGCGCACCGTTGAACTCGGGATACCTGGCGGGCAACGAGTACTTCAACTACAGCAAGGAGGTGCCACAGGACATCCAGCGCAAGCGTGAGCGTTACCGCGAGCTGGCCCGCGAACACGAGGTCGATCTGCGTACCGCCGCCTTGCAGTTCTGCAATGCGCCTTCTGTGATTTCGGCGATCATTCCCGGCGCGAGCAAACCCGAGCATATCCGCGAGAACGCCGCATCGATGTCGGCGAAAGTGCCCAGCGAGTTCTGGGCTGCAGCCAAGCGTGAAGGCCTGATTGAAGAAAACGCGCCGATACCCGGCTGATCTGGCTGAGCCGGCCTTGGTCAGCCGGCGGTACTCAGCGGCTCGTCAAGCAATTCGTCCAGTGCCTGGCGGTATTCCTGGCGTCCGATGCGCATGCTGTTGTTGTGGGTGCCGCCTTCTATCAGCAGCAGGCGTTTGGGCTCCCGGGCCGCCTCGTAGAGTTGCTCGCTGAAGCGAGAAGGCACGTAGGGATCGGCCGTGCCATGAACAATCAGCACGGGCATGCGGACCTGATCGATCTTGTCGATGGAGTCGAATTTCTGCGACACCAGCCAGCGAATCGGCCATGGCGTGTCGGCGACTTCGGTTGCAATGTCGGCGAGGTTGGTGAAGGTCGATTCAATGATCAGCGCGCGAGCACCGGCGTCATCTGCAGCAGACCGGTCCAGATCCGTTGCCAGATCGACGGCGACCGCTCCGCCCAGGGAATGACCGTAGATAATCCGCTTGCTGGCATCCGGCTGCAGGCTTTTGAGGTGGTCCCAGGCGATTCGCGCGTCCTCGTACACGCTGGCCTCGCACGGCAGCTCGCCGAGACTTTTGCCGAATCCCCGATAGTCGATGGCCAGCACCGAGAAGCCCAGCGAGCGAAGCTGTTCAAGTCTGAACAGGTGGCCGGTTAGGTTCCAGCGTGACCCGTGAAGATAGAGCACCGCCGGTGCGTCCGCCTGTGAGGCGGGCCACCACCAGGCGTGGATATTCTGTGTGTCGCCAAATGCAGGCGTGCTCAGCTCAAGTTCTTCGACCCCGCTCGGCAGGCCGCTGAACCAGCTGGCTGTTCCGGGCTCGATGCGGAAAACCAGCTCGCGCTCGGTCTGCTTCAACATCGAGCAGCCAACAGGCAGCACGGCCAGAACTGCTGCGACGAACAACGATGCCAGGGTTCGGGCTCTGGTGCGGAAAAACGGCAAACTCGACATGTTGCTGGATCACCTCCGGTTGAGGCGTCATTGGAGCGTTCAGCCTGCCGCGCATGCAAGCGGCTCGCGACGACATGTCATTACCGCAGATTGCAGCGTCGCGCTGTCTGTCGCCACTAGTCGTCGCGGAGTAGCATCCGCGTTTCACATCTCAAGGGACATCAACGTGACTACAGCACGCATCGGTTTGCTTCCCGCTCTGTTGATCGCGGCTTCGGTTGCCTTTGCTGGCTGGTCCGTGGGGCAGGGCATCGAACGCTTTCGCATGGCGGACCGATCCGTAACGGTAAAGGGCCTCGCCGAGCGTGACGTGCAGAGCGATTTTGCCGTATGGACACTCGGTTTCCGTCGCGCCGGCAATGACTTTGCCGGGGTTCAGCAGAGCCTGTCCGAGGACCGTAACCGAGTCGTGGCGTTCCTGCGCGAACAAGGGTTCGGCGAGGACGAGATCGAAGTGCGGCCGCTGCAGGTGCAGGATCTGCTGGCGCGTGAATGGGCGCCGCAGGAAATCGCGCTGCGGTTCAATGGCAACGGTCAGGTGCTGGTGAAAACCGCGCGCATCGAAGCTATTGGCAAGGCGGCGAATGGCGTCGATCCGCTGATTCAGGCCGGCATTCAGCTCGATACCGAACAGAACGGATTTGCTGGCCCGCGCTATCAGCTGCGCGGTTTCAACGACCTCAAGCCGGCGCTACTGGAAGACGCCACCCGCAATGCCTATGAGCAGGCGGCCAGGTTTGCCGAAGACGCGGGTGCCAAGCTGGGCGAGCTGAAGACCGCTAACCAGGGCGTCATTCGCGTGCTGGACGATGATGGCAGCGATATGGACACCGGCCGTACGCCGGGCAAGCGTCTACGCGTGGTCAGCACCTTCGAGTACAGCTTGCGGTAGCGACCGCATCGTCGCGACCCGGCTGATATGGCCGGAGCTGTCGAACCCGGAAAAGTAACTTTGCAGGATGGGCGTCGCTTTGCTTGCCCGTCCTGCTGGCGTCCTGGCCTGCCGGACGAGGCGCACCGTCAGTCGCAGACGGCAACCGTACCGGACGATTTTTCATCCTGGTCGCGGGTATTCCACGCCCACCAGACCACCAGCAAGCCGGCCGCGCCGGTTGCGGCACCTATGAATCCGGTAGAGGTCCAGCCGAGCCCTGCGCTGATGGCAAGACCGCCGAGCCAGGGGCCGAGCGCATTGGCGATGTTGAACGCGGCGTGATTGGACGCGGCGGCAAGCGTTTGCGCATCGGCCGCCACATCCATCAGATGGGTTTGCAGTGCAGGTGACAGTGACACCATGGTGCCGACGGCGAAGGCAGCAGGAAGAATCGTCCACAGTGAGCCCGTAGCGAAGGGGAAGACGAGCAGGACGAAGATGCTCCACAGCAACAGCCAGCCGATGGCCTTGAAACGCAACTTGTCGAACAGCCAGCCGCCAAAGATGTTGCCGACGATGCCGCCCAGTCCAAACGCCGCCAGCCCTACCGGAATCCAGTTCTCGCTGACGCCGGTGACCTCCAGCATTGTCGGTGCCAAATAGCTGAACACGCAGAACATGCCGGCAAATCCGATCGAGCTGATGGCCAGCGCGAGCCACACCGGCTTGCGGTTGAAGTCGCGCAGCTCGCGCATAGGATTGTTGCGCGGCTCGCTGCGATCCAGTGGCAGGAAGATCGCCACCAGCAACACGGTCAGCAGGGCAATCAGCCCGACCAGACCGAACGCCCAGCGCCAGCTGAGCCATTGCCCCAGCCAGGTTGCGGTAGGGTTGCCGATCAGCATGGCGATGGTGAGTCCGGCCAGCACGCGACTTACCGCTTTGGCTCGCTGATCCGGCGCCACCATCGAGGCGGCCACCAGCATCGCGACGCCGAAGTAGGCCCCGTGCGGTAGGCCGGCGATGAAGCGGAACAGCATGAGCGAGTGGTAATCCGGGGCTACGGCGCTGGCGAAGTTGCCCAGCGCGAAAAAGGTCATCAGCAACAGCAGCAGGTGTCTGCGAAACATCCGTGCGCCCAGAATGGCCAACAGTGGCGCACCGACCACGACGCCCAGCGCATAAGTGCTGATCACATGACCGACCTGCGGTTCACTGATGCCCAGCCCCTGCGCCACATTGGGCATCAGGCCCATGATGGCGAACTCGCCGGTGCCGATGGCGAAGCCGCCCATGGCCAGTGCCAGTTCGATCAACAATATGGCGCGCGGCGAAAGCATCGGCTTGCCTGTGTTCACTTCGGTCATCGGTGCCTCAGCGGAAGTTATCGGGTGGCGAGCACACGCCCGTCGATAGGCGCAGTGCAGGGTGGAGCGATTTGGGCGAATAGGTAGGCAGCAGTCGGGTCTCAGAGTTCGTGTCGTAGCGGCGTGGGGATATCCAGACGCTCCCGCCGGGCAGGTTGCTCGCGCTATCGATACTTCGACAGAATGGCCTCGAACTCGCCGTCACCTTGCATCTGCTGCAGGGCATCGAGGATTTCGCGAGCCGGGACATCGGGTTCGTCGCGCACGATGCAGTGCACGGGAAAATCAGACATTTCATCTATTACGCTCAGCTTTAGCTCGGGCGGCTGGCTGCGATTGAACCAGTCAAGGGCCGTTCGGGTGCTGAGCGCGTAGCGATAACGCCCTGCAACGACCTTGCCCAGCACCTGGTTTTCAGTCCGCGCGTCATCGCGTATCAAATGCCCATCCTGGAAAAGCTCGGCGACGTCCGGATAGTGAAAGCCCAGCACCGTGCCAATGCGCTCGCCCTGCAGTTGGCGCAGATCGACGGCGGGTGAGTCGATCCGGGCCACCAGCACGGAGCGCTGGCTCATGAAGGGAACGCTCCAGCGATAACTGGGGTGGTCCTCTTCCAGCCAGGCGGGGTTCATGTAGCAGCTTGCGTCGACGTCGCCTTCAGCCAGCAGCGACTGGATGCGCACGCGTGACATCACTGGCTGCTCGGCTTTACGCCCGACTTTTTCCGCGATGCGGCAATGCAGGTCGTAGAGGATGCCGTCGGTGGCCACGCCGCGAGTGAGGCGGATCATCGGCATGGTCGAGCTGTCACTGACGGAGAATCGCAGGGGGCGCTCGTCGGCAACGGCTACAGCGGTCGATATCAATAAGATTGAGGCGAGGGACAATGCACGCATTGCTGGAGGCGATCCTTCGTCAGAGATAGGCCTGTACAGGCCTGCTCGTGGTCACGAAGGGCGAATTATCCTTATATCGCATCGATTGTCGATTCATTGCGTGAATAATGCGAAATCTGTCGTCTCGCATGGCCTGGCGTGGGAAAGCGCCAGGCCAGTTTAGATCAACGCTTGCGCGTGGGCGGGGCCATGAACTCCGGGCCTACCGGATCGGTGATGTGTTCGGCCAGTAGCGCATCGATGTCCTGAAGGTCCTGCGGGCTGAGGGACCAGCCAAACGCATCGTCTATGCCGTCCAGTTGATCCGGACGCCGCGCGCCCCAGAGTGGGATGGTCGGCCCCTGATCGAGCACCCAGCGGATCGCCAGTGCCAGCACGGATTTGTCATGACGATCTCGTGCCAGGGTTTTCAGCGCCTCGACAGCAGCGAGGTACTGCTCGAAGCGCGGCGCCTTGAACTTGGGGTCCGACTTGCGCAGATCATCACCATCGAAGGTGGTGGCGCTGTTCATCCGGCCAGACAGCAGGCCGCGACACAGGGCGCCATAGCCAAGAACCACCAGCTTGTTTTCACGTGCATAGGGCAGCACGTCGGCTTCGATAGCGCGTTCGAACAGATTGTAGGGCGGTTGTACGCTTGCCAGCGGCGCGGCCTTGCGAAAGGCATCCATCTGCTCGGTGGAATAGTTGCTTACGCCAATCGCGAGAATCTTGCCTTCCTGACGCAGCTTTTCCAGTTCGGCGGCAGTGTCTTCGATGGGCACGAGCGGGTCCGGCCAATGCACCTGGTAGAGGTCGATACGGTCGGTACGCAGCCGGCGCAGCGAATCTTCGACTTCTTGGCGGATGCGGGCAGGCGTCGAGTTGCGACGGGGGCCGCCTTCGCTCCAGTCCAGCGCGACCTTGGTAGCGATTACCGCCTGGTCACGCACGCCTTCGAGCGCCTTGCCAACCACTTCTTCAGAGTGGCCAAAGCCGTAGACCGGCGCGGTGTCGATCAGGTTAATGCCGCGGTCCAGCGCGCTGCGAATAGTGGTGACGGAACGGTCGTCATCTGCGCCGCCCCACATCCAGCCGCCGATGGCCCAGGTGCCCAGGCCGATGCGCGAGACGGGTGTGGCGATGCCCTCGATCTTTAGCGTTTCGATGGTCATGAGTGCTCCTCTGTCTGAACGGTTCGGCCAGTTCAGTGGTTGGCCGGGTCACCGTTACTGACAGCAGCGGCTGTCAGGTGTGCGGTGCAGCGGCAGAGGAGGGCGGTTCAATCAGTGCGGCTGTAGCTCAGGTGCGGGCAGCCAGGGCGTCGGTCAGCAGCTTCGGCGTGTCCTGGGCGCCCATGGCTTGCGCGGCGGCCAAGGGCGTCACGCCGTTCATGTCAGTGCGAGCCGGGTCGGCTCCGCGTTCCAGCAGCAGCGCGACGATCTCGCTGCGGTTGAACATCGCGGCCATCATCAGTGCGGTCTTGCCGTCGGGCGTGGCGCTTTCGACGTCGGCACCGTGATCGAGCAGCAGCCGCGCCATGTCCAGATAGCCTTTGAAGGCAGCGCCGGCCAACGGGCTCTGGCCCTTGTCGTTGTGCAACTGAGGGTCAGCACCGTTTTCCAATAGCACGCGCGATGCATCCAGATGGCCGTGATAGCTGGCAAGCATCAGCAGGCTGTCACCATTGTGGTTGCGGATATTGGGTGGCAGGCCGCGACCGAGCAGGTCCGCCAGTCGCGCGGCGTCGCCCTTGCGGGTGCTTTCGAAAACCTGCTCGGCGAAGGCCAGTGCGGCATCGTCCAGTTCGGGCCTGGTGCTCGGTTGATCCGTCATCTCTCGTCCTCGGTGATCATGAATTCGGCGCAGCAGCGCCCGGCGCGCCCATTCTGCCAAGGCGCGCCGCATGCGCTGCGTACTGCGTTTCTATCCGACCGATAGTCATCGCGAATGTGCGAAGGGCAGGCGATAACGGGCTGCATGAGTGGGCTGGCTATGGCAGTATCGGCCGCCATCCACTGACGCTGATTCGCTTGCCATGAAGCCCGAAGACCTGGAAAGACTGGTCACCCAGACAATGCCGTACGGTAAGTACAAGGGACGGTTGATCGCCGATCTGCCGGGCAATTATCTGAACTGGTTCGCCCGGGTGGGGTTCCCGCCGGGCGATCTCGGCCAGTTGCTGGCGCTGATGCAGGAGATCGACCACAACGGTTTGTCAGGGCTTCTCGAGCCGTTGCGTCGACGCTAGGCGTCGTCTTCGTTTTCAGCTTGTAGTGCAGCCAGCGAGGGCGCTGCGTAGATGCCCACTTCTACAGCCAGCGCCATTACCCGCGCCACGTCACTGGTATAGACGAGCACCGCTTGCAACTCGTCGTCCAGCGGCTCGCTGAAATCCACCAGCACGTAGCCGCCTTTCTCCGGATAGAGACTGCTCAGCTGGACCTGGATGCGATTGAGCGCCTTGAGCGGTTCGGTTTTCGCCAGCTGTTTGGGCTTGAGCACGAAATTCACAGCCGGGCCGAACGAGCCAACGATCTGCTCGAACAGCGGCTGGTAATCGTCGGCCTGAAACAGCACGGTGTCCGGCAGGCTGCCGATGATCATCCATTCGCCCAGCGGGATGGGAAAGTCATCGTCGTAGATGATGTCCGGGTTAGCCTGCAGAAAGGCTTCTGGGTCGGAATAGGCTTGAGCGGCTTCGTCGGCGAGCCGGTTGATCTCTTCATCGCTCATGCAGCCTGAGCTGATCAGGCGAATCAGTTCGGCGAGTGGCTCTTTCATCGGATAGGGGTCCTGCTGTGCGGGGTGCGCAAGAATACCCGAAAGGCTCGATTGCAGCGTTGGCAGGTGACGATACGGAGCAATTGCCACTTGTGATGCCGGGTGCGCTTTTACTCGCCGGGCTGCAGATTCTGTTACGTTTTCGTGCACAATAGCCGCCATATAAACAGACGCGGCATGAACGATCGCATCGGCGTTGGCCGGCCTCGCTCTATTCCGACGCCGACCTACGATCAGCCAAATATTCGAGAGGAACGACAGTGCATAACGTCGTCATCAGCGGTACCGGCCTTTATACACCTGCCCAGAGCATCTCAAACGACGAGCTGGTCGAGTCGTTCAACACCTACTCCAACCGTTTCAATGCCGAAAACGCCGCTGCCATCGAGGCGGGTGACGTCCAGCCGATGCCGGAATCGAGTTCTGCATTCATCGAGAAGGCATCGGGCATCAAGAGCCGTTTCGTCACTGACAAAGCCGGCATCCTCGACCCCGATCGCATGGTTCCGCGCATCCCTGAGCGCAGCAACGATCAGTGGTCAATCCTGTGTGAAATGTCGGTCAAGGCGGCCGAGCAGGCGCTCCAGCGTGCGGGCAAGACCGCAGCGGATATCGACGGTGTGATCGTTGCCTGTTCCAACCTGCAGCGCGCCTACCCGGCGATTGCCATCGAAGTGCAGGCGGCTCTGGGCATCAAGGGATTTGGTTATGACATGAACGTCGCCTGTTCCTCGGCCACATTCGGGATCCAGAATGCAGCCAATTCGGTACAGCTAGGCCAGGCTCGGGCCGTGCTCATGGTCAACCCCGAAATCTGCACCGGTCACATGAATTTCCGCGATCGGGACAGTCACTTCATCTTTGGCGATGCCTGCACAGCCGTCATCATCGAGCGTGCCGATCAGGCAACTTCGGGCTATCAGTGGGACGTGGTCAGCACCAGGCTGACGACCGAGTTTTCCAACAACATCCGCAACAACTTCGGCTTCCTCAACCGCACCGCCGAGGAATACATGACCAATCCGGACAAGCTGTTCGTCCAGGAAGGCCGCAAAGTATTCAAGGAAGTCTGCCCGATGGTGGCCGAGCTGATCGGCGAGCACCTGAAGGAAAACGAAATCGAGGTCAGCGCCGTCAAGCGCTTCTGGCTGCACCAGGCCAATCTCAACATGAACCATCTGATCGTGCGCAAGCTACTCGGCCGCGACGCCAGCGCGGAAGAAGCGCCGGTCATCCTCGACACCTATGCCAACACCAGCTCGGCCGGCTCGGTCATCGCCTTCCACAAGCATCAGGACGACTTGCCTTCCGGTAGCCTCGGCGTACTCAGCTCGTTTGGCGCTGGCTATTCGATTGGCAGCGTGATTCTGCGCCGCAAGTAATCGCACGGCGAACCGCTCAGGTTCGCCTTTTCGCGCCGGTACGCAACGGCCGGCTCCGACCGTCGTCTTCTCCATGCGAGCGACGACGGCCCGGAATCTTCGGACGTAAGATCCCGTTAGGAAATGAGCATCCCATTGTGGGAATCCTCTCTGTTCTCAGCAGCACCCTTGCCGTGGTCCGAAACCTCCACGTTCACTTTTTCTGATGGGACATTGTCGTCAGTGGCCCTCTTCGGTGAATTCCGCTCAGAACTTCAGTCTCGACTTCGGCTGCCGCGTTCAACTGATGGCCTGGGCGATATCCGCGGCGATGCCTGATTTGCTCAGGTTGCCTGCACGCTAACCGGCGTTACCCACTAATCAAGGCGGCTGATTCGGGCAGATAAAACCGAGCGCATGGGGCTGGGCGTGCGGGGAATGCCTATCGTCACGACGACCAGCTGTCGAGGTTTGAGGCGCGCTCAGGTGTTCTCCGCGAAATAAAAAAAGCCCCCATCAATTGATGGGGGCTCGCGTCAGGAAAGCCTGAAAAGGAGCGTGTTGAGGTGGATCAGAAGCTATAAACCATGCCCAGCGAGAACACGTTGATGTCATCACCGAGCGCTGCGACCTGATAGACGTCAGTGTCGTGGCCACCCTTGATTTGATAATCAGCAGTGTTGTCGTCGTTTTTCAGCATGCTGTAGATGCCGTAAACGGACAGCTGCTTGGACAGTTTGTGGTCGAGGCCAAGGCTCCACTGGCTGGCGCCGGAGTCGTCGGTATCGCTCCAGTCATCGGCGACCATGTACTGAAGCTTCAGGGTGTTGGCGCCGAACTTGTAGGCACCATTGAGACCCCAAGCGTCCCGATCGCGGTCACCTTCCTCAGTAGCCTCTTCGAAATGATCGAACATCGCACCCAGGCGAATGGCGCCAAAGGTGTAGCCAGCTGCTACCCGGAATGCATCGGATTCATACGCGCGAACGTCGCCAGCGACAGTATCTTCATCATCGCCGTCGGCCTTCTCGTAGCCGGCGCTGAATTCCAGGTCACCGATGCTGTAGCCCAGTGCAACGCTGGCCAGGGAGTAGTCGTTGTCTTCGATGTCGCCGTCCACGGTCTCGTAGTCAGCGTAAGAGGTGGCATACATGGCGCTGGCTACCAGGCCGTTCAGGCTTGGGCTAACGTACTGGATGCTGTTCTTGGCGCGGCGGTTGGCTTCATCGGCCACGTTACGGGCATCGGCTACGGTGTCGCCAAAAATGTCGAAGGCGTTACGGACGTTCTTGAGCGGGGTGTCCTGGTTGCCCACGAGCACTTGGCCGAAGTCGCCTGTCAGGCCCACGTAAGTGTTGCGGCCAGCAAAGTTGTCACCACCTTCGTCGATGATGATTTTGGATTCGATCTGGTAAACAACATTCAGATCCGGATTGATTTCGGTGATGCCCTTGAATCCCAGACGCGAAGAGTTGCTGGCGATTGCCAGCTCGCTGTCAGTGTCGTTGTCCACGAAGTCCGCTGACACGTGGGCTTTGCCGTAGATCTCCAGCTGCTTGCCGATGATTTCATAGGCGTTTGCGCTGGTCGGCAACGCGACAGCAGCGGCAATGGCGAGGGTCAGGGGGAGAAGCTTGCGTGGCATGATATTTCCTTTCTGTGCGTTCGCGGATTGGTAGCTACGCCGCCTCCGGGTCCTAACCCCCCAAGCGGCTGTGGGCAGAATGAGGGGGAGTGGTTACAGCTTTTCGCAGTTTTGACGACGATTTGGTGACGCTGAATTGACTATTTGAAATTCTGAGCTATGAGAGCGTGCAGTTTTCGGTCGGTCTGCGTTCAGCCGTTGCGAAGAAGGAGCTTTTGTTCCGCTTGCTGACCGGCCAGACTAGGCACATGCCTATCCAGACACTCCCCCGACTCGCCAACATCGCGCCCGCTCAGTGGGATGCCTTGCTGGGCGACAAACCGCAGCCCTTTCTTCGCCACGCTTTCCTGTCTTCCCTGGAGGACAGCGGCAGTGTCGGTGGGCGCAGCGGATGGCGTGCCCAGCATCAGTTACTCCTGGATGAGCAGGGAGTGGTGGTTTCAGCGTTGCCGCTGTACCGCAAAACCAACTCCAACGGCGAGTACGTGTTCGATTGGGCCTGGGCCGATGCCTGCCATCGCGCGGGTATCGAGTACTACCCCAAGTTGCTCTGCGCAGTGCCGTTCTCGCCGGTAACTGGCGCGCGCCTGCTGGGTGATCGCCAAACTGCAGGTGAGTTGCTCGACCAACTCACCGCCAGCCTGGATGGGCAGGGTTATTCCAGCCTGCATGTGAATTTCACCGAGACGGATGCCGACACGGTTTTCCAGGGCCGTGACGGCTGGCTCGAGCGCATCGGCTGTCAGTTTCACTGGCACAACCGTGGTTACCGGGATTTCCAGGACTTCCTCGACGGCCTCACGTCCCGCAAGCGCAAGCAATTGCGCAAGGAGCGCGAACAGGTGGCGGGGCAGGGGATCGATTTCGAGCGCCGCGAAGGCGGACTGCTCAGCGAAGAGGAATGGGATTTCGTCTATGCCTGCTACGCCAACACCTACCTTGTCCGAGGCCAGGCGCCCTACCTGACGCGGGAGTTCTTCAGCCTGCTGGCCGAGCGTATGCCCGAGGCCATCCGTGTGGTACTGGCTCGACAGAGCGGTCGCCCGGTGGCCATGGCTTTCAGCCTGATCGACGGGAAAGGTCTTTACGGTCGTTATTGGGGATGCTTGGCCGAGTTTGATCGGCTGCACTTCGAGACCTGCTTCTACCAAGGCATCGATCACGCCATAGCCGAGGGCCTGTCACGCTTCGACGCTGGCGCCCAGGGCGAACACAAGCTGATCCGCGGCTTCGAGCCGGTGATCACGCGTTCCTGGCACTACCTGCTGCATCCGGGACTGCGCGCGGCGGTGGTGGAGTTCCTTGAGCAGGAGCGGGTGGGCGTGTTGCGATACGCCGCAGCCGCGCGCGATGCGCTGCCATACCGGCAGGAAATCTGAAGACTGTTTACTTGATCTTCGGCGCCGCGCTGACCCCTTCTAGCGTGGCGAACGAGGTGTCCTTGGCGGTCAGCAGAAAATCGCGCATGAAGGGCGAATCCAGCATGTCTGCGCGAATGCCCGCATACAGCGTCGCGAACAGACCTTTATCGCCAAGACGTTTGGCTGTGACGTAACCGCGGGCACTGTACTCGTGCAGCGCCCAGTTCGGCACGCAGCAAACGCCCCGTCCGGACGCCACCAGCTGCATCATCATCACAGTGAGCTCCGAGGTTCGCACCTGGGCTGGCTCGACGTCGGCCGGCTCGAGGAAACGGGTGAAGATGTCGAGACGGTCGCGCTCTACCGGATAGGTGATCAGGGTTTCGCTGGCCAGATCTTCGGCGCGTATATACGGGCGCGGCGCAAGCGGATGCTGGTTGGCAACAGCCAGCAGGGCTTCGTAGGTGAATAGGGGCACATAGGTAATGCCTGGCAGCTCGATGGGGTCAGAGGTGACCACAAGATCCAGATCGCCACGTGCCAGCGCTGGCAAGGGGGCGAAGGAAAACCCGGAGGCCAGGTCCAGCTCGACTTCCGGCCAGGCATCACGGAACTGATCGATGGTTGGCATCAGCCATTGAAAGCAACTGTGGCATTCGATAGCCATGTGCAGGCGCCCAGCGGTGCCTCCTGCCAGTCTCGCAAGATCACGCTCGGCACTGCGAAGTTGGGGCAACATGTTGTCCGCCAGCTGCAGCAGGCGCAACCCGGCACTGGTAAAGCGCACCGGGCGGGTCTTGCGCACGAAGAGTTGTACGCCAAGCCGCTCTTCGAGTTCCTTGAACTGGTGTGACAGTGCCGATTGGGTCAGATGCAAGCGTTCGGCCGCATCGACAAGGCTGTCCGTTTCGCGCAGTGCGTGAAGTGTTTTCAGGTGTCGGATTTCAAGCATGCTGCGATTCCTGCTATGTGGCCAGCTGTCATGAGAGACATTCGCGGAACTGCCTTCCTGGCATGAGCGTTCCTCATCTAAGGCGGCGAAGTGTGCCCAGCGCGACGACACTTGTCGAGGCAGCGACGCACAGCGCACGGTTTACTCGGCGCTTGCAATAGAAGACGACGAAACGTCTACATCCACAGGCGACTGGCCAGATACGCCAACAGACCAAGCGGTAAAAACGCGGCGATCACTAGAGCGCCGTCGCGCGCCATCATTCCCAGCCCGATCAATGTAAGCGCTGCTCCGGCTACCGAATTGCCGAACGGGATCAGCTCGAGCGGCGGCATGGCCACGGCGATCAACAGGCACACCAGCGCGTTGATATAGACGGCAATGCCTTCGGTGAGCACCGTCAGCCGGTGCCGTATCAGGCGATCAATCAGCCGGGCGGGACGTTTGAGAAAGGCGATGGCGCGATCGTACTTGCTTCGCGAGGCGCAGCGGTTAAGCAACCATTTGGGGAGCCAGAAGTGCGTGCGCCCAACCAGCAGCTGCATCGCGATCAATCCAATCATGACCGCAAAAAAGGTCGGAAGGCCGGGGATCCCTGACAGGGGAGAGAACAACAGCAGCCCTGGAATCAGCAACAGGGCGCCAAAGCTTCGCTGGCCGGTCGCTTCGAGCATGCCCTCTATGGAAATCGGCTCGTCCGGCTCGCCAGCCTCTTCCAGAAGCTGCAACAGCGTCTTGAGGTTCTGCGGTTCCTCTCCAGTCATGTTTCGCTCGTGTCAGTCCGCCTGATTTTTAGAGGACTCAATAATCAAAATGTCCTTAATGAATTAGATTCTCGATCATCAAGAATTTCATGAGTTTGTTTCACTAAAGATCCGCAGCCACACTTCCCTCCATCGCAAATGAACGGATTGGAGATTGTTATGGCTGTTGCTCATTCCCTGGGCTTTCCACGAATCGGTGCTGACAGAGAGCTTAAAAAAGCACTTGAGGATTACTGGAAAGGTGAACTGAGCGAAGCCGGCTTGCGCGAAGTCGGTCGTAATTTGCGAGCGGCGCATTGGCAGCTGCAGGCCGAGGCAGGTATCGAACTCCTGCCAGTCGGCGACTTCGCCTGGTACGACCACGTTCTGACTCACTCGCTGATGTTCGGCGTGGTGCCCGAGCGCTTCCTGCCAGCCGATGGCCAGTCGTCCCTCGAGACCTTGTTTGCCATGGCACGGGGCGTAACTCACAACTGCTGCGGTGGTGCCCAGGCACAGGAGATGACCAAGTGGTTCGATACCAACTACCACTATCTGGTCCCGGAATTCAGTGTCGATCAGCAGTTCAGTCTGTCCTGGACGCAGCTTTTCGATGAGGCGGAAGAGGCCATGGCGCTGGGACACAGGATCAAGCCTGTGCTCATCGGACCCCTGACCTATCTCTGGTTGGGGAAGGCCAAGGGCGAGTCGTTCGACAAGCTGGACCTGCTCGAACGATTGCTGCCGCTCTACGGGGAGGTCCTCGAGCGGCTTGCTGCACAAGGTGTGGAATGGGTACAGATCGACGAGCCTATTCTCGTCCTGGATTTGCCGCAGGACTGGAAGAATGCGTTCGAACGGGCCTACAACCTGCTGCAGCGCGCGCCGTTGAAAAAGTTGATTGCAACCTACTTTGGCGGTCTGGAGGACAATCTCGGTTTGGCCGCTGCGCTGCCGGTCGATGGGCTGCACATCGATCTGGTACGTGCGCCGGACCAGTACCCGGTCATCCTCGATCGCTTGCCCGCGTACAAAATCCTTTCGCTGGGCCTGGTGAATGGCCGCAACGTGTGGCGCTGCGATCTCGACAAGGCGCTGGATGTTCTGAATCACGCCGCCGAGCGTTTGGGCGAACGGCTCTGGGTCGCACCGTCCTGCTCGTTACTGCACACGCCGGTGGATCTCCACCGTGAAGACCAGCTTGATACAGAGCTCAAAAGCTGGCTTGCCTTCGCTGTACAGAAATGCGTCGAGGTCGCAGTGCTGGCGCGCGCGGTTGATCAGCCAGATGACGTGGAGGTGCAGGTTGCGCTGCAGAGTAGTCGCGAGGTGCAGTCCAGCCGGGCAGGGTCGCCGCTTATTCACAAGTCCGAAGTCAGGGAGCGGTTGGCGGCGATCACGCCAGAACACAGTCAGCGTCAATCGAAGTTCGCGAGCCGAATCGTGAAGCAGCGTGAGCAGCTCGCGCTGCCGGCGTTTCCCACCACCACCATCGGCTCCTTCCCGCAAACGTCATCGATTCGTCTCGCACGCCAGGCATTCAAGCAGGGCAAGTTGTCGCTGACCGATTACACGGATGTGATGCAGGCCGAGATTCGCCACGCCGTGTCGGTGCAGGAGCAGCTGGGTCTGGACGTGCTGGTGCATGGCGAGGCCGAGCGCAATGACATGGTCGAGTATTTCGCCGAGCAGTTGGACGGCTACGCCTTCACGCGCTTCGGTTGGGTGCAGAGCTACGGCTCTCGTTGTGTGAAGCCCGCGGTGATCTACGGGGATATCAGCCGGCCGGCACCGATGACGGTCGAGTGGATTCGCTACGCCCAGCAGCAGACCAGCAAGGTCATCAAGGGCATGTTGACCGGCCCGGTGACCATGCTGATGTGGTCCTTTACCCGCGAGGACGTCAGCCGCGAGCAACAGGCGCGGCAGCTGGCCCTGGCGATCCGCGATGAAGTCTGCGATCTCGAAGCGGCAGGCATCAAGATCGTCCAGATCGACGAAGCAGCCTTCCGCGAAGGCTTGCCGCTGCGGCGCGCAGGGTGGAGTCACTATCTGGATTGGGCGGTCGATGCGTTCCGCCTGTGCGCCAGTGGCGTACGTGATGAAACGCAGATTCATACGCACATGTGCTACAGCGAGTTCAACGATGTGATCGAGGCGATTGCGGCGATGGATGCTGACGTCATTACCATTGAAACATCGCGTTCGCAGATGGAGTTGCTCGAGGCGTTCCGTGCCTTCGACTACCCCAACGACATCGGCCCTGGCGTGTATGACATTCATTCGCCGAGGGTGCCGGATACGGCGGAGATGGTTCAGCTGTTGGAGCAGGCCAGCGAGCGGATCCCGGCACAGCGCCTCTGGGTCAATCCTGACTGCGGCCTGAAAACCCGCGCCTGGCCGGAAACCGAGGCGGCATTGGTCAACATGGTCGCAGCGGCCCGGCAGTTGCGTTCGGCGCTTCAGGCCCGGGTTGCATGAAGCGGGCCGCTTGGGGCTCGTCTCGCGGTCGAGCGTGACACGCATCCTTGGCCCGCAGACTGTGCGGGCCGTTTTGTTTTGGCTAAGGTAGCGCTCTCTCCGTAACCATTAACGCTCGCCAAATGACGCCCGCTATTGATCTGCTGAAAAAAGCCAAAGCCGAGCATCAGGTGCTCAGCTATGAACACGATCCGAAATCCGCCTCCTACGGTCTGGAAGCGGCCGAAAAGCTTGGGCTTGAGCCCTCACGCGTATTCAAGACCTTGCTCGCATGCAGCGAGAAGAATGAGTTGCTGGTTGCCGTCGTTCCGGTTGCCGGCACGCTCGATCTCAAGGCGCTCGCTCAGGCGGCGAAGGTGAAGAAGGTAGACATGGCCGACCCCATGGCCGCGCAACGTGCCACCGGCTATCTGGTCGGTGGCATCAGCCCGTTGGGGCAGAAGAAGCGGCTGCGCACGTTCATCGACAATTCGGCCCAAGCGCAGCCGAGCATCTATGTCAGTGCCGGTCGAAGAGGGTTGGAGGTGGAATTGGCTGCTGCGGTGCTGGCCGAGCATACCGGGGGAAGCTTCGCGCCCATTGGGAGGCCTTGACGCTCGATTCACGCAGCTGGCTCAGAGCGGTGGCAGGACTTCACCCAGTTCGGTGGAATTGATGCCAGGAATGTGGATGTCACTGTGGACCAGCTGCTGGCCTTCCATCTGCGGCTGGGTTACCCATGTAAGGATGTCGTAGTAACGGCGGATGTTCGCCACGAAATGAACCGGCTCGCCGCCGCGCGCATAGCCATAGCGCGTCTTGGTGTACCACTGCTTCTGGGACAAGCGAGGCAGCATCTGCTTAACGTCCAGCCACTTGTTCGGATCCAGCCCCTCGCCCTCGGCCAGTTTGCGCGCATCTTCCAGATGGCCGCCGCCAACGTTATAGGCGGCGAGAGCGAACCAGGTGCGGTCCGGTTCCTGAATGCTGTCGGGAAGATTGGCGTGTACCCGCGCGATGTATTTGCCGCCCCCCTGAATGCTTTGAACCGGGTCGAGGCGGTTGTTCACGCCCATCGCCTTGGCGGTATTGAGGGTCAGCATCATCAGGCCGCGCACTCCAGTCTTGGAGGTCGCTTCAGGCTGCCAGTGCGACTCCTGATAGCCGATGGCGGCGAGCAGGCGCCAATCGACACCGTGTTTCTTCGCCGTCTCGCGGAAAACCTTTTCATACCGCGGCAGGCGCTGTTGCAGATGCTTGGCGAAAGCGTAGGCGCCGACATAGCCAAGGACATCAACGTGGCCGTAATAGCGCTCGCGCAACCGCTGCAGGGTTCCGTTCTCGCGCGCCTGGGTGAGGAACTGATTGGCCGCCTCAAGCACGCTTTCGTCTTCGCCCTTGCCGATGATCCATGACAGGCTGTTCTGCTCGCCGAGATCGAAGGCAGCTCGGGCGTTGGTGAAATACACCTGGTTAAGTGCAAGCTCGTTGGATTCCACAAGGGTCAGATCAACCTGGCCCTCGTCCACCATGCGCAGCAGGTCGACCACTTCAACCGCGTCGGACTCTTCGTAGCGAAGTTCCGGCAGCTCGGCTTGCAGCGCCCTGAGCTTTTCTGCCTGGCTACTGCCCTTGAGCACCAGAATGCGCTTGCCGATCAGGTCTTCTGGTTGGGTCGGTCGTCGTTGCCCTCGGCGATAGACAACCTGGGTCGTGACGTCGAGATAAGGCTGGGTAAAACGCGCCGAGTCCATCCGGCCTTCGCTGGCCACCAGGCCGGCGGCGGCCAGGGCAGGACCGCCCGGGCGGTTCAGGCGGGTGAAGATTTCATCAATGCTGTCTGCAGTTTCGATTTGCAGCTCGACGCCGAGATGGCTAGCGAAGCGCTGGACCAGCTCGTACTCGAAGCCGGCTTCGCCGTTACGGTCCTGGAAATAGGTGGAAGGGCTGTTGCGAGTGATCACGCGCAGTACACCTTCCTCCTTAATACGCTCGAGGGCGCTGGGCGGTTCGGCGCAGCTGCTGAGCATCAGGAAGAGTCCGGTCGCCAGCAACCAGGAGGTGCAGCGCTTGCGGAACGCGGTTTGGGCAAACATCGGCGCAGTATACGCAAAGGCGAACCGCCACCATATCTCGACAGGATCGACGGACTTTGCTAAGCGAAGCAGCAACCCCGGGCAACCGTCACCATTGCCGGGGGCTCCGCTGGATCGACGCTGCGGCGGCAAATGTATCTGCAAATGTCGGCAATTAGCGCGGGCTCGCAAGTCCGCTGCCCATGTCCTTGCCATTCTGGATGGGCGTCAGGACAATCCGCGGCCTTGAAGCCGTTCGTTACGGTATCGGCGCTTTCTGCACGGGCTATCTGGATGACCACCACCACAGACAAACCCTGGTATGTCTATCTGGTTCGCGCTGCGAACGGCTCGCTGTACTGTGGCATCAGCGATGATGCTCAGCGCCGTTTCGCCGCTCACCAGAATGGGCGTGGTGCACGATTTTTTCATTCCAGCCCAGCGGTCGCGCTCGTCTATGTGGAGTGTTGCACTACCAAGGGCGATGCACTGCGTCGCGAGCGCGCCATTAAGCAATTGAAGAAATCTGCAAAGGAAGCGCTTGTTTCGGCGAAGTCCGGCCCCGTTTCGGTGAATGCCCAGGCAATCAGCTGAACGGGTAGGCTGCCTCCTTTGGCGCGAGTAAGCTGCTGGTCTTCATACAAGACCGGCGGAGCCTGCAATGCACGAGATCATCCTGCACCACTATCCCACCTCACCCTTCGCCGAGAAGGCGCGCCTGATGTTGGGCTTCAAGCAGCTGTCGTGGCGGTCGGTCCAGATTCCGCCAATCATGCCCAAGCCTGATCTGACGGCGCTGACCGGTGGTTATCGGCGGACCCCGGTGCTGCAGATCGGAGCTGACGTGTATTGCGATACAGCCTTGATGGCACGCCGGCTCGAAGCGGAGAAAAGCACCCCTGCGCTGTTCCCGGAAGGGCGGGAGTTCGTCGCCGCCACGCTGGCACAGTGGGCCGACTCGGTGTTGTTCCTGCATGCGGTCAGTCTGGTGTTCCAGCCCGAATCCATGGCAATGCGCTTTGCCCAGGTGCCCAAGGAGTTCGTGCAGGTATTCAGCAAGGACCGCGCAGCGCTGTTCAGTGGCGGATCGGTGGCGCGTATTCCACTGGAGCAGGCCAAGAATCACTGGCCGGTTCTGATGGCACGTCTGCAGCAGCAGCTGGCACGTGGCGAGGGCGAGTTTCTGCTGGGCGACGCGCCTTGCGTCGCAGACTTCTCCGTGGCGCATTGCCTGTGGTTCCTCAAGGGCACGCCGGTGACCGCGCCCCTTGTCGATGACTATCCCGAAGTCTCGGCCTGGTTGGGCAAGGTTCTGGGCGTGGGCCACGGCTCGCTTAGTGAGCTGAGTGCAGAAGATGCGCTGAAAGTGTCCCGCGAAGCGACGCCAGCCCCATTGCCTGATGAGAACTTCTTCGAGCCAAACGGCTTTCAGGCCGGGCAGCAGGTGACCATTTCCGCGGTGGACTACGGAACCGATCCGGTGGAAGGCGAGCTGGTTTTCGCGGGTGTCGAGGAGCTTATCCTGCGTCGCGAGGACGAGCGCGCCGGCGTGGTGCACGTGCACTTCCCGCGTATTGGCTACCGCATCGACGCGCGTTGAAACAGCGCCCGCTGACCGATGGTCTCTGGTCAGCGGGCCGCTGCAATGGCGTTAAAGCGCGATGAATAGCAGGGTGACACCAAGTAGCAGGCGATAGACCACGAACGGCAGCATGCCCAGCGCATCGAGTGCTTTGAGGAACAGCTTGATACAGAGGAACGCGGCAACGAAAGAAAGCGCCGTGCCGATGAAGATATCGTTCCAGGGTGCCGCTTCACCGGATTGAGCCAGTTCCACGGCCTTCAGCCCGCCCGCAGCAAGAATCAGTGGAATCGATAGAAGAAAGGAAAAGCGCGCCGCGGCCTGCCGAGTGAAGCCAAGCAGCAAGGCGGCAGTCATGGTGATGCCCGAGCGGGAAGTGCCTGGGATAAGCGCCAGGGCCTGGGCGAAGCCGATGATCAGTGCACTTTTCCAGGTCAGATGATCCATTTCCACGACCCGCCGCCCTTTGACGTCGGCGTACCAGAGCACCAGACCGAAGATGATGGTCGTGGCGGCGATGACCAGCATCGAACGGGTGTACTGCTCGATGTAGTCCTCCAGCAGCAGGCCGGCTATGGCAGCTGGCAATGTACCAATGATGATCGCCCAGCCCAGGCGACTCTCAGCACTGACCTGCTGACGGAAAACATGCGCCAGCCAACCGCGAGTGGTGGCGATCACTTCGTGACGAAAGCAGAGGAGTACCGCGAGCAGTGTGCCGACGTGTACTGCGACGTCGAATGCCTGGCCCTGGTCCGGCCAGCCGAATACCTGCGAGGGGAGGATCAAGTGAGCAGAGGAAGAAATCGGAAGAAATTCGGTGATGCCCTGCACCAGGGACAGAATAATCAGGTGTAGCCAATCCATTGTTGATCCTTAGCTGAACGGGGAGCACGGGTGGTCGCGGCGTTTGAGCAGCCCATGTGACTGACAAAAGGGCATTTCATTCCGCACAGTCTGACGTTCGTTTAGTCGTCGTTCAGCGATGACACGCTCATTGGAAGTTGCAGCCGGTTGGGGTGTCTCGGCTGCGACAGTTTGGAGGTCAGCCTTTGCGACGTTTTAGCTGGTCGGTCAGCTGCGTTGGCAGATTACGGATGATGAGCATGTCACGCGCCTCGTCGTACTCAACTTTCGAGCCCAGCAGGTGCGACTCGAAGCTGATCGACAGGCCTTCGGCGCGTCCGGTAAAGCGCTGAAACTGGTTGAGAGTGCGCTTGTCTGCGGGAATCTCGGGTGACAGGCCGTAGTCCTTGTTGCGGATGTGGTCGTAAAAGGCCCGCGGGCGTTCTTCGTCGATGACGCCGGACAGTTCTTCGAGCGACATAGGCTCGCCGATCTTGGCCTGGCTGCTTGCGTAACCGACCAGCGCGCAGGTTTTCTCGCGGGCCTTGCCTTCCGGAAGGTCTTCGCTCTCGACATAGTCGCTGAAGGCCTTGAGCAGCGTTCGTGTTTCACCCGGGCCATCGACGCCTTCCTGGCAGCCGATGAAGTCACGGAAGTACTCCGAGACCTTCTTGCCATTCTTGCCTTTGATAAAGGAGATGTACTGCCGGGATTGCTGGTTGTTCTTCCATTCCGAGATGTTGATCCGGGTGGCCAGATGCAGCTGCCCAAGATCGAGATGCCTCGCTTCGGCCACATCCAGCGAGTCGGTCACGGTTACGCCATTGCTATGGTGCAGCAGGGCGATGGCCAGGTAGTCCGTCATCCCTTGCTGGTAGTGCGCGAACAGCACGTGACCGCCCGTCGAGAGGTTGGATTCCTCCATCAGCTTTTGCAGGTGCTCGACTGCCTTGCGACTGAATGCGGTGAAGTCCTGATTGCCGTCCATGTACTGCGTCAGCCAGCCGCTGAACGGGTAGGCACCGGACTCGTCGTGGAAAAAGCCCCAGGCCTTGCCCTGCTTGGCGTTGTAGCTCTCATTGAGATCGGCCAACAGGTTTTCGATGGCTTGTGAGTCGCCCAGCTCCGACTCCCGGGCATGTAGAACGGCGGGGGTGCCGTCCGGCTTTTTCTCGATCAGATGAACTATGCAGTGGCGAATCGGCATGGGGTACTCGCATCGGGTGAGGCAGATGGCGGCCAGTTTAACCGAGCAGCCCCAGGCACCGCTGGGCAAAAAGTGGATGCAGACGGATAGGGCGATGCGGGTAAGATGGATGCCCTTCAATTTTTGCTAAGTGTGTCGGCGATGAATGCGATTTGGCGCAACAGTTTCTGGATCCTGCTTGGCGGCTCGTTGATCCTCGCCGTGTCTCTTGGCACGCGGCATGGTTTCGGACTGTTCCTGCCGCCCATGAGCGCCGAGTTCGGTTGGGGGCGTGAGGTGTTCGCTTTTGCGATCGCCTTGCAGAACCTGATCTGGGGAATCGCGCAGCCGGTCACCGGGGCGCTGGCGGATCGCTTCGGCGTGGCACGGGCGGTACTGATAGGCGGCGTGCTCTATGCCGTTGGCCTGCTGTTGATGGCTGGGGCCGACTCGCCGGTTTCACTGTCGCTGAGTGCGGGGCTGCTGATCGGGCTCGGGCTCTCCGGTACTTCGTTCTCCGTAATCCTCGGCGCAGTTGGAAGGGCGGTGCCTGCCGAGAAACGCAGCATGGCCATGGGTATCGCCAGTGCAGCTGGCTCGTTTGGTCAGTTTGCGATGCTGCCCGGTACGCTTGGCCTGATCGGTTGGTTGGGGTGGTCGTCTGCCTTGCTGGCGCTTGGGCTGCTGGTTGCGCTGATCATGCCGCTCGCTTTGATGCTGCGTAGCGGCCCTCCGGCGCCAGTGACCGGGCCGCAGCAGACACTGGTGGAGGCGCTGCGCGAGGCAGTCAGCCATTCGGGTTTCCGCCTGTTGGCGTTAGGTTTCTTCGTTTGCGGCTTTCAGGTGGTGTTCATCGGCATCCACCTGCCGGCTTATCTGGTGGACAAGCAGCTGCCTGCGATTGCTGGCACCACGGTGCTGGCGCTGGTCGGGCTGTTCAATATCGTTGGCACCTACACAGCGGGCTGGTTGGGTGGTTGCTATTCCAAGCCCAAGCTTCTGACGGCCCTGTATCTGATGCGAGCGGTGGTGATCAGCGCATTCTTCTTCGCCCCGCTGACGCTGTGGACTGCTTATGCGTTCGGCATCGCCATGGGGCTGCTCTGGCTCTCCACCGTTCCGCTAACCAATGGCACAGTTGCCACGCTGTTTGGCGTTCGCAATCTGTCGATGCTTGGCGGGATCGTGTTTCTGTTCCACCAGATCGGCTCGTTCTTCGGCGGCTGGCTGGGCGGATGGGTGTATGACACGACCGGCAGCTACGATCTGGTCTGGCAGATTTCCATTGCGCTGAGTCTGATGGCGGCAGCGCTCAACTGGCCAATTCGTGAACAGCCGGTCGAGCGTGTGCGTTTGGCTGCAGGTACGGCCTGATGCAAAGGATCTGGCTGTGGACTGGTGGTGTCGCGCTGGCGGTGCTGCTTCTCGTGGCGGCATGGTGGGGCTGGCAGCAGGGAGGGCTAGCCCTGTTGCAGCTGGGCATGGGGGTTTGTTGATCAATCGTTTGGTCAGTTTTTGTTACGGCGAGGGAATCAATCCTTAGCACCTCTCTCAAACAAGCGAGACGAACGAAAGCTGTCGCCTAATCGTAATCAAAGGCCTGTAAAAAGCTGCGGCATGCAGTTATCTGGAGCTACCGAACCATGTCCACCCTTACCGAACTCGCCCAACAAATCGCCCAACTCTATCCACTGCAGGACAAGCGCGTCGGCAAACGCTACCGCGTAGTGGGTGAACTCGCCGGTATGACCGAGCTGGAAGAGATCAACGGCGAGCCGCGTTATATCCAGACTCTTGCCCTGAAAGATCGCCAGCGCTGGGATCTCGCTGTCTGAATTGATGGCCCGGCTGATCAGCCGAGCTTGCGATCGGTCCAGTAGTCCGCGCGCCACTGAGCGCGCGCTGCATCATCGAGGAAGCTCCAGGCGACGAAGCGGCTGCGCTTCTGCCCCTGAGACATGTCGCAGGTGCGAACCTGCACCGCACCGAGTTTCTTCAGGCGTGCCTCCAGCGGCTGCACATTGCCTGCCTTGGAAACCAGCGTACTGAACCAGCAGATCTGCTTACCCACAACCTTGCTTTCATCTGCCAGCCTGGCAATGAATGCCGCCTCACCCCCTTCGCACCAGAGCTCGGCCGCCTGACCACCGAAATTCAATGCCGGCAATTTGCGCTTGGGATCCAGCTTTCCTAGGTTGCGCCATTTGCGTTGGCTGCCACTGCTGGCCTCCGCCTGCGAAGCATGGAAGGGTGGATTGCAGAGCGTGAGGTCAAACCGGTCGTCGGGTTGCACCAGGTGTTCGAACACGTGCCGTGAGTCGGACTGCTGACGCAGAGCGATGCCGTTGTTCAGCTTGTTGGCGGAAACGATGGTGCGTGCCGATGCCAATGCGGTTGCATCGACGTCGGAGCCAGTGAACTGCCAGCCATACTCACGCAAACCGATCAGCGGATAGATACAGTTGGCTCCGGTACCGATGTCCAAGGCATGGATTCGCGAGCCGCGCGGGATCTCACCTTCGTTATCGTCTGCCAGCAGATCAGCCAGCCCATGCAGGTAATCGGCCCGTCCCGGAATCGGCGGGCACAGATAGCCTGGTGGAATATCCCAATGAACGATGCCGTAGAACTGCTTGAGCAGTGCGCGGTTGAACACCCGTACCGCAGTCGGATCAGCAAAGTCGATGCTCTGCTTGCCGTAGGGGTTGATGACCACGAACTGGGCCAGCTCAGGATTACCGGCGATGAGCGCTGGAAAGTCGTAGCGTCCGGTATGGCGATTGCGAGGATGCAGGGTGCCTTTGGCTGCGGCTTGGTTTGCGGCGCGTGGCGGAGTGATAGCTGGTTTCGGCGTTTTCATGTTCGGCTGCTGGTGGCGCTTGAAGTGGGGCATTGTCCCACAGGTTTCAGGCGCGACGTGGCACCAGCAGCATCCAGACCAGCCCCCAGAGCAGGGCGCCGGCGCCGAGCCAGAAGGCACTGTGCAGCGAACCGCCCATGGTTAGCCAGATTCCTGTAAGCCACGGGCCGGCTAGCTGGGTCAGGCTGTAAAGGGCAATCAGCGCCGCGGATAGACGTGGTCCCTGATGCGGGTGAAGTGCGCGAGCCAGCCGCTGGGTCAGTAATACCGTTCCGAGAAAGGTGCCTCCGACCAGCACCGCGCACAGCAGAATCCCTGTGGCGCCTGGCAGCAAAAGCGCAGCCAGCACGCCAGCCAATTGAGTGACGTAGCTCAAGCGCAGTGCCTGCGTATCGCCGAGCAACGCCCCCAATCGATTCCAGAGCCAGGGTGAGGGAAGCGTCGCAATTGCGACCACCAGCCAGCTGCTCTCGACCAATATGTCGCCGGGCTCGACCTGCAACCGGGCCACCATCGGCAGAAAGGTCATCGGCAGGATGTAGCCCATGCCAGCGCCAGCGTAGGAGAGGAACAGCGGCGTACTTGCCCGATCGAGCAGCCGCCCGCTGCGAGGCGTCGCCTGGTTCTCGGGGAGTTGTTCCGGCGGCATGTCCAGCCTGGCCAGTTGGCGCCAACCCCACCATGCCAGCGGAATCGAAAGCAGCGCCGCAGGCCACCAACGCTCGGCGCCTTCGAGCACGCCGTTGCTCAGGCTGACCATTAAACTGGAGACCACCAGCCCGACACAGGCGCCCAGGTAAACCAGCCCGCTCGAAGATGTACGGCGATGGCGGGCCAGCCACTCGAGAATCAGCGAAGGTGCCTGAACGAAAACCAGACCATTGCTGATCCCGTTGAGTAGGCGCAGTGCCGAAAGCGCCTCGGCAGATTCGGCCTGGGTCTGTGCCAGCGTACTCAGCACATGCAGTCCCAGCGCCCAGGGCAGGCTGCGACGAATCTGGGCGACGCGATACCAGCGCAACGCGAGCAGCGCGCCGACCAGATAGCCGAGATAGTTCCAGCTGGCAATGCTCGCGCCCTGTTGCACGGTCAGGACGCCATCCTCCACCAACCAGGGCAGCAGGGGCGTGTAAACGAAGCGCCCGAGCCCGTGAACGACGAGCAGCAGCGTCGCGCCAGCCAGGAGCACGGGAAAGAGGGCGGGACGTTGGGACATCGATATCAACCAGACGTGCAAAAGGGTTGAGCTTACCGACAGCTGCGACCCGGGACCACGCTAGTGATTAATGAGCGCGCTACTCATAGGGGGAAGAGCAGCGGAACCATGATTACCGACGTCAACATGACCAGTAGAGTGAACGGCACACCGATGCGCACGAAGTCGGCGAATCGATAGTTGCCAGGCCCAAGAACCAGCGTGTTCACCGGAGACGAGATCGGAGTCATGAACGCGGCGGAAGCAGCCAGCGCGATGATCATCGCGAAGGGATACGGTGACGCACCAAGCTGTTCGGCGGTGGATATTGCTACCGGTGCCATCAGTACAGCGGTTGCGGTGTTGGAGATGAATAACCCGATGATTGCCGTTAGCAGGAACAGGCAGGCCAGCAAGACCTGTGGTCCTGCGTCCCCGAACAACCCGATCAGGGCAGAGACCGCCAGTGCGATACCACCAGTCTTCTCCAGTGCAAGGGCGAAGGGCAGCATACCGACGATCAAGACAAGACTTTGCCAGTGAATCGCCTTGTAGGCGCTGTCCATGTCGATACAGCGAAACAGCCCCATCACCAGGCAACCGATCAGCGCGGCAAGCACATTCGGAACAAGGCCGCTGACCATCAGCCCCACCATTACCGCCAGCCCCAGCAGCGCAAAGGGTGCCTGGTTGGCGGCCGGGGCCACGTCATCGACCTCGGCAGGGAGACTAAGTACCAGGAAATCCCGGTTCATGCCTTGCAGGCGATGGATATGCTTCCAGCCTCCGGCCACCAGAAGGGCGTCGCCGGCTTTGAGCTTTTCGTCCACCAGAAGGCCTTGTAGCGCTTCCCGGTTTCGCCGCAGCCCAACCACGTTGAGCTTGTGACGGGAGCGAAAGCCCAGCGCCTGAATGGTCTTGCCGGGCAGGCTCGAGTCAGGCGGAAGGGCAACCTCGGCAAGGCCCAGCTCACGTGAGTGATCGCTGTAGTAAGAAGTGTTGAGTTGCAGGGGTTCCAGGCCCAGCTCCTCGTAAGCCCCTAATAGCCCGATGGCCGGACTCGCCAGATCGACCAGCAGTATGTCACCGACCAGCAGCTGACTGTTGCCGGTGGCGATCAGCAGCAGGCGTCGGAAGCGCTGTTGCCGTTCGATGGCGATGACATTGATGCCGTATTGAGTTCGCAGCTTCAGTTCGTCGAGCGCCTGGTTGGCCAGTGGTGAGCGAGGCAGCACGCGAAGGCGTCGCTCGCGTTCTGGCAGGCGATAACGCTGAGCCAGCGCGGCGAGCGTGTCGCGGGGTTCGGTCAGGGCATCCGAGGTGCTCGATTGCCCCAGCCAGCGCCGTGCCAGCAGCATGTAGGCGATACCCAGCACGAGAATCGTCAAGCCGATCGGGGCGAAGCTGAAAAAGGCGAAACCATCGAATCCGGCACGTCGCAGCTCGCTGTGCACCACCATGTTCGGCGGCGTCGCGACCAGGGTGAGCATGCCGCTCATCAAACCGGCAAACGCCAGCGGCATCATCAGGCGACGCGGCGAGACGTGCATCTTCGCGGCAATGCTCAGCACCACGGGGATGAAGATCGCCACCACCCCGGTAGAGCTCATCACCGAACCCAGCCCGGCCACCGCGAGCATCAGCAGGACCAGCAATCGCGTCTCGCTGCTGCCCGCAGAGTGCATCAACCATTCACCCAGGCGATAAGCGATACCGGTACGCACAAGGCCATTGCCGATCACGAACAATGCGGCGATCAGTACCACGCTGGGGTCGCTGAAGCCGGCAAGCGCTTCGGGAACGCTCAGGATCCCGGTAAGTGGAAGCGCCACCATGGCGAGCAGGGCGACGACATCCATTCGCGGCCGATTGATGATGAACAGCCCCACACAGGTGGCGAGCAGTCCCAGAACCAGCAGCAGGTCGGTGTTCATGTCGAGGCGATCAGGGGTAGCCGAGGGTGGACTTTAGCTGGGCTAGGTTACGCTCGATCCATTGGCGATCGATCGCGCCCCAGTCGTGAATGCGGTAGTGGCCGGCATTGTGCCGCTCGCCGTTGTCCTGACTGAAGCGGCAATCGATGTCGAGTTCGGCCAGGGCCGCAAGGGTATCCTGAGCCGTACGCCTGGGCATGCCTGTCGCGGCCATCAATGCAGGCACACTGGTAGCGGCCCCAGTATCGATCAGCCAGGCGACATAGAGTCGCCGGTAGAAGCTGCTTTTGGTCTTGCTGATGGTCATCCGGTCTTCCAAAACTGGTCATCGAGCTGCCGAGCCGCATTGCGCTGCTCGATGGCCCGTTTTTGGCGATTTGCTCAGCGTAGGGCGAGCATGCCTATGTAAGTCACGGCGCCGGCAGTGTAACCGAGGAAAGCCAACAGGCTGACGCGCTTGACGTACCAGGTGAAGCTGATCTTTTCCATACCCATGGCGGCTACGCCTGCAGCCGAGCCAATGATCAGTGTGCTGCCACCTGTTCCTGCGCAGTAGGCCAGCATTTCCCAGAAGTTGCCGTCGACGACGAATTGAGACAGCCAGGCGGCTTCTTCCGGTGCGGACGCGGCGAGCACGGCAGGGCTGACCAGCGGATACATCTTCATAGAACCGGCCACCAGCGGCACGTTGTCCACCACCGCTGAAAGTAGGCCAATGGTGTAATTGATCGGGTAGATGTGGCCCATCGACTCGCGCAATGCAACCGCGACCTGCGTGAGATGGCCGGCAGTGGCCAGTGCTGCAACAGCGAGTAGGATGCCAAGGAAGAACAGCACGCTCGGCGTATCCACCTTGCGCAGAACACCCACCACAGAAAGCGGGTGCTTGTGATCGTCTTCCTTGTGCCTGTGCAGGAATTCGGTGGTGACCCAGAGCACGCCGAGCCCGAACAGAATGCCCATGTAAGGAGGCAGGTGGGTGACGGTCTTGAAGATGGGCACGAACACCAGCGCACCGATACCGAGCGCCAGCACCAGGTTGCGTTCGAACGCCGTAGTGGTGGGTGGGTTTGTTTCTGCGAGGTGAGCGCGTGCGCGGGGGCGAGGCACTTCGCCGCTCATGCGGAAGCTGAGAATCAGCAAAGGCACCAGCAGGCAGACCAGACTCGGCAGGAACAAGCCGACAATCACGCCCGAGGCGGTGATCTGGTTACCGATCCAGAGCATGGTGGTGGTGACGTCGCCAATTGGGCTCCAGGCGCCACCAGCGTTGGCGGCGATGACCACGACACCGACGAACAGCCAACGCTCGGGGCGGCCACGGATCAGCTTGCGAAGCAACGAGACCATGACGATGGTGGTGGTCAGGTTATCCAGCGCGGCCGAGAGGAAGAAGGTCAAAAAGCCGATGATCCACAGCAACTGAACGCGCTTGCGGGTCTGGATACGATCGGTGATGACCTTGAACCCTTCATGGGAGTCGATCAGCTCGACAATGGTCATGGCGCCGAGGAGGAAGAACAGGATCTCCGATATTTCGCCCAGGTGATGCCTGAGTGATTCGACCACGACGGCGGATGAGTCCCCCGGATTATGGCTCCCCGGCTGCAGTAACGGGACGATAGTGTCGGCGCCGAATACCAGTGCTGTCCAACACAGCACAGCAGTCAGGATTGCGGCCGCGGCCTTGTCGATTTTCAGCGGGTGCTCGAAAGCTATACAGAGATAGCCGAGCACGAATACAACTGCCATGAGGACATACATCGGAGGGGCTCCATTTTTTAGAAACCGGACCGGCCGTTCGTTATTGTCGAAGTTGGCGCGGTGGCTGACAGGCTAAAAAAAATGGGCGACTAGCGGTGCGATTGAATTAAGTGCGACCGCGACACGCAGGGCGATACCTACATCGTTAACGGCTGCGCGTACGGCTACCCGGTTGGGTTCGCTTCGCTGCTGACTTATTTCATGTCGTAGCGCATTTGCGCGTCGGTTCTGGCCTGTCAGTTGTGATTCGATAGTGCGATGTGCGACATAGTGTATCGGCCGCACCGGTTTTTACTTGTCATCAATCAAGTGCGGTTGCCTAAGCAAAAAGGCCAGCACATCAAGTGCTGGCCTTCGGCTTGTTACAGAGTGGCGATGCGGTCGCGTTGCTCCAGCAGCTGGGCCTTGGCGTGTTCGGCCTCGGCCAGTTTGGCGCGCTCCTTGTCGATCACCTCGGCAGGTGCCTTGTCGACGAAGCCTGCGTTGCCAAGCTTGCCGCCGACACGCTTGACCTCCCCATCGAGTCTGGCGATTTCCTTGTCCAGACGAGCGAGCTCAGCATCCTTGTCGATCAGGCCCGCCATCGGCACCAGCACCTGCATGTCGCCTACCAGTGCCGTGGCAGAGAGCGGGGCCTCTTCGCTGGCAGCAAGAACACGAACGCTTTCCAGCTTGGCAAGCTTCTTCAGGAGCGGCTCGTTATCCAAGAGCCGACGTTGATCGGAGTCGCTGGCGTTGCTCAGAACCACGTCGATGCGCTTGGCCATGGAGATGTTCATCTCGCCGCGGATCTGCCGGATGCCGAGCATGAAGGCCTTGACCCACTCGATATCGTTCTCGGCTGCCTCGTCGAGACGTTCCGGGTTGAATTCGGGCCAGGGTTGCAGCATCAGCGTCGGCCCCGACTTGCCCGCCAGGGGCGCAACACGCTGCCAGATTTCTTCCGTGATGAAGGGCATGAAGGGGTGAGCCAGGCGTAGCGCGGTTTCCAGCACGCGCACCAGGGTGCGGCGGGTGCCGCGCTGGCGCTCCAGGCTGGCGCTTTCGTCCCAGAGCACCGGCTTGACCAGCTCCAGGTACCAGGCGCAGTACTCGTCCCAGATGAACTCGTAGAGCGCTTGAGCCGCGAGGTCGAAGCGGAAGGCTTCCAGCTGGCGAGTCACTTCCGCCTCGGTGCGCTGAAGCGCCGAGATGATCCAGCGATCGACCGCCGACAACTCAACCGGAGCGCCATCGATGCCAGTGTCTTTGCCTTCGGTATTCTCGAAAACGAAGTTGGCGGCATTCCAGATCTTGTTGCAGAAATTGCGATAGCCCTCGACGCGGCCCATGTCGAACTTCACGTCGCGGCCGGTTGATGCCAGCGAGCAGAAGGTGAAGCGCAGGGCGTCGGTGCCATAGCTGGCGATGCCCTCGGGGAATTCTGCGCGCGTCTGCTTGGCAATCTTATCGGCGAGCTTGGGCTGCATCATGCCGCTGGTGCGCTTGGTCAGCAGGTCGTCGAGGGTAATGCCGTCGACGATGTCCAGCGGGTCGAGCACGTTGCCCTTTGACTTGGACATCTTCTGACCCTGGCCGTCGCGGACCAGACCGTGCACATACACCGTCTTGAACGGAATCTGCCCGGTCAGGTGCGTAGACAGCATGATCATCCGAGCGACCCAGAAGAAGATGATGTCGAAACCGGTAACGAGTACATCGGTGGGGTGGAAGGTCTTGAGAAACTCGGTCTGCTCGGGCCAGCCGAGAGTGGAGAACGTCCACAGGCCGGAGCTGAACCAGGTGTCCAGCACGTCCTCGTCCTGGCGCAGTTCGACGTTGTTGCAGAGGTTATATTTGCTGCGAACCTCAGCTTCGTCACGGCCGACGTAGACATTGCCGGCCTCGTCATACCAGGCCGGAATACGGTGGCCCCACCAGAGCTGGCGGCTGATGCACCAGTCCTGGATGTCTCGCATCCAGCTGAAGTACATGTTTTCGTACTGCTTGGGCACGAACTGGATGTCGCCACTTTCAACAGCGGCAATGGCTTTCTCGGCCAGCGGCTTGGTGGAAACGTACCACTGGTCCGTCAGCCACGGTTCGATGATGGTGCCAGACCGGTCGCCTCGGGGGACTTTCAGTGCATGATCGTCGATCTTTTCGAGCAGGCTCATGGCTTCGAACTCGGCAACGATGGCCTTGCGCGCATCGAAGCGGTCCATGTGTGCGTAGCCGTCTGGCAGGCTGGCGTCGACCTTATCGTTCGGCGTGCCGTCGATGTTGAACACCTGGGCCTTGGCCAGTACAGCAGCATTGCGGTCGAAGATGTTGATCAGCGGCAGGCGATGGCGCTTGCCCACTTCGTAGTCGTTGAAATCGTGCGCGGGCGTGATCTTCACACAGCCGGTTCCGAACTCCAGATCGACGTAATCGTCAGCGACGATCGGGATCAGACGGTTCACCAGCGGCAACATGATGTGACGGCCGATCAGATTCTTGTAGCGCTCATCCTCGGGATGCACCGCAACCGCGGCGTCACCAAGCATGGTCTCCGGACGGGTCGTGGCAACGACCAGATAGTCCAGGCCGTCAGCAGTCTTGCAGCCGTCGGCCAGTGGATAACGCATGTGCCAGAGATGGCCTTTCTCGTCATGGTTCTCGACTTCAAGGTCTGAGATCGCGGTGTGCAGCTTGGTGTCCCAGTTGACCAGGCGCTTGCCGCGGTAGATCAGGCCATCCTCGTGCAGGCGGACAAAGGCTTCCTTCACCGCATTGGAGAGGCCGGCATCCATGGTGAAGCGCTCGCGGGACCAGTCCACCGACGAGCCAAGACGGCGGATCTGCCGGGTGATATTGCCACCGGACTCCTCTTTCCATTCCCAGACCTTGTCCAGAAACTTCTCGCGCCCGAGATCGTGACGGCTGACACCCTGCGCGCCCAGTTGACGCTCGACCACCATCTGCGTGGCGATGCCTGCGTGATCGGTGCCGGGCTGCCACAGGGTGTTGCGGCCCTGCATCCGTCGGAAACGAATCAGCGCATCCATGATCGCGTTGTTGAAGCCATGACCCATGTGCAGGCTGCCGGTCACGTTCGGCGGCGGGATCATGATGGTGTAGGACTCGCCTGAACCTTGGGGGGCGAAATAGTGATTCGATTCCCAAGTCTGATACCAGGAGGTTTCGATGGCGTGCGGCTGGTAGGTCTTGTCCATGCGGCGGGACCCTTAGAACGGCTGATCGGAAAAGCCGGCAAGTATAAAGGCAAAGTGCGCTGGCAGCAGGCTCGCATGCCGCTTTTATCCGGCCAGGCCTGTTCATTCGCGGGGCGAGGTGCTCCTTGAGCCAATTCGCCCGGCTATTCAGGCAGAGATCAGGGCCGCTTGGACCTGATCACTTGCTCGGCGCGCGCCTCCAGGCGATTGCGCAATTCCGCTTCGATCTGTGGCACGAAGTCATCGATCACGTCCTGCAGAATAAGCTGCGCCGCGGTGCGCAATTCATGGTCGAGATGACGCTCGGCCAGCGTGCGAAACGCAGTTCGCACGGCCGGCTCTCGAGGTTCGGCCTGAATTTGGGCAGGCGCTATCGGGGCTCGCCCGACGACGTCGGAAAGCATGGGGATGCTGTCAGGGTCCAGGGCGTCATCGAGCAGGGGTGGATCCTGATCGCCGAGCAACGCCCGGATGGACTCGAGATCGTCGAGCAGATGAGCTTTATGGGGAGGTGTTTGCGTCATGTGCGGTGGGTTCCGGAAATTGAAGCATCCAGGCAGGTCGTGTTGCTCCAGAAGTGGACAGGTGTCCGATAGCTCTGCTTGGCGGGTCGCTCAGGCGTCACCAACGGCGATCCGCTGATGCTGGCTAGAGTTCGACTCTCTTTGGATCATAGCCGCGCTGGCGATAGACGCGAAAATTGTCCCGGCAGACGGTTAGTAGCTCCGGCTGCTGGTTGACGATCTCGATGACCCGGCTGAACTGGTCAGTGTGTGGCGACAGCGTTCGAGACAGGTTGATCAGCAAGCCCTGCGCTGAGGCCGGCGGTTGGTCCGTGCCGATTACTACCGGCGCTTGCGGATCGTCCTCATGCAATTCGTGCGGCACGAAGCGCTCAGCCCGGAAGCTCCAGAGCAGCTCGTCGAGTTCGCGACACTGTTGGTCATCTTCGCAGCGAATGAAAACAGTCATGCCGTGCTGCCAGCCCTTGCTTGCCAGCTGGCAGGCCGCTCTAGCGCGACCTGCCGGCTCGCTGTCAGGCAGTACGTAGAACTCGATACGCGTCATGCCTGTTTTCCGATCGCTGTCGTCATGCCTGCGCGGCTCTGTCCAGCAAGTATTGGGTCAATAGTGGGACCGGACGACCTGTGGCGCCTTTTTCCTTACCGCCGCTGACCCAGGCAGTCCCGGCAACGTCCAGATGCGCCCACGGATATGCCTTGGTGAATCGCGAAAGAAAACAGGCTGCCGTGATGGTGCCTGCCTTGGGGCCGCCGATATTGGCGATGTCGGCGAAGGGGCTGTCGAGCTGCTCCTGATATTCGTCGAACAACGGCAGCTGCCAAGCGCGGTCGCCAGCCTTCTGGCCCGCTCCAAGGACCTGCTGTATCAGTTCGTCGTTATTACCCAGCAGGCCCGAGGTATTGCTGCCCAGCGCAACGATGCAGGCACCGGTAAGGGTGGCTACGTCGATGACGGCGCGCGGCTTGAACCGTTCGGCGTAGGTCAGGGTGTCGCAGAGCACCAGACGGCCTTCGGCGTCGGTATTCAGGATTTCGACCGTCTGTCCGCTCATGGTGGTGACGATATCTCCTGGGCGAGTGGCATTGCCGCTGGGCATGTTTTCCGCACAGGCGAGGAGGCCGACCAGATTGATCGGCAGCTGCAACTCGAGTGCTGCGCGGAAGGTGCCGAGCACGCTCGCGGCGCCACACATGTCGTACTTCATCTCGTCCATGCCCTGGCCGGGCTTAAGGCTGATGCCGCCGGTATCGAAGGTGATGCCCTTGCCCACCAGTGCATAGGGTTGCTCGCCTTTTTTGCCGCCGTTGTATTGCATGACGACAATACAGCCGGGTTGATCGCTGCCCTGAGATACGGCGAGGAACGAGCCCGCGCCCAGCTCGCGCAGTTTCTTTTCGTCAAGGACTTCGACTTTCAAGCCCTTGAAGGTTTTGCCGAGTTGCTTAGCCTGATCGGCGATGTAGTTCGGGTGGCAGACGTTCGGAGGCAAATTCCCCAGATCACGAGCAAAGCTCATGCCCGCAGTGATTGCTGCCGCATGGCGCGCGGCCTCCTCGATCTGTGCCTGTTCGGCCTTGTCGGTCAGAATCGTGATCTTGCCGAGCTTTGGCGCCTCGTTCTTCTTGCTCTTGAACTGATCGAAAACATACTGACCGTCGCCCAATACCTCGACGAGCATACGAGTGCGCGCGTAAGCGTCGCGCTCCTTTACCTGAACATCCTGTAGGGCGAAGGTCGCATCGCTCCCGCCCAGGCTTTTCAATACGCCTAGCGCCGCACTGGCGATCTTGCGGAACTGCCGCGCGTCGCGCTCTTCATCCTTACCTGTGCCAACCAGCAAGATGCGGTCGGCTTTCAACCCTTGCAGATTGTGCAGCAGCAGTGTCTGGCCAGGCTTCCCTTGCAAGTCGCCACGCTTGAGAACTGCGCTGATAGCTCCACCGCTGGCTTGATCCACACTTTGCGCAACGGCATCGAGTTGCTGGTTTTCGCTCACGGCCAGAACGAGCGTGGCCGTTTTAGCTACAGCGGCTTTAGTGTTTTTTACAACAAATTCCATGGCGTCGAGTCCCCAAGACAAAGAGTCGGGTTTGCAGGATAATGCCGGGCTTATTTTCCGGTGGTTCGTCTACCGGGGCGTTGGGGAGGTATCGTTTGATCTCCAATGCCCTGTTGCGGCGGACCGGCTGTTTGGCGGCTAGTTTGAGCGTAGCCGCCGGAGCCTGACAACCCTGGAGTGTCCGGTTTGATCGTCTTTCGTTACCTGTCCCGCGAGCTTTTGGTCACGCTGAGCGCAGTTAGTGCCGTGCTGCTGGTGATCATCATGAGTGGCCGTTTCATCAAATATCTGGCGCAGGCGGCGCAGGGCATGCTCGATCCGGGCGTGCTCCTGATGATCATGGGGTTTCGGCTGCCGGGGTTTCTTCAGTTGATCCTGCCGCTGGGTTTGTTTCTCGGCATCCTGCTGGCCTACGGTCGGCTCTATCTCGATAGCGAGATGACGGTTCTTTCTGCTACCGGCATGAGTCAGCGTCGCCTGCTTGTCTATAGCCTGGCGCCCGCCGCGCTAATTGCCGGCATCGTAGGCTGGCTCAGCCTTGGATTGGCACCACAGGGTGTTGCCGAGGTCGATCGGATTCTCAATGAGCAGGACTCGCTGACCGAATTCGATACCTTGGTCCCGGGCCGTTTCCAGACCTTGCGCAACGGGACCCGCGTCACCTACACCCGAGAGCTTACATCCGATAGAACCGAGCTGGCCGGTGTGTTCATTTCGGAAACCAATCTGTCCAGCGCGACCGGAGGAGCTCGCGGGCTTTCGGTTCTGGTTGCAGAGTCCGGGCGGCAGGAAGTCCAGCCTGACGGTAGCCGCTACCTGATTCTGGAAAACGGTTATCGCTACGACGGTAATCCGGGGCAAGCTAACTATCGGGCTATTCAGTACGACACCTACGGCGTGCTTCTGCCCAAGCCCGAGGTCAGCATAGAGCTCAGTGCGCGCGAGGCGATGCCGACCAGCGAGCTGATTGGAAATGACGACATCCGGATGCAGTCCGAGCTTCAATGGCGACTGTCCCTGCCGCTGCTGGTATTCATCGTCACGCTGCTGGCGGTGCCGCTGGCTAAGGTAAATCCGCGCCAGGGCCGCTTTCTCAAGTTGCTGCCCGCCATCCTTCTATACATGGCTTACCTTGCGTTGCTTATTGCTGCGCGCGGCTCGCTGGACAAAGGGAGAATCCCTCCGACCCTTGGGCTCTGGTGGGTGCATGGGATCTTTTTTGCGATAGGAATGCTGATGCTCTACTGGGAGCCACTGAGGCTTGCGATCGACAAGCGTCGCGCAGTGTTGGGGGGTGCCCATGCGTAAGCTCGATCGGTACATCGGTAGTCATGTCCTGCTGGCAATTCTTACCGTGCTCGGCATTATCGTCGGGCTGGCGCTCCTGTTCGCGTTCATCGACGAATTGGGCGATGTAAAAGGTAGCTACAGCACGCTGAATGCCGCTGTCTATGTTCTTCTCACGACCCCCTCGCGTGTCTACGAAATGCTACCGATGGCCGCATTGATTGGCTGTCTTATTGGCCTTGGCACGCTTGCCAGCAGCAGCGAACTGACCATCATGCGTGCCGCCGGCGTGTCGCTTGGTCGAATCGTTTTGGCAGTCATGAAGCCGATGCTTCTGTTGATGTTGGTCGGCGTGCTGATCGACGAGTACGTGGCGCCTTGGAGTGAAAACATTGCGCAGGCTAGTCGCTCCTCGGCGCAGGGTGCTGGCGAAGCGCAGAGCAGCAAGCGTGGACTTTGGCATCGCCAGGGTGACGAATTCGTGCATATCAATGCTGTTCAGCCCAGCGGCGTGCTGCTCGGTGTCACACGCTATCGGTTCGATGATCAGCGCCAACTTCTCTCGGCGAGCTTTGCTCGGCGGGCTCGTTATGAGAGTGATATATGGGTGCTCAGCGATGTCGCTACGACCCATTTTCGTGGCGACCATACCGAGGTCTTGAGCGTGGCCGAAGAGCGTTGGGATGTGCAGCTTACGCCTCAACTAGTGGGTACGGTCGTCATGGAGCCAGACGCTCTGTCCATCACAGGGCTATGGCGTTACATACACTACCTCGGTGAGCAAGGTCTTAATAACGGGCGCTATTGGCTGGCGTTCTGGACCAAGGTGTTGCAGCCGGCCGTGACCGTGGCGCTGGTCTTGCTGGCAATCTCGTTCATCTTTGGACCGCTGCGCTCCGTGACGCTTGGACAGCGGATTTTCACCGGCGTGATCGTAGGCTTCGTGTTTCGAATTCTGCAGGATCTTCTGGGTCCGGCCAGCCAGGTGTTCGGCTTCTCGCCCTTGCTGGCCGTGGCGGTGCCGGCGGGACTCTGCGCGCTGGCCGGTATCTACCTGCTACGTCGAGCCGGATAGCGCTGCGTCGTTGGCGCAGCGTGATTAGAGGAGGGGCGTACCTCCCTTCATCATTTCTTATGGATGTTCTTGGGTAGCTGAACGACCTGGCTTTCCGAATAGATGTCCTGCCAGGTCCGATGCTGTTTGTCCCAGAGCATCCACCAGTAACCCAGCCCCAGGGCGAGCCAGGACATTATCGCGATCAGGAACCTCAGCAGCGCCTGCCAGAGGTCGATGGCAGTGCCGTCGGCATTCTGAATGCGTACACCCCACACCTGCATCCCGAGCGTCTGGCCATTGTGCGTCCAGAATTTGGCGAAGAACGCGAACACTGCGAACAGCAGCAGTGTCGACAGGATGGGATCTATGTCCAGGCCGCCCGACTCTGATACAGCTTTCAGTCCTTCGCTGCCATAAAAGAGGCGCAAGATCACCTGCTGGTAGAACAGTGTGACGACCATCATTAATGCAATCGATAAGAACGCATCGTAGAAAATGGCGGCGATTCGACGGATCAGGGCGGCCGCAGGGAACTGGCCCTGGGGGCTGAGCAGATGGTTGCGCATGGTGGCGTCTCGCTGGGAAAGGCAGTCGGGCATTCTACGGAATCGCGCCCATAAAAAAGCCCCTGATGTATCCATCAGGGGCTTTTAGGCGCTGGGCTTATTCCTGGATTTGAACCTGGTCAGCCTGCATGCCCTTTTGACCTTGCACGGCGACGAAGCTGACCTTCTGGCCTTCTTTCAGGCTTTTGAAGCCATTGCCTTCGATCGCGCGGAAGTGCACGAACAGATCCGGACCGCTCTCGGGAGTGATGAAACCAAAACCTTTTTCGTCGTTAAACCACTTGACGGTACCGTTCTGACGATTCGACATAGCTTTGTATCCTTGAAACTCAATAGTAGAAGCGCCCCTGCATTGGCGGGAGGCGGAGACTGGTTGCAAGGAGTAAAGAGTCGAACGGGATGTAGCGGATCTTGAGATCTACTGCACCAGGTCACGATTCAACGGCGACCCATGCAAACACAGTGGGCACACTCTACGATAACTCGCCGGGCGCTGCCAAGCCCTCGCGGACATGGAGTTTCCCACCGCAAGCTGCACCAGTCCGGCGCGTTTTGAGTGCTGTTGAGGTGCTTTGATCTCGCTGTCGATGGCCAGTATCTATGTCCGGCCGGGGACTGCTATCGCGTATGATCGATGCGGTGCACCGATTCCTGCTGGGGTGACGCCGCTGCTTCTGTGCGGTTCCCCATCACCAATGGCTACCGATAGCCCTTGGTCACTGATTAGTGGTGCCTCGAGAGAGACTCGAACTCTCACGTTGTTACCAACGGCGGATTTTGAATCCGCTGCGTCTACCGATTCCGCCATCGAGGCACAGTGGCGGCGCAGTATAGGGATGCGATGCGAGTCGGTCAATCGTCTAGCGTGGTCATGTTGCAGGGTTTCCGCTAAGCTTTGCGCCCCCTGAGCTCCGCGCTGATGTCCTCTGCTATGCAAGTCTCCGATTTCTCCTTTCAGCTTCCCGATTCCCAAATCGCTCGGCATCCGCTGGCCGAACGCCGCGCCAGCCGCCTGCTGGTGCTGGATGGCGCGTCCGGGGGGCTGGAGCATCGACGATTTGCCGATCTGCTCGACTACCTGCGCCCCGGTGATCTGATGGTGTTCAACAACACGCGGGTTATTCCTGCGCGTCTGTTTGGTCAGAAGGAAACGGGCGGGAAGGTCGAGGTGCTTGTCGAGCGTGTGCTTGATGGTCGACGGGTGTTGGCGCACATCCGCTCCAGCAAGTCACCGAAGCCGGGAACCAGCATCAATCTCGATGGGGGTGGTCGAGCTACGATGTTGGCGCGACATGATGCCCTGTTCGAGCTGGACTTCGGTGAAGACGTGCTGGCGTTGCTGGATCGCGTCGGGCATATGCCATTGCCTCCTTATATAGATCGCCCGGACGACAGCGCCGACCGCGAGCGTTATCAGACCGTTTATGCGCAGCGCGCGGGTGCCGTTGCGGCACCAACAGCGGGCTTGCATTTCGATACCGATCTGCTGGCGGCGCTGAAGGAAAAAGGGGTGCAGAGCGCTTTCGTCACGCTGCATGTGGGGGCTGGAACCTTTCAGCCAGTGCGCGTGGAGCGCATCGAAGAGCATCACATGCACCGCGAGTGGCTTGAGGTGGGCGAGGACGTCGTCGAGGCGGTCACGGCATGCCGGGCGCGCGGCGGCAGAGTGGTTGCGGTTGGTACGACCAGCGTGCGGTCGCTGGAGAGCGCAGCGCGCGATGGGGTGCTCAAGCCTTTCAGTGGCGACACCGATATCTTTCTGTACCCAGGCAAGCCCTTCCATGTTGTCGACGCATTGGTCACCAACTTCCACCTGCCCGAATCCACCCTTTTGATGCTCGTCTCGGCCTTTGCTGGCTATCAAGAAACCATGGCAGCCTATGCCGAAGCGATCATTGAAGGTTATCGCTTCTTCAGTTACGGCGATGCCATGTTCATCACCCGCAATCCGGCCCCGCGTGGTCCCGAGGATTCTCAATGAGTCGCACCTGTCGTATGTCCTTCGAGTTGCTGGCCACCGAGGGGAGGGCGCGCCGCGGCAGGCTTACTTTTCCGCGTGGAACCGTTGAAACGCCTGCGTTCATGCCGGTAGGCACTTACGGTACCGTCAAGGGCATGTTGCCGCGAGATATTGAGGAAATCGGCGCGCAAATCATCCTTGGCAATACCTTCCACCTCTGGCTGCGGCCCGGTACCGAGGTGATCAAGACGCACGGAGACCTGCATGATTTCATGCAGTGGCAGGGCCCGATTCTTACCGACTCGGGTGGTTTCCAGGTGTTCAGCCTGGGTGCGATGCGAAAGATCAAGGAGGAGGGTGTTTACTTCGCCTCTCCGGTTGATGGTGCAAAGGTCTTCATGGGGCCTGAAGAGTCGATGCAGGTTCAGCGGGATCTAGGTTCCGACATTGTGATGATCTTCGATGAATGCACACCCTATCCAGCGGACGAAGAGGTTGCACGGCGCTCCATGGAGCTATCGTTGCGCTGGGCGAAGCGATCCAAAGATGCGCACGCAGATAGCTCTGCGGCCCTCTTTGGAATTGTTCAGGGCGGCATGCACGAGTCCTTGCGGATGCGCTCGCTGGACGGTTTGTGCGAGATCGGTTTCGATGGGCTTGCGATCGGTGGGCTTTCGGTCGGAGAGCCTAAGGAGGAAATGATCCGTGTGCTGGATTTCCTTCCCCCGCAAATGCCGGCAGACAAGCCACGGTATCTGATGGGCGTCGGTAAACCAGAAGATCTCGTCGAAGGTGTTCGCCGTGGGGTGGACATGTTCGATTGCGTCATGCCGACACGCAACGCTCGAAACGGCCATCTGTTTACCGATTCCGGTGTAGTCAAGATCCGCAATGCTGTTCACCGTCATGATGACTCACCACTCGATGCCGGATGTGATTGTTACACCTGCAAACACTTCTCCAGAGGATATCTGCATCATTTGGACAAGTGCGGCGAAATGCTCGGAAGCATGTTGAATACAATCCATAACTTGCGGCATTACCAGCGCCTGATGGCTGGTTTACGCGATGCTATCCAACAGGGTACATTGGCCGCCTTTGTCGATGCCTTCTATGCCAAGCGCGGCTTGCCAACCCCGCCGCTTGCGTGACGAATTCTTAACCAACTGATCTCTGCAACAGGAGTGCTACATGAGCTTTCTGATTCCCGCCGCCTACGCTCAAGAGGCTGCCGCTGGTCCCGCTGGCAGTGGCTTCGAGTGGCTGTTCCTAGTCGGCTTTCTGGTCATCTTCTATCTGATGATATGGCGTCCGCAGGCCAAACGTGCCAAAGAGCACAAGAACCTTATCGGCGGCCTGCAGAAGGGTGACGAAGTGGTCACCTCCGGCGGTATCGCGGGCAAGGTCACCAAGGTAACCGACGACTTCGTCGTGATTGAAGTTTCTGACTCGGTAGAGCTGAAGTTCCAGAAGGTGGCGATTGCCGCAACGTTGCCCAAGGGCACGCTGAAAGCCATCTGAGCTGACTTCTACTCAATACCAACGACGGGGCGCGCAAGGCGCCCCGCGTCATTAGACGGGCTGCGTCATGCTCAATAGATTCCCTCTCTGGAAATACTTGCTGATAGTGGTAGTGCTCGGCATTGCCTTGGTCTATTCAGCGCCAAATCTTTATCCGGACGATCCAGCTGTACAGATCACCGGTGCTGCAACCTCCCTCAGTGTTACCGAGGCTGAACTAGACCGCGCCAGTAAGGCGCTGACCGACGCAGGCATTCAAGTCAAAGCCGCCAGTCTTGATGAACAGGGACGGGGTGGCTTGTTGCGACTGAGTGATCAGGACGACCAGCTTCCTGCGAAGGACGTGGTTCGGCGTGCCTTGGGTGATGCCTACGTGGTTGCGCTGAACCTTGCGCCTACCACGCCCGAGTGGTTGCGTAATCTCGGTGCCAGCCCCATGAAGTTGGGCTTGGATCTTTCTGGCGGCGTGCATTTTCTGCTTGAAGTCGACATGGAAAAGGCCATCGATACCCGCCTCAATGTGTACGAGGGTGAAGTAAAGAGCCTGCTGCGCAAGGAGCGGATCCGCTACCGCAGTCTGCCCAAGGCTGAAGACGCCGTACAGCTTGGCTTCTCCGATGAGGGCACGCTCTCTACCGCGCAGGCCCTGATACGCAAGAACTTTACTGACTTCGAATTGACCTCAAGTGAGCGCAATGGCCAACAGGTGCTGCGTCTGGCTATCACAGAGACCAAGCTCGCAGAAATTCGTGAGTATTCGATCAAGCAGAACCTGACCACCGTGCGCAATCGTGTCAACGAGCTGGGCGTATCCGAACCGCTGGTTCAGCGTCAGGGCGCCAATCGCATCGTGGTTGAGTTGCCTGGTGTTCAGGACACCGCAGAAGCCAAGCGCATTCTCGGCAAGACTGCCAACCTTGAGTTCCGTCTTGCTGCCGAGGCTGACGCTACGCGGGCCTCCACCGAGTCGTTCGAGTTCCGCGAAGAAGGGCGACCGCCAGCGCAACTTGAGCGCAACCTCATCATCACTGGCGACCAGGTTACCGATGCTCAGGCCAGCTACGATGAGAATGGCCGGCCGCAAGTGAACATTCGCCTGGATGGTCATGGCGGCGACCTGATGAACCGCGCCACCCGCAATAGCGTAGGCCGCAGCATGGCGGTGATCTTCATCGAGCAGCGACCCACCACCCGTTACGTCAAGCAGATGGTGGACGGTGTCGAGCAGGAAGTGCGCGTCGAAACGTTTCAGGAAGAAAAGAAAATAATCAGCCTGGCAACTATCCAATCGGCCCTTGGTGGCCAGTTCCGTATTACCGGTCTGGATGGTCAGGGTGAATCGTCCGAGCTGGCGCTCTTGCTGCGCGCGGGCGGCCTTGCAGCTCCGATGTATTTCGCGGAAGAACGCACCATTGGCCCAAGCCTTGGTGCAGAAAACATCAAGCTGGGTGTTCAGGCAGCGATGTGGGGCTTTCTCTTCGTCGCCGTGTTCATGGTGCTGATCTACAAATTCTTCGGAGTGCTGGCGACAGTCGCGCTGTTGTTCAACATGGTCGCACTGACTGCTTTGATGTCGCTGCTGGGCGCTACGCTGACACTGCCTGGAATTGCCGGCATTGTTCTTACGATGGGTATGGCCGTGGATGCGAACGTGCTGATCTTCTCTCGGATTCGTGAGGAGATCGCCAATGGTATGGCGGTTCAGCGGGCCATTCATGAGGGCTTCGATCGTGCATTCTCGGCAATCGTCGACGGCAACCTGACCACCTTGCTAGTCGGCGGCATTCTATTCGCGATGGGCACGGGGCCGATCAAGGGATTTGCCGTGACATTATCACTCGGAATCCTGACCTCGATGTTCACCGCTATCATCGTGACCCGCGCCATGGTCAACCTGATCTACGGTGGCCGCGATCTCAAGAAGTTGTGGATTTAAGGGGCTAGCGCGATGAAACGTGTAATTAATTTCATGGGCGTTCGCCATCTGGCGTTTGCTTTGACAGTACTGCTTACGGTCGCTTCGCTTGCGAGCCTGGCCGTCAAAGGATTGAATTTCGGCCTGGACTTCACTGGCGGCACCTTGGTCGAACTGTCCTACGAGAAGCCAGTTGCGCTGGATCAGGTGCGGTCTCAGTTGTCAGGTGCCGGATTTGGGAACGCCGTGGTGCAAAGCTTTGGTGCCACTACCGACGTTCTCGTCCGGATGCCAGGCGATGATCCGCTTCTGGGTGAGCATATAGCCGAGGCGCTCCGTGGCAGCGATGCAGCTGGCGCGATAACGGTCAAGCGTGTCGAGTTCGTGGGGCCTGCGGTTGGCGAAGAGTTGCGTGATCAGGGCGGCCTCGGCATGTTGCTGGCATTGGGTGGAATCCTTGTGTACGTGGCTTTTCGCTTTCAATGGAAGTTCGGGTTTGGCGCCGTCTTGTCGCTGTTTCACGACGTGATTCTGGTGCTTGGGGTGTTCTCCTTCTTTCAGATTTCGTTCGACCTGACGGTGCTGGCGGCAGTGCTCGCGGTGATCGGCTACTCGCTGAATGACACCATCGTCATCTTTGATCGGATACGGGAAAACTTCCGGATGCTGCGCAAGGCGGAGCTACTGGAAAACATCAATATCTCCACCACGCAAACGCTGTTGCGCACCCTCGCTACCTCAGTATCCACATTGCTAGCTGTCGGCTCGCTTATGTTCTTCGGCGGAGAGAATCTGTGGGGCTTCTCCTTGGCCTTGCTGATCGGCGTGGGCGCCGGCACCTACTCTTCGGTCTATGTCGCCGGAATGCTGTTGGTTTGGCTGAATCTAACTCGCGATGATCTTATTCCTCCGGTCGTTGAAGAGGTGGACGAGCGTCCCTGATATTTCTTCTGAACTTTTGATGGGCGCGATTGCCTAACGCGCCGCCGAGGGCCTTGCCCGTCAGAAGAAGGAAGAGTCAGTGAACAAGTCGATGCTGGTTGGTAGCGTTCTTGGTGCCGTAGTTGTTACTGCTGGTGGTGCTTTCGCCACATACACGCTGGTAGACCGTGAGCCGCAATTTGCCGATGTGCTAGCAGTTGAGCCGGTCAAGGAAACCATCAAGACGCCACGCGAGGTTTGCCGGGAGGTAAGCGTTACGCGTCAGCGGCCAGTTCAGGACACTAACCGAATCGCAGGTACAGCGGTGGGAGCCGTGGTTGGTGGTTTGCTGGGCAACCAGGTTGGTGGAGGTAATGGCAAGAAGATTGCCACCGTAGCGGGAGCGGTTGGCGGTGGTTACGCCGGTAATCAGGTCCAGGGTCGCATGCAGTCAAACGACACCTACACCACTACTGAAACCCGTTGCAATACGGTCACCGATACTCAAGATAAGGTCGTGGGCTACGACGTGAAATACGACATCGGCGGTGAGGTCCGCAAGGTCAGGATGGATCGTGATCCTGGTGCCAAGATCCCGGTTCGCGACGGTCAGCTGGTGCTGACGCAGCAGTGAGCTGAGTCTGAAAGCAAAAAAAACGCCCAATCGGGCGTTTTTTTATAAGGGCGGGTCTAGCGTTTCAGCGAGGGCGTGAGGTGCGGCTGAATAGCAGTCAGGACCGCCTTGAAGCATTTGGTGTTACCGGCAACGATCTGTCCTTTTTCGAGGAAATCATGACTGCCAGCGAAGTCGCTGACCAAGCCACCCGCTTCCTGTATCAACAGTGCGCCTGCGGCCATGTCCCACTCTGATAAGCCAAACTCCCAGAAGGCGTCATAGCGGCCAGCGGCGACATAGGCGAGGTCGAGGCTGGCGGCGCCGGCGCGACGCAGGCCGGCGGTTTGACCGACCAGGCTGCGGAACATGTTGAGATAGCTATCCATATTGTCCATCTGGCCGTCGCGGAACGGGAAGCCCGTACCGAGCAGCGCGCCTTCCAGGCTTTTGCGAGTGCTGACGCGCAGGCGGCGGCCGTTGAGTGCGGCGCCACGACCGCGGCTCGCGGTAAATTCCTCTTGGCGAACCGGGTCGATGACCACGGCGTGCTCAAGACGACCGCGGTATTTGCACGCGATGCTCACGGCGTAATGCGGCACACCGCGCAGGAAATTTGTAGTGCCATCCAGTGGGTCGATTACCCAGAGGTAATCTTTGCCCTCGCCGGTGCCTTCGAGCATGCCGCCTTCTTCGCCCAGAATGCCGTGGTTCGGATACGCCTTGCGTAGCGCTGCGACAATAAGCTGCTCCGCAGTGCGGTCGATTTCCGAGACGTAATCGCGCGCGTCTTTTTCGCTAACCGAGATCACGTCCAGGCGCTCGGTGGAGCGAACAATCATTTCGCCAGCGCTACGGGCGGCGCGCAGCGCGATATTCAGCATGGGCTGCATCGATCAAATACCTGGTCGTTTAAAGAAAGCCGGAAATTCTATCAGAAAGCGTTGACGGTTGTTACGCGATTGAAGGGGGTGGAGTGCAATGGCGAAGCCTCTTGCCGTTCCTGTAAGCTTTCGGTTCGCTTTCCGGTCGAGAACAACAGTGTCGCTTCAGAACATTCGTGTGGTGCTGGTCAATACCAGTCATGGCGGTAACATCGGTGGCGCAGCTCGTGCCATGAAAAACATGGGGCTGTCGCGCCTGGTGTTGGTGGATCCGCAGGATTTCCCAAGCTCGAATGCTATCGCCCGAGCTTCGGGTGCGACCGATGTGCTCGATTCTGCACAAGTTGTCGGCACGCTCGAAGAGGCTCTGGTGGGTTGCAGCCTGGTGTTCGGTACGAGTGCGCGGGATCGGCGCATTCCCTGGCCGCTTCTAGATCCCCGTGAGACCGGTTCGGTTTGCGTCGAGCAGGTCCGGCAGGGTGGGGAGGTTGCTCTCGTCTTCGGGCGTGAATATGCCGGTCTCACCAATGAGGAGCTGCAGCGCTGCCAATACCATGTGCACATTCCATCGGATCCTGAGTTCAGTTCGTTGAACCTGGCTGCCGCGGTGCAGGTGCTTGCCTATGAAGTGCGCATGTCCTGGCTGGCTGCTAACAACCAGCCTAGCAAGCACGAAAAGCTTGAGACCACGTCGATGCTCGATGCTCAGCCGGTTACGGCGGACGAGCTAGAGCATTATTACGGTCATCTTGAACAAACACTTGTAGATATCGGCTTTCTCGATCCGCAGAAGCCTCGGCATCTGATGCCGCGACTGCGCAGGCTTTACGGTCGAAGCGGCATCAGCAGGTTGGAGATGAATATCCTTCGTGGAATTCTTACCGAGACCCAGAAAGCCGCACGCGGCGAGCCCCATAAGCGGAGATCCGATTGATGTTCGAGCGCATGCGCGAAGATATTCAAAGCGTATTCCACCGTGATCCTGCAGCGCGTAATTCGTTCGAGGTCATAACCTGCTATCCCGGGCTTCACGCTGTCTGGTTTCACCGGGTCTCACACTGGCTGTGGATTAACGATTGCAAGTGGTTGGCCCGCATGAATTCGAACCTGGCCAGGTGGCTGACGGGGATTGAAATTCATCCCGGTGCGCAGATCGGTCGCCGGTTCTTTATCGACCACGGTATGGGAATCGTCATCGGCGAGACGGCTCAGATCGGCGATGACGTGACGCTTTATCATGGCGTAACGCTGGGGGGGACGAGTTGGAACAAGGGCAAGCGCCACCCCACCCTTGAAGATGGGGTGATCGTTGGTGCTGGGGCGAAAATCCTCGGTCCATTCACGGTAGGGGCAGGCGCTAAGGTTGGTTCAAATGCGGTTGTGACTCGTGCAGTGCCGGCTGGCGCTACTGTCGTGGGTATTCCGGGGCGGGTGATCGTGAAGCCAGACGATGAGCAAGAGGCAAAGCGCAAGGCAATTGCGGAGAAGATCGGTTTCGATGCGTACGGAGTAACTGAAGACATGCCTGACCCGATCGCGCGAGCTATCGGTCAGCTGCTCGACCACGTCCAGGCGGTGGAGGAGCGCATGGAGGGGGTTTGTCAGGCATTGACCGCGCTAGGGAGTGACTACTGCGCCAAGCGCATGCCGGAATTGCGAGAAGAGGATTTCGCAGAAGTCAAAGACGCTGGGGACATCAGTGGGCCGGAGGTGCGATAGGTCGGGGCGTACTGCTATGATGTGCGCCCTTCTAGGCATCTAGCCCTCTGTCGGGCTCGTCGCGCTAATAATGTCCGAGTGTTTTAATAGGACTTATAGTTGATCTAAATGGTCGGGTATTGCATACTTGCGCCAAACCATGATGCTTGGTGCGAACCGATGCGATTGACTACCAAAGGCCGTTACGCCGTTACCGCAATGTTAGACCTTGCGCTGCATGCTCAGCATGGGCCGGTGTCGCTCGCGGATATTTCCGAGCGGCAGGGCATCTCCCTTTCCTATCTAGAACAGTTATTCGCCAAGTTGCGCCGTGGCAGCTTGGTAACCAGCGTTCGTGGACCGGGTGGCGGTTATCAGCTTTCTCGCGAGATGGCTGGCATCCAGGTGGTGCAAGTCATCGATGCCGTAAATGAGTCTGTCGATGCGACACGTTGCCAAGGCCTGGGTGATTGTCATTCGGGGGATACCTGTCTGACCCATCATTTGTGGTGCGACTTAAGTCAGCAGATCCACGAATTCTTGAGCGGCATCAGTCTTGAAGATCTGGTGAAGCGCCGCGAGGTTCAAGAAGTGGCTTTGCGACAGGATATGCGCCGCGCCAATGGCCACACTTCCAAACTGGATAAGATCGAAGCGTCCGCCGTCGAGTGAGCAGGACGACAGCCTGATAGGAGACACCTGATGAAGTTGCCGATTTACTTGGATTACTCCGCTACCACACCGGTCGATCCTCGCGTTGCTGCGAAGATGGTTGATTGTCTGACTGCCGAAGGTAACTTCGGGAACCCTGCGTCTCGTTCTCATGCATTTGGCTGGAAAGCCGAAGAAGCAGTAGAGAATGCTCGTCGGCAAGTCGCTGAGCTGGTCAATGCCGACCCGCGTGAGATTGTCTGGACCTCCGGCGCGACCGAGTCCGACAACCTGGCGATCAAGGGTGTCGCGCACTTCTATGCCTCCAAAGGCAAACATATCGTCACCAGCAAAATCGAACACAAAGCTGTCCTGGATACGACTCGTCAGCTGGAGCGTGAAGGTTTTGAGGTTACCTATCTCGAGCCTGGTGAAGATGGTGTGATCACGCCGGTGATGGTCGAGGCTGCCCTGCGTGACGACACAGTGCTCGTGTCCATCATGCACGTGAACAATGAAATCGGAACGGTTAACGACATAGCTGCGATCGGCGAACTGACCCGTTCGCGCGGCGTGCTCTTGCATGTTGATGCTGCGCAGTCCACCGGCAAGGTGGAGATTGACCTTGAAAACATGAAGGTCGACTTGATGTCGTTTTCCGCTCATAAAACCTATGGACCTAAAGGTGTCGGCGCGCTGTACGTACGTCGCAAGCCGCGTGTACGCCTCGAAGCGCAGATGCACGGTGGCGGGCACGAGCGTGGTATGCGCTCGGGTACATTGGCTGCGCACCAGTCCGTGGGCATGGGCGAAGCGTTCCGGATTGCGAAAGAAGAGATGGCTGCCGAAAACGAGCGTATCACCAAGCTGCGTGACCGCTTTTACAAGCAGGTCGAGCATTTGGAAGAGCTGTATGTCAACGGCAGCATGACTGCGCGGGTGCCGCACAATCTGAACCTGAGCTTCAATTATGTAGAGGGGGAGTCGCTGATCATGGCGCTCAAGGATCTGGCGGTATCGTCGGGTTCGGCTTGCACCTCGGCTTCCCTCGAGCCCTCCTATGTGCTTCGCGCGCTAGGTCGCAACGACGAACTTGCCCATAGCTCGATTCGTTTCACCTTCGGGCGTTTCACTACCGAAGAAGAAGTTGATTACGCCGCGCAGAAGGTCAGCGAGGCGGTTACTAAATTGCGTGAGCTTTCACCCTTGTGGGACATGTTCAAGGATGGCGTCGACATTTCACAGGTCGAGTGGGCTGCCCACTGATCGTCGAGTTCCGCATAGCCTGACACAAAGAGGATTGCACCATGGCATACAGTGACAAGGTCATTGACCATTACGAAAATCCCCGCAACGTCGGTAAGTTCGACGCTGAGGATCCCTCCATCGGCACCGGTATGGTCGGCGCTCCCGCTTGCGGTGACGTGATGCGCCTGCAGATCAAGGTCAACGAGCAGGGCGTCATCGAAGACGCCAAGTTCAAGACCTATGGCTGCGGTTCGGCCATTGCCTCTAGTTCCCTTGCAACCGAGTGGATGAAAGGCAAGACGCTGGAAGAGGCGGAAACCATCAAAAATACCCAGCTGGCCGAAGAGCTGGCGTTGCCTCCGGTGAAGATTCACTGCTCCGTGCTCGCCGAGGATGCGATCAAGGCGGCAGTTCGTGACTATCGCGAGAAGAAAGGGTTGCCCCAGGCCTAAGGAGGTATCAATGGCTATCAGCATGACAACGGCCGCGGCCGATCATGTACGCCGTTCTCTTGACGGGCGCGGTAAAGGGCTTGGCGTGCGGTTAGGCGTTCGTACGACTGGCTGCTCCGGTCTTGCATACGTGCTTGAGTTCGTTGACGAAGCGGCCGCCGAAGATTCTGTCTTCGACAGCCATGGCGTGAAGGTAATCATTGATCCCAAAAGCCTTGTTTATCTCGACGGCACGGAGCTCGATTTCGTCCGTGAAGGTTTGAACGAGGGCTTCAAGTTCAATAACCCCAACGTGCGCGGCGAATGTGGCTGCGGCGAGAGCTTCAATATCTGAGGACGCTGTGGGAAATCCCTGTCACTACGCGCTATTCGAACTGCAACCGGCTTTCGATATCGACCTGGAGATGCTGTCGTCTCGCTATCGAGAGCTGGCACGTAAGGTTCACCCTGATCGATTTGCAGACGCTGGCGAGACGGAGCAGCGTCATGCTATCGAACGGTCTGCGAATTTAAACGAGGCCTATCAGGTCTTGAAGATTCCTTCGCGTCGAGCTCGTTATCTGTTGACTCTCGATGGGCGGGAGATGCCGCTGGAGGCCACTGTTCAGGATCCTGCGTTCCTCATGCAGCAAATGCAGTGGCGGGAAGAGCTAGAAGAATTGCAGGACCAAGCGGATCTGGCCGGCGTCGCCTCCTTCAAGACTCGTCTCAAGACCGCGCAGCAGGATCTCAACGATTCTTTTGCGCGCATATGGCGGGAAGATTCGCGGCGTGAGGACGCCGAGCGGCTCGTGCGCAGAATGCAATTTCTCGACAAGCTGTCCCAGGAAGTGCGCCAGCTCGAAGAGCGCCTCGACGATTAACCACCGCGTAGCGTCAGGCGCTGCGCCCTATATCAGATAGATATGGCCTTACTTCAGATAGCTGAACCCGGACAAAGCCCGCAACCTCACCAGCGTCGTCTGGCGGTTGGTATCGATCTGGGCACCACTAATTCGCTCGTCGCAGCGTTGCGCAGCGGCGTTACGGCTCCACTCGCCGATGCTGATGGCGAAGTCATACTGCCTTCCGCAGTTCGCTATCACGCCAATCACGTAGACGTGGGAAGCCCCGCAAAGGCTTCTGCTTCCAGCGATCCTTTGAATACCATCCTGTCGGTCAAGCGCCTGATGGGGCGCGGTATTGCAGATGTGAAGCAGTTGGGCGGCCAGCTGCCCTATCGCTTCACTGAAGGGCAGTCCCAGATGCCCTTCATTGAAACAGTACAAGGCGCCAAGAGCCCGGTAGAGGTGTCCGCAGAAATCCTGCGCGCCTTGCGAGAGCGGGCCGAGGCCGTGCTGGGAGGAGAGCTTGTTGGCGCAGTGATAACGGTGCCTGCTTATTTCGATGAGGCGCAGCGGCAGGCGACCAAGGACGCTGCTCGATTAGCCAATCTGAATGTCCTGCGTTTGCTCAATGAGCCCACTGCCGCCGCTGTCGCCTACGGGCTTGATCGTGAGGCCGAGGGCGTAGTGGCGATCTATGATTTGGGCGGTGGCACGTTCGATATCTCGATCCTCCGGCTTACCAAGGGTGTGTTCGAAGTCCTGGCCACGGGTGGGGATACCGCGCTTGGAGGCGATGATTTCGATCACGCCGTTGCGGGCTGGATTCTGGCTCAAGCTGGCGCGTATCAAGATCTTGATCCCGGCGCTCAACGTGAGGTGCTCAAAATCGCCTGCGATGCCAAGGAGCAGCTCAGTTCCGAAGATTCGGTTGAGCTTCGTTATGGCAGTTGGCAAGGTGTTCTTACGCGCGAAATACTCAATGAGCTGATCGATCCTATGATCTCGCTCAGTCTCAAGTCTTGCCGCCGCGCCATGCGGGATTCGGCGGTTGAGCTCGAATACGTTCATGCGGTTGTCATGGTGGGTGGTTCGACTCGCGTCCCGAGGGTGCGCGAGAGAGTCGGTGAAATGTTCGGGAAGGATCCTCTGACCGATATCGACCCTGACCAGGTCGTTGCCATAGGTGCCGCAATTCAGGCTGAGACGCTAGCGGGCAACAATCGAGACGGTGATGAGCTTCTGCTGCTGGACGTGATACCGCTGTCATTGGGGCTGGAAACGATGGGCGGGCTAATGGAGAAGATCATCCCCCGCAATACCACTATCCCGGTCGCTCGTGCTCAAGATTTCACCACCTACAAGGACGGCCAGTCGGCCATGATGATTCACGTGCTCCAAGGTGAGCGCGAACTGATCGCCGACTGCCGTTCCCTGGCGCGTTTCGAGCTGCGCGGCATTCCGCCAATGGTCGCAGGCGCGGCGAAGATTCGCGTGACCTTTCAGGTCGATGCTGACGGGCTGCTCAGCGTTTCGGCGAAAGAGCAGGCGTCGGGCGTCGAGTCGAGCATCCAGGTCAAGCCTTCCTACGGGCTTACGGACGGCGAGATCGCGCGGATGCTTGAGGATTCGTTCCACAAGGCTGGCGAAGACAAGGCCGCTCGGGCCCTCCGAGAGCAGTTGGTTGACGCGCGGCGTCTGCTGGAAGCAGTTGAGGCCGCGCTCGCGGCGGATGGTGAGCGTCTTCTAAGCGACGAAGAGCGTGTAGCCATTGAGACTCAGATGCAGGAGTTGCGCGAACTGCTAAATAGTCAGGATGAGCTCGCTATCGAGCGACAGATCAAGCGACTAAGCCAGATTACCGACGCTTTTGCCGCGCGCCGGCTGGATTCCACCGTCAAGGCCGCGCTGGCCGGGCGGCGGCTTAACGATATCGAGGATTGATTTAGATGCCGCAGATAGTATTCCTGCCCCATGCCGACCATTGCCCGGAAGGGGCTGTTGTCGACGCGCAGCCCGGTGAGACGGTGCTGGATGCCGCGCTGCGATACGGCATAGATATCGAACATGCTTGCGAAAAGTCCTGTGCATGCACAACCTGTCACGTCGTGATTCGTGAAGGTTTCGCATCGCTGGAAGCGTCTGACGAATTGGAGGACGACATGCTCGACAAGGCATGGGGGCTCGAGCCCAATTCGCGCCTGTCCTGTCAGGCAGCTGTGGCGGAAACAGACCTCGTGGTCGAGATTCCCAAATACACCATCAATCAAGTCTCGGAAGGCCATTGAATGCGGGGTGAGGAATGGCGCTGAAATGGGCAGATGTGTTGGATATCGCAATCGAGCTTTCCGAAAGTAAGCCCGAGGTGGACCCCCGTTACGTCAACTTCGTCCAGCTGCACCGCTGGGTCGTCGAACTTCCGGATTTTTCGGATGATCCGACGCGTGGCGGTGAGAAAGTACTTGAGGCGATACAGGCAGCCTGGATCGAGGAAGTTTAGGCAAAGCTGCGTATAGACCGAGTTGGCTACACTCTCTGGTGGGTCAGCTGTCATGAGTCGGTAGCCGCCCACTGCTCTTATATTTTCATATAGGACCCGCGTATAATTCGCGGGTTTACTTGTTCGCTTTAACCTTTAGATTTCTGGAGTTACAAATGGCCCTGCAACGCACTTTCTCCATCATCAAGCCTGACGCCGTCGCCAAAAACGTTGTCGGTGAGATCACCTCTCGTTTTGAAAAGGCTGGTCTGCGTGTCGTCGCTTCGAAGATGGTCCAGCTGTCCGAGCGTGAAGCTGGTGGTTTCTACGCCGAGCACAGCGAGCGCGGATTCTTCAAGGATCTGGTCGCTTTCATGGTTTCCGGTCCGGTGATCGTGCAGGTTCTCGAGGGCGAAGATGCAATTGCCAAGAACCGTGAGCTGATGGGTGCCACCAACCCGAAAGAAGCCGCAGCAGGCACCATTCGCGCCGACTTCGCCGTGTCCATCGACGAGAACGCCGTTCACGGTTCCGACTCCGAAGCGTCCGCTGCACGCGAAATCGCCTACTTCTTCTCCGCCACCGAAGTGTGCGCCCGCATTCGCTGATAAGCGAAGGTGAATTCAGATGACTGCTACGACCGGTAAAGTAAATCTGCTCGGGCTGACTCAGCCTCAGTTGGAGAGCTTCTTCGATTCAATCGGGGAAAAGCGTTTTCGTGCCGGTCAGGTCATGAAGTGGATTCACCATTTTGGCGTCGATGACTTCGACGCCATGAGCAACATTGGCAAGGCCTTGCGCGAAAAGCTCAAGGCCTCCGCTGAGATCCGCGGCCCTGAAATTGTCAGCGAAGACATCTCTACCGACGGTACCCGCAAATGGGTCGTCCGCGTGGCGTCGGGCAGTTGTGTGGAAACCGTATACATTCCCCAAGGAGGTCGCGGCACTCTTTGCGTGTCCTCTCAGGCTGGCTGCGCCCTCGACTGCAGTTTCTGCTCGACTGGCAAGCAAGGCTTCAATAGCAACCTCACCGCTGCAGAAGTAATTGGCCAGGTGTGGATTGCAAACAAATCGTTCGGCACCATTCCGGCGAAGGTAGATCGCGCCATTACCAATGTGGTGATGATGGGAATGGGAGAGCCGTTGCTGAACTTCGACAATGTTGTCGCCGCGATGCACATCATGATGGATGACCTGGGTTACGGCATTTCCAAGCGGAAGGTGACCCTTTCCACGTCCGGCGTGGTGCCGATGATCGACGAGCTGTCCAAGGTGATAGACGTCTCGCTGGCATTGTCACTGCATGCACCGAACGATGCACTGCGCGACCAGCTTGTTCCCATCAACAAGAAATACCCGTTGGAAATGCTGCTTGCTGCCTGTCAGCGATACATTTCCAATCTCGGTGAAAAGCGGGTCCTGACAATCGAATACACGCTGTTGCAAGGTGTGAACGATCAGCCCGAGCATGCCGAGCAGGTGGTCAAGCTTTTAGCCAAAATCCCCTGCAAGATCAACCTGATCCCGTTCAATCCTTTCCCGCATTCCGGATATGAGCGGCCAAGCAACAATGCGATTCGTCGATTTCAGGACATCCTCCATAAAGCCGGGCACAATGTGACGGTACGTACCACGCGTGGCGAAGATATCGATGCTGCTTGCGGCCAGCTGGTTGGTCAGGTGCTCGATAGGACACGCCGAAGCGAGCGTTACATCGCGGTGCGTGAACTGCAATCTGAGCCAGTGACGGCGCCCGTTGCCTCGAACCGTTCCTGAGGGAGATGCTGTTGATGATTTTGCGCGTTGCGCTGCTGTTTCTGCTCGCCGGCCTTATGGCAGGCTGTGTATCTTCCGGATCGGGTAACCCGATGCGTACCTCGGAAGGGCGCGATGAGGCACGGGACGCCTACATTCAGCTTGGCATCGGTTATCTGCAGCAGGGTGAGGCTTCCCGCGCCAAGACACCGTTGCGTAAGGCGCTCGAGCTGGATCCAAACAGCGCCGATGCGCATGCTGCGCTGGCACTGGTGTTCCAGAACGAGATGGAGAACCAGCTGGCTGACGAGCACTATCGCAAGGCCCTTTCCAGCCGCAACGACGCCCGTATTCTTAACAATTACGGCAGCTTCCTCTTCGAACAGAAACGCTATCAGGAAGCCATGGAGCGTTTCGCTAAAGCATCTGAAGACAATCTCTATTCCGGGCGTTCTCATGTCTTCCAAAACATGGGTATGACCGCCCTTAAGCTTGGTCAGCGCGAACAGGCCGAGACATATTTCACCCGCTCCTTGCGCCTGGACAGTCGTCAGCCCCGCGCATTGCTTGAGCTGGCCCTGATGGCTTACGAGGACAAGCAATACGTCCCGGCGAAGCGCTACTACGAGGGCTTCAGCAGTCTTTCCGAGCAGAATGCCCGCAGTCTGCTGTTGGGGATTCGTCTGGCCAACATTCATCAGGACCGGGATCAGGCGGCAAGCCTGGGCCTGCAGCTCAAGCGCCTCTACCCTGGTACTCCTGAATATCAACAGTTTCTATCGGAGCAACGATGATAGCGCCACATTCTGAAGCCGCTGCCTCGACGTCTCTGGCCAACCCTGGAGAAACGCTACGCGCCGCACGCGAAAGCAAAAGCTGGCCGCTTTCATCCGTGGCCAAGCAGCTCAATCTCTCCGAACGCTCGCTGACCCAGATCGAAGCCGGTGATTTCAGTCAGCTGCCTGGCCACACGTTTGCCCGGGGCTATGTTCGGGCCTATGCCAAATTGCTGGGTCTTGATCAGAACCGGCTGGTGCAGCAGTTTGATCAGCACACAGGTACGGATGCCACCGGTAGCAGTGTCAACAGTCTTGGACACATTGACCAGCCAGTGCGCCTGTCACGTACGATGGTGCGCTTCTTCACCTTTATCCTGACGCTCGTGATCGGCGTCGGTGCGTTTCTCTGGTGGCAGGACCGTACCGCTCGTACAGAGTCCGACCGGTCAGTTACGGCGCTCGAGCGAATCGAGGTGGAAGCTGCGGACGGTACTACCGAAATTCATCTGTTGGACCGCGCCGACGAGCCTGAAGAGCCAGAAGCAGAAGCTACCTCCGATGTACTGCCGCCTGTTGTGGGCGAGGAAGGCCCGGTTTCTGATACCGAGTCGCTTCCGTTGGATGAGCCGGCCGTAGTCGAGGAAACGGCGAGCGCCCCGGCTGCGCAGGTCGATGCTGCACCTTCCGCTGATGCCCCAGCTGTTAGTCCAGAAGGAAGCGCTGCGTCGGTGGTTGAGTCCGAGCTCGTTTCGGCAGGCGAAGGCAGCCTCACGCTGGATTTCTCCGCTGACTGCTGGACGCGAGTTACTGACGCGGATGGGAAAGTGCTCTATAGCGGGCTAGCTAAGGCAGGAAGCAGTCGTACCTTGGTCGGTAAGACCCCTCTGGATCTGCATCTGGGCTTTGCCTCCGGTGTTCAGGTCGGCTTCAACGGCGAAGCCGTCAGTCTCTCTGGCAAAACGCGCGGTGAAACGGCGCGCCTCAAGCTCGGACAGTAATCATGCATAGCGAGTCCCCAATCAAACGCCGGCTTACCCGAAAGATCTGGGTTGGCAATGTCCCGGTCGGTGGCGATGCCCCTATCGCCGTACAGAGCATGACCAATACCGAAACCTGCGATGTCGACGCAACGGTCGGTCAGATCGAAAGCCTGCAAAATGCCGGCGCCGACATCGTCAGAGTTTCTGTGCCCTCAATGGAAGCGGCCGAAGCGTTTGGAAAGATCAAGCAGCGAGTAACCTTGCCCCTGGTCGCGGATATCCATTTCGATTATCAGATTGCGCTGCGAGTGGCCGAGCTTGGGGTCGATTGCCTCCGAATCAATCCCGGCAATATCGGTCGTGAGGATCGAGTACGCGCTGTTGTCGAGGCTGCACGGGACCGCGGTATTCCGATTCGAATTGGTGTGAATGCCGGCTCGCTCGAAAAGGACCTGCAGAAGAAATATGGTGAGCCGACACCTGAAGCATTGGTGGAGTCTGCCCTGCGCCACGTCGAACATCTTGATCGGCTCAACTTTCCAGACTTCAAGGTAAGTGTAAAAGCGTCAGACGTGTTCATGGCAGTCGCAGCCTATCGGCTATTGGCTGACAAAATAGAGCAGCCATTGCATCTGGGTATCACCGAAGCCGGTGGGCTGCGCTCGGGCACTGTGAAATCGGCAGTGGGCCTTGGCATGCTGCTGGCTGAAGGCATCGGCGACACTATCCGAATCTCTTTGGCAGCTGACCCGGTTGAGGAAATCAAGGTCGGTTTCGACATCCTCAAATCACTGCGCCTGCGTTCACGAGGGATCAACTTCATCGCATGCCCAAGCTGCTCGCGGCAGAACTTCGACGTGGTCAAGACCATGAACGAGCTCGAAGGGCGACTCGATGATTTGCTGGTGCCCATGGACGTTGCTGTCATCGGCTGCGTGGTCAATGGCCCGGGTGAGGCCAAGGAAGCTCACATCGGGCTGACCGGCGGGACGCCGAACAACCTCATCTATATCGATGGCAAGCCTGCGCAAAAGCTGAACAACGACAATCTGGTCGACGAATTGGAGCAGCTGATCCGCCGCAAGGCTGCAGAGAAGGCCGAGACAGACGCTGCGCTGATCCTGCGCAGCTGATTAAGGAATCGAATTGAGCAAGTCCCTGCAAGCCATCCGTGGCATGAACGACATCCTGCCGGCGCAGACTCCTGTCTGGCGTTATCTTGAAACTACCTTCGCACAGCTGCTCGATAGCTATGGCTACAGCGAGATCCGCTTGCCAACCCTTGAGTTCACCGATCTGTTTGCCCGCGGCATCGGCGAAGGCACCGACGTGGTCGACAAGGAGATGTACACCTTTCTCGACCGTAACGACGAGTCGCTTACGTTGCGCCCAGAGGGCACCGCTGGATGCGTGCGTGCCGTACTCGAGCACGGCATGACTGGCGGTGGGCAGGTGCAGAAGCTCTGGTATGCCGGCCCCATGTTTCGCTACGAAAAACCGCAGAAGGGGCGCTACCGCCAGTTCCATCAGATCGGTGTGGAAGTCTTCAATCAGCCAGGACCGGACATCGATGCCGAGCTGATCGTCTTGACCGCTCGGCTGTGGAAGAAGCTGGGTATGTCGGACGCCGTTACGCTGCAGTTGAACAGTCTGGGTTCGAGCGAGGCGCGTGCAACCTACAGGGACGCGTTGGTTAACTATCTTGAGCAGCATTTCGATCAGCTGGACGAAGACAGCCAGCGCCGATTGACCACCAACCCGCTGCGTATCCTGGACAGCAAGAATACCCAGACTCAGGCATTGCTGGCTGACGCGCCGACCTTGCATGACTACCTGGACGATGACTCGCGTGTCCATTTTGACGGACTCAAGCGCCGACTCGAGGCGGCCGGCATTGCCTATGAGATCAATCCGAAGCTGGTTCGTGGGCTGGACTATTACGGGCGCACCGTCTTTGAATGGGTCACCGACAAGCTCGGCTCACAGGGCACCGTCTGTGCCGGCGGCCGCTATGATGGTCTGGTCGCCCAGTTCGGTGGCAAGCCGACCCCTGGAGTAGGTTTCGCCATGGGCATCGAGCGCTTGGTACTGCTGCTTGAGACCCTTGAGCTGGTTCCCGAAGAGCTCAATCCGCCAGCACATGCATTTATCTGTGCCTTCGGTGAGGCAGCGGAACTGGCGGCGTTGGGTCTGGCCGAGCGACTTCGTGATGCCTTGCCGGGTCTTCGTCTTCTGGTCAATGCCGGTGGCGGTAGCTTCAAAAGCCAGTTCAAGAAGGCTGACAAGAGCGGCGCTCGTTTCGCGCTTATTCTGGGTGACGACGAACTGGCCGGGCGCGTGGTAGGTTGCAAGCCGCTGCGCGACGACAGCGAACAACAAAGCATTGCCTGGGATGCTCTGCCCGAGCGTCTGGCTGCCTGTCTGGCTTGATCGGACCGGTTTGAATTCAGCGAATGTAAGGAGTGACAGTGTGACCTCGGGTACCGATGAAGAACAGCTGGCGCAAGTCAAGGAATGGTGGCAGCGCAACGGTAAGCCGTTGCTACTGGGCGGCGCACTTGCGCTGGTGCTGGTATTTGGCTGGCAGTTTTGGCAGAAGCATCAGCTCAATCAAGCGCAAAGCGCATCGGTCGCGTATCAGCAGCTGCTGAATGCGGCATTGAACGAGGGCGAGGTGGACGCTGCGGAAGTATCCCGGCTGGGCACTCTGCTGCAGAAGGAATTTGCCGGGACCCATTACGCCCAGTACGGCAGCTTGTTCGTGGCCAAGGTGGCGGTTGAGTCAGGCCGTCTTGATGAAGCGGCGACAGAGTTGCAAGCTGTGCTAGACAAGCCTGCCGACAAAACGCTTGAAGAGCTGGCTCGCCAGCGTCTGGCCCGCATCCTGGCTGCACAGAACAAGGCCGAAGAAGGGCTTGCGTTGCTGAAGGGCGAAGCTGCTGAAGCCTTCGCTGCGAGTCGTGAAGAATTGCGCGGCGATCTGCTGGTCAAGCTCGAGCGGCCTGATGAGGCGCATGCGGCATATTCCAAGGCGAAAGAATTGCTGTCACAGGACGCCGCGATCGGTGGGCTACAGCTGAAACTGGACGATCTGGCTCGTGGAGAGGCGTGAATTGATGCGTTGGAAAACTGCAGCACTGCTGACCCTGGCCGTTTTGGCTGCGGGTTGCAGCAGCAACGACAAGAAAGAGCCTGAGCCCGCCGAGCTGGTGAAGTTTGACCCCGAGATCCAGCTCAAAGAAGAGTGGAGTCGTTCGATCGGAGATGGCCAGGGTGAGACCTACAACCTTCTGACCCCGGTCGTCTATGGCAATGAGATCTTCGCGGCCGACATCGAAGGGCGGGTAGTGGCGATGGACCGCACCACCGGCAAGGTCAACTGGAAGAATGATCTGGACGTGCCTATCTCAGGCGCGGTCGGCGCGGGCTACGGGCTGATTCTGGTGGGTACTCTGCGGGGTGAAGTGCTCGCCCTGGATGTTTCGAGCGGTGAAGAGCGTTGGCGCAGCCAGGTCAGTAGCGAGGTGCTGGCAGCCCCAGCCGTTAATGGCGACGTGGTTGTGGTTCAGACCCAGGATGACCGGGTCATCGCGCTGGAAATCGATACAGGTGCGCAACGCTGGAGCTATGAAAGTTCGCCTGCGGTTCTGACCCTGCGCGGTACCGGATCACCGTTACTGACTAACGAGCTGGCAATTGCCGGTCTATCCAGCGGAAAGGTCGTGGCTCTGGACACCCGCCGCGGTCTGCCTATCTGGGAACAGCGGGTCGCTATCCCTCAGGGGCGGTCCGAACTTGAACGGGTAGTGGATATCGACGGTGGCCTGCTACTTTCCAGCGGTACGCTGTATGTCGCTTCGTTCCAGGGCCGCGCCGCTGCGCTGGATATGGAGAGTGGTCGGATTCTCTGGCAGCGGGACGCTTCGACGGCGACCGGTGTTGCCATGGGCTACGGCAGCGTCTATGTCAGCCAGGCTGATGGGTCGGTTGTGGGCATTGATGAGCGGTCGAACACCGTGTTGTGGACCAATGACTCTCTGTTGCGCCGTGAGCTTTCTGCACCAGCTGTTTTCTCAAGCTATGTGGCTGTCGGCGACAAGGAAGGTTACCTCCACTTCCTGAGTCAGGTTGACGGACGCTTCGTTGCGCGGACCCGCATCGAGCGAGCCGGTGTACGCACCCGACCCGTCGTTGAAGGTGATTGGCTATATGCCTATGGTAATGACGGCAAGCTTGTCGCATTGACCATTCGCCCGGCGGACTGACAGCCTGGTTCGCTCGGCTCCGCCCTCTGGCAGAGCCCTTTATATCTGGCCGCTGCCTTGCAGCGGCCTTCGTGTTTTCTGAAATATCGCAGTGGAGAGCCGCATGGTTCCCGTAATCGCCCTGGTGGGCCGCCCGAACGTTGGCAAGTCCACCCTGTTTAACCGACTGACCAAGAGCCGTGACGCCATCGTCGCGGAGTACGCAGGTCTGACCCGTGATCGTCAGTATGGCGAGGCCAAATGGCAGGGGCGCACCTACATCGTCATCGACACGGGCGGACTGACCGGGGACGAAGAAGGCATCGACGCCAAGATGGCCGAGCAGTCGCTGCAAGCCATGCAAGAAGCCGACGCGGTGATGTTCATGGTCGATGCCCGTGCCGGCATGACGCCGGGTGATCAGATGATCGCCGAGCACCTGCGCAAGATGAACAAACGTCACTTCTTGGTAGCCAACAAGGTCGACAGCATCGATCCGGACATCGCGCGGGCCGAGTTCAGCCCGCTCGGCTTGGGTGACGCTTTGCCAATCGCGGCCGCCCATGGTCGCGGCATCACTCACATGCTGGAGCAGGCGCTTGGTGTCTTTCCGAAGGACAACGCCGAAGATCTCGAAGGCGAAGGCGAAGGCGAGGGCGAACAGGGGGAGCCGGTCGCCGAGGGCGAGGAACTCAAACGCATTCCCGGCCCAAGCGAGAAGGACGGCATCAAGATCGCCATCATCGGCCGTCCTAATGTGGGCAAGTCGACATTGGTCAACCGCATGCTTGGCGAAGAGCGGGTCATCGTCTATGACCAGGCAGGCACAACGCGCGATAGCATCTACATTCCGTTCGAGCGCGGCGATGAAAAATACACACTGATCGATACCGCTGGCGTCCGGCGCCGGGGCAAGATTTTCGAGGCGGTGGAAAAGTTTTCGGTGGTCAAGACGTTGCAGGCCATCCAGGACGCCAACGTGGTGATCTTCGTCATGGATGCCCGGGAAGGGGTGGTCGAACACGACCTGAACCTGCTCGGCTTCGTTCTTGAAAGTGGTCGCGCGCTGGTGATAGCGCTGAACAAGTGGGACGGCATGGAGCCGAGCGAGCGCGACTATGTGAAGACTGAGCTTGAGCGCCGGTTGTTCTTCGTCGAGTTCGCTGATATTCACTTCATTTCCGCCAAGCACGGTACCGGCGTTGGCAATCTCTACAAGTCGGTGCAGGCTTCCTTCACGTCAGCCGTCACCCGGTGGCCGACCAGCCGCCTGACGCAGATCCTCGAAGATGCGGTGCGCGAGCATGCGCCTCCAATGGTTGCCAGTCGAAGGATCAAACTCAGATACGCGCATCTGGGCGGCGCTAATCCGCCGCTGATCATCATTCACGGCAATCAGGTCGACGCAATTCCGAAATCCTATACGCGCTACCTGGAGAATACCTATCGGCGCGTCCTCAAGCTGGTGGGCACGCCCATCCGCATTGAATACAAGGGCGGTGAAAACCCCTACGAGGGCAAGAAGAACACGCTCACCGACCGTCAGGTAAACAAGAAGCGGCGGTTGATGTCGCATCACAAGAAGGCCGAGAAGAAGCGCCGCGACAAACGCTGAATTCAACCGTCCTCATCGCATGACTGGTCCATGACGAGGGCCGGTCTTGCATGCTTTGGCTTGCCCACTGGGCGAGCCGGGTTGCCCACTACTGTTGTATGCGGTTGGACAGCGTGCAGCACCACGCTGCCGGCACCGATTTTGGCCCCTTCGCCTATTTCGATATTGCCGAGGATCTTCGCGCCAGCGCCTATCATCACGCCGCTTCGTACCTTCGGATGACGGTCGCCGCTTTCCTTTCCCGTTCCGCCCAGTGTGACGCCCTGCAGGATCGATACATCGTCACCGACCACGGCAGTTTCACCGATCACGATTCCCGTACCGTGATCGAGCATGATGCCCCTGCCTATCCGACTTGCCGGGTTGATATCGATGCCCAGCCGCTCGTTGCAGCGTGCCTGAATGAACATCGCGGTCAGGCGTTCGCCCTGTTGCAGCAGGCGGTGACCAATACGGTAAGCCTGCAGGGCGAGGAAGCCTTTGGAGAACAGAAATACCTCCAGCGCGTTGTCGAAGGCCGGATCACGACTGACGATGGCGTTCAGGTCTTGGCCCGCATGATCAACCAGCTCTGGTGTGTGGCAAAACGTACTGGCGAAGCGATCGAATAGCGCGTTCTGCTGATCAGGCGTGTCGGCCAATGACTGGCTTATCCGAAAAGCCAGCGCACGACCCAAATTCGCGTGGTCCAACACCATAAGTTTGAACATCGCGCTCAACGCGGGCTCGTGATCGCGGGCGCTCTCGGCCTGTTCAAGCAGATCATTCCATAGTGATTCGGCGAGTTCGATAGGCATGGGTCAGCTCCCGGGGGTATGCAGGTAAGTCTCGGATCCGAGCGTACCTTCAACTGTAGCAGCCCGGTCCTGCGCGCCGCACACCCCTCGTATCGAGCTGCCCCGATCGGCTATTCTGTTTTTCCCCCTGCCGGAGTCCGAGCGGCAGGCCTGTTGGAAGGTGTTCATGCTCATCAGCAAATTGCCCAATGTCGGCACCACGATTTTTACCACCATGTCGCAGCTAGCTGGCGAAACCGGTGCGTTGAACCTGTCGCAAGGGTTTCCGGATTTCGACGGCCCGGATGCATTGCGTGAAGCGGTGAGCCGTCACGTCATGGCCGGACACAATCAATATGCGCCGATGACCGGCTTGCCTGTGCTGCGCGAGCAGGTGGCGATCAAGGTCGCCTCGCTCTATGGTCGCCAGGTCAGCGCCGACAGCGAAGTCACCATCACGCCGGGAGCGACCCAGGCTATTTTCTGTGCGATACACGCTGTCATCCGCCCGGGCGACGAGGTGATCGTGTTCGATCCGTGCTATGACAGCTACGAGCCCGCGGTGGAGCTCGCTGGGGGCGTATGTATTCATCAAGCGCTGAGCTTGCCGTCGTTCGACATCGACTGGCAAAGGCTGGCCGATGCGATTACGCCGCGCACTCGGATGATCGTGCTCAACACGCCGCACAATCCGAGTGGAGCGCTGATCGACATGGCGGATCTGGATCGCCTGGCTGATCTGATCCGCGACCGGGATATCTACCTGCTCAGCGACGAAGTCTATGAACACCTGGTGTTTGACGGGCGCGAGCACGCCAGTGTGCTGCGTCATGAGGAGCTGTATCAGCGGGCATTCGTTGTGAGTTCGTTCGGCAAGACCTATCACGTCACCGGCTGGAAGACCGGCTATGTCGTCGCTCCGGCCGCCCTCAGCAGCGAGCTGCGCAAAGTCCATCAATACGTCAGTTTCACGGGGGTCACACCTTTGCAATGGGCGCTGGCCGACTTCATGGCAGCGCACCCGGAGCATCTGAGCGAGCTGCCAGGCTTCTACCAGGCCAAGCGGGATCTGTTCTGCGACCTGCTTGCCGGATCGCGCTTCAGCTTTACCCGCGCCGCCGGCACCTATTTCCAGCTAGCCGATTACTCGGCGATCCGCCCCGATCTCGACGACGTTGCCATGTCCGAATGGCTGACCCGCGAGCACGGCGTGGCGACTATCCCGATCTCCGTTTTCTATCAAACACCTCCTGCAGAGTCGCGGCTGGTCCGCTTCTGCTTTGCCAAACGAGAGGAGACGCTGCGCCAGGCAGCGGAACGACTATGCGCGATTTGAACAACCTGCCCGACCTCGAACTGGCTCTGATCCAGACCACCCTCGTCTGGCAGGACGCGGAGGCCAATCGAGAGCGTTTCGTTGGCTTGCTGGATGAGGCCCGCGGTGCTGACCTCATCGTGCTGCCAGAAATGTTCACCACGGCGTTCTCCATGAACTCCGCCGAGCTCGCCGAACCCGAGGAAGGCCCGACCTACAGCTGGTTGCGGGAGCAGGCTGCGCGGGTGGATGCCGTCATTACCGGTAGCGTGATCGTCGAAGCTGCGGACGGCAGTCACCGCAATCGCCTGCTCTGGGCGCGGCCTGATGGTGAGATTTCGCACTATGACAAGCGCCACCTGTTCCGCATGGCTGGCGAGCACAAGCACTACACTGCCGGCGAACAGCAAGCGCTGTTCGAACTCAACGGCTGGCACGTGCGGCCGCTGATCTGCTACGACTTGCGCTTCCCGGTCTGGAGCCGGGACGCTCATGACACCGACCTGTTGCTGTATACGGCTAACTGGCCGGCGGCACGTCGCAATGCGTGGAATCGTCTGTTACCGGCACGCGCGATCGAGAACCTCTGCTATGTCGCGGCCGTTAACAGAGTCGGCGAAGACGGCAAGGGCTATCCTTATAGCGGAGACTCGCAGGTACTCGATTATCTGGGGGATCCGCTACTCGAAGCGGGGGATGCGGATGGCGTGTTCCGCACTACGCTGCGGGCCCGGGATCTGGCAGCGTTTCGCAGCAAATTCCCTGCTTATCACGATGGCGATGCATTCGAATTGAAGCTTTAGGGATGGTTATTACGTGGGGCGGCTGCATCCCGTCGCCAACGCCACAGCACCCAGCCATAGATCGCTAGATTGACCATCACCACCACTGCTGCAAGCAGGTATTGCACAGGCACGCTCAACCAGGATGGATAGATGAGTGGCAGCAGGTACTGCTCGACGAAGCTGCTTTCATAGCGGGCACCGCCGGCTAGCTTGCGCAGATGATTCTCCCAATGGGTGAGGGGGCAAAGGCGTCCGGTCAGCTCCACGAATACCCCCCAGGCTACCGCCGGCAGGTGGAGTACCAGCAGGTAGCGTTTCCAGGCAACCAGCAGACCGCCTAGCAGCACGAACACGATAAAGCTCAAATGCAGAATGAGCACCGCATCGGCCCCGAGCCTGTAGCTCATGGCAACGCCACTCCAGTCGAGCGAGTGAGGCGGGCGATCTGGCGGTCCTGAGCTCTCGATAGCCAACTGACGGATATCAGTGCGCCGAGCAGTGCCATGAACATGTCTGACTGGGTATCCCAGGGGTCGCCCTGAGTCCCGAGGAAGTCTTCTGCACCTTGCCCGGCGAGCAGCGCCACCCACCATTCAATGAGTTCGTAGAACGCGCTGAACGCAAGCGCAACGCAGAGCGAAAGAAGGCCCAGCATCTTGCCGGGCGCAACGATGCGCAAGCGCAGCAGAATCTCCCGAGCGAGCAGAGACGGGGTTACCCCCTGGATGAAATGACCCAGTTTGTCGTACGGGTTGCGGCTGAGTTCGAACCAATCCTGCACCCAGAAACCCGCCGGCACCCGGGCGTAGGTATAGGTGCCGCCCAGAATCAGAATCAGCGAATGAATGGCGATGACCCAATAGAGCAGCCGTGTCAGCGGGAAGCGTGGGTAACTCCATAGCAGCAGCGGAGCGGCAATCAGTACCGGCGCCACCTCCAGCAGCCAGGTAGCTCGATCGTAGGGCGCGACACCGGACCAGATCAGTGCCAGCAGCACCAGCATTGCCAGGGATGCGTAGAGCGTTTTGTCCTGCATTGCAGCTGCCAAGGTTGCCGTTTGTGCCGGCAGCATGCCGCGGACGCACGGCGCGGCGCAATCAGATTGAGAGGCGGACAGGTCTGATGGACGGCGGGGCTGATCAGCCCTGACGACCCGCCAGGGAACCGGAGCGGGATATCGACCGGGCGCAGCGCCGGAGGTCCACTGCGCCTACAAAACGGTTGGCGTTGCCCTGTGCGCAGGCCACGTTGCGATTGCGCCATTGCTCCCATTCGCTGACCGGGTACTGGCGATTCCAGATGTCATAGAGGCGACGGTCTTGCTTGGACAGGCGCAACTTATAGCGCTCGCTCATATACAGGTAGGTGCGCGCAATCGCCCCGCGGCTGTAAACCGGCGGCATGGCGGTGCGCTGTTTGAAGTTGACCACGAAGGGGCAGGCGCCGTACTGGCTGGGCTTTTCGCTCAGCATCCCGAAACCGTAGTTACTGCGGTCACCATTCACCTCGCCAACAACCGGCACGAGGTTATGCAGATCGGCCTCAGCCTTGCTGAAAACCGGGTCGCTCGAAGTGCAGCGTTTGCGCCCGCCTTGTTGCCAACATTGGCGCTGATGGCCGATCACCCAGGCCGGGACGATGTGTTCCCACTCCACGCGCGCAGCACGCTTGGGTTGCTTACGTGGGATGTAGCCGCAGCTGGCCAGGTCGATGTTCTTGCCTTTGAAGGCGCAGCCACAATAGAAGTCTATGGGGCGTTCCGCGTAGATATTCCAGGCCACTTTCTTCGCTTCGCGAAAGGTTCGCGGTGCGTCAGCGAGAGCGGTGGTGGTGAATAGCAGGACGAGCACAAACAAGCAGATACGGCGCATGGGTTTCTCGACGACTGACTGAGAAATGCATCCATGCGGAGGCGGCGAATCTTATCTATGTATCAATAAAAAATCATTTTAAAACAGCGGTTTGGAAGAGTTTTATCAAGCCGTTTGTCGGCCGATTCGGTTGATCCACAATGAGCCGAGGATGATCAGTCCGCCAAATGTCAGTAGCAGCAGGTTGGTCTGCGTACCCCAGAACACGAGATTGAGCACAAGCCCGACAGGCACTGCCATATTGTTCATCACGGCCAGGGTTCCGGCATCCACCAGCGTGGCGCCTTTGTTCCAGCAGAACTGCCCCAGAGCTGTTGCCAATACCCCCATCCAGATAAGCACAGCCCACTGGCTATTGGTCGTTGGCAGCTTGTCGACATTGCCGAACAGCAGCCAGGCTGGCAGCACGATGACCAGTGCGCCGAGGAAGAAGTAGCCGAAGCGTCGATACAGCGGGATATCCGAGGGATACCGGCGTGCCAGATGTTTGTAGCCGACCTGTCCGGCGGCAAAGGTGAAGTTGGCGAGCTGCATCAGCAGGAAGCCGCCGAGAAAGTCGTTGGAAACGCCGTCGTAGCGGATCAGCCCCGCACCGAACACGGCAACCGCTGCAGCCACAAGCGCCCACGGATTGAATCGTCGATTGAGTGCGTCGTCGATTAGCGTCACGTGCAGGGGCGTGAGCACGGTGAACAGCAGCACTTCGGCCACCGTTAGCACGTTGAAGCTCAGATAGAGGCACAGGTAAGTCACACCGAATTGCAGTGCGCCAACCAGGGTTACGCCCGCGATGAAGCCGGGCGCGACGCCCCGCCAGCGTGTCAACGGCAAAAACACAAGCCCGGCCAGCACCACTCGGGTCAGGACGGCGAAATAGCTGTCAACCTGACCGGCTAGGTAGGCGCCGATTAGGTTGAAGGAAAACGCCCAGAGCAGGGTTACGAAGATCAGATAGCGCATGCCAGGCTTCTCAGCAGAACGGCCGGCGACATTAGCCGCTCAACCGCGATGAGGGAACAGGCACAGCTCCGTTTGCTGACTTGCGCGCCCTGAGCGGCGCGCAAGTCAGAGTACTCAGGCTGACTTCAGAGAAGCCATGTCGATGACGAAACGATACTTCACGTCGCTCTTGAGCATGCGCTCGTAGGCCTCGTTGATGTTCTGGATGTCGATCATCTCGATGTCCGAAACAATGTTGTGCTCGGCGCAGAAATCGAGCATTTCCTGGGTTTCTGCAATCCCGCCGATCAGCGAACCAGCCAGGCGGCGACGCTTGAAGATGAGTCCGAAAACGTTGGGGGATGGATGCGGGGACGCCGGCGCGCCGACCAGTGTCATGGTCGCATCACGCTTGAGCAACGACAGGAATGCATCCAGATCGTGGGGTGCAGCGACGGTATTGAGGATGAAGTCGAAGCTGTTCAGGTGCGCAGCCATCTCGTCCTTGTTCTTGGATATCACCACTTCGCTGGCACCAAGACGCAGGGCATCCTCTTTCTTGTCCGGTGAGGTGGTGAAGAGCACCACGTGCGCGCCCATTGCATTGGCGATCTTGACCGCCATGTGGCCCAAGCCGCCGAGACCGACTACGCCGACTTTCTGGCCGGGTCCGACTTTCCACTGGCGCAGAGGTGAATAGGTCGTAATGCCTGCGCACAATAGCGGCGAGACGGCTGCGAGGTTTTCCTCGCTGTGGGAAATGCGCAGCACGAATCGCTTGTCCACCACGATATGGTCGGAATAGCCGCCGAGCGTGTTTTCGCCCCCGCCGAATGCGTGCCCGTTGTAGGTGCCGACAAAGCCGTTTTCGCAATACTGCTCCAGGCCCTCGCCGCAGGACGAGCAGCTTTGGCAGCTGTCGACCATGCAACCGACTCCTGCCAGATCACCCACCTTGAAGCTTTCGACCGAATCACCGACGGCCGTTACACGCCCGACGATCTCGTGGCCCGGTACGGAGGGGTAAAGCGTGTTGTTCCATTCATTGCGAGCGGTATGCAGATCCGAATGGCAAACGCCGCAGTAGAGGATGTCGATCTGTACGTCATTCGGGCCAACAGCGCGGCGGGTGAAGTTGAAAGGTGCGAGCGGTGTGCTTGCGTCTGTGGCGGCATAACCGATGGCTTGGCTCATGCGTCTCCCCTGTAGTCGGAGTTGGTTTGAAGACCTTCAAGCCTAAGGTGCGCGCATGCCAATGTGTTTGCACAATCCTGTCGATGACTGGTGCGTTTCTGCGAAAAGGGGGAGAGGAGCGCGGAGCTCGTTGGCTGCCAACAGCAGTGTGCGTTAGGGAAGGGCGGCGAGCCCGTTCGGGCTCGCCGGTTGGATCAGGCCGCTTCGGCCTTGGCCTCGCGCAGGGCTCTGTTCAGCGCGCTGAAGAGGGCACGGATGCTTGCAGTGGTGATGTTTTCGTCGATGCCAATGCCGTGCAGCGCCCGCTCGCCATCGAGGCGCACCTCGATATAGGCCGCCGCGCGGGCATTGCTGCCGGCGCCGATGGAGTGCTCGTGGTAGTCCATTATTTCCAGCTTGACCGGTAATCCGGCGACCAGCGCTTCCAGCGGACCTTTACCGATGCCGCGCCAGTGCATGATCTCACCCGCATTGGAGACCTCCACTTCAACCGCACTGGTGCCGTTCTCTTCCTGCAGCCTATGGCTCTTCAGCGTGTAAGGCGCCGTCGCCTGCAGGTACTCACCTTCAAGCAAGGCATAGATCTGCTTGGCGCTCATCTCCAGCCCCAGACGATCGGTTTCCTTCTGGACCACCTGGCTGAACTCGATCTGCATGCGGCGTGGCAGGCTGATGCCGTATTCCTGCTCCAGCAGGTAGGTGATGCCACCTTTGCCTGACTGACTGTTCACGCGAATCACCGCTTCGTAGCTGCGGCCGATATCGGCCGGGTCGATTGGCAGGTAGGGGACTTCCCACACGCCGTTCGGGTCCTGCTGGCTGAAGCCTTTGCGAATGGCGTCCTGATGGGAGCCGGAGAAGGCCGTATGCACCAGGTCACCCACATAAGGATGGCGTGGGTGCACCGGCAACTGATTGCATTCTTCCACCACCTTGCGCACCGCATCGATGTCGGAAAAGTCCAGCTGCGGATCGACGCCCTGGCTGTACATGTTCAGCGCAACGGTTACCAGATCGACATTGCCGGTACGCTCGCCGTTGCCGAACAGGCAACCCTCGACGCGATCGGCACCTGCCATCAGCCCCAGCTCAGTGGCGGCTACGCCCGTGCCGCGGTCGTTATGGGTGTGCAGACTAATCAATACGCTGTCGCGCTTGTTGACCTTGCGGCCGAAATACTCGATCTGGTCGGCGTAGATATTCGGCGTCGCCGCTTCGACGGTTGCAGGCAGGTTGAGGATCAGCTTTTTCGCCGGTGTTGGTTGGAATACCTCGATGACTGCGTTGCATACCTCGACGGCGAAATCGGTCTCGGTAGAGCTGAATACTTCCGGCGAATACTCAAAGCGCCAATCCGTTTCCGGCGCCGCGTCAGCCAGTCGTTTGACCACCCGCGCGGCGCTAACGGCGATGTTCACCACCCCGGCCTTGTCCTGATTGAAGACGATGCGGCGGAAGCTCGGCGCTGTGGCGTTGTAGTAATGGACGATCGCCTGCTTGGCGCCCTTGAGTGACTCGAAGGTGCGGGTGATCAGATCTTCACGCGCCTGGGTCAGTACCTGGATGGTGACGTCGTCTGGGATGTGACCACCTTCAATCAGCTCTCGTACGAAGTCGAAGTCGGTCTGGGAAGCAGACGGAAAGCCCACTTCGATCTCTTTCAAGCCGACCTGAACCAGCGTCTTGAAGAAGCGCATCTTCTTGGCCGCGTCCATCGGCTCGATCAGCGACTGGTTGCCATCGCGCAAATCGGAGCTCAGCCAGATTGGCGCCTGGGTGATGGTCTTCGATGGCCAGGTGCGGTCCGCGATGTCGATGGCTGGAGAGGCGCGATATTTCGTCGATGGATTCTTGAGCATGGTCATGGTGTTTCCCCGGCATTCCTTGAGCGAGCAACGTGACTGCCAGAATTGGGCAGTTGTCTATGGTGCAAAGTTATGACTTGTTGGCGGCAAGTTGCAACAGTTGCCAAAAAAATGGTGATTTGTATCAATAAGTATTAGATCTGAGGTTTTTCTGCTGCCTTTCACGGAAAAATGACATTTCGTTGCTTCTGCACATCGCGTCCTCTTGTCGCAGCGGTGTGTGCCGGACAGCCATGCGATCATCAAATTAATCCCCGCTGAGTTGCATCAAGCTCCAATGAAGGACGCGCCGGTGACACGCAAACGGCTATCGACAATGAGTTACTGGCTTGGCCTGTTCGCCATGCTGATGATTCATGTCGGCCCGTTGTATTCGGCAGTCCAGGCTGCCCAGCCAAGCCCGCACCATCAGCACGCGGGACCAGAGTCTTCAGCCTATGGGCATCACGGCGCGGCGGCAGCGGCTGATCCTGCCTGGTTGTCAGCGTTGGAGCTCTGCGGCTACTGCGAGCTGCTGACGGCCAATCCGCCGCTCAGCCTTGCCGTGCAGCTGATTCTGCCGCGCCATCAGCCGGTCTTCTTCCAGACGCTTCCCGAACAGCTGCTGCCAGTGGCGCCCCGCCGCAGCAGCGGAAATCCCCGCGCCCCGCCTTCATCCCACTGCTGACGTCTATCAGCCGCCTCGTTGCGGTCTTTCAAAGCAGAAGTGGAATTCTCTATGTCCAGAAATAGTCATGGCTGTCTGGCGCGCGAGCGCCTGTCCAAAGGGTTTTCGATCCAACCGATTCGTCTGCGTTGGCACCTCGCACACGCGGCGCTCCTGGGGATGATCACCAGCGGTGCGCTGGCCGCCGAGGAGCATGCTCATCACTCGGATCATGCCGGCGCGGTCGAGCTGGCACCCATGGTCATCACAGGGGTTGCTCAGCAGTCGCCGCTGACCGTAGTTACCGATCCGAAGATTCCCCGGCAGCCAGTGCCTGCAAGTGATGCCGGCGATTACCTGCAGACCATTCCGGGCTTCTCCGCGGTGCGCGGCGGTGGCTCCAACAGCGATCCAGTGTTCCGCGGCATGTTTGGCTCGCGCCTGAAACTCTTGTCCAACGGAGGCGAGATGCTCGGCGCCTGCCCAAGCCGCATGGATTCACCAAGCTCCTACATCACCCCGGAGAACTACGACCGCCTCACCGTCATCAAGGGGCCGCAGACCGTGCTCTGGGGCCCCGGGAACTCTGCGGCGACGATTCTATTCGAGCGTGACCCCGAGGACTTTGCCGAGTTGGGCGGGCGGATCAATGCCAGCTCGCTCGTCGGCTCAGAGGGGCGATTCGACCGCAATATCGACGCTGCCGCTGGGTCTGATCAGGGCTTCGTCCGGCTGCTGGCCAATCGGTCGGATTCGGATGATTACAAGGATGGCAACGGTGATCGGGTGCACTCGCGCTGGGACAAGTGGAGTACCGATCTGGTCCTCGGCTGGACATCCGACGACGATACGCTGCTGGAACTGACGGTCGGCCGCGGGGATGGCGAAGCCCGCTATGCCGGGCGTGGGATGGACGGCAGCCAGTTCGAACGCGAAAGCCTTGCCCTGCGCTTCGAGCGAGACAATCTGGGGGATGTGCTCCGCAAGATCGACGCGCGGATCTATTACAACTACGCCGACCATGTGATGGACAACTACAGCCTTCGCACACCCTCAGGTATGGGCATGATGGGCCGGCCGATGGCGAGCAATGTCGACCGGCGTACGCTGGGTGGTCGCTTCGCTGCAACCTGGCAATGGGAGGCCTATGAGCTGGTGACCGGTGTCGATGCGCAGCGCAACGAGCATCGCAAGCGAAACTCCCAGTTCGACATGATGACCGGCACCTTGATCGAACATGATCGCTTCGCCTGGACCAGGGATGCCGATTTCCATAGCTATGGCCTGTTTGGTGAGCTCACGCGTGATCTGCCCGACGAGCGCCGCCTGATCGGCGGAGCACGCCTTGATCATGTGCAGACCGGAGATTCACGCCTGACAGGCCCCTCGTCCGGCGACAGCCGCAGCGATAACCTGCCCAGTGGTTTCATGCGCTACGAGCAGGACCTGCAGATATTTCCAGCGACGGTCTATGTGGGGCTGGGGCATACCCAGCGCTTTCCTGATTACTGGGAGCTGTTCTCCGGCGGAGCCGATGCGTTCGACCAACTGCGGCCCGAGAAGACCACTCAGCTCGATTTGGGCCTGCAATACAGCAGGGGACCGTTGGAAGCCTGGGCATCGGCCTATGTCGGCCAGGTGCGTGACTACATTCTGTTCAGTTACGAGACGGGCATGATGGGCATGTCCACTTCTGCGGCCAAGAACGTCGACGCTCGCATCATGGGTGGCGAAGTAGGCGGCAGTTATCGCCTTTCGCCAAACTGGAAAAGCGAAGCCAGTCTGGCTTACGCCTTGGGCAAGAACAGCTCGGATGGCGAGGCATTGCCGCAGATGCCGCCGCTGGAAGCGCGCCTTGGGTTGATTTACGAGCGAGGCGACTGGAGTGCGGCAGGTCTATGGCGAGTCGTTGCGGCTCAGACCCGTGTCGCCGAAGGCAAAGGTAACGTGACCAGCAAGGATTTCGATGAAAGCTCGGGCTTTGGCGTCTTTTCCCTCAACGGGGCTTACCGGTTGAATCAGCACTTCAAGCTCAGCACGGGTGTCGACAATCTGCTCGACAAAGCCTACAGCGAGCACCTCAATCAGGCGGGCAACGCTGGCGTCGGGCTGTCTGCCGACTCGCGCATCAACGAACCCGGCCGCACCTACTGGGCGCGTGTCGATATGAGCTTCTGAGCGAGGGATGGCGGTAACGAAGCGAGGTCTCCTTGCTTCGGATGCAGCCGGGCAGGTCGAGGCCAGGGTGAAGCGCCGCTTTTGGCGCCTCACTCAACGTTTCGATGCGGGCTTTCAGTCGGCCCTTTCCTCGACCGGGCGCCTGCTCGGACTCTGCAATGCGGGTGCGCCGCGCTCTGTCATTGACTCGCGCCAGTCGCGCATATCTCCACCGCTCGGGTGCTGGAATACCCGCAAACCGAACTCCGGCAGGATGGCCAGCAGGTGGTCGAAGATATCCGACTGGATCGCCTCGTACTGCGTCCAGGCCACGGTATTGGTGAAGCAGTAGATTTCCAGAGGCAAACCGTCGGCGGTGGGGCTGAGCTGGCGCACCATCAGGGTCATGGATTGATGAATCCCACCGTGGCTTCGCAGGTAGCGCTCCACGTACGCGCGAAAGCTGCCGATGTTGGTGATGCGTCGGGTGTTGACCGGCTCTTTGCCGCGCTCTTCCAGCTTGGCGTTCCACTCTTCGATTTCGCGGGTTTTTTCAGTGAGGTAGTCGTCGAGCAGATTGAACCGATGCAGGCGCGTGCATTCTTCACGGCTTAGGAAGTGCACGCTCTGCTGATCAAGAAACAGGCTGCGTTTGATCCGCCTTCCACCGCTTTCCTGCATGCCGCGCCAGTTCTTGAACGAGTCGCTGATGAAGCGCTTGGTCGGGATGTTGCTGATGGTCTTGTCCCAGTTCTGCACCTTTACGGTATGCAGGGCAATATCAATGACGTCGCCGTCGACGTTGAGCTGCGGCATTTCCACCCAGTCGCCGACACGGATCAGGTCATTGGAGGTGATCTGTACGCTGGCCACCAGTGACAGGATGGTGTCCTGAAAAATCAAGAGCAGGACCGCGGCCATGGCACCGAGGCCGGACAGCAGGATCAGTGGTGAGCGATCGATCAGAGTGGCAATGATGAGAATGGTCGCGACCGCATAGATCACGATCTTGATGACTTGCAGATAGCCCTTGATCGGGTGCACATGCGCGTCCGATCGGCGCCGGTACATCATATTGATGATGTCCAGCAGCGCGCCCAGCGCGAGCGCGATTGTGAGTACGATGAAACCACCACAGACGTTGCGCACCACCGTGACGGCTGCCTCCGGCAAGCCCGGTACAGCGTTTACGCCGACGGAAAGCACCAGCGCCGGTACGATGTTGGACAGGCGACGGATGATGCCGAAATCCTGCAACTCGGTATCACGTGAGCTGCGCAGCACCTTGTAGAGGCCGCGGACGAGAATCCGTTTGACCACCCAGTTGGCGAGCCAGGCGGCGAATATCAGCGCGGCGCTGGACACGAGTGTCTGCAGCTCCGCATGCTCGCTCAGCCATGCCAGCCAGGTGTTCACTTCTTCTTGCATGCGTCCTCACTGTCATTTGGCGTCCGGCAAGCGGAGACCTTGAAGCTGCTCATATCAGCGAATGAATTCGCGGCTGATGGAACGGAACAGCTCGGTACCCGCCTGCTCCATCCACTCGAACGCGACCATTTCCCGTGAAACGATACTGGCGCCGGCCTGTTGCATGCGCGCGAGGCCGAGCGCTTTGTCACTGGCGCGGCGCGAGCCGACGGCTTCCTCGACAACGAAGACCTGATTGCCACGGGCAACCAGGTCGAGGACGGTCTGCAACACGCAGATGTGGGTTTCGATACCGCTGACCACGAACTGCTTGCGCTCGCCGCCCGCACGTTTGAACAGCTCGCCGTCCCGCGCCGCGGAGAAATGCAGTTTCTCGATGATCGCCTCTTCGGCAACGCCCTCGCGCAGCGACGAGATGGTTGGGCCTAGGCCTTTGCTGTATTGCTCGGTGACCAGCACCGGTACGCCAACGCGTTGGGCGACCTGCATCAGCCAGGCGCTGTGTTCGGCCAGGTCGCTATGGCCTTCGATAGCGGGAAACAGTCGTTCCTGGATGTCGATGATGAGGAGCGTGGAGTCCTGCACATTGATGAGCATATGGGGTCCTTGAAGCAGATCAGGGTTTGAACGCACCGATGAATATCGACGGATCGATGCGTGCATCGTTCAGGCTGACGTTCCAGTGTAGATGCGGACCGGTCGCTCGGCCGGTCGATCCGACCTTGCCCAGCACCGCACCGCGTGACAGCTCGTCGCCAACCTTTACGTCTATCTGAGACAGGTGACAGAACATGCTGATCAGTCCCTGGCCGTGGTCGACGAACACCGTACTGCCATTGAAGAAGTAATTACCGGTCAGGATGACTTTGCCCGCCGCTGGCGCCTTGATCGGCGTACCAGTCTTCGCGGCGAAATCCAGGCCTGAATGCGGATTGCGTTCTTCCCCGTTGAAGAAGCGGCGCAGCCCGAACGGTGACGACAGCGGGCCGTTGACTGGCCTGTCGAACAGCAGATTGCTGGGCTGGCGCTGGCTGAACTGGCGGTAGGCACGGGTCTGTTCGTCGAGCTCGCGCTCGATGCGCTTGAGGTCATCCGGATTCGGATTGACCTGGCGCTGATTCTTCAGCGTGATGCGCTGCTCGCGGTATGTGCGGGGCTCAACGCGGAAGCCATGTGCCTTGCCATCAACGTCCAGCGATTGCTGGCCCGCTTTGACCGTTAGCGGAATGCCAACAATGGCAATCCAGCGCTGGTCATCCTCGCGCACTACCAGCACGGGTTTACCGTCATAGCGCGCTTTAGGCGCGCTGGGGTCGTTGCCGATATCGATGACCGCAACGCCGCCTGGTACGGGCTTGTTCAACAGTCGGGTCAGAAAGCCCTCGGCGTGAGCGGGTAGGGTCAGGCAAAGCAGTAGAGCGAGGGCAAAGCGCATGGAAATCCTATTGATGGGTTAGTCCAGTAGCGACAAGGTCACGGGCGTCTGGTGGTTGTCTTCGACCCGCACATCCAGCTCACCGTCACCCAGCCGCGCTTTCAGTCGTTGGCCCGGCTGAGTCTGATCAGCGCGCCGAATGGCCTGGCCACGCTCATCGAGCAGGATGCTGTAGCCGCGTGACAGCGTGGCGAGGGGGCTTACTACGTTCAGCGTCTGTGCCAGCCCCTGCAATTGCTGGCGCTGGTCTTTCAGAGTGTCCTGCATGGCGCGGGGCAACCGACTGGACAAGTGATCGAGACGCTGGCGCAGCAGGCTCAGGGTTCGCCCAGGATGCTGGCCGGCAAGCCGGGTGTCGAGGCGGGCCAGGCGCTCATGTCCCGCACTGAGACGGCGGTCGATGCCGCGCAGCAGGCGTTGTTCAAGGTCGTCGATACGCTGGGTCTGCTGTTGCAGCCGCTCTCCGGGATGGCGCAGGCGTCGCGTCAGGCTCTCCAGGCGGGAGGCATCACGATGCAGCCGGTCGCGAATCCGCAACAGCAACCGCTGGCGCAGCCCCTCCAGCCGCTGGCGTACGTCAGCACTGCTGGGTGCCAGAAGTTCGGCTGCCGCCGACGGTGTTGGCGCACGGACGTCGGCGACGAAGTCGGCAATCGATACGTCAGTCTCGTGGCCGACAGCGCTAACGATCGGCGTCTCGCAAGCTGCCACGGCACGCGCGACCACTTCCTCATTGAAGCACCAGAGGTCTTCCAGTGAGCCGCCGCCGCGGGCCAGGATCAGCGCATCGAAGCCGCCGCGGTCGGCCAGCTCCAGCGCGCGGACGATCTGCGCCGTCGCTTCGCGACCCTGGACGGGCGTCGGTACGAGCGTCAGGGCGACATGCGGGGCGCGTCGCCGAAACACAGAAATGATGTCGCGTATGACCGCGCCCGTCGGCGAGCTGACAATGCCGATACGCCGGGGGTGAAGGGGCAGGGCGCGTTTGCCGGCGGCATCGAAAAGACCTTCGGCATCGAGCTTTTCTTTCAATGCTTCGAAAGCCAGGCGCAGCGAGCCGTCGCCGGCCGGCTCGACATTATCGAGAATCAGCTGATAGTCGCCGCGACCCTCGAACAACGACACCCGCCCGCGCACCTTCACCGCCAGGCCATCGCGCAGCGCCTGGCGCACGCGCAAGGCGTTCTGCCGGAACAGCGCGCAACGGACCTGCGCATTCTTATCCTTGAGGGTGAAGTAGATGTGGCCGGAGGCGGGCTTGGCCAGATTGGATATTTCGCCTTCGACCCAGACCTGGGCGAACACGTCTTCGAGCAGCAGCCGCGCGCGACCGTTGAGCTGGCTGACGGTCAGCACTTCGCGGTCGAGGTTCAGGCGTTGGAAGGGATCATTGAGCATGGCCGCGATGATAAGCCGCGCGCGGTCATGCTGGAACCGAAACTGTGACGCATCCGTCAGTCACCCTTGACCGGATCGGGCTTAGCGCTAAGCTGCGCGGCTCATCCCTTGCCTCCGTTTCAATCACCATGAGCCACAGCCAAGCCATCGTCGTGCCGCGCGTTTCCACGTTTCCAGGCCACGAAGCCAAGGCGCGGATGATCCTGCGTTGGCTTTCCGAGCGGCGCATCGTCGAGGCGCTGCCTACAACCTGTGGCCGTGGTATCGGCGGCATGGCCTACGCGATCGCGCCGGGCGCGCGCAACGTCGTTCAGCAGCCGGAACTGTTACCTTTCGGCGAGGCGATCAATGGTCTTGAAGTGATCACCAAGCGTTGCATATATACGCCGACACGGGATTTTGCCGAGGAGGCGGGCTGCCCGGAGTGTCGCCGCGAGATTGGCGAAGCGCTGTTCGAGAGCCTTGATGACTGGATGCCGCGGCAGACCGATAACTTCACGTGCCCCGAATGCGGGTTCGAAGATGACATCAACGGGTTCATGTTCATTCCGGCCTGCGGGTTCTCCAATCTCGGTTTCATTTTCAATGGCTGGGGCGAGGCCGGCTTTCGCGAGTCATTTCTGAGCGAGTTCGCCGCACGCCTGGGTTTCAAGGTGGCGCTGGTGATAGATCACGCGTGACTGGCTGGTCATTTTGCTGGCGTCCAGCGGTTTCGAGCGCGTGACCTGCCACACAACCGCATTGAGCCAGCGGGGCTGCGTGGGTATAATGCCGCGCTTCCTTTTTCCCGCCTGGGAGCCCCCGCCATGCTGCGTATCAGCCAAGAAGCCCTGACTTTCGATGATGTTCTCCTGATCCCGGGTTATTCCGAGGTCTTGCCGAAGGATGTCAGCCTCAAGACCCGCCTGACCCGCGAAATCGAGCTGAACATTCCCCTCGTTTCGGCTGCAATGGACACCGTCACCGAAGCTCGCCTGGCCATCGCCATGGCGCAGGAAGGCGGCATCGGCATCATCCACAAGAACATGAATGTCGAGCAGCAGGCCGCCGAAGTGCGCAAGGTCAAGCGCCACGAAACGGCCATCGTTCACGATCCGGCGACCGTGACGCCTGAAACCAAGATCAGCGAACTGCTGCGCAAGGCGCGCGAGCTTGGTTTCTCTGGCTTCCCTGTGGTCTCGGGCAAAGAACTGGTGGGGATCGTCACCGGGCGCGACCTGCGCTTCACCCCGAACGTCGGTGATTCGGTTGCCGCGATCATGACGCCCAAGGAAAAGCTGATCACCGTTCAGGAAGGTACGGGGCTCGAGGAAATCAAAGCCAAGCTGCATGAGCATCGCATCGAGAAGATGCTGGTGGTCGACAGCAACTTCCACCTGCGTGGCCTGGTCACCTTCCGTGACATCGAAAAAGCCAAGACCTACCCGCTGGCCTCTAAGGACGGTGAGGGCCGCCTCCGTGTCGGCGCCGCCGTCGGCACAGGTGCCGATACCGCCGAGCGTGTCGAAGCCCTGGCAGCTGCCGGCGTCGACGTGATCGTCGTAGACACCGCACACGGCCATTCCCGCGGCGTGCTCGATCGCGTCCGTTGGGTGAAGGATAACTTCCCGCAGGTGCAAGTCATCGGCGGCAACATCGCCACCGCCGAAGCGGCACTGGACTTGGTCAAGGCCGGCGCCGACGCAGTCAAGGTCGGGATTGGCCCGGGCTCGATCTGCACCACCCGTATCGTCGCCGGCGTCGGTGTGCCGCAGATTTCCGCCATCGCCAATGTGTCTGCTGCGCTCGAAGGCACTGGCGTACCGATGATCGCCGATGGCGGAATCCGTTTCTCTGGTGACCTTTCCAAGGCCATCGTCGCTGGCGCCAATGCCGTGATGATGGGTTCGATGTTTGCCGGCACCGAAGAGGCTCCTGGCGAGATCGAGCTGTTTCAGGGCCGCTCGTACAAGGCTTACCGCGGCATGGGCTCGCTGGGTGCTATGTCCCAGGCGCAGGGTTCGTCGGATCGTTACTTCCAGGATTCCTCGGCGGGTGCCGAGAAACTGGTGCCGGAAGGTATCGAAGGGCGCGTGCCATACAAGGGTTCGCTCGCGGCAATCATCCATCAGCTGATGGGCGGCTTGCGCGCCTCTATGGGCTATACCGGCAGCGCGACAATCGATCACATGCGCACCCATCCGCAGTTCGTGCGCATCACCGGCGCCGGCATGGCTGAATCCCATGTGCATGACGTGCAGATCACCAAGGAAGCGCCCAACTACCGCGTTGGTTGATATTTCTGTCGCTGGAGGCTGATCGCCGACCGGTTGGACGAGGGCAGCGCCCCGCTCAGCCAGCCGGTGTTCAGCCTTCAGCTGTTTTTCCCAGGGGAAAAAAATGGCCCATCAAGACATTCACGCTCACCGCATCCTGATCCTGGATTTCGGCTCGCAGTACACCCAGCTGATCGCCCGTCGCGTTCGGGAACTTGGTGTCTACTGCGAACTGCATCCGTTCGACATGAGCGATGAGGACATCCGCGAATTCAATCCGCGGGGCATCATCCTCGCTGGCGGACCTGAGTCAGTGCATGCCGAAGGCAGCCCGCGCGCGCCGCAAGCAGTGTTCGATCTGGGCGTGCCGCTGTTCGGCATCTGCTACGGCATGCAGACCATGTCCGAGCAGCTCGGTGGCAAGGTGCAGGGTTCGGATGAGCGCGAGTTCGGTTACGCGCGTGTCGATCTGGTCGGCAAGTCCAGGCTCTTCGACGGCATCGAAGACCACATGGACGACGACGGCGTGTTCGGCCTCGACGTCTGGATGAGCCACGGTGACAAGGTCACCGCAATGCCGGAAGGCTTCCACATCCTGGCCAGCACACCGAGCTGCCCAATTGCTGCCATGGGGGATGATGACCGTCGCTACTATGGCGTGCAGTTCCACCCGGAAGTGACCCATACCCGCCAGGGCGGGCGCATTCTGTCGCGTTTCCTGCTGGAAATCTGCGGCTGCGAAGCGCTTTGGACGCCGTCCAACATCGTCGACGATCTCGTCGAGCAGGTTCGCGCTCAGGTCGGCTCGGCTAATGTTCTGCTGGGCTTGTCTGGGGGTGTCGATTCGTCAGTGGTCGCGGCGCTGTTGCACAAGGCCATCGGCGATCAGCTGACGTGTGTGTTCGTCGATAACGGCCTGCTGCGCCTGCACGAAGGCGATCAGGTGATGGCGATGTTTGCCGAGAACATGGGCGTCAAGGTGATCCGCGCCGATGCCGAAGCGCAGTTTCTGGATAACCTCGCCGGCGAAGCCGACCCGGAAAAGAAGCGCAAGATCATAGGTCGCACCTTCATCGACGTGTTCGATGCCCAGGCCAGCAAGCTGGACAACATCCAGTACCTCGCTCAGGGCACCATCTACCCGGACGTCATTGAGTCCGCCGGTGCCAAGAGCGGCAAGGCCCATGTGATCAAGTCGCACCACAACGTTGGTGGTCTGCCGGAGGAGATGAACCTCAAGCTGGTCGAGCCGCTGCGCGAGCTGTTCAAGGATGAAGTCCGCAAGATCGGTCTCGAGCTCGGCCTGCCGTACGATATGGTCTATCGCCATCCATTCCCGGGTCCGGGTCTGGGCGTGCGCATCCTTGGGGAAGTGAAGAAGGAGTACGCCGACCTGCTGCGTCGTGCCGACCATATCTTCATCCAGGAGCTGCGCAACTTCGACTGGTACCACAAGACCAGCCAGGCCTTCGTAGTGTTCCAGCCGGTCAAGTCGGTGGGTGTCGTGGGCGATGGCCGGCGCTACGCCTGGGTCGTCGCGCTGCGTGCGGTCGAGACCATCGACTTCATGACGGCCCGCTGGGCACATCTGCCGTATGAGCTCCTAGAGAAAGTCTCCAACCGCATCATCAACGAAATCGAAGGTATCTCCCGCGTCACCTACGATGTCTCGAGCAAGCCGCCAGCGACCATC
>NZ_JAMOIC010000012.1 GCF_024448895.1 Stutzerimonas stutzeri
TGACCGAAGCCACCAACAGTGCGAAACCACCACCCTGTCAGCCCGGCGTATTCTACTCGAATTCGCCTTCTGTGCAAGCCTTAAATTTCGCTAACTTCTTGATTTCCAAGAGGTTTTGCTCAAAGCCTGCGCCGGAGAAGGTGCGCATTATAGGCACTGGAATTCTCACGTCAACGCTTGTTTTCAGTTTTAGCGGATAAAGTTTTGCCGCGCCAACCAGCCTGAAGCATCACCAGCCGTTTCTGCACTGCTGGCAAACGAATAGATAGCAGAATCACGGCAATCGTTGTGTATAGACTCCAGCGGCCCGCATCGGAACGGACAACCCAAAGCATATGAATCAGAACCACAATCAACGTTGGGTAAATGATGCGGTGAAGCTTCTTCCAGCGCTTACCCAGCTTTCGCATGCTCCACCGAGTAGACGTTATGGCAAGCGCTAGCAGGCCTAAAAAAGCAACTGCACCGACCGCTATATACGGGCGATCAATCAGTTCTGTTGTGAAGCTGCCGAAATCCAGGCCTAAGAGGAAATACAGATACCCGCAGAGATGAATTACTGCGTACGCAAATGACCAGAGCCCCAGCTGTCGACGGAACGCAATCCACCCTGCCCACCCTGTCAGCTTCTGCAGAGGAGTCATGGCCAACGATCCGAGTAGCAGGACCAGCGCACCCTGACCCAAGTTATCGACTAACACCTTGCCAGGGTCAGGCCCTAGCGCATCGATCACACCTAAGTACAACCAATAGGCCGGCACGCTTGCCGCGCAGATGAAGAGTACAAACCTCAGCACGGGATGACGCATTAATAGTCCTTACTTAGATCCATCCCTGCATACAAGGTCGAAACCTCTTCCTCATAGCCATTGAACATGAGGGTTTCGCGAACGTTGGGACTGAATAGGCTGCCGGGCAACCGGCGCTCACGCGCCTGAGACCAACGCGGATGGGAAACCTTCGGGTTAACGTTGGCATAGAACCCATATTCCTGGGGAGCCATAGTTTCCCACGTTGTGGCAGGCTGCTCTTGGAGGAAGCTGATCCTGACGATGGACTTGATGCTCTTAAAGCCGTATTTCCATGGCACGACCAATCGCAGCGGCGCACCGTTCTGGTTCGGCAGAACGCGTCCATACATGCCGACAGCCATCAGACTTAGAGGATGCATCGCCTCATCGATCCTGAGTGCCTCCACGTACGGCCAATCGATCAGCGAGAAACCGGTACGCATTCCAGCCATTTCATCAGGGCGGGATAACGTTTCGAAACGGACAAATTTAGCGCTAGACGTAGGTTGCAGGCGACTAATCAGACCTGCTAGCGGGACACCTAACCACGGGATGACCATCGACCAGGCTTCGACACATCGCAGTCGATAAATGCGCTCTTCGAGCATCGACTCTGAGACGAGGTCTTCAAGCGAATACTGGCCCGGCTTGCCTACTTCGCCGTCGACGGTAACAACCCAGGGCTCAGTAGTCAGCTTATGGGCATTGCGCGCAGGATCGCCCTTATCGGGCCCGAATTCGTAGAAGTTGTTGTAATGGGTCGCATCGGCATAAGGCGTAACGTCTTCGCCCTCTACTGTGACCGCACCCCAGCGAGCCTGTGACAGCATTTTGCCTAACCATGCGGGACCATCTGCCGCATCGACACCAGGGTAGATACCGGCTTCGGCCTGCGCCATTGCAGGCAAGCCGAATGCTGCAGTGGACAACGCGGCCCCCTGCATAAACCTTCTGCGATTTAGATAAATGGCTTCCGGCGTTACCTCAGACTCAAGGCAATCACTGCGACGTGGCGTCTTGATCAACATGAGCTGCTCCGCTGTCTTGGCTCGCGAGAACTAGCACTAGACAGCGGATCAGCACAAAAATCAACTTTCGGCGCGTTTGCGGCGGCGCATCAGAAACTGGACTGGTCCTGAGACCGCATAGGCGAGGAAGATCAAGAGCAAAATACGTGGCGGGTCACTGAACACCACCGCGAAGACCAGAACAACAACCAAGATCGCCACGAAAGGTACTCGCCCCTTGAGATCCAGATCTTTGAAGCTGTAGTACTTGATGTTGCTGACCATCAGCAAACCAGCAGCGGCAACGAGCAGAGCGAACAGCATGATCACTGCCAGCGGAAGATCGTAGCCGTAGATTCCCGGCTCATCCAGAGCCCAAACCGCCCAGACTGAACCGGCTACCACACCCGCCGCTGCGGGGCTCGCCAGCCCAATGAACCATTTTTTGTCCACCTTGCCAATTTGCGTATTGAAGCGTGCAAGCCGCAGCGCAGCACAGGCAACGTAGATAAATGCCACCGTCAAACCGACGTTACCCAGGCTAGACAGCGCCCATTGATAGGCCAAAACTGCCGGAGCCAAACCAAAAGCCACCATATCGGACAGGGAATCGTATTCAGCGCCGAACGCACTTTGCGTGTTGGTGAGCCGTGCCACACGGCCATCCAGGCTATCGAGGACCATCGCAACGAAAACGGTCGCGGCAGCTACGTAGAAATTGCCATTGATGGCAGTGACGATACAAAAAAAGCCGGCAAACAGATTAGCGGTAGTGAATAGATTCGGGAGCAGATAGACGCCTCGGTGCCGAACTTTGCGACCTTCCGCGTCCTGGCTTTCTTCGATGTGCTCGTCGATCGGCAGAATACTTTCTGGCTCAATGGGCTTGTTCGGCTCTTCGGGATTCTCACTCATGCAATTCACCTACAGCAGGTTTGAATAATTTCGACAGGCACTGAAGCAGCACGTTCACCCCTGCCGACAGGCATCAATTTATAACAGAGACATGTGTCTAAAACGAAAGAACGCGGCCTAGGCCGCGTTCTTCTAGCAACAACCTGGTATCAGTTTTTGCTCTTGTCGACGATCTTGTTGGCAGCAATCCACGGCATCATGGAGCGCAGCTTTTCACCCACGACTTCAATCCCATGAGCGGCGTTGTTACGACGATATGCAGTCATCGACGGATAGTTCGCAGCACCCTCGGTGATGAACATCTTCGCGTATTCGCCGTCCTGAATGCGCTTGAGCGCATTGCGCATCGCTGCCCGAGACTCGGCGTTGATAACCTCTGGCCCCGTTACGTACTCGCCGTACTCCGCATTATTGGAGATCGAGTAGTTCATGTTGGCGATGCCGCCTTCGAACATCAGGTCGACGATCAGCTTGAGCTCGTGAAGGCATTCGAAGTAAGCCATTTCAGGGGCATAACCAGCCTCGACCAGCGTCTCGAAACCTGCCTTGACCAGCTCGACGCAACCGCCACACAGAACTGCCTGCTCGCCGAACAGATCGGTTTCAGTTTCGTCCTTGAAAGTGGTCTCGATGATACCAGTGCGACCGCCACCGACGCCCGAGGCGTACGACAGCGCAACATTCTTGGCGTTGCCGGACGCATCCTGATAGATCGCAATAAGGTCAGGAATACCGCCACCTTTGACGAACTCAGAGCGAACAGTGTGACCCGGCGCCTTTGGGGCGATCATGATGACGTCCAGGTCGGCACGCGGAACGACTTGATTGTAATGGATCGAAAAGCCATGCGCGAAGGCAAGGGTTGCGCCTTTCTTCAGGTTCGGTTCGATCTCATCGCGGTACAAATGACCCTGGAATTCATCGGGCGTCAGGATCATCACGATATCAGCAGCGGAAACAGCCGCGGCAACATTATCAACCTTGAGACCATGGGCTTCAGCTTTCGCAACCGATGGGGAGCCAGCACGCAGCCCGACAGTGACATCAACTCCGGAGTCTTTGAGGTTGCATGCATGGGCATGGCCTTGGGAGCCATAACCAATGATTGCGACTTTCTTGCCCTGGATGATGGAGAGGTCGCAATCTTTATCGTAGAAAACTTTCATGGAATTACCCCAGTTACTGGCCGTTCGGGCCATTCATTAAATCGTGTCAGATGCTGAGAACTTTGTCGCCGCGGGAGATACCCGTAACGCCGCTGCGCACCACTTCCAGAATCGATGTGGTACCGACAGCCTGGATGAAGCTGTCCAGCTTGTCGGTCGTACCTGCAAGCTGGATGGTGTACACGTTGGGCGTAACATCAACGATCTGCCCACGGAATATGTCGGTGGTGCGCTTCACTTCAGCGCGCTGGGCGCCGGTGGCCTTCACTTTGATCAGCATCAGCTCGCGCTCGATGTGAGCGCTTTCAGACAGATCAACCAGCTTAACCACTTCGATCAGTTTGTTGAGGTTCTTGGTAATCTGCTCGATCACCTCTTCGTGGCCAACGGTGGTCAGAGTCAGGCGCGACAGGGTTGGGTCTTCCGTCGGCGCCACAGTCAGGCTTTCAATGTTGTAGTTCCGCTGCGAGAACAGCCCGACCACACGAGACAAAGCGCCGGGCTCGTTTTCCATCAGCAGAGAAATGATGTGCCTCATAGTCAGGTCCGCTCCGTCTTGCTGAGCCACATGTCACGCATGGCGCCATCTTTGATCTGCATCGGGTAGACGTGCTCGCTGGTGTCGACCGCGATATCCATGAATACCAGACGGTCCTTCAAGGCAAAGGCCTCCTCAAGTTTCGGCCTGAGGTCTTTCAGCTCGGTGATGCGCATACCGACGTGGCCATATGCCTCAACCAGTTTGACGAAGTCAGGCAGGGATTCCATGTATGAGTGCGAATAGCGACTGTCGTACATCATGTCCTGCCACTGGCGGACCATGCCCAGCGCACCGTTGTTGAGGTTGATGATTTTCACTGGAAGGTCGTATTGCAGGCAGGTCGACAGCTCCTGAATGTTCATCTGAATACTGCCTTCACCGGTCACGCAGGCGACATCGGATTCAGGAAAGTTGAGCTTTGCGCCCATGGCACCAGGAAAGCCGAAGCCCATCGTGCCGAGACCGCCTGAGTTGAGCCAGCGGTTGGGCTTGTCGAACCGATAATACTGAGCTGCGAACATCTGATGCTGGCCAACGTCCGAAGCCACATAAGCCTCACCCCTGGTCACTTCGCACAGCATCTCGATGACCGCCTGCGGTTTGATGATGGTGCCGTCGCCCTTGTCATACGGGAACAGGCCGCGACTGCCGCGCCACTCCTCGATCTGCTTCCACCAGCTGGCAACGGTATCGGCGTTCGGCGTCTGGCCAATCTCCTTGACGATCGCGACCATCTCGGTGAGAACGCTGTCGACGGGCCCGACAATTGGAATGTCGGCCTTGATCGTTTTGGAAATGGAGGCCGGATCAATGTCAATGTGGATGATCTTGGCGTTCGGGCAGAACTTGGTCGCGCCGTTGATTACTCGATCATCGAAACGCGCGCCTACAGCAAGAATCACATCGGAATGATGCATGGCCAGGTTGGCCGTGTAACTGCCGTGCATACCTAGCATGCCGACGAACTGACGGTCGCTGCCCGGATAGCAGCCAAGGCCCATCAGGGTGTTCGTTACCGGAAGATTGAGCATCTTCGCCAACTCGGTGAGCTGCGATGAAGCACCGCCCATTATCACGCCGCCACCGGCGTAGATGATTGGCCGCTTAGCCGCCAGCAGCAACTCGGCAGCCTTGCGAATCTGGCCAGAATGACCACGTACAGCCGGGCTGTACGAGCGCAGCTTGGCCTTCTTCGGGTAGACGTACTCGAACTTTTCGGCTGGGTTGGTCATGTCTTTCGGAATGTCGACGACAACCGGGCCGGGACGGCCGGACTGAGCCAGATAGAACGCTTTTTTCATCACTTCGGGGATTTCCGAAGGATGCTTGATCATGAAGCTGTGCTTAACGATGGGCCGGGAGATACCGATCATGTCGGTCTCCTGGAAGGCGTCGGTGCCCACCATGTTGCTGGCAACCTGACCGGAGATCACTACCATAGGGATCGAATCCATATAGGCAGTTGCGATGCCGGTAATAGCATTGGTCGCGCCCGGGCCTGAGGTCACCAGCACCACGCCGGCCTTGCCGGTGGCACGGGCGTAACCGTCGGCCATGTGGGTAGCAGCCTGCTCGTGACGGACGAGGATGTGCGTAACTTCCTTTTCCTTGAACAGTGCATCGTAGATGTGCAGCAGGGCCCCACCGGGGTAGCCGTAGATGTACTTAACGCCTTCATCACGCAAAAAGCGGACGACCATTTCAGCGCCGGATAAAAGTTCCACGTTGTTCACCTCTAGAACGCCAGTAGCCGCCCCGCGTTGGACCGGCCAGAAATAGGTTTACTGCCAAGCAGCGCATGAGCGACGGTGGTCGCCGACTACGTCAGCTCTGTCAAAGCAAGTATTAGGAATGCCCCAAAGTGTTGCGGGGCGCCCCTCCCAGCGCGAGGTAACGCGTTGCGGGTGTTGCAAGTCGGCGCGGGTGTGCACCTCATGATTGATCGAAAGGCTCGCTTGCGGCGGCCCCTCAGAACAGCAAGCATGGAATTGTTCGGATTAGGCACAGCCAAGTCAAGCCCAGCGACGGAGTTCCAGCTCTTTGAGCTGTGATCCAGCGCAGAATGGCCTTGCTGGTCTTTTGCGTATAGTACCGCCTTGGTTCCGCCCCACAGAAGGGATTAGCATGCGTTTAACGATTCTCGCTGGCAGCTTGTTGCTTGCACTGAGCAGCAGTGCCATGGCCGGCCAGGTATACAAATGGGTGGATGCGCAGGGTGTCACTCACTTTGGTGCGCAACCACCGCAAGGCCAGGCTGCGCAGACACTGAATACTGCAACCCCACCGCCAAAGCCTGTCGAGACCGCGCCTGTTGGAGCAGCACTGACGGGTGAATCCGAACAGCGCGCAATAGACCAGAAGGTGAAGAAGCAGGTGGCAGAGCAACAAGCTGAGCGACAGCGCTACTGCACCACGTTGCGAACCAACTTGGCGCAACTACAGAACAATCCACGAGTTCGGGTTGAGGAAGAAGGCGAAATGCGAAGACTCAATGAAGAAGAACGCCAGGCACGAATCAGCGAAACCCAAAAGAAAATTGGTGATACCTGCGATTGATCCGGCCTACGCCCTCTTCACGGCCTGCAAATCAGCTCTCGCCTCCAAGAATCAAATCGTCGAATGCTTTGAGCGCGCTCAGCAGGCCGGACACTTGCCCCAGCCTGCCTTGATAGACCATTTCAGCCATCGCCAAAATGCCAGAAACGGTAGGCAGCGCTTCATCCCGCTCGAGTATGAGCTTCATCCGGGGCAAAAATATCCACTGCAACCATTCTTCGAAAGCCAACGTATCAACGCAGAAGGGCTCCTGGCTGGACAACGAGCGAGCATCCGGCGGTGATGCAGCCCATAACCCTTGAACCCGAAGCTCGCGCTCTATGAGCAACAACTGATCAGCCAGCGCAGATGATCGATGGTCCATCACATCGTGACCTTTGCTCGTTCGCGGGCCTGCGCAGCCCCCGCGGCATTGCCCTGACGTTCACGCGCCTGAGCGATCAGCTCCCACAAGCTCGCCTGCAAAGCGGGCCGGTCGCCGGCATAGCTCAAGCCTCGACGGGAAAGCTGCTCAGCCTGTACTGCATCACCTTGAGCAAGGCGCACCTGAGCGAGACGGTAAAGCACCTGAGGTTCCCGCGGAGCGATACGCTGGGCGCGCTCAAGACTCGATGCTGCACCGTTGAGATCGCCACCACCCTGCTGCTGTTGAGCTGTAGTCAGTAACGCCAGAACCGGGCCATCAAGGCGCTCATCGGCAGATAGGGTGCCCGAACTGGACGGAATTCCACTCGGCATCGATTGGCGCGGAGCTGGTGCTGGAGCAGGTGCGGAACTCTGAGCAGGCCCAGGAACCGGAGCACTCCATTGTTCACTTTCTGCCGGCGCCGGCACGGAAGACCCACTGAACCCGGCATCAGGTGCAGCGAAGGTCTGCAACGGCTCCGAACGCTGCTGCGGCACCATGACCATGACGCCAGAATCTTCACCGGCGGACTGCACCGGCGCAGCTGGCGATCCGCCAGAACGTGCAGCTTGTCGCGTCGATACCTCTTCTGAAACAGGCGCCCCCGAATCGACGACAGGTATCGCCCCACGCTTGACGGTCGCACAGCCCTGCACCAACAGTACTGCTGCCAGGACAATCATCCATTGCTTGCTCACTACTCGAACCTCATAGAAATTCCATTGAGCTGGCGCATCAAGGCAACCAGCCACGAACCCAATCCATCACCGATTCAGCCGGCGCCGGAATACCGCAGCCAGGACCAAGCGCAGGTTCACTGCCGCGAATGTACGGAATCTGCACCGCGTTTGGACAGTTGTCCGATGTTCCTTCGCCGGTCTGCGAGTCAACCCAAACCATCTCGACGTTCTCAGGCAATGTCGCCTGCAGCGGGAGCGGATCGGCACGGCGCATGAAGTCGCCCCATACCTGGAGCGCCCCGGTCGCGCCGGTGAGCGATGTCTTGCCGTTGTCGTCACGCCCCAACCAGACTACGGCCAGCAGATCCTGGCTGAATCCGGCGAACCAGCTATCCCGCGAGTCGTTGGTCGTTCCGGTCTTACCCGCCAGAGCTAATGACTTCGGCACGAAGTTGTAGGCCGAACGTCCGGTGCCTTCGAGCATGGCACGCTGCATCGCGTACTGGGTCAGATAAATCGCACCACCATCGAAACGCTGCTCGATCTTGAACGGATAGCGGCTAAGCGGCTCACCATCGGCCGCGACGACGCTCCTGATACCACGCAGCGGCGTATTGAAGCCGCCATTGGCAAGCGTTTGATACATACCGGCGACCTCAATCGGCCGCAACCCACCTGCGCCTAGCAACATCGACGGGTATGCCGGCCACTGAGGCGATGCGCCCAGCCGCTCGAGGGTTTTCAATACATGAGGCACACCGAGGTCGAGACCCAGGCGTGCTGTAGAAAGGTTGTACGAGTTGGCCAGTGCCTGATACAGGTAGACGGTACCGTGAGCCGTTCGCCCGTAATTGTGCGGCCTCCACACCTGACCGTCCGCGCCCTTGACGGAGAATGGCTCGTCCTCCAGAAGACTGGTAAGGGTGTACTGGCTGGGCTTTTCCAGCGCGGCAAGGTAGATAGCCGGTTTGATCAGCGAGCCGATAGGACGGGAAGCGTCCAACGCGCGATTGAACCCAGCGAATCCAGGCTGACGACTGCCAAGCATGGCCTGTAGCTCACCGGTTTCGGGGTTCGTGACCAGCATAGCGCCCTCCACTCCCTCCGCCGCTTTGCCGAGGCGCTTCAACGTCTCGGTCATGGCCGTTTCAGCCTTACGCTGCAGGATCGGATCGAAGCTTGTGAAAACCCGGAGGCCCTCTTCGGTCAGATCTTCGTCACGATATTCCTCGCGCAACTGCCGTTTGACCAGATCGAGAAACGCAGGATAGGAGCTGTCGGCAAGGCTACCCCGAGGCGTCACACCAAGCGGCGTCTTCTTGGCGGCGTCTGCCTGCTCGGGAGTCAGCACTTGCTGTTCGGCCAGAAGATCCAGCACGAGGTTACGCCGTTCCAGCGCCCGCTCCGGATTGCGCCTGGGGTTGTAATACGTGGGGCCTTTCACCATACCGACCAGCAGCGCAACGTGCTGGACATCGAGTTCGACGAGTGGCCGACCAAAGAAATACTGGCTCGCCAGCCCGAATCCGTGAATAGCGCGGCGACCGTCCTGACCTAGAAATACCTCATTGAGATAGGCCTCGAGGATTTCGGTCTTGCCATAGTGCAGTTCGAGCAGCACCGCCATCATCGCTTCAGTGGCCTTGCGAGTGAGGCTGCGCTCGTTGGTCAAGTAGAAATTCTTCACCAACTGCTGCGTGAGCGTGCTTCCGCCCTGCCGTACCGCGCCAGCCGTAAGGTTTACCCAGACCGCCCGGGCAATGGACTTGGGGGACACACCGAAGTGGTTAAAAAATTCTCGATCTTCAACAGCGACCAACGTTTCGACCAGATAAGGCGGAGCCTGGTCTAGCTTGATCAGAATGCGATCTTCGTTATGGGCCGGGTAAAGCCCGCCGATAGTCACAGGCTCAAGCCGCGCTACAGGTAGCGCTTCACCATTTGAACGCGTCAGACCGGCAACGAAGTCTCCGGAGAAGCGCACCCGAATGCGCTGCGACTCTTCGGCGCCCTCATAAAAGCGAAAACCACGGGTGTGCATTTCCACGACGTTGGCAGCGACGGACATGCTCCCAGGGCCGCTGACGCTTTTTTCGCGCCGATATCCGAGCGCATCGAGCTCAGTCAGGAAGTCGTCCTTATCGAGCTTCTGCCCGGAGAACAGCTCAAGCGGGCGCGCGTAGACAGTCGCGGGAATCGTCCAGCGCTTGCCGGAGAATTTTTCCTGCACCAGCGCATCGAGATAAATCGCCACGCCAGCGAGAAGCACGAGCGCGACAATGGAGAGTTTGATAACCCAACCTAACCAGGGGCGAGAGCCACCGGTACGGCGTTTGGAGCGGGAGCGAGGGGAGCGTGATTTAGTCATGGCGGCGCATTATACGCACTTTGATTTGCGCCGAAGACGGCCTCTTGGCGGTTTGCAGGCCTACCATGGATGGACATAATGGTGCGCTTTCTGACTGTGTGAACTGCCTCCCGAAGTGCTCACACACCCGTCCAACAAAATCCACAAGGAAAGACCGTGAGCCAAGCACTGATCGCCGCACTGCAGAATCCGGCCCTATACCCCCACCCGGTCGACGGATTCAGGATCATCGAGACCCACATCTCCTGGGTCATCCTAACCGGCACCCACGCGTACAAAATGAAGAAGCCTGTGAATTTCGGCTTTCTCGACTTCACTGATCTGTCGGCTCGAAAGCATTTCTGCGAGGAAGAGCTGCGGTTGAATCAACGCATGGCGCCGGACCTGTACCTCAAGGTTCTCCCTGTGACCGGCAGTGTCGAAGCGCCTAAGATTGATGGTCAGGGGGAGGCGATCGAATACCTGCTGCAGATGCGCGAATTCCCGCAGACTCAGCTTATGGCCGAAGTGCAGGCGCGCGGCGAACTGACTGACGCACATATCGACGCCCTCGCCGAGCAGATCGCGCAATTTCATCTGAGCATCCCACAGGTTCCCGCCGGTCACGCCTTGAACAGCGCTGAAGCGATAGTCGCGCCGATGCGGCAGAACTTCGAACAGATTCAGCCTCTGCTCACCGAGCAAGCGGACCTGCAGCAACTCGATGCCTTGATCGACTGGACCGAAACCAGCATTGCTCGCCTTCACCCCCTGCTCGAACAACGCAGCCAGCAAGGGTTCATTCGCGAGTGCCATGGCGATCTGCATCTGGGGAACGCCACCATTATCGAAGACAAGGTGGTGCTGTTCGATTGCATCGAATTCAACGAGCCCTTCCGCCTGATCGACATCGCATCTGATGCTGCATTTGTGGCGATGGACCTTGAAGATCGCGGCCTGAAGTGTCAGGCCCGACGCTTCATCAACGGCTGGCTCGAGCGTACTGGCGACTACTCCTCGCTCGAACTGCTCAATCTATACAAGGCCTATCGGGCTTTGGTCCGCGCCAAGGTCAGCCTGTTCCGGCTGCACCAGGAAGAAGATGCCGTACAGCGCCGGGTCATCCTTCGCCAGTACCGCAGTTATGCCAATCTGGCCGAAAGCTACAGTGCAATTCCGTCCCGCTTTCTTGCAATAACTCACGGCGTATCGGCGGTCGGCAAGAGCCAGGTAGCCCTGCGCCTGGTAGAAGCACTGGGCGCCATTCGCCTTCGCTCGGATGTCGAACGCAAGCGGCTCCACGGCGAACAATCCGCAACGCTCTCCAGCGAGGTCGATGCGGGCATCTACAGCGCTGAAGCAGGCGAGACCACATACCAGCGGTTGCATGCGATCGCCATGACCGCGCTCGGCGCTGGTTTCTCCGTAGTAATCGACGCAACATACCTCAAGCACCATTATCGCCAAGCTGCGTGGCAAGTCGCTGAGTCGACCGGCGTTCCCTTCATTATCCTCAGCTGTGAAGCCCCTGAAGCCGTGATCGAGCAGTGGCTAGCCCAACGTCAGGCAAGTGGCGGCGACCCTTCCGACGCAACAATGGAAGTGATAAAGGCTCAACAACGATCGCGCGAGCCACTCAGCGACAGCGAAAAGTTGCTCAACCGACAGATAGCTACACCTGACGCAGACAGCCTCGACGGCCTGGTAAGCGCGATTCGCCAGCGCCTTCCGGGGCTCTGATGGAGCGCCACCACGTCCCCAAATAGAGGCGGAGGTGGCGCTATTCGGACACCGTCGAGAGCAGAACTCGGAGGTGCTTCTATACTTGGAATGGTCTGTCAGCGGAAATCGACCATGCCACGCCTCGTTCTGCCGTTTCTTACTGTCGGCCACACGCCATGAGCGTGAGTGCCCTCTTCTCGATTCGCTCTGACGATTACGCTCAGTTCCGCCCAACCTATCCGGACGGTCTATTCGAGTGGTTAGCTGAACACTGTTCGGCGACGCGCTGCGTGCTTGATGTCGGTGCTGGAACCGGCCAGGCGAGTCTTCCTTTATCGACGCGGTTCGAGTTGGTGGTGGCATGCGACGCTAGCCCAGACCAATTATCAGGTGGCTCGGACTGGGCAACCGTGCAGCGATTCGCCGCAATGGCGGACAAGCTGCCGCTACGCGGTGAAGTCGCCGATCTGATGGTTGTAGCGCAGGCGTTGCACTGGTTCGCCACCCCGGACTTCTTCAGCGAAACGAAAAGAGTCCTCAAGCCTGATGGCCTGTTCTGCGCCTGGTGCTACAGCTTGCTCCGTATCGACCCTGAGATTGACGCTCTGATCGATCGTCTGCATGGCGATGTCCTTGCCGGCTACTGGCCTTCAGGCCGTGCCAGCGTCGACATGGGTTATCTCGACATCAAGCCTCCGTTCCAGACGATCGAGCTCCCCGCGTTCGCTATTGAAGCCCAATGGGACCTTGGTCAGTTGATGGGCTACTTTCGTACATGGTCTGCGGTGAAGCGCTGGCATCAAATACATGCCCGGGATCCGCTGAATCAGATCGCAGCTGAGCTCTCAGAGCTGTGGGGCAATCCGGAGCATGGCCGACTGGTTCGCTGGCCGCTTCACTTCATTGCCGGTTATCCCGGCCGTTAGGAGCAATCATGAACGACGAGCTGCTGACGTTGAGAAATCTCGGCAAGACATCCGCGCAATGGCTGCACGCATCGGGCATCCATACGGCCGACGACCTTAGGCGGCTCGGCGCGGTAAGCGCTTATCAAGCCGTAAAGTCACGAGGGTTCAGTGCGTCGCGCGTCCTGCTGTATGCGATAGAAGGCGCACTGCGCGACATCAATTGGAAGGAGCTTCCTGACACCCTGAAGACCGAGCTCAACCAGCACTTGGCAGGTTGCGACTATCGAGACAAGAGCTAGCTCACAACCTCCGATCGGCGAGATTTACTCCAGCCGAGCGCAGCCTTAATGTGAGCACGCGCATCGCTCCACCTTTGTGAGCCTGCTTGTCCAAGGATTGCAGTCATGTATTTACTCGGGGAACAACCGGCCTATGCCGAGCAATTGATCAATCGCCTGCAGGGTATCCCCGCGCAATTGCTAGAAGGCCTTGCACCTTCGGCGGCACCTATCGAACTGAAGGGCTCCGACGATCTGGCGGAGGATCTGCCCGAGCAGCACCTGTTCATCATCGAGAGCGGGCTGCTGCACGCGTTGGTTGATGACCGGCCTCTTTTCTATATGCAGGAAGGGGATCTCCTGGGGTTGCGCCAGGGAATCGAGCTGCCGCTGTGCCGCTATCGCAGCGATGAGTCAATTCGCGTGGTTCCATACTCCAGAAGCATGGTGTTTCAGCATATCCATGCGGATCCGCGCAAGCAGGAACTCTTCACCCAGTATTTGATTGGCCAGACTGCGCTGCTCTCCGACGCATTGGCGCGGATCAAACAACCCGAGATCCACCCAACCACGGGCTTCCAGCATTTTGCGGCTGGCGATGAGCTCATCCGTCAGGGCGACGATGCTGACAACGTGTTCATCATTATCGAAGGCCATGCCGAAGCGCTCGTAGACGGCCAAAAGGTCGGCGATGTTCAGCGTGACGAGATTTTCGGCGCCATGGCCGTGTTCACCCAGGAGAAGCGGAGCGCCACTGTCGTCGCCACGGCGCCCTGTACCGTCATGCTGATTCCCAAAGATCAATTCCTCGGCCTGATGCAAAGTAATCCGAAGATCGCTCACAGCCTGATCGAAAGCATGGCTCGACGTATCGACCTGTTGAACAAGGAAGTGACCAAGCTCCGGCTACCCCTTTCCGCGTGAGCTAAAGCCGTTAAAACCAGTCTGGATCTTTTTTCAAATCAGCCGTTGACTAACGAATGAGAATTGTTATTATTAGCACCACTGGTCGCGAGATCAGTTGGTAAGCTGGAAGACCAGGCAGTCGGACTTTCAGGTTATCTCCTCATCAGGCTAATCACGGTTTTGACCCGGCTCTTGCCGGGTCTTTTTTTGCCCATGAAAAAGTCATCCGACACTCTGTTGGCGCAACCTCATTTGCTCTGCTCGCGAAACGCGGCGCAATGGTCTTGCTGGTGTTGGGCAGGGGTAAACCACACATAATCGGCCTGCGACGCCTGTAGCATCTCACCGACTTCAGCGAGTATCAGTATCTTGGTGCCCGCCTCACGGCCTCTGTTCGCCAAATGCAGAGGCACACCTAGATCACGCCGGACATGAAACGCGCCGGCGAGCAAGACCGCAGGCTTGAGTGCGGCATCCAGTTGCTCAGCCATTCTACGATCACGCTGCTGTTGCACAGCCAGCATGGCCGGTAATTGCGCCTCGGGAAGCATGCCGCAGTGAGATATCCGAATCTGTTCCATCAACGGCTCCTGGACGGCAGTCCTGGCCGCCGCACCTTTCAATTCGGGAACGCTTCGATAGATGCTCATGATTTCATCGCGGTCAAGATTCGCCGACAGCAATGAATACGGTTGCGCCAGCGCGTACTCAACCACTGGCCTGTAGAGCTCCCACACCCACCCCTTTTGCCATTCCAGATCAGCGGGCAAATCGCTTGGCCAGCGCCCACCTTTGATTGACATCTGAACCTGCTGCACCTGCATCTGCTGATCAGGATTGAGCATCTCCATCAGCAAACTCCCTTGCTCACGGCGCTGCGCCAGCGCCTGGAGCAGCCATAACTGCAGGGCATGATGATCCGGGTTGTCGTGACGCTCACCAATGAGTAGCCGGTCAGCATCAGCCAAATCATCGACAAGGTGTTTAACCGGAATTCGCTCACCGCTTCGTAAATCGACGATCGATCCCAGATCAGCGTGATCTCGCCCATCCGGGCTCTGCCAGGGCGGTAACGGCGGCGTCGAATGACAAGCGGCGAGCAGGATCGTGATAATGAACATGAGTAATCGCACCAGAAGCTCCTCGACCTACCTTGAGCGCATGATGATCCGCCTGAGGGCCTGATGGATCAACACAGTAGGCCCGCAATCGAAACAGGTGACAGTGCCTAGCTACAAGGGCGCTGGGTGCCCTTGCAAAGGCGAGCAACGGGCTTGAGTGAAGTAAATAATGTCGCAGCCATCTGTGGCGCTAGGAAACCGCACCTGGATTGAGGAAGGTCAGATGATTCGATTGTGCAACTCAAACGAGGTGGGTGAAGGCCAGAGCAAGGGATTTGAATCAGGCGGGACGCAAATACTGACAGTACGCAAAGATGGCAAGCTGTACGTCTATCTGAATCGGTGCCCGCACCGGGGCATTGCGCTGGAGTGGTTGCCGGATCAATTTCTCGACAGCAGCGGCTGTCTTATCCAATGCGCAACACACGGCGCGCTATTTCTTATCGAAAGCGGTGAATGCGTCGCCGGCCCCTGCGCTGGCGACTTTCTACAAGAGCTGCCGAGCATAGAGCGCGACGGCATCATCTGGTTGCAAAAGCTCGATTAGTGCGACGTTGCGACCGGGCGACGATTTGCCTCCTTGGGTATCATGCGGCCACTGCTATTTGTGAGATGACCATGCGCCGTTTGCTGAGTCTGCTAATTCTGCTCTTTACCCTTCCCGCTGCCGCGGGGTTGTTCGACAGCCGTCCCAGCTCTGCGCTAGGCGGATTGAACAATTCTGCTGACTTTCTGCCGGTCCGTGAGGCGTTTCGCCTGGCCGTAATGGATACGACGCCGGAGCAGGTCACACTGCGATTCGTCGCTGCGGAGGGGTACTACCTCTACCGTCACCGCTTCCAGTTCAAAACCAGCGGCGCCGATGTGGTACTCGCAGAGGCCAAGCTCCCTGCAGGCGAACAGAAGACCGACGACTACTTCGGCGAAGTGGAGGTCTATTACGGCATCCTCGACGTCGAACTGCCGGTACAGAATCCAGACGCTCAGCCCTTCACACTGCAGGTCACCTACCAGGGCTGTGCCGACAAGGGCCTCTGCTATCCACCTGAAACCGAAACATTCGATATCGGCGGCGCACCGGCCTCCGCAGCTACTGCAACTTCCCCCCAGAGCGCGGCTGGAGAAAACAGCTCGCTCTCTTGGCGTTCAGTTGCCCTCTTCTTCCTTGCTGGGCTGGGCCTGACATTCACTCCCTGCGTTTTGCCCATGCTGCCAATTCTGTCAGGCGTCGTGCTTCGCGGGCAGATTGGCGGTACGCGCAGTTTCCTGCTGTCGCTTGCCTATGTGCTACCGATGGCTGGCGGCTTCGCCTTGCTGGGCGCGCTCATGGGCGTATTTGGCGCTGAGTTGAATCTGCAGGCACGTCTTCAGTCTCCGTGGGTGCTAGTGCCTTTCGCCTTGTTTTTCGTTGCCTTCGCCATGGCTATGTTCGGCCTGTTCGAACTGCGACTGCCTCAAGCAATGGGCTATCGCCTGGAACGCATTGCTGGCAGGGCCAAAGGCGGTTCGTTCATGGGCGCGGCACTGCTGGGCACCGTTTCCAGCCTGCTTGTGTCCCCCTGCGTTTCAGCGCCGCTTGCAGGCGCACTGCTCTATATAAGCGCAAGCGGAGATGCCCTGGGCGGGGGCCTGAAGCTGTTTGCACTCGGCCTCGGGATGGGTACGCCGCTGGTTCTGTTCGCCGTCGGCGGAGGTGCGCTACTGCCCAAAAGCGGCCCCTGGATGGTCGCTGTACGCAATGTTTTCGGCGTCATGCTGCTAGCAGTGGCCGTCTGGATGCTCGAACGTGTCCTGGCAGGACCGCTGGCGCTGGCGCTGTGGGGCTTGCTCGCCGCTGGCACGGCACTGTTTCTTGGCACGCTGGAATTCGACCAGAAGACGGCACGACAGAAACTGGCGCAGCTACTCGGCCTCGCATTACTGGTTTATGCGCTTGCAGCATGGGTCGGCGCGTTACAGGGTGGCTCCGATCCGTTGCGCCCGCTGCCTCGCTCAGCTCAAGTCAATGGCGATGCGAGCAGCGTAGCCGAGGACTGGCATACGGTATCCACGCCCGCTGAGCTCGAACGGCAACTTAGCGCGGCTCGGGCTGCAGGCGAGCCACTCATGCTCGACTGGTATGCCGACTGGTGCATCAGCTGCAAAGTGATCGAACGTGAAGTTTTTGCCGCTCCGGCTGTTGCACCTCGGCTTGCCGATTACCGCTTGATTCGCTTCGACATCACTGAAAGCAACGCCGAACAACGCGCGCTTCTCGATCACTACAAGCTTTTTGGGCCGCCCGCGGTGCTGTTTTTCGATCGCGCCGGCCAGGAGATGGCCGAGATCCGGGTCGTCGGAGAAATAGATGCAAGACAGTTCGGTGAGCGTCTGGACCGTGCCGACTCATTTTTGTAGATCATTCCCTGTCGCAATCTCCAGTCATAATGTCGACATTTACGCCGATTAATACATGACTGGACAGTCAGCCCCTGCTTCGGGCATAGTTTTTCCCCTCACCGACCGGCCGCCCTGCGGACGCCGTCCGGATAGAACAACAAGGAATACTCATGTCGACGTTTCTGGTCCTTCACGGCCCGAATCTCAATTTGCTCGGCACTCGCGAGCCGGGCGTCTATGGCGCAGTCACGCTGGCCCAGATCAATCAGGATCTGGAGCAGCGAGCGCGTGATGCCGGCCATCACTTGTTGCACCTGCAGTCCAACGCCGAGTACGAATTGATCGAACGCATCCATGCGGCACGCAGCGAAGGCGTGGACTTCATTCTGATCAATCCGGCCGCATTTACACATACCAGTGTCGCGCTACGTGACGCGCTGCTGGCAGTGAGCATCCCATTCATCGAAGTGCATCTTTCAAACGTGCACAAGCGTGAACCTTTCCGCCATCACTCCTACTTTTCAGATGTCGCGGTAGGGGTGATCTGCGGCCTTGGCGCCAGCGGCTATCGCCTGGCATTGGAGGCCGCCCTGGAACAACTCGCTGCTTCCTGACAGGACCGCGCGATACGCGCCCCGCCTGGAATGAGCAGTAATCCCTTTGAACTTACGTGGGAGTCACCGCTTCATGGATATTCGCAAAGTCAAGAAACTGATCGAACTGCTGGAAGAGTCCGGTATCGACGAACTTGAAATTCACGAAGGTGAAGAGTCCGTCCGCATCAGCCGTCACAGCAAGCAGGTTGCAATGCAGCAACCTTATTATGCTCAGGCGCCCATGCCCGCTCCTGCAGCTGCTCCCGCCGCCGCACCGGCCGCTGATGCTGCACCTGCGCAGCCCAAGCTCAACGGCACCGTAGTCCGCTCGCCGATGGTCGGCACTTTCTACCGTGCCTCGTCACCGGAAGCTGCGAACTTCGTCGAAGTGGGGCAGAGCGTCAAGAAAGGCGACATCCTGTGCATCGTTGAAGCGATGAAGATGATGAACCACATTGAAGCCGAAACCAGCGGCACCATCGAATCCATCCTGGTGGAGAATGGTCAGCCGGTCGAATACGACCAGCCGCTGTTCACCATCGTTTGAACCGCGGAGAGCCAGCGATGTTGGAAAAAGTACTGATCGCAAACCGCGGTGAAATCGCCCTGCGGATATTGCGAGCCTGCAAGGAGCTGGGAATCAAGACCGTCGCGGTTCACTCCACTGCCGATCGGGAATTGATGCACTTGGCCCTCGCCGACGAGTCCGTCTGCATCGGACCGGCACTCGCGACCAATTCTTACCTGCACATCCCGTCGATCATTGCCGCAGCGGAAGTGACAGGTGCCACCGCTATTCATCCGGGCTACGGCTTCCTGGCTGAAAATGCCGACTTCGCCGAGCAAGTCGAAAAGTCCGGTTTCGCCTTCGTGGGTCCAAGGGCTGACACTATCCGCCTGATGGGAGACAAGGTTTCGGCCAAGGACGCCATGATCAAGGCCGGCGTTCCTGTGGTGCCTGGGTCCGACGGCCCGCTTCCCGAAGATGAGGCAGAAGCCCTACGCATTGCCCGTGAAGTCGGCTATCCGGTGATCATCAAGGCTGCCGGTGGTGGCGGTGGTCGCGGCATGCGTGTGGTTCATCACGAGGAAGATCTGATCAAGTCGGCCAAGCTGACCCGCACCGAAGCTGGCGCGGCGTTTGGCAACCCGATGGTCTACCTTGAAAAGTTTCTCGGTAATCCGCGTCACGTGGAAGTCCAAGTGCTTTCCGACGGTCAGGGTAACGCGATCCACTTGGGTGATCGGGACTGCTCGCTGCAGCGTCGGCATCAGAAGGTTCTGGAGGAAGCGCCAGCTCCCTACATCGATGACAAAGCGCGCGCTGAGGTCCTCAAGCGCTGCACTGACGCCTGCGTCGAGATCGGCTACCGTGGTGCGGGTACATTCGAGTTCCTTTATGAGGACGGTCGCTTCTATTTCATCGAAATGAACACCCGCGTGCAGGTTGAGCATCCAGTGACGGAAATGGTCACCGGTGTCGACATCGTCAAGGAAATGCTGAGCATCGCAGCAGGCAACAAGCTGTCGATCAAACAGGAAGACGTAGTGATCCGCGGCCATTCGCTGGAATGCCGGATCAACGCCGAAGATCCGTCAACCTTCTTGCCCAGCCCAGGCAAGGTCAAGCATTTCCATGCACCTGGCGGTAACGGGGTACGGGTAGACTCTCATCTTTACAGCGGCTACTCGGTTCCGCCGAACTACGACTCTCTCATTGGCAAGCTGATCACCTATGGCGCTACGCGTGAAGAAGCCATGGTGCGGATGCGCAACGCGCTGGACGAGATCGTCGTTGATGGCATCAAGACCAATATCCCGCTACATCGGGATCTGGTTCGCGATGAAGGCTTCTGCAAGGGTGGCGTGAATATCCATTACCTGGAAAAGAAACTGGGTATGGACAAGCACTGATTCAGTGCTGACTGAACGAGGGCTGCCGATGGCAGCCCTCGTCGTTTCCGGGGCGACCAATGTTGGAAGACCGTGCTCTGGCACAGTAAGCTTGCATTCCTTGCTCGCCTGAGCGGTCGTCACTTTTCACGAGGCACCCATGTCCTGGCTACAACTTCGTCTCGCCATCGCACCGGAACAGGCCGAAGCCCTTGAAGACGCCTTGCTGGGCGTCGGTGCGGTATCAGTGACCTTCATGGACGCAGAGGATCAGCCAATCTTCGAGCCCGACCTGGGCACCACACCGCTTTGGTCACATACCCACTTGCTAGCACTGTTCGAAGGCGACGTTGACGAGGCCGATCTCCTTGCACACCTGGAGTTGCTGGTCCAAGGCGACCTGCCGAACTATCAGCTGGAACACATCGAGGATCAGGATTGGGAACGCAGCTGGATGGATAACTTCCACCCGATGCGCTTCGGCCGTCGACTGTGGATCGTTCCAAGTTGGCATTCGGCTCCCGAGCCAAATGCGGTAAATCTGCTACTTGATCCCGGTCTGGCCTTCGGCACAGGCACACACCCCACTACTGCTTTGTGCCTGGAATGGCTGGACGCACAGCCGCTGAATGGCCTGGAGGTGCTGGATTTCGGCTGCGGGTCTGGCATTCTCGCCATCGCCGCGCTGCTCCTTGGCGCCAGACAGGCGACGGGGACCGATATTGACGTTCAAGCAATCGAGGCCTCGCGAGATAACGCTGGCCGCAATGGCATCGAGCCTGCACGCTTCCCGCTCTATCTGCCCGAGCAGCTCCCGGATGGCCAGGCCGACGTAGTGGTCGCCAATATCCTCGCCGGCCCGCTAGTCGCCCTGGCGCCAAAGATCATCGAGCGAGTCAAGCCAGGCGGACGCCTGGCGCTTTCGGGGATTCTGGCCGAGCAGGCCGAGGAGGTCCGTGCGGCCTACGCGGACCGCTTCGACCTCGACCCAACCGCCGAGAAAGACGGCTGGGTTCGAATTACCGGCGTTCGGCGAAGCTGAACGGCGATTGAGCAGCACTAGCGATCCCTAGCCTTCGTGACTGCCGCTGATCGCCGCGCTTGCGCTAGACTACGGGCATTTGCGCCGGACCATCGCATGACCAGCTTCGTCACCCAGTGCCCGCATTGCCATACCAGCTTCCGTGTCAGCCGCAATCAGCTCTCCGCGGCTCATGGAGTAGTGCGATGCGGCGCGTGCATGGAGCTGTTCAATGCCGCGCGCCACTTACAGGAGCAGCAACAACATCCGCAGGATGCCCCCGAAACGGATCGAAATGTCGTCGCCACCATCCTCTCGCCACTCAGCGAGCCCCCACATCCACTAGCCCCACCTCCAGCAAAGCCTGCAATCACAGACGATACGCTGTGGATTCATGACGACCTGGATCTGGACAGCCTCGACCTGGACGAGGAGCTCGCCAAGCTTGAGCTTCAGGAGCTAGAGCTGTCCCGAGAACTACTCCAGCTCGAACCTCAACTAGGTGAGCGCCGCCCCCTGAATCGCGCGTCGGACGATGACGAGTTGTGGGCCGAGCAGCTGCTAATAGCCGAGCTGAACGCCCCTGAACGCGAACTGCAACAGGAGAGCAGTGCTGACGACAGTCACGGATTCGAGGCGACGGATATTCATTTCACACCCGTTACGTCCGAACACCCTGCGCCGCCCAGCCCACTGGCGCATCCAGGCGGTGGATTAACGAAGCAAAGAGCGGAGCCCGCCCTTGACGGGGCGATCGAACCTGACGACGATCTGCCCCAACGCGGCCCGGATGATGAAGAGCAGGCTGAGGCCAAAAGCGCAGCAGCCGCCAGTGCACGCAACACGCGTGACGACCCGCTGTTCGAACTCGACGATGAACCCTTGCAGCTCGACTGGGAGGCTCGCCGGCGGCCATGGGGTCGCTGGCTGGGCTGGGGACTCTTGAACCTGATTGCCCTATCGGTTTTAGCCGCCCAGTACGTGGTGTACAACTACGATGAACTGGCACGACAGGACGAATACCGCCCATGGCTCGAACGAGTTTGTCCGGCGGTGGGCTGTGAACTGCCACCAAGGGTGGATATAAGCCAGATCAAGAGCAGCAATCTGGTGGTACGCAGCCATCCGGATTTCTCGGGCGCACTGGTGGTCGATGCGATCATCTACAACCGTGCGCCGTTTGCCCAACCTTTCCCGCTACTCGAAATCCGCTTCGATGACATTCAAGGCCAGCCCTTGGCAAAGCGACTTTTCAAGCCAGGCGAATACCTTTCCGGAGAGCTTGCTGGTCAGCGAGAGATGCCCTCGCAGATACCGATCCACATCGCCCTGGACATCCTCGACCCAGGCACGACAGCCGTTAACTACAGCCTGAGCTTCAGATCGCCCGACTGACCAGTCGTCTGGCTGGAGGTGTTCGGCAGCGTCCCCCGTCGGACAGTTCCAGCGCCATGCTACCGGTGGTTATAAGATCTTGGCTGTTCAGATTTTGTTCAAAACAGCCTTTAACCCGTCATCCGTAGCGGGTATTATGCACACCCTTTTTTGCTGTCCCGATCGACCTAACAAGCAGGCTCCAAGCAGGGAATCTTCATGTCAGCGGTACGTATCGGCCCCTATACCCTATCGAATCGATTGATCCTCGCGCCCATGGCTGGCGTGACCGATCAGCCGTTCCGCCAGCTATGCCGGCGTCTGGGTGCAGGCATGGTGGTATCGGAAATGGTGACCAGCGACGTGCGTCTGTGGAACAGCCGCAAGTCGCGCCTGCGCCTGCTGCACGAAGGTGATCCGGAGCCGCGTTCGGTACAGATTGCTGGTGCCGATCCGCAAATGCTCGCCGAGGCTGCAGTTCGTAATGTCGAGCTAGGGGCACAGATCATTGATATCAATATGGGCTGCCCTGCAAAAAAGGTGTGCAACAAAGCCGCGGGCTCGGCGCTGCTGAGGGACGAAAAGCTGGTCTCCGAAATACTCGAGGCGGTGGTCGGTGCGGTCCAGGTCCCCGTTACGCTGAAGATTCGTACCGGTTGGGACAGACAAAACAAGAACGGACTTACGGTGGCAAAGATCGCCGAGCAATGTGGGATATCGGCGCTTGCCGTTCATGGCCGTACCCGCGCCGACCTTTATACCGGCGAGGCGGAATACGACACCATCGCGTCGATCAAGCAGGCGGTGTCCATTCCGGTGTTCGCCAATGGTGATATCGACACGCCAGTGAAGGCGCGCGAAGTACTGAAGGCTACCGGAGCAGATGGGCTGCTGATCGGGCGAGCGGCGCAGGGACGGCCCTGGATATTCCGCGAGATCAATCATTACCTCGCGACAGGCGAACTGCTTGCGCCGCCGACACTGGCAGAAGTAGAGGGCATCCTGTTGGAACACCTGCACGCCCTTCATGCTTTCTACGGTGATGTGATGGGCGTACGGATCGCAAGAAAGCACGTCAGCTGGTACCTCGCGACACAAACCGGAGCGCGCGAATATCGTGCCCGGTTCAACGGTTTGGAAGACAGGGACGCGCAATGCGCCAGCGTTCGGGCATTTCTGGCCGAACGCCGAACAGGCCCTGACTCAGGGGATGGAAAAGGGGTGGCTGCATGACGCTGTTGAACGAAACACTGTTAACTGGAACAACATCCGTGAGCGACAACGTGAACCTCAAGCAGCACCTCAATACGCCGAGCGAAGCAGGCCAAACCCTGCGCGGCAGTGTAGAGAAGGCACTGCACAACTACTTTGCCCACCTCGAAGGTGCAGATGTCACGGACGTCTACAACCTGGTGCTTTCCGAGGTCGAGGCCCCGCTGCTGGAAACCGTGATGAACTACGTCAAAGGCAACCAGACCAAGGCCTCAGAGTTGTTGGGGCTGAACCGCGGAACCCTGCGCAAGAAACTCAAGCAGTACGATCTTCTCTGAATTAACGGCATGCTCCGATGGAACGGTAGCTAGCCGTTTCGCCTGGGGCCTCCCGCTTGCAGCCTGTAGCTCCTAGGAAATGTTTATGACCGACCAAAGCATCCGCCTTGCCGTCCGCCGCGCATTGATCAGCGTGTCTGACAAAACCGGTGTCGTTGATTTCGCCCGCGAACTCGTTGCGCTCGGCGTCGAGATCCTGTCCACCGGCGGCACCTTCAAGTTGCTGTGCGAGAACGGAATAGCGGCGGTCGAGGTCGCGGATTACACGGGGTTCCCGGAAATGATGGATGGCCGTGTGAAGACGCTGCATCCGAAGATCCACGGCGGCATCCTCGGCCGGCGCGACCTGGATGCAGCGGTCATGGCGGAGCACGGCATCAACCCGATCGATCTGGTCGCCGTTAACCTCTACCCTTTCGCAGCAACCGTAGCCAAATCCGGATGCACATTACCGGACGCAATCGAGAACATCGATATCGGCGGCCCGACCATGGTTCGCAGCGCTGCGAAGAACCACAAAGATGTCACAATTGTGGTCAACGCCGACGACTACGCCACCGTTATCGACAACCTTAAAGACGGCGGCCTGACCTACGCTCAGCGCTTCGATCTGGCACTGAAAGCCTTCGAACACACTGCTTCTTACGACGGCATGATTGCCAATTATCTGGGCACGGTGGATCAAAGCGCCGAAACACTTTCGACCGAGGGCCGCAGCCTGCTGCCGCGTACCTTCACCACGCAATTCGTCAAGGCGCAGGACATGCGCTACGGTGAGAACCCGCATCAGATCGCGGCGTTTTACGTAGAAACGGCCGATGAGGCCTGCATTGCTACCGCCCGCCAGCTGCAAGGCAAGGAACTGTCATTCAACAACGTCGCCGATACCGACGCTGCCCTTGAATGCGTGAAAAGCTTCGTCAAACCCGCCTGTGTAATCGTCAAGCACGCCAATCCATGCGGTGTGGCCGTGGTCCCCGAGAACGAAGGTGGTATCCGCCAGGCCTACGAGCTGGCTTATGCCACCGACAGCGAGTCAGCGTTCGGCGGCATCATCGCGTTCAACCGTGAGCTGGATGGCGTGACTGCCAAGGCTATCGTCGAGCGGCAGTTCGTTGAGGTGATCATCGCCCCAAGCGTGTCAGCCGAAGCCCGCGAAGTGGTCGCCAGCAAAGCAAATGTGCGCCTCTTGGAGTGTGGCCAGTGGCCCGCTGACCGTGCTCCAGGCTGGGACTTCAAGCGCGTCAACGGCGGCTTGCTGGTCCAGAGCCGGGACATTGGCATGATCAGCGAAGCTGACCTCCAAGTAGTGACAAAACGCTCGCCATCCGAACAGGAAATCCATGACCTGATCTTTGCCTGGAAAGTCGCCAAGTTCGTCAAATCGAACGCTATCGTGTACGCAAAGAATCGCCAAACCGTGGGCGTTGGCGCGGGGCAGATGAGCCGTGTTAACTCGGCGCGCATAGCTGCCATCAAGGCAGAGCACGCCGGTCTCCCAGTCCCGGGCGCAGTCATGGCGAGCGACGCCTTCTTCCCTTTCCGTGACGGCATCGATAATGCCGCCAAGGTTGGCATCACGGCGGTAATCCAGCCAGGTGGGTCGATGCGCGATGCGGAAGTGATAGCCGCAGCGGATGAAGCCGGCATAGCCATGGTCTTCACTGGCATGCGCCATTTCAGGCACTGACCCTGGCAGAGATTTGCGCGGCATCGCGCGCCCTTACCATGCTCATTGCCGATAGGCAGCTTCGCCTGGTGAGGGACCGGCGCCTTGCATCCATCTGTCCGGCTGCGACCGCAACCCTAGGGTCGCTCAGATTTCGTAAGGTGAATGACGTTTTGCTCATTCACCCTTGGGGCCACGGGCCCACCTCCTGAAGGAGACAACAATGAAAGTACTGATCATCGGCAGCGGCGGTCGTGAGCACGCCCTGGCCTGGAAGGTCGCGCAGGACCCACGCGTCGAGAAGGTTTATGTCGCTCCCGGCAATGCCGGCACTGCTACCGAAGCGAAATGCGAGAACGTTGCCATTGACGTACTGGCTATCGACCAGCTCGCGGACTTCGCAGAACGTAACGTTCACCTGACTATCGTCGGCCCCGAAGCTCCTTTGGTGAAAGGTGTAGTCGACCTGTTCCGTTCACGCGGACTGGATTGCTTTGGCCCAACGGCGGCCGCGGCGCAGCTGGAGGGCTCCAAGGCGTTTACCAAGGATTTTCTGGCTCGCCACAAGATTCCTACAGCTGACTATCAGAACTTCACCGAGGTCGAGCCAGCGCTGGCCTATCTACAGAACAAAGGCGCGCCCATCGTAATCAAGGCCGACGGCCTGGCAGCGGGCAAAGGCGTGATCGTCGCCATGACGCTGCAGGAAGCCGAAGAGGCCGTACGCGACATGCTCTCCGGCAATGCCTTTGGCGACGCCGGGGCGCGGGTGGTAATTGAAGAGTTTCTGGAGGGCGAAGAAGCTAGCTTTATCGTCATGGTCGACGGTGCCAATGTGCTGCCGATGGCCACCAGCCAGGACCACAAGCGTGTCGGCGACGCCGATTCCGGCCCCAATACAGGCGGCATGGGTGCGTACTCTCCCGCGCCAGTAGTCACGCCTGAGGTACACCAACGGGTCATGGACGAGGTGATCTGGCCGACTGTCAAAGGGATGGCTGCAGAAGGCAACGTCTACACCGGTTTTCTCTATGCCGGTCTGATGATCGACCGCAGCGGCGCCCCCAAGGTGATCGAATTCAATTGCCGTTTCGGCGATCCCGAAACCCAGCCGATCATGCTGCGCCTGCAATCCAGCCTCGTGCTTTTGGTCGAAGCAGCCCTGGCGAAGGCACTCGACAAGATCGAGGCGCAGTGGGATCCACGCCCTAGTCTTGGTGTAGTACTGGCCGCCGGCGGATATCCTGGCGACTATGCCAAAGGCGCCCCCATCCGTGGCCTGGAGGCTGCCGCGCTTCTGGACGGAAAAGTATTCCACGCCGGCACCACGCTGAAGGATGGCGTGGTCACCACATCCGGCGGCCGTGTACTTTGTGCCACGGCGATGGGCGAGACGGTGTTTGCCGCACAACAAAACGCCTACGCGCTGGCAGCTCGTGTCGAGTGGGATGGGCACTTCTATCGTCACGACATCGGCTATCGAGCCATTGCTCGCGAACACGGCGAAGGCTGAAATTCAGCAAATGCGCGCAACCATGGATTCTTGTTGCGCGTACTACCGAGTTACGCGGCGATGGCTATAATCCACCGTCACACAGATGAAGGGACTTCAATCGTGCGTCGACTCTGGGTCGCCATTGCTTTTACCTTCAGTCTATTGATGGCTGCGCTGAACGTATTGACCGCATCCGCCCAGACCGCTGAACCTTCTCCTGAAACATCACCCGAGGCAGCCCAACCGACTGGCCCCAATTGGCGACTGCTCGTCGACCAGTCAGGCCTGTTGACCCTCGACGAAATTGTCGCTCAGAGAAACCTCTTCCAACGAACCGACGAGCGCGCGTTCGCCGCCCCGGCTAGCGACCATGCGGTATGGCTGCAGGTCAGCCTTCCGGCAGCTGCTGATCCAAACTGGCTCTGGATTTTCGCACCGCGCGTGCAATATCTGGATTTCTATCTACTGAATGATGGTCGGCTGGAGCGACACGTAGAAACCGGCGAGCTGAGACCGCTGGAGTCGCGCCCTTTGCCCGCCCGCGCTTACCTGTTCTCAATGCCGAACGACAATGCTCCCCGCGAAGCTTACATTCGGCTGCAATCGTCACACCCGATCATGGCCTGGTTCAATACCGTGGACGAGGTGGGCCTGGTCGAGATGGCTCGGCCGGCTTACCTGTTCGGGGCGCTGTTCGGCGCCTTGGCGCTTTTGACGATCTATAACCTTCTGCGGTTCGCCTATACCTTTAGCTATAGCCATATCTGGCTCGCTGTATTGCACGGCGCTCTGCTGACATGCGCAGTGGCCAACCTGGGGCTACTGGCGGTATGGTCGCCAAAGTTGATATTCAGCCAGCCGCTGATCGCCGATATGGCAGCGCTGCTGACCTGTATCTCGTTGCTTGCCTTCACCTATGGGTTCTTTCATCACCGACGGAAGGCCTGGGTCACTTGGCTGCTCGCCCTGCAGGCAGTCTTCATCAGTGCATTGGCGGCGACGATATTGGCCACCGGTCAGTTCTGGTTTAGCTGGCTGATCTATGCACTGGTATTGGTCACCGCACTCAGCGTTACCGCGGTAGCGATTCACCACTGGCGACAAGGTTACGAACCCGCCCGACTCCTGGTCGCAGGGATGCTGGTATTCGACGGCGGTTTCGCTTTCGTACTGCCGGTTCTGCTGGGCTTCAATCAGTTCAATCCGGACTGGCTCACCGGCATCACCTTCAGCGTTGCCACCTGCTCGGGGCTGATTCTGAGTTTCGCCCTGCTCGAGCGTCAGCGGCAGATTCAAGCTGATAGTCGAAACCAGCACACCGCCGAAGCGGTAAACAGCGCCGAACTCAAAACCAAGGCGGACTTCCTCGCCAAGATCAGCCATGAAATACGCACGCCAATGAATGGCGTACTTGGCATGAGCGAGCTGCTGCTGGGGACCTCCCTGTCCGCCAAGCAGCGCGATTACGTTCAGACCATTCACAGCTCCGGCAACGAACTGCTCAACCTCATCAATGAAATACTCGACATATCCAAGCTGGAGTCAGGCCAGATAGAACTGGATGATGTGCAGTTCGATCTCAACGCCTTGATTGAGGATTGCCTGAGCATCTTCCGCGCCAAGGCCGAACAGCAGAAGGTCGAGCTGATCAGCTTCGTTCAGCCCCAGATGCCACACATCGTCGCTGGTGACCCCACTCGACTGCGCCAGACGTTACTGAATCTGCTCGAGAATGCCTTCAAGCAAACCGATGAGGGCGAAGTGCTGTTGACTGCGGCAGTGGATGATCGCGACGGTCTACCACGCCTGCGTATCACGGTGCAGGATAACGGTCGGCCGCTGGAGAACCAGGAACGCGATGCTCTGCTCAACGCCGCACTGGATAGCCGTGACTTCCTTGCCGCAACCCGGCTTGGCGGTCGCCTTGGCTTGATCATCGCCAGGCAGCTGGTCCACCTGATGGATGGCGAGTTTGGTATTCAAACTGGTGGTATTGCCGGCAATACACTGTGGATCAGCCTGCCGCTGAGCACTGAAGTCACGGAGCAGCCGGGCAGCGATCTGGACGATCAGCTCAAAGGCACTCGGCTGCTGGTGGTGGATGACAACGATACGTGCCGTAAAGTGCTCAGCCAGCAATGCAGCAGCTGGGGCCTGGAAGTCAGCGCCGTAGCCTCGGGCAAGGAGGCGTTGGCGTTACTGCGCACCAAGGCGCACCTGCGCGAATACTTCGATGTGGTATTGCTGGACCAAGACATGCCAGGCATGACGGGTATGCAGCTAGCCAGCAGAATCAAGGAAGATTTCAGCCTGAACCACGACATCCTGCTGATCATGCTAACTGGCATGAGTAGCGCGCCAAGCAAGATCATCGCGCGTAACGCCGGCATCAAACGCATTCTCGCCAAGCCCGTGGCCGGCTACACCCTGAAGACAACGCTGGCAGATGAGCTCGCGCGCCGCACCAGCGCCTTAGAGCAGTCTTCGGCAATTCACGACAGCACCCCCCTATCAGTGCCGGACGACTTCCGTATCCTGGTCGCCGAAGACAACAGCATCTCGACCAAGGTCATCCGCGGCATGCTAAGCAAGCTCAACCTCAAACCGGAAACGGCCAGTAACGGCGAAGAGGCGCTTGCGTTGATCAAGGCATGTCCGTTCGATCTGGTTCTGATGGACTGTGAAATGCCTATCATGGACGGCTTCGAAGCCACAGCTCAATTACGCACCTGGGAAGCATCGGAGAATCGGCGTCGGACGCCAGTAGTGGCACTGACTGCCCATATCCTTAGCGAACACCGTGAGCGTGCTCGGGAAGCTGGGATGGACGGTCACATGGCCAAGCCTGTCGAAATGTCCCAGTTACGCGAACTGGTCGAACACTGGGCACGCGTTCGGGCTGCTGCTGATCGCTAACTCGGCTTAATCGAATTGGCTGAAGGTGTCGGCCTTTCCTCACTGATCACCATCACCTCCCAGTTTAGACCTGCTTTCCCGGCGATTCAGACGTTATCCACGCAAAGTCCACAAGCACGCGGCGGTGACGAAAGAATGCGCGCAAACGACGGACTTCCTGAGCGTTAAGCTCGAGTGCCACACCCCGTATTCACCCATTCCATTGTTGTTACCCTGAATTGCTGATCAACAAACGGCGAGACGGGTACTTTTCGGTCGACAATGAACAAAACGCCCAGTCCGCTGCCGATAAAAGGACCGGCCGAATTATCCGCGACGCATGCATCCCAATTGTCCGAACCTTTGCTTCGAGGCACATGCCGTCGCCAAGGAGCCCACTTAGATGATGAAGAGGAGCGATGTCGCATGGACTTTTGTCGGCATCTTAGCGGTGGTGCTTTCCGGCTATCTGCTTTATCACGAGGTCCGCAATCTTTCGCTTGCCGAGCTCACTGACAGCCTAGAGGCCATTACCCGACGCAATTGGCTGATGGCCGGGTTGGCGACCATGGGGGCCTACGTAGCGCTTGCTTGGTACGATCGTATCGCCCTCGCCCACCTTGGCAAACACATCTCGTGGTGGTTCATCACGCTCTGCTCGTTCACCACCTATGCCCTGGCCCATAACGTAGGCGCATCGGTGTTTTCCGGTGCAGTTGTGCGTTACCGTGCATATCGCAGCAAGGGGCTGACCCCGCACGAGATTGGCGTGCTGATCGTATTCTGCTCGCTGACTTTTTTCCTCGGCACTCTACTGGCGGGTGGCGCCGTACTTATCGCTCGGCCGGATTTGCTGCACCGGCTCGTTGATGTCGATCCCTGGCTGTCGATCGCAATCGGCGCGTCGCTGCTGAGTTTGATCGGGCTATACGTGATCGGCGCCTGGCGGCATTTTTCGCCGATGCAGATAGGCAAATGGCGCATAACCTATCCGCGCCTACCCATCGTGGGCCGTCAGCTGATCGCTGCGCCTCTGGAGCTTGCCTGCGCTGCCGCGATCATCTATTTCGCGCTACCCGAGGCCTCCAACCCTGGTTATCTGGTGGTGCTCGGCGTCTTTCTCGCATCTTTTTCGTTGGCGCTGCTGTCACACGCACCGGGAGGACTCGGCGTCCTTGAGGTGACTTTTCTAGCTGCGCTTCCAGAATTGCCTACTGCAGACGTTCTGGCGGCCCTGATCGTGTTCAGAGGCTTTTATCTGATACTCCCGTTTGCGTTGGCCATCCTCGTCGTGACGGTGTTCGAAGCAGGACAATGGTCTCAGCGTAGAAGTAAAGGCGCAGCTGAGGAGTGACCCAGTCATGCAACGACAACATTGCACTATGGCTATGGATGTCATCTCAGGCGATCATCCGCTCTTCATGAGAAAAGAAATCGAACTACATGACTGATCCCCGCACCAATCAGCCCAGTCCCGGGCAACCCCCTGAGCGTAAACCTCGCCCCCTGATGGACCTGGCGATCAGCATCGTCATCCCGTCAGTGATTCTGATGAAGCTCAGCGGCGAAGATCGCCTGGGGGCGGACGGCGCTTTGTTACTGGCGCTCGCCTTTCCACTGGGCTGGGGCCTGTTCGAGCTGGCGATACACCGTAAATTCAACTGGATTGCTCTGCTTGGCCTGATCAGCGTCCTGCTTACCGGCGGTATTGGCTTGCTGCAACTCGATCCCGAATGGCTGGCGATCAAGGAAGCCGCTATCCCTGGCATCATCGGCATCGCCGTGCTCGCATCCACACGTACGCGCTTTCCGCTGATCCGCACCTTGCTCTACAACCCCAAGGTGCTGAATGTCGACAAGGTTCACGAGCAGCTAGAGCGAAACGGGCAAGTGGCTCACTTCGAGACACGTCTTCTGCGCGCAACCTACTTTCTCAGCGGCACCTTCTTTTTTTCATCATTCATGAATTACGTGCTGGCTAAGTGGATTGTGAATAGTCCAGCTGGCAGCGAGGCGTTCAATGCTGAGCTCGGGCGCATGACCTTGCTCAGCTATCCCATGATCGCGATTCCAAGCATGGTGATGATGATGGCGATCTTCTATTACCTCTGGAAAACCATTCACGGCCTCACTGGCCTGCGTCTGGACGACATCATTGCCAATCACGCATCCGACCGGAAATCCTGAGTAGCGGGTTACGCTGACATCAACACCATCCACGACGGCAGTGTGATAACTGCCAACAGCGTCGAGAGGAACACTGTTGAGCTGACTGCGCGGGTATCGTCCTGATTGATCACGAATGCCAGCACATTGACCCCGCTCGGACAGGCCGCCAGCAAGACGAGAACGCTCCTTGCCTCGTGGCCAATTCCCGGCAACTGCCCACTGACGTACCACACAAGTAGTGGGAACACGCCCAATTTCACGGCGGTCAAGCTCAATGCCGCCGCACTGGGCCGCAGCCGGTACCGTGAGAGGCTGATGCCCAGCACAATCAGTGCGCAAGGCAATGCAGCCTCTGCTAACCAGTCTGCAATGCGCCAGATTGGCTGCGGCAGGTTCAGACCTGACACGTTCAGAAGTGCGCCGAGCGCGAGCCCCACGATGAGCGGATTAGCCAGATTCTTCAGCAGTGCCGTGCCGCTAACTTTCTGTCCCGAGCCAAACGCGCTGTAGAAGCTTTGTAGTGAAAACAGAATCAAGCTGTGAAATACAAGGATTGCAAAGACATACACCAGACTACCGGCGCCGAGCAGCGTGGTGACTAGCGGAATGCCCACCAGCACATTATTGGAGTACGCCGCAGTAAGGCCAAGTGGCGACGCACGCTCCTGCAACCGATGTGCAACCAGCGACACTAAACCGAAAACGGTAAGAACGGGCCCGAAGTAAGCCAGCAGCAGCATGGGCGACATCCCATCGCTAAGCTGTGCCCGAGCGATGCCGGCGAAGAGGACCGCCGGCATGAACAACTTGAAGGTGATATTGGCGAGACCCGCCGCCGCTTCGCCAGCAAGCCAACCACGCCGACCCAGCAGGTAGCCGAGGACGATCAGGCCGAAGATAGGCAGAATTGCCTGAAACACAACCACACGGGTTCTCCAGCAACACGGGGGACGTCATGTCACCCGGCAAAAAGGCCGCCAAGAATACCCGAGTCTCAAGTCTCACCGCACGCGAGGTCGAGCTAACCTCTATCCAGATTAGGCCTGGGAATGGGTCGCTAGATTACCGACAGCTACCGCAGAGGCTGCCAGCTCATCAAGTACAACCGAGAGCTCCTCGTGCCAATCCAGTGTGTCTATGCCAAAAGTCGTTTCGAACTTGCTGCAATCGAGCACTGACCAGGCCGGCCTGCGGGCAGGCGTGGGGTACTGAGCAGTAGTAATAGGTGAAACCTGTGGCTGCTTCGCAAGCATGCCCTTGACTTCAGCCTGACGAAACACCTCTACCGCGAAATCGAACCAGGTGCAGGGGGATCGCCCGGTATAGTGATAAAGCCCCCATGCAAGCGCGCCTTGTTGCTCATAGCGTTGCGCCAGCTGTAACAAGACATCCGCGATGCTGCCAGCGTGGGTGGGGCAGCCGAACTGATCAGCCACGACGGAGAGGGAGTCACGCTGGGCGCCCAGACGCAACATGGTTTTGACGAAGTTGTGACCATGCGTGCCGTATACCCAGCTAGTGCGCAGAATCAGGTGCTGATCCATTACACGTTGAATTGCCGCCTCACCAGCCAACTTGCTCGCACCATAAGCGCCAGTCGGCGCGACTTCATCCGACTCGCTGTAAGGGGTTCGCGCCTCACCGGAGAATACGTAGTCGGTTGAAATGTGCAGTAAGGGAATAGAGGCCTGCTGGGCGGCTTCCGCCAGGCTGGCGGCGCCATCACGGTTGACGGCGTAGGCCTCAGCACCATGAGTTTCGGCGTTATCGACATGGGTATAGGCAGCGGCATTTATGATCACTCCAGGCTTTACCTGGTTAACCAGATCCGCCACCTGTCCCGCATCGGTTATGTCCAGTTGATCACGAGTCATGCCAAGCGCTTCGACGCCGTACTGTTTCGCACGGCCTACCAACTCGTGGCCGACCTGGCCACCGGCTCCGCATACAAGGATTCGCATCTGGTTAACGCCTCTTTCAAAGCTCGCCGTTACCGGCAAGCGGGGTTTGTAACTGAGTCGATACACGCTGCTTGGGTCAGAGAGACCGAGATAGCGCGGTCCGTGCTTCGTTCAGGCCAGCATAATCGTAATTTGTTCCGCTAACTTCATGCGAGCTGAGAATTATTGTCGTTTTATACAACATTACACAGTCGCAAAAGCGATATTGATGATGCACAAGGTACTTGAGAGGGATAGGCCCCCTCAGAGTGCCGGTTTTTTATCACTGGTGAAACTCCCAGCCTGCACTGAAGCCCAATCTAGAAACGCATGTTGCCCGAGCTTTGTTAAAGCTTCGTTCTATCTTCTTCAACATGAGGAAAGACCATGCCCAGAGGTGACAAATCTACATATACCGACAAACAGCAACGTAAAGCCGAACACATCGAACAAAGTTACCAAGAGCGCGGTGTCAGCAGATGAGGCCGAAGCGCGAGCTTGGGCTACGGTGAATAAGCAAACGGGCGGTGGCGAGCGCAGAGGTGGCTCCGGTCGCACGAAGAATGAAACAGCCAAACGCGCCGACCGAAAGGATTCAGCGCACCGCGCGGCGCAGGCACGCTCTGGCGAGTCTCCCAACAACGGATCGGCTCGCAGCAGCCGTTCAGGCAGCAGCTCCTTGAGCGAACTCACAAGAGCTGAGCTGATACAGAAGGCCCGCGAGCGCGACGTACGCGGTCGCTAGACAATGCGCAAAAACGAGCTGATAAAGGCTCTGAGCTGAGACGGAGGACGACATGCACAACAACGAGCCCGACCCCCGGGATGATGGAACACCAAGCCCCACGCCAGAACCCGAGCGCAGAGAGCCTGGCAGCAAAGTCCCCATCGAAGAGCCCAACGCGCCGGACCGCTCCGAAGAGCAGCGGCCACGCTGAACTTTGAGCGCCTTCACCACCGCCGCTGCCCATGGAGAAGCCCGCAGGTGAAACGGCTATATCGCTGACAACAGGAGACCGTGATGAGCTACGTACAACTTAGTGACAAAAAGACTTTGCGTGAGCGTGCCCGCCAACATGTCGAAAACGGCGCGGTAACAGAGAGCTATTCCGCCGACCGCGAGACGGTTATCAACCTTCTCAACGAGGCACTGGCAACCGAACTCGTGTGTTACCTGCGCTACAAGCGCCACTACTATATGGCGACTGGCCTGAAGTCGAGCGTTGCCGCGGAGGAATTTCTGGAGCACGCAAATGAGGAACAGGAACATGCTGATCGGCTAGCGGAGCGCATCGTTCAACTTGGCGGTGCCCCTGATTTCAATCCCGACAGCCTAACCGAGCGCGCCCATGCGCAATATGCAGAGGGTAACGGCCTTTGCGATATGGTGTTCGAAAACCTGGTAGCAGAGCGGATTGCGATAGACAGCTACCGCGAGATCGTCCAGTACATTGGCGATAAAGACCCGACCACACGACGAATCTTCGAAGACATTCTCGCTCAGGAAGAAGAGCATGCCGACGACATGGCCGGATTGCTGGACGGCATGAATTAACACCCTGCGCCGCTTGCACTGAGCCAGCCTTGGCTTTTTTGTGATGCAAAAAAAAGGCCACCCGAGGGTGGCCTAAAATAGGAAAGAGAGTGCTACTCAGCCGGCTGCTGCCGGACGCATGTAGGAGATCGGTGCGGTCTGGGAATCATCGAACGTTACAACTTCCCACGCATCCTTTTGATCCATCAAGGTGCGCAACAAGCGATTGTTCAGTGCATGTCCTGATTTAAAGCCGCGGAATTCGCCGATCAAGCTGGTGCCCAGCAAGTAAAGATCACCAATCGCATCGAGAATCTTGTGCTTCACGAACTCGTCCTCATACCGCAGGCCGTCCTCATTGAGCACATGGTCCTCATCGACAACGATCGCGTTTTCGACACTACCGCCCAAGGCCAGATTGTGCGAACGGAGAAATTCGATATCGCGCATGAACCCAAAGGTACGTGCGCGGCTGACTTCCTTGACGAAAGAAGTGCTCGAAAAATCCACGCTGGCAGTCTGAGTGCGGCCCCGGAAAACCGGGTGATCAAAATCGATCTCGAAGCTCACCTTGAAGCCTTCGAAAGGCAGGAAAGTGGCCCGCTTATCCCCATCCTCGACTGAGACTTCACGGATGATGCGGATAAACTTCTTGGGGGCATCCTGCTCCTGCAGCCCGGCTGATTGAATCAGGAATACGAAGGGGCCAGCGCTACCGTCCATGATTGGCACTTCCGAGGCAGAAAGCTCGACATAGGCATTGTCGATGCCAAGCCCGGCCATTGCCGAAAGCAAATGCTCCACCGTGTCGACTTTTACATCACCACTGATGAGCGTAGTCGACATGGTTGTCTCGCCGACGTTCTCCGCCCGCGCCGCGATATGTACGGGCGGGTTGAGATCGGTGCGACAGAACACTATTCCTGTATCCACGGGCGCCGGCTTCAGGGTCAGGTAGACCTTCTCCCCCGAGTGCAGGCCGACGCCGGTGGCGCGAATGATGTTCTTCAAGGTGCGTTGTCTAATCATGGCTTGGTTTCGCTATTGCGCTGTTGCGAATGGTTTCCAACAAAGGTGGCGATCATAGCAGAACCCCACTTTGCTGAATACCAATCACCCCAATCATCCTGATACATCCAATCAATCAGCCTGACGACGCAGGAAGGCTGGGATATCCAGATAATCCAGGTCCTCCTGAGGATTCATCTTGGCCGCGGTTGCAGCCGCATGAGCCTGATTGCGCATAACCGTTGGGCGATCCAGATCGCGATAGTTCACGGCAGCCTGGTCCTGACGAGGAGCTGGAGCTGCCTGGGAAGCTACAGCAGAGGTCTGCAGGGTATTGTCGACGACCTTGACGGGTTTCTCATGACGAGGACCGAGGCCAGTGGCAACGACGGTGACATGCAGCTCGTCAAGCATGTCCGGATCGATGACAGCGCCAACCTTGACGGTAGCTTCGTCCGAAGCGAAGGCCTCGATGATCTCGCCCACAGCGGCGTATTCGCCGAGTGAAAGATCCAGACCAGCCGTGATGTTGACGAGGATTCCGCGCGCACCCTGCAGGTTGACGTCTTCCAGCAGCGGATTGCGAATAGCGGCCTCTGTGGCCTCGCGCGCCCGATTTGGTCCGGTCGCACACCCAGTACCCATCATGGCCATGCCCATCTCGCCCATGACAGTCTTAACGTCAGCGAAGTCGACGTTCATCAGGCCTGGACGCTGCATGATGTCGGAGATACCACGCACAGCGCCGGTCAGCACGTCATCCGCCTTGGCGAATGCAGCCAGCAGGCTGGCGTCCTTGCCGAGGATGGTCAGCAACTTTTCGTTAGGAATGGTGATCAGCGAGTCGACGCACTCGGACAACTGACGGATGCCTTCGTCAGCGACCTGCATGCGGCGGCGACCTTCAAACGGGAACGGGCGAGTCACGACTGCAACCGTGAGGATTCCCATTTCCTTGGCAACCGAGGCAATAACTGGAGCTGCGCCGGTGCCCGTACCGCCACCCATGCCAGTGGTGATGAACACCATGTCAGCGCCCTGGAGCACTTCAGCGATGCGCTCACGATCGTCCATGGCAGCCTGACGGCCAATGTCGGGATTGGTGCCTGCACCCAGGCCCTTGGTGATAGCGGAACCCAACTGCAGTACGGTCCGCGCTTCGATTTTCTTCAGCGCTTGGGCATCGGTGTTGGCGCAGATGAACTCCACACCTTCAACGTTGTTGCGCACCATGTGATTGACAGCGTTACCGCCGCCTCCGCCTACGCCAATGACCTTAATCACTGCATTTTGCGGGGTATGATCTACGAGTTCGAACATTTCCCTCTCTCCTTCCAGCTTTCTAGTTTTAGTTACTGCCGCACTGCTTAAAAGTTGCCCTGGATCCAGCTCTTGAGCCGGTCCACGACAGACGTCTTGGGTTCTTCGGCGAAATTGCCGAGACCGGACATGGATGTCCCATCGGTCTGCTTGCGCATCCCGTACAACAACAGGCCCACACCCGTGGAATAGATAGGATTGCGGACCACGTCCGCGAGTCCATTTACGCTGTGCGGTACGCCCAGGCGCACCGGCATATGAAAGATTTCTTCGGCCAGCTCGACGGCACCTTCCATCTTCGCCGTACCGCCGGTAAGGACGATTCCTGCGGGAACCAAATCCTCGTAGCCGCTGCGACGCAGCTCCGCCTGGATCAGTGTAAAGAGCTCGTCATACCGGGGCTCCACGACTTCGGCCAGTGCCTGCCGTGAGAGTTCCCGCGGCGGACGATCTCCGACGCTCGGTACCTTGATGGTCTCCCCCGGCCCCGCCAGCTTCGCCAGCGCGCAGGCGTAACGAATCTTTATTTCCTCGGCGTACTGCGTTGGTGTGCGCAGCGCCATGGCGATGTCATTAGTGACTTGGTCACCGGCGATAGGGATGACCGCCGTGTGGCGTATAGCACCTTCGGTAAAGATGCAGATGTCTGTCGTGCCGCCCCCGATGTCCACCAGGCAAACGCCCAGCTCCTTCTCGTCATCTGTCAGCACCGCATGGGCCGAAGCGAGCTGCTCGAGAATGATGTCGTCGACCTCGAGGCCGCAGCGGCGTACGCATTTCTCGATGTTCTGCGCGGCGTTGACTGCGCAGGTGACAACATGGACCTTGGCCTCAAGCCGGACCCCGGACATGCCAAGGGGCTCGCGAACGCCTTCCTGATTGTCGATGACGTAGTCTTGCGGAAGCGTATGCAACACGCGCTGATCGGCGGGGATCGCTACGGCCTGGGCGGCATCGAGCACGCGCTCAAGGTCCGCTGTGCTCACTTCCCGATCGCGGATGGCAACAATCCCATGCGAATTAAGGCTGCGGATATGGTTGCCTGCCAAACCGACGAACGCCGAGTGGATGCGGCAGCCGGCCATCAGCTGGGCTTCCTCGACAGCTCGCTGAATCGACTGAACGGTGGATTCGATATTGACCACCACCCCTTTTTTCAGTCCGCGAGACGGATGGGTACCGATACCGACGATCTCAAGTTCGCCATCAGCCGTTACCTCTCCTACCAGCGCCACCACCTTGGAGGTTCCAATATCGAGACCGACGATCATCTTGCCGCTTTGCACGCTAGGCATCTGTTTCATTCCTCAATTCTTCGCAACGACGGGTTCTTCCGCCGTGGTCGGGGCCGGCTCATGCCAAGCAACGGACAAACCGTTGGCATAGCGAAGGTCGATCCGCGCAATTCTGTCGCTTTCCTGCGCCAGCTCTTGCTGGTAGATGGCAGTGAAGCGCCGCATTTTTTCGATTATCTGGTCTCTTCCCAGAAGCAACTCGACGCCTTGCTTGGTCGTCAAAAACCAGCTGCCCCTTTCCCGCAACTCCAGACGGGCAATGGAAAAACCAAGCGGCCGCAGCATCTGGCTGAGCATCTGGTACTGCTGCATCACCCGCTGCTGGGCCCGCTTCGGACCATATAACTGGGGCAGGTGTTCATAACGAGTCAGATCTTCGGGCGCAAAGGCCTGTCCGTTGTTGTTCAGCAGTGATTCGTCGCCCCAACGCGCTATGGGCAGCTGCTCATCAAGCCGGACCATGACTTCGTCAGGCCAGATTCGACGAGCTTCTACATGTGCAATCCATGGCATCTGCTCAAGGTCGTGACGCAAGGCGTCCAGATCAACTTTGAAGAAGCTGGCTTCGACGAATGGCGCCATCCGGGCCTGAACGTCCTGCTGATCGACGTACGTCAGATCGCCACGAACGCTGACTTTCGTGATTGGACGATCAGCATAGGGCGCCAGGTGATCACCCAGCTCGTAAAGCCCGACTGCCAACGCCACCAACATCACCGGCCAGAGAGCACGCTTAAGCGAACTCAGGCTGGGCCGAGGCAAGCGGGCCGAAAGCGGCTCGCGTTGCACCAGGCGACTCGCACCACGCTGTACGGGTTTGCGCGAAGTACGGCCGGTGCCCGGTTGAGTGTGACGAAGCGTAGTGATCATGGCTCAGTTCCCTGCCGCCAGGCTGGCATCGAGAATGGCAACTACCAGCTGCTGGAAATCCAGGCCGGCAGCCCGGGCTGCCATCGGTACGAGACTGTGATCGGTCATTCCAGGCACGGTATTGACCTCAAGGAGCCAGAAGGCACCGGCGCTGTCCTGCATTACATCGACCCGCGCCCAGCCCTGGATGCCTACCGCCTCGCAGGCTCGCGCGGAAAGCTCCTTGAGCTCCTGCTCCTTGGCAGTATTAAGCCCACAGGGAATGCGGTACTGGGTATCGTTGGCCACGTACTTGGCGTCGTAGTCATAAAATGTGTGGGGGGTGCCAAGGCCGATCGGTGGCAGCACTACGCCGCGCAATGTGGCGATCGTGAATTCCGGGCCATGAATCCACTGTTCGACGAGCACTTGAGAATCGTAGGCACTTGCGGCACGCCAGGCGGCGATCAACTCGGCAATACCTTCAACCTTCGCCATACCGATGCTGGAACCTTCATGGGCGGGCTTGACGATCAACGGAAAGCCGAGTTCTTCGGCTGCGGAGTGACAGTCCGCCTCGCTCGCCAGCACGGCATGGCGCGGCGTTGGCAGGCCAAGGCTTTGCCAGACTTGCTTGGTGCGCAACTTATCCATAGCCAGCGCCGATGCCAGAATGCCGCTGCCGGTATAGGGGATTCCGGCGCACTCGAGCAGGCCCTGCATGCTACCGTCTTCACCACCCCGTCCATGCAGGACGATGAAGGCGCGATCGATATGCTCATTGCTCAGACGTGAGAGCAGATCATCGCCGACATCAATGCCAAACGCGTCGACACCCGCCGCCTGAAGCGCGGCCAGGACCGCGGCGCCAGACTTCAGCGACACTTCGCGCTCGGCGCTCTTTCCACCAAATAGCACGGCAACCCGGCCAAAAGCCCGGGGGTCACGAGTCGATTGCAGGGCAGTCATTCGCTCTTCCTCGTGGCGCTTGAATCGCCAGCAAACAGGGGACTTTTCATGAGTTGCGGAGCGAGGCCGCCAATATCGCCGGCGCCTTGGCAGAGCAGAATGTCGCCAGGGCGTAGCAGCGGCTTGACCAACGGTGCGAGCTCGATACCGCGTTCGATATAGATCGGGTCCAGCTGTCCACGCTGGCGAATGCTGTGACAGAGATGGCGGCTGTCCGCGCCGGGAACGGGCTCTTCACCGGCCGGATACACTTCCATCAGGAGCAGTACGTTCGCGTCGTTCAGCACCTGCACGAAATCGTCGTACAGGTCACGGGTCCGGCTGAATCGGTGGGGCTGGTAAACCATGACCAGGCGTCTGTCGGGCCAGCCACCCCGCACGGCCTGGATCACAGCAGCGACTTCACGCGGATGGTGGCCATAGTCGTCGACCAACATCACGCTGCCGCCCTCGACGGGCAGTTCGCCGTAGACCTGGAAACGTCGACCTACACCGCCGAACTGCGACAGGCCTAGCAGGATGGCGTCGTCGTCGATTCCCTCATCAGTGGCGATGGCAATGGTGGCCAGCGCATTGAGGACGTTATGGTTGCCCGGCATGTTGACCGACACATCGAGCGCATCGAAGCCATCACGCAGCACGGTGAAATAGGTTCGCATGCCCTCCTGGCGGATGTTGATGGCCCGCACGTCTGCATCTTCGCGGGTGCCGTAAGTGGTAATCGGACGTCCCACCTGAGGGATGATCTCGCGTACCACCGGATCATCGACGCAAAGCACCGCCAGCCCGTAAAACGGGAGGTTGTGCAAAAACTCGACAAAGGTGCGTTTAAGCTTGCCGAAATCACCCCCGTAGGTGCTCATGTGGTCGGCATCTATATTGGTGACCACTGCGACCATCGGCTGCAGATGCAGGAAGCTGGCATCGCTTTCGTCGGCTTCGGCAATCAGATACCGGCTGGTGCCAAGCTGCGCGTTTGTGCCCGCTGCAGTAAGCCGCCCGCCGATGACGAAGGTCGGATCGAGCCCACCCGCCGCAAAAACCGAGGCCAGCAGGCTAGTAGTGGTGGTCTTGCCATGCGTGCCAGCAACGGCGATGCCGTGGCGATATCGCATCAGCTCAGCAAGCATTTCGGCGCGCGGCACCACAGGAATGCGTTGTTCGAGAGCCAGGGCCACTTCGGGGTTCGAGGCATTCACAGCGCTGGAAACCACCAGCACGTCAGCCCCGGCGACGTTACCCGCCTGATGTCCGATGAAAATCTGCGCACCGAAGTTCTGCAGGCGTTCGGTGCTGGCGGAAGCTTTCAGATCCGACCCGGAGACCTCGTAACCAAGGTTGAGCAAAACCTCGGCAATGCCGCACATTCCAACACCACCAACCCCGACGAAGTGAATACGCCGGATGCGACGCATGCGCCGGACTTCTGCCTTTACTGCTGCAGGCGATTTAGCCATGGGCCACCTCCAGGCAGATTTCGACGACGGTACGGGTAGCGTCCGGCCGAGCCAGGCGGCGCGCCGTGGCTCCCATGGCCTTGAGTTTTTCCGGCTGCATCATTACCTCGGTCAGCTGCGCGGCCAGCGCGGCAGCATCGGTCTTGGCTTGTGGGAGAAGAACGGCGGCGCCCTCCTTCGCCAGATATTCGGCATTGCGGGTCTGGTGATCATCGATGGCGTGGGGCAGCGGAACCAGAAACGAAGGCAATCCAGCTGCTGCCAGCTCACAAACCGTCAATGCGCCCGCACGGCAGATCACCAGATCCGCCCAGGCATAAGCTCGCGCCATATCCTTGATGAAAGGCGCAACCTCGGCCTCGATACCTGCGGCGCGGTAGCGCTCCTGCGTGACTTCCGCGTGCTGCTTGCCAGCCTGGTGAAATATTTCAGGCCGAAGTTCCTGGGCGAGTAACCCAAGCGCCTCTGGGAGCATCTTGTTCAACGGCTCTGCACCAAGGCTGCCGCCCAGTACCAACAACCGTACTCGCCGACCAATCAATGTCTGTCTAGGCGTCTCGAGAAACAATTCATGCCGCACAGGGTTGCCTGTGGTACGCAGCTTGGTGCTGTTCTTGAACGTCTCGGGAAACGCCTCGCAAACGCGCTGCGCAAATGGCACCAGGCTGCGGTTGGCGGTACCGGCCACGGCGTTCTGCTCATGGATGATCAGGGGAACACCGGCCAGCTTCGCGGCTAAACCGCCTGGCCCGGTGACATAACCACCGAGCCCTAGCACGCAGATTGGCTGTACGTCGCGCATGACCCGCCGGGCCTGCCCAAGCGACCGCAGCAGCTGGAATGGCGCTTTGAGAAGTGAGGCCACGCCTTTGCCACGCAAGCCGCTCACCTGAATCAGATGAAGCGGAAGGCCGGCTGCGTGCACCACTTCGTTTTCGATACCGCGGGGCGTACCCAGCCAGTGAACGCTGTAACCACGACTCTGGAACTCATGAGCGCAGGCCAGCGCGGGGAATACGTGTCCGCCCGTCCCGCCGGCCATGATCAGCACGTTAGCGCCCATGGACAATCTCCTTGGGCTTCGTCGCGACGACTTCAGCGAAATCATCCTCGCTGAACTCGGCGTCCTCGCTACCCAGCACCGTGCGACTCTCCCACTCGATGCGCAGAAGCAGCGCCATGCTTGCGCAGGTCACGACCAGAGAACTGCCGCCATAGCTGAGAAATGGCAGCGTAAGCCCTTTGGTCGGCAGCAGCCCTACATTCACCCCGACGTTAATCAGGAACTGGCCAAGCCAAAGAAACGCGACACCCCAGGCTATGTAAGCCGCAAAAAACTGGCGTGCACGCTCGGCGGCAAGGCCGATGTACAGCGCACGCACACCAACGAAGGCAAACAGCAGAATGGTCAGAAGCGCACCGACCATGCCAAGTTCTTCAGCAAGGACAGAAAACACGAAATCGGTGTGTGCTTCGGGAAGATAGAACTGCTTCTGTACGCTGTTGCCCAGCCCTACACCCAACCATTCCCCTCGCCCGAACGCGATCAGCGCCTGGGTAAGCTGGTAACCGGCGCCATACTGATCGGCCCACGGATCGGTAAAGGTAATCAGCCGCTGCAGGCGATATTCCTGAGTCTGTACCAGAATGAATACTGCGCCGACTGCAAGCAGAACCAGCAGGCTGAAACGAACCAGACCGACGCCGCCAAGAAACAGCATCGCTACCGCCGCGCCCATCATGACCACAGTGGCACCGAAGTCAGGTTCAAGGAGGAGCAGCATTGCCATGGGCAGCAGGACGAGGAACGGCTTGAGAAACCCCCAGAGGCTCTCGCGCACTTCCTGCTGACGGCGTACCAGATAGCCAGCGAGATAAACAACCACGAAAAGTTTGGCGAGCTCGGACGGCTGTACGTTGAAAGCGCCGAAACCGATCCAGCGCATGGAACCGTTGACCTCTCGGCCTATACCCGGAATCAGCACCAGAATCAGTAGCGCAAAAGCGCCCAATAGCAGCATCCAGTCCAGCCGTTGCCAGGCCGACAAAGGCACCAACAGTACCGCTGCTGCAGCGACCAGACCTAACAGCACGTAAACCAGATGACGGATCATGTGGTACATCGCGTTGCCGGAATTCACCGCGGCGACTTCCGACGACGCCGAAGTGATCATGACCAGCCCGAGGCCGAGCAGCGCGAGACATCCGGCAAGCATCGGGAAATCGAGATCAAGGCCGCGCCGACGGCTGAACAAAGGAGACGGTGCACTGCGCAGGAAGGCAAGCATCAGCTGAGCGCCCCCACCGCTGCGGCGAACTGACGCCCGCGATCTTCGAAATTGTCGAACATGTCGAAGCTGGCACATGCTGGCGACAGCAATACCGCATCACCCGGTTTGGCCAGCGTAGCGGCGAGCTGCACCGCAGCCTGCAGGGTTTCGACTCGATGCAAAGGGGCTGCGCCGTCCAGCGCTCTGGCGAGAAGTTCGGCATCCCGCCCAATGAGGATGACCTCTCGGCATTGATGCGACACGGGGCTGTGCAACCCGGAGAAATCAGCGCCTTTACCGTCGCCACCGGCGATCAGCACCAGCTGGCCCTTTATATCGCTACCCAAGCCGTCGATCGCAGCAAGGGCGGCGCCCACATTGGTCGCCTTCGAATCGTCGTAGTAGCTAACACCGCGGCGCTCGCCAACCCATTGGCAGCGGTGAGCCAGGCCTGCAAAACGGCGCAGCGTGTCCAGCATCGGCTCGAACGGTAAGCCTGCCGCATGTCCAAGCGCCAGAGCCGCCAGCGCATTGGATTGATTGTGGGCACCGCGAATTTTGAGTTGGTTGGCAGGCATCAGCGCGTCGAATTGGAACGCGAGGTACTTCTCGCCATTTTCCTCGAACAGCCCGAAGCCTTTGAAATCAGGCTTGCCCAGACCAAACGACCATGTCGGCAGGTCATCGGCTACCAGAGGACGGCTCAATCGATCATCGCGATTCACGACAACCTGCCGTGCGCCACGGAATATGCGGTGCTTGGCCTGGTGATAAGCAGGCAATCCGTCGTAGCGATCCATGTGGTCTTCGCTGATGTTCAGGCAGGTCGCGACTTCGGCATTCAGCAAGTCGGTCGTTTCCAGCTGAAAGCTCGACAGTTCCATCACGTAGAGCTCAACGCTTTCATCGAGCAGATCCAGCGCCGGCGTACCCAGGTTGCCGCCGACCGCGACCTTGCGACCGGCTGCTGCGGCCATTTCACCTACCAGGCAGGTCACGGTGCTCTTGGCATTGGAGCCCGTGATCGCAACGATGGGTGCTTTCGCTTCACGGGCGAACAACTCGATATCACCAGACAGTTTTACACCCCGTGCTGCAGCGGCTTGCAACGCGGGGGTGCTGATCGGCAGCCCAGGGCTTACCAGCAGCTCGCTGGCGCGGCAGAGAAACTCGACATCAAGCTCACCGCAGCGAACTTCGATATCCGGATACTGCGATTGCAGAGTGGCCAGCTCCGGGGGGTTCGCACGTGTATCGGCGACGGCGAACGGCAGCCCGCGGCGCGCCAGGTGGCGAACCAAGGACATGCCGCTTTTGCCTAGGCCTACGACGATGCGGAACTGATCGGACGCGATGAGCACTCTTTATTACCTCAACTTCAATGTAGCGAGACCGACCAGCACCAGAATCACCGTGATGATCCAAAAGCGCACGATGACCCGTGGCTCGGGCCAGCCCTTGAGTTCGAAGTGGTGATGGATCGGTGCCATGCGGAACACGCGCTTGCCTGTCAACTTGAACGAGGCGACCTGAATCATCACCGAGAGGGTTTCCATCACGAAAACGCCACCCATGATGAACAGCACCACTTCCTGCCGGACAATCACAGCAATGGTTCCCAACGCGGCCCCAAGGGCCAGCGCGCCGACATCGCCCATGAAGACCTGAGCCGGATAGGTGTTGAACCAGAGAAAGCCGAGCCCTGCACCGATCAACGCGCCGCAGAAGACGATCAGCTCGCCTGCGCCGGGGATGTAGGGAATGAGCAGGTAGTCAGCGAAATTCACGTTGCCGGAGAGGTAGCAGAAGATGCCCAGCGCCCCACCCACCATCACGGTCGGCATGATTGCCAACCCGTCGAGCCCGTCGGTGAGATTTACCGCGTTGCTCGAGCCGACGATGACGAAATAGGTCAGTACCACGAAGCCGATGCCCAGGGGGATCTCGACGTTTTTCAATAGCGGCAGGATCAGAGTCGTTTCTACCGGAGTCTGCGCAGTCATATAAAGGAAGATCGCAGCACCGAGTCCGAACACCGACTGCCAGAAGTATTTCCAGCGGCTGGGCAAACCACGGGAGTTCTTTTCGATGACCTTGCGGTAATCATCGACCCAGCCAACCGCGCCGAACAGCAAGGTGACCGCTAGCACGACCCACACGTAGCGGTTTGCAAGGTCGGCCCAGAGCAGGGTGCTGATTGTGATCGCGCTGAGAATCAAGGCGCCACCCATAGTCGGCGTGCCCGACTTGGCAAGGTGGCTCTGCGGACCGTCGGTACGTACCGATTGACCGATCTGGCGCAGCTGTAGCGTGCGGATCAACCAGGGCCCCATCCAAAGCGACAGGACCAGCGCAGTCAGCACGCCGAGAATTCCGCGCAGGGACAAGTATTGGAAGACTGCGAAGCCCGTGTGGAACTGTTGCAGGTACTCGGCGAGCAGCAGCAGCATTAATATTTCTCCATGCCGGATGCGGAAAGCGCTGCGACGACCTTGTCCATGGCAGCGCTCCGAGATCCCTTGATCAAAATGGTTGTCCCGTTACCTTGTTCCAGACTCAGTGCCTCGATGAGGCTCTGCTGATCAGCAAAATGGCGGCCGCCAGCGCCAAAGGCGTCGACGGCATGCTTCATGAGCGGGCCAACCGCGAGCAACGTATCCACCTTGCCGCTGGCGTAAGCCCCCACTTCACGGTGGCCTTGCTCAGCCCACTCGCCCAGCTCGCCCATATCGCCCAGTGCCAACACCGTGCGCCCGGCAAAGCTGCCAAGCACGTCAATGGCAGCGCATATGGAAGCGGGATTGGCGTTGTAGGTGTCATCGATCAGGCGGACACCATTGCTAAGCATCTGGGCGACGCCCCTTCCCTTCACCGGCTGCAGACTTTCCAGTCCGACGACGATGTGTTCGCGCGAGATGCCCAACGCGCTAGCCGCCGCTGCGGCTGCCAAGGCATTGGCAACGTTGTGGCGACCAAGCAGGTTCAGCTGAACGCGGACGGAGCCGGCTGGATTGGTCATGACGAAGTTCGGGCACCCGCGCAAGTCGTAGGCGATCGAAGCAGGAAGGAAGTCAGCCAATGGGCTGTTGATCGCAAAGCTCACCACGCGCTTGCCAGCAACACGGCGCTCCCAGGTCGCGTAAGCGCGTTCGTCTCGATTGAGGATGGCGACACCGCTAGCTCCCAACCCGTCGAGTATCTCGCCTTTGGCCTCCACGATCTTTTCGGGACCGCCGAACTCGCCGACATGGGCCGTGCCCGCGTTAGTAATCAAGCTGACATCTGGCTTGGTCAAATTGACGGTGTAGGCGATTTCGCCAACACGCGAAGCGCCCAACTCAATGACTGCCGCCTGATGATGAGGGGCCAGCTCCAGAAGCGTCAGCGGAGCGCCTAGGTCGTTGTTCAGATTGCCCCGGGTGGCATGCACAGCGTCATCGCCATAGGCAGCGCGAAGGATGCTGGCAAGCAGCTCCTTGACGCTGGTCTTCCCGCTGGAGCCTGTGATGGCAGCAACCGGGCCGCGAAAAACTGCACGGTTCAATGCTCCCAACTGACCCAGCGCGATCCGGCTATCGGCGACGACCAATTGGGGCAGAGAGGACTCGGGAACATGGTGCTCTACCAACGCGGCAACGGCGCCCCTGGCGGCAACGTCTGCCAGGTAGGCATGCCCGTCGAACCGGGGCCCGGTCAGAGCGATAAACAGCTGACCAGGCTCGATGGCACGACTGTCAGTACTCACAGAACGGAAGGATGCATCAGCATCTATCAATTTGCCGGACAAAGGGGCTGCGAGATCGCTCAGGCGCATGACTTCAAGCATCGGAACTCCTCCAGGCAGCCAGGGCAATCGATGCCTGTTCCAAATCGGAGAACGGCAGTCGTTCGCCTTTGATTTCCTGATAGTCCTCGTGGCCTTTTCCGGCGAGCAAGATCACATCATCTATAGCGCTGCGCGCGATGCAGCTCGCAATGGCAGCGGCGCGGCCGGGGATGAAAGCTGCGCGATCGGGCGCATCAAAACCGGTGCGAATCTCGTCGAGAATCTGCAAGGGGTCTTCATTTCGCGGGTTATCATCCGTGACCACTACCTGGTCCGACAGGCGCTCAGCGACTTTCGCCATCAGGGCGCGCTTGCCGCGGTCACGATCACCACCACAACCAAATACGCACACGAGTTTGCCCCGGGCATGCGGGCGCAGCGCATCAAGCACTTTTTCCAAAGCATCAGGCGTATGAGCGTAATCGACGACGACCAGCGGTCGGCCATCCCCACCTAGCCGCTGCATACGTCCGGCAGGACCCTCGATTTTCGGGAGGACAGCCAGTATCTCGTCAAGCGGATAATTCATTCCCAGCAAGGCACCCACTGCAGCAAGCACGTTGCTGACATTGAACCGGCCAAGCAACGGGCTGCGCAGCGATCGTTCACCCTGCGGCGTTACGAGGCGCGCATGGATTCCATGGTCGTCCAGGCGTGCTTCCGGGCAATAGAGATAGGCCGAACTGTCGTTCAGACTGTAGGTAATCAAACGCGATTCCGGGCGTTCTATTGCTAGAGAGCGGCCTAGTTCATCGTCCAGATTCACGACACGGCAGCAGAGCCCGGGCATATCGAACAGCTGCGCCTTCACTTCACCATAGGCTTCCATGGATCCGTGGTAATCGAGGTGGTCGCGAGAAAGGTTGGTAAATACGGCTACGTCGAATGCCAGCGCAGCGACTCGGCCCTGCGCCAAGCCATGTGACGATACTTCCATCGCCACAGCACGTGCGCCCTGCTTGCGCAGATTTGCAAGGTTGGCTTGTACGCCAATGGCATCGGGCGTGGTGTGTTTGCCGAGTACCAGCTCTCCATGAAAGCCGGTGCCCAGCGTCCCAATGATTCCGCACCGTTCGCCCATCTGATTGAGGGCCTGTGCTATCAGATAGCTCACGCTGGTCTTGCCGTTCGTTCCAGTTACGCCTACCAGATGCAGACTGCGGCTCGGCTCGCCGTAGAAGCGGCCTGCAATCGCCGACAGTTGACCTGCCAGATTGCGTACGGGCACCAGCTCAGCGCTGGCGGCAGTCATTTCGGCCGAACCCTCGGCTTCGTAGGCGACAGCGGCCGCGCCATGCGCGATGGCATCAGCGATATGCACACGTCCATCCTGCTGATAGCCGGGTACAGCCAGGAACAGATCACCCGGACGGACCTTGCGGCTGTCCAGCGTCAGCTCTCGGATCAAGGCGTCGCCGGCAGCCTGTGGCAGCAGCTGATTCAACGGCATCGGCATCAGATACGCCCTCCCTTGCTCTTCACTGCTTCGGCGGTTTGAACCTCGACTGGCGGTGGCAGGTTGTCGGGGGCGACATTCATCAGCCGCAACGCGCGAGCCGCTACCTTGCCGAATACGGGCGCAGCCACGAGCCCGCCGAAATAGCCACCTTCGCTGGGCTCGTCAACCACCACGACGATTGCGATGCGAGGATTGGACACGGGCGCGACCCCGGCAAAGAATGCGCGATAAGCGCTTTGCGTATAGCCACCCGTTCCCGAAGTCTTTTTCGCGGTTCCACTCTTTCCAGCCACGTGGTAGCCGGGAACCTTGGCTCGCGCACCGCCGCCGCCTTCTTCCTCGACCACGGACTGCAGCATGCGCAAAACGGTTTTGGAGATTTCCTTGTCCATGACCTGCACGCCGGCCTGTGGCTGATCCAGGCGCAGCAGCGACATCGGGATATTGGTGCCTTCGTTACCCAGCACTGCGTACGCATGGGCCAGCTGTGCGGCTGTGACGGACAATCCGTAGCCATAGGCAAGCGAAGCGGTTTCGGCATCCCGCCACTTCCTATGGTTCGGCAACGACCCGACGCGCTCGCCAGGGAAGCCGAGACCGGTAGGCTGGCCGAAACCCGCCTGATGCATGATCTGGTGAACAGGCTCCGGACCGATGTCGAGCGCAATCTTGCTGATCCCGACGTTGCTCGACTTCATGAGGATGCCGGTCAGGTTGAGCATGCCGCCTCGGGATACGTCCCGAATGGTGTAACGGCCGATGCGCATCCAGCCCGGAAGGGTGTTGATGACCGACTCGGGCTGATATTTGCCCGTTCCAAGCGCGGCAGCAATGCTGAACGGCTTGACCGTCGAGCCCGGTTCGAACACGTCGATCAATGCGCGGTTGCGCATGGCAGACGGCTGAAGGTTACGGCGATTATTGGGGTTGTAGGTGGGCTGGTTGGCCATGGCGAGGACTTCGCCAGTGTTGACGTCCACCATGACCAGACTGGCAGCTTTGGCCCCGTATTCCTGAACCACCTTGCGCAACTCGCTGTGAGCCAAATACTGCAAGCGCAGGTCGATGGACAAAGCGAGCGCCTTACCGGCCTTGGCGTTTTTGGTCACCTGCACGTCTTTGATCAGACGACCGCGGCGATCCTTGAGCACCTGCCGCTTGCCAGGTACGCCGGCCAGCCATTCGTCATAAGCCAGCTCAAGACCTTCACGACCTCGATCATCGATATCCGTAAAACCAACGATCTGAGCGGCAACTTCTCCAGCGGGGTAGAAACGACGAAATTCTTCCTGCGAATACACGCCGGGAATATCTAGATCCAGCACTCGCTGCCCTTGTTCGGGCGTGAATCCACGAACGAGATAGATGAACTCGCGCTCTGCCTGGTCATTGAGGCGCTTCTGTAGTGCGCTTGCATCCTGCCCCAGTGCGTTGGCCAGCTCGGGCCAACGGGCACGAGCTGCCTGCAATTCACGAGGATTGCCCCAAAGCGTGGTAACCGGCGTACTGACTGCCAGAGGTTCGCCGTGGCGATCCGTGATCAGACCGCGATGAGCCGGGATGGGAATGTGCCGAACGCTGCGCGCGTCACCCTGAGTTTTCAGGAAACCCTGATCTATTACCTGAAGGTCGACAATCCGCCACGAAATGGCGCCAACCATCAATGCCAGCAGCGCCAGAACGATTCGAAAACGCCAGGGATACAGCGCACCCTGAAGCTTCATGGAGCCACCAACCTGACATCCGCCGCTTCGGGGATGTGCATCTTCAATTGCTCGGTCGCCAAGGTCTCGATGCGACTGTGAGCGGTCCAGGTGCTTTGCTCGAGAATCAGACGACCCCACTCGGCCTGAGCCTTGTCGCGCACGCTGAGCTCACCGTATAGCTCGTTGAGAAGCTGCCGATTCCAGTGCGCGCTATAGGCAACACCGATAGCCGACACCAGCACGGCGATGAACAGCACCAGCATCAGCAAGCTGCCCTTTGGCATGGCGCGACGGAGCTGGATCACCGCAACTTCTCCGCAACACGCATCACTGCGCTACGTGAACGGGAATTCGCTTTGACCTCTTCTGCAGATGCGTACTGCGGCTTACCCAACAGTTTCAGTCGTGGCACGAACTTCTCGGGAATGATTGGCAGGTCGCGAGGCATGGTGTCGGCTTCGCCTTTGGCGTGACGACGCATGAACTGTTTGACGATACGGTCTTCCAGGGAATGGAAGCTGATAACAACGAGACGACCGCCAATCTCGAGCGCTTCGAGCGCAGCCTCGAGCCCGACCTCCAGATCTCCGAGCTCGTTGTTGATGAATATACGCAGCCCCTGAAATGCGCGAGTCGCCGGGTTTTTGCCTTTTTCCCATGCCGGATTGGCGACCGTCAGTACCTGGGCCAGATCAGCCGTACGCTCAAAGGGGCGCTCGGAGCGACGCAGCACCACAGCACGCGCCATGCGTCGAGCGAAGCGCTCCTCACCATATTCCTTAAGCACCCGCGCGATGTCTTCTTCATTCGCGGTTGCAATCCACTCGGCCGCGCTGATACCTCGACTGGGGTCCATGCGCATGTCCAGAGGACCATCATTAAGAAAACTGAAGCCACGCTCAGGGTCGTCAAGCTGGGGTGACGAAACGCCAAGATCCAGCAAAACACCGCTCAAAGTACCGGTCCAGCCGCGCTGCGAGACCTCCGCACCAAGCTCAGCAAAACTTCTCTGCACAACGACAAAGCGGCCATCCTCGGCCGCCAGTGCTTGCCCCGTAGCGATTGCTAGCGGGTCTTTATCGAATCCTAGCAAACAGCCATCAGGCCCAAGCTGCCGAAGCAGGAGACGGCTATGCCCGCCTCGGCCAAAGGTCCCATCCAGATAGCGACCATCCGGGCGCACCGCGAGGGCCGCAACGGCCTCGTCAAGCAACACGGTCACATGGTTGTAGCTACTGGTCTGGCTCACAGGATTAGATCACGCAGTTCTTCCGGCAAGGCGCCGGGTTGTTTGATGGCCGCCAGGTCCGCATCAGCTTGTGCGTTCCAGTCGTCCTCGTTCCAAAGGCTGAACTTATTCAGCTGACCAACCAACATGGCCCGCTTGTCCAAGCCTGCGTACTCGCGCAGTCGCGGCGGCACCAACACGCGACCGCTGCCGTCCATCTCCAGATCAACTGCGTTACCAATAAGCAGACGCTGCAGACGGCGGCTCTCTTCCCTAAGGGACGGCAGCTCGCGCAATTTGGCTTCGATCTGCTCCCACTCAGGTAACGGATAAATACAGAGGCACCGATCGACTGCGTCGATCGTGATTATCAGCTGGCCCTCGCAGCGCGAAACGAGCTCGTCACGGTACCGGCTGGGCATGGCTAGCCGCCCTTTGGCATCGAGACTGATTGCGTTTGCTCCGCGAAACACGGCTGCGCTTCCCCTGAATTTAGCTTTCCATGCCCATAAATACCCACTTCATTCCACTTTTCACCACTTGTGCGCACTATAGAAATGCAACAGCCCCACCGTCAAGGTAAGTCCGACGGGAAAAAGCCTTATGTGGCGGGAATTTAGCAACCGAAACGGTGCTAAAGGACGAACAGGAGGGAGTGGCTGGAGGAGATAGCCAAGACAAGCAGAAACCTGCACTTCAAACTTAAAGTAGTTTGTTAAGAGCAAGATTTTTTTGGACTAAAAAGGACGGATGTTTCAGAAAGAGAGGTCGGAGAGTCGATCTGTAAGCCGGGTTCTGTCGAGGACAGTCATTCCTCTACGACAGCCATCACTGACTGCCTCTAGCAACCTACCCGGATCCAGCGCGGGCCACGCCAATGGATCCCTATTTGGTCTTGCTCCAAGTGGGGTTTACCTAGCCACGGACTGTTGCCAGCCGCGCGGTGCGCTCTTACCGCACCTTTTCACCCTTACCGGCACCGAAGCGCTTAGGCGGTTATTTTCTGTGGCACTTTCCGTAGGCTCACGCCTCCCAGGCGTTACCTGGCACTTCGCCCTATGGAGCCCGGACTTTCCTCCCTCCCTTTTTGCGAACAAAAAGAGACAGCGACTGTCCGATCGACTCTCCGGCAGCCAGAGTACTTTGCTAAACAGATGCCTGCAAGCGGAGAGCCTTGCCAGCACTGGTCCAACGCATCTGCAGATGCCCTATTCGCCAGAATTTTTTTCCTGCAATGCCAGCTGATAAAGAAGGTTTTTTCGAACACCCGTAATTTCCGAGGCAAGCGCAGCGGCTCGCTTAACTGGTAACTCACCCAGTAGCAAATTCAGGACGCGCTGCGCATTGGCGTCGACAGCCTCATCCGAGTCCGGAGCCTGCCAGCCACCTACTGTTACAACGCATTCACCTCGCTGCTGGTTGTCGTCCGACGCCACCCAAGCGTGCAGCGCACCTAGAGGCAATCCCTTGAGCGTCTCGAATGTCTTGGTTAGTTCTCGCCCGAGCAGCGCTGCCCGATCAGAACCGAACACAGCACTCATATCCTCGAGCGAGTCAAGAATGCGATGTGGCGCCTCATAGAAGATCAACGTGCGCGGCTCCAGCTTGAGCTGCTCCAGTCGAGCGCGACGCGCGGCCTGTTTTGCTGGCAAGAAACCTTCGAAGATAAATCGATCCGAAGGCAAGCCAGCAGCGCAAAGCGCTGCGATAAGAGCACAAGCCCCAGGGACTGGTACAACACGGATACCTGCAGCCCGGCAATGTCTGACGAGGTGGTAGCCCGGATCGGATATCAAGGGTGTCCCCGCGTCCGATATCAACGCCACATCCTCCCCCGCCAACAGACGCTTTATGAAACGACTACCCTCGTCCCGCTCGTTATGTTCGTGGCACGCCGCCAAGGGCGTTGCGATTCCGAAATGCTGCATCAGCCGAGCCGAATGCCGGGTATCCTCTGCCGCAATCAGCGCCACTTCGGACAAAACACGAAGCGCCCTTGCGCTGATGTCCTCAAGGTTACCGATTGGCGTGGCGACCACATAGAGCGTGCCAGCCGCGGAATTCACATCTCCTGTCGCAGTCACAGGGCGTACCTCAATTACAAAACGCGCATTGTAGCCCGTTTACGGGCGCCAACATCGCAGCCCCCACAGCGCTTGGGTACAATCGACTGACAACCGCCAGCGCCTTCCAGGAATGATCAAATGACGGCTCGTTTTCGCCCGCTTATCTTCTTATTCATTGCCGCCGTGCTTTCGGCCTGCGCCAGCTCACCGACCTCAACTCTGGGGGAGTTGCCCCGCACACCTCAGGCATCAACACAGCAACTGCTCAAAGACGCCGAGACCAGCGAGCCAGCCAAAGCCGCACAGCTGCGACTTTCGGCCGCCGACCTCAGCATGCAGCAGAACAACGAAGCGCAAGCAAGGCAGATACTGGAGCAGGTTGACATCGAGCAGCTTATGCCAGCTCAACAGATGTTCGCCAAGACCCTTGAAGCGGAACTTGAGCTCGCAGCCGGCGAAGCCAAGCAAGCCCTTGAAGCCTTGCAACACCCCTCTTTCGAGCGCCTTGCGGAACTGCCTGTTGAGCAGCAACTCCGTACACAGCTGGCTCGTGCAGAGGCATACGAAGCAAATGACCAACCTCTGGATGCCGCTCGCGAGCGCACCTTTATCGCTCCCCTGCTGAGTGGCGAAGCGGCTGAGCAGAACCATGAGAAAATTTGGTCCCTCGTCTCTTCGCTGACAGTCGAACAACTGCAACCAACCGCAGACGCAGACCTGGCCGGATGGATTTCGCTGGCTGCAGGCGTCAAACAAGCCGGCACTCTTGAACAACAGCAACGCGCTATCGACAGCTGGCTGCAGCTGAACTCGCACCACCCTGCAGCCACTCGGCTGCCAGAGTCTTTGGTCAAACTCAGAGAGCTTGCTGACAAACCGTTATCGCACGTGGCGCTGTTATTACCAATGGACGGCCAGCTCGCTAGCGTCGCCCGCGCCCTGCGTGACGGTTTTCTCGCGGCTCACCTTGAAGCGGACCAAGACCTCAAGATCGAACTGTTCGATAGCACCCGGCTCTCCTCACTCGACGAATTCTATCGCCAGGCAGCCGCAGCCGGCGTGGAACTGGTCATAGGGCCACTGGACAAGGACATGGTTCGCCAGCTGGCCGACCGAGATCAACTGCCAATTACGACTCTTGCGCTTAACTACAGCGACGCCAGTCAGAAGGTGCCACCCCAGCTGTTCCAGTTCGGACTGGCCGCGGAGGACGAAGCGCGCGAGGTTGCACAACGAGCCTGGGCAGATGGACACCGCCAGGCTGTGGCACTTACGCCGCGAGGCGAATGGGGCAATCGGGTCTATCAGGCATTTCGGCAACAATGGCAGGAGCTAGGCGGGACAGTCGCTGCTGCAGAATCCCTGGCAGAGCCTATCGAACTGGCGAACCAGATCGCCGACCTCCTGCAGATTCGCAGCAACGGTGACGCGGAACCGTCACGGCGGCAGGATATCGACTTCCTCTTTCTAGCCGCCACCCCTCAACAGGCACAGCAAGTCAGACCTACCCTGATATTCCAGTACGCTGGTGATCTGCCGGTGTACGCCACCTCACACTTGCACGCGGCTACGGACAATCGCACCCAGTACTTAGATCTTGAAGGCATACGTTTCACTGAAACACCTTGGTTGCTCGATGCCCAACTTCCACTTCGGAAAGAAATAGAGAGCAAATGGCCGCAGGCGCGCGGCAGTCTTGGCAGGCTGTACGCGATGGGTGCAGACGCCTACCTGCTCGCGACCCGCCTGAACCAGCTGCTGGCCTTACCGGAGACTCAGCTTGACGGATTGTCGGGCACGCTCAGCATTACACCAGCACAGAGAATTGAGCGACGTCTGCCTTGGGCTGAGTTCCACGATGGCGCGGTGCAGCCGCTCCCGGATACGCTTAATTGATCCCAACCAGCAGAAAAGCAACCGGGCAAATTGCCGAGAATCTGGCGCAACGCTATCTGCAAAAGCAAGGTCTGCGGCCGCTGTGCCAGAACTGGACATGCCGCAGCGGAGAGCTTGATCTGGTCATGCTCGATGGCGATACAGTAGTATTCGTCGAGGTTCGCTACAGACGCCACGCCGCATGGGGTGGCGCCCTCGAGAGCGTCGACGTGCGCAAACAGCAAAAGCTGATCAAGGCAGCCCAGCATTTCTTGCAGAAAGAGACACGCTGGGCAAAATACCCCTGCCGCTTCGATGTTGTTGCCATCGGCTCAACGGGAGACGTGATTGGAGAGCCCAATTGGATCCAGAACGCTTTTGATAGCTAGTCATCCCGGATTCACCGCCCCAACGCCTCGTGAAGCTTCGCGTTTACCCAAAGACTCCTTACGGCAAGGCGACGCAGCCCAGCCAGTCACCTGAAGGTTTTCTAATCCGATGGATATGCAATCCCGTATACGTCAGTTATTCCAGGCCAGCATCGAGACCAAACAGAACGCGATCGATGTACTTGCACCCAGCATCGAGCAAGCCGGCCAGGCCATGGTCAACACATTGCTTAGTGAGGGCAAAATCCTGACTTGCGGCAACGGCGGATCAGCCGGCGACGCTCAGCACTTTTCTTCGGAACTGCTGAACCGCTTTGAACGCGAGCGCCCGAGCTTGCCCGCAATCGCTCTGACGACGGATAGCTCTACACTGACCTCAATCGCCAACGACTACAGCTATAACGAAATTTTTTCCAAGCAGATCCGTGCCCTTGGCCAGCCTGGGGATGTGCTGCTGGCGATTTCCACCAGCGGTAATTCCGCCAACGTCATCCAGGCCATACAAGCCGCGCATGACAGGGAGATGGTGGTGGTTGCCCTTACCGGGAGGGACGGCGGCGGCATGGCCTCATTGCTCCTGCCTGAAGACGTTGAAATCCGTGTACCCGCCAAGGTGACCGCGCGAATACAGGAAGTCCACCTGCTGGCCATTCATTGCCTGTGTGATCTGATCGACAACCAGCTATTTGGGAGCGAAGAATGAATTCGGTTCGACTGCACGCACTTACTCTTGCGCTCTGCTTGGCTGCCACCGGCTGCAGCTCCGTATTGACGGCCACACGGGACGACCCGATAAACGACAACCGCGGCACACGCACGATCGGCAGCACCATTGACGACTCGCTGATCGAAACGAAAGCAGCTGTGAACATCGCTAAGGCGCATGCCGATCTCGACAAAGGCTCACACGTTGTCGTTGCCAGCTATAACGGCGTGGTGCTGCTGGCAGGCCAGACGCCCCGCGAAGAATTGAAGCAGGCGGCTGAACAGGCGGCCAGTTCGGTACAGCGGGTCAAGCGAGTACACAACGAGCTCCAGGTATTGAAACCGTCGTCTGCGCTGGCTCGCAGTAACGACTCCTGGCTGACAACCAAGATCAAGGCGCAGATGCTCTCAGACGCAAGCGTCCCCGGCTCACGCATAAAGGTCATCACCGAAAACGGAATCGTCTATCTGCTGGGGCTGGTCAGCCGCCAGGAAGGCAGCCGGGCAACGAGCGTGGTGCAGGGCGTATCAGGCGTTCAGCGGATTGTTAAGCTGTTCGAATACATCGATTGACCATCGACGGGGTGGCGGTCGCTCACACCGAACAACCGCCACGCCGCCTCATAAGCTTCCAACCTACTGTGTTATTTGACGACTTTCAGACTCGGTCTACCAGTGGAAGCCGGCCGCGACGACGGGCTCGGCTCGGAAGATGAGCTTTCTGAGGAGGGGCTATCCTCCGGAGGCGTAGGCTCGGCCTCGAACACCATTCCCTGCCCATTTTCACGGGCATAGATCGCCATTACAGCTGCGGCCGGCACATGCAGACTGTGCGGTATGCCGCCAAACCTGCCCTCGAAGCTGACTGCCTGATTATCCATCTCAAGATGGCGCACCGCACTTGGTGCTACGTTCAACACGATCTGGCCATCGCTCGCAAACCCTTCTGGCACTCGAACGCCTGGATGCTCAGTGTTGACTAGAAGATGCGGAGTGCAGTCGTTGTCGACTATCCACTCGTACAACGCTCGGACCAGATAAGGACGACTTGATGTCATGTATACCCCTCTTAGCGCATGCCGCGCTCAACGGCGGATAGACTGGCCTGGAAGGCCTCTCGAGCGAAATTGATCTCCATATAGTCGAGCAAGGGCTTCGCCGCCCGCGGCAACTCGATTCCGAGTTTGGGTAAACGCCACAGGATAGGCAACAGGCAGCAGTCAACAAGACTGATCTCGTCACTCATGAAGAACGGCTTCTCGGCAAACACCGGTGAAACGCCCGTAAGGCTTTCGCGCAATTCCTTGCGTGCCTGAGCTCGCAATGCGTCGGCGGTGCGGCGGTCGGCGATCTTGTCCACAAGACTGCACCAGTCTCGTTGAACTCTATGCACAAGTAATCGGGTATTCGCCCTAGCGACCGGGTAAACCGGTAATAACGGCGGATGCGGATAACGCTCCTCGAGATATTCGGTGATTACGTTCGGCTCATAGAGCGCCAAATCGCGATCCACTAGCGTGGGCACGCTCGCGTAGGGGTTTACTTCAGTCAACCTGATCGGGCAGTGAGCCGCGTCAACATCGATGATTTCGACGCTTACTCCCTTCTCAGCAAGGACATGACGCACACGATGCGAATAATGGTCGGCGGGATCGGAATAGCAAGCCAGCCGATTGGTAGCGGCCATAGGGTCCCTCCTCATTGGAATTATGGAATGGCAGAAAAAAACGCGCGCCCATAAGGGCGCGCGCAGGGTAACGCAAAACAGCGATAGATCAGTGGACGTCTTTCCAGTATTCCCGCTTGAGCAAATAAGCGAATACAAAGAAGAACGCCAAGAACAACAACACATAGGTGCCGATGCGCTGGCTTTCCAGCTTGACCGGATTGGCCGAGTAAGCCAGGAAGGTCACCAGGTTCTTGATCTTCTCGTCGTACTCAGCCTCGTTCAACTCACCGGTGCCCGGGACAACGGTCATGACGTTGCAGTCTTCATGTGTAATCGGCGTGCCGGTCAGAGGATCGAACTGCTTGCGACCATCCTCCACGACCTGAACCTGCTTGCACGCGACCGACTCGCCCTCCGGCAGCTTGCTCGGCAGCACCTGACGACCCTGGAGCGGCGCCAGAACATGCGGCATACCCACATTGGGGAAGACCGTGTTGTTGACACCATAAGGCCGTGCAGGGTCTTCGTAGAAGCTGCGCATGTAGGAGTACAACCAATCATTGCCACGCACGCGCGCCACGAGAGTCAAGTCCGGAGGCGCTGCGCCGAACCAGTTCTTCGCATCGTCAGCCTTCATACCAATCTTCATGTGATCGCCGATCTTGGCATCGCTGAAGACGACGTTATCGAGCATGACCTCTTCTGGAATACCCAGATCGGTCGCAACACGCTCGTAACGCTGGTACTGCGCACTGTGACAACCCATGCAGTAATTGGCGAACGTTTTCAGACCATCTTGCAGGGCCACCTTATCGGTCAAGTCGATATCGACCTCGTCCAGGTGAGCACCACCACCGGCAGCGAACCCGAATGCAGGCACCAGCGCAAGAATCAATGCAGCAAATTGCTTTTTCATCAGCCATCCACCCTTTGCGGAACTACTTTGGTCTTCTCGAGCTTGGTGTAGAACGGCATCAGGATGAAGTAACCGAAGTAGATAGCAGTACAGATCCGAGATACCAACGTGCGCTCAGGCGTAGGGGAAAGCACGCCAAGCACGCCAAGGATGATGAAGGAGATACAGAACAGCACCAGTGCGACCTTGCTCATCCAGCCTTTGTAGCGCATGGATTTGACCGGGCTGCGATCAAGCCAAGGCAGCACGAACAGAACGGCGATGGCCGCGCCCATTGCAATGACACCTAGCAGCTTGTCCGGTACCGCCCGCAGGATTGCGTAGTACGGAGTGAAGTACCAAACCGGCGCGATGTGCTCAGGAGTCTTGAACGCATTGGCCACTTCGAAGTTAGGCTTCTCCAGGAAGTAACCCCCCATTTCCGGGAAGAAGAACACGATGGCGCAGAAGACGAACAGGAACACCACCACACCCACGATATCCTTAACCGTGTAGTACGGATGGAACGGAATACCGTCGAGCGGCACGCCCGCCTCGTTCTTGGATTTCTTGATGTCGACACCCATCGGGTTGTTCGATCCGACCTCATGCAGAGCCAGGATGTGCAGCACAACCAGCCCGAGGATGACGATCGGCAACGCAATAACGTGCAATGCGAAGAAGCGGTTGAGCGTGATGCCGGAGATCAGGTAGTCACCACGAATCCACTGGGTCAGATCCGCGCCGATGACCGGAATGGCACCGAACAGAGAAATGATCACCTGCGCACCCCAGTAGGACATCTGCCCCCAAGGCAGCAGGTAGCCCATGAAGGCTTCTGCCATCAGCGCCAGGTAGATCATCATGCCGAAGATCCACACCAGCTCGCGTGGCTTCTGATAGGAGCCGTAGAGAATGCCGCGGAACATGTGCAGATAGACAACCACAAAGAACGCAGAAGCGCCGGTGGAATGCAGATAGCGAATAATCCAGCCGTATTCGACGTCACGCATGATGTATTCGACAGAAGCGAACGCACCTTCGGCGGACGGCTCGAAACTCATTGTCAGCCAGATGCCGGTGAGTATCTGGTTAACCAGCACCAGCAGTGCCAGGGAGCCGAAGAAATACAGAACGTTAAAGTTCTTCGGCGCGTAGTACTTGCTTAGATGGTCTTCCCACATCTTGGTCGCGGGGAAGCGCGCATCGACCCATTCCATGAACTTGCTCATCACGCGCTCTCCTGATCCACGCCGATGACGACCAATGCGTCCGTCTCGTAGGTGTGAGGGGGAACCGGCAGGTTCAAGGGCGCAGGCTGCCCCTTGTAGACGCGGCCAGCCATGTCATATTTCGAACCGTGGCACGGGCAGAAGTAGCCGCCGAGCCAATCTGCACCCAGATCCGGGGCCGCGACTTCAGGACGGAAAGATGGAGCGCAGCCGAGGTGGGTGCAGAGCCCAACCACAATCAGCACTTCAGGCTTGATTGAGCGAACCGACGGATCTACGTAAGTTGGCTGCTCGGATGCTTCGGACTTCGGATCAGCGACCGTATCGGTCAGCTTCTCCAGATTAGCCAGCGCCTCCTCGGTACGACGCACAATGAACACCGGCTGACCGCGCCATTCGGCGACCATCTGCTGGCCCGGCTCGATCTTGCTGATATTTACCTTAACCGGTGCACCGGCTGCCTTGGCCTTGGCACTCGGGAACCACGATCCCACAAACGGGACCGCGGCACCCACCGCTCCTGCAGCACCTACTACCGAAGTAGCGGCTACCAGGAAGCGACGCCGGCCAGCATTCACGCCGTCATTGCTCATTCAGTCGTCTCCCATCAGTTTCTTATGGCCCACCGAAGGCAGGCGTCTACTACGCAAAAATCAGCCGCGAAAAATTCGCCAAATGGTAAAGAAAAGCCCCTCGCATGACAAGGTAATAACCAGATACAACCAACCGCCAAGCCCCGAAAATCGGGACTCTTCGAACGCGACATGCTGTCGCATGGATAAAATCCGCCCATAAAAAAACGCCCAGCTTCGGATAAAGCTGGGCGTTTTTTGTGAAGCGGATTAGCGCTTCGAGTACTGCGGACGCTTACGCGCTTTACGCAGACCGACTTTCTTACGTTCAACTTCGCGAGCGTCGCGAGTAACGAAGCCAGCCTTGCGCAGAGCAGGACGAAGAGACTCGTCATACTCCATCAGTGCGCGAGTGATACCGTGACGGATCGCACCGGCCTGACCGCTCACACCACCACCAAGAACGGTGACGTAGATGTCGAACTTCTCGACGGTCTCAGTCAGTTCCAGAGGCTGACGAACAACCATGCGAGCAGTTTCACGCCCGAAGAAGTTGTCCAGCTCACGGTTGTTGATGGAGATCTTACCAGTACCCGGACGCAGAAAAACGCGCGCGGTTGCAGTCTTGCGACGGCCAGTGCCGTAGTTTTGAGTCGCCGACATAATGAACTATTCCGTTAAATCTTCAGTTCTTGGGGCTGCTGAGCGGTATGTGGATGGCTAGCACCCTTATACACCTTCAGCTTACGGTACATGTCGCGACCCAGCGGGTTCTTAGGCAGCATGCCCTTGACCGCGGTCTCGATCACACGCTCTGGCGCCTTGGCGATCAGCTTCTCGAAGTTGATCGACTTGATGCCACCCGGGAAACCGGAGTGAGAGTAGTACATCTTGTCGGTGGTCTTCGCACCGGTAACACGCACTTGCTCGGCGTTGATAACGACGATGTAATCACCGGTATCGACGTGAGGGGTGTATTCCGCCTTGTGCTTGCCACGCAGGCGGCTAGCGATTTCGGTTGCCAGACGACCCAGGGTCTGGCCGGCAGCGTCGACGACGAACCAGTCGCGCTTGACGGTTTCCGGTTTAGCAGTAAAAGTCTTCATTCGTTATAGCCTCAGGGGCCGCCCTGAAAATAAGACGGCGAATCTTACTGAATGGTGCTCGCCCTGGCAAGGCCAGGACAGCCGGAAACAGACGCTATCGGGGGCTCGGGTCAGCGCGTCCGCTACGGCAGTGTTCGGTAGGCTAGGCATCCCCTACCTTGTTTTTGCGTCAGCGGGCTAGGCATCCCCGACGACAGGCTGCGGAATTATCCGGATTACGCGCAAAATAGCAAGCATGTTCGAATGACCAACAGACAAAGCACATAGCCCCGCCTGAACATATGTGGTCGCGCGCAGTACGAGCCATCCCCGAACCTAACGAAACTTCCGCGCCAACCGCGCGATCCGATCCAACAATCTCCAGACAGAAGGAATACCGCATGGAACTGCGCCAACTCGGCCGCACCGACTTGACAGTCACCTCACTCTGCCTCGGCAGCATGACCTGGGGCGAGCAGAACGATCAGGACCAAGCCTTTGCCCAGCTTGATCGCGCCAGAGCAGCCGGCATCAACTTTGTCGACACCGCGGAGATGTACCCAGTACCTCCCCGGGCTGAGACCTACGCAACCACGGAACGCTACTTGGGCAACTACTTCAAGGCCCGCGGTAACCGCGCAGACTGGATCCTGGCGAGCAAGATCGCAGGGCCTGGGAATGGCATCAGCCACATACGCGATGGCCAGCTGAAGATGAACGCTCATCACATCGTCGCCGCGCTGGACGCCAGCCTTCAGCGGTTGCAGACAGACTGGATTGACCTCTATCAACTGCACTGGCCCGAACGCAGCACCAATTTTTTTGGCCAGCTCGGCTATCGTCATCAGGACCAGGAATTTACGCCAATCGAGGAAACCCTCCAGGTACTCGATGACCAAGTGAAGGCTGGCAAAATTCGTCATATCGGCCTGTCGAACGAAACCCCCTGGGGCGCAATGAAGTTTCTGCAGCTCGCAGAGTCCAGAGGCTGGCCGCGCGCCGTCTCGATTCAGAACCCCTACAACTTGGTCAATCGCACTTTCGAGGTTGGACTCGCTGAGATCGCCATGCGTGAACAGTGCGGGCTGCTTGCCTACTCGCCTCTGGCGTTCGGCATGCTGAGCGGCAAATATGAAAATGGAGCACGGCCAGCCGGAGCGCGCATCACATTGTTTAGCCGCTTCGCGCGATACGCAAATGCTCAGGCGCAATCGGCTTGTTCCCGTTACGTGGCGCTCGCCCGTGAGCATGGGCTGGACCCTGCGCAGATGGCGCTGGCGTACGTGACGCAGCAGCCCTTCGTGACCAGCAATATCATCGGAGCCACTTCTCTAGAGCAACTGGAGAGCAATCTGGCCAGCGCCGAATTGCGACTATCACCCGAAGTCCTGGAAGCCATCGAGGCAATCCACACAGAGCAACCCAACCCCGCGCCATGAGGGACGCATAGCATCCGGCCCAAACGGCGGACGAGCCAGCTTCAGCGCCACCATCAACAACACACCAGGAGGCAACGGATGATTGCCGCTGAACTACTCGCACCAACAAGCCTTCTGCTGGGCTGGATGCTTTACGGGGCCGTTCTTTTATGGGCGTGCCTACGAGCACCCTGGGTCGAGCTGTTCAGCGATATACGGCGACAGCATTTGTTGTTCGGCGCAGTGCTCTCGATCTTTCTGCTCTGGCTGGTTCGTCGGGATTTCGACTCAGGGCTGTCCTTTCATTTCATCGGTCTGACGGCCGTGACGCTTTTGCTGGACTGGCCGCTGGCGATGCTAGCGGCGTTCGCTGCCCAGTTGGGGCTGACCCTTACTGGCCATCAGCAGCTGGCCGCCCTAGGGTTGAATGGCGTACTGCTGGTGCTGATCCCCGTCACCGTGACGGAGATCTGCGCCATCGCGGTCGAGCGAACCCAACCGCGCAACCTCTTCGTCTATATCTTCTTTTCCGGATTCTTCGCTGCAGGCCTCGCAGCCCTGTGCTGCATATTGGCGGGACTCGGAATTCTATTGATCGATGGCCGCTACCCGATGCCACCCTGGCTGGAAGATTTCGCCGGCTATATCTGGCTGGTAATGTTTCCAGAAGCCTTCATCAACGGCACCGTCGTCAGCGCTCTGGTGGTTTTCTATCCCGACTGGATGGAAACCTTTAATCGCAGCCGATACCTGCAAGCGCCCTGGAAGGATGATGGCAACAAGCAGGCATGACCCTCAATCAGCACAGCTTCAGCGCTTTGATGCGCCCAACTCTCCCGCTCAATGAGAGCGAGACGGGATGTCATCAGAAAAAAGATCATCTTCAAGCTCGTTGCCCGGGATTGCATGCTCTTCAGATGCCCAGGCTCCAAGATCGATGAGCTTGCAACGCCCCGAGCAGAACGGACGGTTAGGACTTTTCACGCTCCATTCAACTGGCGCACCACAGGCGGGGCATTCGACGACCGTACTGCTCATTCCTGACCTCCTCGTAGCGTCAGATAAAAGTTATGTAAGCGCTCTACTTCCTGCTTCAGCCAATTCAGGTCTCGGTCATTGACCAACACATCATCGGCGTGACGCAAGCGATCCTCACGACTGGCCTGAGCGTTCAGAATGGCGCGAATCTGCGTTTCGCTGGATTGATCACGCCGAACGGCTCGCTCCAACTGCAACACTTCAGGCACATCGACCACAAGCACTCGATCAACCTGACGATACTGGCCGGACTCTACCAGCAGGGGCGAAACCATGATCGCGTAGGCTGATTCAGCGCGAGCGAGGTGGTCAACAGTTTCCTTCCGGATCAGCGGGTGAAGAAGCTCCTCCAGCCACTTGCGCTGCGCGGGCTCCTGAAAGACCAGCTCACGCATGACCGCCCTGTCCAAGCTGCCATCCGGCGCGAGAACGGTTGTCCCAAATCGCTCAGCGATGGCCGCGAGTGCCGGCTTGCCTGGCTCGACAACCCAACGCGCAACATGATCGACATCGACCCAATGCACCCCTTGCTTGCCGAACTCCTCGACCACAGCGCTCTTGCCGCTGCCGATACCGCCAGTCAAACCAAGCACCCAAGGCTTCATCAACAACCGTCCACGCCATTAAACGACGCGCAGTAGTAACGCTTGATCAGCGAGGATGCAAGGGTGCTGTCGACACACGGATACGAAGAATCAAACCGGTAAGAGCGCCAAGCTCACGAGGATCAGGTTCGGTATTCGATTTGAAAGATTGGCGAGCGCGCCCAGCTATTCAAGCTTAGGCACTCATTTGCCGGTGATTATCCGCAAACCAATCGGAGCTTGGAAAATTTGGCTACTAAATGCCTAACGCTCAATGTAGGACTCTGACAATGAACAGCGACCTTCACAGGTAGAAACCCAGTTGATGATCAAAGCCTTGCGAACTGAAGGTAGCTTGACGTGATCTGGTCACCCCACAACAGGGCGATCCAGCCGGCAATAGCCAAGTATGGGCCAAAGGGGATAGCCGTCCCACTCTCAGCCTTCTGCACGCGCAGCATGATCGTCCCAAGCACTGCACCTACGACAGACGAAAGCAGAATGGTCAGTGGCAGAACCTGCCAGCCGCCCCAGGCACCGAGCATCGCCAATAGCTTGAAATCCCCGTAGCCCATGCCCTCTTTACCGGTGATGAGCTTGAACAACCAGTACACGGACCACAGGCTGAGATACCCAGCAACCGCCCCCCACACTGCGTCCGGCAACGAGGCGAATACCCCGAAGACATTGACGATCAACCCCAGCCAAAGTAGCGGCAGCACGATCGAGTCGGGCAGCAATTGATGATCGATATCGATCATGCTCATCGCCAAAAGTCCCCAGGTCAGCAGCAACATCGCGCCGGCCTGCCAGGAGAACCCAAAGTGCCAGGCCACATAGGCGGACAAGAGGCCACAGAGCAGCTCAATCAATGGATAACGGCGACTGATCGACACCCGACAAGACGAGCACTTACCGCGCAGCGCCAGCCAGCTGACCAAGGGAATATTTTCCCAAGGACGGATCTCATGATCGCAATGCGGGCAGTGAGAGTTGGGAAGCACCAGATTGAAGGTGGAAGCCGGCTCGGCAGACAGGTCGAGAAACTCGCGCGCCTGAGCACGCCAGTCCCGCTGCATCATGATCGGCAGGCGATGGATGACCACGTTGAGAAAACTGCCCACCAGCAAACCCAGCACCAGTGCACATAAAACAAAGGCCAGCGTGCTGCTGGCCAGAACGTCGAGAATCATTGCTTTATCCGACCACACTGCCGAGCTGGAAAATGGGCAGGTACATGGCCACGATCAGGCCACCCACGAGCGTACCCAAAACCACCATGATCATCGGCTCCATCAAGGTCGTGAGGTTATCCACCATATTGTCGACTTCGTCTTCGTAGAACCCGGCGACCTTGTCCAGCATCTCATCCAACGAACCGGATTCTTCGCCGATAGCCGTCATCTGAATCGCCATGGAGGGGAACACACCGGTGGTGCGCATGGAGAAGTTCAGTTGCACGCCGGAGGAAACGTCATTGCGTATCTTGGCGACGGCGTTACGGAAGACCACATTGCCAGTAGCCCCGGCGACTGAGTCCAACGCATCTACTAGCGGCACCCCTGCAGCGAAGGTCGTCGACAACGTTCGCGCATAGCGAGCCACCACCGCTTTGTACAAAATATCCCCAACGATCGGGGTCTTCAGCAGACCGCGATCAAGCGCATCGCGGAACTTCTGTGAACGCTTGTAGAAATGTTTGAACGTGAAGGCGAACAGGAACAACCCGATCCCCACTAGATACCACCACTCCTGCAGCCATCGGGACAGCCCGACCACCATCATGGTGAACGCGGGCAATTCGGCACCAAAACCTTGGAACACACTTTCGAATTGCGGCACCACTTTTATCAGAAGAACGGCGGACACGATGATCGCAACAATGATGACCGCGATCGGATAAGTCATTGCCTTCTTGATCTTTGCCTTGAGCTGCTCAGTTTTCTCTTTATAGGTCGCAACTCGGTCCAGCAGCGTCTCAAGCGCACCCGATTGCTCACCGGACTCCACCAGGTTGCAGTAGAGATCATCGAAATACTGTGGCTTCTTGCGCAGGGAGCCAGCGAAGCTGTTACCCGCCGCCACCTCCTGTTTAACCTCGTCCACCAACTTGCGCATGTTGGGGTTGTCGAAGCCCTCGCCAATAATATCGAACGACTGCAACAGCGGCACGCCCGCCTTCATCATGGTCGCCATCTGCCGAGTGAACAGCGCGATGTCCATGGGTTTGATCTTTTTACCAGCACCGAACAGCGAGACGGCTTTCTTGCGCACCTTGAGCGGATTGATACCCTGCTTGCGGAGTTGCGCCTTGATCAGCGCCGGACTTTGGCCGGATAGCTCACCCTTGATCTTGCTGCCCTTGCGGTCAGTCCCTTCCCAGGTGAACACACTGGTTTTCAACGCTTTTTCCGCCATGGTTAATCCTTGGTCACGCGGTTGACTTCTTCCAGGCTGGTAATGCCATTCATGGCTTTGACCAGACCGGAAATGCGCAAATCATTGAAACCATCTTTGCGCGCCTGAATGGCGATATCGATGGAGTTACCTTCCTCCATGATAAGCCGCTGCAGGGCAGGCGTGATTTTAACCACTTCATAAATACCGACACGGCCCTTGTAGCCGCCGTTGCAATTATCACAACCCACCGGCCCGTAGAGCTGGAACGTGCCAATCCGGTCTTCCGGGATGCCTTCCTTCAAAAGCGCCTCGCGTGGCACCTCCACTTCTTTTTTGCAGCTAGAGCAAAGCTTACGAGCGAGCCGCTGAGCGATGATCAGGTTGACTGATGTGGCAATGTTAAAGGCCGGTACCCCCATGTTACGCAGACGGGTGAGCGTCTCCGCAGCACTGTTGGTGTGAAGGGTCGACATAACCATATGGCCGGTTTGGGCGGCCTTGACCGCGATCTCCGCAGTCTCCAGGTCACGAATCTCGCCCACCATGATGATGTCCGGATCCTGGCGCAGGAAGGCGCGCAGCGCCTGGGCGAAATCCATGCCCTGCCGAGGATTAACGTTTACCTGATTGATACCTTCGAGGTTGATTTCCACCGGATCTTCAGCGGTTGAGATGTTCACGTCCACTGTATTTAGAATGTTAAGCCCGGTGTACAGGGAAACGGTCTTACCCGAGCCCGTCGGGCCCGTGACCAGAATCATGCCTTGCGGCTGCTTCAGCGCGGCCATATACAGCGCTTTCTGTTCTTCCTCATAACCCAGCGCATCGATCCCCATTTTGGCGCTGGACGAATCCAGAATTCGCATCACAATCTTTTCGCCCCACAGCGTGGGTAGACTGTTGACGCGAAAATCGATGGACTTGGTCTTGGAGACCTTCATCTTGATCCGCCCGTCCTGCGGCTTGCGCCGCTCGGCAATGTCCAGCGCCGCCATCACCTTGAGGCGCGCCGAAATCCGGCTAACCAGCTGTACCGGCGGCCGCGCTACCTCATGCAGCACCCCATCGGTGCGAAAGCGGACGCGATATGATTTTTCGTAGGGCTCGAAGTGCAGATCAGATGAGCCGCGCTTGATCGCATCCAGCAGCATCTTATTGACGAAGCGAACAACCGGGGCGTCATCCGCCTCGTTGTGCTCGCCTTCTTCCTTGGGAGCAGCTCCGCCACCTACCTCGATATCCAGATCATCCAGATCGGAGTCCGACAGTCCGTCCAGCGCCGTATTGGCCGACTCGAAAAGCTTTTCGATGGCCTCACCCAGCTTGTCATCTTCAACCAGCACCGACTCGACCGACAGCCCAGTATTGAATTGAATATCACTGATGGCCTGGTGGTTGGTTGGGTCGGACACCGCCACATACAGTTTATTGCCGCGACGCTGCAGCGGCAGCACCCGGTGCTGACGGACCAGCTTTTCACTGACGAGATCTTGAGGCTGGGTTTCTTTATCCAGCGTCGTCAGATCGAAGTACGGAACACCGAACTGCTCACCCGCGACTTCTGCTACCGCCCGGCTTTTGACCAGCTTGTTCTGCACCAGCCAGGAAACCAGCGGCACCTGGTTACGCTGGGCCTGCTGCTGCGCCTGCAGCGCAATTTTTTCATCAAGCTGACCGACCAAAACCAACTGGCGAGCCAAACCACCGAGGGGAGCGTTTTCGTTCATTGAACTGCCTATAAAGGCTGGGGAAATGTGGCGCCCTTATAACGCAGTTCCAAAGACCTGCCAAACGCGCTAACGAGATGTGGCAATTTCTGTCACTTGTTGACTGGGGGCGTTACTGTCTAACCGAGCTACCCCCCAACAAACCACTAGCTCAACTGACTTACCCGCAGCACACACTGTAGGAGGCGCACCCTCGCGGCGAAACGCTGTCGAGGTCCCTTATATAAGCGAAGGCATTCGACCGAGGCCAGCGCTAAAGCGCCCACAGCTCAAGCCCAGCGGGCATCAGGCTCTAGATTCGCACTCCTGTAGGAGGCGCGCCCCGCGGCGAAAGCTCCGCCAACCAAGTTAAAGTCCGGCGCCACCACCAACCCAGTACAGAAGCCAAAGAGTGAACCACCGCACAGCTCCAACTCCTCTCAACGCCTCCCCGCCCCGCTTGGCACAGAAGCTGCTCCTATATCTACAGGTCCAACGACCTCACCAACAAGGAGCTTTTCAATGCAGTCCATCAAGAAGCAAAAAGGTTTCACTCTGATTGAATTGATGATCGTAATTGCCATTATCGGAATCTTGGCAGCTATCGCAATTCCTCAGTTCAATGAGTACCGAGCTAAGGCTAATGATACGTCTGCAGTAGCTGACGTAAAAAACGGCACAACCGCCATCATCTCGTCTTTGAACTAATCAGAAGCCTTGGAGGCGTAAAATGAAAAAGCTAACACTATTGATCGCAGGTTTGATGGCTTCTGGAATGGCGTCCGCCGTGACATTTGAGCAGTCTGGCTCGCTCAAGATGACCGATTGCGCACCGCTGCTAAATGAGAACGTGCAGATCAATCTGTCGACAGGCGTCGTAGCGGGTGCGTCTTGCAATACTGCTGGCATCGCCTTGGCAGGCTGCCATACTTCCGGCCGCACAACTGCACGTGAAGTTGAAGTATTGGTGGCGTCGTCAGATCCAACTGCACCGACCGGAACCATGGTTTCGCAGAACCCGAAAGTCTATAAGACCGCTAAGGGCCCTGCCGTTGCCACCGGATCGACATTCCAGGGGACGGTCGTTTCGCTTTACCCAGAAGCAGCAGCATGTACAACCGCTGTCGCCGAAGCTGCTGCGACCACGCGGTTAGCTGATTGATTGCAATAGTACGGTGGAGAGGTCGGTAGTCCTCTCACTTAGAGATACTAGCATTGGCTAATGCGAAGCCTACCAAGCGGATAAATCCGTGCGGTTACGCATTGCCTGATAGCTACACAAAACCCCCGCCCCTTTCGGCGGGGTTTTGTTTTCACGATTACGTTCTACGCCGTCAAAGCCTACTAGTGGGGTGAACCGCTCGCGCTTTTATCCGACAAGCTCAAAAGCCTATAGAAAGTCTGGACAAGCTTTGCGACATTTACCCCCAGCTGCACGCTGATAATGCCACGCACCTTCGGCACGCATTACAATCCCAATCTCACGCTCACGTTTAATCTCTTTGGCTAGATAACCTCGCATGCGGTCTTTCCCAAACCTATCAACCGGGCTCCGCCTCGCCTTTCGCGCACGATTTGGCTGGCTGACTGGCAACGCGTTGCTAGTTCTAGCCCTCGCGGTTTTTTTGGCCGCCCAATTCAGCGGCCGCCAACCCGCGACAGTGGCAATGGATATCGGCCTATCGGTGATCCGCCTAATGTTGCCCCTGGTGCTAATATTGATGACTCAAGAGCTGTTATCACGTGAATTTGATCGGCGTTATTTTTTCAATACTTTGTCGTATCCGCACCCACGGCATCATCTGTTGTTGGGCCGTTTTATTGCCGTAGTTCTACTAACGCTCGGGCTGTTAATTTTGCTTGCTGGCGCGCTCGCGCTACTAGTTGGGTTGATAGGTCACGGCTACGCACAGAGCACCCCGGTTACGCTGGGCACCCATTACCTCGTCACGATTGCGTTCATAAGTTTGGACCTACTACAGCTGAGCGCTGTAGCCACCCTGCTCGCAGTGCTCGCCTCCACACCCAGCTTTGTACTAATCGGCACCTTAGGCTTTATGCTCGTGGCTCGTTCATTTGGCGCAATAGTTGAACTGCTGACCCGCAACACAACGGTAGTGAACGATGCCGACGGTTACCGCTCCGGCGTCGACCTACTGAGCTACCTGCTGCCCGATCTAGGCGCGCTGGATGTGCGCATGGTCACTCTCTATGGTCGGATGGAATTGCTACCCGCCGACTGGCCCTGGCTGGTGATGTCAAATCTGACTTACATAGTCGGCTTGCTGGCCTTGGCAGTTTGGGCTCTGCAACGAAAGCGTTTCGCCTGATATGCATAGACGCCGCTCGCTATCGATTGCCCTGCTTAGTTTCGCGCTGTTCGCCGGGATCGCCACCTGGCGCGCGCAGCAACCAGTGGCACTGACACCGCAATTCTTCACCGACCGAGTAGTGATTCCTGCACCATTGCTAATCGCGCTTCATGGCGGCGACCGCTTTCTAGCGGCAGACCTTGAAACTATGCGCCTGGCTGCCACTGGCATAGATGACCGCGGCGCTGATACCGATTATCTGGTCCGCGCTCAGCGCGAAGTCGCACGGCTCAACCCCTGCCACGAAGACAACTACTATTTAGCAAACGGTCTGCTGACTTGGGGCGGAGCGGTAGAAGAAGGCAATGACGTTTTGCGTGCGGCCGTCGAGTGCCGTTTCTGGGATGAAATTCCGCCCTTCTTCTATGGCATTAACCTCTCGTTCTTCCAGCACAACAACGAAGAAGCCGCGCGGGTTTTGGAGATTGGCGCAGAGCGCTCTCCGCAGAACGCCGCCGCCATGCGCAAACTAGCGGTGATGCTGCGCGCCGAGCAGTTCGCCGACGAACGCCTGGCACTCAACTACCTGATTCAACAACGTGACAGCGCAGCCGACCCAAAGCTGCGAGATATGCTCGACAAGCGCGTTGTTCGCCTTCTGGGTCTGATCGCGCTGCGCGAGGCGCAACGCCGCTATGAAGACAAACATGGTCCACTGCTAACACTTGAGCAGTTGGTCGAACAGCACCTGATCGACAACCTGCCAGCCGACCCACTGCGCCTCGGCTATGAGCTGCGTGACGGGCGCATCGAACTAAAGAAATTGAAAATCGCCGGATTGGAGGAACAACCTTGAGCGCAGCCGTTGAGTTTAAGGGTGTCAGCCATACCTACCAAGCCAAGGGCAAACAGGTCCAGGCGGTGCGGGATGTAAGCTTCAGCCTGTCCGAGGGCGAGGTGTTCGGCTTTGTCGGCCCCAACGGCGCTGGCAAGTCCACCACGATCAAGATCATGCTGGACATCATTAACGACTACCAGGGTCAGGTGACGCTTTACGGCATTGACGCCCGCCGGGCCGAAGCCCGCCAGGGCATGGCCTATGTGCCGGAAGCGCCGGCGCTGTACGACCAATTCACGCCGCTGGAAATACTGCGCATGGGCCTGTCCATGTATGGCATCAAGCGCAGCGACGCGGATGCCTGGTGTTTGCAGTGGCTGGAGCGATTCTCCGTGGACGGCACCGGTAAACGGCGGATGCGCGAACTCTCCAAGGGCAACGCACAGCGGGTCGCACTGGCTCATGCCATGGCGGTGGAGCCACGACTGCTGATCCTCGACGAGCCGCTGTCTGGCCTCGACCCGGTGGGCCGTAAGGATGTGGTCGAGATTCTCAATGAGTACAAGAAACAAGGTGGCGCGATTTTCTTCACTTCTCACGTGCTGCATGACGTGGAACGAATCGCCGACCGCTTCGGCTTTATCAACAAAGGCCAGCTGGTCACCGTCCGCTCGCCTCGCGAATTGGCCGCAGAACGCGCTGATTGTTTTATTCTGCGTTACCAGGCGGATCAGTCGCTAACGCCAGCGTGTATCGCACTTCGTCCTGGCGAGTTCGAGTGCGAGCTTGCACAAAGCGAGCTACCGGCTGCCATCGCGCAGCTGGGCAACACCGGTGGCCATCTGCTGACCGTCAAGCCTGCCGTATCGCTAGAAACCCTGTTCTTCCGCATTCTCGCCGAAGCCTCCTAGGCGTAATCGTACAGACCGCCTTTTGACGGGATGCAGCTTGTTGCGCCGACCATAGGCCGCATTCGCCGCGAGGCGCGCCTCCTACAGAAGCTTGATCATCCGCTGAGCATTTGCCAGTGGCTGGCCTTGAGGCGTCTACCGGGCTAGCATCGAGCCTTCTTTGCCAAAGCGCAGCGCAGCCCAAATCCCAGGAGGATTCATGAGCTTTACCGTTTATCTGTCCGGCGAAATTCACACCGACTGGCGCGACGAGATCAAGCGTGGCGCCGCCGCAGCCGGATTGGATGTGCTATTCACCTCAGCCGTAACCGATCACGAAGCCAGCGATGCCGCTGGTGATTGCCTAGGCGCCGAGCCCAACGCCTTCTGGCGCGACCACAAGTCATCCAAGGTCAATGCAATCCGCACCAAGACGCTGATCCAGCAAGCGGACCTCGTGGTGGTGCGTTTCGGCGATAGGTACAAGCAGTGGAACGCGGCGTTTGATGCCGGTTACTGCGCCGCGCTGGGCAAGCCTTATGTCACGCTGCATGACGACGATATTGTGCACCCGCTGAAGGAAGTCGATGCGGCTGCCATGGCATGGGCCACCACTACCGAACAGGTCGTGGAAATTCTGAAATACGTGGTGCAGTAAGACCCGTAGTGACTTGCAAGTGCCACGGATCAAATCCGTAGATCATTCTTAAGCGATCCGCCTGCCCCAACAAAAAGAAACCCCGCCACTTGGGCGGGGTTGATCATCACCCTGAACGCCCTGACTACCCAAGGCGGAATGGCTTACTTCATTGATCAGATAGCGCCACGCTTGCGCAGCAGATCGATAACCTGCTTTGCACTTTCCTCGACCGTAAGCGACTCGGTGTCGATCACCAGATCAGCATTACTCGGCACATCGTAAGGGAAGGATTCACCGGGGATGTTATCATCCGCCGCTGCGTACAAGCCCTGCGGGTCACGTTGCTGGCAGGCTTGCGGCGATGCCTGTACATAGACCGTCAGCATCCGGTCGCTGCCGATCAGCGCCTTGGCTTGTTCACGTCCTTCCGCATCTGGCGCGACGAACGCAGCCAGCGTCAGCAGGCCCGCCTCGTTGAACTGACGCGCCACATGCGCGGCGCGGCGCCAGTTCTCGGTACGGCCGGCGCGGTCTTGTGGCAGACCCTTGTTCAGATCGTGGCGCAGGTTCTGGCCATCCAGCACGTACACAGCGCGGCCCATGTCGAACAACTTTCGCTCAACCGCGTAGGCCAGCGTGCTCTTGCCTGCGCCGGACAAGCCGGTGAACAGTACAGTAGCAGGCTGTTGGCCGAAGCGGCTTGCGCGCTCCTCGGTCAGTACGTGAGCGAGAGCGCCGTGATGTCCTGATGGGCCGTGAGCGACCGGATCGGCAATGATCATTCCCGCGCCAACAGTGGCATTGGTGAGGCGGTCGATGATGATGAAGGAGCCGGTAGTGCGGTTCTGCGCGTAGCCGTCCAGTGCAATCGGCGCGTCGAGGCTGATTTTTACCCGGCCGATCTCGTTGAGCTGCAAGCTGCTCGCGGGGCCATGCTCCAGGGTGTTCACATCGACCCGATGGGTGATGCTGGCGATGGAGCCCGGCACGTAGCTCGTGGCGCGTTTGATGTCGTATTTCTTGCCCGGCAGCATCGGCTCCTCGGCCATCCACACCAGCATGGCGTCGAAACCGTCGGTGATGCGAGGCTGGTTGTCGGCGTGTACCAGCATGTCGCCGCGCGATACGTCGATCTCGTCTTCAAGCGTCAGGGTAACAGCCTCACCCGGTGTCGCCTGCTCCAGTTCGCCATCAAAGGTCACGATGGATTTTACGGTGCTGCGTTTGCCGGACGGCAGCACGACCACTTCGTCGCCCTTGCGCACGACACCGCTGGCAAGGGTGCCGGCGAAGCCGCGGAAGTTGAGGTTGGGACGGTTGACGTACTGCACGGGAAAGCGCAGGTCATCGAAGTTGCGGTCGCCCGCAATCTCGACGCTTTCAAGGATCTCCATCAACGACTGCCCTTCATACCACGGCGCGCGCTCGGATGGGTTGACTACGTTGTCGCCTTTGAGCGCCGACATCGGCACGAAATGCAGCGAGGATGGCTTGAGTTCGATGCGCTCGGCGAAGGCCAAGTAATCGGCCTTGATACGCTCGAAAACGGTCTGATCGAAGTCCATCAGGTCCATCTTGTTGATGGCCACGACGATGTGCTTGATGCCGAGCAGCGAGGTGATGAAGCTGTGGCGCTTGGTCTGAGTTTGCACGCCATAGCGCGCATCGACCAGGATGATCGCAAGGTCGCAGGTGGATGCGCCGGTCGCCATGTTGCGCGTGTACTGCTCATGGCCGGGGGTGTCGGCGATGATGAACTTGCGCTTGGCGGTTGAAAAATAGCGGTAGGCGACATCAATGGTGATGCCCTGCTCCCGCTCGGCCTGCAGGCCGTCGACCAGCAACGCCAGGTCGACGTCGTCGCCCGTCGTGCCGGATTTTTTCGAATCGCGAGTGATGGCTTCCAGATGGTCTTCGTAAATCATCTTGGAGTCATGCAGCAGGCGCCCTATCAGGGTGCTCTTGCCGTCATCGACGTTGCCGCAGGTGAGAAAGCGCAGCAGCTCTTTGCGTTCGTGCTGGGACAGGTACGCGAGGATGTCCTCGCTGATCAAATCAGACTGATGAGACATGGTGCGGAATCCTTAGAAGTAGCCCTGACGTTTCTTTTCTTCCATCGAACCAGCGCCATCGTGGTCGATGACCCGGCCCTGACGTTCGGAAGTACGCGTCAGGAGCATTTCCTGGATGATCTCCGGAAGGCTGGTGGCCGTGGACTCCACCGCGCCCGTCAGCGGGTAGCAGCCAAGGGTACGGAAGCGGACCATACGCTTCTCGATCCGGCCTTTTTCCTCGTCGGACAGGTGTTCGAGGATGCGCTCGTCGTCGATCATGATCAGCGTGCCGTTCTTCTCGATGACTTCGCGCTCGGCTGCGAAGTACAGCGGGACGATTGGAATCTGCTCCATATAGATGTACTGCCAGATATCCAGCTCGGTCCAGTTCGACAGTGGGAAGACGCGGATGGACTCACCTTTCTTCACGTTGCCGTTGTACACGTTCCAGAGTTCAGGACGCTGATTCTTAGGGTCCCAGCGGTGCTTGCTATCGCGGAACGAATAGACGCGCTCCTTCGCGCGGGACTTCTCTTCGTCACGCCGCGCGCCACCAAAGGCAGCATCGAAACCGTGCTTGTCGAGCGCCTGCTTGAGGCCTTCGGTCTTCATGATGTCGGTGTGCTTGGCGCTGCCGTGCGTGAACGGGTTGATGTTTTGCGCCACGCCGTCCGGATTGATGTGCGTGATCAAATCCAGATCCATTTCGGAGACCATCTTCTCGCGGAAGCGGTACATCTCCTGAAATTTCCAGCGCGTGTCGACATGCATCACGGGAAACGGCAGACGACCGGGAAAGAAGGCCTTGCGTGCCAGATGCAACATCACGGCCGAATCCTTGCCGATGGAATAGAGCATCACCGGGTTATCGAACTCGGCGGCCACCTCACGGATGATGTGGATGCTTTCCGCCTCCAGCTGTTTCAGATGCGTCAGTTTGTCGACCATGGCTACTCACGAATTTGCAGGTGGACGGCCGGCTCAGCCGGAAAGAGGCGCAACTTTAACACGACACAAAATTCTAATCAGGCTGCTACTTAGATCTAAATGCTCTAGCTTTATGCCAGCGCTATTGGCCCAAGACGCGAGTACTTCTGCTTCTAAACCCTGTCGCCGAAAAACCACTCAAGCGGGATTCGGGCAATCGATAAAGATATGTTCGATGGCAAAACGCTTCGCCAGGTAATCACCCAGTGCCTGAACGCCATAACGCTCCGTGGCATGGTGACCCGCGGCGAAAAAGCTCATGCCGTTCTCCCGAGCAATATGCACCGTGGGCTCGGACACCTCCCCCGTCAGATAAGCATCTACGCCCGCTGCTACGGCCTGATCGATATAGCCCTGGGCGCCGCCGGTGCACCACGCGATCCGCCTGATCAGGTCGGGCCCTTCGACCATCAACGGCTCGCGCACAAGCGAAGTACGGATTCTCTCCATGAAATCCACAGGGGACAGCGGCGTCTCCAGGGATCCGACAAGCCCGACCGAGCGCGGATTGTCCGGCTCCAACGGACCTTCTACGGTAAGCCCAAGCACCCGCGCTAGTTGGACGTTGTTGCCGACCTCTGGGTGGACATCCAGCGGCAAGTGGTAGGCGAGCAGGCTGATATCGTTGCAGAGCAATGTCTTCATCCGCCGCTGTTTGATTCCGACTACGCGTTGATCCTCGTTCTTCCAGAAGTAACCGTGGTGAACCAGCACTACATCAGCGCCTGCCTCCACCGCTGCATCCAACAGCGCCTGACTCGCAGTCACACCGCTGACAATGCGCTGCACTTTCGGTCGGCCTTCGACCTGCAGACCGTTCGGGCAATAGTCGGAAATTCTCGCAGCATTCAGAAAACGGTCGGCTTCCTCGACCAGAGTAGTCAGCGCAACGGCCATTGAAGATCCTCATGATGATAGTTGGACGCACATATCGGTTATGACGGCGTAGATCACGTCCGGGAGAGCGTGCAAAATGTTTGGCTTAAGCCGCATAGCTAACGCCGCGCAGTTTCCTCGGCGGCAAGGCTGCTTTTCGCGGCCAGCTTCGTATAATGCCGCCACCTTAAGGGGCGCATCTGCCCTCCGCAACTTGTCCGGACTCCCAATTGCGATGATCAATGCCCTGCGTTTTCTTGGCTGGCCGTTGCTGGTAGGCCTGTTGGTCGCCCTGCTGGTCATTCAGCGCTTTCCGCATCTGGTAGGCCTGGGAGCCGAACCGGCTTACACGCTGCAACAAGCGCCGGTAGTGGGCATACCGCAGCAAGGACCCTACTCATACGCCAACGCGGTCAGCAGCGCAGCGCCTGCAGTTGCCAATCTGTACACCACAAAGTTGATCGATAACTCGAGCAAGGCGCCCATGCTCAAGGACGACCCGCTGTTCCGGCGCTTCTATGGTGACAGCCTGCCGCGGCAACGCAGGATGGAGTCGAGCCTGGGATCCGCGGTGATCATGAGCCCTGAAGGGTATCTGTTGACCAACAATCATGTGACCGCGAATGCAGAGCAGATCGTCGTGGCCTTACGGGATGGACGGGAGACGCTCGCCCGGGTGATCGGTAGCGATCCGGAAACCGACCTCGCCGTACTCAAGATCGATCTGGCCGACCTCCCCGCGATTACCATCGGTCAGTCGGACGGCATCCGCATCGGCGACGTAACGCTGGCGATCGGCAACCCGTTCGGCGTGGGCCAGACAGTGACCATGGGCATCATCAGCGCGACCGGCCGCAACCAACTGGGCCTCAATACCTATGAAGACTTCATCCAGACCGACGCGGCCATCAATCGCGGCAATTCCGGCGGCGCCCTGGTCGACACGGCAGGCCACCTGATCGGCATTAACACCGCAATCATTTCCGAAACGGGCGGCTCCCAGGGCATCGGCTTTGCGATCCCGGTAAAGCTGGCCATGGACGTGATGAAATCCATCGTCGAGCATGGCCAGGTCATCCGTGGCTGGCTCGGGGTCGAGGTTCAATCGCTCACGCCGGAACTGGCGGAATCCTTCGGCCAAGCAGGCAGGCCCGGAATCGTGGTTGCTGGTGTCTATCGCGATGGTCCAGCCGAACGTGCAGGACTGTTGCCGGGTGACCTGATCCTCAGCATCGACGGCCATCAAGCAAGCGATGGGCGCAGCTCGATGAATCAGGTTGCCCGAGTACGGCCGGGCGATGAGATTGATATCGACATTCTGCGCAACGGCAAGCCGCTTACCCTTACCGCAGAAGTAGGAATGCGGCCGCTGGTTGAGAAGGCGGCGAATTAAGACAGTCTCGGCGATGGGAGCATCCGGACTCGTCGCCGACCGCTAGCAACCACGCGCCACTTCATCGAAGGGCGCGTAACCCTTCAGGTCAGCCACTCAGTGCCGCAGCCCTTATGGCGAGCGGCTATTCAGATGATTTCCTGAAGCGCATCGAGCAACGCCTGATTCTGCTCCGGCGCGCCGATGGTTATCCGCAGGAACTGACTGATCCGCGGCTGCTTGAAATGTCGAACGATGACGCCCTGCTCGCGCAGACCTGCGGCAATCGCTGCCGCGTCGTGTTGAGGATGACGGGCGAATATGAAGTTCGCCGCCGACGGCAGCACCTCGAAGCCTAGCGCTCGCATCGTGCTGGTCACCGCCTCGCGGCTGACAATCACCTGCTGAGTGCACCGCTCGAAATAAGCATGGTCTTCGAACGCGGCAGCGGCGCCCGCGATGGCGATCCGGTCGAGCGGGTAGGAGTTGAAGCTGTTCTTGATGCGCTCCAGGGCCTCGATAAGATCGGGATGCCCGACCGCCAGGCCCACACGCAGCCCCGCCAAAGAGCGCGACTTGGATAACGTCTGTGTAACCAGCAGGTTCGTATAGCGATCAACCAAAGCAATCGCCGACGTGCCGCCAAAGTCGATATAGGCCTCGTCTACCAGCACAACCGAGTCAGGATTCGCCTGCAACAGACGCTCAATCGCATCCAGCGATAGCAGGCAGCCGGTCGGGGCATTGGGGTTCGGAAATATGATCCCGCCATTTGGTCGGCAGTAATCGGCGACATCGATCTGGAACTGCTCGTCCAGCGCAACGGCTTCATGACCGATGCCATACAGTCCACAATAAACCGGATAGAAGCTGTAACTCACATCAGGGAAGAGCAACGGCTTGTCGTGCTGAAACAGGCCGTGGAACGCATGGGCCAGGACCTCGTCCGAACCGTTGCCCACGAAGACCTGAGCCGGTTGCACGCCGTAATAGTCGGCAACCGCGCGCTTCAGGCGCTCACCGTTCGGGTCCGGGTACAACCGCAGATTGTCGTTAAGCTCAGCCTGCATCGCGGCTAGCGCCAGCGGCGACGGGCCATAGGGGTTTTCATTTGTATTGAGCTTGACCAGATTGGCCAGCTTAGGTTGCTCACCCGGCACGTAAGGCACCAGATCCTTGACGAAGGGGCTCCAGAATTTGCTCATCTGCCCTTGTCTCCTCAACTATGTTCGATTAACCGACAGGTGGAGCGCGCTAGCGTCTCAACGGCGTTACGGCTTGATTCGATATTCGGCGCTACGTGCGTGAGCGGTCAACGACTCACCACGAGCCAGCACCGAAGCGATCTTTCCTAGTTCGGATGCACCTTCGGCCGAACAGTTGATGATCGACGAGCGCTTCTGAAAGTCATAAACCCCCAGCGGCGACGAGAACCGCGCGGTGCCCGATGTTGGTAACACGTGATTGGGGCCGGCGCAGTAGTCGCCCAAGGCCTCCGCCGTATAACGCCCCATGAAGATGGCGCCGGCATGGCGAATCTGTGGCAGCCACTGATCGGGATCAGCGACCGACAGCTCAAGGTGCTCAGGCGCGATGCGGTTCGCGACATCGATAGCCTGCTGCATATCAGCCACCTGGATCAGTGCGCCACGCCCCTGGATCGAGGCTCGTGCGATCTCGCTGCGCTCCAGGGTTGGCAGCAGGCGAGCGATGCTCTCGGCGACGAGATCAAGAAAGGCAGCATCCGCGCTGACCAGAATCGATTGCGCATCTTCGTCATGTTCGGCCTGTGAGAACAGATCCATCGCGATCCAATCAGGATCGGTCTGGCCATCGCACACCACCAGAATCTCCGAGGGCCCGGCAATCATGTCGATACCGACCTTGCCAAACACATGGCGCTTCGCAGTTGCGACATAGATGTTGCCCGGACCTACGATCTTGTCTACGGGCGGTACGCTTTCAGTTCCATAGGCCAATGCAGCAACGGCTTGAGCGCCACCGATGGTGAACACCCGGTCCACGCCGGCAATGCAGGCCGCCGCCAGTACCAGTTCGTTAACCTCACCCCGCGGGGTTGGCACTACCATGACGACTTCCGGAACACCGGCTACCTTGGCTGGAATAGCGTTCATCAGCACAGATGAGGGGTAGGACGCTTTTCCGCCCGGTACGTACAAACCTGCGCGATCAAGCGGCGTGACCTTTTGGCCCAACACCGTGCCGTCGGATTCGGTGTAACTCCAGGAGTCCTGTTTTTGCTTTTCGTGATAAATGCGAACGCGCTCCGCCGCAGCTTCGAGCGCTTTGCGCTGGTCCTGGCTGATGCGCGTCAGCGCGAGTTCGAGACGTTCGCGCGGCAGGATCAGATCGGCCATCGAAGCGACTTCGAGGCCGTCGAAACGCTGGGTCAGCTCAACCAGCGCCGCATCGCCGCGCTCGCGGACAGCCTTGATGATCTCCAAGACGCGCTGATTGACGCCGTCATCGGACACGCTTTCCCAGCTCAGCAGATGATCCAGATGTCGAGCAAAGTCCGGATCAGCGGCATTGAGTCGGCGAATGTCGATGGGAGCAGTCATAGCGGGCCTCATGGGAGATACGGACAGGCTGATTTCAAGCGCGCTAGATTAACAAGCCAGCCGTGCGAGCACCTGAGAATTTAGCTATGACACGGATTAGCGGCCGGATACGCAACGCGAATCGGCAGAAATCAGGCTTGCTGCGAAATGGCGCTTTGCAGCGCATCGATCAGTGCCTGGATACGGGCATGCTGCATTTTCATGGAGGCCTTATTGACCACCAGCCTCGAACTGATCATGGCGATCAGCTCCTGCGGTTCAAGCCCGTTGGCGCGCAGTGTGTTGCCTGTGTCAACGACATCTATGATCGTGTCCGCCAGCCCCACCAATGGTGCGAGCTCCATCGAGCCATAGAGCTTAATGATGTCGACCTGACGGCCTTGCTCGGCGTAATAGCGCTTGGCAACGTTGACGAACTTGGTGGCAACCCGAAGCCGCCCCTTGGGCAACACGGCGCCGACCTTCCCGGCCGTCATCAACTTGCAGTTGGCGATCTTCAGATCAAGCGGTTCGTACAGGCCCTGCCCACCGTACTCCATCAGTACGTCCTTGCCTGCCACTCCCAGATCAGCAGCGCCATGCTCGACATAGGTCGGCACGTCGGTTGCGCGTACGATCAACAGACGCACGTCGTCTTGTGTGGTGGGGATGATTAGCTTGCGGCTTTTTTCAGGATTTTCGGTAGGAACGATACCGGCAGCCGCCAGCAGCGGCAGGGTGTCGTCAAGAATGCGGCCTTTGGAAAGGGCGATGGTGAGCATGGACGATGATTCCTTGAAGCCTGTTGATGGCGGCCCTGCACAGGCGTGGGCGAACGAGCGCTGGTATCGGCAAGCCGCCAGCTTTCGAGCTGGCGGCTGCATCGTCAGCCGTTACCTAGCCTGGTACGCGGCGGATCTTGGCGCCCAGCAACTGCAGCTTTTCCTCGATGCACTCGTAACCACGGTCGATGTGGTAGATGCGATCGATCAGGGTGTCGCCCTCGGCAACGAGTCCTGCGATGACCAGGCTGGCGGATGCACGAAGATCTGTCGCCATGACCGGCGCACCTTTGAGCTTCGGAACACCGGTCACGATCGCGGTGTTGCCTTCGACGAGGATTTGCGAGCCCATGCGGTTCATTTCATAGACGTGCATGAAGCGGTTCTCGAACACGGTCTCGATGACGGTGCCGGTCCCTTCAGCTATCGCGTTCATGGCGATGAACTGGGCCTGCATGTCGGTTGGGAAGGCAGGATAAGGCGCCGTGCGGACATTCACTGCTTTCGGACGATTGCCTTTCATGTCCAGCTCGATCCAGTTGCTGCCAGTATCGATATGGGCACCGGCTTCCTCAAGCTTGTGCAGGACCGCCTCCAGCAAGGTAGCGTCGGTGTCCTTGAGTTTGACACGGCCGCCAGTTGCAGCCGCAGCAACCAGGTACGTGCCCGTCTCGATACGGTCAGGCATGACGCTGTAGCGCCCGCCACCCAGACGCTTCACACCATCGATGATGATGGTGTCGGTACCGGCGCCAGTGATCTGCGCGCCCATGGCATTGAGGAAGTTGGCCAAGTCCACCACTTCCGGCTCACGTGCCGCGTTTTCCAAGACGCTACGGCCGTTGGCTAGCGCTGCTGCCATCATGATGTTTTCGGTACCGGTCACGCTGACGATATCGAAGAAGAAATGCGCACCGCGCAGACCGCCCGCAGGGGCCTTGGCCTTGATGTAACCACCCTCGACGTCGATCTGCGCACCCATGGCCTCTAGGCCGCGAATGTGCAAATCCACTGGGCGCGAGCCGATGGCACATCCGCCCGGCAGCGCCACTTCGGCCTCTCCGAAGCGCGCGACCATAGGGCCGAGCACCAGGATCGAGGCACGCATGGTCTTTACCAGCTCATAGGGTGCTACCAGCGTCTGGATGCTGCTGGCGTCGACTTCCACGCTGAGCTTTTCATCGATGACAGGCTGCACACCCATGCGACCGAACAGCTCGATCATGGTGGTAATGTCATGAAGGTGCGGCAGGTTGCAGACGGTGACTGGTGTATCGGCAAGCAGCGTGGCCGCCAGAATAGGCAGGGCCGAGTTTTTGGCACCGGAGATGCGGATCTCGCCGTTGAGGCGGGCACCGCCGGTAATCATCAATTTATCCATGGGTATTCCCGTAACTCGCAGGCTCGAAGCGCTGGCGATGAGGAGCCGATACACGATGCATTGATCGCATTTCGGCTAAGAGATGCCTGTCGCCTGTGACGATCAGGTGCGTGCAAGCCAATCGGCACGACTGAAGAACTTCATCGTGACAGCGTGAATGCTGCCATCAGCAATCCATGGATTGAGATGAGCATATATCTGCTGCTGGCGTTTGACCGGGCTCAAGCCGGCCAGCTCATCGCTGATCACGTTCAGCTGGAAGTTGCAGCCCTCGCCTTCGACTTCCACCTGGGCTTCTGAAAGCTTCTGCTCCAGAAAATTCTTAACTTCTACGGCCTGCATGTTCAACCTCGATCAGCGCCGGACGCGCGCGGCCGGCCATCATACAAAAAAGCCCGAAGACTGCGAACCCTGAAGCCACATGGGGTGACGAAGCACTCACTCGAGCGCTTCCGCCTCGCTGTCTGACGAACGTGGAGGGCGGCCAGCAGGACCTGCCGCTGCAGCCGGAAACTTCGATGACGCAAAACGTACAACCAGAATAGCGATGGCCAACAACAGAATTGCACCGGAGATATAGACCACGCCCATGTCAGGGCGATGATGATGCGACACATCCGAGATAAGAAGGCGGGTCAGGGCGGTAATGGCCACGTAGATGAGGAAACGCACCGGCATATGGTTGGTCTTGAAATAGATTCCAACCATGGCGCCAAGCTCGAGGTATATGAACAGCAGCAGGATGTCATCAACACTGATGCTGCCCTTCTCGACCATTCCCAGAAACGCTACCAGCCCCGCCCATGCGGTTACCGCACCGATGGCGAAGAGCGCAAGGTAATGGAAGGTCTCGACCAAGAGGTTGCCAAGCGACTCGGCGATGGCATGCACCTTACCGCGAGTGGCCTCTGCCCAGCGCAGCATCAAGCAGCTCCCTGTGCTTCGTCAGCGATGGGAAGGACATCCAGAAGGCCAGATACCCGGGCTATCTCCCGCATATCCCCTGGCAGTCCAAAGATGGAAACCTCGCGACCCGAACCCGCTGCATCGCGGGCGTATGACAAGAGTAGCGATAACCCGACGCTGCTGGATTTTTCTACCGCCGAACAATCAATCAACAAAGACTGCCCTCTATCAGCAAGGATCAGCGCCTGCCCGGCCCGACGAAGCGCCGGGCCGGATTGATAGTCGAGCACCCCCGACAGCAATATCTCACCGCCAACGCCCCGCTCAACCCGGCCTTCACTCATCGCCCGCCGCCTGCTGGCCAGCCTCAGTGTCCTTGGCGCGTGCAACGACCTCAGCCCATCCATCAATGGTCTTGTCCAGATCATTGCCGTTCTTCTGCATGGCGTCTGCAAACTGGTCACGGAACAGTTTGCCAATGTTGATTCCGTTGATGATCACGTTACGCACCAGCCAATCCCCACCGTGATTGACCATCGTGTACGACACAGGGTAAATCTCGCCCTGACGCCCAGTGACTTCCATGCCGACGCTGGTGCGCTCTTGATCCTGCTTGCCGCTCGCGGGCAATACACGAATCTGTTGATTGTTGTACTCCAGCAAAGCGTTTCCATAGAACTGCATCAGGCTGCGCTTGAAGTTCTCCTGGAAGCGGGTCATCTGTTCCGGGCTGGCGTTGCGCGAGTACTTCACGGTCATGATGCTGCGCGAGATACCCTCGGCGTCGACAACCGGGCCGAGAATTCCGTTGAGCGACTCGTAGAACGCATTTGGATCCTGACGATACTGATCCTTGTTGGCCTTGAGATCAGCCAGCAGCTCATCGGTGGATTTCTGGATCACTTCGTGAGCACTTGGGGCCGCGAGGGCAAGCATGGGCAGGGTCGCCAACAAAACCAGTAAGCCGCGACGCAGGGCAGTCATCATGTAAGTACACCTCATTCTTTGTTGACTGAATTGAGCAAGAATTTGCCGATCAGTTCTTCCAACACCAGAGACGACTGGGTATCGCGAATGGTATCGCCATCGCCAAGTGTCTCCTCCTCTCCGCCGACGCTGATACCGACGTATTTCTCACCCAACAGGCCAGCCGTTAGGATCGACGCGGTAGAGTCGGTCGGCAGGATATCGATATCCTTCTGAACTTCCAGGGTGACACGGCCTGTATAGCTCTCGCGATCAAGATCAATCGCAGTCACCTTGCCAATGGTCACGCCAGCCATGGTGACCTTGGATCTGACACTCAGACCGGCAATATTGTCGAAGTAGGCGTAAAGCTTGTAGGTATCGGCGCTATCGACGTTCAGCCCGCTCACGCGCAGCGATAGCAGCAGCAGGGCAAGAACGCCCGCGAGCAGAAACAAGCCAACACCAATTTCCAGGGTGCGGATACGCATCAAAAATCTCCAAACATCAACGCGGTCAGAATAAAGTCGAGGCCAAGTACGGCCAGCGAGGCGTAAACCACAGTCCGGGTGGTGGCGCGACTGATCCCTTCGGAGGTCGGCTCGCAGTCGTAGCCCTGGAATACCGCAATCCAGGTGACCACGACTCCAAACACCACACTCTTGAGGACGCCGTTGAGCACGTCCGTCGTGAAGACGACACTGTTCTGCATATTGGACCAGAACGAGCCGTCATAAACGCCGAGCCAATCCACAGCCACCATCGCCCCGCCCCAAATACCGACCACATTGAATATCACGGTCAGCAACGGAAGCGAGATGAAGCCCGCCCACAAACGCGGCGCAATTATGTATTTCAGCGGATCGACGCCAATCATTTCCAGGCTCGACAGCTGCTCGGTGGACTTCATGTTGCCGATCTCGGCAGCCAGCGCTGAGCCGGCACGCCCGGCAAACAGCAACGCCGTGACAACCGGCCCCAACTCACGCAACAGCGTAAGCGCAACCATCTGGCCGACCGCCTGCTCAGAGCCATAGCTACTGAGAATGCTGTAGCCCTGAAGGGCGAGGACCATGCCGATGAATATCCCCGAGACAACCACGATTGCCAGTGACAGCACACCCACTGAATAGAGCTGACGAATCAGTAGCGAAAATCGGTTGTCGAGGCCGCTTTGACCAAATAGCGCGTGAAACAGGAACACTGTCGCGCGGCCTTGAGCCGCCAACACATTCAAGCCGCCTTCACCGAACAGCCTGACTCGTTCAATCAGAGAACGTCTACGCATCGGCGCCTCGCAACAGATCATCGGCATACGCGGGTGCCGGGAAGTGGAAAGGCACAGGGCCATCCGCAGCACCCTTCATGAATTGTCTGATCCGCGGGTTGGTCGATTCGTGCAGCTCTGCCGGCGTACCCTGCCCCAGCACCTGGCCATCTCCAACCACGTAGATGTAGTCGGCGATGCTCGCGGTTTCGGCCAAGTCGTGAGAAACCACGATACTGGTGATGCCCAGCGCATCGGTTAGCAGCCGGATAAGCTGCACCAGAACGCCCATCGCAATCGGATCCTGGCCCGCAAAAGGCTCGTCGTACATGAGAATCTGCGGATCAAGCGCGATCGCACGCGCAAGCGCTACGCGACGCTTCATGCCACCGGAAAGCTCATCGGGCATCAACTCTATGGCTCCGCGCAGCCCTACTGCCTGCAGCTTCATGAGGACGATGTCCCTAATCATCTCTTCGGGCAGCTTGGTATGAACGCGCAACGGAAACGCAACGTTCTCGAAAACGTCGAGATCGGTAAACAAGGCGCCGCTCTGGAATAGAACGCCCATCTGCTTGCGCATATCAAACAGCTCGCGGCGCGACAACGTCGGAAGATTGGTTCCAGCCACCCAAACCTCTCCGCTGGTCGGCTTGAGCTGAGCAGCGATCAAACGCAGCAAGGTCGTCTTGCCACAGCCGGACGGGCCCATGATGGCCGTGACCTTCCCATGGGGGATGACAATATCGATGTTATTGAAAATGCTCCGCTCACCGCGCTGAAAGGTGACACCCTTCAGCTCGACGGCGTTAGCGTTGGCGGCGCTCATCGGATCTCCTCGGATACAGCTTGCGAATCTGACGCTCCCCGCCCTTACGGAGATACTTCGCAGAGCTGTTTTGGCGGCGCGAACTATAGCACTGCGCCGAGGGCACCCCAAGCTGGCGGCAGCAGCGCCCGCCGCCAGAGCGTGCAGTTGTTCAGCTTGAGTTCAGCTTCAAGCGCGACGATTACGACTGATGCTTTTCAGTGAGCGGCATCGGGTTTACCGCTATAATCCCGCGCTTTAATTCAGCCGATGAGATCGACATGAGCCAGAGCAGCCAGCTGATCGAGACTGCCCAGCGCACCATTCGCATGGAAACCGAAGCGGTCGAGCAACTCAAGACGCGCATCGACCACCACTTCGTCAAAGCATGCGAGCTCATTCTCCAATGTAAAGGTCGTGTCGTAGTCGTCGGGATGGGCAAGTCCGGTCACATCGGCAACAAGATCGCCGCCACACTTGCCAGCACCGGTACCACCGCATTCTTCGTTCACCCTGCCGAAGCCAGTCATGGCGATATGGGCATGATCACCCGGGACGACGTAGTCCTGGCCCTGTCCAATTCGGGCAGCACCAATGAGATCGTCACGCTGCTTCCACTGATCAAGCGGCTCGGCATCACACTGATCAGCATGACCGGCAATCCGGAATCCGTCCTGGCGAAGGCAGCCGAGGTCAACATTGATGCCAGCGTTGCCATCGAAGCCTGCCCGCTGAACCTCGCCCCGACTTCTTCGACCACCGTGAGCCTGGTGCTCGGTGATGCGCTGGCCATCGCGCTGCTGGAAGCGCGCGGTTTCACAGCGGAAGATTTCGCGTTCTCGCACCCGGGCGGCGCCCTGGGTCGACGCCTGCTGCTTAAAGTCGAACACGTCATGCATGCCGGGGAACGCCTGCCCTTGGTCAACCGCGGCACACCACTTCGCGAAGCGCTGCTGGAAATGACCCAGAAAGGGCTTGGGATGACAGCGGTAATCGAGACGGACGGCAGCCTCGCCGGGATTTTCACCGACGGTGATCTGCGGCGCACGCTGGATAAAGGCATCGACGTCCGCCAGGCCAACATCGACCAGGTGATGACGATCCATGGCAAGACCGCCCAGGCCGACATGCTTGCCGCCGAAGCACTGAAGATAATGGAAGACAACAAGATCAACGCACTCGTAGTGGTCGACGAGAACGATCGCCCGGTTGGCGCGTTGAACATGCATGATCTGCTACGTGCGGGAGTGATGTAAGTGAACGATCTGTTACGACGTGCAAGGGATATCCGCCTCGCCATCTTCGATGTCGACGGCGTACTCACAGACGGCAAACTCTATTTTCTGGTTGATGGCAGTGAGTTCAAGACCTTCAACACGCTCGACGGCCATGGCATCAAGATGCTTATCAACTCTGGAGTCCGCACCGCTATCATCAGTGGCCGAAAGACGCCGGTGGTCGAGCGGCGAGCGCAGAACCTGGGCATCCAGCATCTCTATCAAGGCCGCGAAGACAAGCTCGTAGTGCTCGATGAATTACTTGCAGAGCTTGGACTCGACTACGCTGAAGTCGCCTATCTGGGTGATGACCTGCCAGACTTGCCAGTGATCCGCCGTGTCGGGCTCGGCATGGCGGTTGCCAGCGCTGACGCCTTTGTCCGCCAGCACGCCCATGGGGTTACCACCGCTCGCGGCGGCGAAGGCGCAGCAAGGGAGTTCTGTGAACTGATCATGCGCGCCCAGGGCAGCCTTGAGGCCGCACAGGCCGCCTATCTCTAAGAGGTTTCAATGCTGAGCAAAATCCGCCTTCCTGCCATCCTGCTGCTGATCGCCCTGCTCCTGGTCGCGGTAGGCTATTGGAACATCCGCCCCGAAAGCTTCATGCAGGAGGCGCCGGTGGCCCAGGGCGAGGAATCTCCAATCGACTTCTACGTGATCAACTCACGAACCGTGCAGTACCAACCGGACGGCAAGCGCAATTACGAGCTGACAGCTGACAAGGTAGAGCACATCAAGGCAAGCGACGTCAGCCTGCTCACGCAACCTAACCTGCGATCCTATCGAGGCACCGAGCTGCCCTGGCATGTCACCAGCGATCGCGGCGAAGTGGGCCCGCAGGGTGAAGAAGTGGAGCTGATAGACAACGTGAGGATCGAGCGTACCGATACCAAGGGACGCGCGACCGTTGTCACTTCCAGCCGAATGACGGTGCTCCCCGAGAAGGATTATGCCGAGACCCGCCAACCCGTTAGAATCGTCGCCGCAAACGGCGTGACGACCGCTACAGGCATGAAAGCGTATCTAGACGAAGGCAGGATGCTCCTGCTATCCAATGTAAGAGGCCAGCATGAGCTGCGTTAAGACTCTCCCCCTCCTGATCGGTTTGAGCATTTTCCTGCTCGGCTCAAACGCCCATGCGCTGCCAGAGGACCGCAATCAGCCCATTCGCGTCCAGGCCGACACGGCAGAACTGGATGATCGCCAGGGCGTCGCCGTGTATCGCGGGGATGTCGTGATCACGCAGGGCACGATGAAGATAACCGGTGATACGGTCACGATCACCCAGAACGGCAACGGCGACGTCGAGGTTTTCACCTCCATCGGCAAGCCCGCCTACTACGAACAAAAGCCTTCAGCTGACAAGGAGATCGTCAAGGCGTACGGCTTGACGATTCAGTATTTCGCAGCGAACGAGCGAATCGTGCTGATTGACCAGGCAAAAGTCGTTCAGGAAGGCAACACCTTCGAGGGCGAGAAGATTGTCTACGACACCCAACGACAGATAGTGAATGCCGGACGTGCGACCAATACCGACGTCACGACGCCACGCCCTCGCGTGGACATGGTCATACAGCCGCGCAAGAAAGATGAGCCCGCAGCGGAGCAGACCGAGTAATGGCGATCCTCAAGGCTCAGCATTTGGCGAAGAGCTACAAGAGCCGGCAAGTCGTGCGCGATGTCAGCCTGTCCATAGAAAGCGGGCAGATCGTAGGCCTGCTGGGGCCCAACGGCGCGGGAAAGACCACATGCTTTTACATGATCGTCGGGCTGGTGAAAGCCGATCAAGGCCGCGTACTGATCGATGATCATGATGTGACACACCTTCCCATGCATGGCCGCGCCCGAGCTGGGATTGGCTATCTACCCCAGGAAGCATCGATCTTTCGCAAGCTGTCAGTTGCGGACAACATCATGGCGATTCTGGAAACCCGCAAGGATCTGGATCGCAGCGGGCGTCAACAGGCGCTTGAGGGGCTGTTGCAGGAGTTTCACATTCACCACATCCGCGACAGCCTCGGGATGAGCCTGTCCGGTGGCGAACGGCGTCGCGTCGAAATTGCCCGGGCCCTGGCCACCGCACCCAAGTTCATTCTTCTCGATGAACCTTTTGCCGGTGTTGACCCGATCTCGGTTGGTGACATCAAACAGATCATTCATCACCTGAAAGCCAAGGGCATCGGTGTTCTGATCACCGATCACAATGTCCGCGAGACATTGGATATCTGCGAGACTGCCTACATAGTCAACGACGGCCAGCTGATAGCTGAAGGGACGTCAGAAACCATCCTGGCCAACCAGTTGGTGAAAGACGTCTACCTCGGACACGAATTCAGACTTTGATAGCAATTTTTTCTACCGGGACGCTCATCTAGGGCTAGGCAAAGGCTTCGCCGGCAGGCATATAATTTGCTTACACCGGCGCGCGGCGCCAGCGAAATCGGAACAGGCGCGGTTGCGCCGGCAAACAAGGTTCGAAGTCCTCTGCCATGAAACCATCGCTAGTCCTGAAGATGGGCCAGCAGCTGACGATGACACCGCAGCTGCAACAAGCCATACGATTGCTCCAGCTATCCACGCTCGATCTCCAACAGGAGATTCAGGAGGCGCTGGATTCCAACCCGATGCTCGAGCGCGAAGAAGAAGGAGACGACTTCGACAACTCCGATCCGATGGCAGAGTCGATCGAGAAGAAAAGCGAGAGCCCATCGACTGATGCACCCGAGCAAAGCGAGCCGGACAATCATTATGAGGAACCCATCAACACGGTGGAGAACCTCGAGGAAGGCGACTGGGGCGACCGCATCCCCAATGAACTTCCTGTAGACACGGCCTGGGAAGATATCTACCAGACCAGCGCCAGCAGCCTGCCCAGCAATGACGATGATGAATGGGACTTCACCACCCGCACGTCATCCGGGGAAAGCCTGCAAAGTCATCTTCTCTGGCAACTCAACCTCGCCCCGATGAGCGACACCGATCGTCTCATCGCCGCCACCTTGATCGACTGCATCAACCCTCAAGGCTATCTCGACGAGACGCTCGAAGAGGTGCTCGAGTCGTTCGACCCCGAACTTGAGATCGAACTCGACGAAATCGAGGTGGTGCTGCGGCGCATTCAGCAGTTCGAGCCGGCGGGCATCGGCGCTCGCGACCTGCGTGAATGTCTGCTGTTGCAGTTACGCCAGCTGCCTGAGCGAACCGCCTGGCTGAGCGAGGCGATCAAGCTTGTCAGCGACCATCTGGACATTCTCGGCGGACGTGACTACAGCCTGCTGATGCGCCGCATGAAGCTCAAGGAAGACGAACTGCGCCAGGTCATCGATCTGATCCAAACGCTCAACCCCAGGCCAGGTTCGCAAATTGAAGCGGGCGAGCCGGAGTACGTCGTGCCGGACGTTATCGTACGCAAGCACAATGGCCGCTGGTTGGTCGAGCTGAATCAGGACGCGATGCCGCGACTTCGTGTCAACGCGCAATATGCTGGGTTCGTCAAACGCGCCGATTCCAGCGCGGACAATACCTTCATGCGTAACCAGCTTCAGGAAGCACGCTGGTTCATCAAGAGCCTGCTCAGCCGCAACGAAACTCTGATGAAGGTTTCCACGCAGATCGTCGAGCACCAGCGAGGCTTCTTCGAACACGGTGATGAAGCCATGAAGCCGCTTGTGCTGCATGACATTGCCGAAGCCGTGGGCATGCATGAGTCAACCATTTCGAGGGTTACTACTCAGAAATTCATGCACACGCCCCGCGGCATCTACGAGCTGAAGTATTTCTTTTCCAGCCATGTGAGCACGTCCGAGGGGGGTGAATGCTCATCCACCGCGATCCGGGCAATCATCAAAAAGCTGGTCGCGGCGGAAAACGCGAAAAAGCCATTGAGCGACAGCAAGATCGCTGGTTTACTGGAGGAACAGGGGATTCAGGTCGCACGCCGCACCGTCGCGAAGTACCGCGAATCACTCGGTATCGCGCCATCCAGCGAGCGCAAGCGGCTGATGTAACACCAGAGCACTGGTCGAGTTCTTCCGATGGCGGGCTTACAGGCCCACCAATCCGCATGTGGCAAAAGGAGACGCAGTATGCAAGTCAACATCACTGGCCTTCACCTGGAAATCACAGAACCCCTGCGTGACTACGTCGAGGAGAAATTCGAGCGGTTAGAACGGCATTTCGATCGCATCATCGCCGTTCAAGTCATTCTTCAAGTCGAGAAGCTGAGGCAGAAGGCCGAAGCAACCTTGCATGTAGCTGGCCGCGAAGTTGTTGCCAACGCCGAGCACAGCGACATGTACGCCGCGATCGACCTGCTCGCGGACAAGCTCGACCGGCAGCTCATCAAACACAAAGAAAAACAGCTCGACCACAATCAGGGCGCCCTGGCTCGCTGACCCATCATGATCCGAATTGAAAACATCCTGACCCCCGCACGTTCGCTCGTGAACGTGCCGGGCGGCAGCAAAAAACGCGTTCTCGAACAAATCGCCAAGGTGCTCGGCCGGGATCTACCGGACCTGGACGGCCAAGCTATTTTCGAAAGCTTCATTGCGCGCGAAAAGCTTGGCTCCACCGGTTTCGGGAACGGCATCGCCATTCCCCACTGTCGCATGTCCGGCTGTACGTCGCCGTTCAGTGCGGTGCTGCGGCTCGATGCTCCGGTGGATTTCGATGCAATTGACGGCGCGCCTGTCGATCTACTCTTCGTCTTGTTAGTGCCCGAAGCGGCGACTGATGAGCATCTGGAGTTGCTACGCCAGATTGCAAGCATGCTGGACCGCGAGGATGTTCGCGAGCGCCTTCGCATGGCAACTTCGGGACAGGACCTGTATCAGGCGGTCGTCGATATTCAGAGCGGTCGCTAGCGGAGCGGCACTCCCGCCGCGACGCTCAGTGAGGAAAAAGACGTGCCCCCCAACTATCCGCACCTGCCCCTGAATAATTGCACGCCGACCGACGTTCGGCTCGTGAACAGTGCCATGCCGAGCGACGGCCCGCGATGCGCCTGATCATCGTCAGCGGCCGTTCCGGCTCCGGCAAGAGCACCGCGCTGAACGTGCTTGAGGACAACGGCTTCTATTGCATCGACAACCTGCCCGCCGGCCTTCTACCGGAACTGGCCGAGCGCGCCTTGCTGCATACCGAACTGCTGCAGCCTCAGGTGGCGGTATCCATTGATGCACGCAATCTTCCCAGCCATCTCAAGCGCTTCCCGGAACTGCTAGAGGATGTGCGAGCGCGCTATATACAGTGTGATGTGCTGTATCTCGATGCGGCTGACGAAACACTGCTGAAACGGTTTTCGGAGACTCGGCGACGACATCCGCTGACCAATGAGAACCGATCATTAGCCGAAGCCATTCATGACGAAGAGCTGCTTCTGGCGCCGATCATCGATCACGCTGACCTCAAGATCGACACCACGCACCTGAACCTCTATCAGTTGCGAGATACCCTCAAGCTGCGCCTGCTGAACAAGCCCGAACCGGGCACGGCGTTTCTGTTCGAGTCATTTGGCTTCAAACGCGGCATGCCCGTCGATGCCGATCTGGTGTTCGACGTTCGCTGCCTGCCCAATCCTTACTGGAAAGCGGACCTGCGTGATTTTTCCGGACTGGACCAACCCGTCATCGATTACCTTGCCACGCAGGCCGATGTCGAAGAGATGTTCCAGGACATCTTTGCCTACCTGAGCAAATGGCTACCGCGTTTCGCGGCCAGTAACCGTGCCTACGTTACAGTCGCCATCGGCTGCACGGGCGGACATCATCGTTCGGTCTATCTGGCAGAGCGCCTAGGCCAGGCGCTGCGAGATCCTTTGAAGAATGTCCAGGTACGCCACCGCGACCTGGCCTAGGAATACACATGCCTTCGTGCGATATCACCATCATCAACAAGCTGGGCCTGCATGCCCGCGCTGCGGCCAAGTTCGTCGGTGTCGCCAACCGGTTCCCCTGTGACATTCGGATAGGGCGTTGCGCAGACAGCCTCGTTGACGGCAAGAGCATCATGGCCGTCATGATGCTCGCTGCCAGCAAAGGAACCACCTTGCACCTGCGCGCAGAGGGCGAACAGGAGCAAGAGGCGATCAGCGCACTGATCGCCCTGATCGATGATTATTTCGAAGAAGGCGAATAGCGACTGGCTGTTGCTTTCTACTGTCCCGCCACCTTCATCCGCTCGATCAGCACCGACCCTGTGTGAATACTGCTGCGGGTTTCGACATCGCAGCCCACCGCAACGATCTGCCGGAACATGTCCCGCAGATTGCCGGCAATGGTGACTTCCTGTACCGGAAACTGGATCACTCCATTTTCCACCCAGAAACCACCAGCACCGCGCGAATAGTCCCCGGTTACGAGGTTCAGTCCCTGCCCCATCAGCTCGGTCACGAGCAAACCGCGGTCCATCCGGCGGATCAGTGCGGCCTGATCTTCATCGCCATGGGTTACGAAGAGGTTGTGCACGCCTCCCGCGTTGGCGGTACTCGGCATGCCCAGCTTGCGTCCTGAGTAGGTGCCCAACACGTAGGAAAGCAGCCTGCCATTCTCAACGAAAGGCTTGGCATAGGTCGCCAGCCCATCACCGTCATAAGCTGAACTCGCCAAACCGCGCGGCAGGTGGGGACGCTCATCGAGGTTGAGCCACTCGGGGAAAAGCGTCTGGCCCAGCGCGTCCTCCAGGTAGGAGGACTTGCGATAGAGATTGCCGCCGGAAATCGCAGCGAGGAAATGACCGAACAGCCCTGTGGCAAGCTCTGATGAGAACAGAACCGGCACATCACAAGTAGGGACAGGCCGAGCACCCAGGCGGCGTACAGCCCGCTCTGCAGCGCGCCGGCCAATGGATTCGGCCGAAGCAAGGTCTGCGGCCACGCGACTGACGTCGTAGTGGTAGTCGCGCTGCATCTGTCCATCAGCCTCAGCGATCATCACGCAGCTGAGGCTGTGACGCGAACTGCAGTAGGCTCCGATGAATCCATTGCTGTTGCCGTACCCGCGGCAGCCCTGATGAGTGCTCACGCTGGTGCCGTCGGCATTCAGAATGCGCTTGTCGGTTGCGAAAGCCGCTGCCTCGCAGCTGAGGGCCAACTCCACGGCCGCGTCCGGGGATATGCCCCAGGGGTGGTAGAGATCCAGATCAGGCAGATCTTTTGCCATCAGCGCTGGATCGGCTAGCCCTGCAAATTCATCTTCGGATGCATGCTTGGCAATCGCCAACGCAGCCGCAACGGTTTCGCGTATGGCTTCATCGCCGCTGCCGGTGGTGCTGGCCGAGCCTTTTCGCTGACCGACGTACAGGGTAATGCCGAAGCCCTGATCACGATTGAACTCGACCGTTTCTACCTCGCGCTGGCGGACAGTGGTCGACAGACCCTGCTCCATCGAGACGGATACCTCGCAGGCACTGGCGCCCTGGCGGCTGGCCTCATCGATGATTCGTGCGATCTTCTCGCGCAATCCAGGCAAGGCGTGCGGCCCGATGCCATCCACTTCACTCATAAAAACTCCGACAACTGATTCGACAATTCGCAGCCCACGGTGCTCGGCAAGCCCCGCAGCAAGGCTGCTGTTATCATGGCGGCATTCCCTACTGGACCAGCCCCATGTCTGATACTTCCGATCTCGACGGCTTCGAGGAAAAAAGCAAAACCCAGGTAAAGCGTGAACTGCATGCGCTGCAGGATCTGGGTGAACGCCTCACAACCCTCAAGCCCGACGTGCTAGACCGTCTGCCCCTGACTGATGCGCTGCGCAAGGCCCTTGCTGATTCGGCCAAGCACACCGCGCACATTGCCCGCAAACGTCACCTTCAATACATCGGCAAACTGATGCGCGATCAGGACATCGAGGGCATCCTTGCCCTCGTCGACCAGCTCGATGCCTCTACTCGTCAGTACAACGAACGCTTCCATGCGCTAGAGCGCTGGCGAGATCGCCTGATCGCTGGTAACGATGAAACCCTTGAAGCCTTCGTCACTGAATACCCTGAAACCGATCGCCAGCACTTGCGTGGGCTGATACGTCATGCCCAGCACGAAGCGGCGCGAAACAAGCCGCCGGCCGCCAGCCGCAAGATTTTCAAATACATCCGCGAGCTGGACGAAACCCGACGCGGCCTAAGGTAGGCGCAACGAGCTGAAGGCGGGAATTACGCAACCTCAGCTCTCCGGCCTTCATCTCAACCGCCCGTACCACCGACCGTGATGCCGTCGATCTTCAGGGTCGGTTGACCGACCCCGACGGGCACTGACTGGCCATCTTTGCCGCAGGTGCCGACTCCGCTGTCAAGTGCGAGGTCGGTGCCGACCATGGAAACCTTGTTCATCACTTCCGGCCCGTTGCCGATCAAGGTAGCGCCTTTCACCGGAGCGGTGATCTTGCCGTCCTCGATCAAATAGGCCTCACTGGTGGAAAACACGAACTTGCCACTTGTGATGTCCACCTGCCCTCCACCGAGACTCGCACAGTAGATCCCCTTCTTTACCGAACGGATGATCTCTTCAGGGTCACTTTCGCCCGCCAGCATGTACGTGTTGGTCATTCGAGGCATTGGTAGGTGGGCATAGGATTCGCGCCGACCATTACCAGTAGGGGCGACCCCCATCAGACGCGCATTGAGTTTGTCCTGGATATAGCCCTTCAGAATCCCGTTCTCGATCAAGGTGGTGCACTGCGTCGGCGTACCTTCGTCATCGACGCTCAGCGAGCCACGCCGATCAGCCAGGGCCCCGTCATCGACAATGGTGCACAGCTTGGAGGCGACCTGCTGACCGATCCGCCCGCTGTATGCCGAACTGCCCTTGCGATTGAAGTCGCCTTCAAGTCCATGCCCAACTGCTTCGTGCAGCAATACGCCGGACCAGCCTGGACCCAGCACCACCGGCAGCGTGCCGGCAGGCGCCGCTTTGGCTTCGAGATTGACCAGTGCCTGCCGCAGCGCTTCACGCGCATAACCCATCGCACGGTCTTCGGTGAGGAAGTAGTCGTATCCGGTGCGCCCGCCACCGCCCTGCCCGCCGCGCTCGCGACGACCATTCTGCTCGACAATTACACTTACATTGAAGCGCACCAGGGGGCGGATGTCGGCGGCCATGATGCCGTCCAGCCCCGCTACCAGAATGTGTTCCCAGACACCCGCCAGGCTCACCGTCACCTGCTTGATGCGCGGGTCCAGCGCGCGGGTAGCGAGATCTATCCGCTTGAGCAGCTCGACCTTCTCAGCCCGGCCCAGTCCGTCTAGCGGGTTGTCCTGGCTGTATAGCGGTGAGAACGCAGCCTTCGACAGCACTTGTACACGGCCCTGCTGACCGCCACGGGCGATTGACCGAGCGGCCTCTGCAGCCTGGCGCAACGCATCGGCGGTGATCGCATTGCTGTATGCGAAGCCGGTCTTTTCCCCGGACAGCGCGCGGACGCCCACGCCTTGCTCCAGGTGAAAACTACCCTCTTTGACGATGCCATCTTCCAGTACCCAGGATTCGGTTACCTGGTCCTGAAAGTACAGGTCGGCCGCATCGATACCGGGACCGGCCAACTCGCCAAGAAAACCCGGCAGATCTTCAAGCCCCAGACCTCCCGGGGTCAGCAAGCGCTCAGTGACGGGTAACAACAGTTCACTCATATCTACTCCAAAGTGCCCGAGACAATATGGGGCTCGGTAAATCGGCGATGATTCAGCACCGGCATACGCTGGCGCGCATCAGCCTGTTCAGCAGTGTCTCGGTCGGCAACCAGGGCCGCTTCGCCAGTCGCCTGCTCATGCAGCACGCGCCCCCAGTAATCCACGATAGACGAATGCCCGTAGGTCGATCGTCCGCCAGGGTGTTCACCCCCCTGGGCTGCGGCCAGCATATAGCATTGCGTCTCGATAGCCCGCGTGCGTATCAACATCTCCCAATGTGCCTGCCCTGTAACCGTGGTGAAAGCCGACGGAGCGCTGATCAGTTCAGCACCAGCCAGGCGCAGCGCCGAGTACAGCTCAGCAAAACGCAGGTCATAACAGACGGTCATTCCCAGGCGACCTACGGGAGTATCGACCACAACCAGACGGTCTCCGGCGGCATAATTGTCCGACTCACGATAGTGCCCGCGAGCATCGCTGACATCCGCATCGAACAGATGCAGCTTGTCATACCGAGCCACGCGACTCCCCTGGTCATCGACCAACAGCGAACACGCCCTGACCATCGCCTGCGGTTGATCATCCGGGGGCAGCGGCAGCGTGCCGGCGACGATCCATAACCTGAGGTCGGTCGCGACCTGTTTCAACCATGGCAGGATCGGCCCAGTGCCATCGGCTTCGGCCCGACCGACTGCAGACAGATCCGCACGGCCCATGGCTGCAAAGTTTTCTGGCAGCACCGCAAGCCGCGCACCACCCTCTGCCGCGCGCTCTAACAGCTGCCTGGCGGAGGAAAGGTTGATCCCGATGTCGGCCTGACTGGTCATCTGAATAACGGCGAGGCTCATGCTTGAATGCCTTTATCGCGATCAGCCCGCGTATTCAGTGCGATCAATTGGGCTTTTCGAAAGGTTTATCGAAGGTGATTTTCGGCGCCTGCCACGGCCCCTCGACGTTGTACTGCACGGTTGCAAAGCGGGCGACCCGGTCTCCCAGCAATTTGTCGACCACGAAAAGCGCGCCACCGATGGCTGGAGCGCCGACGATCAGCGCCGCCAGCGGCAGGTTATTACTGACAGGCAGTGTCACTAATAGCTTGGCGTCGATCCGATCATTGACCAGATCCAGCTTGCCATCCAGCTCCAGATTGCTGGACGGCCCGGCAACAGTCAGCGGTTCGGAGGTCAGAAACACACCGTTGGTGGCACGCAACTGCGCCTTGATCCGGTCATAACTCAGCCCCTTGCTAAAGAGGTCAGAAAAATCCAGCCGCAGACGTCGGCCAATCGAATCGAAATTGAGCAGACCGAATATCCGCAACGCCTGAGCGCCGCCGTCAACTTCACGAAGCTGTCCTTTGCGCAGCCGGGCGTCAAGCGTGCCGGACAACCGATTGAGGCCGAAGAAAGCGGGGGAGCCAGGCCAGCTGCCGTCTACATCGAGACGAAAATCCTCGCTGGTCGTCGAAGGAGCGAAGCCCCATGCCAGCAACACGTCAGCGAGGTCCTGCCCCTGTAGTCGTCCCCTGTACCAGGTGCGCGATTGCTCCCAGCCGCCGGCGCCGCCAAGCTTAAGCCCCTTGAGATCGAAATTCAGATCGGAGAACAAGACGCCGTCGCTACTCGGGCGCATTTTCAAGGATCCCGCTCCCAGCAACTCGTCGCCTCTCAGCAGCTCAGCGACGGCAACATCCATCGCAGGCAAATCTTTCGGATTCACACCTTCCAGAGCGTCGTGAGGGGGCACCTGAGGATCACTCTCCTCAGCCGGAGGCAGACGCAAGCGGGATAGATTCAGCGCAATGGGTTCAGCCTCTGCGTCAGGTAGCAGGACGGTCCCATCGACCGTAGTGCTCTGCAATCCCAGCAACCAGGCCGCGTTACGACGCTGCAAGTCGACGCCAAGATTGTCCACTTGGCTGCCGAACCCGGTGAACGTGCCGATATCCAGACGAGCACGACGCAATAGCGATGCGCCCTCCTTGCCCGCTTGCGCTCCGCCATGATCGCTAAGCACAGCCTGCCATTCGCCAAGATCGAACTGCGGCAGGCGACCACGCACATAAAACCCCTGATCGGTCCGCAGATTGGCCGCGCCACCACCCAGAACAAGCTCACCACCACCCGCGCCCCAATCATTAGCTGGCGCCACGAATGTCGCTGCAGCCAAGCTGCCATGCCGAAGCGTATAGCGCTGCCGCTCCCCTCCCAAGGTCATTCTCAGGGTGGTATCGCGCCGCTCCTCGGCTTTCTTGCCGAACGGCGCGGGAAGCGCCATCTCAGTGCCAATCAGCGAGGAATCGAGCTGCAGCAGGTTCTCGGCTTCATCCAGTGATAGCGTCATTCTGAGCGGCAACGCGCCAGAGGCAGGCAAGTTCTGCTCAAACTTTTGCCACGTCAGGAGAGGCTGCAAACCGATGGTGCCTGTCGCTTCTATCCGGGTGGACGGGCTACCTGTTCGGCCTGTCGCTATGGCCTTGCCCTCGACTTGCGCGCCCAGGGTTCGGCCCCGGAATGCACTCGCGCTGAAGCCCTCGTCACTGTCATAGCGAAAGTCGCCAGCCAGTCCATCAATCTGCAGATTTGCCTGCTCAATGAAAAGCCACGCATCGCTGCTGGAAAAATCGACCGCGACATGTGGGCGGTTACCCTTGGCCAGGGGTATGCCCAGCCGAAGCGATCCGCTCATGGCGCCGTCACCCCGCCAGCCAGCAAAAATTTCGCCAGTGCCGATAGGGGCCACCTGCATCAGCGTCACTGCATCGCGCAGGTGACCGTCTACCTGACCTTCGATATCCAGGGTGAGTGCTGTATCGCTGCCGCCAAGAGGTATATGGGCAGTAGCATCATGGACCCGGCTGTCGAGCATGCGCGCCTCGGCAAGCCGTACCCGAACGCCGCTGTTTTCAATCAGCACCTCTGCCCGGCCGTCACGTAGCACCGGCCAGCCCGGCTGGAATGCCAACTCGGCGTCATGCACCTTGAAATACAGGCTCAAGCTGCGGGCGGCTTTACCAGCGCCTTTGCTGATCGCGCCCTGGTACTGGAAATAGCCCTGCTCGACAGTGCCGCTGCGTATCGCCGAATTGAGCCATTCGCTCAGCGCAGGGCTCAACGCAGCTGATGTCGGCAAGTACTTCTGGGTGAAGCGGGCATCGCCATCGCTGATACCGACTCTAAGGTCCATGTAGTCCTCAGCTTCGGGGTCTCGCATCAGGCGAATCAGGAAATCACCTGCGATGTGTCCCTCCTCGCCTTCGACCTGCAGGTAAGGCGCAACAAGGGTGAACGCCGCCTCATCGAGGCTCCACCGCAAGCTGCCGCGCGCGCGCGGGTAGTCCCACGGCTGTGCAAACAGCTGCGCGAGGTGCAATGCGAAGTCACGGTTATCGAAACGCAGCTCACCGCCCCCAAGGTCACCTCGGATCTCGCCGGAAACGTTACGCACGCCGGGGATCCAGTTATGGTCGGCGATGCTTACCGCATCCAGATTACCCGTGAACGCGAGCCGCTCGGACCCAGACAGGGCGGGCCTGTAGTTGAACTGCAGATTGCGCAAGGTTCCACTGGGTGCGAGGCCCAATAGGTACTCCTTCGCCACGTCCGGCAGAGGCGCCAAGGCATGAATCAGTTCCGCCAATGGGGCAACGGCGATGCGGTCGGTCTGCAAATGCCAGCGATTTTCCGCGAGGTGCTGCTCGATAAGCAGCGTGGTATCCCGCCAACGTTCCTCACCGAACGTGAAAGCCAGACCCCCAAGTTGCAAACGGTAGCCATCGTCCGCGCGATCGAGGAAAGCTGTAACGGCCAGGTCGTCGATCTGCACCGCATCACGATCCTGCTGGGCAAGCTGCAAGGCAGGCGCATTCAAGCGAGCCACAGCGCGCGAGACCTTTCGGTCACGCCAGTCTATCCACAGTTCTCCTCCGGCCTTGAGCTGCTTCAACTCCCAGTTCGGGAGCAGGCGTTCTGGCACCCAGGCAGCCCAGTCGCTCTGCGGCAGGCTCAGATAGACTTTAGCGTCGCTGGCCTGCCAGTCGGACGGCTGTACCTGCGCATCGGCATGCAGGCTCACTGGCTGGCCGTCAGGCAGCAGCACCTGCCCATCCAGCCGCAAATGCTCGCCAACGGTACGCAATTGCAGGCTGGCGTAGGTGAGCGTCAAAGGCGCTGCGGCGTGGGGTTCGACGGTTAGCTGGCTGTCGAGCAGTCTCAGATCACGAATCTTCTGCAATTCCGCGAACAGCTTCTGTATGTCAGCCGGCTCTTTATCCTCGCGATTGCGATCAGGAAGCCCAGCTACACGCCACTTCCCTTCCGCGCCCTGCACCAAACTGAGCTGGACGCCGCTGAACTCCATTGTGCTCAGGCGCAGCTGGCGGGCTAGGAGACTGGACAAGACGTCGGGAACCAGTGCCAGACGATCAAGCCGCACCGCTGATTCCTCATCACCGATCATCACATCATGCGCGAGAATCTGCGGTGAAAACCTATCCCAGCGGCCTTCAAGGTTACCAAGGACTACTGGCATTCCGAGCAGCTCGCGCGCCTTGTCCTGAACTTCGGGGCGATACTCGGCAACCAAGGGCACGAGTTGCCGCCCAAGGCTGACGTACAAGGCAAGCAGCATCAAACAGATCGCAGCCAGCCAGAGGCTGCGACGGAGGAAAACGAGAACAAGGGCCAGGAGCCGACTCATACCGATATGCTCCGCGCGTGCGGGCCCCGATGGCCAAGCTTGCATCTATTCAGAGCAGCACCACGTCGTACTGTTCCTGGGAATACATGGTTTCAACCTGGAATTTGATCGAGCGGCCTATAAAACTCTCGAGATCGGCCACGTTGCCGGATTCCTCGTCCAGTAACCGGTCGATGACCTTCTGGTTCGCCAGCACACGGTAACCTTCGGGCTGATAGGCCCGCGCCTCGCGAAGGATTTCACGGAAGATCTCATAGCAGACCGTTTCGGGAGTTTTCAGCTTGCCGCGTCCCTGGCAGCACATGCAGGGCTCGCACAGGATTTGCTCCAGACTCTCGCGCGTACGTTTGCGGGTCATCTGCACCAGGCCCAACTCGGTGATTCCGATGATGTTGGTTTTGGCGTGGTCACGTTCGAGCTGCTTTTCCAGCGTCCGCAGTACCTGGCGGCGATGCTCCTCGTCTTCCATGTCGATGAAGTCGATGATGATGATCCCCCCGATGTTGCGCAGCCGCAGCTGGCGCGCAATAGCGGTGGCAGACTCGAGGTTGGTCTTGAAGATGGTTTCTTCGAGCGTTCGATGACCGACAAACGCGCCAGTGTTGACGTCGATAGTAGTCATCGCCTCGGCCGGATCGATGATCAGATAGCCGCCGGATTTGAGCATGACCTTGCGCTCGAGGGCCTTCTGGATCTCGTCCTCGACGCTGTAGAGATCGAAGATGGGCCGCTCGCCGGGGTAATGCTCCAGGTGCTCGCCAAGTTCAGGCATCAGCTCGCCCACGAACTGGCTGACCTTCTGGAAATTCTCCCGTGAGTCGATTCGAATCTTTTCGATTCGCGGATTGACCAGGTCACGGAGCGTACGCATGGCCAGCGAGAGATCTTCATAGATGACCGATGGTGCACCGGCGGTCTTGATCTGCCCGTCTATCTGCTCCCACAGACGGCGCAGGTAACGGATGTCCATGAGAATCTCGTCGCTACCGGCGCCTTCCGCTGCGGTACGCAGGATGAAACCGCCGGTTTCCTTGATGCCTTCGGCTGCGATGCACTCAGCGACGACCTGTTTGAGACGCTCCCGCTCGGCCTCGTCCTCGATACGCAGCGAAATGCCGACGTGGCTGGTCTTAGGCATGTAGACGAGGTAACGCGAGGGTATCGACAACTGGGTCGTTAGCCGGGCGCCCTTGGTGCCGATCGGATCCTTGGTGACCTGCACGACCAGTGCCTGACCGTCATGAACCAACGCGCTGATGGGTTCGACGGCATTGCCTTCACGGCTGGAAATCTCAGAGGCATGGATGAACGCAGCACGCTCCAGACCGATATCGACGAACGCCGCCTGCATGCCCGGGAGTACCCGGACCACCTTGCCTTTGTAGATATTGCCAACAATGCCCCGGCGCTGGGTGCGCTCGACGTGCACCTCCTGCAGGACACCGTTCTCCACCACCGCCACCCGCGATTCCATTGGGGTGATGTTCATCAGAATTTCTTCGCTCATTGTTATTCTCGGCCGATGGCGTGGGGTAAAGCAGCCGAAGCTGACGAGTTGGCTCGATTCTAACGGCATAAGCCGCCAATCCACAGGCTCTAGACTGAGCTTTTAGTCCAGTAGGCGACCCCATGTGCATTGAGCATCTGTGCCGTCTCGCATAACGGCAGGCCAACCACGGCCGAATAACTGCCCTCGAGCCCTGCGACAAAGACCGCGCCCCAGCCCTGTATGCCATAGCTGCCGGCCTTGTCCCGTGGCTCGCCGCTGGCCCAGTAGGCCTCAGCTTCGTCGTCGCAAATGTGCCGGAAGCGCACCCGACTGGTGACGAGTCGCACGGTGCAACCCGAATTGCTGGCGAGCGCGATGGCTGTCATCACCTGATGCTCGCGTCCAGACAGCGCCTGCAGCGTGGCCAGCGCATCCGCTTTATCAGTCGGCTTGCCCAGAATTCGCTGATCGAGCACGACGGTGGTATCGGCACCCAGCACGCAAGCCGAACTGTCCTCGAGCTGCGCAAGACCCGCCAGCGCCTTCTCCCGCGCCAAGCGCTGAACATAGACGTCGGCGGGCTCCGACTCGATTGGTGTCTCATCGATTGATACGGAAAGCAGCGAAAACGGGACGCCGATCTGAGTCAAAAGCTCGCGGCGTCGCGGGGATGCAGAAGCGAGATACAAGGCAGGCATGCCAGCTCCTAAGGGAAACAGAGCGAAGCAGATTCGCATATCCAGCGGCGCCCCGGTAGCCGCGCGACCGAGGCGAAGGGAGCGTCAATAGACGTTGAAGCGCCGCCTCGCCCATTCCAGCGCGACGAATACCCACGGCCAGAGCAGCGCGCTCACGGGTACCGGAACCAGAAACAGCAATGTGGGCGGACGGTTACCGGTAAGTGTGCTGAGCCACAGGTGGACAAGTTGCCCGAGACCCAGCAGCACAAGCAGCACCAGGCTCTGCTGCAGCAGCGGAAACATGCGCAAACGCTGCTGAAGACTAAGCACCAGAAAGGTAATCAGGATAAGAGGTAAGCCGTTCTGACCGAGCAAGGTACCCGAGAGTACATCCAGCATCAGCCCGAAGAAGAATGCCGCTCCCATGCCGCCCCGGTGAGGCAAGGCAATGGCCCAGTAGGCGATGAACATTCCGAGCCAGAGCGGTCGAGCCAGCCCGAAGCTCTGTGGCATTGGCGCCACGCTGAGCAGCAGCGCGACCAGAAGCGACAGCCAGATGACCCAACCATTATTGAGGCGTCCGTTAATCATGGACGCACCTCGGGAGCTGGCGCCGGCGTGCCGGCACCTGCCGGGGCGGGATCAGGCGCTTGAGGCGCGGGCGCAGCTTCCGGCGGAACCGATTCGCCGGTCTGCTCTGCCGCTTCGCGGTCGGCTGTTTCCTGAGCCTCGGCCGCTGCAGTCGCCCGCTCTTCAGGGCTGCGGGAGTCACTGAAGACCAGTAGCAGGTAACGACTACGATTGAGCATCGCAGTGGGAATGGCGCGCACGATCAGAAAGGGTTGTCCGGAGCCACGCACCACTTCGGTTACCTGCGCCACCGGATAGCCGCTGGGAAAGCGCTGACCCAGACCGGAACTGACCAACAGATCGCCTTCCTTGATATCGGCTGTCTCGGCGACATGGCGCAACTCGAGGTAATCCGGACTACCCGTGCCGACTGCAATGGCGCGCAGGCCGTTGCGATTGACCTGCACCGGGATGCTATGGGTCACGTCGGTCAACAACAGTACGCGAGCGGCATAGGGCATGACTTCCACTACCTGCCCCATCAGACCGCTTGCATCCAGCACCGGCTGGCCGAGGAACACACCGTCGCGCTCGCCCTTGTCGATCAGAATGCGATGGGTAAAAGGGTTGGGGTCCAGCCCGATAAGCTCGCTGACAATCACCTTGTCGTCGACCAATGCAGCGGAGTTCAGCAATTCGCGCAAGCGCACGTTCTGCTCAGTGAGCATCGCCAGTCGTTGCAGGCGACGCTGCATGAGTAACGCCTCGGCCTTGAGCTTCTCATTCTCGGCGACAAGGCTGGTGCTGCTGCTGATCTGCTCGGTTGTCCGCTGCCATGTGCGTACCGGCAAATCAGCCAGCCAGTAGAAGGGAGTCAGCACCAGCCCCATTTGGCTGCGAATCGGCTTGAGTGCTTCGAAGCGAGCGTCGACCACCATCAGCGCGACACAAAGCACGGTGAGCACCAGCAGGCGAACGCCGAGCAAAGGGCCTTTGGCGAATAGTGGTTTGATGGGCGGGTCCTCGCAGCTGCAGGCTTCAAACTAAACGCGACAAGCCGAGAGCAGAGCAACTCTGCTATCGGCTTGCGCTTGGAGCTTACCGCTTGTCACTCACTCCGTGGAGAGCAAGTCCATGGCGTGACGGTCCATCATTTCCAGTGCTCGCCCGCCGCCGCGTGCCACACAGGTCAACGGCTCTTCGGCCACGATCACCGGCAATCCGGTTTCCTGAGCCAGCAGTTTGTCCAGATCACGCAATAGCGCACCGCCGCCAGTCAGCACCAGGCCGCGCTCGGCGATGTCGGAGGCGAGCTCCGGCGGGGATTGCTCCAACGCGCTCTTGACCGCCTGAACGATGGTCGCCAGAGACTCCTGCAGCGCTTCGAGCACCTCGTTGGAGTTGAGTGTGAAGCTACGTGGAACGCCTTCTGCCAGGTTGCGGCCGCGCACGTCGACTTCACGCACGTCGCTGCTTGGGAAAGCGGTGCCGATCTCCTGCTTGATGCGTTCGGCGGTGGATTCACCAATCAGGCTGCCGTAGTTGCGGCGTACGTAGGTGACGATGGATTCGTCGAAACGATCGCCGCCGACACGCACGGATTCGGCATATACCACGCCGTTCAGAGAGATAAGCGCGATCTCGGTGGTGCCACCGCCGATGTCGACGACCATGGAACCGCGAGCCTCGTCTACCGGCAGACCCGCGCCAATGGCAGCAGCCATGGGCTCTTCGATCAGGAAGACTTCGCGCGCTCCGGCACCCAGGGCGGACTCACGAATGGCACGACGCTCGACCTGGGTGGATTTACACGGTACGCAGATCAACACGCGGGGGCTGGGTTGCAGAAAGCTGTTTTCATGAACCTTGTTGATGAAGTACTGCAGCATCTTTTCGCAGACGCTGAAATCGGCGATCACGCCATCTTTCATCGGGCGGATGGCGTTAATGTTGCCCGGTGTACGCCCAAGCATCCGCTTGGCGTCGGTACCCACAGCCACAACACTTTTCTGGTTGCCATGAGTACGGATGGCGACGACCGAAGGCTCGTTCAGGACGATGCCGCGATCGCGCACATAAATGAGGGTATTGGCAGTGCCCAGGTCGATCGACAAATCGCTGGAAAACATGCCACGCAGTTTCTTGAACATGGGAAAAGGGCCCTGGGGCAAACGCGTGGGGAAAAAAGTGCCGCAAACTCTAACAATGGTGCGAACTTAGGGCAAGGCGAGAGTCCGCGGCAAACGGGCCATACGTGAGCCATTGCGCTAAAAATGCACAACAGTGAAAAGCCCGGCAAGCCGCAGCCGCGCTACCGGGAACCCCCTCAGGCATGTAAGATTGACGGCTTTTCCGGGCTCGAATGCCCACCGCTGCGGCTCGAACCCGCCGCCCCTCGTCACGCTTTGCCGACGAAAGGCGCACCCGACTCGCTTCCCGCTGGAGAATCCCGATGGCGCTTGAACGCTCCGAGGTGGAAAAGATCGCTCATCTGGCCCGCCTGGGTCTGAATGAAGACGACCTGCCCCGCACCACCGAGACCCTGAACAACATCCTTGGCCTCATCGATCGGATGCAGGCCGTGGACACCACCGGCATCGAGCCACTGGCTCATCCGCTGGAAACTCATCAGCGTCTGCGCGCCGATACCGTTACCGAGAGCAATCAGCGCGACGCCTACCAGGCCATCGCCCCGGCCGTGGAAAACGGCTTGTATCTGGTTCCGCGGGTAATCGAGTAATGAAGGACCTCGACATGCACGAATTGACACTCGCCGAGATCGCCCGCGCCCTGGCTGACAAGCAATTCTCGGCCGAAGAGCTGACCCGCTCGCTGCTGCAGCGAATCGATACGCTCGACCCCCAACTGAACAGCTTCGTCACGGTCACGCGGGATCAGGCTATCGCCCAGGCCCAGACTGCAGACGCACGCCGTGCCAAGGGCGAGAGCGGCGCGCTGCTCGGCGCGCCGATCGGTCACAAGGACCTGTTCTGCACCCAAGGCGTCCGCACAAGCTGCGGTTCGAAGATGCTCGACAATTTCAAGGCCCCCTACGACGCCACCGTGGTTGAGCGCCTGGCAGCCGCCGGCGCCGTATCGCTGGGCAAGCTCAATATGGACGAGTTCGCCATGGGCTCGGCCAACGAATCCAGTCATTACGGTGCGGTCAAGAACCCCTGGGATACGACCCGTGTGCCAGGTGGATCGTCCGGCGGTTCGGCAGCCGCCATTGCAGCGCGCCTGCTGCCCGCAGCTACCGGCAGCGACACCGGCGGCTCGATCCGCCAACCTGCAGCGCTGACCAACCTCACCGGCCTCAAACCAACCTATGGACGCGTTTCGCGCTGGGGCATGATCGCCTACGCCTCAAGCCTCGATCAGGGTGGTCCGCTGGCCCGCACGGCCGAAGACTGCGCGCTGATGCTTGGCGCCATGGCCGGCTTCGACCCGAAGGACTCCACCAGTGTCGATCAGCCACTGGACGACTACCTCGCGGCACTGAACAAGCCGCTCACGGGTCTGCGCATCGGCCTGCCGAAGGAATATTTCGGCAACGGGCTGGACGCAAAGATCGCCGACGCCGTGATGGCCTCAGTCGAAGAATTGAAAAAGCTCGGCGCCTCGGTCAAAGAAATCAGCCTGCCGAACATGCAGCACGCGATCCCTTCTTACTACGTGATCGCGCCCGCTGAGGCCAGCTCCAACCTGTCACGCTTCGACGGCGTGCGTTTCGGCTATCGCTGCGACGACCCTGCCGACCTGACCGATCTCTACAAGCGTTCGCGCGCCGAGGGCTTCGGTGACGAAGTCCGCCGCCGCATCATGGTTGGCACCTACGCACTGTCTGCTGGCTACTACGACGCTTACTACCTGAAGGCGCAGAAGATCCGCCGACTGATCAAGAACGACTTCGTCAGCGCCTTCGACGAAGTCGACGTCATCCTCGGCCCGACCACGCCGAACCTCGCCTGGAAGCTTGGCGAAAAGAACAACGATCCGGTCTCGGCTTACCTCGAAGACATCTACACCATCACCGCCAACCTGGCCGGCATCCCAGGCATCTCCATGCCAGCCGGCTTCATCGATGGCTTGCCGGTTGGCGTGCAGTTGCTGGCGCCGTACTTCCAAGAAGGCCGTCTGCTCAACGTCGCCCATCAGTACCAGCAGGTCACTGAATGGCACAAACAAGCACCGAGCGGATTCTGAGGACGACATATATGCAATGGGAAACCGTGATCGGGCTGGAAATTCACGCACAGCTCGCGACCCAGTCGAAGATCTTCTCCGGCAGCGCCACCACCTTTGGTGCCGAGCCCAACACTCAAGCCAACCTCGTTGACCTCGGCATGCCGGGCACCCTGCCGGTGCTCAACGCCGAAGCCGTGCGCATGGCATGCAAGTTCGGCCTGGCGATCGATGCCGAGATCGCCGAGAAGAACGTCTTCGCGCGCAAGAACTATTTCTACCCGGACCTACCCAAGGGCTACCAGACCAGCCAGATGGACCACCCCATCGTCGGTAAGGGCTTCCTCGACATCACCCTTGAAGATGGCTCGCAGAAGCGTATCGGCATCACCCGTGCGCACCTCGAAGAAGACGCCGGCAAGAGCCTGCACGAAGACTTTCAGGGCATGAGCGGTATCGACCTAAACCGCGCCGGTACGCCGCTGCTGGAGATCGTCTCCGAGCCGGACATTCGCTCTGCCAAGGAAGCGGTTGCCTACGTCAAGGCCATCCACGCGCTTGTGCGCTATCTCGGCATCTGTGACGGCAACATGGCTGAAGGTTCGCTGCGTTGCGATTGCAACGTCTCGGTTCGGCCGAAGGGGCAGGCCGAGTTCGGCACCCGCGCAGAGATCAAGAACGTCAACTCTTTCCGCTTTATCGAGAAAGCGATCAATCACGAAGTGCAGCGGCAGATCGAGCTGATCGAAGACGGCGGAAAAATCGTCCAGGAAACTCGCCTGTACGACCCGAATAAAGACGAAACGCGCTCGATGCGCAGCAAGGAGGAAGCCAACGACTACCGCTACTTCCCCTGCCCCGACTTGCTGCCGGTGGTGATCGAACAGAGTTTGCTCGATGAAATCCGCGCCAGCCTGCCGGAGCTGCCGGTCGAGAAGCGTGCGCGTTTCGAACGGGAGTTCGGCCTGTCCGCCTACGATGCCGACGTGCTGGCAGCCAGTCGTGAGCAAGCCGACTTCTTCGAAGCGGTACAGCGGGTCTGCGGCGACGCCAAGCTGGCCGCCAACTGGGTCATGGGCGAGCTGTCCAGCCTGCTCAACAAGGACAATCTCGAGATCGAGCAGTCGCCGGTTTCGGCCGAGCAGCTAGGCGGCATGATTCAGCGCATCAAGGACAACACCATCAGCGGCAAGATCGCCAAGATGGTCTTCGAGGCGATGGCTGCTGGCGAAGGTTCGGCGGACGAGATTATTGAGAAGAAGGGCCTCAAGCAGGTCACCGATTCGGGCGCCATCGAGAAGATGCTGGACGAGGTGCTTGCTGCGAACGCCGAGCAGGTCGAACAGTACCGCGCCAGCGATGAAGCCAAGCGCGGCAAGATGTTCGGGTTCTTCGTCGGTCAGGCGATGAAGGCCTCCAAGGGCAAGGCGAATCCAGGCCAGGTGAACCAGCTGCTGAAGAGCAAGCTTGAAGGGTAGAACCCAACGGGTCTAGGACCGGCCATTCGAGCATTAGTACTCGAAGGCCAGATAGGCAAAAGCTGGCTGAACGCAGCAATTAGTCGCTGTGATTGCGCGCGTTCAGCCGGTAGTCTTCCGCCGGCACGCCCAAGTGCGCAGCTTCTCACTGACCGTCAAAGCGGCCGTACTAATCAAAGCCTGATCACACCTGATCGGGGCAAGTGAACGGCCACGCGCCCTGGCGCTCCAATCCAGATGAGGAAAAACAGTTACTGCTGCCTGATCCGCTCAGGAAGGATTGCTCATGCAAACCAGAATGCTGACCGTCCCGATCCTGCTCGCTCTCGCTGCCGGTTGCGGCGAATCACCGGAAGCGGATGCCAACGAAAGCACCCTTACCCAGAAGGGCAAGGCGTCCTACTACGCACGCAGCTTCCACGGCGAGCAGACAGCTAGTGGCGAAACCTTCAATCAGAACGAGCTGGTAGCGGCGCACAAAACGTTGCCGTTCGACACCCGCGTGCAGGTTACGAATCTGGAAAACGGCAAGAAGGTCACTGTTCGGATCAACGATCGAGGGCCCTTCAAACCAGGGCGCATCATCGATCTTTCTCGGGTCGCAGCTAACCGAATCGACCTGCTCGAGGATGGCATCGCCCCTGTCAAGATCGAGGCGCTTGACTGACCATCCTGACCATTGCTGAGGAGCTTCAATGAGTTTGATCACATTGGCCTATCTGGTCGGTGGGCTGGTATTGCTGGTCGCGGGTGCGGAAGCATTAGTGCGCGGCGCTTCCAGGCTGGCGGCACGTTTTGGTATCTCGCCGCTGATCATCGGCCTGACCGTGGTTGCCTTTGGTACCAGCGCGCCGGAAACAGCGGTGAGCATCCAGGCCTCGCTCAATGGCAGCGGGGATATCGCCGTCGGCAACGTGATCGGCAGCAACATCGCCAATATCCTCCTCATCCTGGGTCTCTCCGCGCTCGTCGCGCCGCTGGTGGTTTCGCGACAACTGGTCCGTCTCGACGTACCGGTCATGATCGGCGCCGGTTTGCTGACCTTCGGCCTGGCGTGGAACGGCCAAGTCAGCCGGCTCGACGGCTTCATCCTCTTAGCGCTTTTGCTTGCGTACACCGCCTTTCTGGTAATCGTCAGCAAGCGAGAAAAGAGCCGTCAGCAGGATGAGTTCGTCGACGAATACGGTGCCGATGAAACCGCCAAACCTTTTGGCTGGGTCTTCCAATTGTTCTTGGTACTGCTCGGCCTGGGATTGTTGATCGTCGGCTCAAACTTCTTGATCGAGGGAGCCGTGGCGCTGGCACGTGCGCTTGGTTTATCCGAGCTGGTCATCGGACTGACCGTGATTGCTGTCGGGACGTCCATGCCGGAACTCGCGACATCCTTGATGGCGGTGTATCGCGGCGAGCGCGACATCGCAGTGGGCAACATCGTCGGCAGCTGCATTTTCAATCTGCTGTTGGTGCTCGGGGCCGGCGCTGCGATTTCGGCTGATGGCCTGTCCATTTCACCCAATGCGCTGGCGTTCGATCTCCCGGTCATGCTCGCGGTCTTCGCCGCCTGTTTGCCAATCTTCTTTTCGGGATACCGGATCAATCGCTGGGAAGGCTTGATGTTCTTCAGCTATTACATCGCCTATACCCTCTACCTGGTGATGTTCTCCACAGGATTACCGGCGATCGAACTGCTGCGCCACGCAATGACTTGGTACGTATTGCCCTTGACCGCCGTGACGCTTTTGGTGATCTTCCTGCGCGCTTTGAAGCATCAGCGCTGAGCTGTTTCGTTTTCGTCCTAATTGGAGCGTTCCCATCGTGTCCGCGATGACTTTTGTATATCTGATTGCTGGCCTGGTCCTGCTGGTTGCAGGCGCTGAAGTACTGGTGCGGGGCGCGGCCAAACTGGCGGCTCAGTTCGGCATCCCCCCACTGATCATTGGCCTGACCGTAGTTGCGTTCGGAACCAGCGCGCCGGAGACAGCCGTGAGCGTGCAAGCCGCTCTCAATGGCAGCGGAGATATTGCCATCGGCAACGTGCTGGGCAGCAACATTGCCAATGTGCTGCTGATTCTCGGGATGACTTCGCTGATCGCGCCGCTGATCGTTTCCCGTCAGCTGATTCGTCTCGATGTGCCGATCATGATCGGAGCAAGCCTGGTCACCTACGCGTTGGCGTGGGACGGTTCGCTTAGCCGTCTGGATGGAGCGCTGCTGTTCTCGGCCGTGGTCGGCTACACGCTGTTTCTGATCATCAGCAGTCGGCGCGCCAGTGCAGCCGCCGCGGCAGATGACGAATTCGCCAAGGAATTCGGCCTCGACGAAACGCCAAAACCCTATGCGACCCTGATCAATGCCGCGCTGGTTGTCGTGGGTCTGGTGCTGCTTGTTACCGGTTCCAATTTTCTCGTCGAAGGCGCCGTTTCGTTGGCGCGGGCACTGGGCCTGTCGGAGCTGGTGATCGGCTTGACGGTAATCGCCATAGGGACGTCGCTGCCGGAGCTGGCCACATCAATACTCGCCGCCATCCGAGGTGAGCGCGACATCGCCGTGGGCAACATCGTCGGTAGTAATATCTTCAACCTGCTCTGCGTGCTGGGGCTCGCATCCTTGGTGTCGCCGGCAGCTATCAGCGTAGCGGCCAGCGCCCTGGCTTTCGACTTCCCGGTCATGATCGCAGTCGCCGTGGCTTGCCTGCCGATCTTCTTTACCGGCTATGCGATCAACCGCTGGGAGGGACTGCTGTTCCTGGCCTACTACGCGGCCTATACCGGCTACCTGGTCATGGTTAGCGCCGGGCGACCGTTCGCCGAAACTTTCGGCGATGCGATGATTGGCTATGTTGTTCCGCTTACTGCGGTGACCCTGCTGGTCGTGGCCACCCGCTCCTGGAAAAAGCAGCACTGAAGTGACGAGCGCCCGCGACAGTGACGTGACTCAACCTCCTGATGGGTCTAGTCAGGCAGCAACGACACGGCGCGGGCGTCAGCCCTCACGCACCTGAGATCGCGGCAGCTCCAAGACTTGCGCGGTCTGTTCTTCATCGCTCATGCGGCTGAGCGTACCTTCCACGACGGCACCGTTCTCCATGCTCAAATGGCGATAGCGGATATTGCCGCGTACGCGTGCATTGGAATGCAGCTCCAGTAGATTTTCGACCATCAGGTCGCCGACGATGGTGCCGTCGATCAGGGCATCGTGACTGCTAACGCTGCCCTCGATCCGCCCCTCAGCACTCAGCGCCAACAAACTGCGCGTACCGGCCTTGTGCTGGACGTTGCCCTTTACCGTACCGTTTACCTTCAGCCCGTCCTCGAACTCAACGTCGCCGCTGAGGGACAAGTTGCTCGATATCAGGCTTGAGAATTGATCGACGGTGATCTGCGACACCGGCTTTTTCTTGTTGAACATCTGTACCTCCAATGGAATTAACGAGACTTCTTCTGCTGCTGTAAGAAGGCCAGGTCGGTCTGCAGGCGCTCGATCTGGGCGGACAATCTAGTAATCCGGCTGAGCAGCTGCTCCTGCGTGGCTTCGGCTTCCTGTTCTTGCAGTCGGCTCTGGCTGAGCGCCACCTGTAGCACTTGATTTCGATTCATCAACTCTGCGATCTGGCGGCCATGATCGGTGCCATCTTCCCAGCGCAGATAAAGCAGACCCGCCAAAACGCACAGCATCGTGAGCAACAGCCACAGCCACCGCCGTGGTGCGCGTTCAGCCACGAGCCGGTGCTCTGCACGCAGTAATTCTCGAGTGTCGATTGCTCTAGTCATCGGCCTGGCCAACAGCCCGTTCCAGGTCGCCGAGGGCAAGGAAGCGCTGCGGGTCGACGAACCGGCCCTTGTGCAGCACTTCGAAGTGAAGGTGAGGGCCGGTCGATCGCCCAGTGGAACCGACGGCACCGACACTCTGCTCCGGCGTTATTACTTCGCCCTTGCGTACCAGGATTTTTGACAGGTGGGCGTAGCGAGTCACCAAGCCGTTCCCGTGGTCGACCTCTACCAGCTTGCCGTAGGCACCGCGATATCCGGCGAAGCGTACCCGTCCGCCAGCAGCGGCACGAACATCCGCGCCGGATCGCAGCGCGAAGTCCACGCCTGAGTGAAAGGCTGGCTGCTTGCGGAAAGGGTCGATGCGGTTACCGAATGGCGAACCCAGACGCGCCTGATCAACCGGTCTGCGAGAGGGAATCGCCATGAGCGCGGCGTTACGTTCAGCGACACGCTGCATCATGTGGTCGAGTACTTCGCGTATGCAGCGGGCTGACGTTTCGGTGTGTTCCAGGTCAGCCAGCGATACGCTGCCTGCCTCCACCGACAAAGCGCCAGAGCAAGTCTGTGGCGGCAACAGCACGCCGCCCTGCCCTTCGCCGCCTCGAGCCGGACGCTCTGGCGCCAGCAATGGAAGAAGCGTGGGATCGAGTGCAGAAAGCTGGGCATTCAGGGCGCGCTGCTCGCCCATCATCTGCTGCAGCGCCAGCACATCGGACTCCAGCGACTTGAGCCGGCCCACCACCTTGCCGACACGGGCGATGGCGAAACTACCCTCGACGTCAGCGGCGGGCGCTTCATGAATGACAGCTTGAGGGGCAACGTCCTGGTCTCGTCCAAACCAGACGCCACCTGCAAAGGTCCCGACATTCAAAAGTAGCAGCAGCGCCAGACCAGGGCCAAACCTGCGACGCAAACTGACGACGCGGTCAGCGTCGCGGGTCAGCGACCGGCTCGTCGGTGTGAATAGCGACATGATGCGAATCCCCAAAACAAGGTGCCGGCCCGTGAGGTGGGCCTTGGAATGTCGCGGGGAAGATGAAGGAAAACGTTATTCTTTTCTGAGGTCTGATGACCGATTACGGACCTGACGATGCTGCCATTGATCGGAAAAACAAAGCAGATCACAGCACGCTTGCCATGAGCACGTCCGCAGTCGGCAATCAATCGGCAACGACCTTGCTCGAAACGAAGCGGATGCCTGGTCTAGATCCAGCCGACCCAACCAAGCAGGAAGAGTCCGATATTCACGCTCAGCGCAGCCATCAATGTGGTGATCACGATAATGACCGCCGCCAGCTGATGGTTGGCATTGACTGCTCGCGCCATGACGTAGCTCGCCGAGGCTGTGGGACTTGCGAAGTAAAGAAACAGGATGCCCAGGTCCGCGCCCCGGAAACCCAGTAGCCCGGCGCCCACCGTCGCCAATGCGGGCAGCCAGAGCATTTTCATCATGCTCGAACTCATTGCCGTGCGGCTGCTCTCGCGCAAAACGGACAGGGTCAGCGTGCCGCCGATGCAGATCAGTGCCAGCGGTAAGGTCATCTGCGCGAAGTAGCGCCCCGAAGTCAGCAACCAGTCCGGCAGCGGGACCTGCCAATAGGCAAAGGGAACGGCGCTGGTAACGCCGATGACGAGGGGATTTCGCAGAATGCTGAGCAGAATCGCGCCGGCACTAACGCGCCCATTCGGGTTGTAGATGGCCAGAATCAGCGCCGACAGGCTGTTGTAGACCAGGATCACGATGCCAGCCAGTACGCCGCCGAGCGATAGCCCGTAATCCCCGTAGAGGCTGGTTGCCAACGCCAGACCGACGATGCCGTTGTTGCCCCGGAACGCGCCTTGGACATACACGCCACGGTCCGCGACTGGGCAGCGCCACAGAGCCCATGCCCACGCCAGGAAGAACATCGCAACGGTGGCGATGACGTAATAGGTCAGCAAGGCCGGCTGCAGTGCTGCGTCGAGGTCGGCATTGATGATGGACAGAAACAACAGTGTCGGCATCGTGGCCTTGAAGACCAGCGTCGAGGCAGTCTGTATGAACGCTGCATCGATCCAGCCCAGGCGTTTGAGCGCCACACCGATGAACAGCATGACGAAGACTGGGGCCGTAATGCCCAGGGTCTGGATGGCGACGGACAACATGGACAAACTCGGGACGAAGAAGCCGTCCTAGGTTAGCTGCAGATACGTCAAAAGCTGGAAGCGGCCCGGTATCCGCCCGCTTCCAGCTCGACGGAGAGTTACCGCCTGACGGGGCGCTTTTGCAGTTTGCGCTGCAAAGTCCGTCGGTGCATGCCCAGCGCGCGCGCCGTAGCAGAGATGTTGCCATCGTGCTCGGTGAGTACCCGCTGGATGTGTTCCCACTGCAGGCGATCTACCGACATCGGGTTTTCGGGGACCAGGGTGTCCAGATCGGCGTGCTTGGAAAGCAGTGCTGCCAGCACGTCATCGGCATCGGCCGGCTTGCAGAGATAGTTGCAGGCACCGCGCTTGATGGCCTCGACGGCAGTCGCGATGCTCGAATAACCGGTGAGAATCAGGACCTTCATTTCCGGGTCCAGCTCAAGCAGCTTGGGCAGCAGCACCAGACCGGAATCGCCTTCCATCTTCAAGTCCAGGACCGCGTAATCCGGCAGATCCTGCTTTGCCATTTCCAGGCCTTCTTCAGCTGAGCCAGCAATGCTGACATGCAGGCCGCGGCGACTCATGGCGCGGGCCATGACGCGGGTAAAGGTCGGGTCGTCGTCCACCAGCAGCAGATGGGGCTGTTCTTCGCCGTCGTGCTGCAGCTCTTCGGTCATGTTTGCATTCCTCGCGTATTGATCACGTCGGGTCAGGCCCGCACAGAGCCATGTGGCAAGCGTAATTCAGTCAGGGTGCCACCATCTTCGTGATTGTAAAGTTTCACAGTACCACCGGCGCGCGTGACGCTCGCCTGGCTCAGGAAAAGACCAAGGCCGAAACCCTTGCCCTTGGTCGTGATGAAGGGTCTGCCGATCTGCTCGGCGATAGCCAATGGCACGCCGGCGCCGTGGTCCCGAATGGTCAGCTTGATCCATTGCGCATCCCAGTCCAGGCGAATATCGAGATTGTCCGGGCTGGCATCGGTGGCGTTATTGAGCAGATTGAGCAGTGACTGACCGAGATCCGCGGGCGGCATCAAGCGCGGCGGGGAGCCTTTGCCAAGGCATTGGAAGCGATAGGTGGCCTCAGGATGCATCAGATGCCAGCGCTGCAGCACGGACTCGACCCATTCGCGGGCGGTCTGCTCGACGATGGCCTGCCGACGATCTGCTTCAGCTGCGCGAACCAGTTGCCGAAGGCTGTCCTTGCACAACTGAACCTGGGACTGCAGCAACGCCAGGTCTTCACCGAGCTGCGGCGACTCCTTGTGGTCCTGGCGCAATTCCTTGAGCAGCACACTCATGGTCGCCAGCGGCGTGCCCAGCTCATGAGCTGCACCCGCGGCCTGAGTCGCCACCGCCAATAACTGCTGATCCCGCATGCTTTCTTCACGGCGCTGTGCCTGAAGCTGTTCCTGACGCCGAAGCTGTTCAGCCATGCGTGCCACGAAAAAGGTAATCAGCGCAGCGGCCAGCGCAAAGCTCAGCCACATTCCGTAGACCAGCAGCGTGGTTCGATCCACTGGCGGTGCGATGACTGGGTCGTACCACACCAGCATCAAGGTGTAGCCCACCAGCGCGAGGCCCGAAAGCACCACTGAATACAGCCAAGGCAGCGTTGCCGCCGCAATGGTGAGCGGCACCAGGTAATAGGACACGAAGGGGTTGGTCGAGCCGCCCGAGTAATACAACAATGCGCTATGGATCAGCAGATCGGTCGCCAGATGCACAGCATATTCGAGCTCTGTCACCGGCCATGGGCCGCGCAGGCGTAACGCCGTACCCATACAGATCAGCGCCGAGATCCCGAGGGTAACTGCCAGATGAAACCACGGCAGGCCGAACATCTGCGTCGCGTAGGCGAGCCCGACCGCACCGGCCTGTGCTGCCAGCACGAGGATGCGAATCAGGGTAAGCAGACGGAGGTTCTGACGGCTGGCCGACAGCAGGTGAACGGATGCGTGCATGGGGTCTCCAAAGGTGCCGCGAGTATAACCAAGCCGCCTGAAGCACAGCCGATCTGCGTCAACGCGACGCACGAAAAACTGCGCAGTAACAATCAAAAGGATAAAGTCTGCTCGCCGCACCGCTGGTGCAATCGACTCAGGAGCTTTCATGTTCGTTTCCATCCCCCGCAGCATTGCGCTGCTGGCCTGCGTGGCCTGCCTTCCCGCTGTCGCCGACGAGCCGCGCTACAACCAGATTTCCCTGCGCGCCGAGGCCACCAGCGAAGTGGCTCATGACCGCATGCACGTCACGCTGTATAGCGAAGCCCAGCATCAGGACCCGGCGCAGCTGGCCGCACAAACGACCGAAGCCATGAACAAGGCACTGCAGCGCGCCCGCCAGGCTAAGGGTGTAGTGGTCAGCCAGGGTAGCCGCAGCAGCTACCCGGTCTACGAAGAAAAGGGCCAGCAGATCACCGCCTGGCGCGAGCGTGCCGAGTTGCGACTGGAAAGTGGTGACTTTGCAGTGCTGTCCAAGCTGACGGGCGAACTGATGCAGGACCTGAAGATGGGCAGCATGCATTTCAGCGTCTCCGACGGCATCCGAAAGCAGAACGAAGACAGCCTGCTCAAAGATGCCGTCGCTGCTTTCCGTGCCCGTGCGCAGTTGGCCACCGAGGCGCTTGGAGGCTCCGACTACCGAATCGTCAACCTAAACCTTGGAAGCAGCGGCGGCGGCTATCAGCCCGAAATGCGCAACTTCGCCATGAAGAGCAGCATGGATGCCATGCCGACACCAGACGTCGAGGCCGGCACCAGGCAAATCAGCATCAATGCCGAGGGCGTTATCGAAGTACAGATGCCCTGATATATCTGCCGGGCCGCTCAAGACGGACCAAATCTTCTGCTCTGCCCAACGGCTTTCCGCATCATCTCGAAACATCGTTAATGCGCCTTCCCGCCACGCTTAAGCGAGGCGGGAAGCCGTCCTGATACATCTCGCAACAAGATACGAAAGATTCTCTACTGCGAATCACTATCATGCGCGTCGACCCGACTATTGATGTCATGGAGACACGCATGCGCATACCCTTCAATCGCACTGCATTGGCAGGCGCTCTTATTGCCATTAGCGCCCCGCTGATGGCCAACACTGATTCCGTCGACCTGGGCGATGTAGTCGTCAGTGCGTCCGGCTTCGAGCAGAAGATCACCGAAGCTCCCGCCAGTATCAGCGTGATCGGTCGCGAAGAGCTTCAGCGCAAGCGTGTCACCAGCCTTGCCGACGCCCTTCAGGATGTGGAAGGCGTCGACGTCGGCGGAACCGTTGGCAAAACCGGCGGCATGAACATCAGCATTCGCGGCATGCCCAGCGACTACACCCTGATTCTCATCGATGGCCGTCGGCAGAACGCCGCAGGCAGCGTCACGCCGAACGGCTTTGGCGAGACGTCCACCAGTTTCATGCCGCCGGTAGCTTCAATAGAACGCATCGAAGTCATCCGCGGCCCCATGTCGACGCTCTACGGCTCTGATGCCATGGGCGGTGTGATCAACATCATCACGCGTAAAGTCGGCAAGCAATGGCACGGCTCTGCGTCGGTCGAGAGCACTTTCCAGCAACATGACGAGTACGGTGATGGCCACGGGACCAATCTCTACCTCAGCGGGCCACTGGTGGAGGATCGGCTGGGGCTCACGCTGCGCGGTAATTACATCGAGCGCGACGAGTCGAACATCCGCTACTCGGACGTCGACAACAACGAAGTTACGCCCTGGATGGGCCGCAACCCGGTCGAATCCGATATCTACAATGCTGGCGGGCGCCTGACGTTCACCCCCAACGCCGATCACGATGTGAGCCTCGATTACGAAGTCGGCAAGCAGCGGTATGACAACAGCGAAGGTCAGCTGGGCACCCTTGGCAATCAGGGCTACTCCGACGAACAACGTTATGAACGCGAGCAGTACTACGTCGCGCATACCGGCCGTTTTGCATTCGGCACGCTGGAATCAAGCCTGACTCGCAATACCACTGAAACCATTGGCCGCATCATCCCGGTACCTGCCGGCGAGCCGCTACGTGATCGAACGCTGGAGACGGAGAACACCATCTTCGACACCAAATTCATCACGCACCTTGGCAACCATGCAGTAACCGTTGGCGGCCAATGGTGGGATGCAGAGATGGTCGATGGTGTTATCGACGACACCTTCAAGCACCGCATGACGGCCCTGTTCATCGAAGACGAATGGCGTCTGCGTGACGATCTGGCGCTGACCCTTGGCGTACGACGCGACGATCACGATCAGTTCGGTAGCCAGCTCAGCCCGCGCGCTTACGTCGTCTGGAACACCAGTGATAACTGGACGATGAAAGGCGGCATGAGTCAGGGTTTCAAAGCGCCACGCCTCGAACAGCTGGCCGATGGCATCAATGGATTCGGCCGCCAGGGAACACTGCCGTTGATTGGTAACCCCGACCTGCAACCGGAAACCAGCACCAGCAGCGAGTTCGGTGTTTATTTCGATAGCCTTGAGGGTTTCAGTGCCAACGCCACGCTGTTCCACAACAAATTCGAGGACAAGATTTCCTCGACGACAGTGGACAATTGTCAGGTAACAGCCAGTGCCGGCTGCGTCGATATCGGCCCTGGCTGGGATAACGTTGCGCCTACGTTCAACAGAAGCATCAATGTCGACGAAGCAGTGACCCAGGGCGTCGAGCTGGCCAGTCGCATGCAACTGGCACCGCGCTGGTCACTGAGCGCCAACTACACCTACACCGACAGTGAACAGAAGAGCGGCGCCAACAAGGGGCGGCCACTCAGCGACACCCCTGAACACTTGGTCAACGCCTCACTCAACTGGCAAGCCACGGACCGCGTGAGCGCCTGGCTACGCGGGGAATACAGAAGCGAGCGCGCGCGCAACACTACCAACAGCATCAACTATGCCGAAGAGGCCTTCGGTGATTACAAGGCGTATAGCCTTTTCCACCTCGGAGGCAGCTATCAGGCGACCGAGGCGCTTTCTCTCAACGCAACGATATACAACCTGTTCGATAAGGATTTCCTCGACTACGAGCCCTATACGAATGTCGTCCGAGGCCAGTCTGAGCTTGCCTATGACAACGCGTACAACAACAGCCAGGAACGCCGTCGACTGTGGCTTTCTGCAACCTACAACTTCTGATAACCCCGCTGCAGCGTGCGGCACCGGCTTTCCGGTGCCGCACCAATGCGAATGTATGTCTTCTGTAAATTCTTGGCATTTAGCCGCACCCGAACTTTAGAATCCCCGTTCCGCCCTGTTACTCAAGGATCTCCATGCAGCTCTGGCTCGGCACGCTTCGCCAATGGCACTGGATCAGCTCGGCGCTGTGCCTGGTCGGGATGCTGTTGTTTGCGGTCACGGGCATCACGCTCAACCATGCCGCGCAGATCGAGGCCAAACCTGTCGTCATCGAACGCCAGGCGGTGCTGCCGGCGGCTCTTCAAGAAAGCCTGCAAGCACAAACGCCAATAAGCGGTTTGCCTGGCCCCCTGCGCCAGTGGATCGAGAGCCAACTGGACCTGGACCTCGATGAGCGCGAAGCCGAATGGACGGATGGCGAACTCTATGTCGCCCTGCCCCGCCCCGGTGGCGATGCCTGGCTGAGCCTGGACGTCGAGAGCGGCGAGCTGCTTTATGAATCCACCGACCGCGGCTGGATTTCCTACCTGAACGACCTGCACAAAGACCGCAACACTGGCGGCGCCTGGAGCTGGTTCATCGATATCTTCGCCGCAGCCTGCGTGGTGTTCAGCCTCACGGGCCTGCTGTTGCTGCAGCGCCACGCCGCGGGCCGCCCGACAACCTGGCCGCTTGTCGGAGCAGGCCTGGTCATACCCGTGCTGCTTGCGCTGCTGTTCATTCATTAAGGATTTGCGATGCGTAAAACCCTGCTGTTACCCCTTGCCCTGCTCGGCACGCCATTGATGGCGGCGGAGCTCAACGTATCAGTCGAGATTCCCCGATTGCAGGTGGCCGAATACCACCGTCCCTATGTCGCGCTCTGGTTGGAAAAAACCGACCAGAGCCACGTGGCCGATCTGGCCGTCTGGTACGACGTCAAGCTCAAGGACAAGGAAGGCGAAAAGTGGCTCAAGGACTTGCGCCAGTGGTGGCGACGCAGCGGCCGTAGTCTTGAACTGCCTGTCGATGGCGTCAGCGCCGCGACCCGAGCGGTCGGCAGCCACACACTGACATTCGATGACAGCAAGGCGCCCCTCAAGGATCTGCCGCCAGGCGACTACCGTCTGGTCGTCGAGGCCGCGCGGGAGGTAGGTGGTCGCGAGCTGCTGCGCGTTCCGTTCAGCTGGCCGGCCACGGCGAAACAGACTCACAAAGCTCAGGGCGAAAGCGAACTGGGCGCCATCTCCCTCACCCTCAAACCCTGACCTCGAACCTCATACAAGGAAGCCCACGATGAAAACCGCAATGAAGTGGACCGCCCTGGCGCTCGCCGTCTGCCTGCCACTCTCGGCTCAGGCACACCGCGCCTGGATGTTGCCGTCCGCCACCGTGTTGTCTGGCGAGGATCCCTGGGTGACGGTTGATGCCGCGGTCTCCAACGACCTGTTCTACTTCGAGCATTTCCCGATGCGCCTGCAAGGCATTGGCGAAGACAACACGCCGCCCGCTGGCCGCCCGGGCATGCCGCCGCGGCCGGTACCGGAACTGCAGGTGTTCGCTCCGGATGGCTCCAAGGCCGAAGTCGAGAATGGGGCATTGGGTCGCTACCGCAGCACCTTCGACCTGCACCTGACCCAGAAAGGCACCTACAAGCTTGCCGTGGCCAATGACGGCCTGTTCGCCAGCTGGAAGGAGAACGGCGAAACCCACCGCTGGATGGGCACCACCGAGGGTTTCGCCAAAGCCGTTCCGGCAAAGGCTGAGGACCTCAAAGTCAGCCAAAACAGCAACCGTATGGAAGTCTTCGTGACCTCCGGCAACCCCACCGAAGACGTTCTGAAAACCACTGGCACGGGTCTGGAGCTGGCTCCGATCACTCACCCTAACGATCTGTTCGCCGGCGAAGCGGCCGAGTTTGTATTCCTGCTTGATGGCAAGCCCGCGGCGGATGTCGAGATCAGTGTGATTCCAGGCGGCAACCGCTACCGCGATGAGCTGGGCGAGATCAACGCCAAGACCGATGCCCAGGGCAAGGTCAGCGTCACCTGGCCGAACGCAGGCATGTACTGGCTTGAGGCCGAGCTGAAGACCGACAAGGGCGTCAGCAAGCCCGCCACCGAACGCCGCGCCAGCTACAGCGCAACGCTCGAGGTGCTACCGCAGTAACCGTCGGACGCCGAAGTGCCATCGTCGCTTCGGCGTCCGCTTCTCCGCAGTAGCGGACCGAGAAGCACGACGTTCCATCACCCTCTTCCAGCCTGATCTCAGGAGGCGGCTTTCTTGGCTCGCACCTCCGCGCTCCTGCGCTATGCACCGTTGATCGCCAGCCTGCTGCTTGCGATGTGCCTGTTCTGGTGGCAACCACCGCGCACCATCTCGGCAGCCCTCGTGATCGTGGCTTACCTCGGCGTATGCGCGCACTTATGGCGCAGCCAGCTCAAGCCCGCTCGGCATTCATCCGCTCATGCAGCCGAGGCGCTGCTGATCGGCTACGCAAGCCAGGGCGGGACTGCCCAGGAGCTGGCCAAGCGCAGCGCCGAGCAGCTGCGCGAAGCCGGTGTTGCGGTAGTCGTTCAGGCGCTCAACGCGATCGACCGAGCAACACTGGGTCAGGCCCGACGCGCGTTGTTCATTCTTAGCACCTACGGCGAGGGCGAGGCACCGGACAACGCCGCCCGCTTCGAACAGTGGCTGCTGAATGCAACGCCCGACCTTTCCTCGCTCGAATACGCCGTACTCGCGTTAGGCGACCATCAGTATCGACACTACTGCGGCTTCGGCCGCCGGATCGATGCGCGGTTGCGCGCTCTCGGGGCCCAGCCGTTGTTCAATCGACTGGAGGCTGATCGCGCCGATCCAGGCACCTTGCGCCATTGGCAGCAACAACTGGGTCACATCAGCGGGCGCAGCGACTTCACCGACTGGCAGCCGGCCGCCTATCAGCCGTGGGAGCTCCAAAGCCGAGTGCTGTTGAACCCTGGCAGCCAGGGCGCTCCGGTTTATCAGCTGACCTTGCGACCGCTTGGCGAAACGCCGCAGTGGCAGGCCGGCGACATTGCCGAAGTCGGACCCCATAATCGGCACGCCGATGTGGAAAGCCTGCTCCATCAGCTCGGCTTCGACCCCTCGCAGCTCATTGGGCAGAAGCAATCGCTGGCCGCCACGCTCACCGATCGGCGCTTGCCGGCAGAAACGGATGGTTGCGACCTTGCCACGCTCCTGGCGCTTCCTCGCCTGCCACACAGGGAATACTCCATTGCCTCGATTCCAGCGGAAGGCCAGGTGATGCTGCTGGTCCGCGAAGCGCAGCTTCCAGACGGCCGCCTCGGGCTCGGCTCGGGCTGGCTCTGCCGGCACGCGCCCGTCGGCGGCAGGATCGATCTGCGCATTCGCAGCAACCCCGGCTTTCACGGCACGGATCCAGCCCGACCAATGATCCTGATCGGCAACGGCACCGGCATCGCCGGCCTGCGAGCGCATCTGCGTGAACGTGCCGCAACGCCCGGATCGCGCAACTGGTTGCTGTACGGCGAGCGCAGCGCTGCGCATGACCAATTACTGATGAACGAGTTGAAGGCTTGGACGCAGTCCGGCCATCTTCAGCGACTCGACCTTGCCTTCTCGCGCGATCAACTGACAAAAGTCTATGTGCAGCATTTATTGCGTGACGCCGCCGACGACTTGCGCGGCTGGGTCGCCGCGGGCGCGGCGATCTATGTGTGCGGCAGTCTTGAAGGCATGGGCCGAGAAGTGCAGCAGATTCTGGCGGGCGTGCTCGGCGAAGCGCAGCTGCAAGCCCTTGAAGATGAAGGCCGGTATCGCCGGGATCTGTACTGACTCAACAGTGAGCTGGAAAATTGTCACTGCGCCAAGACCGCAGCAGTGCGTCTGCCCGCCGGCGACTCCAGCCGTCATCAACGCCACTCCTCAATGAGACCCCAAAAAAAACCCCGCCAGCGGGGCGGGGTTTTTTCAGCCTGTCGCCACTCTGAGCGCGGCGTCAGTATTGGCTCCAGCGCTTAGACGTAGAACGCTTTCAGCGGCGGGAAACCGTTGAACTCCACCGCGCTGTAGCTGGTGGTGTAGGCACCGGTGGAGAGCCAGTACATGCGATCACCGATAGCCAGATTCAGCGGCAGGCCGTACTTGTAGTTCTCGTACATGATGTCGGCGCTGTCGCAGGTTGGGCCGGCGATCACCACTTCTTCCATCTCGCCCTTCTTCTCGGTCCAGATCGGAAACTTGATGGCTTCGCCCATGGTTTCGATCAGGCCGGAGAACATGCCCACGTCGGTATAGACCCAGCGCTCGACGGCAGTTCGCGATTTACGCGCTACCAGCACCACTTCACTGACTAGGATGCCGGCGTTGGCGATCAGCGAACGACCCGGCTCGAGAATGATCTCCGGCAGCTCATCGCCGAAGTCTTCCTTGAGGAAGCGGATGATTTCCTCGGCGTAGGTTTCCAGGCTGTTGGTACGGGTGATGTAGTTGGCCGGGAAGCCGCCACCCATGTTGATCATCTTCAGCTCGATGCCGTCTTCTTCCTTCAGACGCTCGAAGATCACCTTGACCTTGGCAATCGCGGCGTCCCATACGGAAATGTCGCGCTGCTGCGAACCGACGTGGAAGGAGATACCGTAAGGCTCCAGCTTCAGCTGACGGGCGAGGATCAACAGATCCATGGCCATGTCGGTCTGGCAGCCGAACTTGCGCGACAGCGGCCAATCGGCGGTGGTGGAGCCTTCAGTCAGGATGCGTACATAGACTTTCGAACCCGGCGCGGCCTTGGCGATATTGCGCAGGTCGGCTTCCGAGTCGGTGGCGAACATGCGCACACCCTTGTCGTAGAAGTAGCGGATGTCCTTGGCTTTCTTGATCGTGTTGCCGTAGCTGATGCGCTCTGGGCCAACGCCACGGGACATTACCTTGTCCAGCTCATAGATCGAGGCGATATCGAAGCTCGAACCCTTGTCACGCAGCAGATCGATGATCTCCACCGCCGGGTTGGCCTTCACCGCGTAGTAGACCTTGGCGAATTCGAAACCGGCGCGCAGATCGTCGTACGCCTTATCGATGGTTGCGGTGTCGATGACCACGAAGGGTGTTTCTTGCTGGTCAGCGAACGCCTTCATCTTCTGGAAGGTGGAACGGGAGTAATAATCTTCGATCTTGATCGACATGCATGGCTCCAAATCGGGAAACGTAAAATCGGATTAGGGGTGAGCAAGAACGCCTGATCAGTTTCCCCACTTTGGTTCGCCTACTTCCCAAGGCATGTCGCCGAGTATCACGGCCAGGCCGTCGCAGCCGGTGCGTTGACCTGGTGAATCTCTCGTCGTCAGTACTTGAGCCGGATGGATCGTTGCCAGCATGGACGTTCGGGCGCGAACTTTAGAACCACAGCTGGTTGAGATCAATGAAAAATCCGCTCTCAGTCCATATTTTGCCGCACGGGCGAACCTACCCTATTCAAACCGACCGACATGACGCGGGGATGTTCCTCGCAAGAGACGCAAGGTAGCGCTCGGCGGCGATGGGTTGAGCGCTCAGCCAACGCAGTGATGCCTGTCAGCATCTACATGCCAATCCATGCACCCTGCTTGCCCCGGCGCTGATACGCCAAGCCAGCCCGGTGGCTTTGCTTTATAATCGCCGGCTTTTTCCGACACGATTTCATACCGGGACCGCCATGACCTCTCAGGCCGCCGAAGTCGCGAAGCGCCGCACCTTCGCCATCATTTCCCACCCCGACGCGGGCAAGACCACCATCACCGAAAAGCTCCTGCTGATGGGCAAGGCCATTGCCGTGGCCGGGACCGTGAAGTCGCGTAAATCCGACCGTCACGCGACCTCCGACTGGATGGAAATGGAAAAGCAGCGCGGCATCTCCATCACCACCTCGGTGATGCAGTTCCCCTACCGCGAGCACATGATCAACCTGCTCGACACCCCCGGCCACGAAGACTTCTCGGAAGACACTTACCGCACCCTGACCGCAGTGGACTCGGCACTGATGGTTCTTGACGGCGGTAAGGGCGTCGAGCCGCGCACCATCGCCCTGATGGACGTCTGCCGCCTGCGCGACACACCCATCGTCAGCTTCATCAACAAGCTCGATCGCGACATCCGCGACCCCATCGAGCTGCTTGACGAGATCGAGGCAGTGCTGAAGATCAAGGCCGCGCCCATCACCTGGCCGATCGGCTGCTATCGCGACTTCAAGGGCGTGTACCACCTGGCCGACGACTACATCATCGTCTACACCCCTGGCCACGGGCACGAGCGCACCGACGTCAAGATCATCGAGAAACTCGACTCCGACGAAGCGCGCAAGCACATCGGCGATGAGTACGACCGCTTCGTCGAGCAGCTCGAGCTGGTGCAGGGCGCCTGCCACGAGTTCGATCAGGACGAGTTCATGAACGGGCAGCTCACCCCGGTGTTCTTCGGCACCGCGCTGGGCAACTTTGGCGTGGATCACGTGCTCGATGCCGTCGTCGACTGGGCACCACGGCCGCTGCCCCGCGCTGCCAACGAGCGCGTTGTCGAGCCGGTCGAGGACAAGTTCACCGGCTTCGTCTTCAAGATCCAGGCGAACATGGACCCCAAGCACCGCGACCGCATCGCCTTCATGCGCATCTGCTCAGGCAGGTACGAAAAGGGTATGAAGCTGCGCCACGCGCGCATCGGCAAGGACATCCGCATCGCCGATGCGCTGACGTTCTTCTCCAGCGAGCGTGAACAGCTGGAAGAAGCCTGGGCCGGCGACATCATCGGCTTGCACAACCACGGCACCATCCAGATCGGCGACACCTTTACCGAAGGCGAGAACCTCGGCTTCACCGGCATCCCTCACTTCGCCCCGGAACTGTTCCGCCGCGTGCGCCTGAAGGACCCGCTGAAATCCAAGCAGCTGCGCCAGGGCCTGCAGGAACTGGCCGAAGAAGGCGCCACCCAGGTGTTCTTCCCCGAACGCAACAACGACATCATCCTCGGCGCGGTCGGTGTGCTGCAGTTCGACGTCGTCGCCAGCCGCCTGAAAGAGGAATACAAAGTCGAATGCGCCTACGAGGCGATCAACGTCTGGTCGGCCCGCTGGATCGAGTGCGACAACGAGAAGAAGCTCAAGGAATTCAGCGACAAGGCCTACGAGAACCTGGCACTCGATGGTGGCGGCCACCTGACCTATTTGGCGCCGACCCGGGTGAATCTGAGCCTGATGGAAGAACGCTGGCCGGATGTGAAATTCAGGGCGACGCGCGAGCATCATTAAGCCGTAAACGCGCCTACTTCAGATCAGCAGCGCGATAATTGAGCAAACGCGGCTGTGCTCAATCCCTGAGAATCTCTCGCATGGATGCGAGAGATTTGTTTACCACAAGGACGTGAAATGCCCACCGAACTTCCTTCTCCTGAACAGCGTCTCTTCGCCAAAAAGCTTCGAACTCGGCTCACCGATTGCGAACGGTTGATGTGGTCGCGACTGCGCAATCGCGGCTTGGCAGGATTGAAATTCCGCCGGCAGCACCCGTACCCGCCCTATGTGCTGGATTTTTACTGCGCAGAGCTGCGGCTAGTGGTCGAGCTCGATGGGGGGCAGCACTATGACGATACCGGACTAGAGAAGGATCGTTCGCGTACCGCCTATTTGCAGCGCCAGGGGCTGAAGGTGTTGCGTTTCAATAATCTGGATGTGCTGCAGAATCTGGAGGGTGTTCTGACGGAGCTATTGCATTGGATCGAAGCACGCACCCTCACCCCAACCCTCTCCCAAAGGGAGAGGGGGCGGGATTGAGTGCGTCGGAACGTCAGGGGTCATACCGGGGCGGCAGCGCAAGGGGTAAGTTCTAGGTACCCTTTGACCGTCAAACGACACCTCAAGCCACGCAGTGCCAAACCACCGAGCCCCGTCGAACACCCAATCATCAGCCCACTCCAATCAGTCCCCTCTCCCCTCCGGGGAGAGGGCTAGGGTGAGAGGCCGGGCGTATCTCATTCGCCACGCCAAGCCCCAATCAACGCTTCTAGCTCAGAGCATTTACTATCTACGCCCCACCAAAAACGATCGAAGCACATTCCCCCACCCCAGCTCTCTCCCATAGGGAGAGGGGGCTGGATCGCTCACTCCAGCTCAACTACTAACGCCCCAAATCAATCCCGATCACCAACGGATCATGATCGGATGCCCGATACGGCTCGGTGTTATAGAGCAGCGACTGCTGGCGTGGCGTCTTGAATTCGAGGTTGTAATCCAGCACCCGCGGCTCGTCGGCGTTGATGTGCCATTCGGTCGCGCCGCGCACCTGCGGGGTCAGGCTGGTGCTGGCCAGGCCGTGATCGAGGTAGCCGGATTGTCCGGAGAAGACGTAGGAATACGCGTCTCCGCCGCCGAAAGTTGCCAGCAGATCTGTGTAGCCCGATGCGCGGATCACGTTGATCGGGTCGTCCTTCGCATAGGCGTTCAGGTCGCCGATGATCAGCCGATCCGGGTCGTAGGAGCGCGTCGGATCACGCCCCAGCCAGTCGACCAGCGCCTGGGCAGCACGAACACGGGTCAGGTTGCAGTTGCCCTGGCCGTCGCCCATGTCCTTGTCGCCGATGTCGTCGCAGCTCGACCCCTTGGACTTGAGATGATTGACCGCCACCGTCAGACGCTCGCCACTGCGACGTTCGCGGAAGGTCTGGGCCAACACCGGGCGATTGCGCATGTCGTTGAAGCGCGGGTCGACCGAGCCGTCGAGCACCGCCGCATCCTTGTGCGGGCTGACCATGTCCTGCCGGTAGATCAGCCCGACGGCGATTGCATCCGTACCGAGTCGGCTTTGCTTCGGGTCGATGAAAGCGTAGCGATCGCGACTCGGTGACGCGGCGTTCAGGCCGGCCACCAGATCGGCAATGGCGCTGTGCTCGCCATATCCGTCGTTCTCGATTTCCATCAGGCCGATGATGTGGACGTCCGCGCCGAGAATCGCGGCGATGATCTTGTCGCGTTGGCGCTGGAATTCCTCACGCGTATCGGCGCCACGAGAAGTAGGGAAGCCTGCACCGCGTCCGTTGCCGTTGAAGTAGTTCAGCACATTGAAGCTCGCAACCCGCAGGCGCCCATCCACCGCTTGCGGCGACGCAGGTCGGGGGTTCGCCGCAACGAACTTCGGAGCTTGGGTCGGCTGGACGCGATAGCTCCCAGCCAGGTAATGCAGCACCCCTTGCACATCGGTGACCTCATAACCGACCCGCAAGGTTCGGTAGGCGTCGAGTTCCGGCGTCGGATAGCGGATCGGATCGGGATTCTGCCCACTGCGCCCGTCATCCAGGACGATCCGGTTGAGATCGTTTTGCGCCTGCAGCCGCTGTGCAGGTTCGCCTGGCGACACCTTGTTGGTGGGTATCCACAAGCGTCCGCCGGAGGACAGCACCACCTCGCCGTAACGGCCCAGATCATAGACTTCGCTGACCGTCAGCGTCTGAGCGAAGCGCGCCTGCATGCCCTCGTAACGCTCAAGCGCATCGGCTGCGGCAAGTGGCAGGCTGATCTGGGTCACGGCCGGCAGCGGTTGCTTGCGTGCCTGAACACTGACCTGCGGCGAGGTCAGCTCGGTCAGGCCGTTGTATTCCGTTACCAGTCCACGCACCTGGACCCGATCACCAACCTGCACATCCACCCCGTTGCCCGATCCGAAGACGTACAGCCCCTCGGACGTTCGCGGATCGTCGTCGGTTTCATTATCCGGCGCCTGGATGAAGAAGCCGCCCAGCTCACCTTCAGCCTGGAAGTCAGCCACGACGATGCCTTCGACCGTCACCGTCTGGTTCACCAGCGGACTGACGTCCCCGGCGCCCTGAACTTCCGCAATCGAGCGCCGCCCCGCATCGTTGCCACCCGGTTCGCCTTCGCCATATTGGCCGAGATGGGCAAAGGTGTTGACCGGATAACCTTGCCACCCGGTGGCCGGATCGAAGGCATCACTGGGATTCCGATCACCCACGCTAACGGACGCCCGGCGGGTCAGAGTTCGATCAGCCGTCTGCGTCTGCCCCGAACCCCAAGCGCTGCCCGGATCGAAACCGACCTGGCCGATGCTGTCCAGTATTTCCCCTGATGGACCGCGCAGCACGATGGCGTCGTCACCGTTGTACCAGCTGCCACTGCCGCGCTGATTCGCCGTGGCCTGCAACGCCGGGTCGCCGCTTTCATGAGCCAGCACGTGCACGCCGCTCGGCGCGACTTCACCGGTGAGCGCGATGCTGCGTCCGCTGCTGGTCGAGCCGTTGAAGTAGAAGTCGACGCGGTAGCCGTCGAGGGCAATCGCTGTCTCCCCGCTGTTGTAGAACTCCAGCGCCTTGCTGTTACCGCTGCCCTCCACATACTCGGAAATCAGCAGATCGGCGGACGCCATGGAGTGCGCGCTCAGCGTGGCGATTGCCAGCAATGCAACGGCGAGCGGGTGCGGCTTGAAGCGGTCGTTGCGGCGCATGGATATCGCTCCCTGGGATCAGGCGTATTGGGGTTGGAGGGTTTTGGAAAAGACAGACGCACCGTCGATATCGCGAAGGGTGACGCTCAGGGCGCCGCTGCGTGAATCGATTTCCACTTCACCGAAGAACTGAAAACCGGCGTAGGGCGATGCGTTGGCATAAGCGGGTGCTTTCTGGAACACCAGCTCGGGGCCAAAGGTGGCATCCAGCGGATTGGGGCCGAAGCTGCCTGCATTGAGGGGCCCGGCAACGAACTCCCAGAACGGATCAAAATCCTGAAATAGCGCGCGGTTTGGATGGTAGTGGTGGGCTGCGCAGTAGTGAACGTCAGCAGTCAGCCAGACCGTGTTGCGCACCCGAAATTTGCGCAGGTAGCCCAGCAGTTCGGCGATTTCCAGTTCGCGACCGGCAGCCGGGCCGTCCTGTCCGTTGGCGATCGCCTCCCAGCGCGCCCTGCCGGCAGCATCCGTACCATCTGGCACGTGGAGACCTATGGGCATGTCGGCTGCGATGACCTTCCAGGTAGCCCGCGAACGGCGCAGCTCGCGCTTGAGCCAGGCAAGCTGCTGCCTGCCGAGAAAGGCGGTATCGGGCCCCTGCTCCGACTGCAGATTGTGGGTGTTGGGGCCGCGGTAGCTGCGCATGTCCAGCACGAACACATCCAATTGCGGGCCGTAGGGGATCTTGCGATAGACGCGGCCGGACGCATCCCGGCCGGTGAGCCGCATCGGCGCGTACTCGAGAAACGCCTGCCGACCGCGACGCGCCAGCAACTCGATGTCCTTGACCTGATAACGCTCGTCCAGCTCCTTGCCCGGCGACCAGTTGTTGGTGACTTCATGGTCGTCCCACTGCCAGATCTGCGGCACTTCAGCGTTGAACTGACGCAGGTTATGGTCGAGCAGGTTGTAGCGGTAGTTGCCGCGGAACTCGTCCAGCGTCTCGGCCACTTTGGTCTTGGCCTCGGTAACAATATTGCGCCAGAGTCGCCCGTCTTCGGCCTCCACTTCCGCCTGGATCACGCCGTCCGCATAGATCGCATCGCCACTCTGGATGAAGAAGTCAGGATGGCGCTGACGCATCGCTTCGTAGATGCGCATGCCGCCGAAATCAGCATTGATACCCCAACCCTGCCCGCAGGTGTCGCCGCCCCAGACGAAACGGATGTCCCGTGCCTGACGAGGCGCGGTGCGCAGGTGACCGAGCCAGGGTTCGCTACGGGTGTGATCCCGAGCGTCCTCGAAGCGGGCGCGGTAGAAGATCGACTGGTCCGAAGGCAGCCCGCGCAGGTCGATCCGCGCCGTGTAGTCGAGCCGCTCATCCGTGACTGGCGAGGCAATCCGCCGAGCATTGCCGAAGCCGCTGCTGGTGTCCCACTCCACCACCAACCGCGCCGGCCGGTCACAGCGGCTCCAGATCACGGCCCGGTCGGCCAGTACGTCGCCGGACTGCACGCCATCGGTGATCCAGGGGCGCGCGGCGGGTGCCGCGATAATCGCAGGCGATACGCCAAGGGCCGGCAGCGCAAGACCCGCACCAATGCCTTGAACGAGGCGGCGGCGTGTCTGGTCCAGTTCGGATTTGGTTGAGTCGGTCATGGTCGTCCCCTTCAACGGAAGCTGGAAGAAGGGTTTAAGCGAGCCGCTTGACAGAACCGTGACGCCCGGACGAACGGTAGTCAATAAAACGTCCTAACTGCACGCCATCGCTGGGTGTGGTCTTTCGACAATCGCAAAGAGCAGGTGGATCAACGATCGAGATGCCGCCCACACCCGGCGCTTCGGCGATAGGCTATGTTCGCGGCACCAAGCCCAGGAGCCACATCATGAAGCGTTTTCTGTTCGCCTTAGCACTGACCACGACCTCCGCTCAGGCCGGGGTGCTGATCAACAGCCCGTACTGGGTAGTCGGCCTCACCTGTGCCAATAATCAGGAATGCTATGCCGCCAGCAACGGTAGCTATACCGGATCGCTGAACGGGGCGCGGCGTTTCGACGATCAGGCGCAGGCCATGAAGTTTCTGGGCAGCCTGACATCCAGCCTACGGGACAAGTCTCCGCGTATTGAGCAGCGCACGGAGCAACAATGCGTACAGCCCAGCGAGAACCGCAGCTATCAAGGGCGCCCCTGCTGAGTGGCCGCCAGCGCTGGAGATTGCTAAGGGCGACGCGTTAGCTATTGCGGAAGCCTTCTCCCTGTGAGGGAGAAGGCTGGTGATCAGATCATCTCCGATCGACCTATTTCGCATCATCCTCGAGCGTCCAGGCCATAACGGAATCGCCGATCTTCGTGCCGAACGAGCCATGCCCGCCGGCCATCTGCACCACGTACTGCTTGCCGGTCTTTTCAGAAACGTAGGTCATCGGAGTTGCCTGGCCACCGGCAGGCAGCCGACCTTTCCACAACTCCTTACCGGTCTGCAGGTCGTAGGCGCGCAGGTAGTAATCCAGCGTGCCGCTCATGAAGCCCACGCCACCAGCCGTGACGATCGGGCCGCCCAGCGCCGGGGTGCCAACCGGAAACGGGATGCCAAGCGGTGCACTGTCGCGGCTGGTGCCGTTCTTGTGCATCCAGACTTTCTTCATGGTGCGCAGATCGACGGCTGTCACGTTGCCCCACGGCGGCGTCTGGCACGGCAGGCCGAGCACCGACATGAACGGCTCCAGCCGCACCATCCAGGGCGCGCCCAGGTTGGGCTGCAGACCGGTCTCGCCGCCACCGGTGCGCTCGTCCGGATCGACGTCGTTGCGGTTGACCATGGTTGAGATGAACGCCAGGTAATTCGGCGCGCCGAACAGCAGCTGGCGGCTCGGATCGACCGCCACGGACGGCCAGTTGAAGGTGCCGACGTTACCCGGATAGATCAGCGAACCCTGCTCGGAGGGCGGAGTGAAATCACCGTCGTAGCGCAGCTTGCGGAACTGGATGCGGCACATCATCTGATCCAGCGGCGTGCCGCCCCACATGTCCTTCTCGGACAGCGGCTCTTGCGGCGCGTAGCTGAGGGCCGAAGCTGGCTGAGTCGGCGCGGCGTAATCACCTTCGATGGCGCCCTGGGGAACCGCGAACTCTTCCACCGGCACGATGGGCGTCCCGGTGCGGCGGTCCAGCACGTAAAGATCACCGCGTTTGGTCGGCTGAATGATCGCCGGCACCTTGCCCTCTGGCCCGTCGATGTCGACCAGCGTCGGCTGGGATGGCAGGTCGCGGTCCCAGAGATCGTGGTGCACGGTCTGGAATTCCCAGCGCACCTTGCCGGTGGCAAGATCCAGCGCTACCAGCGTGTCGGTGAAGCGTTCCGATTCGGGCGTGCGTGGCACCGCCCACTGATCCGGCGTCTGGTTGCCGGTGGGGATGAATACCAGGCCCAGGGATTCGTCGGCTGAGGCAATGGTCCAGGAGTTAGGCGTACTGCGCACGTAGGTTTCGCCCGGTGGCAGCGGGTCCGTGGCTTCCGGATTGCCCGGGTCGAAATTCCACACCAGCTGGCCGTTGCGCACGTCATAGGCGCGAATCACACCGCCGGGTGAATCCACCGCGCCATTGTCGGTGATCGAGCCACCGACGATGACCAGCTTCTCTGTGACCACGGGCGGTGAGGTCGGCAGGTAGACACCCAACGCGCCCTCGCCGAGCCCGGCCTTCAGATCGACGACGCCGTTATCGCCGAAATCTTCGCAGGGCTTTCCATCTTCGACGTCCAGCGCAATCAGGGTGCCGTCATTGGTGGGCAGAAACAGGCGCCGCTCGCAACGCGCCACGGGTTGATCGGAAGGCGTCGTCGCGGTGGGCCCGTAAGCCGTGGCGTCATGGAATGCCAGGCCGCGGCAGGTCATGTGCTGGTAGTACTCGGCATCGCGGTTGATGCTCGGGTCGAAGCGCCAGCGCTCCTCGCCGGTGTCGGCATCCAAGGCAATGGCGATGCTGTGCGGGGTGCAGATGAACAGGTTGTCCCCAACCTTCAGCGGCGTGACCTGATTGGTGATCTCGCCCGGATCACCTTCGCCCGGCAGATCGCCGGTGTGAAACTCCCAGGCCTTCTCCAGCTTGCCGACGTTATCCGGCGTGATCAGGTTGGCCGGGGAATAGCGATCACCGCGGTTGGAGCCGCCGTAGGCTGTCCATTCGCTGGCCGAGCGGCCCGCCTGGCCGTCGGGGTTGAGCCCCTGCATCTGCGCGTCACTGAATTCACCGGTGAGCGAGTGGTAATCCTGAGTCAGGGCGAACCCAGCCATCAGCGCGCCGCCCAACAGGCCGATAGCGAGCAGCCCGCTCGCACCGTCGCGCCAGACCAGCTGGTCGCTCACGTAGCGATTGACGAACGGCAGGATCAGCCAGAGCCCGAGGATGCACCAGAGGTCGATGCGCGGCGCCAGCTGCCACCAGTCGAAGCTGACTTCATAGAGCGTCCAGGCCAGTGTCGCCAGCAGCAGCACCGCGTACAGCCAGATAGCCGCGCGACGGCGGGCGAACAGCAACCCCGCTACCACCAGCAGGCCGATGCCGGCGATCAGGTAGTACCAGGACCCGCCCAGCACACCCAGATAGGCACCACCGGCCGCCATCAATGCACCCAATACCAGAACCACCAGGGCGGTTAGCGTGATCCGCAGGGGGCGCGGCCCATAATCGATGCTCATCTACAATCTCCAGCCGATTCGTTCGAACAAACAAAAGCAAAAAATAAAGCCGGTGAAACTTTCTGACACAAAGTCTCGACCAGCTTTGAGTGGATAAGGTTCGACGGGCTTTAGTTCAGCCGCTTCGATCGGTTCATCAAGCGGCTGCTCCAACTGCGAGCGGCTGCGCCTCGGGCCGTTTGATCACGGCGTAGATCACCCCGGTCACCAGGCTGCCGGCGAGGATCGCCAGCAGATACAGCAGCGCGTGATTGATGGCGTTGGGGATCAGCAGCACGAACAGCCCGCCATGGGGCGCCAGCAGCTTTGCGCCGAAGGCCATGGACAGCGCGCCGGTCAGCGCACCACCGGCGATGCTGGCCGGAATCACTCTCAACGGATCCTTCGCAGCGAACGGAATCGCGCCTTCGGAAATGAAGCAGCAGCCCAGCACCAGCGCGGCCTTGCCGGCTTCGCGCTCGGTCTGCGCGAACTTGCGCCGGGCGATCAGCGTGGCGATGCCCATGCCGATTGGCGGCACCATCCCCGCTGCCATGGTGGCGGCCATCGGCGCGTAACTCTGGGAGGCGAGCAGCCCGACGGAGAAGGCATAAGCGGCCTTGTTCACTGGTCCGCCGAGGTCGACGCACATCATGGTGCCGAGCAGCAGCCCTAGCAGGATCGCGTTGGAAGTCCCCATGGTGTCGAGGAATTCGGTGAGCCCGGCGAGCATCTTGGCCACCGGCGTGCCGACCACGTAAATCATCACCAGACCGGTTACCAGGCTCGCCAGCAACGGAATGATCAGGATTGGCTTGAGCGATTCGATACTCGCTGGCAAGGGAATCCAGCGGCTCACTGCCTTGGCCGCATAGCCCGCAACGAAGCCTGCGATTATCCCGCCAATGAAGCCCGCCCCCAACGTGCCAGCCAGCAGCCCACCGATCATCCCCGGCGCCAGCCCCGGGCGATCCGCGATGGAATAGGCGATGTAACCGGCCAGCAGCGGCACCATTAGCTGGAAGGCCGTTTCGCCACCGATCTTCATCAGCGCGGCGGCCAGCGTGCCCTCCTCCTTGAACGCTTCGATGCCAAATACGAACGACAGCGCGATCAGCAAACCGCCCGCCACCACCATCGGCAGCATGTAGGAAACGCCGGTCAGCAGGTGCTTGTAGACACCGGTCTTTTCGCCCTTCTGTTCGCCGCCGCCGGTATTGGCTGTGGCGCCTCCGGCTAGCACAGCGCCTTCTTCCAGCGCGCGATCAAGCGTCGCGTCGGGTTGTTTGAGGGCCACGCCGGTGCCGCAGCGAAACACGCGCTTGCCGGCGAAACGGGCGACATCCACCTCGATATCAGCGGCCAGCAGCACCACGTCGGCTGCGGCGATGGCGTCCGCTTCCAGCACGTTGCGCGCCCCCACCGAGCCGCGGGTTTCCACCTGCAGGTCGTAACCCTTGCGGATCGCGGCCTGCTGCAGGGCTTCAGCCGCCATGAAGGTGTGCGCCACGCCGGTCGGGCAAGCGGTGATGGCGACAAGTTTGGGCTTGCCGCTGGTGTGCGCGGCATCCGCTTCGTCGTCCTGCTGCAGTTCGCTCGCCGTATCGGCAGCGCTGCGCAGGAAGGCTTCCGGATCGAGCAGCGCCTCGGATGGCGTCGACTGGGCGACGCGTTTGCCAACGAAGCGCTGCAATGACAACGGCCCGGTTTTCACCACGACCACCAGGTCGGCATTGGTGATCTGTGCGGGCGTCAGCGGCGAGCCGATGGCCTTGGGATCGTGGACTTCCACGGCGGTCGACCAGCCCAGACGATGGGCAGCCGCTTCGAGCAGGCGTGACGTGAGCACGCTGGTGACCATTCCGTTGGGGCAGGCCGTAACGATGAGAAGATTCATTCCTTCACCTCTTGTTCGATTTATTGGCTCAGCGGCTGGAGCCGGACCCTGGCCTCCAGGTCCGCAAGTCCATCCGTGTCGGTGATGCCAAAGCCGACCTGCCCAACCGCCTGCGCGGCAATGGCGGTGGCGTGTGTGAGGGTGCGTTCGGCCGGCCAGCCTTCCAGCAGACCGTGAAGCATGCCGGCCAGCAGCGAGTCGCCGGCACCCACGGTGCTGACGACTTGAACCTTTGGCGGATTGGCATGCAGCGGGTCGCCTGGCGAGAACCAGCTGACGCCATTGGCGCCCTGCGAAATAACCACGTGCTCGATGCCTTCGGCTTGCAGTCGTCGCGCTTCGGCTGTCAGCGCTGCCGACTCGTTGAGTTCGACGCCACGGGCCTCGGCCAGCTCTTCCTCGTTGGGTTTGATCAACCAGGGCGTGGCCGCCAGCCCGTCACGCAACGCGGCGCCGCTGGTGTCCAGCGCCACCCGCACGCCGAGTCTCTTGAGCGCCTGCAGCAGCTGGACGAACCACTTACTGTCTATGCCACGCGGCAAGCTGCCTGCGACGACCACGAGGTCATGAGCGGGCGCCAGCCGCTGGAGCCGCGTCAGCAGCTCCGTGCAGTGCGCCTCGCTCACCTTGAGCCCCGGGCCGTTGATGTCGGTGACCTGCCCGTCCGCCTCGGCCAGCTTGATGTTGCTGCGGGTATCGCCCGGCACGCGGACGAATTCGTCGGCAAATCCACGCGCGGCGAACAGCTGCTCAAAGGCCTGCAGATTGCCCTCACCGAGAAAGCCGGTGACGGTCAGCTGATGACCGAGATCAGCCAGCACCTGCGCGACGTTGAGCCCCTTGCCGGCGGCATGCACCTGCAGGCTTTCGCTGCGATTGACCTCGCCCAGGCGCAGCGACGGCAGCTGCACGGTCAGGTCAAGGGCCGGGTTGAGAGTGACGGTCAGCACGCGAGCCATCAGCAGTGCTCCCCGACGAAAGCGCGGACTTCATGGGCGCCAGGCAGCATCAGGGCTTGCTGAGCCAGCCTCTGGCAGGCCGCGAAATCCAGCTCGCGAACGCGCGCCTTCACCAAGGCGATGCTGCGCGCCGACACGCTCAGCTCATCCACGCCCAGGCCAACCAGCATCGGCACCGCCAGCGCATCGGCAGCCAGCTCACCACAGACGCCGACCCACTTGCCGTGTGCATGGGCGGCGTCGACCGTCATGCCGATCAGGCGCAGAACCGCCGGATGCAGCCCATCGGCCTGTCCCGAAAGCGTCGGATGGCCGCGGTCGATGGCCAGGGTGTATTGCGTCAGGTCATTGGTGCCGATGCTGAAGAAGTCGACTTCCTGCGCCAGCACCGGCGCGATCAGGGCCGCAGAGGGGATCTCGATCATGATGCCAACCTGCAGGTCAGCTACCGGCAGCTCAACGCGCAGGCGGTCGACCATGGCTTTGGCGGTGCGCCACTCGTCGATATTGCCGACCATGGGGAACATGATCCGCAGCGGGCGGCCATCGGCCGACGAGAGCAAAGCACGCAGCTGGGTTTCGAGAATGTCCGGGCGCTGCAGGCTCAGTCGAATGCCGCGCACACCTAGGAAGGGGTTTTCCTCGGCTGGCATCGGCCAGTACGGCAGCGGCTTGTCACCGCCGACGTCCAAAGTGCGCACCACCAGCGGGCGACCTTCGAGGGCTTCAAGCACATGGCGGTATTCGGCTTCCTGAGTCGCCTGATCCGGCGCCTGGGAATGGTTCATGAACACCAGTTCGGTACGCAGCAGGCCGATGCCTTCGGCGCCCATCGCCACCGCTTCCGGGGTTTCGCCAGCAGCGCCGATGTTGGCAGCGATCTCTACCGGATGGCCGTCACGGGTGATGGCAGGTTCCATGCGGCGTTCGTCTGCCAGGCGCTTGCGCTCCTCGCGCGTGGCACGTTCGCTACGGGCCTGTTCCAGCTGCGCCTCGGTCGGCGACACCAGCAGCTCACCGCGCTCGCCGTCTAGCAGCAGCAACGTGTTCGGCGCCAGCCCAAGCACACACGGCCCAGCACCGACGATAGCTGGAATGCCCAGCGCGCGGGCGATGATGGCGCTGTGCGAAGTGGCGCCGCCGCCAGCGGTAAGAATGCCTGCGACGCGCTGGGCGTTGAGCGTGGCGACGTCCGAAGGCGCCACCTCGTCCATCACCAGAATGTAGGGCTCGTCTGGGGCCTGATCGGCTTCAACGCCCGTCAGGCAGGCCAGCACACGGCGGCCAACGTCACGCAAATCGGCCGCACGCTCAGCCAGCAGCTTGTCGTGCAAGGCCTCCTGCTGCTGCGCCGCAATTTCGATTTCCTCCATCCAGGCGGCTTCGGCACTCAAACCTTTTTGCAGATGCGCCTGGACTTCCTCGCGCAGCGCCGGGTCGCGCAGCATGGCCTGATGGGTGGTAAAGATGTCGCGGATGCTGGCGACCTGACTCGCTTCGATCAGCGTGCCGATGTCGTCGTGCACGCCTTTCAGCGCGGCATCCAGACGCCGCAACTCTGCTACAGGGGACTCGCCGCGCTTGGGGTAGTCGATCACCTGCGGTTTACGCACAAGCACAGGGCCGATGGCGATGCCGGGCGAGGCAGCAATGCCATTCAGCTGGTCGCCCGCACGCAAGGCGGCATGCTCGGTGGCCGATTCATCAGGTTGCATGGCGATAACCGGCTGCTCCAACTCACCCGCGGCCGGCAAGGGCTCGACTTCCTCGCCCAGCCCGTCTTCCACGGCGCGCACCAGCGCCGGCAGCGCATCGCCGGCAATGGCAGGTTCGGCCATGAATTCCAGCATCTGACCGCGATGCGCACCCATGGCCAGCAACTTGCTCAAGCTCTTGGCCGATACCCCGGCGCTCTCACTGCCAGCCAGCCGCACACGGATTTCTCCATCGAAGGCCTGAGCGATTTCGGTCAGCACCTTGGCCGGACGCGCATGCAGGCCATGGGCGTTGGCGAGCGGCACCTGGGCACTCGGCCAGTCTGCAGCCACTTCTCCGCCCAGGGCTTCAAGCACTGTGCGACTGGACGTTGCCTGACTCAGCTCCTGGCCGCGGCCCTCAATCAGCAGGTTGCACAGGCGCTCGAGCATCGCCCGATGCGCTTCGCCCAGGCTGGCCAGCACGAAAAGACCGTTGAGGGGTTGGCCCTGGTGTTCAAGGTTGGATGTCGGGGTGATGAACGCCAGCCCTGGGCGCTGCACCGATTGCTCGCTACTCAGCCACCAGAGGCCATCACCCAGCGGCAACGCCTGGCCAAGCGGCAGGCTGGCATTGAAGCCTGGCTCCACGCACTGGGCGCGCTTGAGCAGCTTGACGCCCTGCCAGGCCAGCTCGTCGAAATCATCCGCAGCGACCCCTAATGAGACCAGCTCGCCATCCAGCGCCAGCGCCTGTGGCGCACCCTGCAGGAGGTCGATGATGGCTTCGGGACTTTCGGCTTTTTGCAGCGCCTCGCTCAGATCGCCCTCGCCCAATGCTCGGGTCAGCAGCTGTAGCAGCCGCAGATGCTCATCCGACCGCGCGGCAATACCGATCGCCAGATACACCAGCTGGCCATTACCCCAATCCACCCCGGCGGGGAAATGCAGTAACCGTACGCCGGTGGTGAACACTTGATCGCGGGTTTCCGGCGTGCCATGAGGGATCGCGATGCCCTGCCCGAGATAGGTCGAACCCTGCGCTTCGCGCGCGCGCAGGCCGTCGAGATAACCGGGCGCCACCAGTCCATCGGCGACCAGTACCTCGCCAAGCAGGGCGAGGGCCGCGGGCTTGTCCGCCGCGTGCTGACGCATGTGGATGTGCTGGGCATTCAACTCAAGCATGGAGAACTCCTTGCGGGCTCGCGATTGTTTTTATACCGGCGGCGTGCGAACGACAGCGCGCCGGCATGACCCGAATCCTGGGCTGGCGCTTATGACCGGACAGCTGCTGAAACGTTTCACCAGAACTTGGCACATTACGCAATTTTGGGTAACTCTAGAAGCCCGAGTTCAAACCACCCGTCTCGGGCATCCATGTACCCCTCCGTAAGAACGTGTTCCATAGTCACTGCAGACAGGAACAGACCAAGGATTTCTAGTTGAAACTGACCGACATCGCCCGCCTCGCCAACGTATCGGTAACCACCGCCAGCTATGTGCTTAACGGCAAGGCTGCGCAACGGCGAATCAGCCCAGCCACGGTCGAGCGCGTCATGGCCGTAGCCGAGCAACAGGGTTTCCAGCTCGATCAGCAGGCGGCCGGGCTGCGCCGCGGGCAGTCGCGAACCCTTGGCTTCATCGTTCCGGACCTGGAGAACCCGAGCTATGCGCGCCTGGCCAAATTGCTGGAACAGCGCGCCCGCTTGCGCGGCTATCAACTGCTGATCGCAGGTTCCGATGACGAGCCGGACACCGAGCGTCAGGTCATTCAGGTGCTTCGCTCCCGCCGTTGCGACGCGCTGATCGTTGCCAGCTGCCTGCCGGCTGACGACCAGAGCTACCGCAAGCTTCAAGCTAGCGGCACCCCGGTGATCGCTCTCGACCGGGCGCTGGATGCCGAGCATTTCTGTTCGGTGGTCAGTGATGACCGCGAGGCGGCAGCGCAGCTGACCCGCTCACTGGACGCTCCCGCGGGAGCGAGCATCGCCCTGATCAGCGCGAGGCCAGCCTTGCGCATCAGCCAGCAACGCGAAGAGGGCTTCCATCAGGCTCTTGCGCAGCATCAGGGCCAGGTCAGCGTGCTGCGGGCCGAACAGTTCAGCCGGGCCTGTGGCCGCGAGCAGATGCTCGCCCTGCTCGACCGCGGACCGCTGCCCGATGCCTTGATCACCACCGCCTATGTGTTGCTCGAAGGCGTCTTCGATGCCCTGCGTGAACGGGACCTGCTCTGGCCGGAGCATTTGCGGCTGGCGACCTTTGGGGACGCGCAGCTGCTGGATTTCCTGCCGATCCGGGTCAATGGGATTTCCCAGCAGCACGAGCAAATCGCCGAGCAAGCACTGGACCTCGCGATACGTGCCATTGAGCTGCGTGACTATCGCCCCGGGGTCATCGCGATCGAGCGTGAGCTCAAGATTCGCCGGCTCTGATCAATCTGCCCCTTGCGGGCGTTGTTTAGCTGAAGGAAGCTTGCGGCCTCTCTGGCGACCGGACCCGCGAGGAAGCTCGACTGGCGCGACCTGCACGAGTTGCAGCGATTTTGTAGGAGCCAGCTTGCTGGCGATCAAAGCCGCCACACCAGCCAAGTGCAGCCGTAGCCTGAAGAAGCTGATCGCGAGCAAGCACGCTCCTACGAGACCCTGCCGCGCCAGGCGCGAACGAGCTGTTGCCACCAGCTTCCGGCACACACTCAAAACAACGAGCCCGCTTTTTCAAATGAACATCGAACAGATCACCCAACGCCTACATGCGATCCGCGACCAGAACGACTGGCAGCGCTTTCACAGCCCGAAAAACCTCGCCATGGCCGCCAGCGTGGAAATGGCCGAGTTGGTGGAAATCTTCCAATGGCAGACCGAGGATGAATCGCGCCAGTTGCCAGCGGACAAGCTGGAGCATGCCGGCCAGGAAGTCGGTGACATCCTCATGTACCTGCTGCTGATGTGCAGCGAGCTGGGCATCGACATGGAACAGGCGCTGCTGGCCAAGCTGGCCGACAACGAGCAGCGGTTCGCCCGATGAGCGACCGCCATTTCGATGAGCTGGCAACGCGCTTCGCCGAGAAGATCTACGGTGGCGCAAAGGGTGCGATCCGTCTCGCGGTGCTGCAGGCCGATCTCGCCGAGGTCCTGCCGCAACGCCCACTGAGGGTGCTCGACATTGGTGCTGGCCTCGGCCACATGAGCCTGTGGCTGGCGCAGCAAGGCCATGAGGTCACGCTCGCCGAACCCGCCGAGCCCATGCTCCAAGGCGCTCGGCAGCGATTCGCCAAAGCCGGCCAGAATGCGACCTTCATTCAGGCGCCCTGGCAGGCCGTCGAAAGCCAGGTCGAAGGCCGCTTCGATCTGGTGATTTGCCATGCCGTGCTGGAATGGCTGGCCGAGCCTGAGGCGATCCTGCCGGTACTGCATCGCCTGGTTGCCGAGGATGGCTGGCTCTCGCTGGCCTTCTACAACCGCGACGCGCTGATCTACCGCAACCTGCTCAAGGGCCATTTCAAGAAGCTGCGCAGCCAGACCTATGCTGGCGAGCGCCAGAGCCTGACACCACAACAACCGCTCGACCCCCGTGAGCTGGCCGCGCAACTAGCGCCGCACTGGCAGGTCGAATCAACCAGTGGCGTGCGCGTATTCCATGACTACATGCCCGCCGATTTCCAGGCCCGTACCGAGCCTGCCGATTTGATCGAGATGGAACTGGCCTACCGCCGCCATCCCAGCTTCGCCGGCCTCGGGCGTTACCTGCACTGGTTGTGCCGGCCCCGCTGAATGCCGGCCGGGAGGTACCGATGTCGATCCGCATTGCTTTACCGCTGCTGTGCCCCTTGTTCTTGAGCTTTGCAGCCTGCCAGAGCAGCAACCCCTATACCGATGAATCCGAACCGATTCCGCCGGCGCCCCCCATCGAGCAGATCCAGTCGCCGACCTACCCGGCCGCGCCACGGGATTTCTCGTCCTATCAGAGCTGGAGCTGGCGTAATCCACCGGCCGGCACCGCATCCATCGGCGGTGAGGAGTTGCAGGAAATGGTCGCCGGCGCGCTCGATCAGCGCGGTCTGCGCCCTGCACCTCAGGGCAGCAAGGGCGACGTGCAGATCAGCGCCAGTGCGCAGATGGAGACGCGGGTGCGACAGGTATACGATGACTACGGGAGCCGGGTGGGTGCCGGTCGCTATGGCGGATACGGTCCAGGCTACGGTTCCGGGATTGGCATCGGCGCCAGTGCACCGATCGTGCGTAACTACGAAGAGGAAGTCGTTACCGTGCGCGTCGAGATGATCGACAGTGCCTCGGGCCAGAGCGTCTGGAGCAATCGGGCAGAAGCCCGCAGTGGCGGTAACCAGGCCGAGCGCAAGGATGCCGCCCGCGACGCCATAAACCGTCTGCTGGCTGACTACCCGCCGCGCTGAATTCAGCAAATTCCCAGGAGAAACCGACATGTTCCGGCAGTTGATGATGCTCCCCCTGCTTTTTCTGCTGGCCGCGTGCCAAAGCACGCAGGTGCAACGTGACTTCGATCCGCAGCGCGACTTTTCCGCGTATCGCTCCTGGGGCTGGAAGGAGCCGGCGTTGCAGTATCGCCCCGACGATCCACGCATCAAGAGCGACCTCACCGAGCAACGCATCCGCAGCGCAGTTAGCGAGCAGCTGGACCAGCGCGGCTTGCGACCGGCCGCGTCAGGCGCCCAACCGGACGTGCTGGTGCAGGCCTGGCTTATTGTCGATGAGCGCTCGCAGCAGTACACCACCGCTTCGATGGGCGCCTGGGGCAGCCCCTGGCACGGCTTCTGGGGCGGTCCGATGTATAGCGACACCCGCACCATTCATTACCAAGTCGGCACGCTACAGGTAGATTTCTACGATGCAGCCGACGGCAAGTTGGTCTGGCGAGGCAGCGCCGAGCATGTTCTGCGCGACAACCCAGGCGGCCCGCAGGAGCGCACGGACATGTACCGGGAAACCGTCAGCAAGGTGCTCTCGCAGTACCCGCCGCGCTAGCAATGGGCGAATAAATTCGCCCCTACGAGTCGGGATCGGCCGCGCCCCTCATAAATGGCCGTAACGGCGCCGCTTTGTAGGGTGGGATTTATCCCACCGTGGCTGCCACGGCCTGCAAACTTGCCAATACGAGTGTCGTCCTCGATCCCGTCTCGCTTCTAGCAATCCATTCGTGACTACCGGAGAAATTCAAATGCCCGCTGTTGCCTGGTGGCTCCTCGTGCTGCCCTTTGTCGCTGGATCCTTTCTGCCGTTGCAGGCCGGCATCAATGGTCAGGTGGCCAGGCATTTCGGCAGCGTGATGAGCGCGGCGATGCTGTCCTTCGCAGTGGGGACGCTGGCGCTATTCTGCATCGTGCTGTTCCAGCGGGAGTTACCCGCGCTGCAGGCGCTGCGAGGGCTGAATTGGTGGCACTGGTGCGCCGGGCTACTGGGCATGTTCTTTATCGCTACCGCAGCCTTTGCCGGGCCGCGCATCGGTGCGCTGCTGTTCATGGCGTTGGTGCTGGCCGGGCAGCTGGGCATGGCGCTGCTGCTGGACCACTTCGGCTGGGCAGGCTTTCGTCAGTCGTCGATCAGCATCGGCAAGGTTGCCGGTCTGCTGCTGATCGTTGGCGGCGTGTGGATGATCCGCCGCGGCTGAGCGCGGCGGGCGGTCACTTGCGTTCGAAGGCGTAGAACAGGTTGGGTTCGCTGACCAGATAGAGATCGCCCTGGGCATCGAAGGTCATGCCTTCGCCCTGCGGCACGCTGTCTTTCAATCCGGCGAAACCGCTCCAAAGCGAGCGGAAGCTGACCAGCTCGCCCTCGCCATCGAGCTCCAGAATCATCTTTGCTTCATCGCTCAGCAGCACCAGATGGCCGGTGCGCTCGTCAAAATGCACCGACGCCAGATCGCTGGCCATGTCTTTGTCTTCGATCCAGGCCTCACGGTCGATGATTTCCAGGTTCATCTGGCCGTTGTAGGTGGCCTTGATGCCCTTGATCTCGTAGAGCTTTCGCGGCGAGTGCTCCTTGACGACGAAAAGGCGGTCGCCGGCGCGATCGTAGCCAACCCCTTCGAAACCGGCGTTCTCCCCTGCTCCAATGCCCAGGGTGATCGAAGCGTGATCGCCGCGCTGCAACGCACCGGGTCGGTCGGGCACCGGCACGATCACCACTGACTGGCTGCGCTCCTCGGTGACGGCCAGCAGGTTGTCGCCCAGGTAGGTGATCCCTTCGACGTCTTTGAAACCGGCCAGTGGATAGCCCGCGATGAAGTTGCCATCGCGATCCAGTGCGACCAGTTGCTCCGGGTTGTTCACCACCGCCCAGAGATGGTTACGGTGTTCATCAAAGGTCAGGCCAGAGAGGTTGTTGGCGACCGACGCCACGGGCAGCGCATCGACCCGCACCTGATACTCCGGCAACCAGAGGCTGCGAGAGACCCAGGTATTCTCGTGCCAGGCCGACTTCAGGCTGTAGAACACGCGCTCATCGAGGTGGAAAGTGGCCGCAGCGTAAAGCATGCCAGTGGCCAGCAGGCCCAGCGCCCAAGCACGCGGGCGCACAGCTGATAGCCATTCCGGTCGCAGACTGGTAACAATCGGCATCGTTATTTTCTCGTCGGAGCAGTGGCACACAGCCTGCTCGGGAAGGATTGCAATTGCATGACGACGCGGCCTGAAGCGCCGGTCAGCCTTGAACAGACCCACCATGCGGATCTCGGTTCAGTTGCGCCTTGGGAACTGCCGGGCGGATTGATAGCCCAATGCCCCAGGAAACGGCTGCGCTTGCAGCCCTGGATCGAATGGCAGGAGAGCGACATGCGGGTGGAAAGTTTTTTCGAATGGCTGGGCCAGGCGCTCGGTACGGTGATTCGCTACATCGTCGATGCGCTCAGCGGGTTCTTCGGCTTGTTCGCTGCTGCCGGGGCCAACTTTCTAGAGGGGTTGTCACGCACCCTCGGCATGGACCGCTCACTGATCAGCCTGATTGCCCTGGCGATCGGCCTGATGCTGCTGGTTGGCGCCTTCCGTGCGTTCTTCCGACGTTCGTTCATCTCGGGCGTGATCTATCTCTTCCTCGGCCTGTGGCTGTTGAGCTGGTTGATCCACTGATTCAAGCCTAAACCCTGCCAAGACCCCATCGCCTGGCTGCGCTCAGAACCTCGGCGACGTATCATGCCCGGCTGTTCTGGAGCCTTTCATGTCCCGGCTAATGACCGCCTGGCAGCACGCCCCGACCCATAAAAGGGTCTGGGCGCTGGCTGCACCGATGATCCTGTCCAATTTATCCGTGCCCCTGGTGGCGCTGGTGGACAGCGCGGTGATCGGCCATCTTCCACACGCCCACCAGCTGGCTTCTGTGGCCGTCGGCGGCAGCCTCTACACCCTGCTGGTGTGGGTCATGGGGTTTCTGCGCATGGGCACCACCGGGTTCGCCGCCCAAGCCGCAGGGCGTGACGACGGCGGCGCACTACGCCAGGTATTGCTGCAGGGACTGTTATTGGCGCTGGGCTTCGCCCTGCTTCTCAGTGTTACGGCTCAGCCGCTGAAAGGCTTTGCGTTGCAACTGATGCAACCTTCAGCCGAGCTGGACAGCCTCACCCAAGCCTATTTCCATACGCGCCTGTTCGGCCTGCCCGCCGCATTGGCCAGCCTGGCGTTGATTGGCTGGTTTCTCGGCACTCAGAACGCGCGAGCCCCGCTGGCCATTCTGCTGACCACCAACCTGATCAACGTCGCCCTGGATCTTTGGTTCGTCATCGGCCTGGAATGGGGCGTTGCCGGAGCCGCGCGCGCCTCGGTCATTGCCGAATGGAGCGGCGTGCTGGTCGGCCTGGCGCTGACTCGCGGTGCCTTGCTGCGCTATCCGGGGCGGCTGAACCGCCAGGCCATGCGCCGCTGGGCCAGCTGGCGACCGCTGATGTCGGTCAATCGCGATATCTTCCTGCGCTCGCTGGCGCTGCAGCTGGTGTTTTTTCTGGTCACGGTGCAGGGCACGCGCCTGGGCGACGCCACGGTGGCGGCCAATGCACTGTTGCTCAACGGCTTGATGCTCACAGCACACGCACTGGACGGCTTGGCGCATGCGGTCGAAGCGCTGAGCGGCCATGCCATTGGCGCGCAGAACCGCACCGAATTGCGCCGGATCCTTACCGTTGCTGGTGGCTGGTCATTGCTGGCAAGCCTGGCGTTCGGCCTGTTTTTCCTGCTCGGTGGTGAGCTGTTCATCAGCCTGCAGACCGACATCCCGTCGGTGCGCGAAACCGCCCTCACCTATCTGCCGTACCTCGCTGCGCTGCCGCTGGTAGCCGTTTGGAGTTACCTGCTCGACGGCCTGTTCATCGGCGCTACCCGCGCGCGGGAAATGCGAAACGCCATGCTGCTTGCCGTGTCGATTTCGTTACCATTGGGCTGGCTGTTACGCGGAATGGGCAATCACGGATTGTGGTTGGCCTTCCTCGCCTTCATGCTCCTGCGGGGCGTCTGCCTGGGCAGCATCGCCCGAAGGCTGCAACGTCAGGCCCTATGGTTCCGCTCTAGCCATACGGCATCCGTCCATGACGAAGACGCCGCTGCAACACTAACCAAAGGATCCTGAAAAAATGGCCTATGCCGTCGCCGCCTACCTGCACTTCGTGGCGATCTTTTTGCTGTTTGCGCTGCTGGTGCTTGAACACCAGCTGTTTCGCCTGCCGCTGAATTTCAAGCGCGCACGCAGCCTGTTCCGAGTCGACCTGGCGTTCGGCATCGCCGCGGGCTTCGTACTCGTTACCGGCGCAGCACGCGCCATGCGCTACGGCAAAGGGCTGGACTATTACCTCAACAACAGCTTTTTCCACGCCAAGCTCGGGCTGTTCGTGGTTGTCGCGCTGCTGTCGATCTACCCCACTGTGACCTTCCTGAAATGGCGGCCAGCGCTCAAGGCCGGCCAAGTACCGAGCATCACCCCGACCCACGCACGTATGGTCAAGCTGGTAATCCGCATCGAACTGCTCGCCTTGCTGCTACTGCCTCTGCTGGCAGCATTGATGACACGCGGGCTCGGAGTGATTCCGCAGTGACGAGGCCACGCGCCTGACCCCCAATGCCACCGCCCAGGCAAGGCAGGCGGCATCGCAGGCGAACTGTGTATGCTGCGACGCTGAGGCAATCGAGCGAACCATCAACAGATGAGCCGGACATGATCCAAGGGCAACCACAACCGCCTAAGCGCCGAGCGGAAATACTGGTGCAACGACTCTCCCAGTACATCCGTGAAGGTGTGCTGAAGCGTGGGGAAAAACTGCCCACCGAAGTTGATATCGCCAGCCAGGAAGGCTTCAGCCGCAGCGTGGTGCGTGAAGCGATTCTCCGTCTACAGGCCGCTGGCCTGGTTGAAACACGACGCAGCGTCGGCACCTTCGTCATCGACATGCCGCCGCCACAGGAGCTGCGCCTGGGGCCGGAAAGCATCACCACCCTGGAAGACGTGCTGCATCTGCTGGAGCTGCGCATCAGCCTTGAAGTCGATGCGGCCGGTCTGGCTGCCAGCAATCGCAGCAACGCTGATCTGGCCGACATCCGGCAGGCACTTCACGCCATGAAGGAGCCGGACTCGAAGAAGCCCGGCATCGCGATCCAGGCAGACTTTCAGTTCCATCTGCGCATCGCCAGGGCGTCGGGCAACCAGTACATGTTCGACATCATGAAGCACCTGGGTACCAAAATGATTCCGCGCACCCAGATGAACTCGGCTTATGCCTCGAACGAGGAACGGCTGGCGTATCTGGAAATGGTCCACCACGAGCACGACAGCATCTACGCCGGCATCGCCATGCAGAGCCCAGACTCGGCGCGTGCGGCCATGTACCTGCACCTGAACAACAGCCGCGAGCGGCTTCGCCGGACGCGCATGGCGAAAGTCACGCCGGTGCCGAACGGCAACTAGCTCAGCCCCCACTACCGACCGAGTCGGGACTCGTCGTCTCCCACCGGACGCGCACCAGCCAACAACCGCAGCGCCAGCCCGACCATCGCCACTGTCAGCGCAATCGCCGCGTGCAACCACAGCCCCTGCGACCCGTCAGCGATCCATAGCAGAGGCAACAACAAAATGCTGAGCATGATCAGCAAGGCGCCCAGCTGCCGGGCTTGCAGAGGGTCGACTCGCGCCATTTCGGCCGGCTGCAGCGAGCGACACATGTTGGTGAACATTCCACGCAGCTGCCGCCTGCGACCCCGCTCGCCACGCGGCTGGTAGAGCAGGCTGGTGGCGAAGAAATACCCGCCGGTAATCAGCAGGTGCGCGAGGACCGTTGCCGCGAACTTGAGATCACCCGCCTCGCGCGCACTCAGCGATTCACCGCCGAGCCACCCCGGCAGGCCGCTGGGGTTGAAGCCCAGGTACATAGCCGCGGACACCAGACCACCGACGGCCACGGTGCTCCAGCCCGCCCAGTCCGGCGTGCGACGCACCACCACGGCCAGCAGCGCCGGAATCGACATCGGCAACAGCAGCATCGAGCTGATCATCAGCACCAGATCGAAAAAATTCAGCTCGGTCTGCCGGGACATCCACCACGCAACAAGGGTCGCCACCAGCCCGTTGACCAGAGTGAACAGCCGCCCCACCCTCATTAACTGTGGCTCGCTGTGGCGGCTGCGCTGGTACACGTTGCGAATGAAAATGCCGGCGTTGCGATTCAACGCGGCGCTCATCGGCGCGATGGTCGCAGCCAGCATCGCCGCCATGGTCAGCCCCAGCGTGCCGGCCGGCATCACCTGCTCGACGAAGAGCAGGTAGGCAGCGTTGGTGGCGCGATCGCCGAGCTGCGGGTAGTACGCCGCCAGATCCACACCTTGCGCCGCGGCTACCCAAGGCGGGATAAACCACATCACCGGCCCGATAACGAACAGCACCCCCGCAAGCAACGCGGCCTTCTGTGCCTCACGCTCGTTGCGCGTGACCAGAAAGCGATAGCAGGTGATGGCGTTGTTGGTCGATACCGTCTGCTGCATCAGGATCACCGCCATCCACAGCGCCAGGATGCCCGGAATGTTCATTTCGCGACCAAGCCAGAAATCCACCGGAAACTGACTCACGACCCCCGCAGGCCCGCCGCCGATGTACAGCGCATATCCACCTGTCACCAGTGTGATGGCGAGGATCAGCACCAGCTGGATGACGTTCGTCGCGCTCACCGTCCAGGCCCCGCCACTGCTGGCAATAAAGGTGATGATGACGCCGGTAACTAGCAGCACGGGCAGCATGTCCAGCCCGGTCATAGCGGAAATGATGTAGGCAAGCCCGTTCAACCAGACCGCCGCGCTCAGGGTCGAGAGCGGCAGCTGCAGCCAGGTGAACAGCCGTTCGGTCGGCCTGCCGAAACGCAGCGCGATCACCTGCATCGAGGTTTCAACACGCAACTTGCGGTAGCGTGCGGCAAAGAAGCGGCTCGCGATGAAGAAGCCCAGGGCATTGCCCCAGAACAGCATGAGCACCGCAAAGCCATCGGTGTAGGCCTTGCCGGCGGCGCCCGTGAAGGTCCAGGCGCTGAACTGGGTCATGAATGCCGTGGCGCCCGCCATCCACCACTGCATGGAGCCGCCGCCGTTGATGTACTGGCTGCTGTTGTTGGCCATCCGCCGAAAGCACCAGGCCGAACCGATGATGAACAGCACGTAGACCGCCAACACCGCCAGGTCGAGAGAGGTCATCGCCGCGCCTTTTTCACGTCCACCATCGAGAATAAAAAAACCAGCACCGCAAAGTAGGCCGATGCTGGTAAACGCAAAGCGTCAGGAAGGCCGTTCGGCAAGAGGTGTCGGGATGGTCCGGATCACCTCTTCGACATTGGCACTTCGTTTGAGCAGGTAGCCGATCAGCAATATCGACAGCGCACAGGCCGCAAACATCAGCCGCCCCCACAGTGGATTGGGCAGCAGCACCATCAGCATCAGCCCGGCACCCATCATCAGGGTGATCTGGCCGAGTTTGTTGCGCTGCAGCCGGTCATAGATGTCCTGATCATCCTTGGCGATGACCGGCGTTTCCACGTCGCGGAAGAACTTGGCCGTGCGTTCCAGTTCCTCACTGGTACTGGCCTCTGCCCGATAGAACAGACTGGTCAGGCAGAAAAAGCCGCCAGTGAAGATTAGATGCGCCGCCACGGTAATCGTGGTGGTCAGCTCGGACAGCTCGCGCGCCGTCAGGGTGACGCCCGCCAGGCCAGCGAACCATTGCGCCGTGAACACCGTCATCACCAGCCAGGACACCAGCATGCCGAAACAGACGGTGACCCACGCTGCCCACTTCGGCGTACGACGGATGAACATGCCGAAGAACAGCGGCACCAGAATCGGCGATTGCAGCAGTGTCGCCACGCGCATCATCAGTTCGAACAGGCTCAGCCCCTTCAGTTGAGCGAACAGTTGCGCAATCAGAATGACCAGGATGCCGTTGACCACGGTGGCCGCCTGGCTGATCCGCAGCAGTTTGTTCTCGCTCAGTGGCTTGTTGCGAGCCACCACCGGCGCCCAGAAACTGCGGACGAATATTCCGGCATTGCGGCACAGCGCCGAGTCCATCGATGACATGGTCGCGGCAAACAGTCCCGCCACCAGCAAACCGATGGTGCCGACTGGCATCAGTCGCTCTGCAAACACCAGATACACCGCGTCGCTGGCCTTATTGCCGAGTTCGGCGTGGGCGCTGAGCGCATCCGGATAGAGCACCGCGGTGGCCCAGGGAGGGATAAACCAGATCAGCGTGCCGCAGACCATCAGCACCAGGGCAAACAGCGCCGCCTTGCGCGCGTTCACCGAGTCTTTCGCATTCAGGAAGCGGTAGGAGTCCTGCATGTTGTTGATGCTTTGCAGCTGCTTCACCAGAAAGAAGATGAACGAGCCCACCAACAGCAACCCGTAGTTCATGTCCGGTCCCATGAAGAAGTCGGACGGGAATTTGGTGACGATCTCACCGGGGCCGCCCACCGCTACCAGCGCCACAACCGCACATGCTACCGAGATCACCGCCACCACCAGCGTCTGCACGAAGTCGCTGGCCACCACACCCCAGGCGCCGCTGAGCAGCGAAACCAGCAGCACCGAAATGCCGGTGATCCAGATGGTAGTGGTCATGTCATAGCCGAACACGGCACCGACGAAAATCGCCAGACCGTTGAGCCAGACTCCGCCGTTGAGCACGCTCAGTGGAATGATGGCCCAGGTGAAGAACTGCTCGTTGCCGTTGCCGAACCGGCGGCGCACGCCTTCGGTAGGCGTATCGACGCGCATCTGCCTGAAGCGGTGGCTGAACCACCAGTAGGAGAACATGTAGGCAAAGATGTTGCCGAGAAACACGAAGGTCACAGCGAAGCCATCGGAAAAGGCCTTGCCCGCGGCACCGGTGAAGGTCCATGCGGAGAACTGCGTCATGAAGGCGGTCGCCCCGACCATCCACCACAGCATTCGGCCGCCGCCACGGAAATAATCGCTGGCCGACTTACTGGCCATTTTGCGGAAGGCGACACTGATGAACACCATCAGCAGGAAATAACCCGCCACCACCATAATATCTATGTTCATTGCGCTCTCTCGTATCGGTGGGCATCAACGTCGTGCCGAGCCGCCACCACAGGCTGGTCGGCCCGGCAATTACTCGCCGTGCACGCCTGTTGTTGGCTAGTCGAACTTGTAATGCACGCCCACGCGCAAACGCAGTTGCCGGTCATCGTCAAATGAATTGACTTTGACGTCGCCGATCTCGAAGAAGGGATGCCAGTTCTTGTCCCACTTGTACTTGAAGGCAAAGTTGTTCTCGTAATCGTATTTCTTGTTATCGAAACGTATGTAATCAGTCTTCAGGTAGACGAAGTTATATTCATACGTCCAGTTACCCTCGGGCATATACGTCAGCCAACCGTCGAAGCGATTGATGTGCTGATCCTGCCGCGCCCGGTCCGGCATCGACTCGTCCACCTTGTCCCGATCCAGCTTGCGCGCCTCGTAGCGATAGCGCCCGGCCAGGTTCAGCTGCTCGTTCAGTCGGTAATCCACACGCAAACCGCCGCTATATGTCATGGCTTCCTCGACGCTGTCCAGTCGGAGGAAGGGCGTCAGCGCCCATTGAGGTGAAAGTACGTGACGGTAGTCGATGACCAGCTCGTGACCGCTGCCGACGGTGTTGTCGAATGCCACACCTTCGCGGTTGCCGGCCGTCTTGTATTTCAACTCGCCATGAAAGCCGAGGCCATTCTTCAACCGTGTACCAATCAGAAAACGATCCGAGTGCAGCTCCGAATCATCCAGATATTGGTGGCGATAGTTTACGTAACCTTCATTGGCAAAAGCCGGCTGGGCAAATGAAAGAAGGATCAGCGGTGTTGCAGCAGCGAACGTGATAATTGTCTTTTTCATGGTTTTATTCTTATTTGTTGAAAGTTATAGGCACAGACAAAGGATCACCTGGAAAACTATCCACGCTCTTATATTCCATATGCTGTTCCAGCTTTTTTCCGAGCGAAAGCGTCCCGCTCATTGCCAAAACAAGCAGCTGAAAGAACAAATTGAATAACCAGGTAGAACAACTTCAGTTAGACGAGCAATGCGCTCGCCATCGCTATCCGGGCGGAGAGCGCCCGCACGGCGAACCGGGCCGCACGTCGTAGGCGAGTGTCCACGACGGCTGAGAATGGGCGACCGGGCAGGCCGGTCGCGGTGAGACGGTGCAGGAGCGCTTCATCGATCAGTCCTTTTTTGTAGTTATTCAGACTTGATGCGTGGGGTTGCAGGTATCAGTGTCGGCTGAGGGTGTTGGCCTCGATGTAGGCGAAATTGATGTCCTCACCTAGCCCCGGACGCTGCGGGAGATGCACATAGCCCTCGTCGTCCATCGGGTCGACGATGCTGTTCAGATACGCCGGTACGTCGTCGTACTCAAGGAAGGGGTGCAATAGACCGCGCTCGTACCAGCTGCAGTTCTTGATCGCGCCGACCACGGCCAGGTTGGGCGCGCCATTACCGTGGATTTCACAGTCCAGACCGAATGATTCGGCCAGATGGGCAACCTTCATTACCGGGCCGATACCGCCCACTCCGGCCACACCTGCACGCAGGATGTCGCAGGACTGGCCACTGACCCAGCCAGCGCGGCTGTGGTATTTGCCGCCCAGACTTTCCGGGCCAAGCACAGGGATCGTCAGGTTGGCCGCCAGCCAGGCGTAGGATTCGGCGGACTCCTCCATCATCGGCTCCTCGAACCAGGCGAAGTCGAGCTTCTCGATCTCGCGGCCGATGTAGAGCGCGTCCGTGCGGTTGTACCAGTGATAACCGTCGAGCATCAGCGCGATATCCGGACCAACTGCTTCGCGTACTGCGGCGCAGGCACGGACGTCCATCTTCGGGTCCGGCGCGAATGAGATCGGCGGCATCCAGGTGTGCAACTTGATGCCCTTGTAGCCACGCTTGACCAGCTTTTCAGCGAACCGGCCATACTCGTCCGGCGTGGACAAGCCGCCCGGCGTGTCGTCGCCGCACATGGTCGAGCCGTACGCGCGAACCTTGTCGCGATAACCGCCCAGCAGCTTGTACACCGGTACTTCGAAGCGCCGGCCAGCCCAGTCCCACAGTGCCTGCTCGACCAACGCCAGGCTGCGATCGGTCAACTGCCCCGCACTCCCCCGTTGCCAATGCGCCAGGTCCTGCCAGATACGCTCTCGGTCGATCGCGTTCTGTCCGATCAGGACTTTGCGCACGAAGTTATGAATCAGGTGTGGCCGCAACAATTCCGGCGCACCGAAGGCGTAACCCTCGCAGCCGTCTTCAGTGACGACGCGCAGCATCGCCATGCTGGCCTGCGATTCCTCGCCTGGATGGGAATGGCCTGCGCTGTCTACGGCGCGGCGCGTTGGGTAGGCAAACACTTCGACACTGACACGGGTGATTTTCATAGCAGCGAGACTGTCCTGAGCATTTTTGTTATCAGAGCTGAGACTCTGTATGTCGTCGTACTACGTGCAAGTATTTTCCCAAGTCATCATATTGTCAACTATAGGTATGACGACCAGACATTGGACGCTAGACGCTATCAGCTGATCGGAAACCATCTTAAATAATTGATATTGATGGCTTTACTGGGCATCCACGGCTTTAACCCGACTTCGAATGCCCACAAAAATCAGACGAGTAGTATTACGACATTCCGCATACAGGTCATACCAAGCAGAGACTGATGCTAAATCAAGGGCTGCGCTAAGCGCTGTTCCGTCTGATTGGCGAACCGCAGAGCATCGGGTGGAGCGGAGTGCCGAACGGCACCGGCTAGATGCAGGATCAGGAAACGATCACACCAGAGGGCAGTCGACTTACTGGACAGCGGCGCAGCCGTACATAAGCCGCATCACCTTCCGGAGCCGAGCCTATGACCGATCACCTGAGCATCACGCCTCTTCCCTTCGACCCTGCCTACGAACAGGTTCCTGACGATGAGTCCGAGACCATCTCCGGCCTTATCCAGGCCATGCGCGAGATCACCGAGACGACCTTCGCCCACAGCGGCCATGCGATCCGCAGCGTGCACGCCAAGAGCCACGGCTTGCTGCAGGGCGAGATCGAGGTAATGGACGACTTGCCGCCGGAGCTGGCCCAGGGCGCGTTTGCCAAGGCGGGGCGGATGCCGGTGGTGATGCGGTTTTCGACCAACCCCGGCGACATCCTCGATGACAAGGTGTCGACCCCGCGCGGGCTGGCGATCAAGCTGATTGGCGTCGACGGTGAGCGGCTGCCCAACAGCGACGGCCAGGTGACCCAGGACTTCGTCATGGTCAACGCGCCAGCTTTCCTTGCGCCGACACCCAAGGACTTTCTCAAGTCAGTGAAGCTGATTGCCAAGACCACCGACCGCGCGCCTCGGGCCAAACAGGCGCTTTCCGCCGCGCTGCGCGGTGCTGAAAGCCTGCTCGAGAAAGCGGGAGGCGAGAGTCCTACGCTCAAGGGAATGGGCGGCCACCCGATGACCAATCTGCTGGGCGAAACCTATTACAGCGTGGTCCCGATCCTGTACGGCCGCTATTTCGCCAAGCTGTCGCTGGTGCCAGTCTCTCCCGGGTTGAAAGCACTGACTGACAAAGCTGTCGACCTGAGCGACAAGCCCAACGGACTGCGCGAGGCCATTGCCGCGCATTTCGCAACAGAAGGCGGAAGCTGGGAGTTGCGCGTTCAGCTGGCCACCGACATCGACAAGATGCCAATCGAAGATGCCTCGGTGGTCTGGCCGGAAGATCTCAGCCCTTACGTCACGGTGGCGCGGATCGACGTCCAGCCGCAAACGGCCTGGAGCGAGGCGCGTGCCAAGAAGGTGGATGACGAGATGTCATTCAGCCCCTGGCACGGTCTCGCGGCGCACCGCCCACTCGGCGGCATCATGCGTTCACGCAAGCCGGCGTATGAAATGTCGTCCGAGTTTCGCGCTCGCCACAATGGCTGCCCGATGCATGAGCCGAAAAGCCTGGACCGGCTCCCGGAGTGATCCCGCAACACCATGTCCCGGCACGCATGCCGGGGCATGTATCTTTCAGCGCCAGATGTTGTTGTTGATCTTCTCTTTAAGCTCCGGGTAATCAGCCGCTTTGAAGGTTGGCACCACGCCCGCCTTGATCTGCGCCATGTAGTCCTTCGTTAGTTTGACCACCGTGCCGGAAAGCAGCGTGATGGCGATCAGGTTGATCGTCGCCATCAGCCCCATGGACGCATCCGCCGCGTTGAACACAGTGGCCACCGCCTCGTAAGCACCCCAGATCACCATGCCCAAAGCCGCCATGCGCAGCAGCGTCAGCCCGAGCTTGTTGCCGCCGCCGAGGAATATCAGCGCGTTCTCGGCATAGGAATAGTTGGCCACGATGGAGGTAAAGGCGAAGAACAGAATCGCGATGGCGATGAAGTAGGTTCCCGCCACGCCGATATGGCTTTCCATCGCCTGTTGGGTGAGCTGAGTGCCGGTCACGCCCGAACCCGGCTCAAGCACGCCTGACAGAAGAATCATTATCGCCGTGGCGGTGCAGATGACGATGGTGTCGATAAACACACCCATCGACTGCACCAGTCCTTGCGAAGACGGATGGTGTGGGGCCGGCGTTGCAGTCGCAGCCACGTTGGGCGCAGATCCCATGCCCGCTTCGTTGGAGAACAACCCGCGCTTGATGCCGTTGAGCATCGCCGCGGTCACGGAGCCCGCCACACCGCCGGCGGCCTCTTCCAGCCCGAACGCGCTGCGGACGATGGTCATCAGGACGCCCGGCACTTCGGTGATGTTCATCACCAGGACGATCAACGCCATCAGCACATAGAGGCCCGCCATCAGCGGGACTACCAGCTCGGCGAAGCGCGCGATCGAACGCAGCCCGCCGAAGATCACCGCGCCAGCGAGAATGGCGATGGCGATCCCGACCCAGAGCTTGGAAAAGCCGAACGCACCCTCCATGGCATCGGCGATGGAGTTGGCCTGCACGGCGTTGAACACCAGCCCGAACGAGATGATCAGCGCGACGGAGAACACTCCGCCGGCCCAAGGGGCTCTCAAGCCCTTGGCTATATAGAAGGCAGGGCCGCCGCGATACTGGCCCTCGCCGTCACGCACCTTGTAGAGCTGAGCGAGCGAACTCTCGGCGTAGGCCGTCGCCATCCCCACCAGTGCCACCACCCACATCCAGAAAATCGCCCCAGCGCCGCCCAGATAGAGCGCAACCGCCACGCCGGCCAGGTTACCGGTACCCACCCGTGATGCGAGGCTGGTGCACAGCGCCTGGAACGGTGAGATCCCCGAGGCGTCACTTTGCCGCGCGCCGCGAATGGCGCGCACCATCTCGCCGAAGTGCAAGAACTGCAGAAAGCCCAGGCGGATGGTGAAGAACACCCCAACCGCGAGCAGACCGTAAATAAGGACATAGCCCCAGAAGATCGTGTTGAGGAAGTCGATGATCGCGGTCATGGAAACGCCTTGTCGTTGAGGGACGGACGGATACGGCTAACTCTAGTCGCTGAGCCCGAGAGCACCAGCCAGAGCGCCGCATCGGTCGAAACCGTCCGATGAATATGAGTGCGGGACACGCATTGACCAAGCGCATCCGCAGCGGACCAAGGTCTCTGAAAGGCCTCGGCCGCCAGGGTTCCGTCAGACCGCTCTGTAATCGCGACCTGGGTCTGCACGCTACAGATTCAAGCGGCGCTGTGGTCGCTCCGCGACAGGCCACGCATTGGCTACAGATGACTATGGCCGCACCGGCACCACTGACGTTAAGGTCGACACACCTCCACCCTGGGACGAATCATGGCCGCTAAACCGAGCAATACCCGTCAGCAGATCCATCTCGCGGTACTCATCGACGCCGATAACGCACCCGCCGCCATCGTCGAGGGGCTGTTCGAAGAGATTGCCAAATACGGCGTCGCCAGCGTCAAGCGCATCTACGGCGACTGGACCAAGCCCAACCTGGGCAGCTGGAAAAAGGTGCTGCTCGACTACTCCATCCAGCCGATCCAGCAGTTCGCCTACACCTCCGGCAAGAACGCCACCGACAGCTCGCTGATCATCGACGCGATGGACCTGCTCTACACCCGTCGTTTCGACGGCTTCTGCCTTGTCTCCAGCGACAGCGACTTCACCCGCCTGGCCGCGCGCATCCGTGAGGAAGGCCTGACGGTGTACGGCTTCGGCGAGCAGAAAACGCCCTCGCCCTTCGTCTCAGCCTGCGACAAGTTTATCTACACCGAAATCCTCCGCGCCGATGCACCCAAGACCTCGCAGGAACCGCCAAGCAATGGCGACAAGGCCCCCGCTTCCGGGCCAATGGAGAAAGCCGAGGAAGAGGCAAAAGCCTCAGACAAGACCGCTCAGGTCAAAGCGCAAAAGGTCCCGGCTGACTTCATCGCCAAAGTCCTCAGCGACATCGCCGACGACGAGGACGACTGGGTCCAGTTGGGCGAGCTCGGCTCCAACATCAGCAAACTCCGCCCCGCGTTCGACCCACGCCTCTACGGCTTCAAGAAACTCAGCGACCTGATCAAATCGCAACCCAAACGCTTCGAACTGGAAGCCCGCGGCACCACCTCCACGGGCGGCAAGGCGCTATATGCACGCAGCCTGAAGCCATCGAAATAGAAAGGCCTTACGATCGTAGGATGGGTTGAGCGAAGCGATACCCATCACACCGCCCCCTCACACTTATGAACAATGCAAAGGATTGCATCATGACCAACTACCGCCGCGACCAAACCCCCGGCGCCACATGGTTCTTCACCCTGAATCTCGCTGACCGCCAATCCTCGCTGCTTACCGACAACATCCCTTTGTTACGCGACGCCTTCCGTTACAGCATGGGCCGTCATCCTTGGCGGATCGATGCGATCGTCATCCTTCCCGACCACCTCCATGCCATTTGTACGCTGCCACCGACCGAGGCCGATTACGCGCTGCGCTGGCGCCTGATCAAAACGACTTTTTCACGCAGCCTCAACCGAACCGAACCCATCAGCCCCAGCCGATTGCGCAAGGGCGAGCGCGGTATCTGGCAACGACGCTTCTGGGAACACCGCATCCGCGACGACCGGGATTTCGAGCGACACGTCGATTACGTCCACCACAACCCACGCAAGCATGGGCATGTAGAACGTGTGTCGGATTGGCCATGGTCTTCCTTTCACCGCTACGTTCGGGATGGTGTTCTGCCAGGTGATTGGGCTGGTGACGATGCCCAGATCGAGAGGTTTTGATGGGTATCGCTTCGCTCGATCCATCCTACGAATCTGCGTTCATCCGAGGCATGCGTAGGTATAGATAGATGCAGCCGCGGTCGACTTTCATTGCCATGCCTGGGCGATAGCGCTGCCAGATGGTTGGGTCGGTGACGATCCGTAGACCGAGCGGTTGTGATGGGTATCGCTTCGCTCGACCCATCCTACGAATCTGCGTTCATCCGCGGCATGCGTAGGCATAGATAGATGGAGCCGCGGTCGACTTTTCATTGTCGTGCCTGAGCAAGGGTT
>NZ_JAMOIC010000013.1 GCF_024448895.1 Stutzerimonas stutzeri
AAAACCAGAACCGCTTCGTTGTCGCGCGCTCGGTGATCGAGGCGGAATTCGCCGAGGCCGGTTTCGACATCCTCGACCGCAATGACTTCCTCCCGGGCTACGCCATGTGGCGGGTCTACGTGCTGCGCAAGCGGGGTTGAACATGAGCCGACCACTCGTATTGCCTGCCCGTGAAGCGCGTACCAGCACCTTCCAGCGTTGGTGGAGCACGCAGGGCGAATGGGTTGAGGAACCCAACCAGCGCCGCGCCGGCGAAAGCGGTGTGCAACGGATACGCCTGCGCGATCCGCAGCAGCCGCTGCTGTACTGCAAACGGCAGATTGGCCACCTGTATCGGTCGCCGCTGCATCCTCTCGGCCGGCCCACGGTGCTGCGCGAACTGCAGGCGCTGCAAGCATTCGGCCGGCTCGGCGTGCAGGTGCCGGAACTGGTCTACTGCGGGACCCGGCAGCAAGCCGGTCAGTGGCAGGCGCTGCTGGTGACGGCGGAACTGGAGGGTTTCATCAGCCTGGAGGACTGGTATCAACAGGACTTGGGGGAGCGCTTCGGTCCGGCGGTACAGGAGCGCATGCTCGCGGCGGTCGGGATCACCCTGGCGCGCATTCATCAGGCACGCTGGCAGCATGGCTGCTGCTATCCCAAGCACATCTTCATCAGGGCTCAGGGTGAAGATGACGCGACCCGTGTCGAGGTCGCGCTGCTTGATCTGGAAAAGAGCCGTCGCCGGCTACGTCGCAGTGCCGCTGCACGGCATGACCTGCGCCAGCTCAAACGTCATCGCCAGGCCATGCCGGAACAGGACTGGCGACGATTGCTGACTGCCCACGGCACGTTCAGCCAGATGCGCTGCGATGTCATCTAAGCCGGCCCGCGTGATGAGCGATGGCGCGGCAAGCGTTGACGTGCCGGTTGGTGGTGCGGTTATGAAAGGGCGCAGCGGGGGGCTGGCGCGCATCTGGTATGCCGCCGGCTACTCCGCCGCCGGCCTCAAGGCCGCCTATCGGGGCGAGGCGGCGTTCCGCCAGCGGGTGCTGCTGAACCTGCGTTGATTCCAGCCGCCTTGCTGTTCGACGTCAGCGGCCTCGAGCGTGCCGTGCTGATCGCCGTGGCGATTCTCGGCCTGATCGTCGAATTGCTCAATTCGGAGGTAAGCCGCAGAAAAAGTGTAGGAGCAGTAACGGTCCGCTTTTGGCCGATATCGGTCATCTCTACCTATCCAACCCCGGCATACCCCTCTCCAACCTAGGACAAGCCCACTCCACAAACGCCCGCACCCTTGGCGACAGCTGCAACGCGTGCGGGTAGACGAGTTGGATCGGCAGGTCCTTCGGTTCGTAATCCCTGAGCACCCTTAATAGACGACCATCAGCCAGTTCGTCGGCGACCTGATAGTGCATCAGCCGCGTGATGCCGAGGCCTTGCACGCAGGCCAGGCTGGCGGCGCGGATCTGGTTGCAGGTCAGGCGTGGGGCGATCTCCTCGGCCTGTTCCTTCTCGCCGTGGCGGTAGTACCAGTGGAGGCCCTGGGCGGCGAAGGCGATGCAGGCGTGGTCCTTGAGTGCCGCTGGGGTGTCGATGGCGGGGGCTGTGCCCAGGTAGTCGGGGCTGGCGCAGGTGACCAGCCGGGTGCTGCCGATCTGCCGGGCGACCATGGCCGAGTCGGGCAGATGGCCGATGCGCAAAGCGAGGTCGAGGCGTTCGTCGAGCAGCGGGACGATCTGGTCGCTCAGGTTCAGCTCCACCCGGATTTCTGGATGTTCCTTGAGAAATTCGTTCACCAGCGGCGCAACGTAACGCTGGCCGAACTCCATCGGTGCGGTGATGCGCAGCAGGCCGCGGACGGCGCCGTCGCTGGCCTCCAAGCGCTGCTCCATATCGGCGAAGTCCGCCAGCATGCGCCGGCTCCAGGCCAGGTACTCAGCGCCCTCGTCGGTGAGGGCCATGCGCCGGGTGCTGCGATTCAGCAGGCGCACGCCGAGATGGCGCTCCAGCGCGGCCAGTGAGCGCACCACCGACGCCACGGATTGCCCGGTGGCATCGGCGGCCGAGCTCAGGCTGCCGTTGTCTACGATGCGAACGAAGTTGGCCATTGCCTTGAGCTTGTCCATTGCTACCCCTGGATTTGTGCGATTGCTGCATAGATGTTGTCAGGCCGGCGGCATAGGTGAAACCTGCAGGGCGGCTGACACTTCAGGGACTGAGGTCTTTTGGAGTTTCGCACATGCATCAATCAGCCAGCCCCGCCCGCATTCTCGCCTACGACCACATCGGTATTCGTGTCAGCGACCGGCCGCGCGCGATGGCCTTCTACCAGGCGCTGGGCTTCGTCGAGAGCGCGAGCTTTCCGCTGTTCGAGGCGAACGAAATGCTCAGCCCGGATGGCGTGCGCATCAACCTGATCTTCAACGGTGCGCGTGCGCCTGATGCGCACAACGTGCTGCTGGATGCGCCGGTCAAGCGGCCCGGCATGACCCATCCGGCATTTATCGTCGATGACCTCACGGCGCTCCAGCATTGGCTCGAGGCGCAGGGCATCGTCATCACCGAGGGGCCGCATCCCATCGGCCCGCGGCGGATCGCGCTGTTCATCCGCGATCCGGACGGCAACGTTCTGGAATTCAATCAGCTCATCAGAGGAGGTGCGCAATGAAACTGTACGACCTGGGTCCATCCGGCAACTGCTACAAGGTGCGGCTGTTCGCTGCGCTGGCAAATATCGACCTTGAACTGGTAGCCGTGGATTTCGCCAATGGCGCGCACAAGGAGCCGCCGCTGTCAGAGCTGAACCCGCTGGGGCAGTTGCCGATTTTGGATGATGCCGGGCATATCGTCCGCGACTCGCAGGCCATTCTGGTCTACCTCGCCGGCGCTTACGGCGGCCTGGCGTGGTGGCCGGACAATCCGCGCGGGCAGGCGGAGATTGTGCAGTGGCTGTCCTTCACCGCGAACGAGATCCAGCAGAGCCTGAATGCGGCGCGGCTGGTTCAGAAGTTCGGCTATCCGCTGGACAAGGCCGCAGCGCTGGCCAAGGCACCGGCGGTGCTCAAGCTGCTGGACGATCATCTGCAGCGCCACGACTGGCTGGCGATCGACCGGCCGACCATCGCTGATTGCGCGGTCTACCCCTACGTGGTGCTGGCGCCGGAAGGGGATGTGGATCTCACGCCGTACAGTCACGTCGCCCGCTGGATGGAGCGGCTGGAAGCGTTGCCGGGCTATCTGCCCAAGCCCTGACCTGCGCTAATCAGGTGCGCTCTTGCCCCTCGGCCTTGAGGAAATCGACGAAGGCTCTGAGGGGCGAGGGCATGTGACGGCGGCCGTGGTAGTAGAGATACGGGCCGTCGAAGGACTGCCACCAGTCTTCGAGGATGGGCGTCAGGCGTCCATCGGCCAGCGGCTCGCGGATGAAGTCCTCGAAGGTGTAGATGACGCCGAGGCCGTTGATTGCCGCGCTGGTCTTCAGGTCATGGGAGGAGGTCACGAGCTGGCCGTGTGGCGGCACGCGCAGGGTTCGGCCGTCCTTCTCGAACTCGAAAATACTCACCTTGCCGCTCTCGAAACGATGGCCGAGCAGCTGGTGCTCGGTCAGCTCGGATGGGTGCCGCGGCGTGCCGTGGGCGGCGAGATAGGCAGGCGCAGCGGCGGCGACGAAGCGTTGCCGGCGCGGGCCGATGGGGATGGCGATCATGTCCTTGGCCAGGCTTTCCTCGTAGCGCACGCCGGCGTCGTAACCGGCGGCGATGACGTCGATAAAAGTATTTTCCATCACCACTTCGACGTTCACCGCTGGGCAGAGCTTGAGGAAGCGGCTCAACAGGTCCGGCAACAGGAAGCGCGCCACCGGCACCGGCACGTTCAGCTTGAGGGTGCCGACCGGCCGGTGGGCGTCATCGTCAAGGTCATTGAATGCCGCGCTTATTTCGTCGAGCGCCGGGCGCAGGCGTTCCAGCAGCCGCTCCCCCGCGCTGGTCGGGGTGACGCTGCGGGTGGTGCGGTTGAGCAGGCGCAGGCCCAGGTCGTTTTCCAGGCGACGTATGCAATCGCTCAGCGAAGACGCCGACATGCCGCGTTTCTGCGCGGCAGCGCGAAACCCTCCGGCTTCGACCACGGCGGCAAACAGCGTGACATCACTCAGGTTGGGTTGACGCATGGGAGCCTCCTTGAATTCCTCGACTGTACGAGCGAACGAACAGCCCGTCCATGTTTGCCTGGATTATCACTATCTGATCGTACGCTGATACTTCATCCGTCGGCCGCCTCTGCCTGAGGCAAGCCATTCACGATGAAGAGGAAACGATCATGGCGCAGAGAAACGCAACCGAGCCGGGCGGCCATGCCCGGCCATTGATGAAGCTGGCCAGAACGCTGATCGCAGGGGTGGCTCTGGCTGGGACACTGGCCGTCGAAGCCGCCAACCGGCCATCGCCAAAACCGGACTGGAGCCTGGCCGACATGCCGGCCCAGACCGGCCGCATCGTGCTGGTCACCGGCGGCACCAGCGGTATGGGTTACGAGGATGCACTGGCGCTGTCGCGCGCTGGCGCGGAGGTCATCATTGCCGCGCGCAACGCCGAGCGCGGGCAGGAGACGATCGAGCGGATACGTGAGCAGGTTCCGGACGCCCGCGTGCAGTTCGAGGCTGTTGATCTGGCCAACCTGGCCTCGGTGCGCAGCCTCGCCGAGCGCCTTCAGGAGCGCTTGCCGCGCCTGGATGTACTGATCAATAACGCCGCGATCATGGCGCCGCCTAAGCGTGGGACCTCGGCCGATGGCCACGAGCTGCAGCTGGCGACCAACTATCTCGGCCCGTTCACCCTGACCGCACTGCTGATGCCGTTGCTTTTGGAAAGCGACGACGCCCGGGTGGTCAGCCTGTCCAGCATCGCGGCGGGTCGAGGTCAACTGAACTTCGCGGACCTGCAGGCCGAGCAGGGCTACAACCCCTACGCCACCTACGCGCAGTCCAAGCTGGCGGTGCTGATGTGGGCGATGGAGCTGCAGCGCCACAGCGATACCGCCGGCTGGGGCATCCGCAGCATTGCCGCGCATCCCGGTGTCGCCGTCACCGAGCTGGTCGAGCGTGGGCCGGGGTTGGAAAGCGAGTTCGCCGCCAACTGGGCCAAGGACCGCGACAAGTACCACTCCGCTGCCCAGGGCGCGCTGCCGACCCTGTATGCCGCGACCGCGCCGGAAGCGGTCGGCGGCGCCTATTACGGGCCGACCGGCGATGAGGAGAAACGTGGGCCGCTGGGCTTTGCCACGGTTCCCGACGCCGCCGCGAACCAGGCCGATGCCGCCGAGCTGTGGCAGCTGTCGGAACGGATGACCGGTGTGAGCTACCCATGAACCCTCGGGCGCGGGCCGCCTTGCGCTCGCGCCCTGTTACCTCTCTTCCTTTTTCAGGAGCGCGCCCATGAGCACGCCATCCGTTGTGCATCGCCTGAGCGCCATGATCAATGCCGAGGAACACGAGCTACGCCCGGCACTGAGTGGTTTCCTGCTGTTCTTCTTCCTGTTCGCCGGCTACTTCATGCTGCGCCCGATCCGCGAGTCGATGGGCATCGCGGCGGGGGTGGAGAACCTGCAATGGCTGTTTACCGCGACGTTCTTCGTCATGCTCGCGGCCGTGCCTCTGTTTGCCTGGCTCAGCTCTCGCGTACCGCGGCTGCATTTCGTCGACTGGGTGTACGGCTTCTTCTGCTTGAACCTGCTGCTGTTCTCCGCGCTGTTTCTACTGCAGGACGAAAACCCCTGGCTGGCGCGGGTGTTCTACGTATGGATCTCGGTCTACAACCTGTTCGTCGTGTCCGTGGCCTGGAGCCTGATGGCGGACGTGTTCGACAGCGCCCAGGCCAAGCGGCTGTTTGCCTTCATCGCCGCCGGGGCGAGCGTCGGCGGGCTGGTCGGGCCGGCGCTCAGCGCGTTGCTGATCGGCAGTCTGGGAGAGGCGGGGTTGATGCTGCTCGCCGCGCTGCTACTGGGCGGCGCGCTGGCACTCAAGGTCTCGCTCATGCGCTGGCGTGAAGTCGGCGGAGCAGGGCGCCCTGGCGCGACCCCGGCGGAGAGCACGCGCAAGCCGGTGCCGGGCAACCCGTTCAGCGGGATGACGCGGGTGCTGCAGTCTCCCTATCTGCTCGGCATCGCCGGCTTCGTGGTGCTGCTGGCCACCGTGACGACCTTTCTTTACTTCGAGCAAGCGCGCCTTGTGGCCGAACTGTTCCCCGACCGGGCGGCGCAGGTTCGGGTGTTCGGCACTATTGATGTGGTCGTCCAGGCCGGGGCACTGCTGTCTCAGCTGTTCATCACCGGACGGCTGGCGCAGAAGCTGGGCGTGCGCGTGTTGCTTGCGATCGTGCCGCTGCTTGTTTGCGTCGGCTTTATTGGCCTGGCGCTGATGCCCAGCTTCGCTTTGCTCGCAGCGTTGATGATTGTGCGCCGGATCGGCGAGTACGCTTTCGTCCGGCCCGGCCGCGAGATGCTCTTCGCGCCGCTGGATGCGGAGAGCAAGTACAAGGCGAAGAACGTCATCGATACGGTCGTCTATCGCGCCGGTGATGCCGTCAGCGGTTGGGGAAAGACTGCACTGGACATGTTCGGTCAGGGCGCCGGCCTGGTCGCCGTGGCCGGCGCAATCTGCGCGCTGCTATGGGCCTATCTTGGATGGCAACTGGGCAAACAAGCTGATTATGGTCAGCAAAGCAAAGCGCCTGAACCGGATGTGATCCGTGTCTGAAGGCGGCCAGCTTGACGCGCTGGCCTGAGCAGGTGTTATCCGTGAGCGGCGCGCGCATTTCGACGTACGTACCGCTCACGCATGATGTCGTATACCCAGTTGAAGCCCAGGGTGTACGGCAAGAAGAACAGGATCAGGCCGATGTCCAGCAACAGCGCCTCGAGCAGGCCAATCTCCAGCCACCATGCGGCAAGCGGCACGACCAGGACGATGAGTCCAAGCTCGAACAGTGTCGCGTGAAGCATCCGTATACCGATGCCGCGCTCGAATCCTAGCCTCGCCTGGGCTCGATCGAACAGCATGTTGAACGCCATGTTCCAGAGCATCGCGACCGCAGAGAACATCGCAGTGAGGGCGCCAACGTGAGCGAGTGGGCGCTCCATCACCCAGGCAAGTGTCGGCGCGCAGATGGCCACGGCAATGAGCTCGAACGTGATGGCGTGTCCGGCTCGTTCGGTAAAACTGCGTTTGGGGGCTGAGCTTTGCATTCGGGATTTCGTATGTGTGGTCGATCACGGCTATATTCATCGCTTAAACCCTCAATTCATAGTTGGCTTCCATCGGCTTAACCGATATGACCTTGTCTCCTGAATCACTCGAATCCTTCGTTCATGCGGCTACCTGCGGCTCGTTCAGCGCGGCGGCCAGACGCCTTGGCAAAAGCCAGTCGACCATAAGCGAGGCGATCGCCCGGCTGGAAATCGACCTTGGGGTCGAACTGTTCGTGCGTGGGGCTCGCCAGCTGAAGCTCACCGAAGCGGGAGGAACGCTGCTCGTACATGCCGAACAGGTATTAGTCGCTGGCGAAGGGCTCAAGCGGCATGCGGCAATGCTGGCGGGTGGGCTGGAAGCGAGGCTGACGCTAGCGCTATCGGATGCCTACCAGCACGGCCAGCACGAGGAGCGACTGTGCGAGCTGGATCAGCGCTACCCGGATCTCGAATTCGAATGCCTGATCGCTGAGGGCGCGGATGTGATTGATCTGGTCAGCCAGGGTCGAGCGCATGTCGGGTTGATCGCAGCACAACCTGGCTACGACGCGGCTATCGCCCATGCACGCTTGGCACACGGCGCGATTTTCGGGATTTTCGTGCGACATGATCATCAGCTCGCCACTCTCGAATCGGTCGATACGGAGGCGCTGGCTCAATGGCGTCGGTTGCGTTTGAGATCGGTGGTCGGCAGCGACACCAATGACGACGACATGGGCATCGTCAGCACGCGATGCTGGACGGCACCTGACCACGTGCTGTTGATGGAAATGGCGGCGCTTGGATTTGGCTGGGCCATCCTGCCTAGGTCCCTGGTCCAGGCTTACGAACCTGGCCGGCTCAAGGAGCTCGCCATGAATGGCTGGCCCAGGCAGACGGCGGTCGATGCGGTCTGGTCTCGACAGCGGCCGCTAGGCCCAGCAGCGGCATGGTTGCTAGATCGCCTGATCAAGTTCTAAGCGTCAAGGCAGACAGCCGTGGCGGCGGCTCCGGATGAGCGTGTTACCCAAGCTGCCGGTTATTTCGTGATTCGAGGCGATCCTGCAGCGACGGCGCGTTCGGTTGCGCTTGACGTCACTCCCAGGCGTGAGGCGAGAAGCCTATTCAAAGCCTGATATCGGCGAGCTGCCGTATCTCAGCTTCGATGCGGGTGCCGGTGGCGCGCTCCTCGTTGGAAAAACCGTCATAGTCGGCCAGCTCTCCGAAGTCGATATTCGTAAGCTGCTGGACGTTCAGCACGCTGCGCTGGTAGGTCCGGAAGCGTCCGAACACGGCAGCGAGGCGACCCAGCTCCCCGGACTGGCTGATGAGATAGGCGGTGGCGGAGGGCTTTCCATCTTCGCCAAGAAAGGCAACGACCTTCCAGTACGCACTCGGTATCGGCACGTTCCGATAAAGCTGATCGGCTTCGCTGAATACCGGGCCGCTGAACACAGTGGCCCGTGCTCGCCAGCGTCGCGTGTTTTCGAGCACGTAGTTTTCCAGGTCCAGCCAGTTCTTCTGGTTGAAGCCGGCCATCTGCGGCGCGCAATTGGTGAAATGGAAGGTGTCGGCATTGGCCTGCTCGGCCTGCGGTCCCCAGTTGGGATCTTGGCGGCGCACAAGGTGGCCGCGGTCGAGCAGGTTGTCGGCATAGAGAAACTCGCCAATCTGCGCCTCGGCCGGGATGCGTCCGTCATGACTCCAGCGATCCTTGCCGCGAGTCACGTCGACCAGCGAATCGCCCTCTATATTCACCCCGACGAACAAGGCCAGGCGGCGACTTCGGGACATGGCGATGGAAAAGTGGGTGTAGTCCAGCCGATCCTCGGCACTGCCCGGGATGGGCAGAACATCGTCCCGGTAGGTCTCGGCCAGCCGAGGCCAAGCAACATGGAACTGCCCAAGAAAGTCGGCGTGATACCCCTGCCTGTCCGCCAGCGTTTCAGCCGGTGTCGTTCGAGGTGCTATCAGTTCGTATGCCGGCTCGGCCAATGCTGTGAGCTGGCCCAAAGGTCGCAGGTCCGCCAGGCGCGGACGGTACTGCAGCAGTGCGGTGGGTTCGGACACCGGGACCTCCAGAGGCAGTCATGTAAACGCCAGGACGCCAAGACACCTGGGCGTACAGTTCGAGCGTACCGAGGTTATGTGAAAGTTTTGGTTGGCTGGGCGAGCAGGCGCCACAGGTGGTCGTGAGCTTTACCGGCGCTGCCGACAGGCCTGGCTGGCTCCACAGGCAGGTCGGACTGAAATACCGCTGTCATCGTGCGTATGCACAGTCTTGATAGAGCGGCGGGACAGCCGCCTAGCCTCAGCTTGTTTCGACTCCGGGATGGAGGTCGTGTCGTCTTGCATTGCCATCCCAAGAACCGAACGCATGTCCGGAGGAACGCCATGGCCTTTCTGATCGATGATTCTGGTGCCCGCCGTTTGTTGCCCAGCCTTCCGACCCAAGGGAGGGCTGAGCGCGAGCGCTTTCTCGAGGCGGTACATCAGGCCGAGAAGGAACGCGCCGAGGCGTCTGCCGATCCCCGAATGGACAAGCATCGGCCGCAGGAGCGGCTGGTAGTGGTAGAGCGCGGCGACACCCTGACCCATATCGCCAGAGACAATCACGTGGCGCTGCCAGCGGTTGCTGAGCTCAACCCGCAGGTCGAGAACATCAACCATATCGAGAGTGGAGAGGTGTTGTTCCTGCCGGCGCCTTCGCCGAGTGAACTGGCCCAGCTCGCCGACGGCGAAGCGCTGTTCCTCGATGAGCTCTATGCCCGCGGCAATGCGATCGAATACGCCGATGCGGGTGAGATCGATCATCAGGCCGAGATCGATGCGCTCGCCGCCGACGTCGGTGAGTTCATCGAGGCATTGCCGAAAGAGACGCAAGAGGCGACCACACAACGGCTGTTTGACCGGGACTGGACCGATGCGGGCCCGGCGCAGATGGCGATCGAGCAGGGCGCTGACATGCAGGGCATCGAGTTGCAGCCATCGTCCCATGCCGGTAGCGAAGTTGAATCCGAGGCACGCGAGCGAGTTGCCGATGCGCGCGGCGAAGCCGACCCGCTCGATGCGCTCACCCGCCTGGATGAAGGCTTCAAAACCGCCTCGACCGAGGTTCGGCAGGCGATGCTGCGCTCGCCGGATGCCAACGCGATCATCCAGGGCGCCGCTGACCATGCCACCAGCGCGCTGACGGAAGAACACAAGGAGGCGATCAATCCCTATGTGTTCAAGACCGCCGAGATGTTTCGCCGCCTGGACGAGATGAGCGTCGGCCTTGATCCAAGTCTGGTCAGTGAACTGACCGAGGCCGTTCTGCCCGAGCTGGAGCGTGCGTTCGCCGAATCAATCTACAGCGACGAGGGTGCCTTGCGTACGGAGACCCTGGGAACCCAATACCTGCTCCAATTCACCGGTCGACTCGATCCGCAAGCCGACAAGCAAACGCTCGACCGCCTGAGTGCGATGGGCTTCTATCACATGCACGCCTTTGCGCCTTACCTGGCCAGTGGCGGAAGCCTGAATTACCCGCTGGCGCTGGTCGGGCAGTACGAAGGTGAATTGCCCACGATGGTGACCGACGGCGGCATCCTCGACGGCCTTCAGCAGAACCAGCACCGGGTCGGTGAGGACATCAAGGCCTATGGCAATCATCTGGCAGAACTGAACTGGCTCGAGCAGAACGGCGGTTCGGTGATGACCGACGAGCAGCTTGCGCAAGCCGTGGATGGCTACGTCGCTGGCGATGAGGACTGGAAGAAGAAAGCCGATGAGCTGCGGGCTCAGGTCGCGAAGGACGGACGCGAGCTGATCGACAACCTGGGCGTGATCGAGGCGCGGTATCCGCAGTTGTTCGAAGGCGAGGGCGATCTGGATACGCGTTTGCAGGCCATCGAGAACGATGACGAGCGAGCGTTCGCCCGCAAGCTCATCGAGAATTTCGACACGCCTGAGTCGGTCAATGCCATGGGAATCGCGATCGACGCTGACCCGGCGCTGCTGACCGATTCGGACAGCATGCGGTTGCTGGGCCAATACGGAAAACTGACCGAGCGCGGACGCAAGTTCGTCGAGGAAACAGCGACGCAGATCATCCGTCGTACGGTGGTCCCGGAGCTGGCCAATCTCGATCCGGCCAATCCGAAAAGCGTTGAGCAGGTCAAGCGAGCGCTGGACAACTTCAGTACCGAAGCGACAGGACGCCTGCTCGGCATCTCAGAAGGCGATCTCGACAAAGCCCTCAAGGTCGTAAAAGACGCCATGCCGCAGCCTGGCGAAACCGTCGCTGAAGCGCAGGCGCGGCTGCAGAAGATGGATGCCGACTTCGACAAGCTCACAACGACCCGCGACGGCATTCGTGCCTTTAACCGTGATACGCCAACAGGCCAGGCGTTGCGTCTGCTCGGCGTACTCGGCAACACGGCGGTGATGCTGAATTCGCATGCGAACTATCAGAACGATCCGAATCTGTGGACTGGCCTGAAAGTGACGCTGGACGCGGCAGGCGTGGCGCAAAAGACTACCGAAGTGCTGATGGGCGCCGGGATGATCGAGAAGGGCGGCACCCTGGACAATCTGGTCGGGGGCAGCAATCGCACGCCGGTGAAAATCCTCGGCGTGCTGACCTCTGCTTTCGATTTCTACAACGCCAAGGTAGCCGCGGAGAACGGTGACTCTGCCGGTGCAGCCATCTATGCATCGACCGGCGTGGGCGGTGTGATGGCGGCGGTGGGGACCGGCAGCATATGGGGGCCGATCGGTATCGGGGTCGTGTTGCTCGGTACCGGTGCGCAGATGAAGTATGACCAGGTCAAGCAGTCCAATCTCTATCAGACAGGTACTACTGTCGATTTCCTTACCCATTCAGGCTTCAGTGAAGCCGCGGCGCAGGTCCTGTCAGACCAGAGCGGGCAGGGTCACAGCGTATTGCCGCTGCTTGAACGCTATGCCAATAGCCGAGGGCTCGATTTGAACGAGGCGACCGATCAGCAAAGGTTTGCGGCATGGATAAATGACATGCCCACCGATCGCCTCGGTGCGCTGCGTGACAATCTCCACCGGTCACTGGATGAGGTGGGCAACGATCTGGAGCAGATCCCCGCGAGCAGTGAGGATGACGAATTCTTTGAGTTCAACAACACCGATCGTCCGCATTTCACCTACAGCGGCTATGCCACGCCGTTGTCGATGAACCAGCTGGACACGGTGCTGCAGATTCTGGAACTCGAAACGCTGACCGGCTGAGCACCGTTTGGTTGTGTCTTCAACCCAGCGCCGCCGTTGCCGCGACGCTGATGTGCCGGACATGCGCAAACGGCGCCAGGCGACCTTTGCGATGACTCACGGGTCCTGTCGTTTGCTCTCGCTGAACGATGGCTCTGATTGCTCGAGCGGGCCGGACTATATCGTCTGGCCGCCGCTTTTTTCCTTTCCGCTTGCGTTACAGCGCGGTGCGTAACATCAGCGTGAAGTTTCGCGGGTCGCCGAAGGTGTTGTAGGTATTCAGCCCACCAACTCGCGCGTAGTACTCCCGGTCGAACAGGTTGTTGCCCAGCAGGGCGACTGTCGTCTTTGGCGCGAGCTGATAGCCGATCTGAGCGTTGGCGAGTGCGTAGCCGCTCTGGGAACGCAGATCCGAATTGCTGCCGTTGCCCCCGCTGCTGATATGTACGCCGCCGCCCACAAAGGCGCGCTCAAGTGGCCCATCGGTAAATTGATACTTCGCGAAAGTCTTCAAAGAGTGCTTGGGCTCGAAAAGCGAAAACTTGCCGCCCTCGTTGCGCAGGTCTTCCAGGTACTTACTTTTGAGAAAAGCGTAACCGACCGAGACATTCAGGTTAGGCGCAGGCCGACCGGATATCTCGAACTCCCATCCTTCGACCTCGACTTCCCCGGCTGCCAGGAAGAAACCAGGGTTGTTCAGATCCTGCATGACGCGATTGGTATCCCGGGTTCGGTAAACTGCGAGCGAAGCGTTCACCTTCTGCTCGAAGAACTGGCCCTTGAGCCCGGCCTCCCACTGCGAACCGATACGGGGCTCAAGGGTGCCGCCTGCGGCAGTCAGCTGACCTTGAGGGACGAAGATGTCCGAGTAGCTGACATAGCCCGTCATGTTCGGCGCGAAGTAATAGATCAGGCCGCCGTAGGGCGTGAATTCGCCGGACTCCGTCGCTCCCGTGCGCCATTGGGTTGGGGTGGACGGCGCAACACTACGCGATTTTCGTTCGAAGTCGCTTGTTCTCGCTCCCAGCACCAATATCAGCGGATCGGTGATGGACAGGCGCGTCTGGCCGTAAAAGCCTTGCTGCTCTATCTCGTTTTCGCTGCCTCTGGTGTACGCAGTATCAGGCTCGGGCACTACGTTGGGATTGCCTAACGGCACGTCGAATACCGGCGACGCGTCACCGTAGCTTGAGCTGTCGAACTGCCGGTTTCGGTTGTAGCCAATCGTCATCTCGTGCGTGCGGCTCAGCAGACTGAAAGGGCCGGATGTATAGATATCGAAGGCGCTTTGCTCAATGTCCGAGTCGTTGGCGCGCCTGTTGTACTGAGCGATCAACCCTGTTTGCGGATCGACACCGACGGTGGGAAAGCTGTCCTTCCAGAACTTGTCCTGGCGCCGCTCGAGCAACTTGCTTTTCACCATCCAGTTATTGGCGAAACGATGTTCCAGGTCCAGCGCCAACTCGGTGGTCTCGAAGCCCATCATGGTCCAGTCCGGGTAGACATGCGTCGAGCGGGACACGTCGAGGAAACGACCATCCGTATAGGCCGGCAGACCCATACTGGGCGAGTCGGTGTGGTCTTCCTGATGGGTGAACGAAACGGACACGACCGTGTTAGGTGTCAGGGAGTAATCGAGCGTGCCGTAGCCCAGCCATTTCTCCTTGTGGGATACGTCCCAGAAATAATCTTGCTCCTGCCAGCTGGCAACGAAACGGCTGCGTAGACGCCCGTCAGCGCTCAGTGGGCCGCCGACATCGACTTCCGTCCGGTAGTTGTCCCAGGAACCAGCGGAGGTTGTAAGCGATGCGCCGAAGGTGTCCAGCCCCCTTTTGCGCACCAGATTGACTAACCCACCGCCCTAACCGGAACCCATGAACAGCGCGGCCGGGCCACGTAGCACTTCGACCCGCTCGTAGATGGCCAGGTCAAACTCCTGATTGCCATTGCTGCCGTACACCGGCACGCCGTCGTAGGCCATGTCCATGATGTAGCCACGGGACCGGTACTGGTGCGTCAGCGAGTCCCACGGCGTGACGGTGACGCCAGTGACCTCGTTCAGCGCATCACCAAGCGTGACCATGTTCTGGTCCTCGATGCGTTGCCGCGTCACCACGCTGACCGATTGCGGCACCTCGAGGGGCGACACAGGCACTTTACTGCCGACTGAGATCGAGCTGGGTGCATAGGATCCGGCGTCCTTCATGTGCTCGGCTTGTATCGTCATCGTCGGAAGCCGGGCGGCGTCCTGGGCATGGGTGTCGGTAACAAAGAGGGCGAGGCTTCCGAGACTCAGGACTTGCCCTAGAGTGGTGTACGGCACTGTTGGTTTCATTAGGCGTGGGATCGGTAAAGGAGTGGGTATAGCGGCGCATCTATCGAAGGCGAGAAGGTCGCCGCTTTTCGCTGACGTTATATCATAACGGAACGGCTCAAGCCCCGCCCCCTCATTGCCAGCCTGATCCTCTTAGCGATTGCCTGCTGCGGCTATAGATCCGATTCCCACGCTGATGAGCTCAGCCTGCAGGGGGCGAACGCTGCGGCAAGACGTGCAACTCAAGCGATCTTTTGAATAATGCAAGGATGCTTGCGCCTTCAAAAACTGGCTGGCCAGCCGATACAGCGCATTGATACGCCAAGTTATACTGGCTTTTTGATTCCATCCTTGAGTTGCGACCATGTTTTTAGCTTCGCTTCATAGTCTTCGCGCGAGATTCGCCATCGTTGTCGCATTGGTCGCACTGATCCTGAGTTGCATCTTCGGCACCATCATCGGCGAGTCGTCGATCTCCAGGCTCAAGGAGCAAACCGGACTTCAGCTTGCTGAGTTCGCCTATTCGATGGTTGATCGTCTTGATCGCGATATGAGTGGCCGGTCGAAGGAACTCACCGTACTCAGCGAGCTTGAGGCGCTGCGCAACCCGGCGAATATCGGTGAGGCTAGGTTGCTGCTGAACCACCTCAGCGCGCAGTTTCCAAGCTATTCATGGATTGGCCTTACCGATGCGCATGGCAAGGTCGCCGCGTCTACAGGCGGCTTGTTAGAAGGCGCAGATATTTCCCAGCGACCAGTCTTTACCAACGGGCTGGAAAAAACGTTCGTCGGGGACGTGCACGAGGCAGTTCTGCTGGCAAAGCTGCTCCCCAATCCCTCTGGCGAAGCGATGAAGTTTGTCGACATCAGCATGCCTGTCCGGGACGACGGCGGCAGGCTGATGGGTGTGCTTGCCGCGCACCTTTCCTGGGAGTGGGCTGATGAGGTCGGCCGGTCACTATTCGAGCCGCTGCAGAAGCGTTTGCGCGGCCTTGAGTTTCTGGTGATCAGCAAAGACCGTACGGTACTGCTCGGACCCAAGGAGATGATCGGCAAGCCCATCGATATAAGGCTGAACCCCGATGCTGCTCAGAGCTGGTCGGTCGAGCAGTGGCAGGACGGTAATGAGTATGTGACGGGTGCTGCGCACAGTGTAGGCATTGATGACTACCCAGGCCTGGGGTGGACCGTAGTTGCACGGCAACCTTCGGCGGCCGCCTTCGCCGAAGCTGTCGCAGTGCGCAACGAAATCCTCATGTGGGGCGGCGTACTTTCTATCGGGTTTGCGGTAATCGGGTGGTTTGCCGCTGGCATGATCACAGGACCGGTGAACGAAATCGCCAATGCCGCTGCGCGTCTATCCGAAGGTGCTGATGTGCGTATTCCCTTGCTGAAAGGCACACGGGAGGTCGAAACCCTCAGCGTTGCGATCCGCCATCTCGTCGAGAGCCTGACTCGGAAACGGAATCAGCTGGCGCTGGTCGAGGGAATCGCTTATCGCGATCTCGTCACTGGATTGCCCAACCGAGCGGCGCTGGAGAAGTATGTCGAGGCGGTGCGCAACGACGCGGAAGCGCAGCCCAGTTTCGGCGTCCTGTGCTTGGATCTGGACGGGTTCAAGCCGATCAACGATCGCTTCGGTCATGCCGTCGGTGATGCCTTGCTGCATGAGGTAGGCATCAGGTTATTGGCTGCGGTGCGCGATGGAGACATCGCCGTCCGTCACGGCGGTGACGAGTTCGTACTCCTGCTTCGCTTGCGCGCTGGCGAGTCCCTGGCCAACGTGCAACGCGCTGCTGGTCGCATAATCGCGAAGCTGGCGGAGCCGGTCACATTGGCCGGTCAGGTGATAAAGATCGGATGTAGCGTGGGCGGTGCGGTATGGGCCGGCGGCGAGTTTGTCGAAGTATTGGCTCAGGCCGATGGCGCGCTCTACCAAGCCAAGCGTGCGGGTAAGTCTCGAGCCAAGTTTCACCATGTCTCGGCTCGCTCAGACGATCTGAGTGTCGAACTCAAAACTCACGCGCTCTAGCTTTATGTGCCCGGCACCCACTCTGTTTCGTACCAAGACCGAGTGAGCAAACGTCCGCCGATAGGCATGCTATTGCTCGCTATTGAGGAGTAAAGTACCCGCCCTGCGAGTTCTATTTGCTGTTCCTAGCATCGTAAGGGCGATTGAATGAAGTCTTCGCTGCATCCAGCCAGGGTAGTCGCCCTGATTTTTGCTGGTGTGATCTTGTTGGGTACGGTTCTGCTGATGCTTCCCGCCGCGAGTAGTAGCGGCGCGTCGGCCCCCTTCGTGACTGCGCTGTTCACCTCTGTATCTGCTGTATGCGTGACTGGCCTGGTCGTCGTGGATACGGGCACCTACTGGACCGCATTCGGACAGGTTGTGATTCTCGGGCTGTTCCAGCTCGGCGGTTTCGGCATGATGACGGTGGCTACTCTGCTAGGCCTGCTGGTCAATCGATCCTTTCGGTTACGTACCAAAATGATCGCCCAGGTCGAGAATCGCTCCCTGGGTGTGGGTGATATCTCCAGCGTGGCGAAGCTGGTTTTCGTCGTCACGCTCGTCGTTGAGGCGGCAGCCGCGCTATGGCTTACCTTGCGACTACATCTGGCGTATGACGTCAGCTTGCCGGCTGCCGCGTGGAGCGGTCTGTTTCATGCGGTTTCGGCTTTCAACAACGCCGGCTTCTCCATCTATGCCGATAGCCTCATGGGATACGCCACGGATGGGTTCGTTCTGACTCCTATCATGATCGCCATCGTTATCGGTGGTATTGGCTTTCCTGTACTGCAGGATCTGCGTAACAAGTTCGATGACCCTCGGCACTGGTCGCTACACACGAAGTTGACCCTGAGCGGCACCGCCATCCTGTTAATCGCCGGTTTCCTGTTCTTCGTTTATTTCGAGTGGGGTAACTCGCGAACCCTCGCGCCTATGTCCGTGATGGACAAGCTCCTGTCGGCGCTATTCATGTCTGTTTCGGCAAGAACCGCCGGTTTCAACGCTTTGGATATCGGCGCGTTAACCCACGAAAGTTGGGCGCTCCACTACTTGCTCATGTTCATTGGCGGCGGCAGTGCGGGTACGGCCGGCGGGGTGAAAGTCGGGACGATGGCGATTCTCGTCTTGATGGTCGTCGCCGAAATAAGGGGCCGACCCGACTGCGAGATATTTGGCCGGCGGATAGGCTCAACCGCGCAGCGCCAGGCCATCACCGTGATGGTGTTGGGCAGCGCTATGGTTGTCCTGGGCACGCTGGTCATCCTGCGTGAAACCGACTTTCCTACTGACCAGGTGATATTCGAGGTCATCTCCGCGTTCGGGACGGTCGGTCTGTCGACGGGCATCACTGCCGCGCTTCCGGAGTCCAGTCAGCTCATGCTCAGTCTGCTCATGTACATCGGGCGGGTTGGCACAATCACGCTCGCCGTTTCACTCGCGTTGGGCGCGCACCGTATGCCGTACCGCTATCCAGAGGAACATCCGATTGTTGGCTAAATTGTTGTTTTCCGAGCAATACGCCTTTTCCAAAGGCGACAGTGTCGTGGTCATCGGGTTGGGCCGCTTCGGAGGGGCAGTCGCCCGCTCGCTGGTGCATCTGGGTCATGACGTGATGGGCATCGACCGAGAGTCCGATCCGGTGCATGCCTGGGCGGACCGACTCACACATGCCGTCCAGGCCGACGCCACCAATGCGATGGTATTGCGGCAACTCGGTGTGGCCGATTTTGCCCATGCGATCGTCGGAATCGGCACGGACGTGGCGGCAAGTTTGATGACGCTCATGGCGCTGACCGAACTGGGTATCAAGGACATCTGGGTCAAGGCCCTGACCCAGGAGCACGGAAAGATCGCTCAACGCATCGGAGCCCACCATGTCGTCTATCCGGAAGCTGATATGGGGGTGCGGGTGGCGAATATGGTTACCGGACGCCTGATCGACTTCATCGAGCTGGACGACGGTTTTGCCTTGGCGAAAATTCATGCGCCAGTGCCTACCCACAACCGCACGCTGGAAGAATCCGAGGTCCGGACGAAATACGGGGTGACTGTCGTAGGCCTCAAGCGCACCAACACTGATTTTCAGCACGCTACGCCTGGCACTTTGGTTTTGCCTGGGGACCTGCTGGTTGTCTCGGGACCCACGGGGCAGATTCAGCGATTTGCCGGGCAGGCGAAATGACCGGCATCGTCGGCCGGCAAGTCAGCGACGTTCCAACAGCACTGCAGAAACATTCAACCGAAGGGTGCCGGCTAAGTCCTAGTGCGAGCGGCGGGCAGACAGCAAAGCACCGACCCGTTGCAGGCACTCGCCAGCATGTGACCCGCCGGATCGCCTTTTCTTAGATGCATAAAGAAGCCCGGCCTGAGCCGGGCTTGATCGTCTGACTTCTTGTTTTACATTCCCAATGCGTTCGGAAGCGCGAGCGACAAGGCGGGGATGTAGGTAATCAGGACCAGGAAGCTGATCAACAGCATCAGCCACGGCATGGCTGCGCGGACAACCTGCGGCACGGTCATGCCCGTTACCGCCGAGGTCACGAACAGGTTGAGGCCCACCGGCGGCGTGATCAGGCCGATCTCCATGTTGACCACCATGATGATGCCGAGGTGGATGGGGTCGATGCCCAGTTCAATTGCGATAGGGAACAGGATGGGCGCCAGGATCAGAATGATCGCAGACGGCTCCATGAAAGCGCCGGCCACCAGCAGCACGATGTTCACTACCAGCAGGAACATCCAGGGCTGCAATCCCGCTTCAAGCACCATAGCCGTGATCTGCTGAGGAATCTGCTCAGTGGTCAACACGTGCGCGAACAGCATCGCGTTGGCAATGATGAACATGAGCATGATTGACAGCTTGCCGGACTCGAGAACGACCCTTGGGCAATCGCGCAGCGAGATGTCCTTGTAGACGAACACCGCCACTACCGCAGAATAGATCGCCGCTACGGCGGCAGCCTCTGTCGGCGTGAACATGCCTGAATAGATGCCGCCGAGAATCACCACCATCAGCAACAGACCCCAGACCGCTTTGCGGGCGGCCGACAGCCATTCGCGGAAGGTTGCACGCGGCAGTGCCGGAAGCTTTTTCTTCACCGCGATGATGTAGATGGCAGCCATCAGCACGATGCCAAGCAGTAGACCTGGTACGACCCCGGCCATGAATAGCTTGCCTACCGACGTCTCCGTGGCTGCGGCGTAAACCACCATCACGACCGAAGGTGGAATCAGGATGCCCAACGTACCCGCGTTACAGACGATGCCTGCACCGAAGGCTTGCGGATAACCGGATCGCACCATGCCTGCGATGGCGATGGAGCCAACAGCCGCTACGGTCGCCGGGCTGGAGCCCGATAGCGCAGCGAACAACATGCACGCCAGAACCGCGCCGATGGCCAGCCCGCCGCGAATGTGACCGACGCAAGCGTTGGCGAAATCGATCAGCCTGCGGGCGACACCGCCGGTGGTCATGAATGCGCCGGCGAGCAGGAAGAACGGGATCGCAAGCAGTGTGTAGTGTTCGGACGTTTCGAACAGTTTGATTGCCAGCGAGGTGACCGAGTCCGGGCTGAACAGCAGTATCGTCAGCGAACCGGCGAGCCCCAGTGATATGGCTACCGGAACGCCAATGAACATCAGCGCGAAAAGCGCGACGAAGAGGAAAAGAATGGTCATTTATTTCGACTCCTCAGCGCCCAGTTTGACGGCTTCGGCGGCTTCGTCTGCCAATCCGAGACCGGTTTGTTCATTACGCACCAAGCGCAGGAAAATCTCACTGAAGCGGATAAAGACCATGGCAAATCCGATCGGGACGATCATGCCGATATGCCATTGCTTGACGCCGAAATGACCCAGATCCTCCGCGCCGATATCAGCGCCAAGCAGCGCAGTAATCCACCGGAAGCTGGCGGTGGCCAACAGACCGGCATAGCCCAGGCAGAACAGGCAAGCCAGAATTCCGATATAGCGCTGGACGTGGCGAGGGGCGAGCTTGACCAGCGCGTCGACACCGATATGCCCGGCGGTGCGTACGCCGTAAGCCAACCCGAAAAAGATCAGCCAGGCGAAGAGTGCTTTTGTCAGGGCAGTGCTCCAGGTCATCGACTGGGCCAGACCGATGGTGAAGTCACCCATTGCAAAGAACAGGTCCTCAGCGCCCGAGAACCGTTCCCCCAGGGTGTAGAACGCGGTGTAGAGGTTATTGAGAATGACGTAGACGAAGGTCACTAACGTCATGGCAGCAAGCAGGAAGGCGATGAAGCCCTCCTCGAAGTGATCCCAAGCGCGCCTGAGGGCGTTCATGGATGATTCTCCAGGGGTAACCAGCATTGTTGTTGTTGGTACTGAAACGTACCGGTAGGTCGGCCGTCCTGGCCGCGGCAGGTACGAATAGGGTTGCTCGTGGCGTCTGCCTGGAGCCGCGGTACTCAACCTGCACTTCCTACCTGAGCAATGCCTATGCCAAGCGTTAGCGCCATTGTTACGGTGGAATTTTTCTAAGGTGAAGACGACCTGCCCTGCAGGCCGAATCGGCTCCGGGCTGGGTCATTGAGTGGGTTGAAGCAGGAGGCGGCGTGCCTTTATCCAGCTGCCGCTGACAAAAGTCATCGTTGGAGAGTCGATAATGGCGGTTAGCCGCCGTTTACGAGGGAGTGGAAGGGCGGAGTTCCGCCAGCATGATGGCAAAACCGATCATGCCGGCGCCGCGTGCCGGACTACTAGCCTCTTGAGCACGACCTAGGACGCTCGGAAGCTTTCGAATCAAAGCGGCGGTTTACAACACGCGAACGGGTCTAGATCAAACGTTGCCCGATGACACCCGCAACGACGGCCAGCCCTAGCGCACCGATCAGCCAGGGAAGGCGCGAGCTGGATTTTCCTCGTTCATTTGGCTGGGGTTTAGGGTTTGCCGGAACAGTTGCGCCGGCGTGCAGGGGATTGGGCGCGGCAGGGCGCTGCCGGACAGGTTTGGCGGGCGCTACAGGGGGCAGATCTGCGGCGCGAACGAATACGGTGGCGTCTTCGTCCACGAGTTCCTGCGTTTGAATCTTGGGGCCGATCACCAGCAGGGTGGTACTGCCTAGCTGAACCTGATCGCCCGGCTGCAATACGGCAGTAGCCACCTTGGCGCGATTCACCATCAGGCCGTTCGCAGAGGCCAGATCCTTCACTTCGAGACTGTCGCCTTTGAGATAGAACTCGGCGTGACGGCGGGACAGCTCAGCGTCGCTGAAGCAAAGTTCGCACTTGACAGACCGCCCGAACGTCATCGAACCGGTGATGTGATATTTGTGCCCCTGGTTCTCCCCCTTGATGACCTGTAGAAGCCAGCGTGGCGCCAGTGCGACCTTGGCGCCCACCTTGGCTGGGTCGACGATTTCCAGCTCCAGCAAGCCCAGGCGTACCCGGTCGCCCGAGCGAATCTGATAGCGCTCACCAATCTTCTCCTCGTTGACGAAGGTGCCGCCTGGCGAGCTGAGGTCGGTCAGGTAGTAGAAGCGATTGTCCAGGCGCAGCTCGGCATGGAAAGGCGCTATCCCGGCATCCTTCAGCACCAGATCATTGCTTGCGTCCGAACCAAGCGTGAAGCGTTCATCGGCAAGCCAGACAGGACTCTGGCGATTGTCAACGAAATGGATCCTGAGCATGTATTCGATACCTTGAGCGGGAAGGGCTGATCGTCTGGTCGAGGGTTGAAACCGAGCCTGGAATTACGGATTGAATATTCGGTTCCACAAGCGCTTGACCGGATTGGCAGGCGGCTGGGAAGTCTGAGCGGTATTCGTGGGCGTTCGGGAAGGGCTGGCGACAGGCCGAGGGACAGGTCGCGGTGCGCGTGCCTTGGCAACGCGCTGCAGATGCCCGTCGCGCAGCGCGAGCAACGTTTCGTGCTCTGGCGCCACCTCGAGCCCTTGCTGGATGTATTCCTGTGCTAGTGCAAATTCGCGCCGCGAGTAGGCCGCTTCGGCTAACTCGATGTAGCGCTCGCTGACCTGTGTCAGTCCGTCACGCGCCGCTTCGTTACCGGGCAACCATCCCAGCACCTGGCGATAGTAGTAAACGGCGCTGTCCTCGGCCGGCTCGAGCAACTGATCGCTGGCCAGCCGCTGGGCGGCCAGCGTCAGGGCGTCGGCAATGCGTGCATCGAGGACCCGGCGTAGGCCCTCCAGCGCTTGAGGATTGTCCGCATCCAGGCGCAAGGCTTGGCGATAGTAGTGATCAGCGTTGTCGAAAGGCGGCGTCATCAACTGCCCATTGGCCAAACGCTGGTCTCCCTGGCTGAGAAGGTTGTGCAGGCGACTGTACTGAACCCCTTGATAACCGCCGAAACCGATGACGACCAACACCAGTAGCGCAACGCCCATCGTGCCCAGGCGGCTCAGTCCTCGTCGACGAGGCCCTCTGGGTCTGGGCTCGATGACTACCGCCGGCGCGATCCGGGTCAGATCCATGTCCGGCTCGGTGAGTGTGTCGATGGCTGCCAGCAGTTCGCGGCAATTGCCGTAGCGGTCGTCCGGCTGCTTGGCCAGCATCCGATCCAGCAGCTCCTGATAGGGAGCCAGAGCCGGTGGCAACTCTGGCAAGGGCATCTGCACATGGTTGAGAACTGTCTGTGGGTAGCTCTTGGCGCGGAATGGGTTGGCTCCGGTGAGCATCTCCACGAGGATCACACCGAGGCTGTAGATGTCGCTGCGTGCATCCAGCGGCTGGCACTGCGCCTGCTCCGGGCTGCTGTATGCCGGGCTGCCCACTGCAATGCCGAAATGTGTGAGTTCATTGTCCAGTTCCACCGCTTTGGCGACGCCGAAGTCTGTGAGCACGGCGCTGCCGTCGTCTCGGAACAGGATGTTGGCTGGTTTCACGTCACGGTGGATAAGTCCGCCGTCATGCACGACCGCCAGGCCGCCGCCCAGCTGCCGGATAATGTCGAGCGCACGGGACGGCGAGAACACTATCCCGCGATGCTGTGCCAGATCACCACCGCCGATGTACTCCATGGCCAGGTAATGACGGCCATCGGCAATCTGGCCGATGTCGTGGATGGTAATGATGGCGGGATGGCGCAGGGAGGCGACGATATGGCCTTCCTGGATGAAGCGCTCGGTGAAGGCTGCATCTTCGGTGCGCAGCAGCACTTTGATCGCTACCTCGCGATCCAGCGACAGCTGAGTGGCCAGGTAGACCTCGGCCATTCCGCCTTTTCCGAGTCGTTTGTGCAGGCGATAGCCCGGTATTTCAAGCATCCGTTGCGTCATCTAAGCGTGCGCCTAATTACGACTTGAGAGGTTTTAACAGCATGTTGATGAAACGACGGCCTCGGGATTCGGCCGCTGGGGGCGGCGCGGGCCGGCCGATAACGATGCATGAAACATTGTCACGACCGCCGTGCCGGTTGGCCTGGTCGATCAGTTGTTCAACTAGGTTCTCCAGCGTATCGGCAAAGGTACAGCTGGCGTGGATCTGTGCGTCTGTCAGCTCGTTGGTCAATCCGTCACTGCAGAGCAAAAGCAGCTCATCAGGCTTGAGGCTACCGCTGATGGTGCCAATCTCCAGCGGTTCCTCGCGCCCCAGACAACGCAGAATGATGTTGCGCCAGGCATGTCCTTCGGCTTCAGCGGGCTTCAACTCACCCGCATCGATCATCATCTGCACCCAGCTGTGGTCGCGGGTCAGCTGCTCGATACCGTGGCTCCTCACCAGATAGGCGCGGCTATCGCCGACCCAGGCAAGTTCGAAGTCGATCCCGTCGAATTGCGCCGCGACGAGCGTAGTGCCCATCCCGTCATCAAGCGATGCTTCGAGCACGGCCTGATTGGCAACGCGCACCGCCGGCACCAATGCTTCGCCATCTTCGATTGCTTGCTGCAATGCTGTCAGTGCGAGGGTGCTCGCGACTTCTCCGCACTGATGGCCACCCATCCCGTCGGCGATCGCCCATAAACCCAGCGCAGGCGCGCAAAGCAGTGCGTCTTCATTATGACTACGCCTGCGCCCCGGCGAGCTTTGCCCGGCATAGTCCAGCGAAGCAGAGAGAGTAGGTTGCATGCGAGGGTTCGGTCCTTGTCCTGCGCCACGGCGTCAGGCATGCATGATGCGTTGGGTATGTGTGACTGTCATCGACGGCGGCAAGAGGTCACGCAAAACTGTTAACTCGCGCAAATAACGACGGTAAATCAATCATCTCCTGTGCTGCGCGATCTTTTGACTATATTCAAGAGCGCGCTTCCCATTGAATCGGTGATTGCCACGCGGCAGGCGCAAAGGACGTTGCAACTTAATCGCGAGCCGAGAACCTACATCTGTGAATGCACACGAGCCAATCTGGCTGAATCTAGAGTCAACGGCGCTGATCAGCCCCGTAGATTCAATCCTTCAGCCCATGTTCCACGTCTGCCATTTGACGAAAAATCGTTCTCCCTCACTCAAAGGATTCTGAGCCATGTTCACTCGTTCTCTTCTGGCTGCCGCTCTCTCTGTTGTGCTGGCGAGCCAAGCGCACGCCGATAATCGAGCGGCTACCGAGCAATACGGCAATGGCAACATTCTGGATGCCACCCAATCCGGAACCGATCTGGGGCTTGCGACCTCCCAGAGCGGATCGAGCAACATCATCATCAGCGAACAGTTTGGGCAGGGCAGTGATGCCCGGTTGACTCAGCAGGGCGAAGGCAATTATCAGCGGCTTTACCAGTTCAATACCTATGATGAGTACAGCGGCAATCACAGCGCTGCAATCGATCAGTCAGGGACCTTCAATTCGGCTGTCGTGAGCCAGCTCGATGATGCCGCGAACTCAGCTTCGATCGTTCAAGACGGCAACGGCCATAGCATCAACGTTGAGCAGTCCGTTCGTGTGAATGACCTTTTCGCCTACCAGAGCGGTACGGTTAACCGGGCCCTGATCATTCAGGAAGGCGGCGCCAGAGCCGAGACCAGCCAAATCGGCACGAACAACAGCCTGAAACTGCAGCAAACCGCATGGCCCTTTGGTGCGAGCGCCACAGTCACCCAAATCGGTGAATCCAACGCTGCCGATATCCAGCAGACCGATGGCGGCCGTCATCCCGGTGGTCGAGTAGAGCTTATTCAGGACGGACAGGAAAACAGCGCCAAGGTCATCGCCACAGGCGCATGGAGCATGTTGGATTTCAGCCAGGCTGGAGCTGGCAATCAGCTGACCGTTGATCAGGGCGGACGCAATACCATCATCACCGGCACCTCCATCGGCGATAACAACCAGGCCGACATTAGCCAGACCGGAGACAACAACCTGCTGGACCTGGCTCAGAATGGCGCTGACAACATTATCGAAGCCACCCAGGGCGGATGGTGGGGCGAGGGCGATATAGGTACGGTTTCGCAAACCGGCACCGCCAACGTCGCTTCGCTGACTCAGAACGTCAACGTAGAAGGTGCGGCGACCAATATCGCGAGCATTCTGCAAAACGGGTCGAACAACAGCGCAACCGTCATTCAAGGTCAGTAAGACAAAATCGAGCTGCAAGCCCGCCGTGTGCGGGCTTTGCTTTTTCTGCACCTAGCCGGCTCGGCTCGCTCAGGACGTAATACGTCTGCACGACTGCAGCGGCAATGCACCCTGATCTGCCCCCGGGCTGGGCTGGGGCCGCTTGCTGTTACCTGGACACCGGCCGACTGACGCGCTTCGACATGGCCAGCCTTGGCCGAAGCGGGTGAGAGCAGAGTTGAAATCGATCTCGTGCATCGCTTGGACGAACGAGTCGATGGGGTTGAGTAGGCACTACGCAAGCCATCATGGATCGGCAGCGCTGAGTGCTGATAAAACCCTCGCCGAGTCGAAATTTAGAACTGTCCGATAATCGCCCGAATAAAGTAACTAGTTAGTACATTTTCTTGCCTGCGGCGACGGCGCCTCCAATAATCATGGGAACGTCCGAACACATCGGGTCGCAATGGCGGCCTGGCCAGCAGGAGGTCCCATGAAGCGTTCCATCGCCACCGTTTCCCTTAGCGGTACGCTACCCGAGAAGCTCGAAGCCATTGCGGCGGCGGGATTCGACGGCGTCGAGATCTTCGAAAACGACCTGCTGTATCACGGCGCGAGCCCGCGTGAGGTTGGTCGCATGACGCGCGAGCTTGGGCTGGAGGTCTCGCTGTTTCAGCCATTTCGCGATTTCGAGGGCTGCCGGCGCGATCGCCTAGGTCGCAACCTCGAGCGCGCCGAGCGCAAGTTCGATCTGATGCAGGAGTTGGGTACCGATCTGGTGCTGGTGTGCAGCAATGTCGCCGTCGATTCGATCGGGGATACGGACATTCTGGTCGACGATCTGCGCCAGCTGGCTGAACGCGCTGCGACCCGCAATCTTCGAATCGGCTATGAAGCGCTCGCCTGGGGCCGGCACGTGAAGACCTGGCGCCAGGTCTGGGACATCGTGCGTGAGGCCGATCACCCGAACCTTGGCGTGCTTCTGGACAGTTTCCATACGCTTTCGCTGAAGGATGATCCGAGCGGGATCATCGAGATACCGGGCGACAAGATCTTCTTTGTCCAGCTCGCAGACGCACCCCTGCTGGCCATGGACGTGCTCGAGTGGAGCCGACATTTCCGCTGCTTCCCCGGCCAGGGAGAATTCGACTTACCGGGCTTTCTTGCACCTATTTTACGCGCCGGTTACCAGGGTCCGATTTCGCTTGAAGTCTTCAACGATGGCTTTCGGGCAGCGCCACCGCGGCAGAACGCCGTCGATGGTCTTCGCTCGCTGCGCTATCTTGAGGAAAAGACCGCAGACCTGCTTCATCACCAGCATCACGAAATTACTCAATCCTTGTTTCAACCGCCTGCGGTGGGGCCAATGCAGGGCGTAGAATTCCTGGAGTTCGCCGTTGATGAGCCGCTAGGTGCACGGCTTTCATTGCTGCTCGGAAAGCTTGGGTTTTCACAGGCAGGGCGGCACCGCAGCAAGTCGGTCAGCCTGTTGCGCCAGGGTGACATCAATCTGGTGTTGAACAGCGAGCCGTATTCTTTCGCTCACGGGTTTCTGGAAGCGCATGGGCCTTCACTTTGCGCGACCGCACTCAAAGTCCGTGATAGCGGGGAAGCACTCGAACGGGCTCGACAGTATGGTGGCCAGCCGTATCGCGGTCTGGTCGGGCCAAACGAACGTGAGATTCCGGCGGTGCGGGCGCCGGATGGAAGCCTGCTGTATCTGGTAGTCGACAACCCGGAAACCGGCAGCATTTATGAAACCGATTTTGATCTGACGCCAGTCACTAGCAGTGGCCCCTTGCTGCGCATCGACCATTTGGCGATGGCGTTGCCGGCCGAGAGCCTGGATAGCTGGGTGCTGTTTTACAAGACCGTGCTCGATTTCGAGGCTGACGATGAAGTGGTGCTGCCGGACCCATACGGCCTGGTAAAGAGCCGCGCCATCCGCAGCCGCTGCGGAACGGTGCGCCTGCCATTGAACATTTCGGAGAACCGCAACACTGCGATCTCTCATGCACTGTCGCATTACCGCGGTTCCGGCGTGCACCACATCGCTTTTGCCTGCGATGATATTTTCGCCGCCGTCAGTCGCGTCAAAGAGGCAGGGGTTCCGTTACTGGAAATCCCGATGAATTATTACGACGATCTGGCGGCGCGGTTCGATTTCGACGACGACTTCCTCAGCCAGCTCGCGTACTACAACGTGCTATACGATCGCGACGCCCAGGGTGGTGAGTTCTTTCACGTCTATACCGAGCCGTTCGAAGATCGATTCTTCTTTGAAATCCTTCAACGCAAGGACTATGTGGGTTACGGTGCCGCAAACGTCGCGGTGCGCCTGGCCGCCATGGCGCAAGCGCGTGCCGGGCGCGCGTCCCGGCCCTGAACCCGTGAGCAGTCAATGACTTTTCATTGGCTGCCAATGATAATTGCGGCGCATCCGCCGAGCGACCGAGCCCTACATGTCGGACACGTCCATCGAAGCAGCACCCGTCACACGTCTGCCGCGCAAGAACAATCCGGAAAAGACCCGTCAGGAAATTCTTCTGGCCGCTGTTGCCGAGTTTGCCGAGCAAGGGCTCAGCGGTGCGCGTGTCGATGCGATTGCCGAGCGCACCCGAACCTCAAAGCGGATGATCTACTACTATTTCGGCAGCAAGGAGCAGCTCTACCTTGCTGTGCTGGAAAAGCTCTATGGCGACATCCGTGCTACCGAAGAGGAGTTGAAACTGGATGAGCTGGCGCCCGACGAGGCAATTCGCCGGCTTGTGGAGTTCACGTTCGAGCATCACAACCGCAACGTGGATTTCATCCGCGTGGTGAGCATCGAGAACATTCACAAGGGCGCGCACATTGCCAAGTCACAGGTAATCGCGGCGCTGAACAAATCAGTGCTGACGTCCATCGCTTCGATTCTCGATCGGGGTGTCGCCGCCGGGCTGTTTCGCCGCGATGTCGACCCGCTCGATCTGCATATGCTGATCAGCTCGTTCTGCTTCTTCCGAGTATCGAACCGACATACGTTTTCGACCATTCACGAGATCGACCTTTCAGAAGCGTCCGTCTTTGAGCGTCATAAGCAGATGATTGGTGATGCCGTAATCCGGTACGTTCTGGCTTAAGTGACCCTGGGCGGGACGCCCGTCCGCTGGCAATCCTTACCCATGAGCATAAAAAAGACGGGCTATTGCCCGTCTTCCTTTTGCCCCTCAACCGTTACTGGCCAACCGCCTCGTGCAGGGTTTTCAGCAAGGCCGGATCGATGTCCTTTGAGAACTGCTCGATCACCGGCTTGACCTTCTCGCGGAAGGCGGCCAACGCCTGCTTGTCCACCTCGTTGAACTCCATGGACTGCTTCAGGGATTCCAGGGCCTGACCCTGGCGCTCCTGGGTGATCTCGCGCTGGTACTGGGTCGCCTCTGTGGCGGCCTCGCGGATCAACGCCTGTTCATCGGCATTCAGACGATTCCAGGTCTTCTGCCCAATGATCAACGATTGCGGGTTATAGATGTGGTTGGTCGCTGAGAGGTATTTCTGCACCTCGTTGAATTTGCTGCCTTCGATCACGGTGAACGGGTTTTCCTGACCGTCGACGGTGCGCTGCTCCAACCCTGTGTAGACCTCAGGGAATGGCATCGGGACGGGGTTGGCACCCAGGGCTTTGAAGGTTTCCAGATAGATCGGCGACTGGATGACGCGAATTTTCAAACCTTCCAGATCCTTCGGCCCGGTGATCGCGCGGCTGTTGTTGGTCACTTGGCGGAACCCCAGGTCCCAGTAGCCGAGACCGATGAGCCCTTTGCTCTCCAGTCGCTTGCCCAGCTCCTGACCCACCGGGCCGTCCATGACGGCATAGGCCTGCTCGCTGCTTTCGAACAAGAACGGGAAGTCGAACAGAGCGAAATCCGGCACCTGAGCCGCAAGAATGCCGGAGTTCAACACGGTGACGTCGAGCGTGCCGCCCTGCAGAGCAGAGACCGTCTGCAGATCGCCACCGAGGGTGCCGCCCGCGAACAGGCGAACCTTCATCTTGCCGCCTGACTTTTCACTCACCAGATCCGCGAATTTCTGCGCGCCGAGGCCTTGCGGGTGGTCTTTCACATTCTGAAAGGCGAAGCGCAGCGTGTGATCGCGGTAGTCGGCCGCATGAGCTTGCAGGCTGCCTACAGCGAGGCCGGTAGCGCAGACTGCGGCGGTGAGGGTTTTCAACCAGTTGTTCATGTGAATCTCCATTGTTGTTGTTGGGCGAAGCACAGGGATGCCGGCTAACCGGCGAAAAACTTCATCGGCCCGGTAACCAGCACCGGGAACAGCACGAGCAGCAGAAGTACAAAAAGTTGGGCGAGCAGAAATGGCCAGACACCGCGTACGATCTCGTCAATTTTCAGCTTCGAGACGCCGCAGACCACGTTCAGCACCGTGCCCACCGGGGGCGTGATCAATCCGATGGAGGTGTTGATCAGAAACAGCACGCCGAAATACACGGGATCGATGCCGGCCTGCGTGATGGCAGGCATCAGCACGGGCGTCAGGATCAGGATGGTTGGCGTCATGTCCATCACCGTGCCGACTGCGATGATGACCAGCATCACGGCAATCAGCAGCAGGGTGGGGCTGTCCATCAGCGGTGCAAGCAGGTCGGCCAGTTGACCCGGAAGATCGGCAATGGTGACCAGCCAGGACGAGACCATGGCGGCAGCGACCAGCAACATGACCACCGATGTGGTTCGCGCCGCGGCCAGCGTCACTTTGTAGAGGTCGGCCAGTTTCAACTCTCGGTAGATCACGACCGACACGAATAGCGCATAGACGGCCGCGACGACCGCCGCTTCGGTCGGAGTAAAAATACCGAACTTGAGACCCACGATGATGATTACCGGCAGACCCAGCGCCCAGCTGCCTTCGGTTATGGCTTTGAGCACTTCCTTGCGGCTGCGTTTGGGAGGCGTATCCACGACTTCCCGCCGCGAGACGATCCACCAGGCGATGGCCAGCGCACCACCAAGCATCAATCCGGGGACGATACCGGCCAGGAACAGCTTGGAGATCGATACCCCCGACGCTACGCCGAAGACGATGAAGCCGATGCTCGGCGGAATGATCGGTGCAATGATCCCACCCGCAGCAATCAAGCCAGCTGAGCGGTGCCGGCTGTGTCCAGCCGAAACCATCATTGGCACCAGCAGCGCCGCGAGGGCTGCTGCATCAGCCACCGCTGAGCCTGAAAGCGATGCCAGCAGGCACGAAGCGATGATCGCCACATAGCCGAGACCACCGCGTTTGTGCCCGACCAATGCCATCGCGATGTTGACGATGCGTCGCGACAACCCGCCCGCATTCATGATCTCGCCAGCCAACATGAAGAATGGCACAGCCATCAGTGGGAAGCTGTCAGCACCGTTGAGCAGGTTCTGGGCGATGATCTGAGCGTCGAACAGCCCGAGGTAGAGCATCAGTGCGACACCGACGAGCAGCAGTGCAAAGGCAATCGGAATGCCTAGTGCCATGGTGCCGAGCAACGATCCGAGGAAAACGAGCAGCGTCATGGCTGAGTCCTCGCATCGGTTGGCGGCGTCAGCGAATGCGGAGGTTCAGGTGCGTGTCCGTCGCCCGCTCCGTCGACTTTTCCGCGCAGGGCCTGGACCAGCTCGACCAGCAGGATGGCACTGGCGCTGACGCCAAACACAACGCCCGCTGCGTAGAACCAGGCCATGGAAAGCCCCGAAGCCGGCGCCGTCACGTCCAGGTTGATGACCGCCTGCGCCCAGCTGCCTTTGGTGATCAGCCAGCAGCCGAAGAGCATCAGCAGGTGCCCGATCACCAGGCAGACGCGCTGGCCGATCGGTGGCAGCTTTTTCACGATGCTGTCCAAACCGAGATGGGCGTGCTCGCGCAGTGCGATAAGCGCGCCCAGAAATACCATCCAGACGAAGCACCAGCGCGACAGTTCTTCGCTGACGCTGATGCCTGAGTTGAATGCATAGCGCAGCACGACGTTGCCGAACACCATCACCACCATGACCGCCATGCAGCCGACAACCAGCAGTTTCAGCAGCCGGAAGTACCATTCAACGAGGCTTTTCATCTCGCACGCACCTCTTGTTTTTGTTAGGTCGGCGACGTCAAGGTCGCCGGCTTGTGCCCGTCAGGGCGTTTTCAAACGAAACTTGCGAAGTGCTTCAGCATGCGGTCGGCGTCTGCCTGTCTTCCGCTGAAGAGTTCGAATGCCTTCACTGCCTGAAAAACCGCCATGACGCTGCCATCCAGTGTCTGGCAACCCAGTGCTCGTGCATCGCGCAACAACTGGGTTTCCAGCGGGAAGTAGACGATTTCGGATACCCAAAGCGCGGCACGCAGCAGCGCGGCCGGCACGGGAGTTCCGGGTAGCTTGGTCATTCCCATGGGGGTGGTGTTGACCAAGCCATCGGCCTGCGCCATCGCTGCGGCGAGATCCGTACCGACCAGCGCCCGGTCGCTGCCAAAATGACGCGACAGATTATCCACCAGAGCCTGCGCACGCGTTGGGTCGACCTCGAACAAAGTCAGCTGCTCGACGCCCTGGCTGAGCAATGCATGGGCGACCGCCGCTCCGGCACCACCTGCACCCATCTGCACGACACGCTGGCGAGCGGCGTTCGGCAAGCCCCGTCGAAACCCTTCTCCGAAGCCAAGCGCGTCGGTGTTGTGACCGACTCGCTTGCCGTCGCGCAATACCACGGTGTTCACCGCGCCAATGCTCGCTGCCTCTTCAGAGAGTTCGTCAAGCAGGGGAATGACGGCCTGCTTGCACGGATAGGTGATGTTCAGGCCGGTGTAGCCCATGTGCTGAGCCGCTTCGAGCAGGCTTGGCAACGCCGAGAGGTCGAGCCCCAGTGCGTCAAGGTCAATGAGTCGGTATAGGTAGCGAAGGCCTTGAGCATCGCCTTCGTGCTCATGCAGGGCAGGGGAGCGTGAGGCTTGAATGCCCGAGCCAATCAGCCCGGCCAGTACGGCGTTAGCGGAGGAATTACTCATGATTTCGCTCCCAGCAGCCGAGCGAAATGCTCTATACCCAGGCGATAACCATTGCTCCCCAAACCACAGATGACACCAACCGCAACGGGTGAAACGTAGGACTGATGGCGAAAAGATTCGCGCTTGTGGACATTGGAAAGATGCACTTCGATGACCGGCAGTTCGACAGCGGCCAGGGCGTCGCGGATCGCCACGGATGTGTGTGTCCAGGCGGCCGGGTTGATCAGGATGCCGGCGCACATTCCGCGAGCCTGATGGATGCGCTCGATCAGCTCGCCTTCATGATTGGTCTGGAAGAAGTCGACCTCCAAGCCATGAGACTCGGCCGTGTCACGGCAAAGGCGGGCGATGTCATCGAGCGTTTCATGGCCATAGGTCGCTGGTTCACGTGTGCCAAGCAAGTTGAGATTGGGCCCGTTCAGCACCAGGATGATTGTTGTCATTGGAGTCACCCCTGAAAATGTACTACCTAGTTAATACGTAAAAACGGGCATACGTCCACTCTGACGGTGTTGCTATTGGTAGGGGCTGGACAAACAGCGGGCGATTATCGGCTAGCGGGGCGGGGGCGGCTCGATAACCGGGAACGATGGAGAGGGTCGTACGGGCCGTCTAGCGTCATTGCATTGAAGCGATATCGGCGAGTATGAGCTGAGTTCTGCGGCTCAAGGAGTGAGGCAAGAATTGGCGAAGAAGCTTGGCTGGTAGTGGGTGAGGGGATGGACGTGCGCGCAAAAAGGAAACGATGAGGCTACTGAAGCGAGGCCGCAAAAATGGCCTCGCGTTCGATAAGCCGGGCTGTGTTGCTAGGTAGTGGACTTACCCTTTGCGTCGTCGTCTTCTCGCTGCTTGGTGCGGCCTGTGAGCAGGGTGTTCGGGTTCGAGAAATCGGTAGTTCTCGCAGCCCTTTCGCGGTCCAGGTTTCGGTAGTCGAGAAGGGCGCCTGTGCCCAGAACGCCAAAGCTGAGAACTGTGCACAGGACTATTTGATAGATGCTCATGTGGAAACTCGAGTAAACGCAATGGAGGTTTGTATAGCGGTGCGCCGACCGGCACGCGCGTATACAACGCCTAACCTGCAGAGGCGTCAATCTGGATTTAGTCGTATAGAAGGATGCCTGGCCTGCCAATCCGACATAGGCCAGGCATTGGCTGCAGAGCTGGCGTGCAAAACCGATAAAGAGCTGCGGAAGCTGTACCAAACAAAATTCGACACAAATCTGTCAGCCCAAATAAGCCAACAACGAGCAGCCGCAGATATGATCGCGAATTCGCGCCAGATCCGGTCGCGATCTTCCTGTTGATCCCAAGAGAGCTTTGATGGAATCGCTTATCCAGCTGTTTTCCGAACCCACCACATGGGTGGCTTTGGCCACTTTGATTGCCATGGAAGTGGTGCTCGGCATTGATAATCTTATTTTCATTTCTATCCTCACCAACAAGCTTCCCGAGCACCAACGTGAGCGCGCGCGTCGGATCGGCATCGGTCTGGCGCTGGTCTTGCGCCTAGGGCTGCTTGGCACCGTTGCGTGGATCGTGCAACTCACCGAACCGGTTATCGAGCTGTTCGGCAATGCGTTCTCCTGGAAGGACATGATCCTGATCGCCGGCGGACTCTTCCTCTTATGGAAGGCGACCAAGGAAATCCACCACAGCATGGACCCGACGCCTGGTGGCGATATGTTCGAAGGCAAATCGCTCGGCACTACGGCGTTGATTGGCTTCAACGCTGCGATCGCCCAGATACTCCTGCTTGACCTGGTGTTTTCCATCGACAGCATCATCACCGCGGTTGGGATGACCGAACACGTGCCGATCATGGTTATCGCCGTTGTTGTCGCGGTAACAGTGATGCTGGTGGCGGCCAATCCGCTTGCCAAGTTCATCAACGACAATCCGACGGTGGTAATGCTTGCTCTGGGCTTCCTGCTGATGATTGGCATGACGCTGATTGCCGAAGGCTTCGGCGCGCACGTACCCAAGGGCTACGTCTATGCCGCCATGGCGTTCTCTGCGGCTATCGAGGTCCTGAACATGCTGTCGCGGCGAGCCAAGCTGAAGAAAATGCAGGCGAGTCAGTGATCGGTTGTTAGTAGAACGGCGGCGCGCTGTGGGCACCAGTCGCGCCGTTTTGCTTCAGGTATTACTGCCTGAGAGGGATATTAATCTCCATCGGCATATTCGTTAGCGCTTAGGTCCTGCCAAACGAAATGCCCGTGGCGATTGGCCCGTCATGCGTTTGAAGAAACGTGAGAAATAAGCCGCATCAGAGAAGCCGAGCTCGTCCGCGATCTGCTTGGCGCTCAAGGCGCTGTAGGTGAGCTGCCGCTTGGCTTCCAGCTCCAGTCGTTGATGCACCATTTCCTGGGCGGTATAGCCTGTGAATCGGCGGGTCAGGTTGTTCAGGTGGGCTGGCGTTACCCCTACCAGGTGGGCGTAGCGCTCGATGGAGAGTTGCTCCCGAAAGCGCGCCTCGACCAGCGCGGAAAATGCCTGCACATGTTCCTGTCCAGGCGACGGCCGTTCCTGCTGTTGGCGGGCATGAAGCTGCCGCCGCAGCCAGGTGCTGATCAATCCGATCAGCGAGTGCAACTGTAATTCCCGGGCAGGCGCCGGTCGCAGGTACTCGTGATGGATGGCCTCGAACACCCCGTCGATATAGGCGAGGTCCTCGCCGACAGGGTAGAGCCCAGACGTACCGAAGATCGACTGCCTGGAGTCGAGCTTACTTTCTATCTGATGTGCCAGAGGGCTCGCCAAGGTAATGACGTAGCCTTCAATCTGCTCTGAAAATCGGAAGCCGTGGACGCACAACGGTGGTAGTACCTGAATCGCCGGATAGTCCAGCCGGGCCTGTACGCCTTCGAGTTCGATCATCGCCCAGCCACTGCGCACGTAAAGCAGCTGCACCAGATCAGCATGACGGTGCGGCTGTATTTCCCAGTCATGCAGCTGGCTGCGTTCCGGGATCGATTCGCAGTGCAAGAGATCCGGCGTTGTCCACTCCAGGCCATCGCCGTAAAGCTTGAAAACCGGAACCTTTGCCGGTCGATGGCCCATTGGTTTGATCCCCTTCGCAAAGCATCAACGCTACCACTGGCTCTGGCCGGTGCCCAGCAAGTGGTGGGCCGCCCGTGCGCTATTCAATCGGCTCGTAGGGCAGGCCTACATAGTTTTCAGCGATCGTAGTAAGCCCGGCGGAGGTGCTCGTGAAGTAATCCAGCTCGCTCTGCTGGATGCGGCGGCTGAAACCATCGGTGTCCGGGAAGCGATGCAGCAATGACGTCATCCACCAGGAAAAGCGCTCGGCTTTCCACACCCGTCTCAAGCAGATGGGCGAGTAACGCTCGATAAGGTCGCGCCGTCCTTCCTTGATCGCCTTGGTCAGGATGCGATACAGCGTACTGACATCGCTGGCCGCCAGATTGAGCCCTTTGGCTCCGGTGGGCGGCACGATATGCGCGGCATCTCCGACGAGGAACAGGCGCCCGTATTGCATGGGTTCAGCCACGAAGCTTCGCAGCGGCGCGATGCTTTTCTCCAGCGACGGGCCGGTGACCAGATGCGCGGCGATATCTGCTGGCAGGCGGCATTTGAGCTCTTCCCAGAATCGTGCATCCGGCCAGTCGTCCACCCGCTCATCCAGTCCGACCTGAAGGTAATAACGCGAGCGCGCAGCGGACCGCATGCTGCACAACGCGAAGCCACGTTCGTGGTTGGCATAAATCAGTTCCTCATGGACGGGCGGCGTATCGCTGAGCAGCCCCAGCCAGCCGAACGGGTAGACGCGCTCGAAAATCTCCAGTGACTGCTCGGGAATGGTTTTACGCGAAATGCCGTGAAAGCCATCGCAGCCGGCGATGTAGTCGCAGTCCAGTCGCTGCGTTTCGCCGTTGTGGATGAAGGTGACGTAAGGCGCTTCGGATTTCAGGTCATGCAGTTGAACATCGCTCGATGCGTAGTAAGCCGGTGCCTGGCTTTCGTGGCGCGCGTTCATCAGATCTCGGGTGACCTCGGTCTGGCCATAGACCATGACAGTGCTGCCACCGGTGAGCGCTTTGAGGTCGATACGTTCACGGCGTCCGGCGAAGGCGAGCTGGACGCCTTCATGCACGATTCCTTCGCTTTCCATGCGCTCGGCCACGCCGGCTTCGCGCAGCAGATCGACAAGTCCCTGTTCGAGGACTCCCGCCCGAATGCGGCTCAGGACATAGTCCGGGCTCTGTCGCTCGATGATCACGTTGGGGATACCAGCCTTGTGCAACAGCTGGCCAAGTAACAGTCCGGACGGCCCGGCGCCGATGATCGCAACGGTGGTTTTCATGTGAGGCCTCTCGTTTGTTGTTGGCGACGTGTTGCGCCTGTTGGGTCGAGATGACCGCTATTCTTGGTTCGTCAGCGAGTACCGTTAATGGCTTGAACCCGTTAAAACTTGGACTTTCATAAACTCCGTTCGGTTATCGAACATCTCCACAAGCGCCCGATCGTGCTGCGATTTGGTTATGGCAAGCCGGCTGACTCGTGGACAATACAGGCGCTTATCCAGACGCCAGGGTCTTCCGTGAACCTCGACAGCCGAATCAAATACCGCCACTTGTTGTGCTTCATCGAAGTCGCTCGCCAGGGCAGTCTGGTTCGCGCAGCGCAGGCCATGGCAGTCAGCCAGCCGGCGATTTCGAAGACGCTCAAGGAACTCGAAACGCTGCTCGAGGCCACATTGTTCGATCGTGGCAAGCAGGGGGTGACGCTGACCGCTGCCGGGCAGGCGTTTCTGCGCTACGCAGGGCCCAGCGTACAGGCGCTGCGTGAGGGCGTTCGCAGCCTGCGTGCCGGTGAACACGAGGCCGGAATGGTGCGGCTGGGGGCGCTCTCGACTGTGGAAAGCTCGCTGCTGCCGGACGTGGTGCGGCGCCTGCATGCGCAACATGCGGCGCTTGTGGTCAGTGTCGTCTCCGGGCCGAGCGCCTATCTGCTTGGCCAGTTGCGCAGCGGGGAGTTGGATCTCGTGGTGGGTCGGATGACCGATGCGCCACAGATCGAAGGGCTCAGTTTCGAACACCTGTATAGCGAATCCATGACCTTGGTTGTTCGCCCGGGGCACGCCTTGCTCGATGGTGACCCAAATCGTCTTGAGGATTTTCCGCTGGTGCTTCCTCAGGGCGGTACGACTATTCGGCGACATGCTGACAGCTTGTTCATTCAGCTGGGCATCGCGCCACCGCCACGGCGGCTGGAGACGCTGTCCGTTGCGCTGAGCCGGCATTATGTTCGTGTCAGCGATGCGGTCTGGGTCGCGCCGCTCGATGCCGTGCGTGAAGACCTCGCCAACGGCGAGCTGTGCGAAGTGAATCTGGGCGTGAAAGAACCGGGCGGCTCGGTTGGCATCTGCAGCAATCCCACGCTTGCGGCGAGCCTTGCGATGCAATGGTGCTGCGAAGCGTTGCGCGAAGCTGCTGTTATCTACCGCTGAGCTTATCCATAACCGTGAGGTTATGGATGTGGTGTGACTTTTCAATTCTGCGATGCGGCGGCTTGTCGCATACTCGGGATCGCCTGATCAGACGCCACCCCAATTTCAACAAAAGGAGCTCGCCATGTCCGAACTGGACACCAGCCTGTTCGTCGCACGCGACCGCACCCGGCACCCAAAGGCGCTGACGCCTGACTACAAGACCTCGGTTGCGCGCTCTCCGCAACAGGCGCTGATTACGCTCGCGCCGTCCATTTCAGAGACCACGGGCCCTGACTTTTCGCATCTCAAGTTTGGTCCCCATGACAATGACCTGTTGCTCAACTTCAACAACGGTGGCTTGCCCATCGGCGAGCGAATCGTCGTTTCTGGCCGGGTGATGGATCAGTACGGCAAGCCAGTGCCGCATACGTTGGTGGAAATCTGGCAGGCCAACGCAGGTGGCCGCTATCGGCACAAGAACGACCGCTATATCGCACCGCTGGACCCGAACTTCGGCGGTGTCGGCAGGGCGCTGACCGATAACGATGGCAACTATGTGTTTCGTACGATCAAGCCTGGCCCCTATCCATGGCGCAATGGTCCGAATGAATGGCGACCGGCACACATCCATGTCTCCATCAGCGGCCCATCGATTGCGACTCGTCTGATCACCCAGCTGTACTTCGAGGGCGACCCCCTGATTCCGCTGTGTCCGATTGCCCGGACCATCAGTGACGAGGCCGTGCAGAGCCTGATCGCCAGGCTCGATATGGGCATGGCCAATCCTATGGATTGCCTGGCGTACCGTTTCGATATCGTGCTGCGCGGGCAGCGCAAGACGCATTTCCCCAACCACTGAGAAGGAGACGACGATGCCCGTAACACTTTTGCCGGAAACCCCTTCTCAGACCGCTGGGCCATATGTGCATATCGGTCTGGCACTGGCCGCCGCCGGCAACCCCGCCCGCGAGCTTGAAATATGGAACGAGCTGGCCAAGCCGAATGCGCAGGGCGAGCACATCCTCCTTATCGGCCAGGTCTTCGATGGCATGGGCCATCTGGTACGAGACTCCTTCCTGGAGTTCTGGCAGGCCGACCACGCCGGTGTTTATCACTTCCGCTTTGATCCAGAGCAGCCATTCAATAGCTTCGGCCGCACTGCAACCACGTTCGATGCCGGCGACTGGACACTCAAGACCATCAAGCCTGGTGCCGTGATGAACCGTTCCGGCGAGCTGATGGCGCCGCATGTCAACGTGTCGTTATTCGCGCGCGGCATCAACATTCATCTGCACACGCGGATCTATTTCGATGATGAATCGGAAGCCAACGAAAAGGACCCGGTACTCAACTCCATCGAATGGGCGCAACGTCGCGAAACGCTGATTGCGCGGCGCTGCGAAATCGACGGGAAGGCGGCGTACCGCTTCGATATTCGGCTCCAGGGAGACGGGGAGACCGTTTTCTTTGATTTCTGATGTTCTGCAGTTAAGGCGTGACGCACCGGGTCAGTCCGCTGCTCAGCAAGTCGAGCGAGGCATCTCGGCCCTGATAGCGGCACGCGGTTTTCAGGCCGATGCCGCTCAGCAGAGCGCTATCAAGCTGCTTGCCGAGTGGATCGACGCTTGGCAACGCGGCCGCCGGGGTTGGCCACGGGCGCCCAAAGCTGGCGTTTACCTCTGGGGTGGCGTTGGCCGTGGCAAGAGCCTCGTGATGGACGCGTTCTTCACCGCAGCCCCCGTCAAGGCCAAGCGCCGGGTGCATTTCCACGGATTCCTTCAGGAGGTGCTTGAACGCCTCCAGCAGATCACGGGTCAGCCGGATCCTCTGGCGCGGGTCGCCCGCGAGATCTCGGTGAATACCCGCTTGCTCTGCTTCGACGAGTTTCACGTACACGATATCGGCGATGCAGTGTTGCTGGGGCGGCTGCTCAAGCATCTGGTCGGGGAGGGCATCGGCATCGTCGCTACCTCCAATTACATGCCGCAGGCGCTGTGTCCGAACCCGCTTTATCGTGATCGTTTCAAACCCGCTATCGAACTGATCGAGCGCCGATTCGCTAGCTACAATCTGGACGGCGGCGAGGACTATCGGCAACGTGCGAACGGTGGTTACGTGTGGGGCGCATTCGTTCACGTCGCGGAGAATGCACAGAACGACTGGGTTACACGACGGTTGCAGCTGCCTGCGTCGGCCGAGCAAGACGTTCAGGTAGCAGTCAATCATCGGCCGTTGCACTTTTGTGCGCGATATCAGGCGACGGCCTGGCTGCATTTCGATGCGCTATGCCGGCTCCCGCGCTCCAGTGCCGACTTTCTCTGGTTGAGCCGCACCTTCGAATGCCTGGCGATTACTGGCGTGCCACCGCTCGATGGGCAGGGCATCGACGTGCAACAGCGCTTTCTCAATCTCATCGACATTCTTTATGACAGCGGGATCGAGCTGAATCTGGTCGCTGAGGTGGGGCTGCCCGAGTTGCTGTCGGCGGGCGCTCACGTTGACTTTGCTCGCACCCGTAGCCGTCTGCAGCAACTTCGAAAGCTGCAGTCAGGACTTCACAGCGGGGAGCCGGTTTAGATGCTGGCGATCCTTGGAATCACCGCACCGATTTTCATCATCATCGCCATGGGTTTTCTCGCATGCCGAGTCGGGATGGTCACCCGCGAGCAGGCCGGCGGTATGGGACGCTTCGTCATTACCTTTGCACTGCCCGCGCTGGTCATTCGTGCACTGCTGGAACGGCCCCTCGCAGAGGTGATCGACTGGAATTACCTGCTTGGCTATGGGCTTGGATCGCTGTTGGTCTTCGGTCTGGGTTATGGCTTCGCTCGGCTGGTGCGCAAGGACACTCCTAGCGGCAGTGCGCTGGTCGGGCTTGGGGTATCGGTATCCAACAGCGGCTTCGTTGCCTACCCGATCGTACTGATGGCGGTCGGCGCTCCGGCTGGCGTGGCGCTGGCTTTGGGAATGATTGTCGAAAATCTGCTGATGATTCCGTTGGCGCTGACGTTGGCCGAGCTGGGCAGGCAGAGCGAAGACGGGGTCGGCAAAGCACTCCGTGCCACTGCGCATAATCTGGTTCGTCACCCCATACTCATCGCCATTACCGCGGCATTGTTGATGGCGCTGCTTGATGTGCGTCCGCCGCCGGTAGCGATGCGAGTGATCGACATGCTCTCGACTGCCTCCGCACCAGTGGCTCTTTTCGTCATCGGGGCCAGCCTCAACGGGATGAAGGCGGGCGGATTGCTTGTGGACGTAGGGCAGATGGCCGTCGGCAAGCTGATCCTGCACCCGCTCATGGTGCTGCTGTGCTTCACGATGCTGCCGGTGTCCGACCCGGTGCTTGCCACCGCTGGTGTGCTTATGGCCGCGGCACCCATGATGAGTATTTACCCCATCCTCGGCGCGCGATACGGGTTCGAGGGGCGCTGCGCTGCAGCATTGGTGGTGGCGACGGTACTGTCCTTTCTCAGCGTCAGTGCATTCATCTGGGCGGTGGCGTGACCGGGAGCTGACGCATATTCCTCATCGCATTTCTATCCACGCGAAAGCACCGCTGAACCTACGTATTCGCTGATCCGCACAGGAGCGCACACATTGAATCAGGGCACCCATCAACTCTTCGACGCCTATTTCACAGGACCGCAAATGCGCCGGATTTTTTCGGATGAGGGGCGGCTGCAAGGCATGCTGGATTTCGAAGCGGCGCTCGCCCGTGCTGAAGCGCGTTGCGGTGTGATTCCTCAATCAGCGGTGGGTCCTATCGAGGGTGGCTGTAGCGCCGATCTATATGACCCGATCGCGCTCGGCATCGCTATCGGCACGGCGGGTAATTCTGCAATTCCGCTGGTCAAGGCGATGGGCAAGCGCATTGCCGAGCATGACATCGAGGCCGAACGGTATGTTCACCTCGGGGCGACCAGCCAGGATGTGATGGACACCGGGCTTGTGCTTCAGCTGCGCCAAGCAATCGATTTGATTGAGGCTGATCTTTCAAGGCTTGGCGACTCTTTGGCAACCCAGGCCGAGCGACACGCACGCACCCCCATGGCCGGTCGCACTTGGCTGCAGCACGCAACGCCGGTGACGCTTGGTATGAAAATCGCCGGTTGGCTCGGCGCTATAAATCGTCACCGTCAACGCTTGCGCGAGATCAAACCGCGTGTGCTCTGTTTACAGTTCGGCGGCGCCTCTGGCTCGCTTGCGGCTCTTGGGGAGCAGGCCTGGCCGGTCAGTCAGGCTCTGGCCAACGAGTTGGGGCTGGAACTGCCCGATCAGCCCTGGCACACCCAGCGTGATCGGCCCGCAGAGTTCGCGGGGTTGCTGGGCCTGATCGCTGGCAGCTTGGGCAAGCTGGGGCGCGATCTTTCATTGCTGATGCAGACCGACGTGGGTGAAGTCTTCGAGCCCTCTGCACCGGGGAAAGGCGGCTCTTCGACCATGCCGCACAAGCGCAATCCGGTAGGCAGCGCTGTGATGATCAGCGCATCCGTCCGTGCGCCTGGGCTGGTTGCCACCATGCTCAGCGCAATGCCGCAGGAGCACGAGCGCAGCCTTGGGCTCTGGCACGCTGAATGGGAAACGCTGCCTGAACTTTGCTGCCTGGTGTCCGGTTCCTTGCAGCAGGCGCTGGTGGCGATCGGTGACCTTGAGGTCGACGCAGACCGCATGGCGGGCAATCTCGAGCAGACCCGCGGACTGGTTCTGGCGGAGGCCGTGAGCATTGCGCTTGCCCAGCGGATTGGTCGTGACGCGGCTCATCACCTGATCGAGCAATGTTGCAAGCGCGCTGTTGCCGATGGGCGCCACTTGCGGGGTGTGCTTGGCGAGACCCCGGAAGTCCGTAAGCAGCTCAATGACGCCGAACTTGATCGACTGCTTGATCCAGCAAACTACCTGGGACAGGCGCAACTGTGGGTCGCGCGCGCCGTGGCCGAGCACCGCCGCCTTTAGCAGGCTCGCTTGCTACCAGCGATCGTCGAACGCGCTGTTAACTGCGCATGAACATTGAGAGGAGAGCTAACACAGTGGATGAGAAAGAACGCTACGAAGCGGGCATGCAAGTGCGCCGCGCGGTACTGGGGGACGCTCACGTCGACCGCAGCCTGCAAAACATCACCCCGTTCAACGAGGAGTTCCAGGAGATGATTACCCGTCATGCCTGGGGCGATATCTGGACCCGGCCCGGCCTGCCGCGACACACCCGCAGCCTGATCACCATTGCCATGCTCATCGGCATGAACCGCGAGGGTGAACTGAAGCTGCACCTACGAGCGGCGAAAAACAACGGCGTGACCCGGGACGAAATAAAGGAAGTGCTGCTGCAGAGCGCGATCTACTGCGGCATACCTGCAGCGAACGCCACATTCCATCTGGCCGAGCAGGTTTACGACGAGATGGGCGTCGAGTCCCTGGAGCAGTAGCCATATCGCCCGAGACTTGTCTGCACCCGGATGAGCGACTGGCGTCTTCTGCCATCTCGGCAGCATTCCAGCAGGGAGTGGGTGGCGATGCTTTGCATCCAGAAGCCATGAGCCTAATATATGATCCGTTTACGTTTCGTATAAGGTCGGCTCATGGGCATCGTCAAGATTTCGGAAGGTATGCACGACAATTTGCGGGTGGTGGGCAACGCGCTAAGCCGATCGATCAATGCCCAAGCGGAGCATTGGCTGCGCATCGGCATGCTGGCTGAGCTCCATCCTGAGCTGAATCACCATGAGATCAGCCGACTGTTGATACGCGCGGAGAAGGCCGGTGGTCTTGATCTCAACCGGCTCTGCGGGGCTGAAGCATCGACGCGCGATATGTCTGTTGCACGGAGCGCTGACGCGTGAGGGGCCACATCGTTATCAACGACCCTGAGCAGGTAGCCTTGTCTCGCTCTGCTGGCGCAATGGCCGCCGGCGTTCTGGCGATGATTGCTCCCCATGTCAAAGCAGGGGTAACCACAGACGAGCTCGACAGCATTTGCCATGACTACATCGTTAACGTCTTGAAAGTCGTTCCTGCCAACCTCGGCTATCAAGGGTATCCGAAGACGATTCTCACGTCCGTTAACGAGGTGGTCTGCCATGGGATTCCATCAGCAAGGGTGCTGCGCGATGGCGACATCCTGAATATTGACGTCGCGGTCATCAAGGATGGTTGGTATGGCGACACCAGTCGTATGTACCTCGTCGGCGAGCCCGGCCCAAACGCCCGATATCTTGTCGATAAGACCTTCGAGGCCATGTGGGCTGGCATCCGCGCCGTGCGCCCCGGGGCTACGCTGGGAGACATTGGCCACGCTATCCAAACGCTCGCTGAGAAGTTCGGGTTGAGCGTGGTGCGCGAGTACTGTGGTCACGGTATCGGCAGGGTCTATCACGACAAGCCGGATATTCTTCATTACGGCTACGCGGGCCAAGGGCAGAAGCTGCTACCCGGCATGATTTTCACGATCGAGCCAATGCTCAACGCCGGAAAACGCGGTGTGAAAACGCTCGGCGATGGCTGGACCGTCGTGACTCGAGATCAATCTCTGTCGGCGCAGTGGGAACACATGGTTGCGGTCACGGAGGAGGGGTTCGAGGTACTGACTGTCTGGCCAGACTGCAGTCCTAACCCTTGAAACTGTCAGTTGGCGCTGCTGCGTTAAAACCCAAAGGGCTGATCTTTGACGATCGCCACGCGTCGGTCTGCCCAACCTGCTGTCTGGATCCAGCGCTCCTGGACTAAAAAAAGCCCGTCAATGACGGGCCAAAGCATCACGCGCAGGAGTTATGCGTACAACGGGAGCCTTATGGCGCTGACTGCTACAGGATCGAGAGCGGATAGTTGAAGATCAGACGGTTCTCATCGAGATCGCGCGTATTGACCTCGGAGCGATAGCTCGAGTTACGCAATTTGATGTTGAGGTTCTTCGCCGGCCCGTTCTGGATGGTGTACGACAGTTCGGTCTCACGCCCCCATTCCTTGCCGTCATCGGTGGTCGCGGTTCGAATATTGTCGCCGCTGATGTAGCGGTTCATCAGTGTCAGGCCCGGTACGCCGACAGCCGCAAAGTTATAGTCATGACGCAGCTGCCAAGAGCGTTCTTCCGCGTTGTCGTAACTGTTATTGAAGCTGTCGTTGGCCAGCGAGCCACCGCTCGTGCCGTTAACCCGCATCCAGGTATCACCGCTGACCTTCTGCACACCGACGTAGAAAGTGTTGCCGCCCGTCTTCAGGCCGAACAGACCAGAGTAGGTCTTGTTGTCCAGCTTTCCGGCGCGGGCGCTGCCGTCCTCATCACCCTGGAAGTAGCCGAGGTTGGCAGTCAAGGCAAGGTCGTCGCCCAATGGCTGGGTGTGTAGCAACTGTATGTATTGCTGCTCGTAGACGTCCTTCAGTTCGGCAGTCCATAGGCCGACAGTGGTTTGCTTGTCGTTGAACGCGTACTCACCGCCAATGTAGTTGAAGCGATCGGAGGCTCCGCCGCCAAAGGCCATGTCTTCCATGCTGCCATCGTCGCGCGGGCTGTTCTGACGGAATTGGCCGGCTGTCAGCATCAGGCCGTCGAACTCGCGGGAAGTGATCATTCCGCCCTCGAAGGTCTGTGGCAGTGATCGACCATCATCGGCGCGCAGAATCGGCAGCACCGGCATCATTTCGCCAATCTTCAGCTCGGTATTCGAGACCTTCGCTTTGGCGGCGACGCCGAAACGACCGTAGTCATCAGCCGGGCGGCCGTCACTGTGGCGGGGCAGCAAGCCCGTGCCCCAGGTGCCGCGACCGCCGTCGAGCTTGACCGCCAGACCAGCAAGCACATCGACGCCAAATCCGATCGGCCCCGGTGTGTAGCCAGACTGGACATTGAGGATGAAGCTCTGCGTCCACTCCTCGGCTTTGGTACGGTCCACGGTGTCATCACGGAATTCGCGGCCGATGTAGAAATTGCGCGCGTTCACCGTGATCTTGGTGTCCTCCACGAAACCGGCTGCACCTGCCGATAGCGGGGCCAGAGCCGAGATGGAGGCGGCGAGTAGGGTGGGTAACAAGATGCGGTTCGCTTGAGTGGTACGGGTCAGGTGTTTCATTGTTGTTGTGTTCCTTTTTCAAGGTTGAGGGCTCCCCGCCGCCGTTGCGGATGTCGAAAGCGAAGGGGGGTGACGCAGCCGCCGATGGCGGCGATTCGATTAACCGGTCGTGGTCATGACAGCCACCGAACCAGACAGAGCGTGATCGAGGGAAACAGGATCAGTATCACCACGCGCACGACGTCGGAGATCAGGAAGGGTACGACGCCGCCAAAGGCGTCGCGTAGGGTCACGTCCCGCGCCATGCTGCTGATGACGTAGACGTTCATGCCGACCGGTGGGGTGATCATGCCGATCTCTACGACCATCAACGCCAGAATGCCGAACCAGATGGCTTTCTCGGTCTGATCCAGGCCGTAGAAATCCAACCCCATTATCAGCGGAAAGAAGATCGGGATGGTCAGCAGGATCATCGACATGGTGTCCATCACACAGCCGAGGATCAGGTACAGAATCAATATTCCGGCGAGTACCACGAAGGGGCCGACACCACTGTTGGTGATCGCCTCGGCCAGTGCCACAGGCAGCTGCGAGAGGGCCAGGAAGGCGTTCATGACGTCGGCACCGAGCAGGATCATGAAGATCATTGCCGTAGTTACTGCCGTGCCGAACAGCACCTCCTTGAACTGTGTCCAGCGCATTCCGCCTAGCACTACCGCGAAGAACCCGGTACCGACGGTGCCGATCGCCGCCGCTTCGGTGGGCGTGAACCAGCCACCGTAGATGCCACCCAGAACGAGCATGAAGATCAGGAACACTGGCCAGACGCCTTTCTGGGCGCTCAACCGCTGTCGCCAGCTCAACCGCGGTTGAGCAGGGCCGGCTTCAGGGTTCATCCGTACATAGATCGCAATCGCGACCATATAGCCGAATGCCGCGAGGATTCCCGGAATGAAGGCGGCCATGAACAGCGCCGAAATATTCTCCTGGGCCAGAATGGCGTAGATCACGAGAACAACCGAGGGCGGGATCAGGATGCCGAGGGTGCCCCCGGCGGCCAGACAGCCAACTGACAGTGAACCGGAATAGTTGTATTTCTTCAGCTCGGGCAAAGCCACCTGGCCCATGGTCGCCGCGGTCGCAATGGACGAGCCGCAGACGGCACCAAAGGCTGCACACGAGCCTACAGCCGCCATTGCCAAGCCCCCTCGCCAGTGGCCGACCATCGCCGCTGCGGCGCGGAACAGTCCGGTTGCAAGGCCACCTCGTGAAGCGAATTGGCCCATCAACAAAAAGAGCGGGATCACCGACAGGTCATAGACCGTATAACGCGCATAGGCGACCGTCTTCAGATAGCTCAGCAGCGGGGACCAGCCGCCGATGGCAACGTATCCGCCGATCCCTGTGAGAAGCATGGCAATGGCAATTGGGATGCGCACCACCAGTAAAACGAGGAGGACGGCCAGGAACAGCCCGCCGATTTCAACACTGCTCATGCGGGTTTATCCTCACCACGAAAATCCTGCCAGGCGGTATACAGCGCCACCACCGCCAATAATGCGAAGCCCGGCGCGAAGGCGCTCATTGACCACCAGATCGGCAGCCCCATGATGATCGACTCCTCGCCCGTGCCGTAGGCATCGACCGTCCCGAGCCATGATCGCCAGGCCAGCAGCGCGGCCGCCAGCGCCATCAGCACGCCACCCAGGGCATCCAGCGTGTTGCGTACAGGTTGCGGCGCGTGCAGCGTGAACACGTCGACGATGACGTTGCCGCGTCGCAGCTGGCAAAGCGGCAGGAAAAACACAATGGCAATGCCGCAGCCCATCTGCACCAGCTCGACGTCACCCAGCAGCGGTTCGTCGAACAAAGTGCGCATGGCAATGCTGTAAGTCGCCATCAAGGTCATCGCAACCAGCAGCAAGCCGCCGATGAAAGCGAGAAATCGGGAGAGGGCATCAAGCAGGCGGCCAAGGGGAGTCGCAGGCGCCGAAGCGGCCTGAACAGCTGGTTCACTCATGGGAAGTCTCCAGGGCGGTACCGGCCGGCACCGCCTGTGTCGATCAGCGTGTCAGTTGGGCGTTGTATTGCTCAATGAGCTGACGGGCCTCTTCGAGAAGCGCTTCGCCATTTTCGTAGCCCTTGTCTTCCACATCCTTGACCCAGTCGTCACTGACCCTGCTGGTGGCCTTCATCCATTTGGCCAGCTCGTCTTCAGGCAACACGTAGATCTCGTTCTGCCGTGACTTGGCCAGCTCATGACCGGTCTCGACTACCTGGTTATCCCAGATTTGTCCGGCTTGACGTGAAAGCTCTCGACCGCTGTTCGCGTCGATGATCTGCTTGAGATCATCGGGAAGTTTCTCGTAGGTGTTGCTGTTCATTGCGACGATCAGAGCGGTATGCATCAAAGCCGGCGAGCCCGCTTTGGTTTCGGTGTGGTACTTCACCAGTTCGTGCAGCTTCAATGCTGGCACGACGTCCCATGGCACTACTGCGCCATCCACCACACCTTTGGAAAGCGCTTCGGGGACTTGCGGAACGGGCATGGCAACCGGCGTTGCGCCAAGCAACCCGATGGTCTTTGCTGCGGTGCGGTTGGCTGCGCGCAGTTTTTGCCCACCGAAATCCTTGAGCGAGTGGATCGGCTTCTTCGTGGTGTGCACCAGTGCACCGTCAGTCAAGTGAGTTGCCAGCAGATGCATGTCCGCAAACTCCTTCTGCCCATGCTTCTCGATGAAGTCCCACATCGCCTGACTGCTTGCTTCGGAAGAGCTGCTCATGAAGGGCAATTCAAAGGCGGCTGACAAGGGAAAGCGGCCGCTGCTGTAGCCAGGCAGCGTCCAGACGATATCGGCAACGCCGTCGCGCACCTGATCGACGAGCTGGGGAGGCGTTCCGCCAAGCTGCATAGAGGGGTAGAACTGAAACTGGATTCGACCGTTGGATTGTTCTGTGATGCGCTCTGCCCACGGCTTGAGAAATTGCGCCTGCGTCACCGAATGGGCCGGCAGAAAGTGCGCCAATTTCAATGTGACCACAGGCTCATCAGCCTGGACGCTGCCATTTAGCACAAGAGAGCCGAGTGCAAATATGGCGAGCAAAGTCTTTGGGAGCTTGAGCATTGCGTCATCCTTTTTTATTCATTGTTATGTGCGAACTGGATGTTCCGGTGAGCCGAGTGACTTCAGTTCGTTTCGCCAATGAATCGTGCAAGCTCCTGACTGTTCAATCAATCGGCCATTCCGCTTACTGTGCGATTATCGAACAGCATCCTAGCCGTTTCGTTTAATACGGCGGTGTTCGAATGCCGGGCAGGTCTCCTGCAAACGTTGCGAGTGATGATTGAGAAGTGATTAAAGTCACGAGGTTTGGCGAGGCCAAGGGGGACGGGGCGCTCAGAAGCAGGGGGTTGCCGGATAGGGCAAGCCCGCGCCGGATCAGATGGGCGCGGGGTCGTTGAGGTCGTGTCTTGCAGACTTCGCTATGTGGCAGAGGACATTGTTCTCGCGAACTGTTACCAGCCGGTCAACGCCGTTAGCGCTCCGGTTAGTCCAAGGATGGCTCCCAGCGGCATGACCCAGGGCTTGCGCCAGGCCAGGACCAGGCAGACCGTCACTCCGGCGAACATCAGCTGAGTGATGCCGACTACCAGACCGATTTCAATTCCGAGTGATTCTACGTTCAATATGAGGCTCGCAATCAACAGCCCGGCCGCTATCAGCCGCAGTCCTCGTTGTTTGCCAGGCGAAGGTGACGTCTCGAATACATCGCGGTGATGCCGGCTCATGGCCAGACACAAGGCCAGCATGCCGAGATACGCGAGGCCGAAAGCCAGTGTCGTCATGGAGCCAACTCCTGTTCACCTGCTCGAGAACGAACTTTCCTGGTTGCCGGGCTTTTCTCGGCAGGCCTGCGAAGCACACGCCAGGCGCACACCAGGCCAGCTATCAGCAATACAGCATCGACGCCTGCGAGCAGCAAATCGCCACGAAGGAGCGCCGCTATCAGATGGCCCTGCGGCGCAATTACGAAATTGAGCAAAGGCAGGCCGATGGCAAGTACGGCCAGAATGCCGAACAGGCGGCGCGGTAGTACAACGGGATGGTTGCGGCCGACATATGCGAGGCCGGCTATCGCGATCCAGCTCAGAGAGAAGCACCAGGCTTCGACCGTTGCCCGTGCCGAAAGGCCATCGGGCAACAGGCGGTTAGCCCACAACAATGCGAGCGAGGCGATGGGTAAGCCGAAGAAGACCGCGCCATTGAGTGCCCGCACGACGGCGAGGCCGCGGGTCTGACGTCCCTCACGCTTGCGCAACCAGACGCTCGTGCCAGCAACCAGCATGGCGCAGCCGGCCAGGCCAAGCAGCGCATACAGCGCCCGGACGATGGTCCCGCCAAATTGCGCCATGTGTAGCCCTACCAGCCACATGTAGGCGCGATAGCCAGTGGGTGCCTGCTGCTCGTCGAGCAGCTCTCCGGTAAAGGCGTCATAGCTCAGCGTGTCCTGGGGCGATCCGATTCGGGATGGGTCGAGGCGACGAACGCTGACCACCGAAGAGGCGTCATCCGGATGTTCGACGATGACCCAGCCCGGCTCACCGCCTTCCCAGTGCTGACGTGCATTGGCCAACATGTCATTCTTGGGGGCAGGCTGACCGGCAGGCTGATCGAGTTCGTTTCGGTGGTAGCCGCCTTGAACCTCTTCGAAGAACGCCAGCGGATTGCTGTCGTACACGACCATCGCCCCCGCGGGCATGTAGGTTGCCACGAAGATGGCGACACCGGTGTAAGCAAGGATCAGGTGAAACGGCAGACCGATCACACCGAACAGGTTGTGAGCGTCGAGCCAGGCGCGTTGGCCGTTTGCCTGCGGTCGCAATGTGAAGAAATCCTTGAAAATTCTCCGGTGGATGATGATTCCTGAAACCAACGCCACCAGCATGAACATGCCGGCCAGGCCGACGACGTACATACCGAACGTCCCGGCCTGCAAGTTGTAATGCAGCGTGAAAAAGAACTCGCCGCCTACCGTCTCTGGCATCGGCGTGCCGTCACGGGGATCGAAAGCGACACGGCCGCGCGTTCCAGTCCCATCCTCCTCCCAACCGAGCCGCCAATAGGGTTCGCGCGTGGTCGGCCCGTGGAGCCAGTAAACATGTAAGGGTTCTTCGACGTTTTTCTGCACCCATTGGGTGACGTCGTTTGCCGTCATGGATGTAGCTGCTGGCATATGCAGGGCAGGCCGCATCCACCGCTCAATCTCCTTGTCGAAGCAGGCCAAGGTGCCAGCGAACAGAATCACGAACAGTAGCCAGCTCGGCAGAAGACCGCCCCACGTGTGCAGGCCAGCCATGGATTGGCGCAGGGTCATGGGCGAGCCCTCAATTCGACGGGAAGGTAAGCGCCGAGGCAAAGGAGCGCGGCCAACACTGCGATGAACAGCCAGGCGAAAAGCGCGCTACGGGCGGCAAAGGCGTAAATGACCGCGCCCACCCATACAGCGAAGCAGAGGAGGCTGGCCGTCACGACCCGATCCGGGCGAGACATCGGCAGGTACACGGAGAAGAAAGCGGTGAAACCAAAGGCCAGTGCATAGCCGCCCAGCGTCGCGGCCGAAATGCGGCCGACCAGATTGGCAAGGCGGGGAGATACGAGTGTGGCCATCGGTGTAGCCCTCCGATAACGACCCATGAGCAACTCATGCTGTCGATTCAAGTGCAGTAAAGCTACTGGCGGGGTCAGCCAGACAGCTGTTGTTCCAATACCGGGGATGTTCTGGCCCGCAGTAGCTACGGTTGAATAGCAGCCTGATGCGCGCGCGGCTGCACCCCAGTCGGAGAGAAGATGGGCATGTTAATGCGAATAAGTTAGATTGTGAAAGCAGTGCTTTCAAATTTTCGGGCCCGGGCAGGCTTCGTCGCTCATGCAAGATGAAAGCCTGCTCGAAAAGCCAGTTCCAAATCGCCAGGCTGGCCTGGAGCGGATTTCACCAACCATCTTCCTGATGGGAGGCGGGTGCGGCACTTGAATCGAGGCATAAAAAAACCGCAGCAGCCTGGGGCTTACTGCGGTTTTGGATCGGGCCGATCAGCCCGGGGGTGCTGTCACCATTAACGGTTGAACGCAGCACCGGTGCCGATGACGCTAGCCGATGGCAGCAGCTGGCTGATGAAACGGTTCCAGCGAGTGATGCCTGCTGGCCCTACGAACACAACATCCTGCGGCTGCAGAGGGAAGTGTTTGGCCAGTGCGAAGGCGGCGGGCGATTCTGCATTCAACTGGAAGACGGTAGCTTTCTCGGTCGCAATGTTTTCAGCGCCGCGAATGACATACACAGCTTCACCATCGGCAGTTTCCTGACGAATGCCACCAGCAGTACCAATCGCATCCATCAGGTTAAGGCTGGTCGCCTTAAACGTCATGGCTTGCGGGTTCACGACTTCGCCCAGTACGTAGACCTTCTTCTGATCGTTGTACGGCAGATGGAGTTGGTCGCCATCCTTGAGGTACACCTGATGCAGCCAGGAGTCTGCGCGATTCATGTCATCGAGGTTGAGTAGGTATTCACGGCCGTCACGCTTGAGCATCAGTCCGGAGAGGTCGGCGGTCTCGGTATCAACACCAGCCTGGCCGATGGCCTGAACGACGGTCATTGGCGCGGTGGTCACCTCGACCTGGCCTGCCGTGGTGAATGCACCGGACAGCACAATACGCTGGCTACCAAAACGCAGGAGGCTGACGTCTACCTGGGGGCTGTCGATGTAATTGGCAAGACGCTTGGCAATGTCAGCTCGCAGCTGCTCGATTGTCTTTCCAGCGGCGTCGATGTTGCCGATGTAAGGATAGAACAGGGTGCCGTCAGGACGAACGAGGCGGCCGTTCGCATCCAGCTGCTGTTGCGGGCCGGACGGCGCGGTCAGTTCGGGATGGTCCCAGACAGTGATGTATAGAAGGTCGTTGGCGCCGATGCGATAAGCCTCAGGCTTGTAGCTCACCAGCTCTTGCTTGCTGGAAGTGCCGGTGTCGGACGGCAGTTCGCCCTTTAGCATTTCAGGCGTGATCTGCATCAGTCGGACAGTGCCGTCTTCCGTTTCTGCACCTTTCTTGAATTGGTCTGGGTCCAGGTGTTGGCCAGGTGAGAATACGCATCCCTGCAGCACCAGCACGGAAGAGAAAGCGAGAGCAAATAGTGGTTTCATGGTTTCTTCATCCTTGACGGAATAGTTGTTTTTACGAAGTGAAACAGCGCGGTTCACTTTTAGCTGGAGGAACGAGCGAACAGTTGTTGCCTACTCGCGATCGGACATCAATCCGCGCGCATAGTCGCTGCCAGTACTGCCGTTCCAGATGTCGCTACCGCAAGCTTTGGAAGCGCTAACTTCCAGACTCAAAGCGAGACAGGTAACGGACTAACTTCCGAATGCCCCGGCTCAACTCTGCCAAGCGCCTTAGCTCCGTAGGAAAGAAGGCCCTGTGCTGCTCACAGAAGCCATAGACCGCTTCGTTTCTCCGGGGTTCACGGCGAGGGCCATAAATGACGTGGGATTCAGGGATTGCGCTATAGAACGTGAAAGTAGTCGAGATTCAGCGCAATTTAACGATGGGTGCGGCAGAGACGGGTCGTCATGGTTGGCGACTAGCGCCTGCACAGCGCACCACTGCAGCGCTATAAATTCAGATGCCGGTGGATGGGGACGCTGCTTGGCGCTGAAGCAGGAGAGCGCAAAACGACGACCTAGATAGATCAGGTTGAGGGGTACTCGATCATCCAGCGCAGCGTATCTTTGAGTTCGATTTGAGTCAGATCCCCGATGAGCGAGTCCAGCTTGGTCCGGCTGCCAAACAGATTCTTCACATCGGCGCTGCGCACGAACGCCTGATTGACCCGGACTTCCATGGAGTGCCCCGAGATGGCGGCTGCCTGCTCCAGTACGTATTGAAGGGTGTAAGCGGAGCCCGAGCAAATGTTGACGGTTTGGCCTACTGCGGATGGTGACTCAAGCAGACGTCGATAAGCCTGAGCTACCTGACGGACGTCGCAGAAGTCACGTGCGATATCAAGATTTCCCAGTTCGATCACTTCAGCTCGACGGCGCGTATGAGCAACGATCTTGGGAATAAGGAACTGTTCTGCCTGGCCGACCCCGGTGTAATTGAAAGGGCGGGTGACAATTAGAGGCAAACGGCTTTGGTACAACCTTGCCAGGTACTCCATAGCAGCTTTGCTTATGGCGTAGTCATTGGCCGGGGCGAACGGCGACGACTCATCGAGTACCCCTTCGGTTGCATTTCCATAGACGTTAGCACTGCTGGCCAGGAGCACACCTTCGAGCTCTGTGGCAGTGGTGCGCAATGCCTCTAGCAGATGGCGTGTGCCAAGCAGATTGGCGTTGTAGATGGCGTCAGCGTCGGTATGAGCAACAAAGGAAACCGCCGCCAGATGAACGACATACGTGGGTCGTATCTCGGTCAGCAATGTTCTTAGTGTTTCGGCGTCATTCAATGAACAGCAGTGGATACCCGAAACAGCCGTAGGCAAAGCACCTACGGGCTGGCGATAGCTCAGGCCGTGGACTTCGTAGCCCTGGGCTGCTAGCTCCTCTGCCATGTAGCGTCCGGTGAACCCGGTAACGCCGGTAATCAGCACTTTGCGCATGATCTTCCCGATAGGGTGAAATCCAATTTCAGCGGCGCCTTATCCCTTTATAGCCATGGGATGTTGCGCCCAGGTTAATGTCGGTTGGCAACCACCAGCTTTCGAGCGCGAGCTGCCCTGATGTGAGGTCTGCACGTTTACCTGGGATAAGGGGATGGACTTGAGAACCGGGAGCCCGGGCAAGCACATGATGGGGTGCCCGGATTCCTGAAAAATCGGCCCTGATAACGACCCGGGCCGATCTCCCTTATTCAGCATCCATCGGGCTTAGAACGAGAAGCCCTGCTGATTACGGCGAAGGTCTGCTTCGACCATCATCTGGCACAGTTGCTCCAGCGAAGTTTTCGGTTCCCACCCAAGTACATCCTTGGCTCTTTGAGGATTGCCGATCAGCAGTTCGACTTCGGCCGGGCGGTAGAACTTCGGATTGACCCGCATCACTACCTTGCCGGTTGCGACGTCGATGGCCTGCTCCTGCTCACCGCTGCCTTTCCACTGCAGTTCGATACCGGCAGCTTTGAATGCGAGCGTCACGAAATCACGCACAGTTTCCGTGCGGTTGGTCGCCAGCACGAATACATCAGGCTCATCGGCTTGCAGCATGCGCCACATACCTTCGACGTACTCTTTGGCGAAGCCCCAGTCTCGCTTGGCGTCGATGTTGCCCAGTTCGAGGACATCCAGTTGCCCCAGCTTGATCTTGGCAACCGAGTCAGTGATTTTCCGGGTAACGAATTCGCGACCGCGCAACGGTGACTCATGGTTGAACAGGATGCCGCTGCAGCCGAAGATTCCGTAAGACTCGCGATAGTTGATGGTCATCCAGTGCGCATAGAGCTTGGCAACGCCGTAGGGGCTACGCGGATAGAACGGAGTGGTTTCCAGCTGCGGAATGGCCTGTACCTGACCGAACATTTCCGAGGTTGACGCCTGGTAGAAACGAATCTTCGGATTGACGATGCGGATGGCTTCCAGCAGGTTCACTGCGCCTGCACCGGTGATGTCCAAAGTCGTCAACGGCTGCTCGAACGACACACCTACGAAGCTCTGCGCTGCGAGGTTGTATACCTCTGTGGCGCCGGTGTTCTGCAAAAGGCGGATGCTGGAGGACAGGTCGGTCAGATCATATTCAACGAGGTGCAGATTGGGATTCTTGTCGATACCCAATTCTTCGATCCGCCAGAAGTTCACCGAGCTGGTGCGACGGAAGGTGCCGTATACGGTGTAGCCTTTTTCCAACAGAAGTTCTGCCAGATAGGCGCCGTCTTGCCCGGTGATACCTGTGATGATCGCTTTCATTTTCTTCCCTGTTTGGAGAGGTTAGGTTTGTTCAGAGATGCCATCACTTTGCGCGTGCCTGACACTTGGCACTTGAAAGCGATGAGGCATCCTCAATAGCTCGATTCGGTTTAGCCAGCTTTGCAACGAATCTGGAGGAGTGTCAGATGCTGGCTATCGATATTGGTTCAGGACTCCTGCTTGGCAGGGCTGCTCTTTTGCCTGGCGCTTTTTTCACGGAGGAACGCCGGCACGATGTACATCGCATCTATCCAGTACCGTTTGGCCAGCCGGCGCGGCTCCATGCACATGCGGTGGAGCCATTCGAGCTTGTACTCACGCATCCACTTCGGGGCTCGCTTGATCGTCCCTGTTGCAAAGGATATGGATGCGCCAATGCTGAAACCCATTCCCGTGCGTTCACCGGGCTGGGTAGCGGCTGCCAGCACCTCACCACGCGGCGTGCCGACCGCATACAGCACGAGCTCCGATGGATTTTCCCGAACGAACTGGAGGCAGCGCTGCACTTCCTCCGGTTTCTTGATGAAGCCCATCGGCGGGTTGTAGTGATGAAGCACTATCCCGGGATAGAGCGCTCGGAGCTTGTCGGCTTCCGACTGTACCGAGCCGATCAATACGATACGCAAGCGCTCTGCATCGGCCCACTTGAGCAGGTCAAGGGTCAGGTCGCTTCCGGGGATCGCTTCATCTAGATGCACTCCAAGTCGGCTCAGCAACGAGAGCAGAATACGGCTGTCGCACAACCTCCAGCGCGCTTTGGCATACGCGTCACGCAGCTGTGGGTCATGCTCAAGCTGAACGAGATGGTCTACGTTCGGCGTCACCACAAACGAATAGGGTTGCTTCACGCCCTCACGGATGCAGGTCAATAAAGCTTTCTTATTGCCGGAATAGAAGTCGATTCCGAACGCATTAGTATCACTCGACACTCATTGCTACTCCCTTGAAGGCGCCTTTGATACCTGACCAGGCGAGAGTGGGATTCCTGTATTCCTTGATCGTGGTAACTGCCGAAAGAAGAAACGCGGAAACGATAGCGAACACCGGGCCGTAGAAACGTTTGTTGAAACGTGTGGCGGCGCGGTTGCGGTAGTAGTGGTAGAACGCGGAACGATTGCCCAGGCTGAGAGAGCCATAGTGGAAAACCCGGCTGGCCGGGATGACCTTGGACGTGATGCCAAAGCTCTTCGCCCGGTATTGCCAGTCCACTTCTTCGAAGTACATGAAGTAGTCTTCATCCATAAGACCGATTTCTTCCGTCAAGGCAGCAGAAAAAGCCAGGCTGCAACCCATGATGTAATCCGGGGCATGCTGAGGGTTTTGCCGTTGAGACGCTTCGATACTCTGGTTCTTGCCAAGCAATCTGGCCTTACCCAGGATCGGATACAGTTTGCCGCCTCCGTAGCACTCTAGTCGCCCAGTATCGGCACTTAGCACCAGCGAGCCGACGAACTGTCGGTCGTTGTGCTGCAGTGCGTCCAGCAAAGGTGAGAACGCATCGCTGTCGACGTACGTGTCGTTGTTCACTACCCAGAAGTAGGTTGGCTGCAAGTTTTCCATCGCCCAGCGCAGACCATAGTTGTTGCCGCCTGCGTAGCCGTTGTTCTCCGGGTTGCACAGCAGTGTCACCTTGGCGTAGGCCTTTTCCTCGAGCCATTGTTGAAAGGCGAGGGCAGAGCCATCCTGAGAATCATTGTCGATGACGACGATATGGTCGATCGATGCGCAATGTTCGAGCAGGCTTTCAACGCAGCTGATGGTTTCAGTAGCAGCTTTGTAGTTGAGAATAAGTGCGACGTTCATGTACTCGTTCCTTGCTGCGAAGATGGCGTGCCCGTAGAGCGTGCAAAACGAAAAGCAAACAGATGACCGGCTGCAAGTATTCGAACAGTCCTTGGAGCGGCCAGATTACGAAAAATGCCAGCATTACGGCGTAGCTGAACCCCATGTCAGGATGGATATTTCGAGCGATACGCTGATAGACGTAAAGTGACAGCGGTACCAGCAAGAAGGTCAGAAAGCCGAAACGAAACAGCGTGCCAATGATTCCAATGTCTGAAAGAAAGAAATGCTCTCCGAAGTATGGAATGAAGCCGTCCTGCCACATCAATGACAATGACCCGCTCGGCAACCAGCTCACCAGATCGAGGTGGCTGAAGACGGATGCGATAGTGTGAGGCCGGACGCCGTCCTCAACGCCGCCTTCAATGTTGCTTTGGTAGAACTCGAGATTGAGCCCAAGCACTTCGAGTAGCTCGGGGTAGAAATAGAAAGGTGACAACAGCACGCAAAATGACGCCGCCCATACAATAGCCTTGGCGCGTAACGAAAACAGGGTGAACGCCAGGCATAGAACGATGAGCTGCCGAGTCTGTGTGGCGAATACCAGGGTCAGCAGCAGAATAGCCGCAATGATCAAATATAGGTTTCGCTGGCGCGCCTCACCATTGATCGGTGATGTGCCCTGTGCCCAGATCTGGACGCAATAGAAGTAGGCGAAGCAGATCAGATAGGGTCCGATGGATGAACGGTCAGGGCGATCCCAGGATGTTTGTTCATCACGCAAGTCTGGAACCAGACCGAATTTGAAACACCATGACAGGACCACGGCCATAAGGGCCGCGTAGATGAATGCACGTTCGAATTGAAGGGTGCTGATGTGTTTGGCAAGCAACAACAACGGCACGAAACCGAACGCAAAAAGGATTCTTCGTTCTTCGATCAAGCCGTAAGTGATGGGTTGACCAAAAGTGTAAAACGCAAAAATCGCCGGCATCACGGTGAACACGATTACGCTGTAAAACGCGTAGTACATGAGGATGCGGAATTCCCGGCTCGCGCTATCGGTGCTGGCAAGAATCAGGAGAAGCGACAGACCCAGGCAGACGGCCAGATAAGCTTCGTTGAGAAACTTGAATCCGATTGGGTTGTGCGTGCTATCGCCAAAGACCGAGAAGTGCAAGATTATCGCTAGCACCGTCAATGGCAGAAAGAAAAATTTCGAGCTGATGTTTGTCATCACCTGGGTCCTTAGGTGCATTTCCATTCCAGATTACCGCGTCGCAACTAGCTCAAGCTTTCAGTATTGCCAAGATGTGCATCGGCGTTTCGTCCGTTTCGTGACGCTGAAAATGCTGTGTCAGCTCATGCTGACAGCGCTTGGCTTCGAGAGCTGCAGTGTCCTTTGAGTTCCGCTCGCATTAACCCGCTCGACGTGAGGTTGGATTTAGACAACCGGTTGCGGGTTGGGTTGCGTCTGATTCTTAGGATTCATCAAAAAGTTATGAACGGCTTAACACCCTGCTGCCCTCACCGCTGTGTCGGGGAGGGCCACAAGTTCTCAGCGAACAGCCGTAGGGCCGTACTCTGAGCAGCTGTTGGATATGTGCTTTTGCAGGATGGCCATCTGCGGTCTGTCCTTGCCGTCGATAGGCTCGACGGCGAGCGCATACTCGCCCCAGCCCGGACCGCCAGCCCAGTACGCGCTGGGCATGCAGTTTTCATTTAGATACCCGAGCAGATTATCCATCGCAACGAGCATCGACTCCGAATGGCCGGGTACGCCGTACTCGCCGAGGAAACCTTTAAGATTATGTTCCTTCAGCCATTCGACAAATGGACGAACACGTTCGATGCCCAACATCGGATCGACTGTCTCGTCAGCGGCGTAGCGGCCCGAAAAGTCTTTGTCGAGGTACAGGTGGCCCTCGTAGACAATCTTGTCCGCGGGATCCTTGATCACGAAATCTTCATTGACGTAGCGCCAGTGGAAGGTGCTGGCCCATCGGTCGCCTTCGACGAATATCAACGTATCCATATCCACTTCACGAATCGCGTCGACCGCGGCTTGTGCCGCTCCAAACCACAGGCCGTTGGTAGAGTGGGGCTCGTTCATGATGTCGTAGCCTAGCAGCGCCGGATGCCCCTTTAACTCCTCAGCGAGCTTACGCCAAACCTTCGCGTAGGCTATATAAGGGACCTCGGGTGAGCCAATCAGCTTGCCTTTGTAACGGCCGTAGTTATGCATATCCAGAATGATCTTCTGGTCATGTTTCTCGGCATAATCCAATGTTCTTTTGAGTAGTCGCATTTGGTCGAAATTCACGCCTTTATGCAGGTCGTGCTGCACGCGCTCCCATATAAATGGAAACCGAATGAGGCGGATATTCTTCTCTGCGTAATACTTGAAGTATTTTTGTTCTGGATAGAAGTAGTTGGTGCCTACTTTTCCAGGGGTAATATGGGGGGCGAAGTTGGCGCCAGACATATTGATACCGACCAAGTCGATACCAGAGTTGCTATCGGTGGATTGGGCCTGGGCCAGCGAAATGCTGCCAATCATTGCCAGGCCAGCAACCAATATTCTGAATGAGTTAGTCAGGAAGGGACTGTCCATGACGTCTGATCTCCAAGTGTTCAGGTAGAACTCGGCCGGACAATGCAGTCGAATGCCAGTGCGAACCGCTCTTCAAGCAATGCGTGAGAGCGGATCGACGGCCAGAAGGGCGACTAAGGCTGAGCGTGGTGACTGCCCGGCGCGTAATGCCGGGCACCTGTTACTTGCTTTGATATTCGTACTGATAGTAACCGTACTCGCTGTAAGTCGAGGCCTTGCGCACTACCGCGTTGAAAATCACGCCTTTAACCAGGATTCCATTCTGCTCGAGCCGGCGCTTGGCGAACTCGATTTCCTTGACGCCATTGAGGCCGTAGCGGGTGACCATCAATGTAGTGCCAGCCTGGCTGCCGACCAGCGCTGCGTCAGTCACGGCGAGGATGGGTGGCGTATCGAAGATCACCAGGTCGTACATGCTGCTGATTTCTTTGACGAAGCGAGAGAAGTTCTCGTGCATCAGCAACTCGGATGGGTTTGGCGGAAGCTGACCGTGGGTAATCACGTGCAGATTGTTCAGCTGAGTCTTCTGAATGGCATCGAACAGGGTGATGCGGCCGGACAGGATATCCGAAAGCCCTTTTTCGGCCTGGCAGCGCATGACCTTGTGCAGATAACCCTTGCGCATGTCTGCATCGATCAGCAGCACTTTCTTGCCAGACTGAGCGATTACCGCAGCAAGGTTGCTGGTGACGAATGACTTGCCGACCGTGGGGCTTGGCCCGGTGATCATCAGGATGTTGTTCTTGGCCTCGATCATGGCGAAGTGCAAGCTGGTGCGCAGGCTGCGCATGGCTTCGGTCGCCAAATCGGCTGGATCATTTATCGAGAGAAGATAAGAGGCCGCGCTCTTGTCCCGCTTGAAGTTGGCCAGACGCTTTTCCAACAGGCCTTGTTTCTCGCTGAACGGAATTGCGGCATAGACCGGGATACCGACGCGCTCTATCTCTTCCGGGTTCTCAACGCCGCGCTTGAGGGCTTCGCGAACGTAGACAAAGGCAACCGCAAGGATACCGCCGAGCAGGATGGCGGCAATGACGATCAGCGGCTTGTTCGGTTTGATCGGCATGTCGATATCGGCAGCCGCATGGTCGACGATGCGGACGTTACCCACGGTACCGGCCCGGATGATGTCCAGTTCCTGGGTCTTGTTCAGCAGCATCGAATAGGTTTCGGATGAAACCTCGACATCGCGATTCAGACGCAGCAGTTCCTGCTGAGTAGAGGGTAAGGTACCAATCTGCTTTTCCAGCTCTTTCTTCTGTGCCTGCAGTTGATTGATCTGGTTCATCAGCGCCTGGAAGTTCGGGTGCTGACGGGTAAAGCGGCTCTCCATCTCAGTGCGCTTAAGGTTCTGCTCGGAGATCTGGCTCTCGAGATCAACAATACGGTCAAGAACCGACTGGGTCTCCGCCGATATGTCTACGGAACGGTTACCTGTCTGAAAGGTGTTTAATGCCGTCTGGGCAGCATCTAGCTTCTTGCGAACTTCCGGTACTTGCTCGCTCAGGAATTCAAGGCTCTGAGTGGCTTCGGCAGCATTACGCGCGATGTTCTGATCGACGTAACGCTGCGCTACGGCTTCAAGCACCCTCACGGCTTTCTCAGGATCGGTGTCTTCAAGTGTCACGTTCAGAATGCCGGACAGCTTGCCGCGTTCACCAGCGTTCAGCCGATTCTGATAATCCTCGGTGGTCGCGTAGGTCCGATTCTTTATTACAGTGAAAGTAGTGCCTGGGCGGGCGTTTAGCTCTGCCACGGTAACACCGTACTCCGGCGTCTCGATCTGCTCTCCAACAGCACCCTGAACCACGACTTCGCCGTCGGTATCACGCAGGATGAAACTGTTGTTTTCTGCAGCTTCAAGTGTCAGCTCTTCACCGTGCATCTTGTCCGGCACGATCAGATGTGTGACGCGAAGTGATTCACCCCCCCAGGCATAGGATTCGAATCCGTCCGGGTACCAGCCCAGCTCACCTTCTTCGGTAGGCTCGAAGCGGCGGAACATGTAGCCGCCAATAATCGGGAAATGATGCGGCTCGATGATGATGTCTAGATTCAGGTCCTCGACTGCGCTGCCTACAACCGAACGCGACTTCAGCAATGCGATCTCGGTTTGTGCCGGCGAAACGGCAGGTGCGGTTCCAACGACATCAGTCAGACTTGGAAGGCCGCCCTTGGCCTGGATCTGAATCATCGCGCTCGCCAGGTAAACGGGCGTCGCGAGCAGCGCGTACGCAACGCCGAGTGCGGCGAAGAAACCCGTTATGGTGAGAATGAGTCCGCGGTTATTGAGGAAAGTGTCAAAGAGGTGGGCCAGGTCAATGTCCTTTTCCTCTTTGGTTTCATATATGGGTCGGGGCATGGTAGTCATTGAAGTTCCTTCTTCTTATTTCAGGTAAGGAAGCCAGCTTTCGACGGACTGCGTCAGAAGGCTGTGAACATGTTCGAATGCGGGCTTTGATTGGCGATAAGGGTCGGGGATTTCCGTATCGTCCAGCCATTTACCCAGCAGGAAGGTCTTTCCGTGTACTTCAGGTGCGATCTGGCGGATGTGCTGAATGTGGCTATGCTCCATGGCAAGAATTAAATCCGCCTGATGCAATATCTCGCTATCGACCTGGCGAGCACGGTGGAATGTGTGGTCCATGCCGTGTTCTTTGAGCACCTCATGTGCTGTCTTGTCCATTGGGTTGCCTACTAATGCACCAATGCCTGCTGAGCTAATCCTCAGGCCTTTTCCCTGGAGTCCGTGGGCCAACAAGGCTTCAGCCGCTGGGCTTCTGCATATGTTTCCGACACAGACGATCAATATGTTCTGGAACATTCGGTCAGCCTCGCAGCCCAGATTTCATGGGCATACGGGCCTGCGTAATGCAGAACGCAATTCTGATATTGCCTCGCTTCATTAGTTCAATCTTCCTGCTGCGCTCGCGCTTGTAATGTGGCGTAGTTGCCTTTGAGCTGCTCGATGCGTGAGGCAGTCAGTAAACGTCCCGATTGAACAGCAGGGCGGGAATGGTCCGAGCGAGGATGTAGATATCAAACCAGACCGACCAGCGCTCGATGTAATCCAGATCGAACTCGACGCGCTTTTCGATCTTTTCGAGGGTGTCGGTCTCGCCGCGATAGCCATTGATCTGCGCCCAGCCAGTGATGCCTGGCTTCACGCGATGGCGAGCGGAATATTCGGATACTGCATCTTCGAACAGCACGCCGGCGGCCTTGGTGGCTGTCGCGTGAGGACGAGGGCCGACCATCGACATGCTGCCCAGGAAGACGTTGAGCAATTGAGGTAGCTCGTCGAGGCTGGTTTTGCGGATGAAGCGCCCCACTCGGGTAATGCGATCATCGCCACGCGTGGTCTGCCGTTCGGCGTTTGCATCAGACTTTGCGTGATACATCGAGCGGAATTTGAAGACTTCGATCAGTCGGTTGTTGTAGCCATAGCGCTTTTGCTTGAAGAGGATCGGGCCGGGTGAGTCGATCTTGATCGCCAGTGCGAGCAGCAACATCACAGGGGCAGCGGCCAGCAGGGCCAGGCTGGACAGGATGATGTCTTCGATGCGCTTGAACATCGGCGACCAGCCGCGCAATGGCAGATCGGATGCAATCAGAGTAGGCAGGCCACCGACTTCGGTGATGCGCTTGTTGGCATGGCGGAACGCAACCATGTCGGGAACCAGCAGAACATTCACCGGCAATTTGCGCAGTTCATTGATGACCTGACCGATACGGCTGTCAGCGAACCAGGGTAGGGCGACCAGAACCTGGGTCACCTTTTCTTCGCGGATCATCTGCTCCAGGTCACGCGTGTTACCCAGCAGCGGCAGATCAGCCAGTGTTTTAGGCAGGCGCTCGAGGCGGTCGTCGATGAAGCCGAGGACGCCGGTGCGGATATCACGATGATGAGCCAGGTATTCAGCGACCCGAATTCCATTGTCGGTGCCGCCCAGGATCACAGCGTTCTGCAGGTATACGCCCTTGGACATGAGCCGGCGGAAGAGCGCGAGCATCATCAGGCGCTCAGCGCCGAACAGGATGCCGCTGGTAAGGAACCAGAACGTCAGGTGCTTGGCTTCCAGATAGCTGAACATGCTGAGCCCCTGATGCATGAAGATCAGCAGGCTGAACGCAGCGGCCCAGGCAACCAGCATCGTGCGGAAGCGGAGGAGCGTACTGAACACTTCTTCACTGTAGATGCCGACGGACTGGAAGATGACAACGCTGATCACTCCGAAGAACATCAGGAATGTGCTGAAGGTGCCGCCGCCTGCGGGAAGCTCGAGCGGGAGAAACAACAGCAGCAGGACGCCCGGCAACACAGCAGTAAGCCCGTGGATCAGGCGAATGCTGGCTAGGAAATAATCGACGAAACTGGGGTGGGCGTACTCAAGGGTTCCAACGGACTGTAAGCGCATACAAGGCTCCTTCCTACGGCTATTACTAGCTCAATACTCGTTTTGATCGCCGCGATCCGCGGTTCTGATGGCAGGCCGCTATCGCAACCTTCACCTGGACACCTGCTCCGACCGCCTTCTTTGAAATGAGTTCACAGGTGGTCAGCAAACTGATCATCGAGCTAGAAGGATTAAATGCGAACTGCAAGTTATTGAAAGTAAATGGCTTTTGATTTTTTTCCGGTTTCTGCATGCGAGAGCTAGTGATGCGGTTCTGACCGGTGGTAAGGCTCTTCTGACGGCCGGCTTAACCCTTGTGGTGTGGGAGATAGACAACTTTATGACTCCGTGACGGGTCTATCTGCGCATACGAAACGGACAACTGGAACATTTGGCATGAATCGACCCAAGGCATTGCTCGTCCTTCACGGTAAGCAAGGGCTCAAAGAAGAAGTACGTGCGGCTGTCAACGAGTGGCGCCAGCTTGGTAATGAACTGGCCGTGCGGGTGACCTGGGAACCAGGGGATACCGAGCGATTCGTCCAGGAAGCACTCGCGTTGGGTATGGATACGCTGGTCGCCGGAGGAGGGGACGGGACGGTGCATGAGATCGCCCAGGCGTTGCTGAGCAGTGGTTCCGACGCAAGCCTTGCAGTGCTCCCTCTTGGCACAGCCAATGATTTCGCGACGGCTGCCGAAATTCCGCTCGAGCCATTCGACGCGCTGACCTTGCTCAATCGCACGCCCGTCTCGGTGGATGTAGGCGAGATGAACGGCGAGCTCTTCGTCAACATGGCGACTGGGGGATTCGGTTCCAAGGTCACTGCCACCACTTCGCAGGAGCTTAAACGCGTTCTTGGCGGCAGCGCATACCTGCTGACAGGCCTTTCGCGTTTCAGCGAGCTGCGTGCTACATGGGGCCGGTTCGTTGCGCCTGATTTCACCTGGGAAGGAGAGTTTCTGGCGCTCGGCATCGGCAACGGGCGTCAGTCCGGGGGTGGTCAGCAGCTGTGCCCGCAGGCCTCGATCGATGACGGTCTGCTGGATATCTGTATCGTCCCCGCACCGGCTGATGCAGTCGGCACGCTTGGGACTCTGCTGAGTGGCGGCCTTCTGGGCATTGATACCGTGTCCGTCAAAGCGCGGGTCCCATGGCTCGAGGTCGACGCACCGGAGGCGATCGACATCAATCTGGACGGCGAGCCGGTTACTGCCAAGAAGATGCGGTTCTCGGTCAGGCGTCGAGCGCTGCGCTTGCACCTTCCTGCCGACAGCCCGCTGTTACGCGACGAGGCCCTTGTGCTCGGCGACGACCAGACTGCCTGACCGTAATGGGCGCCACGTCAGCGCTCTCGAGCGGGCCATTGCGATGTGCAGAAAAACTTGTGTCTCCGGATCAAGCATCACCACTTGCGGCCGATAGCTCCTAAGTTCCCCTTCACTCGCCAAGGAGCCCGCAAATGGCCGGCATTCTAGAGTCAGTCGATCAACGCACCCGCTTGGTGGGGCAGAATCGTCTGGAGATCCTCATGTTCCGGCTTTCGGGACGGCAACAGTTCGCGATCAACGTGTTCAAGGTTCAGGAGGTCGTGCAGCTGCCGAAGATGACGCTCATGCCCCATCGTCATGGCTCGGTGTGCGGCGTGGTCAACCTTCGCGGACAGACCCTGCCGGTCATCGACCTGTCGCGCGCCATAGGTTTGCGCCCGCTAGTGCCTGATGAGCGCAGCACCATCATCGTGACCGAGTACAACCGCTCGATTCAGGCTTTTCTGGTCGGCGGTGTCGAGCGCATCCTCAACCTGAACTGGGAAGAGGTGCTACCTCCGCCATCCACGGCCGGTCGCCAGCACTATCTAACCGCGATCACCAAAGTCGAAGACAAACTCGTTGAAGTCATCGACGTCGAGAAGGTGCTTGCTGAAATTGTGCCGTACAACACCAGTATTGCGCCGGAGCGCTTGACTGATCCGGTGCTTGAGCGTGCCCGAGGGCGAGAAGTTCTATGCGTCGATGACTCGACCGTTGCGCTGTCACAGCTGCGCGAAACCCTGAGCCAGCTCGGCATTACCATCCACACGGCCAGTGATGGCGCCAAAGGGCTGAACAAGCTCAAGGCATGGGCTGATGCTGGTGAAGTGATCACCGATCGCCTGCTGATGGTCTTCACCGACGCCGAAATGCCAGAAATGGATGGCTACCGCCTGACCACCGAGATTCGCAACGATCCACGCCTGCGTGATCTCTACGTCGTGCTTCACACCTCGCTTTCTGGCAACTTCAACCTGGCGATGGTGCAGAAAGTTGGCTGCAACAACTTCCTTTCCAAATTCCAACCGGAGAAACTGGTCGACGTCGTCCGTGAACGGCTGTTGATGGAAGACCAAAGCTGACCCGCTCATCTGATCGAGGCATCCATGCATCTATCCTCGCTGTATCGCTATCCGCTCAAGTCCGGTTCCGCTGAGTTGCTTGAGGCGGGAGGGTGCGATGAGCTGGGTCTGAGCGGCGACCGCCGCTGGATGGTAGTGGATGCGAATTCCGGTAAGTTTCTGACTCAGCGGGCTCAGCCGGAAATGTCTTTGCTGAAAGCCCGCTGGGAGGGTGAGGATGCATTGCTGCTCAGCGCCCCGGGTATGGAGGTCCTCAAGGTATCTATGCCAGATCTGCGAAGCGCTGCTCGAGGTGTGGTGATCTGGCGTGAAAGCCTGCAGGTGCCAGACGCAGGAGATGCCGCCGCGCAGTGGTTGACGAGGCTGCTCGATCATCCGTGTCGGCTGGTCTACTTACCAGCCTCGCAGGGCATTCAGGTGGACATGGACTACGCCCAGCCGGGCGAGCGCACCGCGTTCAGCGACGGATTCCCTTTTCTGCTTATCGGTCAGCGATCCCTCGACGACCTTTCGGCCCGGGTAGGGCAAATACTCGACGTCCGGCGGTTTAGGCCAAACTTGGTCATCGCCGGCTCCGCGCCCTATGCAGAAGACACGTGGCGGCGCATCCGCATTGGTTCTCTCGAGTTCCGGGTGGTGAAACCATGCTCCCGATGCATCATCCCGACGATCGATCCGCTTAATGGTGAACGGAGCCCCGTTCGCGAACCCTTGGCAACGCTGATGAACTATCGCAAGGGCGATGGCGGGGTGTTCTTCGGCCAGAATCTGATTGCTGAAGGCACGGGCCTGTTGCAGGTAGGTATGCCTGTCGAAGTGCTCGAGTAGGCACTCACAGTCGCGATCAAACGGGCGAGTTTGGCTTAACTTGTCTTGATCGAGCCAATCATTGAGTTCTCCTGATATTCCCAGCGGACACGCACAGGTGGCGGTCCGCTGGCGGGACAGCGATTAACGCTGGCCGTCGAAATATCGCTCATGCCATTCGACAAGCGGCTGCGGCGCATTGAGTTTCTCGCCATAGATTACCGAGTAGGTCAGCACGTTCTGGACGTACTGCCGGGTCTCATCGAATGGAATATTTTCAACCCATACATCGAAGGGAAGATGCGACGCGTTCTTCAGCCATTGCCTGACCCGCCCGGGGCCGGCGTTGTAGGCTGCGGACGCAAGCACCCTGTTGCCATTGAACTGGCCATAGATCTGGCTGAGATAAGCGGCCCCAAGCTGAATATTGGTCGCGGGGTTGAGTACCTGCTGTTGAGAGGCCAGCGGAATACCAAAGCGCTTGGCGGTTTCCTTGGCAGTGGCCGGCATCAATTGCATCAGGCCTGTCGCCCCCACATGAGAGCGGGCGTCGGCCATGAAGGCGCTCTCTTGGCGGGTGATGGCAAAAACCCAGCTGGGATGGATCTCCCGGGCCTTTGCGGCGTTCACCAGGCTGCTGCGATGCGCCATGGGGAATCGTATATCCAGGTCGTCCCAGTATTTCGCCTGGCTGATCGTGCGAATCGCTGGGAAATACCACTCCATGTCATAGGCCAGGCGCGCCTGGGCGACCATCTCGTCGCGGCTGAATAAGCGGCTGACGTGATACCACTCGCGGCGTCCATCGACAATTTGCCCGCGGTCATGAAATTCCAGGGCGCGGCGGATGCCAGCGGTATTGCGGACCTTTTGCATCAGCTTCGCATCGAGAGCAAGCGGCTGATGATTGAGTTTATAGGGCGCCTTGATGCGGTCCGCCGAGAGAAAGCCATAGAAGTCCCGTTCACCCGCGACCGGCCGGTAGAGCTGGGCGACCTGCTCATCCTTGGGTCTGGCAAGCTCCAGGCTGCGGGCTTTCCAGTAGCGCCAGCGGTTGCTCTCGCCAAGCTCTCCCGTAAAGCGCTTTGTCAGCTCGTGAGCGTCCTGCCAGCGCCCCATCCGGAGCAACAGGCGGGCGCGCCATTCGCTGACAGTATCGTCGCGCAGGTCCGGGTCATATTCGGCCATGACGTTTAGCGCGCGGGGATCGAAACGCTTGGCCAGGGTGAGTCCGATCTGGCGGGCAATCGAAACCTTCTCCTCTGGAGAAAAGGACATTCGCCTGGCGTAGGCATCTAGAAGGCCCAGGGCTTTCTCCGGATCCTTACGGGCCAGGCGGCGCAGGCCAAAGGAAACGACGTCGCCCATGGCTTCGGTTGCAGGAGAGAATCGGGCCGTCTGAGTCAGCATCTCAGGTTTTTGTCCCACCTCGAGCAGCAGCTCGCCCTCTTTGTTCAGTGTCGGCAGGCCCTTGACCAAAAACTTGGCCAGGCCGGAGTTGTTGGCCTCGACTGCCAGCTTGGCCCGCTTCCAGCGCATCGATTCAGTGAGCTGTCCAGCGGCAGCCCAGCGATCGAACAACGCATCACACGCATTGTGCTGTGACTTACCTACCAGCCAAAGACGCTCCGCAGTCTGGTAACCCTCCTTGAGCTGGCCGCTGGAGAATTGGTACTGGCCGTACAGGCAGTCCAGCTCGGTGAAGTTCATCTTGGGATCGTAGTACGTCAGGAATGGCCGCCAGTCACCTCGCGCCGCAAGCAATCGCAACCAGCGCAGCTTCATCCAGTTGGCTTGAGGCAGATCGTCATACGCCAGATAGGGTTCGAGAGGGTAGTCGCGCAGCGCACTTGCATGGCGGCGATAGGGCCCACTGTCGCCCTTGGCCAGCGCTCGCTTGGCTTCGTCATAGAGCTGACGCTGCTGCTGGAGGCTGGCGGCTTGAGTAGTCTCAAGGGTGACGACAACGAATAGAAGGCTGAAACAGATACTGGAGAGTCGACCGCGCATGAGACTTCCGAAAACGGGGGAGGGCTTGGAATCGCTGGCCGCTAGCTTAGCTCGGGCAGTCAGCCAGTTAAACGCGGATTAAGCTCTTGAAACAAACAATCCGGCTGGTTCCGACGAACGAGCGGTCCGGCCTTGGGGATAGTGATTGCCTCTAAGCATGAAACACGATGAATGGCCGCTGCCGGGGCACCGCTATATGCGTATTTACGGCTTCCGTGGCGTTGGGCGGCAACCGTGATTGAGGTCCGTTCTGCTAGACTGCGCGCCCAGTTTTCCGGAGGTAATCATGACCCTGCTCAAGTTGACCAATGTGTCCCTCGCCTATGGCAACAATCCATTGCTCGATGGAGTGTCCTGGCAGATTGCGCGGGGTGAGCGGGTATGCATCATCGGCCGTAACGGGACCGGTAAGTCGAGCATGCTCAGTCTGGTCAAGGGTAGTCAGCTGCCTGACGACGGAGAGATCTGGCGTGCTCCGGGGCTGAAAATCGGCGAGCTGCCACAGGAGCTTCCGCTCGCCGATGAGCGAACCGTGTTCGATGTGGTAGCTGAAGGCCTGGCCGGCGTTGGCAAGCTGCTTGCCGACTACCATCACCTGAGCCAGAACATTCAGAACGATGCCGATCTGGACAAACTGATGCACGTCCAGCAGGAACTCGAGGCAAAGGACGGCTGGCGTCTGCAGCAGCTGGTCGACAGCACCCTGAGCCGCTTGCAACTGCCTGCGGACAAGACCCTTGCAGAACTATCGGGCGGTTGGCGCAGGCGGGTGCTATTGGCTCAGGCGCTGGTGTCGGAGCCGGATCTGCTGTTGCTGGATGAGCCAACCAACCACCTGGATATCGGCGCAATCGCCTGGCTTGAAGAGGCGCTGACCGGCTTCAACGGCGCGGTTCTGTTCATCACGCACGACCGTGCTTTCCTGCAGAACCTTGCTACTCGCATTCTCGAGCTTGATCGCGGCCACATGATCGACTGGAACGGCGATTACGCCAGCTTCCTGGTGCACAAGGAACAGCAGCTGGCCGCTGAAGAAACCGCCAACGCGCTGTTCGACAAGAAGCTCGCGCAAGAGGAAGTCTGGATCCGTCAAGGCATCAAGGCCAGGCGCACCCGCAACGAGGGTCGTGTGCGTGCCCTCAAGGCGCTGCGGGCCGAGCGCAGCGAACGCCGTGAACATCAGGGCAAGGCCAATATCCAGATCGATGCAGCCGAGAAATCAGGCAAGCAGGTGATCGTCGTTGAGCACGCGAGCTTCGCCCATCCGGGCGGTGCGCCGCTGATTCGTGATTTCTCCACCGTTCTGCAGCGGGGCGACCGCATCGGTCTGCTCGGCGCGAACGGCACCGGCAAGACCACGTTGCTCAAGCTTTTGCTTGGTGATCTGCAGCCTACGAGCGGCAAGGTCGAGGCCGGCACGCGTCTGGAAGTGGCGTATTTCGACCAGTTGCGTCACCAGCTGGAACTGGAAAAGACCGTCATCGATAACGTTGCTGAGGGTCGTGACTTCATCACCATCGACGGCCAGAGCCGCCATGTTCTCAGCTACCTGGGCGACTTTCTGTTCAGCCCACAGCGTGCGCGGACACCTGTGAAGGCCCTGTCTGGGGGAGAGCGGGCACGGCTCTTGCTCGCTAAGCTGTTCAGCAAGCCGGCCAACCTGCTGGTCCTCGACGAACCGACCAATGATCTCGACGTGGAAACCCTGGAGCTGCTGGAAGAAGTACTGCTGAATTTTCAGGGCACGGTGTTGATGGTCAGCCACGACCGGGCATTCCTCGACAATGTCGTGACCAGCACGCTGGTCTTCGAAGGTAACGGCGTTGTGCGTGAGTATGTGGGCGGTTATCAGGACTGGCTGCGTCAGGGCGGCTCGCCCAGGTTACTCGGGGTGGCTGATGGCAAGGAAGCGAAGGAGGCCAAGACAGAAGCAGCGCAAAACAGTCCCGCGACAGCTGTAGCTGAAATCGCGCCGGCTAAGAAAAAGCTCAGCTACAAGGTGCAGCGTGAACTGGACGCGCTGCCGGCGAAGATTGACGCCGTCGAGAAAAGCATCGCTGCCGTACAGGCAGAAATTGCCAAGCCAGAGTTCTATCAGCAGACTGCCGAGCGTACCGCCGAAACGATTGCCAAGCTTGAGGGTTTGCAAAAGGAGCTCGACGAGCTGCTTGAGCGCTGGGCTGAACTCGAGGGTTGAGTGCGGCGCCGGCTGATCTGCCCCGATCAGCCGGAGCGCCTGTTTCGGCCGCGTCGCCGGTTCAGTGCTGAACATTCAGATCTGTTACACACACCATTAACTACCGAAATCTGTCAGCACTGGACGGAGCATTGATGGCAATTGATTACCGCATCGTCCTGGATGACGAGCATGAGTTCAGCTATCGAATCGAGCTGGATCGCACCTATGATCCCGATGCCGCTGCATTGGCGCCCAAGTGGACCCGTCTGGACCATCAGCAGTGCAATAACTGTCCACTCAGCCGTGAAAACTTCACGCATTGCCCGGCCGCAGTCGATCTGCATCGGGTCATCGAAGACTTTCAGGGATTGCCCGCTGTTAAAAAGGCGCAAGTACGTGTCCGTACGCCCGAGCGTGAATACAACAAGCTAGTAGGGTTGGATGAGGGGTTGCGCGCGTTGCTGGGCGTGATCATGGCCACCAGTGCCTGCCCGATCCTCGGTACGTTGAAACCGATGGCGAATCAGCATCTGCCGTTCGCCAGTAATCAGGAGTTCGTGTTGCGTGCCGTATCGCTGTATCTGGCCAGGCAGTACTTTCACATGCGCGAAGGGCGGCACGCCGATTGGGAGCTGCGTGGATTGGTGCGTTCTTTCCAGCAACTGCAGCTGGTCAATCAGGCGTTCTGGCAGCGTATCCACGACACCTGTCATGGCGACTCGAATCTGAAGGCCTTTCTGACCTTTTTCTCCATGGCGTCCAGTCTTACGTATTCGCTGGAAACCCAATTGAAAAAGATCAGGCCACTGGTGATGAGTGCGGGCGAGGGGCCCGAGCCGGCCTGATCCGACGGCGGATCAGGCCATGGGTGTTACTCGGCCTTCTTCAGCCGTACGGCGAGAACATCGCAGGGCGCCCCGTGGAGGATGTCGTTGGCGGTTGATCCCAGCAGCAGCGCCAAACCATGCCGGCCGTGACTGCCCACCACCACCAGATCGCATCCCTGTTCCTTGGCCAGCCGGTGCACTTCCTGCCGGGGTTGCCCGTACGCCAGATGGCGCTGCTCAGAGGTCAGGCCTGGGTAACGGTCGGCAAATACGGCCAGACGGTCTCGGGCCTGATCGAACTGCTGTTGCTGCAGCATCGACAGGTCCATCGGAACGTCTCCGCCAAACGCCATGGCCATGGGCTCGATGACGTGTACCAACGCAAGTTTTGCGCCGCTGGCGGTCGCCAGCGCCTGAGCGCGTGCTACGACCGGATGGCATTCATCGTTCAGGTCGGTAGCGACCAGAATATGCTGATAGGTCATGGTGAATCTCCTGATGTGTCAGTAGCGACAAGTATGGCTTCTCAGCACGCAATCGGGTTGCGAAGCTTTTTTTCAGCGTTTATACGGCGTTGATTGGGCAATGGCCAGTGTGCATTACATCACCTGGGTAGCCGTGCCGTGGTTTAGCGCTGTTATCATGCGCAGCACCTACGCTGGCGCGCCTGCCGGCCTGTCTAGAGATGATCATGTTCCTGTCTGCCAATGAATATCTGCTTGCCTGGGCGGCTTACGGTATCGCCGCACTGGGCTGTCTGCTGGTCTGGTTTCGCATAACCCGTTCGATGTGGCGTTGGCTGCGGGAGCCGTTGCGGCTGATCATGGCCGTCCTGCTATTGACGCCAACGATTGTCGATCCTGCCAAAGAGCTGTTCGCACCGGCTGTGGCCATCACGGCGCTGGACCTACTGTTCAAGGTGGGCAACAACGCATGGCGCGCTGTCGCTGACTTGGCGCTGTACGGTTTGATCGCTTTCGCCGTGTACGCACTCTTTGCTGGTTTGCGCTTCCTGATCGAGCGTCGCAGGCCGCAAGGCCGTACCGAGTCGGCTGTCGACGAGGATCCCCGCACATTGCGCGAGCGGCTCGAAGAAGACGACGAGGATGACTACCGGCCTGCGAACCGTTACCAGGCGCGTACCGAGCCCAGGCTCTGATTCACGGCTCGACGCTTTCCAAGACCTCCGGGAGATAGCGCATGTGTGAACTGCTCGGCATGAGTGCCAATGTGCCTACCGACATCCATTTCAGTTTCACCGGGCTGATGCAGCGCGGTGGCCGCACAGGGCCGCACAAGGATGGTTGGGGGATCGCGTTCTACGAAGGCCGAGGTTTACGGTTGTTCCAGGATCCGGTAGCCAGCTGCGAATCCGAAGTTGCAAAGATGGTTCAGCACTACCTGATCAAGAGTCACGTGGTGATTGGCCACATACGACATGCCAACGTCGGCAAGGTCGCCTTGGTCAATACGCATCCATTCGTTCGCGAGTTGTGGGGCCAGCACTGGTGCTTCGCTCACAACGGCCAGCTGGCTGATTTCGACCCGGCGCGGGGCTTCTACCGGCCAGTTGGAGATACCGACAGCGAGGCCGCCTTTTGCGATCTGCTCAATCAGATTCGCAGTCATTTCCCTGAACGAGTCGAAGGTGAAGACCTGCTGCCCTATCTGCTCGACGCCTGTGCAGGCTATCGCGCCAAAGGGGTGTTCAATTGTCTGCTCAGCAATGGCGAATGGTTATTCAGCTTCTGCTCGACCAAGCTTGCGCAGATTACCCGCCGCGCTCCGTTTGGCCCGGCCCAATTGAAGGATGCTGAGTTGACTGTGGACTTCACCGCCGAGACTACGCCGAACGATGTCGTAACCGTGCTGGCAACCGAACCACTGACCGATAACGAGTTATGGGATATACACCAATCGGGTGAGTGGACGTTATGGCGGCTGGGCGAGTGCGTCGCTCGCGGGCAGGTGGCCTGATGTTCAGAAGTTATCTGCGGCTCACACTCTTCGCCCTCGGGCTGTTAATCGGCATACAGGTGCCCGGATTCATCCAGGCCTATGCGAACCACGTCGAAGCTCGGCGGCTTGAAACCCAGCAAGGGCTGACCGGATTTCAGGAAACGGCTGGCCGATTCTTCAGCGGTGATCTGAATGCGCTGGTCGCGCACTACCGTGCCAGCGAGGACCCGGTAATCCAGAGCGATGCCCGTAGTGTCTCGGCTCTGGTGGAGCGCGCGCGACTGCTAGATCGAGAATGGCGAATCATGCAAGGCCCTTGGTACGCGCAGGCGTGGCATGTACTGATCGGCGCAGATCAGAGCATGAGAGCTCAGGTATGGAGCAGCTATCGATTCCAGGTTCTGCTGGCACCCGAAGCAATCGCCTGGGGATTGTGCTGTGCGTTGCTGCTGGCCTGGATCATCGAGAGCATCATCGTATTACTGAGTCAGGCGCTGTTCCCTCAGCGCTACCGCAAGCGGCGGCGTATCGCTAAGCCGCTTCCGCCGCAACGGTAGGTTCGCTTTCCCGAGACTGAAAGCGACCTAGACGGCAAGCCCATTCACCTAGAACACCCTGAATGCCAGGCACGCACAGGGTGACGAGTATCAACCAGCTCAGGTCTGCAACTCTGATAATAGACAGAAGATTACGACCGGTTGGTTCGTGCTGCAGGCCAGCCACTTGCAAAAGGATGGTGCCAACCGCGATCCAGACCATCACCACCTGGATCAGAAGCCACCCACTGAATGCTCCGTTGGCAAGCCGCAACCAGGGCCGACTTTTGGGTCTTACCGCCGCCGCCAGCCACCAGATTGCAATGATGGCCGAGGCTGCAACCTTGGCGTATAGGACCGACTTGTAGTGCTCGAGAACCCAGCCAGCGAGGTTCGAGGGCCATCCGCCATGAATTTGTTCAACCGGTTCATTGGCAAGCATGACTGCTAGATAGACATCGTTAGCTGCGATCAACGCAGTCCATACCGCAATGGCGCTCAGCACCAGCCTTGTCTTCACCCTTTGCGTCCTTGCAGCGGCTGGATGCCTACTTCGACAGGAACTTCATCCCTTCTTCCAAGCCGCTCAGCGTAAGCGGATACATTCGGTCTTCGACGAGATCGCGGACGATACCGGTGGAGGAGGTGTAGCCCCAGGTGTCTTTCGGGTACGGGTTGATCCAGATGAGCTTCTTGTATTTCTCCATGAAGCGCTGCATCCAGACGTAACCGGCTTCTTCGTTCCAGTGCTCCACACTGCCGCCGGCCTGGGTGATTTCGTAGGGCGCCATGGCTGCATCACCAACGAAGACAACCTTGTAGTCCGCGCCGTACTTATGCAGCAGATCAAGTGTTGAAGTGCGTTCGGAAGTGCGGCGGAAGTTGTTCTTCCATACCGATTCATAGATGAAGTTATGGAAGTAGAAGTACTCAAGGTGCTTGAACTCAGTCTTGCAGGCTGAGAACAGCTCTTCGCAGACTTTGACGTGGGCGTCCATCGAGCCGCCGATGTCGAACAGGATGAGCAGCTTCACGGCGTTGCGTCGCTCGGGTCGCATCTGGATGTTCAGCAGGCCGCCATCCTTCGCAGTGTGGTCGATGGTGCCGTCCAGATCGAGCTCATCCTGAGCGCCCTGGCGCGCGAACTTGCGCAGGCGGCGAAGGGCGACCTTGATGTTGCGGGTGCCCAGCTCGACCTGATCATCAAGATTCTTGTATTCGCGCTGATCCCAGACTTTCACCGCCTTGCCCTGACGTTTGCCAGCGTCCCCGATGCGGATGCCCTCGGGGTTGTAACCGCCGGAACCGAATGGGCTGGTGCCCCCCGTGCCGATCCACTTGTTACCGCCGGCGTGCTTGCCTTTCTGCTCTTCGAGGCGCTTCTTGAATTCCTCGATCAGCTTGTCCAGTCCACCCAGCGATTCAATCTTCGCCCGCTCCTCATCGCTCAGCGAGCGTTCGAACTCCTTGCGCAGCCACTCTTCAGGGATCAGGGCCTCGATGTGCTGGTCGAGGTTCTCCAGACCTTTGAAGTAAGCGCCGAACGCTCGGTCGAACTTATCGAAATGCCGTTCATCCTTCACCAGGATCGCCCGGGACAAGTAGTAGAACTCGTCCATGTCTGCAAACACGACGTTGTGTTTCAGCGCATTGACCAGGTCAAGCAGTTCGCGCACTGACACCGGAACCTTGGCGGCGCGCATTTCATTGAACAAGCCAAGCAGCATGGCAGAACCTCTAGCGTGCCGTCTGGACGGCACCTTTCATGATTAATTCAGAGATCTTCATCGTGAGTCGGGAGACCGTCTCGGATCTCATACCAGTCCGCTTTGGAACGCACGAAGATGTGCTCTTGGGGCGGAACCGGCAGCGGCGAATCGAGCGTGCCGGCGGCGACGCCCAGTTCGTGCTCGCGGTTGTCGACGAATTGCAGGTTGGAGCCGCAGCGAATGCAGAACGTCCGCGTCACGTGTTCGGAGGAGTGATAAACGCCTAGCTGATCCTTGCCGGAGAGAATGTGAAACGCCTCGAGCGGCACACCTGCGTAGGTGGCAAAAGCCGCACCGTGTGCTTTTCTGCACATCTTGCAGTGACAGTGGCTCAGCTCGTTGATTGGCGCGTCGATGCGATAACGCACGACGCCACAAAGGCAACTACCGGTAAAGGTTTGCATGGCTCTTCCTCCAGTGACATGAGGCGGCCGGCTCAAGTGAACCGCCGCGATCAGCGGTTGGCGCGACGACTCATGAACGCCAGACGCTCCAGCAACTGCACGTCCTGCTCGTTTTTCACCAGCGCCCCGGCCAGCGGTGGGATAGCTTTGGTCGGATCGCGCTCGCGCAGAACGGCTTCGCCGATGTTGTCGGCCATCAGCAGTTTCAGCCAGTCGACCAGCTCGCTGGTGGACGGCTTCTTCTTCAAGCCCGGCACCTTGCGTACATCAAAGAACACATCAAGGGCTTCCGCCACCAAGTCCTTCTTGATGTTCGGGTAATGCACATCGACGATCTTCTGCAGCGTCTGGCGATCGGGGAACGCGATGTAGTGGAAGAAGCAGCGGCGTAGGAACGCGTCCGGCAGTTCCTTCTCGTTGTTCGACGTGATGATGATGATAGGGCGCTTCTTGGCCTTGATCGTCTCGTCGGTTTCGTAGACGTAGAACTCCATCTTGTCGAGTTCCTGCAGAAGGTCATTGGGAAACTCGATGTCGGCCTTATCGATTTCATCGATCAGCAGAATGACGCGTTCCTCAGACTCGAATGCCTCCCACAATTTGCCTTTCTTGATGTAGTTGCGCACATCGTGAACACGGTCGGAGTCGAGCTGCGAATCACGCAGGCGGCTCACTGCATCGTATTCGTACAAGCCCTGATGGGCCTTGGTGGTGGACTTGATGTGCCAGGTGATCAACCGTGCGCCAAAGGAATCGGCCAGCTGCTCTGCCAGCATGGTCTTGCCGGTGCCGGGTTCGCCCTTGACCAGCAGCGGCCGCTCCAGCGTGATAGCAGCGTTGACCGCGAGCTTGAGGTCGTCGGTGGCGACATAGGACTGGGTACCTTCGAACTTCATCTGGGATTCCTTGGATCGGGCCTAGCACGCAGGCTCTTCATGTTGGATTAGACGGCTGACTATAAGTGATGGGCGCACGAGTGTGAACGTGAGCGGATCATTCAGTCACTGAATGGTTGGCAGGGATTCGCGCGTTCTCGATTAACCGTCATCTTCACCGAGCGATCGCTCGAATCGTGCGGAGAACGCCTCTACAAATGCGTTGCGGAGGATTGCGATAAACGCCTGGAATGGACTGATATCTGCGTCCTTCGTGCTGCCGGACAGCTCCACCCGCGTGGCAAACTGGTCCTTTCGCTGGTTCTCGAGCACCTCCTGACCACCACCCACAACGGCTTCCCAGATGCCTCTTAAGAGGCCCTTGTCCTCGTTTTCAACGTCCTGCTCGAAGTCGAACACCTCGACATTGCGTAGGAGCGGCTTGATATAGCCATCCAGCTGGCTGTCGTTGGCCTCGACTTCCACTACAAGGTCGCCTGTTCCGCCTGCGAAATCGAATTTTCCGTAAGCATTGGCGAAGTCGTTCAGTTTGGTCAGGTCGAGCCCCGTCAAGCGAAGGTTGACGTCGAAATTCACCCAGTCCGTGAATGGGTCGAAATGAGCAGAGGCTTCGATGGGCGCCTGATCGAAGAATCTTGCTTCCCCTTTGAACGTGGCGACTCGACCCTGCTCATCATTGGCAGAGTTGGTGAGGTTATAAAGACTGGCGTTTATCGCGTTGGCATAGACATGAACAGGCGGGTCGGCATCGAAGTTACGGAAGGACAGCTGACCGTCTTCGACGCGTACTTCATTCAAGGTGAAGGGGATTACTTCATTGACCTGATCCCGCCAGTCGACTCCCTCGCCAGTCTGGTCTTCATCCGCATCCTCATCATCGATGAAATTCAGATGCGGCTGATGAAGGATGACCTCGCCCACCAGCGCGCGCTCGTTCCACAAGGTTCGCCAGCTGACACCGATATCAATCGATTCGGCGGTAAGCAACGGGGCTTGGATCGGCTCGGCTTTCTTTTCGATGACCAGGCCATCGATGGTGTAGGAACCCCGCCACCAGGCTAAATCGACGTCCTCGATATTGCCGCGGTAATCGCCCATATCAGCGAGCTTGTCGTTCAGGTAGTTGAGGACCAGGTGTGGCAGGGCAAGATGTAGCAGCAGCAAAACCACTGCAAGTGACAGGAAGATCCACAACGGAAGTCGATAACGTGTCTTCATCTCGGGCCTGATGGGTTGAAGAAAGGGGTGCGCTTTGCTTCTCGATGGACCCCGCTGTTCAGCCATGAGTTCGGCTGGACGAGTCACGAGACTGCGCTTAGGCTCATCAGTCTGATTTATACAACGCAGGGACACTGTCATGAGCCGCATCTTTGCTGACAACGCGCAAACCATCGGGAATACGCCGCTGGTGATGATCAATCGACTGGGGCCCAAGGGCGTCACCATCATGGCGAAGATCGAGGGGCGCAATCCGGCTTACTCGGTCAAGTGCCGCATCGGCGCGGCCATGATCTGGGACGCAGAAGAAAGCGGTCGGCTGAAGCCTGGCATGACCCTGGTCGAGCCAACGTCCGGCAATACGGGCATTGGGCTCGCCTTTGTGGCGGCGGCGCGCGGGTACAAGCTGATGCTGACCATGCCGGCCTCGATGAGCCTGGAGCGTCGCAAGGTATTGAAGGCACTGGGTGCAGAGCTGGTGTTGACCGAAGCGGCTAAAGGGATGAAGGGTGCGATCGAAAAAGCAGCAGAGATCGCCGCGACCGACCCGGACAAGTACTTCATGCCGCAACAGTTCGAGAACCCATCCAATCCGGCCATTCACGAGAAGACAACCGGTCCGGAAATCTGGAATGACACCGAAGGCAGTATTGATGTGCTGGTTGCAGGCGTCGGTACTGGGGGCACCATTACCGGTGTGTCGCGCTATATCAAGAACACCAAGGGCAAGCAGATTCTCAGCGTTGCGGTAGAGCCGGTCAGCTCTCCGGTAATCACGCAGACGATGGCTGGGGATGAAGTCAAACCAAGTCCGCACAAGATCCAGGGCATCGGTGCTGGTTTCGTACCGAAGAACCTGGACCTGTCAATCGTCGATCAGGTCGAGCGTGTCGACGATGACGAGTCCAAAGCCATGGCGCTGCGCCTGATGCGGGAGGAGGGGATTCTCTGCGGTATCTCCTGCGGCGCGGCGATGGCTGCGGCGGTACGTCTTGCGGAGAAGCCGGAAATGCAGGGCAAGAATATCGTCGTGATCCTGCCTGACTCTGGCGAGCGCTATCTGTCCTCGATGCTCTTTTCTGACATGTTCACCGAGCAAGAACTGCAGCAGTGAGTCCGCTGCGCCGGGCTGCATCAGCATCAGCAGCACCGGCGCTGCATCGTTTGACGCTTCTCGGATACGCAATGAGCTCCCTGACTGTTCAAAAGGGACGCTAGCTGCGTTGGGTCTCGGGTGCCGCCACTGCCGTGTCAGGCGCCTGTTTCAATATGAGCCACAGCGCCACGGCAATCAGCGCACCGCCGTAGACGTAAGCCCAGTCCAGCGGCTCACCCAGAAACACCGCACCCCAGAGAACGCCGAACGGCGGAATGATGAACGTCACTGTCAGCGTTCGGACCGGTCCGATGTCCGAAAGCAGTCGGAAGTAAAGGATGTAGGCGAAAGCCGTGCAACCGATGCCCAGGCCGAGAAGGCTGAGCCAGACGGTTCCGTTACCCCAGGACATGGGTGGCGCCATGATCAGCGAGAGGGCAAACATGGGGAGCAAGCAAAAGGCAGCTCCAGCCTGGCTGCCGAACGCGACCAGTTCGCTGCTCAAGCCTCCATGTTGATTGATCCAGCGGCGGGTCAGAAACCCACCGAATCCGTAGCATGCCGTCGCGCCCAGACAAGCAAGCGCACCTATTACCAGTTCCATGTCGAATGCCACGGGTCCGGTGCGCGTCAGCAAGGCCACGCCGCCCAGACCGAACATCACGCCGACCATTTTCGAGACCGTCAGCGATTCTGCGAAAAACAGAGCGCCGATGACGACGCCCATCATCGGCGTAGTTGCATTGAAAATGGCCGAGTAACCGGTTGGCAGGAATTGCGCCGCCAGTGCATAGAGGGCAAATGGCACGCCTGAGTTGATCATTCCCAGAAGCATGCACAGCTTCAGCTTTCCACGAAAATCCCAACGAACCCGCATCACGAGGAGTATTGCCAACAACCCGGCACAGGCAAAAAGCACCCGGAAGAATGCAGTGGGAAAGGTCCCGAGCTCCGGTGCGATTATCCGCATGAAGAGAAAGCTGGCCCCCCATATCGCGGCGAGGCTGAGCAGACGCAACAGATCGACAATGCGCATGACGGGACTCCACGGGATGAGCAGCCAGTGTTGGCGAGGCACCTAGACCTGGCAACCCGATTCACGCTTTCAAACTTTCCGTTGGGCTGATCGGCTTTCATTGGGGAGGGTGTCTGGATAAGCTCGAGGCTTTCATGCAGCGAGAGCAACGATATGGCGCAGCATTCGCCGGACATCGAGATTGCCCGGCAGATCCTTCTGGGTTTCGATGATTACCGCGAGCATTTCAGGCTGATTACCGAGGGCGCCAGGGCTCGCTTTGAACAGGCCCAGTGGCAGGATGCCCAGCGCGCCTCGGCGGCAAGAATCAACCTATATGAGCAGAAGGTCAGCGAAACCGCTGCGGCTTTGCGCTCGGCGGTGGAATCGCAGGTACTACTCGACGTCGAGCGCTGGCCACAAATCAAGAGCGAGTACATCGGCCTGATTAACCCGCGCTTCGATGATGAGCTTTCCGAGACCTGGTACAACTCGATCTTCTGCACCCTGTTCAGTCACGACTGCATCAATGACAGCACCATGTTCATCCATACCACCCGGCCGGCTAACCGGGCTCAGTGGATGGCGCAGACGCGACGCTATCAACCCAGCGGCGATCTGCGAGGCGTGCTGGAGCAAATCCTCAGTGATTTCGCCTTTGACGTGCCCTACGGGGACCTGAGTGCCGATCTGCAGCGGTTGGAGGCGCAACTGCAAATATCGCTGCCTGACTGGGTGTGCAAGGACCCGGAGCTGGTCGTTGAGCTGTTTACCTCGGTGCTTTACCGCAACAAGGGTGCCTATCTCGTCGGGCGAATCTTCACCCGGGATGAGCAGTGGCCGCTGGTAATTCCGCTGTTGCACCGCGAGGGTGACGGACTGGTCGCTGACGCCTTGATTACCGATGAGGCTGAAGTCTCGATCATCTTTTCGTTCACCCGCTCGTATTTCATGGTCGAGGTGTCGATACCCGCCGAGTTCATCGGCTTTCTCAAGCAGATCATGCCGGGCAAGCATGTTGCCGAGCTCTACACGTCGATCGGCTTCTACAAGCACGGAAAATCGGAGTTCTATCGCTCGCTGATCAATCATCTGGCGACGACTGACGACCGCTTCGTCATGGCGCCAGGCGTCCGCGGCATGGTGATGAGTGTGTTCACGCTGCCCGGTTTCAACACGGTGTTCAAAATCATCAAGGATCGTTTTTCCCATACCAAGAACGTCAATCGCGCCACGGTGATCGAGAAGTACAGGCTGGTGAAGAGCGTCGATAGGGTAGGGCGGATGGCCGATACGCAGGAGTTTGCCGACTTCCGCTTTCCCACATCCAAGTTCGACCCCGAGTGTCTGGCAGAGCTGCTGGAAGTGGCGCCGTCTACCGTCGAGCTGCAGGGCGATACCGTGCTGGTCCGCCACTGCTGGACCGAGCGCCGAATGACGCCATTGAATCTGTACGTGGAAAGCGCCAGTGAACAGCAGGTCGAGGAAGCGCTGGAAGATTACGGGCTGGCAATCAAGCAGCTGGCGGCGGCCAATATTTTCCCCGGTGACATGCTGCTGAAAAACTTTGGGGTGACCCGTCACGGGAGGGTGGTCTTTTATGACTACGACGAGATCTGCTTTCTTACTGAAGTGAATTTTCGCTACATCCCGGAAGCGCGATATCCAGAGGACGAAATGTCTTCCGAGCCCTGGTATTCGGTGGGGCCGAACGACGTGTTCCCAGAAGAGTTTCCGCGCTTTCTGTTTGCCGATCTCAAACAGCGCCGGCTTTTCGCCAAGCTCCATGGCGAGCTGTATGACGCGAACTACTGGAAGGGCCTTCAGCAGGCGATCAGCGACGGCAAGGTCATAGACGTATTTCCCTATCGTCGCAGGCAGGAAACGATCCATTAGCCAGAGCGAACCCTTCGCCACTAAGGGGGTCGCTATTCATAAGGGCCGGACGAACGGCTCAGCGTCTGAACAATCTGCAACACCTGCCTCAGGCGATGTTGCGATCGTTGGGTTATGCTGATCTCGAAGTCCCAAAGCTCCACCAAGACCCGTATCAAGCAGGAGGGGTTAGATCATGAAAGCATGGCTCAATAGTGTGTGCTGGAATCTGGCTGTGGCGCTTGGGTTTGTCGAACCGCCTCGGTTGCAACCAATCCCAGTGCGCGCTCAGCGTGACAAGACGTCGGCTCAGCGTCGCTAACCGAAGCGAGCCGGGCGCTGACTGATCAACGTCCCGGTATCACTGGCCCACCCCGTTCAATGGCTCGCTTGTATGCGGGCCTTTCCCGTATCCGCTCCAGAAACGCCGTCAGCCTTGGATAGCTGCCATCTAGCCCGCCTCGTGACTGCGCCGCCTCCAGCGGATAACTCATCTGAATGTCCGCCACGCTGAAGTCTTCGCCCGCAAACCATAGGCTTTTACCCAACTCGTCTTCCATGTAACCCAGATGAAGTTTCAACTGCGGCCCTATGAACGCCTGATTGGCGCCTTTGGCTATGGCACGAGCAACGGGGCGGATGAAGAAGGGCATAGGCCCATTCGATACACGATCGAACACCAGTCGCAGCAGCAACGGCGGCATGGCCGAGCCTTCGGCATAGTGCATCCAATAGCGATACCTCAGGTGTTCTGCAGTATTGGCAGCAGGAACCAGACGACCCTCGCCGTAGCGCTCGACCAGATATTCAAGAATTGCCCCTGATTCAGCCAGCGTCAGCTCGTCGTCAGTGATGATCGGCGACTTGCCGAGGGGATGTACGTTTTTCAGTTCAGGCGGGGCCAACATGGTCTTGGGGTCGCGCGCGTAACGTTTGATCTCGTAGGGCAGTTGCAGCTCCTCCAGCAGCCAAAGCACGCGCTGTGAACGGGAGTTTTCCAGGTGGTGCAGGGTGAGCATCGATATCTCCTCGGCGGTAGTGACCGCGACTAGCTTAGTTCACCCTGTCGATCCTGCGCCCATGTGGCAGAATTCCCGGTACATCCGGAGGAAGCCATGTCTCGTCCTCGCTGTGCCCGATGTATGCGTCCCGAAGGCCACTGCCTGTGTTCTTTGATACCGGCCCTAGCCAGCAGGACATCTGTTCTGATTCTGCAGCACCCGAGCGAAGCCGGGCATGCACTGAACACTGCCAGATTGGCAGCGCTCGGTCTGCTTAACGCACAGCTGCGGATTGGCGAGATGTTCGATGACCTTCCGATTAACGATGGGGTGGACAGCTACCTGCTGTTTCCTGGCGAGGGGGCGCTTTCACTTTCAGAACTGAGAGATCGGGCCGAGCCGATCAGGCTGATCGTCCCGGATGGGACTTGGCGCAAGGCCCGCAAGCAGCTTCATCTGAATCCCGATCTTGCCGCGCTGCCGCGTGTGGAACTTCCCGCGGGACATGTCTCTCGTTATCGCTTGCGCAAAGCGCCATCACCCGGCGCGCTGTCGACGCTCGAAGCAATAGTCGTCGCGCTGAACGAGCTTGAAGGGGGCGCGCGTTTCGATGCGCTGCTCAGACCCTTCGAGGCCTTGATCGACGGGCAGATCGACGCCATGGGCGCCGACGTCTTTCAGCGCAACCACGGGTGTTTGAATGGGTGACTACCCCTTTAACGGGATGGCAGAGTGGGCAGTCGAAGGATGTAGCGCGTTACCAGGGTCGCGCTTATCAGCATGCCAATCCGTGCCCACGGCAGCGGCACGAGCCAGCAAGAGATGCCGATACTCAACCACATCGTGATGATCGTATAGACCTTGGCCTTGTGCGGGATGCCATTGCCTTCGAGGTAATCGCGAAACCAGGGGCCTAACCGGGGGTGCATCACCAGCCAGTCATAAAAGCGCTGTGAGCTGCGCACGAAGCAGGCTGCGGCTAGCAGAAGGAAGGGGGTAGTAGGCAGGACTGGTAGAAAGATCCCAATCACACCGAGCGCAACGCTTAGCCAACCGACCCCCAGTAGTGCGTAGCGCACTACTGGGTTGCGATACTTCGGAATATCGCGATGAGCCAAGAGGATGACCCGTGGTCAGTGCTTGCGTGGTTTGAGAAGAGCAGGCTTCTCGTCGGGCGCGTGGCAGATCAGATAAAGCGCGGTGAGTATCTCAGGGATCTGCGAGACCATTTCTTCGACCAGATCTCGGTCGGTGGCGATATCGCTGAACTCTGGCTGCTCATCGAAGAGCCCGGATCCAACCATGATCGGTAGCAGCAGCTCACTGACTTCCTCTTCGGAGTCTTCGAACCACACCGACTCGCGCATGAACACGCCTTCCATGAAACCGATGCACCAGCCACGCAGATCGGAATCGTCAGGCTCATCGCCCATTTCGAGGTCGCAGGGCAGCTCCATGTCTTCATCGCTAGCGAGCTGGCGGGCGATATGTGCCTTGAGCTGGGTCAGCGTCGCCTCGATGGACTCCCTTTCGGTGTCATCCGCATATTTCGGCGGCTCGGCGAATAGTGCGTCGATCCACTCGCGCTCGGGCACCTGTTCGGAGCAGATGCACAGGGCGGTCAGGTAGCCGTGAGCGGCGATGTAATCGAGCGCTTCCTCGTGCAGGTCATCTGCATCCAGAAACACTTGCAGGCGGGCGAGTTGCTCGGCGAATGACATCGGGTGACTACCTTGGAGAGAAAACAGCGCTGATTCTAGACGAGCTATGGGTCCCCGGCTACCGCACAGCTCAGATGCTGCCGTGGTTGCCAGGAATTTCCCGCCCCTTCGCCTTCGACTGATGAAAAAATTGGCCAGGAGTTCCACAGGAGAGGGCAGACGACCCGGTTATCGCGTTAGCGCAGTGTTCTGCCTGAACGCTGCTGCCGGGTCGCGTATACTCCCGCGTCTTGTTTCGGAGACCGGCATGCTCGATCAGGCACAGCGCATTCTCAAAGATGTATTCGGCTACGACGCGTTTCGTGGCGACCAGGGTGCGATCATCCAGCGTGTGGCCGAGGGCGATGACGCCTTGGTGCTGATGCCGACCGGTGGTGGCAAATCGTTGTGCTATCAGGTGCCGGCACTGCTTCGCGATGGCCTTGCAGTCGTGGTCTCGCCGCTGATCGCATTGATGGACGACCAGGTCGCGACCCTTGATGAGTTGGGCGTTTCCGCCGCAGCCCTGAACTCGACATTGTCCCCCGAGCAGCAGCGCGACATCGCTGATCGCCTGCGCCGTAACGAAATAAAGATGCTCTATCTGGCGCCAGAACGCCTGGTCCAGCCCCGCATGCTGGCTTTTCTGCAGCGTCTGGAGATCGGTCTTTTTGCTATCGACGAAGCGCATTGCGTCTCCCAGTGGGGACACGATTTCCGTCCGGAGTACCTTCAATTGGGGCAGCTGGCGGAGTTCTTTCCCAGCGTGCCGCGCATCGCACTGACCGCCACAGCGGACAAGCGGACTCGGGAAGAAATCGTCCAGCGGCTGCATCTGGAGAACGCCGAGCGGTTCCTATCCAGTTTCGACCGACCGAATATCTTTTACCGCATCGTGCCGAAAGAACAGCCGCGCAAGCAGTTGATGGCCTTCCTGGCGGAGCGGCGCGGCGATGCGGGCATCATCTACTGCATGTCGCGCAAGAAGGTCGACGACATTGCGGCCTTCCTGACCGAGCAGGGCTTCCCCGCATTGCCTTATCACGCCGGTCTGCCAAACGACCTGCGGGCGTTTCATCAGAAGCGCTTCCTCAACGAGGAAGGCCTGATCATGGTCGCAACCATCGCGTTCGGCATGGGTATCGACAAGCCCAACGTGCGGTTCGTCGCGCATCTGGATTTGCCGAAATCGCTTGAAGCCTATTACCAGGAAACCGGTCGTGCGGGTCGAGACGGCTTGCCGGCAGACGCCTGGATGGCCTACGGGCTGCAGGACGTGATCTTTCTCAAGCAGATGCTTAACAACTCCGAGGGCGACGACCGGCATAAGCGCATCGAGCAGCACAAGCTCGACGCCATGCTCTCGTTGTGCGAGGAGACGCGGTGCCGCCGCCAGGTGCTACTGGCCTATTTCGACGAGCAGATGCCCGAGCCGTGTGGGCATTGCGACAACTGTGTCGATGGCGTGCAGACCTGGGATGCCACCGAGCCGGCACGTCAGGCGCTGTCAGCCATCTACCGCAGCGGTCAGCGCTACGGTGTTGGGCATCTGGTTGACATTCTTCTGGGCCGCGACAACGAGAAGATTCGTAGCCTCGGCCACCAGCACCTCTCTGTGTTTGGTGTTGGGAAGGGGCTTTCCGAAGGAGAGTGGCGTTCGCTGTATCGCCAGCTGGTGGCGCGAGGTCTGGCTGACGTCGACCTCGAAGGTTTCGGCGGCTTGCGCTTGAGCGACAGCTGCCGCGCTTTGCTTCGTGGCGAGGTGACGCTGGAGCTGCGCCGAGAATTGACGGCCAAGACGGCCAAATCTTCAGTCAGCGCAGCCAGCCAGTTGGTGCGCAGCGAAGAACGGGAGACATGGGAGGCACTGCGTACACTGCGTCGCAAGCTGGCTGAGGAGCACGGCGTACCGCCTTATGTGATTTTTCCGGATGCCACACTGCTGGAAATGCTGCGGAGCCAGCCGGCGGCTCTCAGCGACATGGCGCGGATCAGTGGCGTCGGCGCCCGCAAACTGGAGCGCTACGGCCAGGCCTTCCTGGAAGTGCTGCAGGGCACGGCGAAGGCCGTCAGGTCCCCTGCGGATGTCCGTCATGAATTGATTACGCTCGCACGTGCCGGGATGACGCCCGCGCAGATCGCTCGCCAACTCGACTGCAGCGAAAAGAATGTATACGCCATGCTTGCTGAAGCCATCGGCCAGCAGCAGCTGAGCCTGGAGCAGGCGCTGGATTTGCCCGAGGAGTTGCTGAGCGAAATCCAGGAAGCGTTTCTCGACGGCGAAGGCGAGTTACCACCGGTTGCGGCACTGGCCGAGCAGTTTGCCGGCCGCGTACCTGAGGCTGTCCTGTTCTGTGTTCGCGCGTCGTTGCAGGCTGAGTTCGAACTCTGATCCACCAACTGACCGGCTTCCATGACAACGCTTCGCTTGTTCGCCGCGCCGTCTAGCACGGCGGTCTGCAACACAGGGTTACGCACCGCGCCAATAGTCGCCTTGCCTCTATTCGGGAGCTGTGGTTAGCTCGCTAATAATTAGTTTTTCCGGAAAGACCGTTCCATGTATCCCGACCAACACCGCTTCGCGATGCAATTGGCACAACTCTCGCGTGGCTGGCGCGCTGAACTGGATCGTCGGCTCGCCGATCTTGGCCTGTCCCAGGCTCGCTGGTTGGTGCTTTTGCACCTTGCCCGATTCGATCACGACCCGACACAGCGCGAGCTTGCACAGAGCGTGGCAGTCGAGGGGCCAACGCTGGCGAGACTGCTGGACAGTCTCGAAGCGCAAGGGTTGGTGCATCGCAAACCTGCCCCCGGCGACCGTCGGGCCAAGCTCATCACCCTGGGCGCTCCGGCTCGCCCGCTGATCCAACGGATCGAAGCGATCTCCACCCAGGTGCGGCAAGAGCTGTTCGATGGCATCGACGAAGCTGATCTGCGCAAATGTCAGCAGGTACATGAGCGGATCCTGGCTAACCTGGTCACAGCCAAACGCTGACACGCCCCTGCCAATGCTTCTCCCAAAGCGCGAAGGGCAACTGACGTCGAGTAGCTAGCTTTCGTGCGGCTACTTTCCAAGCTGCCCCTGCATTAAGGCGACTCCGTCCACCACCGTCTGTCCCACGTAGCTAGGCGATGCCATCGAGTGATGGCACAATGCCTTATCGCGTTAACCGACGAACTGCTTCAACCTTTTGCATATTCAGTCGATAACCGCGTCACAGTTCAACTATCGGACAGTGGACTCGGCAGACGTGCGCCGAGCGCCGCTTGCGGAGATGCCATGGCACTAGGTCGTCGAGTCTTGTTAACAGTAGCCACGGGCTCCCTGATCTATTCAGGTATGGCATCGGCACTGGGAATGGGCGATATCACGCTCCATTCTGCGCTGAACCAGCGGTTGAGCGCGGATATCGAGCTGCTGGACGTAGGCGATCTATCGGCAGACGAGGTCCGCGTCGTGCTGGCCTCCAGCAGTGACTTCTCACGCGTGGGTGTCGAGCGCGTGGATTTTCTACAGGACCTGATTTTCACGCCGGTGATCGACGGCAATCGCAGCCGAATCCGGGTGGCGTCCAATAAATTGGTACGCGAGCCTTACCTCAACTTCCTGGTCGAGATCACCCGCGCCAGAAGCCGGATACTCCGTGAGTACACAGTGCTGCTCGATCCGATGCCGAGCACGCCAGAGCCCGTCAGCGACGTGGCCTACAGCGTTCCGCAGAGCGCCTCTCCGGTTCGCGACGAGTCATCACGTTTCGTTCCGCCGACCGAGCTTCCTCAGGCTGTACAGGGCAAGCGTCACCTGGTAGCAGGGGGTGAAAGCCTCTGGACGATCGCCAGTCTCTACACCGGCGGCGGCCGCGGTGCACAGTCTCGCTTCATGCAGGATATCCAGGCACTGAATCCCGATGCGTTCACCGGTGGCGATGCCGCGCGGCTCAAAGCCGGTGCGAATTTGCTTTTGCCGGACTGGGCTGAAGCGACCACGGCATCAGTTACCGAGCCCGCCCAAGAGCCGGTAACTGCACCCATCGCTGACTCTCTGCCCTTGCCCGTTCCTGCATCTGCTGACCCTGAGCTGCTCGACGATCAGGTCGCGACCTTGCGTCGTCAACTGTTCGAAGAGCTGGCCGCCAGCCGCGAGGAAAACCAGCAGCTCAAGCAGATGCTGATGGACATGCAGTCCCAGCTTGAAACCGTAACCACGCAATTGGTGGAGCAAAGGGCCGAACAGGCTGTCGCTCCGGAGCAGGCGGTGGCGGCAGATGATGTCTCCCAAGCCGGTGCGGAGTCGGCCGCTGTTCCGGTGATGGTCGCTGAGCCAGCACCGCAATTCAGGTGGCAGGATTGGGCCTTGCCTGTCGGTGCCGTGCTGGCGTCTCTGTTGTTCGGGGCGCTCTGGCTTGGCCGGCGAAACAAGCCCAGGGCACCGGAACCCGTAATTGTGCGAGCGGTGCAGCCGCAACCTGTTGCGGCTGTAGCTGCACCTGCTGCACCTGCTGCACCTGCTGCACCTGCCGCCGTGGAGATGCCCCGGCAGCCGGCGCAGGCCTCGGTCAGCGAGACTGACGTTCTTGAGGCGGCGGACATCTATATCACCTACGGTCGTCGTGACGAGGCGCTCGATGTTCTGCTGCGAGGTATCGAGCGCACGCCGAATCAGCTGGATATCCGTCTGCGCTACCTCGGGCTTCTGGCCGAGTCTGGTGATGTCGAGGCCTACAGTTCGGCGGCCACGGGCTTTCTGGATGCCGGTGGCGCACGCGCTCACCTTGACCAGCTCCTGGCATTGCATCCCGCGCTTGCTTCGGCAGTGGCTGCCACTGAACCGGCGATGCCTGATGTTTTCCTCGATCCGGATATCACGTTCGTGCTGAACGAGTCGCTGGAGGCTGACTTTCTCGATCCGGCATTCGAGCCTGGCACGCGGGACCCATCGTTAGAATCCCCGCGAGCCCTTCCGGCGCAGCCGTTGATTGAGGGCTTCGACGAAGCGCTGACGCTTGGCGAGCTGCCCTTGCTGCTTGGCAATCATGAGCCGGTCGAAGCAAAGCCGACAGCCGAGGAGCTTCGTCAACTCGAGCCGAACCCGGAACATCTGGTGCGGCTCAACCAGGCCGTTGCCTACATCAAGCAGGGCGACATGGAGAGCGCTTGCATCATTCTCGAAACCCTGGCGACTGAAGGGGACGAGGCGCAGCGCCAACAGGTCAACGATTTGCTCGCGCAGATCGCCTGACGATAATCGACCGCAACATCGACCGCGACATCGGGCGCAGCCATCAGAAGCTGCGTCCAAGGTTCATATACAGCGCGCGTTCGGCCTCATCGTTCAGCCCGTAGCTGAAGTTCAACGGCCCCAACGGGGTTTCATAGCCTATGAACACGCTGCCCGCATTGACGTAGCCGCTGTCGAAATCGTTGTCGTTGTTCCACACCCGTCCGCGCTCCAGCGAGGCGCCAAGATAGAGCGGAAAATCCAGCGGCAGAAATGAACGCGGCGTCATCTGTCGGAAGTAGATTATCCTCGCCAGGCTGATGTTCTGGCCGGCAAGGGCATCCTGTCGAAATCCTGATAGCTGCCGCGCCCCGCCCAGTTGAAAACTCGAAGTAACCACCTCGGCTTCGTCCAGTGTGCGTCCGTAGCGGCCGCCAAGGACGAACGTATTCACGCCTTGGCTGACGGCTTTGTCCAGGCTGATTTCCCATTGCCGGTAACGTTCATCCGAGCCGAGCGCTGGGTCGAATTGGCGTAGCCCCAGGCCGATATCCTCTCCTTCGCGCGGGAAGTCGACATTGTCGAGCGTGTCGAACGAGTATTGGAGCTGGTAATAGCCTTCCTCGAAGCTGAAGTCCGGTAACTGCCGATCGCCAACGCGAATGTTGGCTTCGCCCCAGCTCTGCCCGATACCGAATCGGATTTCACCGTTATTGGAAATCTGGCGTCCCAGGTTGAGCCCGTAGCCGTACCGTTGCAGTCGGTACTCGGCGATGGGGTCGTTATCCAGAATCGCATCGACATTACGCGCTTCGGCGATCAGGTTGGGCGCGACGAACCAACGCGAGCCCGCATCCAGCGGTTGATAGAACTCGCTGAACAGCTCCTGCCGATCTCCCAGCTGCAGGCGTGTGAGCCACTCGGCACCCAGTTCGTTGATGCCATTCTTGCGGAAGCTGGCGCCGATGTTGAACGCGCTGTCGCCTTGAAAATCATCCGAGAGGTTGATGCCCAGGCGCAGATAGTCGGTGCCGGAGCGCTTTTCCCGGGTCGTGATCACCAGCGTATTGCCCGCGCTGGCGTGAACGACGCGGTATTCGACCTGCTCGAAATAATCCAAACCGTACAGGGTGCCCATGTCCTTTTGCAGGTCCTGCAGGTCAAGCGGTTTACCGACGTCCTGGCGAATGTAACGGCGAATCACGGCATCCCCAACTTTCGAATCATTTTCGATCCGAACTGCGGTGATCAGCGGCGTACGCGGTTCGGCGGACCGGGCAAGACTTAAGGCAAGATTTCCGCCGCTCTCGCTGCGCATTGTGGCGAGACGACCCTGCAAGGCTTCGGCGGCGCGGTAGCCGGCATCGATCAGTTGCTCGGCGCGATCGAAGTCCGTGGAGCCGAAGGCGGCAAGCATCGGCTGCACCAGCAGGTCTTCCGGGCGGAGCGTGGCCAGCTGCGCTTCGGAGTTGCGTCGGGTCATCATCGTAGTCGTTTGATTGAGTACGTCGACCACCGTCAGGAGCTGCTCACGCGGCAGCAGTGGCGTGCCGATGTCGACGACGATCAGTCGATCCACGCCCATGTCACGGGCGACGTCCATGGGAATGTTGTCGACCATGCCACCGTCGACCAGCAGTCGGCCATCCACCTCAACCGGTGCGAACACCGCCGGAATGGACATGCTGGCGCGGATGGCCTGTGGTAGATGACCGCTGCGGAATATCACCTTCTTGTCGTTGGCGATATCGGTCGCGACTGCGCGAAATGGAATGGGCAGGCGATCGAAATCTCTCGTATCGCTAGCATGCACCAGCAGCCGTTCGAGCAGCAGCGCCAGGTTCTGTCCCTGAATCACCCCGAGAGGCAAGCCGAGGCTGCCGTCGTCGCGAAAGCTCAGCTTCCGTTTGACCAGGAAATCGAGGTCGTCCTGCTTTCGTCTGAACGGAATGTCCTGGCGCGGAGGATCGTCGGAGAGCACTTGCTGCCAATCCAGTTCGAGCGCCAGTTCTTCCAGTTCCTGAACGCTGTAGCCAGACGCGTAGAGTCCGCCGATGACCGCGCCCATGCTGGTGCCAGCGATGGCGTCGATCTGCACACCCTGTTCTTCCAGCGCCTTCAACACACCGATATGAGCGAGACCGCGCGCGGCGCCGCCGGACAGTACCAGGCCGGTACTCGGACGAGTGTCAGCAACGCCTGCAAAAGGGAGCAGCAAGCACAGCAAGAATAGGAAGCGGAACATGGCAACACCAGACGGAAGCGCGCGAAATGGCGGCTATTATAGGCGGCCAATCCGCGATCCGAGCGCTGCCCAATGGCCGATATCAAACCGGAAATTGTCATCACCTATTGCACTCAATGTCAGTGGTTGCTTCGCGCCGCCTGGCTCGCTCAGGAGCTGCTTTCCACTTTTGCAGATGACCTGGGCAAGGTTTCGCTGGTCCCGGCAACAGGCGGAACCTTTCACATCAGCTGTGACGGCGTGCAGATATGGGAGCGCAAGCTGGATGGCGGATTTCCCGAAGCCAAGGAGCTGAAGCAGCGGGTACGGGACCAGATCGATCCGCAGCGTAGCCTGGGGCATAACGACCGGCCTTGAGCAGGCTCGCAACTCATATTGCCGCGGCCGTCAGACCGAGAGCTGCTCGGTCTGCAACTCTTCCAGCAGCAGCAGGGCGGCGGCCGACAACGTACTGCCACGCCGGGCGATTGCCCCGTAGGGTTCGCTACGTGACTGCAGCGCCAACGGCAGCCGGCGGATCATGCCGAACTTCTCGCTGAACTCGGAAACGGCCAACGGCATTACCGCGACCAGCTCCGGGTCTTCCTGAAGGAGGCTGAGCATCGTGAAGGTAGACGCGGTCTCTACCGGATAACGCGGAAACTCCAAACCGCACTGGCTGAACTCGCGCTCCAGCAACAGGCGCATGGGCATGTTGGCGGGGTATACCACCCAGCGGTAGATGCTGAGATCTGCGAGGGTGAGCGTGCCTGCGTGCCCAGCTGGGTGGTCCGGGTGAGCCACAACTGTTAGTTGCTCGGGGTGTAGCGTCAGGCAGTCGTATGCGTCCGGCCGTTGGCTGACACTGCTTCGGCAGATCGCAAGATCCAGCCGGCCTTGGTCGACCAAGCCCAACAATCGCGCGCTGGTGTCCTCGATGATCTCCACCGATAGCTCGGGCTGCTTTTGCCGCAGCCGGCCCAATGCACGCATGAGCATCGGCACCGCGCCCATTATCGTACCCACGGAGAGCCGTCCTCCCTGGCCCTGCAGTATTCCGACCATTTCCTCACGCAGGTGCGCCAGATCACTGTGGATCAGCCGCGCGTATCGGATTACGCAGCGGCCCAGGTCGTTGGGCACTAACCCCTGGCTATTACGGGTGAACAGTTCGGCGCCGAAGGTGTTTTCGATCTCATGCAACGACTTGGTCGCGCCGGGCTGGCTGATGAACACCTGCTCGGCGGCGCGATGCAGCGATCCTTGCTCGTCGAGGGCAATCAACAACCGCAGCTGCTTGAGCCGAAGGCGGGAAACGATGGAGGGGAGGGCGGCAATCATGGGATGACTGGAAGTTATCGCTCAATCAGAAGCCGTCATTAGGCACCAGCGCAGGCGGTTTTTAAAGTGATCGCAACGAACCTCCATGAGGCGGGCGTCATCACAACGAGAGGAAGGTGCGCATGCGGTTGATTCAATTCGAAAACGAGCAAGGTCGCAGGCAGGTGGGACTGGTCACCGGTGAGCGTGTCGAGGTCCTCGCCGGAGCGAGCTGCACCCGTGAGCTGGCGATGGACGCGATACGGGCCGGGCGCAGCCTTGCTGATCAGATCCAGACGCATGCGCGTGAGCCCGGCCCGCTGTACCGAGACGTGCTCGAGGCGGGACGCGTGTTGCCACCCCTCGATCACGAAGACGCCGCCCATTGCCTGGTCAGTGGCACGGGTCTGACTCACCTGGGCAGCGCCGCGACGCGTGACAAGATGCATCAACAGGGCGAGCAGGATGACACCAAGCTCACCGACTCCATGCAGATGTTCCGTTGGGGCATGCAAGGCGGCCGCCCAAAGCCGGGTGACGTCGGGGCTCAGCCCGAATGGTTCTACAAGGGTGATGGCAGCATCGTGGTGCGTCCTGGTGGAGACTTCCCGGCGCCGGAGTTCGCCGAGGACTACGGTGAAGAGCCGGAGCTGACGGGCCTCTACGTGATCGGCGATGACCGACGGCCGTATCGTCTGGGCTTTGCCCTGGGCAACGAGTTCGCCGACCATGTACTCGAGCGCAAGAACTACCTGTACCTAGCGCACTCGAAGTTGCGCTACTGTTCATTTGGACCCGAGTTGCGGGTTGGATCCTTGCCAGCACATCTGGCGGGAACCAGTCGCATCCGTCGCGGTGGTGAGGTGCTTTGGGAGAAGGAGTTTCTGTCCGGCGAGGAGAACATGTGCCACAGCCTGGAGAATCTCGAGTATCACCACTTCAAGTACGCACAGTTCCTGCGTCCGGGTGATGTCCATGTGCATTTCTTCGGTACTGCAACGCTCTCGTTTGCGGACGGGATCAAGGCTCAGCCGGGTGATCAGTTTGAAGTCAGCCTGGACGAGTTTGGCGCACCGCTGCGCAACGGCATCAGCATTTGCCCACCGGGTATTTCCCCGGGCGGCGTGAAGCCACTCTGACGTCCCTCCAAGCCAGCGATTGGCTGCAACACAACCCGGCGCATGTATGTCTGCCGGGTTGCCTCGTTTCAAGCTCTTCGCTCGTAGCGGACAGGGCGAAGCCTCATGAATCCATGTAATCAGAGGAGACATTCCATGCCCGATATCAGCGGTCAAAACTACATCGCCGGCGCTCGTAGCGCGAAAGGCACAGTCATCGTGCAAAGCCTTGATGCCAGCACCGGCGAGACCTTGCCCTATGAATTCCACCAGGCTACTGAAGAAGAAGTGAATGCTGCCGCGCAAGCAGCGGCCAGCGCCTATCCTCAGTACCGTTCCCTGTCTGCCAGCAGGCGAGCCGAATTTCTCGACGCCATCGCCGATGAGTTGGATGGCCTGGGCGATGATTTCGTCGCGCTGGTCTGCCGCGAAACGGCATTGCCGGCCGCTCGCATTCAGGGTGAACGAGGCCGCACCAGCGGCCAGATGCGGCTGTTCGCCAAGGTGCTGCGTCGCGGCGACTTCTACGGCGCGCGGATCGACCGCGCGTTGCCGGAGCGCAAGCCACTGCCACGACCGGATCTTCGTCAATGCCGGATGGGCCTTGGCCCGGTAGCCGTGTTCGGCGCAAGCAACTTCCCGTTGGCCTTCTCCACAGCGGGTGGCGACACCGCATCGGCGTTGGCGGCAGGCTGCCCGGTGGTGTTCAAGGCACACAGCGGCCACATGGTGACGGCCGAATGCGTCGCTGACGCAGTGATCCGCGCTGCGGAGAAGACCGGCATGCCCAAAGGCGTGTTCAACATGATCTACGGTGGTGGCGTCGGCGAATGGCTGGTCAAGCACCCGGCCATCCAGGCGGTGGGGTTCACCGGCTCGCTGCGCGGCGGTCGCGCCCTTTGCGACATGGCTGCGGCGCGTCCGCAACCGATTCCTGTATTCGCCGAGATGTCCAGCATCAATCCGGTGGTGGTGATGCCTGATGCGCTCAAGAACCGCGGCGACGCAATCGCCAACGAGCTGACCGCTTCGGTGGTGATGGGCTGCGGTCAGTTCTGCACCAATCCTGGCCTGGTCATCGGTGTGCGCTCCCCCGAATTCAGCGGTTTCCTGGAGCAGCTGACCGGCTTTATGAACGAGCAGCCCGCGCAGACCATGCTCAATGCCGGCACGCTCAGCAGTTACGGTAGCGGGGTAGAGCATCTCAAGAGCCATTCCGGAATCAGTCACCTGGCCGGCAAGGACCAGCAAGGTAATCAGGCGCAACCGCAGCTGTTCAAGGCGGATGCACAACTGCTGATCGAAGGTGATCCGCTGTTGCAGGAAGAGGTGTTCGGCCCGACTACCGTCGTGATCGAAGTCGCTGATCGGGCTGAGTTGATGCGCGCGTTGTCGGGCCTGCATGGCCAGCTCACCGCAACGCTGATTGCCGAAGCCAGTGATCTGGCCGAGGCGGCCGATCTGGTGGCGCTGCTGGAGCAAAAGGCGGGACGGATACTGCTCAACGGCTATCCCACCGGGGTGGAAGTCTGCGATTCGATGGTGCATGGCGGGCCTTATCCGGCCACTTCGGACGCGCGCGGTACGTCTGTTGGTACCTTGGCGATCGATCGCTTTCTGCGGCCTGTGTGCTACCAGAACTTCCCGGATGCGTTACTGCCGGAGGCGTTGAAGAACGCCAACCCGCTGGGCATCAAGCGTCTGCTGGATGGTGAAACCACCGACGCGGCAGTCTGAAATGAGGAGCGGCTCGCTCTGCTATGAGTGAGCCGCTTCCGGCAGACCCATCCCCATTTCCCGAGCGGTAGAGCGCAGCAGTTCGAGCACGCTACCGGCAGCTGGCGACAGCTGCTGACGGGTCTTGGTGATGATGCCGTACGCCATCAGGCCCTGATTCAGATCGGCGTCGATGCTGGCGTCGACTTCTATTTCCGCCATCATGCCGTAGCGCGCGTAGTGCGCCAGCACGTCGCGCGGTAGGACGGTGAGCATGTCGTCCTTCTCGACCAATGTGGTCACCATCAACAAGTTCTCAGCGTTCACCACCTTTCTCGGCGGGCGCATGCCGACGCGTTGAAACAGCCCATCGAATTCCTGACGCAACACGCTACCAGCCGGTGGCAGCACCCAATCTGCCGCATTTAGCTCGGCGCGCGACATGGGGCCCTCTATGAGCCCGGCGCGTGCGCAGATCTGCAGCGGCTCCCTGGCCAACGGCTCGAAGTGCAAATCGTCCTGCTGGCTGCCAGCCGAAAACCGCGCCACGAGGAAGTCCAGTTCACCGTCATCCAGGATCGCCAGCAGGTCACGACTGGAACCTGTGCGAATGGTCACTTCCAGCGCCGGGAAGCGTTGCTTGGCGCGACGGATGACTTCCGGCAGCAGTTCCGCGCAGGGCGTCAGGATGGTGCCGATGCGTGCGTGTCCCTGCTGCCCGTGACGCAGTGCGTCGACTTCGCTGTAGGCGCTATCCAGGGTGTTCAACAGGCGCCTTGCGTGGCGGATCATGGCTTCGCCATACAGGGTCGGGACGACACCCCGTGCGTGGCGTTCGAACAATTCCACCCCGAGCCCGTCTTCCAGCTCCTTGAGCAGTTTCGAAATGGCCGGCTGGGAAATGCCCAGTCCAATAGCGGCGCGATTGAGATTTCCGGTGTCGCCAAGGGCCGCCAGCAGCGGGATGTGACGGCTTTTCAGCCGTGCCCGGACAAACCAGTTGCTGTTGATCGGCTTCATTTGGCATATCCATTCATGTATGGGTAAGGCCGAAATATATATTTGTTGATGATGTCTTGTCTCTCTACGCTCTGGTTCAACGAGGACGCCTGCTTGCTCCATGCATCGCCGGCGCATCACTCGAATGCCTAATAAAAATAATCGGAGAGGCCGCTATGAAATCGAACATCCATCGTCTCGGGTTTGGCCTCGCGGCAAGCCTGGTCCTCGTTTCCGGCAGTGCCTTCGCCAAGCAGGAATGGAAATTCCAGATCAATGTGAACGCTGGCGACGATGAATACCGGATCGCCCAGCAGTGGGCGAAAAGCGTCGGCGAAAAAACCAACGGTGAAATCACCATCGAGGTGCTGCCGACCGGCACCATCGTCGGCAACAACGAAACGCTGGACGCCGTTGGCGCGGGAATCATTCAGGGCCATATAACCGACCCCGGCTACTTCTCGGGCAAGAATCCCGCGTTCGCGATCTACGGCAACATGGTCGGCGCCTGGACCGGACCTGAGCCATTTCTGGACTACATGCGCAACGCCGGCGGTGAGGCGGGTTACAACCGCCTTGTCGAGCCGTACAACGTTCACCTCATTCGCGCCGGCGCTGTCGGTGCGGAATCGCTGATCAGCAAGCGCAAGATCGAGGCGCTCGATGATCTCAAAGGCCTGAAGGTCCGTGCGCCTGAGGGCATGGTTTCCAACATCTTCAAGTTGGTCGGCGCCACGCCGGTGAATCTGCCTACCTCAGAGGTCTTCACCGGCTTGGAAAAGGGTGTGATCGACGCCGCCGACTACACGGTGTTTTCTACCAACTATCAGCAGGGCTATCACAAGTACGCGCCGTTCGCTGTCTACCCGGGCTTCCATTCGATGCCGATGAAAGACATCTCGGTGAACAAGGCGCTTTGGGATGACCTGTCACCCGAGCAGCAGAAGACTCTCGAAGACTCGGTCGATGCCTTCACCGAGCAACTGGTCAGCGATCTGCAGAAAAAAGACCAGGAGCAGGTCGCGCTGGCCAAGCAGAAAGCCGACGTGACGCTGACCTCACTCCCTGAAGACGAACTGAAGATGTTCCGTCAGTCGGCGCGTGATGAATGGTCGCGCTGGCGTGATCGCAGCCCGCAGGCCAAGGAGGCGGTGGATTCGATCCAGGCCTATCTGCAGGACAAGGGCATGCTCTGAGCCGCACCGCGGCTCCTTTCTTCGATGACCAACGACTCCCCGGCTGTGGCCGGGCGGTCCGAGGAGTTTCGCTTTGCAAAAACCTCAACCTTCGTCTGACGATCATCTTGACGCCTGCGCCCCCGAGCCCGGGCACGGGGTTCTTGATCGCGGTATTCGACGCGGCGGCCAGGTGATTGCCTGGCTGGTGTTTCTCGCGATGCTGGTCAGCGTGTTCGAAGTCGTCATGCGCTACGGCTTTGGCGCGCCAACCGACTGGGCGCACGAGACCACCACTTTTCTGGTCGCCAGCATCTTTGCGTTGGGCGGGCCCTACGCGCTGGCCACCAACCGGCATATCCAGATTCGCCTGCTGCTCGACCGGCTTTCGCCCCGTAAGCGGAGCTGGCTCGAACTGTTGAATTTGGTGCTGGGTATCCTTTTCTGCCTGGCCATCGGTTACGCCGCCTGGGTTTTGGCCTACAACGCGACGCACGCTCCTGATGGAAGCTGGCGCCTGGAAACCTCCGGCTCATCCTGGAACCAGCCGCTGCCGGCCTTCACCAAGATTGTCATCCTGGTCTCCATCGCGCTCATGGCCGTACAACAGGTGGTGCGAATAGCGACTCACCGACGTGCACGCCTTGATTCGGACGCCGCGAAATGAGCATCGAGATCGCAACCTACCTGATGATCTTCGCGATCTTCGCGCTGCTGGTGCTGGGCCTACCGCTGGCCTTCGTCACCGGCCTGGTCGCCGCAGGTTTCACCCTGAGCTGGTTCGGCCCGGTGGGCGTGCCGCTGGTGGCCAGCCGCATGTTCGGCTTCATCACCGAGTATTCGCTGGTCGCTGTGCCGATGTTCGTGTTCATGGCGGGCCTGCTGGATCGGTCCGGATTGGCGCGGGACCTGTTCAATGCCATGCGCTTTTTCGCCGGACGCCTGCCGGGTGGCGTCGCGGTGCAGACGATCGTCGTTGCGTTCTTTCTGGCCGCAATCTCCGGAATCATCGGTGGTGAAATCGTCCTGCTAGGCGTGCTGGCGCTGCCGCAGATGCTGCGCCTGGGTTACGACAAGCGTATCGCCATCGGCGTGGTCTGCGCCGGTGGTTCGCTGGGCACCATGGTACCGCCGTCGATCGTGCTGATCATTTACGGGTTGATCGCCAGCGTCTCCATCGCCGATCTGTTCAAGGCCGCGATCATGCCCGCAGCGCTGCTGATGGGCAGCTACATGCTTTACGTGGTGATCATGTGCATGCGCTATCCGCACATGGGCGGTGCGCATCTTGAGAAGGACATCAACCAGCCACGGCTCACCTTGGCCGAAGCCTTCAAGGGTATGTTCTTTCCGGTCGCCATTGCCGGGCTGGTGCTAGGCACCATCTATGGTGGCATCGCATCGGTTACCGAGGCGGCGGCGATGGGGGCGTTGGGCGTGCTGCTGGCAGTGCTGATACGCGGCGAGTTCAGCCTCAAGCTGCTGCAGGAAAGCCTGACTCAAACGCTGGAAACCTGCGGGATGATCGTCTGGATTGGTATCGGTGCGGCCTGTCTGGTCGGGGTTTACAACCTTATGGGCGGCAACCGCTTCGTCTCGTCGGCGATCACCGGTCTCGAGGTAGCGCCGTTCGTCATCATATTGGTGATGATGCTGATCTTCCTGCTGCTGGGGATGTTCCTCGACTGGATCGGCATCGCGATGCTTTGCCTGCCTATCTTCGTGCCCATCGTCGTCCAGCTCGGTTATGACCCGGTGTGGTTCGGCATTCTCTTCGCGGTGAGCATGCAGGTGTCCTACATCTCGCCACCCTTCGGACCGGCTGCTTTCTATCTCAAAAGCGTGGCGCCACCGGACATCACGCTCACTGATATCTATCGCTCGATGGTGCCCTTCATTTTCATCCAGATAGCGGTGCTCGGCCTGTTGCTCTATTTCCCGGCCATCTCGACCTGGCTGCTGTAACCCAAATCCGAATGTTAAATCTGGCGGGCCCGGCGGCCGGCCGACCAAAACAGGTATATCGCAATGACCGACAAACGCCCCCTGCGCTCCGCTCAATGGTTCGGTACTACCGACAAGAATGGCTTCATGTACCGCAGCTGGATGAAGAACCAGGGCATCCCTGATCACGAATTTCAGGGCAAGCCGATCATCGGCATCTGCAACACCTGGTCAGAGCTGACACCTTGCAACGCGCACTTCCGCAAGATCGCCGAGCACGTGAAGAAAGGCGTGCTGGAGGCGGGCGGGTTCCCGGTGGAATTCCCGGTGTTCTCCAATGGCGAGTCGAACCTGCGACCGACCGCCATGCTGACGCGCAACTTGGCCAGCATGGACGTCGAGGAGTCGATTCGCGGCAATCCCATCGATGCGGTGGTGCTGCTGGTCGGTTGCGACAAGACCACCCCAGCTCTACTGATGGGCGCTGCCAGCTGCGATGTGCCCACCATTGTGGTCACTGGCGGGCCGATGCTGAACGGCAAGCACAACGGCCGCGACATCGGCGCCGGAACCATCGTTTGGCAAATGCACGAAGCCTATAAGGGCGGGCTGATCAGCCTTGACGAGTTCCTGTCCGCCGAGGCCGGCATGTCACGTTCCGCCGGTACCTGCAACACAATGGGGACGGCCTCGACCATGGCATGCATGGCCGAAGCGCTGGGCACCTCTTTGCCCCACAACGCGGCGATTCCGGCGGTGGATTCGCGCCGCTACGTGCTCGCGCATCTCTCGGGCATGCGCATCGTCGACATGGTTCAGGAGGATCTGCGGCTGTCCAAGGTGTTGACCAAGCAGGCGTTCGAGAACGCGATAAGGGTCAATGCCGCGATTGGTGGGTCCACCAATGCGGTCATCCACCTCAAGGCCATTGCCGGGCGGATTGGTGTCGAGCTCGATCTGGATGACTGGACACGTATCGGCCGAGGCATGCCGACCATCGTCGATCTGCAGCCTTCCGGACGCTTCCTGATGGAGGAGTTCTACTACGCCGGGGGGCTACCGGCGGTGATTCGGCGGTTGGGTGAGAACCAGCTGTTGCCCAATCCCGACGCCTTGACGGTCAATGGCAAGTCGCTGTGGGAGAACTGCGCCCAGGCGCCCATCTACGGACAGGACGAAGTTATCCGCGCTTTAGACAATCCGTTGCGAGAGGACGGCGGCATCTGCGTGCTGCGCGGCAACCTTGCACCCAGTGGTGCGGTGCTGAAACCGTCTGCGGCCACGCCTGAACTGATGAAGCATCGCGGGCGAGCAGTGGTCTTCGAGGATTTCGACGATTACAAAGCACGGATCGCCGATCCAGGGCTGGATGTTGACGAAACCTGCGTGCTGGTGATGAAGAATTGCGGTCCCAAGGGTTACCCCGGCATGGCCGAAGTTGGGAACATGGGCTTGCCGCCGAAGGTGCTGGCCAAAGGGATTACCGACATGGTGCGGATATCCGATGCGCGCATGAGTGGCACGGCTTACGGCACCGTGGTGCTGCACGTGGCCCCCGAGGCCGCCGCTGGCGGACCGCTAGCGGTGGTGCGCAACGGAGACTTCATCGAACTGGACTGTACTGCCGGCCGCCTGCATCTGGATATTTCCGATGCCGAACTGCAAGAACGCCTGGCTTCCTGGCAGGCTCCGCAGGGTTTGTTGTGGGACGGGGGATACCGGCGCCTGTTCGTCGATCATGTTCTGCAGGCCGATGAGGGCTGCGACTTCGACTTCCTGGTGGGTTGTCGAGGCGCCGAAGTGCCGCGCCACTCACATTGACCACGTTGGCCACCTTTAGGGCGGCCAGTCGATCAATGACGTTCTGAGGTATGCGGCGCCTTTGTGAGAGGAGCGGCCGCGTTGCCTACGGTTGGCGCTTTCAATCGGCTGGTGATGACCGTGGCCAGGATGATCAAGGCGCCGCCGATCAGCATTCGTAGTGTGGGCTGTTCATTGAACAGCCACCATGCGAACGCGATCCCATAAACCGGCTCCAGGGAGAAGATCACCGAGGCTGTGCGTGCCTTTAGGACCCGCAGACTCGCAACAAAGAGACTGTGGGTCAGACCGGTACAGAACACGCCCAGCAACGCCAGCCACAGCCAGTCCATGGTCGGAACTGCAGGCAGTGAGGACCAGGTGAAGGGCAGCAGGCACAGCAGGATGATCCCGTTCTGCCAGAGGGCCGCCTGCACCGGGTCAACGCCGCGGGTAACCGCTCGATTGAGCAGCGAGAGCAGGGCGAACATCAGCCCTGACACGATTCCGTAGAGCAAGCCCCGGGTGCTTTCATTGGCCAGGTCGAAGTGCGGCGTGACCAGCAGCAATCCTGCACAGACCAGGGCCACCATGCCGTATTCCACCGGCCGTGTACGTTCCCGGAACAGCAGGCCTTCAAGCAACAGGGTGAACGCTGGAAAGCTGGCGAAGCCCAAGGTCGCTATGCCGACCCCGGCGATCTTCACGGCGATGAAGAACGTCAGCCAATGGCCGCCGAGCAAAAGCCCGCCGAGGAGCAATCCGGCGCGCTGACGACCGCTGGGATTGGCGCCGCCGCTGCGCAGGAATTGAACAGCCAGCAGCAGCGCAAGGACCGCAAAGCCCGCTCGGCCCAGCGTGATGATCAGCGGCGTACTCTCGGCCAGCTTGCCGAACACGCCTGCCAGACCGAACATCAGCGCGCCCAAGTGAATCGCCAGCAAGGCATTGCGGCGGGTCATGGGCGGGCTTCCGGTTCTGGTGGTGATTTGCGAAAGGGCGCAATTGCAAAGTCGAAACGGTTCATGAAACCTCGCGGTTGGAGATCCTCGCGCATGCCCGGCAGCGGAGAATGCTCATGGTAGTGCGGGCGAGGCGGGCGGTCTGTCGCGCTACTCTCGTGATTTGTCGCGTGCGTCGCGGCGAACTGCGCGCGGCGTCAGGCCAAAGTGGCGATTCAGGGCGGCGGTAAAAGCGCTTTGCGAGGCATAGCCGACCCGCGCGGCGATCTCGCCAACGGAAAGGGGCGTATTGATCAGCAGCTCACGGCCCTCCTGAAGGCGCCGCAAGCGAATGAACTCCTGAGGCGTCATGCCCGTTTCGCTGAGGAAGCGTGCATGAAAACGCTGCACGGAAAGGCCGGCCAGTCGTGCCAGATCCATGACTTCCAGTGGATGCGCCAGGTGCCGGTCCACATGCGCATGAAGGGCGGCCAGCGGGAGCGGGTGCGGCTGTCCGGTGGGCTCGCAACCCGAAGATAAGCTGGCGAGTAATAGCGCGACGCCCTGTTCGGCAATGATTGGGTCATTGACCGGGCTCGCCGCCAGCCAGGCAACCAGCTGGGTTTGCGAAGGGTTCAGGCGCAGCGCCGCAGGCTGTTCCAGTAAGCGCTGCGCGGGCTCGGCATGGTGACCGATTCGTTTCTTCAACCAGTCGCAGTCGGGCACGTCCACCACCAGGCACAGGCTGCCATTGGCGCTGTCGCAAGCGTGCCGCGCCTCGCTGGGCACGACCGCGAAGAGTTGCTGCTGGATGCGACTGCCGTGGCCGTCGATCTCGAAATCCAGCTGCCCCTGCAGGCCGAACACGAGTTGACTGTGCTGATGGCTATGAATGATCTGGTTCTGGTCGTAACGACGCAGCGACAGGATAGTCGGCATTGGAGTCCTCGGCTGCGCGGAGAAAGAGAGCCGAAAGGCCTTGGTCAGTAGCATGTGACACTGGCGGGAGCCGGCGGTGCTACATGATGACTTTGTCGCGGAGCTTGTCGGCAGCCTGATTCAGCGCCTGGATGACGCGTTCCTTGTCAAAGTTCTGAACGCCGTTGGTGTCCAGGTACATCGAAAAACCTGGCAGCTCGTGTTCGACAAAGCTGTTGGTGGCGCCGAGATCGCGACGGAAGTCCACCACCTGGTAGATCTGTACCGGTCGAGTGAATCCTTTGACGGTGATCTGGCCCTTGTCGCGGCACATGATGACGTCTTTGACCAGCGAGTAGGTTTCGTGGGAGATCAGGATTTCACCGGCCTCTGCTGAACTCTCCAGCCGGCTTGCCAGGTTCACTTCACGGCCGATGATGGTGTAGTCCATACGGGTGTCAGCGCCAAAGTTACCGACCGTGCAATAACCGGTGTTTATGCCCATGCGGATTTCCATCGGCTTGGTAATGCCCTGCGCGCGCCACTGCTGTCTGAGCACCTTCATGTGCTTGCGCATGGCGATGGCCATCGAAACGGCCGCCACCGCATCCTTCTTCGCGCCCTGACTGGCTGGGTCACCAAAGAAAACCATCACGCAGTCGCCGACGAATTTGTCGATGGTGCCGCCGTACTTGAGCGTGATCTTGGACATTTCGTTCAGATAGGTGTTGAGCAGATCCGTGAGGGCTTCGGCCTCCAGTTCTTCGGCCAATTCAGTGAAGCCCTTGATGTCGGAAAAGAACACGGTGAGCTTTTTGCGTTGGGTCTCCAGGCGAACGGTGCGCTTGCCGGAAAAGATCGACTCCCATACCTGGGGCGATAGGTACTTGGCCAGGTTGCGCGCCAGTCGCGCGGCTTTGGCCTGCTGCGCTTCCACTTCGCTGCGCGCCTGCGCCAGCCGCACACCCTGCTGGTGCACGTAATAGGCAGTGACGCAGACATAGAGGGAAGTGAGCAGGATACTCACGGCCGAGACCAGGATCGGGGTACCGCTGTCGAAGCGCAAAGGCACCAACAGGCTGGTAAGCCCAACTCCGATAGTGACCATCAGCATCGTCATCAATAGATTGCGCAGGCTGCCGATCACCAGCGCGCTAAAGGTCAGGGTAAGCAGGAACATCATGCTGGGGACCAGACTGCAGCCCAGCAGTACGATCCCGGCACCAGCATTCAGCGCGTCGAGGCACAACAGCGTCTGCGACGTACGCTCCGGGTGATCGCGCTTGAAGCGGTAGCTAAGGTGGTAAGCAAAGTGTGGGTAGAGGAGGGTGTAGGGAACCATCCACAACAGATTGAGCGCAAATTGCTGCGTATAAACACCGGCAGCCAGCGTGGCGGCGCAGATCAAATAAGCGAATACGCGCGCGTAATATTCGCGAAGCGGGCGGGTTGCGAGGCCGTTACGCCGTTCACCGGTCACGGTTGACATCGTGGTTGCTATCCCTGAGAAAGTCCGGCGCGATGGCATGCGCCGTTGAAAGCAACAGCGCTTGAACCGGCGCTGGCCGGCGGATCATAACCAAGTCGCCACCATTGCGCCAAACCACCCGTCCAATCCGTGACGGCGCGCGGATAGCCTACCGCCCCGCACCAACTCAAAACGTCAGAAACGAATCTTTCCGGTGAGCATGTCCTTGAGCATCACCCAGTCTCCAAGGAAGCTATACAGCGGGTACTGGAAGGTAGCCGGACGATTTTTCTCGAAGATGAAGTGGCCGATCCAGGCAAAACCGTAGCCCGCCACAGGCATTGCCAAAAGCCAAAGCCATTGCTGGCTAATCAGCGCGTAGGCGAGTATCGAAAGCACCAGAAGACTGCCGATGTAGTGCAGCCGCCGGCAGGTGAGATTGCTGTGTTCGGCGAGATAGAAGGGATAGAAATCGGCGAATCGGGTAAAGCGTCCGGCGGTTTGAGTGCTCATGACGCACCTCCTTTTTATTTTGAATTCACAGTCTAGGTTCGTGCGACGCCTCATGGCTACGACCTTGGACGTGCTTCTTCCCCGGCTGCTGACAGGCGGTGGCACGCTGAAGCCCGATCCAGCCAGCACCCGTCATCTCGTACTCGCAGCCAGCGTGATGGAGGCATGCCGGAACTTGTAGAGCGTCGAAATAGCCTCATTACCAATTGTTGCGGCATTATCCCGCCGCTCTCTCCCCATTTGATATTGAAGGACGCCCGACTTTGGCCAGTAGCCTGCTTGCCCTGATTGATGACATTGCGACGATTCTGGATGACGTCTCGGTGATGACCAAAATAGCCGCGAAGAAAACGGCGGGGGTGCTTGGCGATGATCTTGCGCTCAATGCTCAGCAAGTCACCGGCGTCAAGGCTGACCGGGAGCTGCCGGTGGTCTGGGCTGTCGCCAAGGGGTCGATGCGCAACAAACTGATCCTGGTGCCAGCGGCGCTCCTGATCAGTGCGTTCATTCCATGGGCGATCACACCGCTATTGATGCTTGGTGGTGCTTTTCTATGTTTCGAAGGCTTTGAAAAGCTCGCGCATCGTTTCCTGCACAAGGACGACGGTCATCATGCCCAACAGCTGGAGGCGTTGAATGATCCTAACGTCGACATGGTGGCTTTCGAACGAGACAAGATCAGTGGTGCGGTGCGTACCGATTTTATCTTGTCTGCCGAGATCATCGCGATCACGCTCGGGACGGTGGCGGCAGCGTCTTTCACCCAGCAGATCGCCGTGCTGACAGGCATCGCAATCATCATGACGGTTGGCGTCTACGGTCTGGTCGCAGGCATCGTCAAGCTTGACGATGCCGGGCTTGCGCTGAGCAAACGTGCCAACGGCGCGGCACAGGCCATCGGGCGCGGCATACTTACAGTCGCACCCTGGCTGATGAAAACCCTGTCAGTTGTCGGTACGGCCGCCATGTTCATGGTCGGCGGGGGCATCCTCACCCACGGCATCAAGGCGATTCACCATTTCATCGAGGACAGCGCGCAGAACACCGTAGCGCTGCCATACATAGGCTCGGTGTTGGCGGGCCTGCTGCCGACACTGCTCGATGCGGCGTTCGGAATTCTCGCCGGTGGCCTGGTATTTGCTGCGGTCACGTTGGGCGGCCGGCTATTCAAGAGTAATGACAAGGCAAGCGCAGCCTGACCAGACCCGGTCTGCTTAACGATGGCTTGAAAACGAGGAGTGAATCGATGGACGCATTCATGCAAGCGGCAATCGACGAAGCGAAGCAGGGGCTTGCCGAAGGCGGCATACCCATCGGCTCGGTGATCGTCCACCGGGGCCAAATCATCGGGCGTGGACACAACCGACGGGTTCAGCAGGGGAGCGCCGTGCTGCATGGCGAGATGGATGCATTCGAGAATGCGGGCCGGCAACCGGCCAGCGTGTACGCCGAATCGGTGCTCTATACCACGCTGTCGCCCTGTGCGATGTGCAGCGGTGCGATCCTGCTTTACGGCATCCCCAAGGTCATCATCGGCGAGAACCAGACTTTCCTGGGTGAGGAATTGCTCCTGCGAGGCCGCGGTGTCGACGTTCAGGTCCTGAACGATGAGAGCTGCGTCGAGATGATGCGCAGCTTTATCGCCAACAGCCCCGAACTCTGGAACGAGGACATCGGCGAGAGCTGAGACGGTCAGTGACGCCAGAACGAGGGCGTAAGCATCACCAGCACGGTGATGATCTCCAGGCGCCCGAGCAGCATGCCGACCGACAGAAGCCACTTGGCGGCATCCGGCAGCGTTGAGAAGTTGCCGGCGGGGCCGATGATCGGCCCGAGCCCGGGGCCGACGTTACAGACAGCCGATGCAGCCCCCGTGAGAGCTGTGATCGGATCCAGGCCGAGCAGCGCCAGACACAGGGCCAGCACTCCGATGGTCATGGTGATGAAGAAGGAAAAGGTCAGGATCGAGCGGACGATTTCTTCGTCCAGATTGTGGCCGTTGTACTGCTGGCGAATTATCGCTCGAGGGTGAACCAGCTGTTTGAGGTTCGAGCGCAGCAGGGCATATGCGACCTGGAAGCGGAACATCTTGAGCCCGCCTGAGGTGGAGCCGGAGCAACCGCCCAGAAAGGTCAGGTAGAAGAACACCATGACAGCGAACCCACCCCATTGGGTGTAATCGTTGACTGCGAATCCTGTGGTGGTGATGACCGACACCACGCTGAACGTCACGATACGTACGGAGTCGAGCAGGTTGTCGTCGTGGTTGAGCCAGTACCACAGACTAAACAACAAGCTCGTTGCCATCAGCATCACCAGAAAGCCACGCACCTGCTGGTCGCCCAGTAATGCCCGACGGTTACCCCGCGCCGTCGCGACATACAGAGTGAATGGCAAGCTCCCGAGAATCATGAAAAAGATCGCGACCCAGTGTGACGCAGGGCTGAACTTGCCGAGTGATGCGTCGGACGTTGAATAGCCGCCGGTGGCCACGGTGGACATCGCATGGTTGATAGCATCGAAGCCGCTCATCCCGGCCAGCCAGAATGCCAGACAGGCGGCCAAGGTAAACGTCAGGTAGATGGCGATCAGATACTTGCCGGCCATATGCGAGCGCGGCATGACCTTTTCCGACCAGTCGGAAGATTCGGTCTGGAACAGCCGCATACCACCGACGCGCAACAGCGGCAGAATCGCGACCGCCATGCCGATGAAACCGATCCCACCTAGCCAATGCAGCAGGGATCGCCACATCAGCAGGCCTGGAGACGCGCTGTCTAGGCCGGAGAGGACCGTAGCTCCAGTCGTGGTAATGCCGGACATGGTTTCGAAGAAAGCGTCGGTATAGCTGATGTGCTGAATGAGCATCAGCGGTAGCGCTGCGAAGCAGCAAACGATCACCCAGCTCACGGTAGTCAGGAAATACATGTCCCGCGGCCGCAGATTGGTATTGGCGGGTCGACCGGGTGCCACGAGGGCGAATCCGCATCCGAACGTGATGAGGCTCGCCCAGATGAACGCTTGCAGGTCGTCGGTGCGATCGAAAGCCAGCAGCGTGAGCATTGGAATGACCATGCTGACAGCAAGTGTGATCAGGAAGATGCCGAGAATGAAACCGATGATCCGCAGGGTCGGCAAGGCCATGTGTTATTGCTGCTCGGCTTGAAAATGAAGGGCGCCATTCTACCCCTGTGAGAGCGGCAGTAAACCGGCGATCGGCTTGTTGGAAAATCTTTAACAAAGCCCCCGGTGGCCTCTTCCCAAGTTCTTTGCGATGAATAGAATAGCCGCTCGGTGCCGGCCCTTTGCCGGTTTCTGGGTGTCCGCCTACCATGTCCATCGAAAATCCTTGCCTCACGTGCGGCGCCTGCTGCGCGTACTTTCGTGTGTCTTTCTTCTGGGGCGAATGCGCCTCATCCGGCGGTGTGGTTCCCGACAACTTGACGGTGCAGGTGAGCCCGTTCCACGTCGCAATGCTCGGGACTGAATCCAAGCCGGCGCGTTGCGTAGGGCTGATGGGTGACGTCGGGTGCGGCGTGCGCTGTACCATGTACGAGCAGCGTTCGAGCACCTGCCGCGAGTTCGAGGCCTCCTGGGTCGACGGTCAGCACAATGCGCATTGCGATACGGCACGGGCTGCCCATGGCCTGCCTCCGCTCATGCCGCCGTTGGAACCGCAGCTCTCGCCTGATCGCGTGGCCTGAAGACGAAGCGGGATCGTTGCAACGCATCACTGGACTGCCAACGAACGGGTTGCGGCTCTAGAATGTCCGATTCGTTTTTGGAGGTGGCTGGATGGAAGCTCTTGATCTGTTGCTCAACCGTGTGTCTGTCCCGCGACTTGCCGATCCGGCACCGACGGCCGCTCAGCTCGACATCCTGTTTCGTGCAGCGCTGCGTGCCCCCGATCACGGGCAGCTTCGGCCCTGGCGATTCCTGACCATTGAGGGTGAAGCCCGCGAGCGCTTGGGTGAGGTCATGGCCGAGTCGCTGCTCGTTCGCCAGCCGGGTGCAACCGAAGAAGCGTTACAGAAAGCGCGCAAGATGCCACTGCGTGCTCCGCTGCTGATTGTGGTTATTGCCCAAGTCGTACCGCATGCGAAGGTGCCAGACAGCGAGCAGGTGCTCGCGGTCGGCTGTGCAGCGCACGGGCTGTTGTTGTCTGCTCACGCCCAGGGCCTGGGCGCCGTATGGCGAACGGGTGAATTCTCCTACGACGACCACCTTGCCAAAGCATTGGGCCTGGGCGACAACGAGCAGATGCTCGGTTTCATCTACCTTGGGACGCCAGATGCGAAGCTGCGCACACCGCCGGTACTGGATCCTGTCGACTTCGTCAGCCAGTGGACCGACGCGCACTAGTCACTCCGGCATGCGAACGGATTTAAGCGGCACGTCGAGCGGAAGCTGCAGACAGGCGACGAAGCCCCCTTCAGGGTGATTACCCAAGAGCAATTCGCCGCCGTGCCGCTCGGCGGCCCGGCGTGCAATGGCCAGCCCCAGCCCGTGGCCGGCCGTGGTCTGACCTGGCGCGCGGAAGAACGGCTCACTCAGTTGCGCAAGGTGGGCTTCATCCACCCCCGGCCCGTGATCGCGGATACTTAGCCGCAGATGACGATCGTCGCGGCTGGCGCGCAGTTCGACTGGCGAGCGTTCCGGATTGAAGCGCAGGGCATTGCGCAGCAGGTTGTCCAGCGCGCGTTCGAGCATGTCCGGCCAGCCCTGAAGCTGTATTTCGGTTTCGACCTGACTGTCGATGCGCTGGTTGGGTGAGACGATTCGCGCATTGTCTACAAGCTGCACGAACATCGAGCGCAGGTCGATCGGGCTGGGTGGGCCGGGCTCGGCGTCGAGCCTTGCCAGCTCGAGAATCTCGCTGATCAGGGCCTCCAGTCGGTCACATTCCTTCGCCAGGCGTGGCCATATGACCTCACGCTCAGCCGGAGTGGCGCGTTCAGCCAGCGCTAGCGCAATACGTAGCCGTGCCAGCGGCGAACGCAGCTCGTGCGAGACGTCCCGTAGCAGCTGTCGCTGGCTGCCGATCAGACTCTGCAACCGAGCGCCCATGCGGTTGAAATCGTTGGCCAGTACGCCCAGTTCATCGCGCCGCTTGGCCAAGCGCGCCAGTGAATTCTGCTGATAGGTTGTCTGCCCCAGATCGTGTACGGCGCCGCGCAGACGATCGAGTGGACGAGTGATGGACAGCGTGAGAAGAAGGCTGAAGCCCGTCAGCACGACCAGCGCGATGGCAATGGCACTGAGCGGCCAGAACAGGCTGCCGCGGTGCCAGGCCTGTAGTTCCTGATTCGGGATCCGGTAGATGAACAGGTAGGTATTGCCGCTCTCAGGACTGGTGTAATCGCTGGTCAGGCGCCGCCATGGCAGTCGCCCGTCACGGTGTGCCTGACGTGCTTCGAACGCTGCGGCGCGCGCTGGAAAGGTGCCGCGAATGATGGGCTGCCCGTTCTCGGCCAGCACCTGCACGTCGACGCCAAAACGACTGCGATGCCGCTCGAGCAGAAATTGTGCGGTGATCGGGCCCTGGCGTTCGTAGACCTTCGTCCACACCTCTGCAAGGCCGTTGACACCAGGGTGGCGATTCAGGATCCAGGTGTCCTGATTGAGCGCGTGGCCGAGCAGCATGGCCAGGCCTGCGACCAGCGCAATGGCTGACCAGAACGTCGCGAGAATCCGCCAGAACAGTGATCGCACCAGTCCGCTACTCCACAAGCAAAGCCCGGCGCGCGGTGACCTTGTGCAGGCACCTCGCGCCGGGTGGGTTATCGTTCAATCGTCGCTCAGCTCTTTTGATCGCGTTCGGCTTTCCACTGCTCGAACTCGGCACGGTCAGCGCGCTTGGCTTCCATCTTCTCGTGCATTTCGTCGAACTTCTTCTGCTGTTCTGGCTTGAGCAGTTCGCGCATCTGCTTGTGGGTCTTTTCCTTGCTGCTTTTCAGTTCATCCTTCATGGCTTTACGCTCGGCTTCGGGCAGCTTGTCGAGGTAGCGCTGGGTGATGTCACGATGATTTTTCATCTGCTCGCCCATCAGCTTGCGCATCTCGCTTCGCTGTTCCTTGGTCAGGTCCAGCTGTTCGAAGGGCGAGTGTTTGCCACCATGATGACCATGGCCGCCATCTGGCATTGCCATGGCGAAGCCGGGCAGGGCGGAAGCGAACAGTACGGCGATAAGTGTCTTGCGCATGGTAGGTATCTCCTGAGTGTATAAACCGATCGCCGGCTGCTGCATTCAGGCTTCAGCTGGCTTCGATCGGATGAGCTCAGTCTAGGGCGCGCAAGGTCAGCGGCCGTCAGGGCAGGGTAAAGGCAGGGTAAAGGCGGTCAGGATGCGTAAAGGTAGCCACGGCTGCGTAACGCGACGATGCGCTGGCGTCCGTCCGGGTGCGGGCCGAGTTTGCGGCGCAGGTTGCTGACATGCATGTCCAGGCTGCGGTCATAGAGTGTCAGTTTGCGGCCTAGGGCCAGTTGAGCCAGGGCCTGCTTCTCGAGAGGCTCGCCGGGCTGGCTGAGAAGCGCTTCGAGGATGCGCCCTTCGGACAGCGTCAGAGTGACTTCGTGACCGCCTACACTGGCGACGCCACGCGCCGGGCTATACCAGAGATCGCCCAACTCCAGTTGGGTGGGTGTGCTGGCCGGCTGGCTGCGACGTAGAACCGCCTTCAAACGTGCGGTAAGTTCGCGGGGGTCGCAGGGCTTGGCCAGGTAATCATCGGCCCCCAGTTCGAGGCCGAGAATACGGTCCAGCGGCTCGCCGCGTCCGGATAGCATCAGGACAGGAAGATCAGGGTATTCGCTGCGCAACTGTTTCAACAGGTCCAGCCCGCTGCCATCAGGCAGCATCACGTCGAGCACCACAGCCGATGGCTGATGCTCCGCCAGCGCAGCACGCGCACTGCGGCCATCGTGACAGGCATGGGCGACGAAGCCTTCCTGCGCCAGCCAGCTGACCAGCAGCTCGCAAAGTTCCTGATCGTCATCTATCAGCAGCAGTTCGCTCATGGTTCGCTCGTGTCGGTTCAGTTCAGCCATTGCCGGCGGCGACGGCCGCGGGTTGTCAGCACGCCCAGTAAAAAGCCCAGCACTCCGACCCCGCCTCCCACGGCAAACCATTGCTGATCATCGGTGAGCAGCTGTGGCGCTGACTGCGGCCGCGATTGAAGTTCCTCGAGCTGCAATCGAAGTCGCTGGTTTTCCTGGCGAAGCCTGGCCAGCTGCGCTTGCCCTGTCGCGCTGGCAGTCACCTCCGGGTTGTCCCTCAAGGTTTCGCGCCGTTGCAGGTTTTCGCTCAGGCGATTTTCCAGCTCTGCCTGGCGATCAGGGACTTGCTCGTTCTGGGCTTCTTCAGCCGGGAGCGAGGAACTGGCTAGCATCAGAACCAGCGGTAGGGACAGCAGACCTTGGCGCATCGGAACTCCTTTTTCCTCAACGGGCCGGGGAAACCCTACGGCCTGACTGAACTGAAAGCGTCAGTCGCTCGACTCAGGGGTAAACTTGCTTGAAGGGTTTGACTATGACGTTGCCGTAGACGCCGGCAGCCTTGTATGGATCCGCAGCGGCCCATTCTTCGGCGGCTTGCAGGGAGTCGAACTCCGCCACTACCAGACTACCCGTGAAGCCGGCGGGGCCTGGGTCGTTACTGTCGATCGCCGGGTGCGGGCCGGCCAGAACCATGCGGCCTTGATTCTTCAGGTCATCCAGACGAGCCAGGTGAGCAGGGCGAGCAGCCAGACGTTTCTCAAGCGAATCTGGTACATCGGTAGCGATGATGGCGTAGAGCATGAGCATTCCTATGATTGTTCAGGTTCGGGTTGCATATGGCGCACCAGATACACGGCTTGGCCTGCCATGAAAAGCAGTGTCAGCCCAAGGCTGCCAAATACCTTGAAGTCTACCCATATCGCTGGATAGACGAATGCGACGAACAGATTGGCGAAGCCGCAGATGAGAAAGAAGAGAATCCAGGCAATGCTTAATTGCGACCATTGAGCTGACGTCAGCTGAATTGCGTGGCCCATCATGCGCTGTATGAGTGGCTTGTCGCCGATGAAGTGGCTGCCAGTGAAGCCCAGGGCGAATAGCCAGTTGAGCACCGGGGCCTTCCATTTCAGGATCGTTTCGCTGTGCAGCGCAAGCGTCAAGCCACCGAATAGCACACAGGCTGCCAAGGTCAGCCACTGGCTTTTTTCGAGTCGGCGCTGATGGATGAAGATGGCGGCATACACGATGACGGAGCTGACGATGAGCACGGCTGTCGCGCTGAAAATGCCGCCGACGCCAATGCTGATATCTGCGATCTCGACCGTTCTGGGCTCAAGCTTGTAGACGAGGAAGAACAGCAGTAGCGGAACGAAGTCGATGATTTGTTTCACAGTGCAAGCCAGAGGCGGATGTGGCCGGCATAATAACAAACCGCGCTTTTGGCGGAACGCTGTCCGCCTGCCATTTCCACGACATTGCGCAAGCTTTGCCATATTGGATGACTGCACGAGCGCCGGCGCTGACGGTCACAAGCTGTGTGCCGCCAAGCCCTTGGAGAACCTGTTCCGAATGATTGTTGATCTGCATTGCCATAGCACCGCTTCCGACGGCGCGCTAGCGCCTGCGATGCTGGTGGAGCGCGCCCATGCGCGCGGAATCGAGCTGCTTGCCTTGACCGACCACGACACCCTCGAAGGATTGGATGACGCCCGCGCCACCGCGGATTCGTTGGGCATCCGGCTCGTCAACGGGATCGAACTGTCCTGCATCTGGAACGGCGCCACGATTCATGTGCTCGGCTACGCTTTTCGCCGCGAGGCCGAAGCGTTGCAGCAAGCCATTGTCGAGTTGCACCACGGCCGCTGGCGGCGCGCCGAGATGATTGCCCAGCGACTTGAGGCAAAGGGCATGCCCGGTGCACTCGAAGGTGCGCGGGCCGTGCAGCAGGAACTGGGCGATAGCGGAAACGCGCCGGCCCGGCCGCATTTTGCAGACTTTCTGGTGCGTGCTGGTCATGTACGGGATCGCGCCGAGGCGTTTCGAAAGTGGCTGGGATCGGGCAAGCTCGGTGACGTCAAGCAGCATTGGCCGACGCTGGAACAGACGGTAACCACGTTGTGCGATGCCGGCGCCTGGATCAGTCTGGCGCATCCCTGGCAGTATGACTTCACCCGTAGCAAGCGGCGCCGACTGGTGAGCGAGTTTGCGCAGGCCGGCGGTCATGCGCTCGAGGTGGTCAACGGCATGCAGCCGCTGGAGCAGGTCGGCGGATTGTCGATCCTGGCGCGCGAATTCGGTCTGATGGCTAGCATCGGCAGTGACTTCCATGCGCCGGGTGACTGGTCGGAGTTGGGAATGTACCGGGCCTTGCCCGAGGATCTGCAGCCATTGTGGAGACATTTCGATCATGAACCAGGCGCGTCTGTTGCCGGCTGAGCAGGGAATTCCAATGAGTCAGTTCTTTCAGATACATCCTGATAATCCTCAAGCCCGGCTGATCAAGCAGGCGGTTGAAATCATCCGCAATGGGGGCGTGGTGGTGTATCCCACCGATTCGTCCTATGCCGTCGGCTGCTCGATGGGCAACAAAACGGGCATCGAGCGCATCCGCCGGCTGCGTCAGCTGGATGACAAGCACAACTTCACACTGGTCTGCCGCGACCTGTCCCAGCTCGGCCTGTTTGCCAAGGTGGATACGGCGGCGTTTCGGCTGCTCAAGACACATCTGCCCGGGCCATACACCATCATTCTCAGTGCCACGCGGGAAGTGCCACGGATGCTGCTGCATCCAAAGCGCCGTACGATTGGCTTGCGAGTGCCCGCTCAACCCATCGCCCAGGCGCTCCTTGCCGAGCTGGGTGAGCCGCTGATGAGCGTCAGCCTGATCCTGCCCGGCGAAGCCGAGCCGATGAGCGATCCATACGAGATGCGTGATGCGCTGGAACATCAGGTGGACCTGATCATCGACGGCGGTTACGGTGGCATCGAAGCGTCAACGGTCATCAGCCTGGTGGACGGCGATCCTGAAGTGGTTCGTGTCGGTTGCGGCGATCCCGCACCCTTTGCAGGCTGAGCCCGCTCGCCTTTTTCTAAATTACGAAGGAAACCCTTTTGAGCTCCATGGATTCGCAGCGACGTGTCGTCTCCGGAATGCGGCCTAATGGCCGTCTTCATCTTGGTCACTACCACGGCGTATTGAAGAGCTGGGTAAAGATGCAGCATGAGTATCAGTGCTTTTTCTGCATCGTTGACTGGCACGCACTGACCACCGACTACGCCTCTGGCAGCGACATCGCGCGCAACGTGCAGGAGATGGCTGTCGACTGGCTTGCAGCGGGCATCAGCCCCAGCTCGGCGAACATGTTCATCCAGTCCCAGGTGCCAGAGCATGCCGAGCTGCATCTGCTGCTTTCGATGGTATGCCCGTTGTCCTGGCTCGAGCGTGTACCGTCCTACAAGGAGCTGCAGCTCGATTCGCAGCACAAGGATCTGAGCACGTACGGCTTTCTTGGCTACCCCCTGTTACAGGCGGCAGACATCCTGGCCTATCGCGCCGGCATAGTACCCGTTGGAGCCGATCAGCTGCCGCACATCGAGTTCGCGCGTGACGTGGCCCGCCGGTTCAATCACCTCTATGGCAGCGAAGAGGATTTCGAGGTCAAGGCCGAGGCAGCGATTCGCAAACTCGGCAAGAAAAGCTCCAAGCTCTATTCCAGCCTGCGCAAGAGTTACCAAGAGCAAGGCGATCTCGACGCGCTCAATACTGCCCGCGCGCTGTTAAAGGATCAGCAGACCATCACCATCGGCGATCAGGAACGTCTGTTCGGTTATCTGGAAGGCGGTGGCCGACTGTTGTTACCGGAACCGCAGGCCTTGCTTAGCGATATTCCCAAGGTCTTCGGGCTGGACGGCGGCAAGATGGCGAAATCCGCCAGCAACTCCATCTTTCTGCGTGATACCCCGGCCGACATCGAGGAAAAGATCAAGCGCATGCCGACCGACCCCGCGCGGGTCCATCGACACGACCCGGGCGAGCCAACGCGCTGCCCGGTCTGGCAGATGCATCAGGCGCATTCGAACGATGATGTGTGCCAATGGGCCGAGCAGGGTTGTCGCACTGCCGGGATCGGCTGTCTGGAGTGCAAGGCACCTTTGATCGACGCGATCAGGGTGGAGCTGGAGCCCCTGCAAGAGCGGGCTCAGGACTACGAGCAGAACCCTGACCTAGTGCGCAGCATCCTGGCCGAAGGTGTCGAGCAGGCTCGCGACGAAGCGCGAGAAACACTTGTGGTGGTGCGCCAGGCGATGGGTCTGAATTACCGCTAGAGCGCGTGAGGCCGCCAACGTAAGCTGCCGCCGCTTCAAGTACGCGTCCCTTTCATGGAGAGATCATGCAGGAAACTCAGGTCGAGCCAATGGCCGAGCAGCCGGGCGAACAGTTGCGGCTGGCACTCGTCTATGGCGAGGCTTTCAACAACTTGCCGCAGGATCTCTACATCCCGCCAGATGCCCTCGAGGTGTTTCTCGAAGCGTTCGAAGGGCCGCTGGATCTGTTGCTCTACCTGATTCGCAAGCAGAACATCGACATTCTCGATATCCCGGTGGCGGAAATCACCCGTCAATACATGGGCTACGTCGAGTTGATGAAGGCCGTGCGACTGGAGCTGGCCGCTGAGTATCTGGTGATGGCCGCGATGCTGGCTGAGATCAAATCGCGGATGCTGCTGCCACGGTCGGCGGAGGTTGAGGAGGATGAGCTCGACCCTCGCGCCGAGCTGATTCGACGGCTGCAAGAGTACGAGCGCTACAAGGCAGCCTCAGAAGATCTTGATGAGCTGCCGCGTGTCGGGCGAGAAGTTCATGTGCCGCGTCTGGATGCCCCCGACGCACGTGCGCGCAAGCTGCTGCCCGAGGTCAGCCTCGAAGAATTGCTGATCTCCATGGCTGAGGTGCTGCGTCGCGCCGACATGTTCGAAAGCCATCAGGTAACTCGCGAGACGCTGTCGACCCGCGAACGCATGAGCGATGTGCTGGAGCGCTTGAAAGGTGGCGCTTTCGTGCCCTTTGCTGCCTTGTTCGCGATCGAGGAAGGGCGGCTTGGCGTCGTGGTGACCTTCATGGCGGTGCTCGAACTGATCAAGGAGTCACTAGTTGAACTGGTACAGAACGAGCCTTTCGCGCCGATCCATGTCCGAACGCGGAGCGAAGAATCGTCATTGCTGCAAACCGATGAGTCCAAGGAGCCCCATCTGTGAATCTGTCGGAGCCCAAAGACCTCGCCTCTCTGCTGGAAGCCTTTCTGCTGGCATCTGGCAAGCCGATGTCTATCGAACGCATGGCGGAGCTCTTCGAAGAGGTTGAGCGTCCGGCGCCGGCGTTGTTGCGCAAAGCACTCGAAGTTCTGGATAAATCATGTAAAGGCCGTGCATTCGAGCTGAAGGAAGTCGCCACGGGCTATCGCCTGCAGGTCCGCGAGCGTTTCTCGCCGTGGGTCGGTCGGCTATGGGAGGAGCGTCCGCAGCGTTATTCCCGAGCGTTACTGGAAACTCTCGTGCTGATCGCCTATCGGCAGCCCATCACCCGCGGCGAAATCGAGGATATCCGCGGCGTTGCGGTCAACAGCCAGATCGTCAAGACATTGCTTGAACGCGAGTGGGTGCGAGTTGTGGGCCACCGCGACGTGCCGGGGCGACCAGCCATGTTCGCCACCACCAAGCAGTTCCTCGACCATTTCAATCTGAAGAACCTCGACGAGCTTCCGCCATTGGCCGTATTGCGCGAGATGGAGCCTGAGCCCTTGCCTGTCGACGTCGAGGACGCCCCGGTACCTGCTGCGCTGCAGGCTCGCGCTGATCTCGAGCAGGCGTCGGAAGGGCCGCGCGAGCAGACCAGCTTCCGCACACTGCTGGCAGAGCTGGACAGCATGGAGACCGGTCTGAAGACCGACTTCGAGGATTTGCGCGACGAGGCCGAGCCTGAGGAAGGGCAGGATCTGTCGGAAGAGGGTAAACGCGACTATTGATCGGCGGGCTGGCGTCCGGCCAGGTAACTGCCGTAATCCGGAATACTCAGCGAGTGCGCCTGGTCTAGCATCGGGCTGGAAAGCAGATAGTCAGCGCTGCACTCGTTGGCCGCCAGCGGGATATTCCACACGGCCGCAACACGTAGCAGGGCTTTGACGTCCGGATCGTGCGGTTGCGGCTCGAACGGGTCCCAGAAGAACACCAGCATATCGATCCGTCGCTCGGCGATGCGTGCGCCTATCTGCTGATCCCCGCCTAGCGGACCGCTGATCATGCATTCCACCGGCAAACCCAGACGCTGCGCAAGCAACAGGCCGGTTGTGCCAGTGGCGAGTAGCTCATGGCGTTCCAGTCGCGTTTTCTGCCGCTCAGCCCATTCCAGCAACCGTCCCTTGCAATGATCGTGTGCGACCAGGGCGATGCGCTTGCGGGTCGGCAATGTCGCACTTACGAAAGCAATGCGGTTCATGTTCGTCCTTGTTGTTACCAGAATGGGCTGGTGCTCGACAATGCTCACGCCCGTTAACCCACGTGCCAACCGCCGCGACGGTTTCCCGGCCGCGGCTTGCTGGTTCAAGCGGCTTCGTGCAGTGCCCGGCAGGTGTCGAGCATGCGGTTGGAGAAGCCCCACTCGTTGTCGTACCAGGCCATCACTTTCAGCAGCCGTCCGCTAACCTTGGTGTGGTTAGTGTCGAAGATCGAGGACATGGGATTGTGGTTGAAGTCGCATGACACCAGCGGCAGCGAGTTGCACGCCAGGATCGGCGAGCGCTGGCTGGCTTCGAGCATCAGCGCGTTCACTTCTTCAGCTGAGGTCTCGCGGCTGAGCTCTAGGGTCAGATCGACCAGCGACACGTTGATCACTGGAACCCTGACTGCCATGCCGGTCAATTTTCCCGCGAGCTCCGGAAGTACCAGCCCGACGGCTTCGGCGGCACCGGTTTTGGTCGGAATCATTGACTGAGTGGCCGAGCGTGCGCGGTAGGGGTCGCTGTGGTAGACGTCAGAAAGGTTCTGGTCATTGGTGTAGGCATGAATGGTAGTCATCAGGCCATGTTCAATGCCGTACTCTCGGGACAGCACTTGCGCAACCGGCGCCAGGCAGTTGGTGGTGCAGGATGCATTGGAGATGATCTGATGCGACTGGCGCAGGATGTCGTGGTTGACCCCGTAAACGATGGTGGCATCGGCGCCCGTAGCCGGTGCAGAAATGATCACCTTGCCGGCGCCGGCTTCCAGATGGGCGCTGGCCTTTTCGCGAGAGGTGAACAGGCCGGTACACTCGAAGACTACATCGACCTTGTGCTGACGCCAGGGCAGTTCGGCCGGGTTACGGATCGCGGTAACGGCGATGGTGTCCCCATTGACGCGCATTTCAGACTCCGCCACCTCGACCTTTGCGTCGAAATGGCCGTGCACGCTGTCGAACTGCAGTAGATGGGCATTCATCGCCGGACTACCCAGATCGTTGATCGCCACGACCTGAAGGTGCTCGCGGTAATCCTGGCTGTACAGAGCGCGAAGGACGTTGCGTCCGATACGGCCGAAACCGTTGATGGCGATGCGAATGGTCATAAGAAGGTCCTGGGCGGAATTTGTTGTGGGAATTACAAGATTATTCCTGTCAAAATAGAAATCAAGCCTAAATGTACGTTGTTTTGTTGATAAAACTACAGATAAGAGCAGGAGTGACGGCATGCACCCGCGGATTCAAGAAGTTACCGAACGTTTGATCGAACGCAGCCGCCCGACGCGTGAGCGCTATCTGGCTCAGATGGCCGCTGCGGCGAGCGATGGACCCCAGCGTGGCAAGCTGCAGTGCGCGAACTTCGCACATGGCGTCGCCGGTTGTGCGTCCACCAGCGATAAGCAGCAGTTGCGCCTGATGAACGAGGCCAACGTGGCCATCGTTTCGGCCTACAACGACATGCTGTCGGCGCATCAGCCCTATGAACATTTCCCCGAGATCATCAAGCAGGCGCTGCGTGAGGTCGGTTCGGTGGGGCAGTTCGCCGGCGGCGTGCCGGCAATGTGCGACGGCGTTACCCAGGGTGATCCGGGGATGGAAATGAGCCTCGCCAGCCGTGAGGTGATTGCCATGGCAACGGCCATTGCGCTATCCCACAACATGTTCGACGCGGCGCTGTATCTGGGCATCTGCGACAAGATCATTCCTGGCTTGATGATCGGTGCCTTGCGCTTCGGTCACCTGCCGGCGGTATTCGTACCCGGTGGGCCGATGCCGTCAGGCATTCCGAACAAGCAGAAAGCCGAGGTCCGGCAGCGCTACGCCGAAGGCAAGGCCAGCCGTGAGGAGCTGCTTGAGTCGGAAATGCTGTCCTATCACAGCCCTGGCACTTGCACCTTCTATGGCACGGCGAACACCAATCAGGTGGTAATGGAAATCATGGGCCTGCATTTGCCGGGCTCGTCGTTCGTCAATCCGTACACGCCGCTGCGTGACGAGCTGACGCGCGAGGCGGCGCGGCAGGTGACGCGCCTCACTCCGCAGTCGGGCAACTACGTGCCGCTGTGCAAGATCGTCGACGAGAAATCGATCATCAACTCAGTGGTGGCCCTGAACGCTACGGGTGGCTCGACCAACCACACCTTGCACATTCCGGCATTCGCACAGGCTGCCGGTATCCAGCTGACCTGGCAGGACATGGCTGACGTCTCGGCCGTCACGCCTACCCTGGCCAAGGTCTATCCCAACGGCCAGGCCGATGTGAACCACTTCCACGCGTGTGGCGGCGTGCCGTTCATGGTGCGTACGTTGCTCGATGCCGGTCTGTTGCATGAAGACGTCTTCACGGTCATGGGCAAGGGGCTCCAGCAGTACACCCAGGAACCCTTCCTCGAAGAGGGCAAGCTCGTTTGGCGTGAAGGCCCGGAAAGCAGCCTGGACGAGACGATCCTGCGCCCCGTCGAACGCGCGTTTTCGCCTGAAGGCGGCTTGCGCGTACTGGAGGGTAACCTCGGCCGTGGCGTGACCAAGATCTCCGCTGTTGCCCCCGAGCATCGCGTGGTCGAAGCGCCTGCACGCGTGTTCAGCGATCAGGCCGAACTGGCGCAGGCATTCAAGAATGCCGAGCTTGAGAAGGATTTCATCGCAGTGGTACGTTTCCAGGGGCCGAAAGCCAATGGCATGCCCGAACTGCACAAACTGACGCCGTTCCTCGGCGTGCTACAGGATCGCGGGCATAAGGTTGCGTTGGTCACGGACGGGCGCATGTCAGGTGCGTCCGGCAAAGTACCCGCAGCGATCCACGTCAGCCCTGAAGCGCTCGATGGCGGTCCGCTGTGCCGTGTACGCGACGGCGACATCATCCGCGTTGATGGTGAAACGGGCGAGCTTCGAGTGCTGGTTGATCAGGCCGAATTTGACAGCCGCGAGCGGGTCATGGCGCCCAGCGATCTGGGAATCGGTTGTGGCCGCGAGCTGTTCGGCTTCTTGCGCTCGGCTTTCAGCCCTGCGGAAAAAGGTGCGAGTGTGTTCACCGAGGAGTTGGAGGCGCTCAAGTGACGGCACTGGTAGGTGACATTGGCGGTACGAACGCTCGGTTTGCGCTCTGGCGCGACGGGCAACTTGAGTCGGTGCGGGTTTTGCCAACTGTCGATTACCCGCGCCCTGAGGATGCCATTCGTGCCTATTTGAAAGGTATCGGGCAAAGCGTGGAGGCGCTGCAAGCCGTCTGCCTTGCATGCGCGGGTCCGGTTTCGGGCGATGAGTTCGCCTTCACGAACAATCATTGGCGCCTCAGCCGTACATCCTTCTGCCAGGATCTGGGGCTCAGCGATCTGCTGCTGATCAATGATTTCAGCGCCATGGCGCTGGGTATGACGCGCTTGCGCGAGGGCGAGCTGATAGAGGTCTGCCCGGGCCAGTCGGCACCAGGCCGCGCGCGCCTGGTAATCGGGCCGGGTACCGGACTTGGCGTCGCGACACTCCTGCCGGTCGGTGACGGAATGTGGCAGGCGATGCCGGGCGAGGGCGGTCATGTCTGTCTGCCCATAGGGTCGACCCGCGAGGCTGCGCTTTGGGCGCGCCTGCACGAAAAGCTTGGCCATGTGAATGCCGAAGCTATCCTCAGTGGCGGCGGTTTGCTCGAACTCTATCGGACCAGCTGTGCCCTTGATGGCGAGGCTCCCCGGTTCAGCTCGCCAGCTGAAGTCACGGCCGCGGCCTTGACTGGCGATGCATACGCCGAAGCCGTGCTGGAACAATTCTGTGTCTGGCTGGGTCGTATCGCCGGCGACAATGTCCTCACTACGGGGGCGCAGGGTGGCGTCTACATTGCCGGCGGCATAGTCCCGCGCTTCGTCGAGTTCTTCTCGCGCAGTGGTTTCAGTAAAAGCTTCCGCGACAAAGGCAACATGAGCCGGTATTTTGACAAGGTCCCCGTGTGGGTGGTGACAGCCGAGTACCCGGGGCTTGAAGGCGCTGGAGTTGCTTTGCAGCAGTTGCTGGAGGGATCACTCGGCGGGCGCTGACGCGGCGAGACGCTCATACATAACAAGAGAAGGGATGCCAGGTGAACCAGGCTGGAAAATCGATTCTGCTGGTCGATGACGATCAGGACATTCGCGAATTGCTGGATGCCTACCTCAGCCGTTCCGGCTTTCAGGTGCGTACCGTTGCCGATGGTACGCAGTTTCGCGAAGCCATGAGCCGTGATTCGGCAGACCTGGTCATCCTCGACGTAATGCTTCCCGACGAAGACGGCTTCAGCCTGTGCCGTTGGGTGCGTGGACATCAGCGTCTCGCTCAGATGCCTATCATCATGCTTACCGCAAGCTCGGATGAGACCGACCGGGTCATCGGTCTCGAACTCGGCGCCGACGACTATCTGGGTAAACCCTTCAGCCCCCGTGAACTGCTGGCGCGAATCAAGGCGCTGCTTCGCCGGGTCAATTTCGGCCAGGAGCGCGGTAGCGACGTGCTGGCTTTCGATGAGTGGCGGCTGGATATGATCAGCCATCGGCTGTTCCATCAGGACGGTGAAGAGGTGTTGTTGTCAGGGGCCGACTTCGCGCTGCTCAAGCTGTTTCTCGATCATCCACAACAGATCCTCGATCGCGACACCATTGCTAACGCCACGCGCGGGCGTGAGGTGATGCCGCTCGAGCGAATCGTCGACATGGCCGTCAGCCGGCTTCGCCAGCGTCTGCGAGATACCGGCAAGTGCCCTCGGTTGATTCGAACCGTGCGCGGCAGCGGCTATCTGCTCGCCGCTCAGGTAGCGCCGCATCATGACTCCGTCGGCTAAGCGCAGATGGTTGCCGGTCCCGCGCTCGCTGCTCGGCCGGATGCTGTTGCTAACGCTTCTGGTGGTGTTGATGGCGCAGGCGCTGTCGAGCTTCATCTGGGTATCGCAGCTTCGGGCAAGCCAGATGGAAGGCTTGCTGACCAGTGCCCGCAGCGTGGCGCAATCGATGTCGGCCAGCGTCAGCTACTTTCGCTCACTGCCGCTCGGCTATCGGCCGCTGGTGCTCGACCAATTGCGGAGCATGGGCGGCACACGCTTCTTCGTCTCGCTCAATGACAAGCCCCTCGACATGCAGATTCTGCCGCCCACCGAGCGCAAGCAGGCTGTGCTGGCCGAGGTGGACGACGTGCTCCGGGAGCGTCTGGGCAATGACGTCGACATGTCGGTCAACTTCGTCAGTCCGGATGACCTGCGTATTTTCAATGGCGGGGTGAAACTCGACGAGTTGCCGCGTTCCTGGGCGCATTACGCGCTGAGCCTTGAGCCCCTGAATCCGCCGGTGCTGGTCACGCAGATCCAGATTGCGCCGGGAGAATGGCTCTACCTCGCATCCCTGATGCCGGCGCCCTACGTCAGCCTGGAAGACGACGGCATTCCCACCCAGCAGCTCTGGTTCGTCTTCCTCACCACCAGTTTCCTGTTGTTGTTCATCGGCATCCTAGTGCATTGGCAGAGCCGGCCGTTGAAGAAGCTGGCGCAGGCGGCCCGGGAAATGTCCCTTGGCAGCGAGATCGAGTTACTGCCTGAGCGGGGCGGCAGCGAGGTGATCGAGGTCAGTCGAGCATTCAACAGCATGCGTGAGCGTATCGGTCGTTACCTGACTGAACGTAGCCAGCTCTTCAGTGCTATTTCCCATGACCTGAGAACCCCCATCACACGCCTGCGCCTGCGCGTCGAGCTGCTGGAGGACGAAGCGCTACAGCGCAAATTCAGCCGCGATCTCGATGAACTCGAACTGCTGGTAAAGGGCGCGCTGCAGTGCGTCAAGGACACCGATATCCACGAGAACATCGAGCCACTGGATCTCAACCTGCTGCTCGACTGCGTGACCGAGCCCTATCTGGCACCAGCCGGCAATGGGCGCGTGACGGTGGAGGGCAGGGCGACGGCGCCCTATGCGGGCAAGCCCCTGGCGCTCAAGCGTTGCATCGGCAACCTGCTCGATAACGCGCTTAAGTATGGCGAGCGGGCGCATCTGTTTATCGAAGACAACAAAAGCACATTCGTGCTGCATGTCGACGATGAAGGCCCTGGCGTGCCGCAGGCATGGCTGCAACAGGTGTTCGAACCTAACTTCAGGCTGGCCGCCAAGCAGCCTGGTTACGGGCTTGGGCTAGGTATCGCACGCAACATTGCGCATGCCCACGGCGGAGAAGTGAGTCTGCGGAATTTGGAGGAGGGAGGCCTGCGCGTAACGCTGAGCCTGCCGCGGCATGCCGAATGATGACCAGCGCTATCCCCCTAGGCAGTTTCCTGTGGTCACGACTTTGTAACGAAGCGGTGACTATTCCATATCCCTTCGTTACCCGGCGTGAGATGACGTGCGCCTAGAATCGGTGCAGCGCAAGCGAAGACTTGCACCGATAACAACAAGAAAGGAAAACCCATGAACGCGATACATCGTCTTGTTACTGCTGTTTCCCTCGCCTCCCTCGTTCCCTTTGCTCACGCCGGTGAAGTTGAAGTTCTGCACTGGTGGACATCAGGCGGCGAGAAGCGCGCCGCGGACACGCTGCAGCGCCTCGTTGAAGAGCAAGGTCACACCTGGAAGGATTTCGCCGTAGCCGGCGGCGGTGGTGAAGCCGCCATGACCGTGCTGAAGACCCGCGCCGTTTCCGGCAATGCACCCGCAGCAGCCCAGATCAAGGGCCCCGACATCCAGGAATGGGGTGAGCTGGGTCTGTTGACTGATCTCAATGACGTGGCTGAAAAGGCCAAGTGGGACGAGTTGCTACCCAAGCAGGTCTCCACCGCCATGAAGTACGAAGGCGACTATGTGGCCGTGCCCGTCAACGTGCACCGCGTCAACTGGCTGTGGATCAACCCAGAAGTATTCGAGAAGGCCGGCGCAACGCCGCCTACGACTCTCGACGAATTTTTCACTGCAGCTGAAAAGCTCAAGGCGGCTGGTTTCATGCCTCTGGCCCATGGTGGTCAGCCTTGGCAGGACGGCACCGTATTCGAAGACCTCGCCCTGGCGGTGCTCGGCCCGGAAGACTTCCGCAAGGCCTTCGTCGATCTCGACCGTGACGTGCTGACCGGCGACAAGATGGTTGAAGCCTTTGCTGCCCTGAAAAAGCTACGCGGTTATGTCGATAACAATGCCGCGGGTCGTGACTGGAACAGTGCCACCGCGTTGGTCATGAACGGCAAGGCCGGCATGCAGATCATGGGCGACTGGGCCAAGAGCGAGTGGAGTGCTGCCGAGAAGATCGCTGGTGAGGATTACAAGTGCCTGCCTTTCCCCGGAACCGAAGGCAGCTTTACCTACAACATCGACTCGCTGGCCATGTTCAAACTCAGCAACGACGATAACCGTCAGGCACAGCAGGATCTGGCCCGCACTGTACTAGAGCCTGAGTTCCAGCAATTCTTCAATCAGAACAAGGGCTCCATTCCGGTTCGTCTGGATCAGGACATGAGCGAATTCGACGTCTGCGCCCAGCAGTCGATGAAGGACTTCAAGTCAGCTGCGCAAGGGCCGGGTCTGGTGCCCAGTCTGGCTCATGGCATGGCTGCGTCCAGCTATGTCCAGGGCGCGGTGTTCGATGTCGTCACCAACTTCTTCAACGATCCTGATGCCGATCCGAAGAAGGCGGCGCAGCAACTGGCTGCGGCGATTCAAGCGGTTCAGTAGCGCTTTGGGTCGCGTTCCGCGACCCCTTTTTACAACCTTGATGCCTTGGCATCGAAACCCGGCGGCCGGTCATTTGATCGGCCGTGACGGGAGAGTCATGCCCCGCAATCAGCATTGGAACCGCGTCATGCAACCTGTATTCGTCCGGAGCCAACCATGAGCTCAACCGCTGTCATCACCAAGCCGTCCCGGCTCACCAAGGCGTCACCGCTCGATGCGCTGCAGAGCTGGCTACCCAAGCTGGTTCTGGCCCCAAGCATGCTGATTGTCCTGGTCGGTTTCTACGGCTACATCTTCTGGACGTTCCTGCTTTCGTTCACCAATTCGCGTTTCATGCCCAGTTATAAATGGGTCGGTCTGCTGCAGTACGAGCGACTCTGGAACAACGACCGCTGGTGGGTCGCGAGCAAGAATCTGCTGGTGTTTGGCGGGCTGTTCATCACCATCAGCCTTACCATCGGCGTGCTGCTCGCTGTGCTGCTGGATCAGCGCATACGGCGTGAAGGCTTCATACGCACCGTTTATCTGTACCCGATGGCGCTTTCGATGATCGTCACCGGTACGGCCTGGAAATGGCTGCTCAATCCGGGGCTGGGCATCGACAAGATGCTGCGCGACTGGGGCTGGGAAGGCTTTCGTTTCGACTGGCTGGTTGACCCCGATCGGGTCGTCTACTGCCTGGTCATCGCTGCCGTCTGGCAGGCCTCGGGATTCGTCATGGCCTTGTTTCTGGCAGGGCTGCGTGGCGTCGACCAATCCATTGTTCGCGCCGCTCAGATCGACGGTGCCAGCCTGCCAAGCATCTACCTGCGCATCGTTCTGCCAAGCCTGCGGCCGGTGTTCTTCAGCGCACTGATGATTCTTGCGCACATCGCCATCAAGGCGTTCGACCTGGTAGCTGCGATGACGGCAGGAGGCCCAGGCTACGCCTCGGACCTTCCGGCGATGTTCATGTATGCCCATACCTTCACGCGAGGACAGATGGGGCTTGGTGCCGCCAGCGCCATTCTGATGCTCGGCGCGGTCATGGCGATCGTCGTGCCTTACCTGTATTCGGAATTGAGGAACAAGCGCCATGACTAGTCTGGTAGGGCGTAAGCGCCTGACATTCAGCCGGGTGGCCATCTACGCAACGCTGCTTGTGGCTGTCGCGATCTACCTGGTCCCGCTGGTGGTGATGCTGCTGACCAGCTTCAAGACACCTGAGGACATCCGTACCGGCAACCTTCTATCCTGGCCTGACGTGATGACTGCGATCGGCTGGATCAAGGCGTGGGACGCCGTGGGCGGATATTTCTGGAACTCGGTGAAGATCACCGTACCAGCAGTAATCATTTCGACCCTGCTCGGTGCGCTCAATGGCTACGTCCTGGCGATGTGGCGCTTCCGGGGTTCTCAGTTGTTCTTCGGGCTGTTGCTGTTCGGCTGCTTCCTGCCGTTCCAGGTAATCCTGCTGCCAGCCTCGTTCACCCTCGGCCAGCTCGGGCTCGCCAATACCACGCCCGGGTTGGTGTTGGTGCATCTGGTGTATGGCCTGGCGTTCACCACGCTGTTCTTCCGTAACTTCTACGTAAGCGTGCCTGACGCGTTGATCCGGGCAGCGCGTCTCGATGGCGCGGGCTTCTTCACCATCTTCGGGCGGATTCTGCTGCCGATGTCGATCCCGACGATCATGGTCTGCCTGATCTGGCAGTTCACTCAGATCTGGAACGACTTCCTGTTTGGTGTGGTGTTTGCCAGTGGTGACACGCAACCCATCACCGTGGCGCTGAACAACCTGGTCAATACCAGCACGGGTGCCAAGGAATACAACGTCGATATGGCTGCGGCGATGATCGCCGGGCTGCCAACGCTGGTGGTGTACATCCTCGCTGGCAAGTATTTCCTGCGCGGGCTCACTGCCGGCGCGGTCAAGGGTTAGGAGAGCGACCATGGCTGCACTAGAACTTTGTAACGTTCGCAAGAGTTATCCCGGCAGCGCCAACGAAACGCTGAAGGACATCGATCTTAAAATCGAGGATGGCGAATTTCTGATCCTCGTAGGTCCGTCAGGCTGCGGTAAGTCGACCTTGATGAACTGCATCGCCGGCCTTGAAGACATCTCGGGTGGTGAAATCCGCGTCGATGGCGCGGATATCAGTTCCGCCAGCCCGAAGGATCGGGACATCGCCATGGTGTTCCAGTCCTACGCGCTGTACCCGACGATGACCGTGCAGGAGAACATCGCCTTTGGCTTGAAGATGCGCAAGGTACCTGCGGACAAGATCGAGGAGGAGGTTTCGCGGGTCGCCAAGCTGCTGCAGATCGAGCACCTGCTCGGCCGCAAGCCATCGCAACTGTCGGGCGGCCAGCAGCAGCGGGTGGCAATGGGACGTGCGCTGGCGCGGCGGCCGAAGATCTATCTGTTCGACGAGCCGTTATCCAACCTCGACGCCAAGCTGCGGGTCGAGATGCGTACCGAAATCAAGCTGATGCATCAGCGTCTGAAGACCACCACCGTCTACGTAACTCATGACCAGATCGAAGCCATGACGCTTGGCGACAAAGTGGCGGTCATGAAGGACGGCATCGTCCAGCAGTTCGGTACGCCGAAGGAAATCTACAACAATCCGGCAAATCTGTTCGTTGCCAGCTTTATCGGCTCTCCACCGATGAATTTCATTCCGTTGCGGCTGAGCAAACTGGGCTCGACCTGGCAAGCGCTGCTCGACAGCGGTCAGGATCGCTGCGAGCTGCCGTTGGAGCTTGCCGAGGGCGAATCGCTTGAAGGTCGCGAGGTGATTCTCGGTATTCGCCCGGAGCAGATCAGCCTGGGCACCGAGGGAGGGCTGCCGGCCCTGCGAGCCGAAGTGCAGGTGGTCGAACCTACCGGGCCTGACACCATGGTTTTCGTCGAGCTCAACCAGACCAAGGTCTGCGTTCGCCTCGCGCCGGATGCGGCGCCTGCGCCCGGTGTCAGCCTGAATCTGCAATTCGAGCCGGACAAGGTGCTGCTTTTCGATGCCAAGACCGGTGAACGGCTGGGTGCCGTCAAAGGCAATGGCTCGACCGAGCGCAATGGAACGGTCACTCGATTGATGGCTCGTTGAGCCCAAGTGGGAAAAAGGCTTGGTCGCGGTATATCTGCGTACCGGCACAGGTTTCATCCGAATGTTATTGATGTGCCTGGTTTTTCGGTGACACGGACGAATCCCGTGATTGCCAGAAAGTCGAGACGCAGCTCGCAAAGATGCGGGCTTGCGGATCGTAAGGAGAGCCGGCTTCGGCTCGATCCAACAGCAGTAACAACAATAAGAAGCTAATTGGAGCGGATATGAAAAAAACCACACGCCTGGGCCTCGCGGTGTCGCTGGCCAGCCTCGCTATGCCGGTTGCAGTCCAGGCCCTGGACTTTAATGGATATGTTCGTAGCGGTGTCGGTGAATCGAGCGGAAGCGATTCACAGGCCTGTTTTCAACTGCCCGGCGCACCTTCGAAGTTTCGCCTCGGTAACGAGTGTGAGCAGTACGCGGAGCTGGGGCTGCGCCACGATCTGTTCACAATGAACGATGGTTCTGTGCTGAGCATCGAGGGCATGGCAGCGCTTTACAACGAATACGACCACACGCCCAAGTTCACCGGCGATCATGGCTTTGCGCGGGTGGTGCAGGCCTATGCCGAGTGGAGCAAGATGCCAGCGCTAAACGGCGGGTCGTTGTGGGCCGGACGGCGCTTCTACAAGCGGAACGACATCCACATTTCCGACTTCTACTATTGGAACCAGAGCGCGACCGGTGCCGGTATTGAAGACATGGAAATTGGTGGCTTGAAATACAGCTATGCGTTTTCCCGCAAGGACAGCGTGTTCCAAGAGGATTACATCAACCGCCATGACTTCAACGTCGGAGGCTTCAAGTCCAACCCTGATGGCGAGTTGCAGTTCGGGGTCAGCTATATCGATGATCCTGATCAGAGCGAATCCAACAGCGGCTGGGCCGTGACCGCTCAGCACGAGCAGGTTGGCTTCCTTGGCGGCAGCAACACCTTCGCCGTTCAATACGGTGAAGGCCCTGGTACCGGCTTGGGTTATACCGGTGACGTCACATTGGGCAGCAGCGACAAGAGCTGGCGCGTTGTTGAGTTCTTTGATTGGCAGGTTACGCCCCGTTTCGGTGGGCAATTTCAAGCTGTTTATCAGAAGGATAAGCGTCAGGATGGCGGCGACCAGGACTGGATCTCGGTGGGCGTGCGTCCGGTGTATGCCTTGACCGATCAGTTCAAGTTGGTGGCTGAGGTTGGACATGACCAGATCGACGCCCCCGAGGGGACGCGAAAGCTGACCAAGTTCACCGTGGCACCGACCTGGTCACCTGCTGGCCCGGATTTCTGGTCGCGTCCTGAGGTGCGTCTGTATTACACATACGCTCAGTGGAACGATGAAGCGCAGCAGGCTGCGAACCTGATGGCAGCCGGCAGCGCTCTGTCTGAAAACGGCGCCTTTGGCAGCGCTCAACATGGCTCCAACTTCGGTGTTCAGGTCGAGTACTGGTGGGACTGATCGTACCGATAGCCTAAATCGCTTAGAACCTCCCGGCAGCGAGGGCCTCTACTTAGCGGTAGGGTCCTGGCTGAAGCGGAGGTGGTTTTGGGCGACAAGGCGAAAAATCCATGTATCAGTATCTGTAAGCTAAAGGACGACATCTGCATCGGCTGCGGGCGCAGCCGGGACGAGATGAAGGCCTGGAAGGGAATGAAAAACAAAGAGCGCAAGGCGGTCAATGAAGTGGCCGCCGAGCGGCTCAAAAGTCTGGGCAAGGCCAGGAAGAAAAAGAAGTAATCAGTTTTCCTCGGCCGGGTAGCGGGTCGCCATCAGGCTTTCCTTGATCTTGCGAAGATGCGGCTGGAAATCCACCCCGCGCCTTAGCGTCACGCCAGCGGCAAGCGCATCGAGCACTGTCAGCTGGATGATTCGCGACGTCATCGGCATATAAATGTCGGTGTCTTCGGGCAGGGGGATGTCCAAGCTTAGCGTGCAGACCTTGGCCAGCGGTGAGCCCGCTGCAGTCAGGCCCAGCACTGAGGCGCCATTGTCGCGCGCAACAGTTGCCGCCTCCACCAGCTCGCGAGTGCGGCCCGTATAGGAAATGATTACGAACAGGTCGCCGGTATGTGCGACTGACGCCAGCATTCTCTGCATCAACACATCGCTGTGGGCAGTGACTGGCAAGTTGAAGCGGAAGAACTTGTGCTGCGCATCAAGCGCGACCGAGGCCGATGCACCGAGTCCGAAGAAATGGATCTGACGTGCCTGGATCATCAGGTCCACGGCGTGGCTGATTGCCTGCGGGTCAATTGCCTGACAGGCGCTGTCCAGCGAGGCGATTGTGCTGCCGAATATCTTGCGGGTGTAGGCCTCGGGACCATCGTCGGCTTCAACCGCGCGGCTCACGTATGCGGCGCCACTGGCCAGACTCTGCGCCAGTTGAATCTTGAAGGCCGGATAACCAGCGGCGCCGAATGACCTGCAGAAGCGATTGACGGTGGGTTCACTGACCTTGGCCGCTTGGGCGAGCGCGGCGATGCTGTAGCGGGTCGCTTGCTGGGCATCACTCAGAATGACCTCCGCAACCTTCCTTTCAGCTTTGTTCAGCTCTTCGAGCCGGTTGTTTATCTGTTCCAAGAGATTTTTCATGCGATCCATGTCTCTTCTTTCAAGGGCCCGCGTTCGCAGTGGCTTCGAGAAGCTTGGCGATACGCGAAAAAATCAGGATATGTTGTTTTTAATAACAACATTATGTGCTTAAAATGCGCGCAACAACCTGTCACGCAGCTTAATTTGGTTAGTATAAAAAACATGCCTGCTATCACTGTTGACGCAACCACCTTTGCTCTGTTCGGCGCGCTAGGCGACCTGGCGCTACGCAAGCTGTTTCCTGCACTTTACCAGCTGGATCGAGCGGGTCTGCTCCATCGTGACACGCGCATATTGGCGCTCTCTCGCGATACCGGCGAGGCCAGTGTCCATCTGGAGCGAGTCGATCAGGCGTTGCGCCGCCATGTTCCTGCCGCGCAGCTGGATGAAGAGACGCTCGCTCGGTTCGGCGCAAGGCTTGAATACCTCACCATGGACTTCCGCAATGCGCAGGATTACACGGCGCTGGCTGAGGTGGTATCGCCCGATCTGCCGTTGATTGCCTATTTCGCCACGCCTGCTTCGGTATACGGATCGATCTGCGAGCACCTTGCCGCTGCAGGGCTGGCTGAACAGGCGCGCGTCGTACTGGAAAAGCCGATCGGCCATGACCTGGAGTCCTCCCGGGTGGTCAACGATGCCGTCGCTCAGTACTTTCCCGAGACGCGTATCTACCGGATCGATCACTACCTCGGCAAGGAAACGGTGCAGAACCTGATAGCGCTGCGCTTTGCCAACAGTCTGTTCGAGACGCAGTGGAATCAGCACCACATCTCCCACGTCGAGATCACGGTGGCCGAGACAGTCGGTATCGAGGGGCGCTGGGGATATTTCGATCAGGCCGGCCAGCTGCGCGACATGATTCAAAATCATCTGTTGCAACTCCTCTGCTTGATCGCAATGGATCCGCCGAGCGACCTCACCGCCGACAGCATTCGCGATGAGAAGGTAAAGGTGCTCAAAGCCCTGGCTCCGATTACGCCTGAGCGTATCGGGCAGCAAGTGGTGCGGGGGCAGTACGTCGCCGGTTCGGTCGGTGGCAAGGCTGTGCCTGGGTATCTGGAGGAAGAAAACTCCAACGCCGAAAGCAGCACTGAAACCTTCGTCGCCCTGCGTGCCGAGATATGCAATTGGCGCTGGTCGGGCGTACCGTTCTATCTACGCACCGGCAAACGCATGGGCGAAAAGGTTTCGCAGATTGTCATTCATTTCAAGGAACCGCCTTTCTATATCTTCGCGCCGGAACAGCGCTCGCTGATCAGCAACCGCCTAATCATCCGCCTGCAGCCTGATGAAGGCATTTCATTGCAGGTAATGACTAAAGAGCAGGGCCTCGACAAGGGCATGCATCTGCGGAGCGGGCCGCTGCAGCTGAATTTTTCGCAGACGTACAAGAGCTCGCGTATCCCCGATGCATACGAACGGTTGCTGCTGGAAGTGATGCAGGGCAACCAGAACCTCTTCGTGCGCAAGGACGAAATCGAGTACGCCTGGAAGTGGTGCGATCAACTGATCGATGGATGGTCCCGTATGGGAGATGCGCCGAAAGCGTATCCAGCTGGTTCATGGGGACCGGTAGCCTCCATCGCACTGATAACCCGTGACGGGAGGTCCTGGTATGGAGATCTCTGATTTGCAGCTCCCGGCTGAAGTCGAGACTAAAAGCTTTAAAGATGCGGCGGAGATGGCCCAGGCGCAGGCCGAGCGCGTCGCTCGTGCACTGGACGTCGCGATAAGCGAGCAGGGCGGCGCGAGCCTGGTGGTCTCCGGCGGTCGCAGCCCGATCGCATTTTTCGAGGCGTTGTCTACCTGCGAGCTCGACTGGTCCCGTGTCCAGATCAGCTTGGCCGACGAGCGATGGGTGGATTTAAGCGATACGGATAGCAACGAAGGTTTGATTCGTCGCCATCTGCTGCAGAACGCGGCGGCAGAGGCGCAGGTCATCGGGCTTTCGCAGCCTGCCGAATCGCTTGAAGAGGCCGCGCAGCTGGCAGGCCAGAGGCTAGCGAGCCTCCGCCAACCTATCGATGTGCTGGTGCTTGGTATGGGTAACGATGGTCACACTGCGTCCTTGTTTCCCGATAGCCCTTTGCTGGCGCAAGCTCTCCAGCGGGACGGCACCGCGAGTTGCCTGCCAATGCATGCACCCGTCAAACCGCAGCAACGTATCACCATGACTTATCCGCTACTTGCCGCCGCACGTATGCAAATGCTGGCCATTCAGGGGCCGGACAAGCTCGAAACCTTGCAACAGGCCTTGCGCCTCGAACCGATGCAGATGCCCATTCGCGCATTTCTGCATTCTCCTTTGGAAATCTATTGGTGCCCCTGAGGGCCGAGGACCTTTGCCGATGAACATGGAACAGAAGAACGCTCAAATCGAGCAAATATGTACTGAGGCCCGCATCCTTCCTGTTATCACAATTGGAAGCGAGGAGCAGATCCTGCCGCTGGCTGATGCGCTGGCTGCGGGTGGGCTCAAAGCGCTCGAGATCACATTGCGTTCGGCTCATGGCCTGACGGCGATCCGTCGCCTTCGCCAGGAGCGTCCGGATCTGTGCATCGGCGCTGGTACGGTGCTGGACAAGCGAATGATGGATGAAGTCGAGGCGGCAGGCGCGCAGTTCATCGTGTCGCCGGGCGCCACTGACGAGTTGCTGCAGGCTGGTGTGCACTGCTCCGTTCCGCTGCTAGCTGGCATCAGTAATGCGTCTGACATCATGCGCGGCTATGCGCTTGGATATCGTCGCTTCAAGCTGTTCCCGGCCGAGGTGTGTGGCGGCGTTGCCGCTATCAAAGCACTGGGCGGGCCGTTTGCGGATGTGCGGTTCTGCCCGACTGGCGGTGTTAATGCTGCAAATGCAGCACAGTACCTGTCGCTCCCTAACGTCATGTGTGTCGGTGGAACCTGGATGATCGACGGCGCAGCGCTGAAGAACGGCGACTGGGCCAGGATTCAGAAAGCAACAGCTGACGCTCTGGCTGCGCTGAATAACGCTTGATCACCTGACGGTAGGACTGGCTGCGGTCGAACGCGCCGCGGTTCGGCTGCTAACCTCCCTAGTGCTTTGGCAGGCCGGCCCGCGTATAGTGCGCGGCCTTTCTATCGGAACTGCCACACCGGGAGGTGCCCAGATGACCGAACACGAAGATACAACCCCTCACATTGCTCACGGCGAAAAGTTACAGAAGGTCCTGGCACGACTTGGACTGGCCTCACGCCGTGATGTCGAAAATTGGATTGCTGCTGGCCGAGTCAAGGTCAATGGCGCCGTCGCAACCCTCGGCCAGCGTGTAGATCTGCATGACGCCATTGCTGTCGATGGTCGCTTGCTCAAGCGCGAAGAAGCAGCCGAGACCGTCCGCCGTGTGCTGATTTACAACAAGCCCGACGGTGAGATCTGCACGCGTGACGATCCAGAAGGACGGCCTACGGTGTTCGATCGACTGCCGCGCCCGAAAGAGGGCCGCTGGATCAACATTGGCCGGCTCGACATCAATACGACCGGCTTGCTCCTGTTCACCACCGACGGTGAGCTGGCCAATCGCTTGATGCATCCCTCGTACGAGATGGACCGTGAGTACGCAGTGCGGGTGCGTGGCGAGGTCGATGAGGAGATGATCGAACGGCTGAAGACAGGCGTCATGCTCGAGGACGGGCCGGCTCGCTTCACCGACATCCAGCAGGCGCCGGGCGGCGAAGGCTTCAACCATTGGTACCACTGCGTGGTCATGGAAGGTCGCAACCGTGAAGTTCGCCGTCTATGGGAATCCCAGGGTTTGGTCGTCAGCCGTCTCAAGCGTGTGCGGTTCGGGCCGGTATTCATGACGTCCGACCTGCCCATGGGTCGCTGGCGCGAAATGTCCCAGGGCGAAGTCGACATCCTCAGCGAGGAGGTCGGTCTCAAGCCGGTCGCGCTGCCAGGCATGAAAGCCAAGGCCAAGGAGAAGCTGGAGCGCATGCAGCGCAAGGTGGCTAAACCCATCGGGCGCGGAGACCGCAAGCCTCGCGTTCTGCGCTCCGCCCACGAGGCCGACGTCCCGAGTGGCGCTGACAAAGGTCGTCGTTCGCGTGACGATCAGCCGGCACGCAGGACACGCGATACTGACGAGCGCGCCAAGCCAAGTCGCGGCACGCCGGTCGCAGAGCGGCCAGGTGCCTCCAGTCGCGGTCGTGGCAAGCCAGCCCCTGCCAAGCGCGGTGGCCCGGCTGCTTCCGTGGGGCAGCGCCCTGGCTTCGGCCGTGGTGACCGCAGCAAGCGCCCGTAACAGTCCAGTGCAGGATAAAAAAAGGCGGTGCCGTTTTGGCCCGCCTTTTTTGCAGGTGTAGTGCCGCTCTATGCGGAGGCAATCCGCGTGAGGTTTCGACCGTCGCGCTTGGCCTGATATAGCGCTTCGTCAGCGCGTTTCAATAGTTCTTCATGAGACTCGATTGGCCGAAAGGTGGCACACCCAAGACTGGCCGACAGGCGAACCTGCTTGTCGCCGACGAGCAAGCAAAGCGTTTGCACAGATGCTCTGATGCGTTCAGCCACTACTGCGGCTGCATCGGAACCGGTGTTGGATAGCACGAGGACGAATTCCTCGCCGCCGAACCGAAACACCATATCGACATTGCGTAATTGTTCTCTGAGAAGCAGTGCGACGGCCTTCAGAGCGGCATCGCCGGCCTGGTGGCCGTATGTGTCGTTCAGGGCCTTGAAATGATCCATGTCGAGCATGATGACCGAAAGGGCCTGCTCGTGACGCCGCGACAGCTCGGTTTCCCGGAGCAGGCCCTGCTCCAGCGCGATGCGATTACCTGCGCCAGTCAGTGGGTCCTTTAGCGAAGCTTGAATCGCCCGACGGTAAAGGAGAGCGTTGCGCAGCGGAAACAGCAAACAGCCAATGAGACGCTCGAGCTGATCTAGCACACTTTCGGGCAGCCCGTCGTTACTGAACAGATTGAGCTCGCCGATGCAATCGCCCTGGTGAGTAAGCGAATAGCCGACTTCGCCATTGCCGGCTTCATGCCCGAGTCGAAGATGGAAGTCGGTTCCGGAATGGCGGTAGGAAAGACCGCTCACGGGCAGCAGCTGCTGGATCTCTTCGAGGAAGAAACCCAGTAGACGGTCGAGTTCGAGGCTCGTCTGCAGGCGTAACGGAAGACTAAGCAGTAACTGGGAAAGGCTGCATTGGCTTGGAATGGCTGCCCGGCTGTTACTGATATCCAGCCGTCTAATACGAGCGGCGCGGATGTCTACTGTGGTGTCGTCCTGTTTATTGGGCAGCATGAGATCAACCTCGGAACGCAAATTGCGCTGATGGATCTTCTAATGCGATTTTGATGCCAATCTAAAAAGTCGTTTAAATACAAAGATATAAGCGATCAGTCGAACTGGAGCTGGCAAGTGATTGCCAGCGGAACGGCGAAATGATGCCAAACTGACATGTCGAGGCTAAGCGAAGCGCCGGAAAACAGGCACTCCAGCTCGATAACCCTACTGAGCGTCTAGAGCCTGTCCGTTAGTGCCGATACTGTCTGGGCCCATCAGATACAGGTAGAGCGGCATGATGTCAGCGGGGAGGGGATTAACGTTCGGGTTCTCGCCAGGATAAGCCTTTGCTCTCATATCAGTGCGGGTCGCGCCCGGATTGATGCTGTTGCTACGCACATTTCCAGTGTCTTCAAGCTCGTCTGCCAATACCTGCATCAAGCCTTCCGTGGCGAACTTGGATACGGCGTATCCGCCCCAGTAAGCTCGCCCTTTGCGTCCGACGCTGCTCGACGTGAAGATCACCGAAGCATCGTCGGATAACTTGAGTAGCGGGAGCAATGTGCTGGTCAGCATGAACGCTGCGTTGACGTTGACCTGCATGACCCGCATGAAGTTGTCACCGGAGAGCTGTTCGATCGGTGTTCGCGGCCCAACGATGCCCGCATTGTGTAGCAAGCCATCAAGGCGGCCGAACTCTCTCTCGATGGTCGCAGCGAGCTCGTCATACTGGTGCGGCAGCGCTGTTTCCAGATTGAGAGGTATCACCGCGGGTTTTGGGCAGCCGGCGGCTTCGATTTCGTCATAAACCCTGTTGAGGTTTTCTTCATTTTTGCCCAGCAGCAGGACGGTCGCCCCATGTGCGGCATAAGTCTTTGCGGCTGCTTCGCCAATTCCCCGGCCAGCGCCGGTAACCAGAATGATCCGACCGTTGAGCAGGTCAGGGCGGGCTGAGTACTGGAACATCTGAAGCCTCTTGTGCAGATTGCGGGCGAGTGCCCGCCGTCGAAATGGGTAAGAAGTAGCGGGGTCAGTTGCTGCGTTCAACGCTTTTGAGGCAAGCCCGCAATTCGAGCGGGTGGTTCACAACGATATCTGCACCCCAAGTGTCCGGATTGTCGTCCGGGTGGATATAGCCATATCGGACCGCAGCCGTACGGCTGCCTGCAGCGCGGCCGGACTCGATATCGCGTAGGTCATCCCCTACGAACAGTACAGTCGCGGGATCGAGTCCCAGCTGGCTGCAGGCCAACGTCATGGGCTCAGGATCAGGCTTGCTCTTGCTGACATGGTCAGGGCAGACCAGCACGGCGGAGCGTGAGGCCAGCCCCAGCTGCTCCATGATCGGCTCCGCAAAACGAGATGGCTTGTTGGTGACGACCCCCCATATCAAGCCTGATTGCTCGATTTCCATGAGCAGCTCTGTCATGCCGTCATACAGCCTGCTTTCAACGGCGCAATGGTCTTGATAGCGGTCCAGAAATTCCAGCCGCAACGCTTCGAATTCTTCGGACATCGGATCGACATCGAACGCACTTAGTACCATCGCCCGCGCGCCGCCAGAGACAACGTCACGAATCAGCTGGTCCGGAACACGGTCAAGGCCGCGAGCGACGCGCATCGCCTGGGCAACCGCTATGAAGTCAGGAGCGGTATCAAGCAGCGTCCCATCCATGTCGAATAAGATTGCGCGTAAACGCATCAGGCCTCCCGTACCGTTTGGATCATGTAATTCACATCCACGTCGGGTGACAGTTTGTAGTGTTTCGTCAGCGGATTGTAGGTGAGGCCAATGACATCCTTGACCTCAAGACCGACATCGCGGCTCCAGGCGCCAAGCTCGGACGGGCGAATGAACTTGCGGTAGTCATGAGTACCGCGCGGCAGTAACTGCAGCACATACTCGGCACCGATGATGGCGAAAGCGTAGGCCTTGGGGTTGCGATTGATGGTGGAAAAGAACACTTGGCCGCCTGGCTTCACCATTTCGTAGCAAGCGCGGATTACGGAGGCGGGATCGGGCACGTGCTCGAGCATTTCCAGGCACGTGACGACGTCGAACTGCTCTGGTTGCTCTTCCGCCAGCGCCTCTGCCGTTATCTGGCGATAGTCGATTTCCAGTCCGGACTCAAGAAGGTGGAGTCGAGCTACTGAAAGGGGCGCTTCACCCATGTCGATTCCAGTCACTGTGGCTCCACGCTGGGCCATGGCTTCACTCAGAATTCCACCTCCGCATCCTACGTCCAAAACTTTTTTGCCCGCTAACGAAACGTGCTCGTCGATCCAATTGACTCTGAGCGGATTGATCTCATGCAGCGGTTTGAATTCGCTTTCCCTGTCCCACCAGCGGTGGGCCAGGGCTTCGAATTTGGCAATTTCAGCGTGGTCGACATTGCTCATGGTCTGTTCCATTTGAAAGCTTGAGGGAGAAGCTTGAGCGGTAATCGCTAATGGTGCCAGCTTCTGTCTGACGAAGAACTCAAAGTAAGGGCGCTTCGCATAGGTCAGGTTGTCGCGGCGGCTATTCGTTACTCTTCTTGTTGGAGCTGATCTTTTCTCCCCACTCTCTGGCCGTTGCGATCACTCGCTCCTCATCGATGCGGGTGAGCTTGCGATTGTCGAGCAGCTGCTTTCCTCCAACCCATACGTGACGTACACAGTCTCGACTGCTGGAATATATAAGTTGGGAAACCGGATCATAAACAGGCTGCTGCGCCAAGCGCGATAGATCGAAAGCCACCATGTCGGCAAATTTTCCGACTTCTAACGAGCCGGTGTGCTCGTCCAGGCCAAGTGCACGAGCACCATTAAGGGTGGCCATCCGTAACGCACGATGCGCACTGAGAGCGGTTGCAGATCCTGCGACTGCTTTTGCAAGCAGCGCTGCGGTACGAGTTTCGCCCAACAGATCGAGGTCGTTATTGCTCGCTGCACCGTCGGTGCCTATGCCGACATTCACACCTGCTTCCCACAGGCGTTCGACAGGGCAGAAGCCGCTGGCTAGTTTCAGGTTGGATTCCGGGCAATGAATAACACTGCAGTTGTGCTCAACAAGCAGAGCGATGTCCTCATCGTTCACCTGGGTCATGTGTACGGCCTGAAAACGTGGACCGAGGAGTTGGAGGCGAGCCAGGCGAGCCAGCGGACGCTCCCCATGTTTGCTGATGGCCTCGTCGACTTCATGCGCCGTTTCGTGGACATGCATATGAATGCCGACATCCATCTCAGCTACGAGGGTGCGGATAGTGTCGAGCTTATTGTCCGCGACCGAGTATGGCGCGTGCGGGCCGAAGGCTATGCTTAGGCGCGGGTGATGCTTGAGGTCGTCGAACAGCGCTACACCTTTGCGCAACGACTCGTCAGCGTCACGAGCGCCGGGGATGGGGAAATCCAGTACAGGAATAGTGATCTGCGCCCTGATGCCAAGCTTGTGAACGAGCTGGCTGACCACTTCCGGAAAGAAGTACATGTCGGAAAAACAGGTGATCCCACTTTGCAACTGTTCCGCAATGGCCAACTCGCTTCCTGCCTGAACGAATGACTCATCAACCCATCGGCTTTCCGCAGGCCAAATGTGGTCACGAAGCCAGGTCATCAGCGGGAGATCATCCGCGAGTCCCCGAAACAATGTCATGGCCGCGTGACCGTGCGCATTGACCAGCCCGGGAGCCAACAGCATTCCGCTGAGATCGCGTGTTTCGCGCGACACGTACCGGATAGCATCCTCACGAGGAGCAATGAACACTATGCGACCATCCCTGACGCCTAGCGCGTGGTTCTTCAGCACGACCCCGGCGGGCTCGACCGGAACGATCCACGTAGGTAAGAGTAGTAGGTCAAGCGGTTCGGTATCTGTATGGGGCATGAAGGCCATCTGGGCAGGTTGGTAGGGATAACGATTGTAGAGCCTGTACGGCTCCGTTAGAAGAAAGCTGACTCTGCACTATAGATAGTGGAGCGGGGGAGCGTGTGTTGATCACTGCTAAATCAATAGGTCCTACATAAATCTTAAAACAACCGTTGACGTGAGTTTTTCAGCACCTATAATGCGCACCTTCTCCGGCGCAGGCCTTGAGCGAAACCTCTTGTAAATCAAGAAGTTATCGAAATTTAGGGCTTGCACGGATGGCGAATTCGAGTAGAATGCGCCGGGCTGACAGGGTGGTGGTTTGGCGCTGTTGGTGGTTCTGGTCG
>NZ_JAMOIC010000014.1 GCF_024448895.1 Stutzerimonas stutzeri
TCACCGGAGCGAGGGAAGTCGAGCGTAGCGAGACCCGGATGCAGGGGCGAGACCTTTTGGTTCCTTTTGGGGCGACTGCCAAAAGGGACTCGCCCAGCAGGGCGAAACCAATGCCCCAGCCAGCTAAAACAAACAGCCATTGCACCCGAGGCCAAAGCCACCACCGGCTCGCCGCGGCCTGTAGCGGCCGCATCACCCACCAGGTGCTCCCATGCTGACCCCCGACACCGCCGTCAATATCATCTCCAACGCCATCCACGTCATCGTGCTGGTGGTCTGCGTGCTGGTGGTACCAAGCCTGCTCGGCGGCCTGCTCGTGAGCATTTTCCAGGCTGCTACCCAGATCAATGAACAAATGCTCAGCTTCCTGCCACGCCTGCTGATCACCCTCGGCATGCTGGTCTTCGCCGGGCACTGGATCCTGCGCACGTTCAGCGACCTGTTCATCGAAACCTTCACCCAAGCCGGGCGGCTGGTCGGTTAGCCATGGGCAACGAACCCATCATGCAGGTCGGTCAGTACCTGCAATCGTTGCTGGGCTACTGGTGGCCGTTCTGCCGAATCATGGCCGTGTTCAGCCTCGCACCGATGTTCAGCCACAAGTCGCTCAGCGTGCGGGTTCGCGTACTGCTGGCCATTGCCCTGACAGTGGTGCTCACCGCCGCGCTGCCAGCGACGGCGCCCATCGACCCGCTGTCGCTCAAAGGCCTGCTCACCGCCTTCGAGCAGATCGCCATGGGCCTGCTGCTGGGGCTGGCGCTGATGCTGGTGTTTACCGTCTTCACGCTGATCGGCGACATCGTCTCGACTCAGCTGGGCCTGTCCATGGCGGTGTTCAATGACCCCATGAACGGGGTGTCGTCGGCATCGATCATCTATCAGCTGTATTTCATCCTGCTGGCGCTGCTGTTCTTCGCCACCGATGGGCATCTGGTGATAGTCACCATCATCTACCAGAGCTTCGTTCTCTGGCCGATCGGCAGCGGCATTCATTTCGACGGCCTGCAGACCATCGCGATGTCGCTGAGCTGGGTGATATCCGCGGCGCTGTTGATCGCCCTGCCGATCGTCTTCTGCATGACCCTGGTGCAGTTCTGCTTTGGTCTGCTCAACCGCATCTCGCCAGCGATGAACCTGTTCTCCCTGGGCTTCCCCATGGCGATCATCGCCGGGCTGGTGCTGATCTACCTGACCCTGCCCAACCTGTCCGAATCCTACCTGCACCTGACCCGCGAACTGCTGGGCAACATCGGCGAGATTCTGCGGAGCGGCCGCGATGTCTGAGCAGAACAGCAGCCAGGAAAAAACCGAAGAGGCCTCCGAGCAGAAACTCAAGAAGAGTCGCGACGATGGCCAGGTTTCCCGCTCCAAGGACGTCGCCACCACGGTCTCGCTGCTGGCGACCCTGCTGGTGCTGAAGTTCAGCATCGGCTTCTTTTTCGACGGCATGCAGCAGGCGTTCAGCTACTCGTACATCAACTTCCATGAAAGCGAGATGAGCGTCGACGACCTGCAGTTGATCCTCACCCACAACCTGCTGGTGTTCATCAGCGTGTTGCTGCCCTTGCTGATCACGCCGATCTTGGTCATCGCCTTCGCCCTGGTGCCGGGCGGCTGGGTGTTCGCCTCGAAGAACTTCGCCCCCAAGTTCAGCAAGCTCAACCCCATCACCGGGCTTGGGAGGATGGTCGGGGCGCAGAACTGGACGGAGCTGCTCAAGTCGATGCTGAAGATCACCGCACTGCTGAGCATCGCCGCTGGCCAGCTGTACTACGCCGCGCCCAAGCTGATCGCGCTGCAGCGCAGCGACATCAGCAATGCCATCGGCAGCGCCTTCTCGCTGACCTTCGACCTGGCGATTTCGCTGCTGCTGGTGTTCGTGCTGTTCTCGTTCATCGATATCCCGCTGCAGCGCTTCTTCTTCCTGAAAAAAATGCGCATGACCAAGCAGGAACGCAAGGAAGAGCACAAGAACCAGGAAGGCCGCCCTGAGGTGAAGGCGCGCATCAAGCAGCTGCAGCGCCAGCTGGCCCAACGGCAGATCAGCCGTGTGATCAAGGATGCCGATGTGGTGATCGTCAACCCGACGCATTATGCGGTGGCGCTCAAGTATGACCCCAAGAAGGCCGAAACACCTTTTGTCATCGCCCGTGGCGTCGATGAGACCGCGCTGTATATCCGCAAGCTGGCCCAGGCCAACGGGCTGGAGGTGATCGAGCTGCCACCACTGGCGCGGGCGATCTACTACAGCACCCAGGTCAACCAGCAGATTCCGGCGCCGCTCTACACCGCGGTCGCCCACGTGCTGACGTACATCCTCCAGCTCAAGGCCTGGAAGCAGGGTCGGCGCGCGAAGCCCACGCTGACCAGTGACATCCATATTCCCGAAGAACTGTTCAACCGAGCCCGATCATGAGCCTGATTCAGAAACTGACACCGACCTTCAGCAGCGGACGGATTGGGATTCCGCTGATCATCCTGTCGATCCTGGCGATGATCATCCTACCGCTGCCACCGCAGTTGCTGGACGTGCTGTTCACCTTCAACATCGCCATGTCGATTCTGGTGTTGCTGGTCAGCGTGTCGTCGAAGAGTCCGCTGGATTTCTCGCTGTTCCCGACGGTGATTCTGGTCACCACGCTGATGCGCCTGACCCTGAACGTCGCCTCGACGCGGGTGGTGCTGCTCGAAGGCCACAGCGGCACGGGCGCGGCGGGCAAGGTGATCGAAGCCTTCGGTGAGGTGGTGATCGGCGGTAACTTCATCGTCGGTCTGGTGGTGTTCGTGATCCTGATGCTGATCAACTTCATCGTGATCACCAAGGGCGGCGAGCGGATCTCCGAGGTCACGGCGCGCTTTACCCTGGATGCCCTGCCCGGCAAGCAAATGGCTATCGACGCCGACCTAAACGCCGGCCTGCTAACCAACGAAGAAGCCAAGGCGCGACGCCAGGAGGTGGCCAAGGAAGCCGACTTCTACGGTGCAATGGACGGCGCCTCGAAGTTCGTCCGCGGCGATGCCATCGCCGGCATCCTGATCCTGCTGATCAACCTCTTCGGCGGTTTCGCCATCGGCGTCTTCGTCCACGATTTGGCCGCCGGCGAGGCGTTCAAGCAATACGCCCTGCTGACCATTGGTGACGGCCTTGTTGCGCAGATTCCGGCGCTGCTCTTGTCCACCGCAGCGGCGATCATCGTCACCCGCATCAATGAATCCAGCGACATCACCAGCCAGGTTCAGCGCCAGCTGCTGGCCAACCCTGCCTCGCTCTACACCGTGGCTGGCATTCTCTTCGTGCTCGGCATGGTGCCGGGCATGCCGCATCTGGCGTTCCTCGGCTTTGCCGCGCTGATCGGCTTTATCGCCTGGCGCGTCTCAATGCACGAGCCTCCTGCTGCTGGGGCTGATCTCAAGGAAATCCAGGCCATCGGCCAGGCGATGGACAAGGAAAAGGCACAATCGCTGGCCTGGGAAGACATCCCGCTGGTGGAGCGCCTGTCCATCTCACTGGGCTACAAACTGGTCGGGTTGGTCAACGAAGCGTCCGGCGCGCCCTTGCCAGCGCGGGTGCGTGGCGTACGCCAGACGCTGTCCGAGCACCTGGGCTTTCTGCTTCCGGAAGTGCAGATACGCGACAGCCTGCGGTTGAAGGCCTCGCAATACGACATCTACATCAATGGCGAGAAGATCGACGGCGCCGAGCTGCACGCAGACCGCCTGATGGCGATCCCTTCGCCCGAACTCTATGGCGAGATCGACGGCATCCTCGGCACCGACCCGGCCTACCGCATGCAGGTGGTGTGGATTCAGCCCACGGACAAGTCGCGTGCGCTGAACCTCGGTTATCAGGTCATCGACTGCGCCAGTGTCGTCGCCACGCACCTGAACAAAGTGGTGCGCGAGCATCTGCCGGACCTGTTCAAGCACGACGACGTCGAGCACCTGATGCAGCGCTTGACGCTGCAGGCGCCGAAGCTCGCTGAAAGCCTTAAGAATGCTCTGAGTTACACCCAGCAGATGCGCGTCTATCGCCAGCTGCTGCTGGAGGAAGTGCCGCTGCGCGATATCGAAACCATCGCCAGCACGCTGCTCGAATGCAGCGAAACCACCAAGGACCCGGTGCTGCTGGCCGCCGACGTGCGCTACGCCCTGCGCCGCAGCATCGTTTCGATGATTGCCGGTGATCGTCGCGAACTGGCGGTGTTCGTGCTGGAAAATGCGCTAGAGAACACCCTGCTCAACGCTCTGGCGATTGCCCAGCAAGCCGGCCAGGTGAGCCTGGACAACATTCCGGTGGAGCCGAGCCTGCTCAACCAGCTGCAGAACAGCATGCCGGTGGTTAAGGAAAAGCTGCGCAAGGACGGCCACCCGCCGATCCTCACCGTGATGCCGCAGCTGCGCCCCCTGTTGTCGCGCTACGCACGGGTGTTCAGCCCGGGCCTGCACGTGCTGTCGCAGAATGAAATTCCGGATCGGGTCGGCGTAAACATTCTCGGCACGCTGGGTTAACCGATCGCAGTCCTGACCCGCGGTCATCTGCCCTTACGGATCGCCAGCAAGCTGGCTCCTACAGGTGCGGAGCGGCGCCCCCGCCCCCCCTTGAGCAGGCTGCTTTTGTAGGAGCGCGATCAAGCGACCCTTTAACTGAGATGCGACGGACGCGGATCGCCAGCAAGCTGGCTCCTACGGGTGCGGAGCGGTGACTTGCTCCTGGCGTGTGCGGGCCGATTTCGTAGGAGCGAGCTTGCTCGCGATCAAGGGCCTTGGGGCCGCAAACCGCCAGCGGAGCCGCACCCACAGCCGTCCGGGTTGCTTAGAGATTCTCTGCCAAGAACACCAATGTCCGCCCATGGGCCAGCGCGGCCGCATTCTGGTTGTAGGCCGGCCGCGCCCAGCAGTTGAAGCCGTGGTCCACTCCCGGGTAGGTCTCGACCTGCGCCTGGCCGACCTGGGCCATCTTTTCCTGCACGTCAGCGACTGCATCACTGTCGATGTGGTCGTCTTCTTCGGCGAAGTGGAACAGCGTCGGACACTTGATCTTATCGGCCTGGTCCAGACGCTTCTCGATGCTGCCGGGGTAGTAGCAGACCGCAGCATCGACGCCCGCATTGGCGGCGCTCAGGAACGACAGAACCCCGCCCATGCAATAGCCTACGGAGGCGACGCGCCCGTTGCAGTCGTCGCGCTCTCGCAGTAGCTCGGCAGTGCGCCGTAGATCATCGATGGCCAGATCGAAATCCAGCGCCTGCATCAGAGCGAAGGCACGCTCCCAATCATCGCCGCCATAACCCAGCTTGACGCCCGGCTCGCTGCGCCAGAACAGATCGGGCGCCAGCACTACGTAGCCATCGGACGCGTACTGGTCCGCGACGGACTGGATATGCTCATTGACGCCAAATATCTCCTGAATCAGCACGATACCGGGGCCATGTCCTGCTGGCGGTAGCGCTAGATAGCCTTTGAAGGTCTTGCCGTCCTGCGCGGGAATGTCGATCCACTCTGAAGTCATGCCGGTCTCCGTTGGGTTGCGGACATATGCCGATCACGGCGCGGTGCGCTGCGCACGGCTGGAACAGGTGCGACAGGTCAGGGCCGGCGTAGTTCGTCCAGGATGATCCAGCGTAGATGGAGAAGTGATCAGCCTCGGTAGGGGCGAATTCATTCGCCCAGTCAACACCTGCCGGGCGAACAAATTTGCCTCTGCCAATGCATACGTCATAACCAGAGCCTGTCCGCTACCATGGTCTGTCCCTTTCGAACCCCATCACCACCCAAACGCCACGGAGATAATCGATGCCTCAGGCGCCCTCAGCAGACGCCCATGATCCGACCGGTGAGCCGAACAGCAAGCGCCTCTACCGCAAGATCGCCTGGCGATTGATCCCGTTTCTCTGCTTTTGCTACCTGGCGGCCTATCTGGACCGCATCAACGTGGGCTTCGCCAAACTGCAGATGGCCGAGCAACTGCAGCTCAGCGATGCCGCTTTCGGGTTCGGCGCGGGGCTGTTCTTCGTCGGCTACATCCTGTTCGAGGTGCCGAGCAACCTGATCCTCAAACGCGTCGGCGCGCGGATATGGATCGCGCGAATCATGATCACCTGGGGTGTGCTCTCGGCCTGCACCATGCTGGTGACCACGCCGGGGCAGTTCTACCTCGTCCGTTTCCTGCTCGGTATCGCCGAGGCGGGCTTTCTGCCGGGCGTGCTGTATTACCTGACGCTGTGGTTTCCGACGTATCGACGCGGGCGGATGATCGCGCTGTTCATGATCGGCCTGCCGCTATCGAGCGTGATCGGCGCACCGCTATCGGGCTGGATCCTCGACCACTTCGATCAGATTCAAGGGCTGCGTGGCTGGCAATGGCTGTTCCTGCTGGAAGGCATTCCCAGCGTGCTGCTCGGGTTGATGACGCTGCGCATGCTGCCCGATGGCCCCCAGCAAGCGGATTGGCTGGACGTCCGCGAGCAAGGCCAGGTTCTTCGCGATCTCGCTGTCGACGAGGCGCAGAGCCCGGCCAGTGGTGAGAGTTTTCGTCAGGGCTTCTTCAATCTGAAGGTGTGGATGCTGGGCGGCATCGACTTCGCGATCCTGCTGAGCGCTTATGCGATGGGCTTCTGGATGCCGACCTTCATTCGCAACGCCGGCGTCACCGACGTTTCGGATATCGGCCTGCTGACCGCACTGCCAAGCATCGCTGCGGTGATCGGCATGCTGCTGCTTGGCGCCAGCTCGGACCGTTTCCGCGAACGCCGTTGGCACATCATCCTGCCGTTCTGGATTGGCGCCGCGGCCATGGCAGCGAGCACCGCATTCACCGACAGCGTGATGGCGACGGTTCTGCTGTTCTCCATCGCCCAGGCAACGATCATCGGGGCGGTACCGGTCTTCTTCAGCCTGCCGGCGACCTTTCTAACCGGCACCGCGGCGGCGACCGGCTTCGCCCTGGCCTGCTCGCTGGCGAATATTGCGGGTCTGGTGAGTAATACCCTGATCGGGCTGGCACTGGATATCACCGGGAAGAGCGGCAGTGCGCTGTTGTTCTTCGCGGCGTGTCTGCTGATGGGTTCGCTGCTGGTCTTTGCGCTGCCGGCGAAGGTGGTGAATCGCTAATCGCGCCGTTTGGGCATGAGCTCGCCGATCAACCGCGTGTAGTCATCACTGGGGCGATCCAGAGAAAAGCCCATTTCAAAACTGTCGCGGCGGGAATCCTTGCGCACCCACTGGCAGAGCACCACCACCTGTACTTCCCGGGTCTTTTCGCCCACGGTCGGCACGTGCAGGCACATCTCATAGCAGCCACTCATACCCAGTGGCTGCTTGGCGACCAGACGCAAACCGCCCATGGACATGTCAGCCACGTAACCCATGGGGTCGCCGCTGAGGCGATTGGTGACCTGGATACGGCTGAGATGGCGGAAGGTTAGGCGGCTGTGTTGGCGCATGGCGAGGCTCTGGCAGTCCTTTTATCCGCCGCGCCTGGAAGCGTCCTCCCGGGCACGATGACGGCGGTGTACTTAAAGGCTGCAGGCGACCGAATCTCGACAGAAATTAAGGGCCGACTCGAATATTTTTACTAGCGGAGCGGTTGGGTGCACCGCTCCGCAATGCCGCTAACGTTCCGAGCGGTCCTGCTTGCCACGCTTCAACGCGTCCTCGTCGCTGACGTCGTCGGTGATATCACACGGGACGTTGTAGGCGCCGCCTGGCACGTCGTCGCGATCGCCGCCAGCGACTTCGCCATTGCTTTTGCCTCCCGCCTTGTCGATGCGCTCTTCGTTACGGTCGTTGATCGATTCGAGGTTTTCTTTGCCACGTTCGGATTGGTTCATGGGACCTCCAGCTGGTTGCGCGTTCGGATACCGATGGGCATCCCCCCAAGTTAGGAAGACGCCTGATCCCAGAAGTTGCACGCAAATCGCCCCTGCAGGATGACTGGCCATTCGGCGGGCGCGCTGAACTTATCGCCTATACAGACGGCCAAAAAATCATCTGGGGACTTCCCCACTGCCGCCGTGTGAACTTATGCAACTGACTCGAAGCCTGCCCGTCGACACCATGCCCGTAACCTGCGAGGCCGCCGCGCCTTCCCGGGCGCTGTACTTCGCCCTGCTCGATGCTCCCGAAAACGAGAACGTCCGCGAGCGCGCTGTGGACTACCTGCTAGCGCAGCTGGATGCCGCATCAGCGCTGCCATGTGATCTGCCGCAGGATCCGAGCGGGCTCGGCGAATGGCTGGATGGCCACACGGCCAAGGTCGGTGGGCAGTATCAGGCCTACCTTGACGCTCGCCGGGCCGGTGCGCCGCGCCGGTACTTTTCCAGCAAGGCTCATGCGCTGCATTTTCTGCAGGGCGTAGCGCCAACCAAACTGGTGGACGGCGCCTGGCTTTATGGCTTGCTGCAGCGCTGGGACGATTCGCGCTTCACCTCGCTGATCCAGACCTACCTCGAAGAGCTGGGCGAAGGCTTGCCGGAAAAGAACCACGTAGTGCTGTACCGCAAGCTGCTCGCCAGCCAGGGCTGCGACGATTGGCAGAACCTGGACGATGACAACTTCATCCAGGGCGCGATCCAGTTGGCTCTTGCCGAGCACGCCGAGCAGTTTCTACCGGAAGTGATCGGCTTCAATCTGGGCTACGAGCAGTTGCCACTGCACCTGCTGATCAGCTCCTACGAACTCACCGAGCTTGGCATCGACCCTTACTACTTCACGCTGCATGTCACGGTCGACAACGCTGACAATGGTCACGCGAAGAAGGCAATCCAAGGATTGCTGGCTGCCTGGCCACAAGTGGGCGACAGCGAAGAGTTTTATCGACGGGTCATGAACGGCTATCGCCTCAATGACCTGGGGGCCAGCACGCTGTCGGTGATCGGCAGTTTCGATCCGGAGCAGGAAGTGCTGCGCGTTCTGGAAAAGAAAGCCGGCGTCGGGCAGTTCGTGCATTCGGACTATTGCCGCTTCGATGGCCGCACCGTGAATCAGTGGCTGGCCGAGCCGGCGCTGATTCCGCAGTTTCTCGAAACGCTGCAGGGCCGTAGCTGGATCAAGCGTCACGAAGATCCTCAGCACAGCCGTTTCTGGCAGTTGATCACTGGCGATCAGGCTCCTATGTTCGGCGTTTTCAGCGCTCATGAGCAGCAGCTGATTCACGACTGGATCGCTGGTGACTGGCTGGCCGAGCAGGCGCCAACCCGCGGCAAACCGCACCCATCACTGGCTCAGCGCCAGGGACAGTTCAACGGTCGTCGCCGTCCAGGCAACGAGCGCCCGCTCAAGCCCGCACTGGTGCAGAACCAGGGTGTTGCAGTGAGCGATTTCGATCAGGAAACCCAGCTGCTGGAACAGCAACTGACACAACTGCCGAGCCGCGACGCACGCATGCGCCACCTGCTGCCCTTACTGGCGCCGACCCGCCACCACAGCGCGGCGGGATTGCTGGCCACCCGAATCTTTACTGGACTGTTCAACTGAGAAGGCGATATCTCGCCAGGGAAATGTATGACCACCGAAACTGCTCAGGACCGCGCGCTTTTACACCTGGCCGAGGCCCTTCGCGAGCGCGGCTATCACTTCATCACCCCAACCCCGCTGACCCATGAACGCGTCAACAGCCGCGTCGAAAACGCGCTGGCCAAGGACCTGACTGGCGTGTTCGGCTGGAGCCGGCCGTTTCATCATGAACTCCTGCCCACTGCGATCTTCAGCCTGATGGACCAGGCCGGGGTGCTTGCCCCCTGCGACTCGCGGTGGCGCAGCCGAGTAAGGCTGTCGAGCCTCGATGGACAGCTGTTCGTGCATTCGGCCTACCCCACCGACGAACCCGATGCGGTGTTCTTCGGCCCGGATACCTACCGTTTCGCCAACGCCATCCAAGCGCATCTGAACAACCACAAAGGCCATATCGGCCGGGTCGTGGACATCGGCGCCGGTTCAGGCGCGGGTGGGATTCTTGCTGCGCTGGCAAGGCCACAAGCTGAAGTGCTGGCAGTAGACATCAATCCCGCCGCGCTGCGCCTCACCCGCATCAATGCCGCGCTGGCCGGCGCTGACAACCTGACCGCACGGCACAGCGACCTGCTCGGAGACGTCAGCGGTGAATTCGATCTGATCCTGGCGAACCCGCCCTATCTGATCGACCCGAGCGAGCGAGCCTACCGCCACGGTGGCGGCCCGCTGGGGGCTGGGCTTTCGCTGGCCATCTTCGACACTGCACTGGAACGCCTGGCTCCGTGCGGCACATTGCTGCTCTATACCGGCGTGGCGATGCACGGCAATCAGGACCCCTTCCTCAAGGAAATCAGCCAGCGTCTGGAAGGGCGCGAATTCAACTGGGCCTATCGCGAGATGGATCCGGATGTCTTCGGCGAAGAACTGCTCGACGGCGCCTATACAGAATGCGATCGCATCGCCGCTGTAGTGCTTGAAGTGACCCGGCCGGCTGATTGAGGCAGAGTAAACCCTTCGCGGTTTTCTACCCTACACCGGCAGCAGTATCAGGCACGCCGACAGGGTGAGCAGCGATCCCAGCGTGGAATACAGCACCACGCGGGATACCCGCGAAGCTTCCCGGCCGTAGAACTCGGCGAGCATGTAGGGCCCGGTGCCTGTGGGGAGAGCGCTGAGCAACAACGCCGAATAAGCCCACAGCGCAGGCAACTCGAAGACCTGGAAGGCCAGATACCAGGTAATCAGCGGTTGCACGATCAGTTTCAAGGTCACCAATGGCCAGACGCCTGAGACCTTACCGCCGGGCTGCGGCTGCGCGAGAAACAGGCCCAGGGACACCAGCGCACAGGGCGCCGCCGCTGCGCCGAGCAGCTTCAGCAGAGTCTCTAACGGTACCGGCAGCACCAGCCCGCTTGCGGCCCAGAAACCGCCCAGCATCGGCGCCACTACAAGTGGGTTGCGCAGCAGCGCGAGGCTGACCTTGCGCAGGGTCTTGCTGAAGCCCTGTCCGGTGTGCAGGCCGGTTTCTACGCACGCCAGCGCAATAGCAAAAAGCACGCAGACCACTACGATGCACGCGACCATCGCCGGCTGCAGCGCCTCATCCCCGAGAACCAGCATGCACAGCGGAATGCCGATATAGCCGGTATTGGCGTAGGACGCGCCCAGCGCATCGAGGCTGGCATCGGCCAGGGGCTGCTTTTGCAGCAGCCGATAGCCAAGCGTAAAGCCGAACACCCCGAGGCAGCCCACAGAGAATGCCGTGATAAAGCCCGGCTGCCAAAGCTGCTCCCAGCTGGAATTGGCGACGACGCTGAACAGGAGCGCGGGCAGTGCCAGCCAGACGACGAATCGGTTGAGCTCCGAGGCACCCATCGGTCCCATGCGGCCGGTTCGGCGGCAAATGAAACCCAGCAGGATCAGGGCGAAGACTGGGAGGACGATGTTGACGACGGCGGACATGGGTGCTCGGGCAGTAGGGTTACGGGCAGTGGGGGGTGGCGGGATGGGGTTATAACGAAAGGCGTTGAACCTTAGCAAAGATAGGGGTGTTTGCGGTTGTCTTGAGGTGGCAGGTACGGCTGATAAGCCGGTTATCGAGTCGCTTGATGGCACTGTTTCGCCCTGCTGGGCGACTTACTTTTCCGCGTCTGGAAAAAGTGAGTTGCCCAGCAGGGCGAAACCAAGACTCAGCCAACCGCCTAGTGGGGTAGCAACTCAAACTAAGCCCAAAGCCCAAAGCCAAAAAGCCAAAAAGCCAAAAAGCCAAAAAGCCAAAAAGCCAAAAAGCCCAAAAGCTTCGCGGCCACGACCGCCCCCGAAATAACGCAATATGCAGGGCCAGGCCTTTTTTGGTTCCTTTGGCAGGCCGGCCATCCGGCGACTGCCAAAAAGGACTCGCCCAGCAGGGCGAAACCAAGCCATCAAACGACTCGTTAATCGCCCTGAAACACCGTTTCAAACTGCGGCAGCGATTCGCTTCGCGCCCCTCTTCTCACCTCAATGCAACAGTACAGAAGGGCTATACCCATTCGGCTCAGCCCGCGCCGCGGCAAACTTCGCCTCGACCCGTCCACGCATGGTTTCGGGCGACTGCGCAAAACCACTACGGTCGCTGTAATCCCACTCCGTTACCAATTCGTCTTCAGAAGCCAGACCCCGGGCGCACGAAATATCCAATGCCGTGATGCCAGCCACAGCACCCGCTGCGATCGCCGCGTTGACCTGCTCGGTGCCGTTCTCGATGCTCATACCGAGACCTGCCAGGTCCAGTACATCGCCACCGATGCGGCCGTATATCCAGGGCTTGGGGTTATCGGTCAGCAGCAAGCCGACGCCAGTGGCAATCTCTCTTGCGCCGCACGCGCGGATCAAGCTTTCGTTACCCGGCACGCCGAGGAAACGGGCCAGCTTCCCGGGCATGACCAGTTGCGCGACGCCCAGGCCGATACTGAGCCAGCCAAGACCACGGGCCAGCGTGCGGGCGGAATGATTGGTGCGGGTGACTCGATGTGGAACGCTCATGAATCTGTCCCTCCTACGGGGCTGGGAAAGCAGACAGGCGATTCCCTACTTTAGGGAAGCCGGGAATCGCCCAGGCCCTCAAGGCTTTAGAACGACCTTGATGCAACCGTCGTGCTTGTCACGGAAGGTCTTGTACATCTCCGGACCCTGCTCGAGGCTGACGCTGTGGGTGATGACGAAGCTAGGATCGATTTCGCCTTCCTGGATGCGCCTGAGCAGGTCGTCGGTCCAGCGGTTGACGTGGGTTTGGCCCATGCGGAAGGTCAGGCCCTTGTTCATGGCTGCGCCGAAGGGAATCTTGTCGATCAGACCGCCATACACGCCGGGAATAGAAATGATGCCGGCCGGACGGCAGACATAGATCATTTCGCGCAGCACATGGGGACGATCGGTCTCCAGCATCAATGCCTGCTTGGCGCGGTCGTACATCGAATCGATCGAGCGGCCCGCATGCGCCTCCATGCCCACCGAGTCGATGCACTTCTCTGGACCCTTGCCGCGCGTCAGCTCCTTGAGGCGCTCGAGCACGCTTTCTTCATCGAAGTTGATGGTGATGGCGCCGCCCGCGCGGGCCATGGACAGCCGCTCGGGTACGTTGTCGATGCAGATGACCTGCATGGCACCCATCATCAGCGCGCTGCGGACGGCAAACTGGCCGACCGGCCCTGCCCCCCAGACGGCAACGGTGTCGGTAGGCTGGATATCGCATTGGGCTGCGGCTTGCCAGCCGGTAGGCAGAATGTCACCCAGAAACAGAACCTGCTCATCGGTCAGGCCATTGGGGATCACTACCGGACCGACATCGGCATAGGGCACCCGAACGAATTCGGCCTGGCCGCCGGCATAACCACCGGTCAGATGCGAATAGCCATAGAGGCCAGCTGTGGAGTGGCCAAAAACCTTGTCGGCGACATCCTTGTTGCGATTTGAACGCTCACACACCGAGAAATTGCCGCGTTTGCACTGGTCGCAGTCGCCGCAGACGATGGTAAAGGGCACCACCACGCGGTCGCCGACCTTAAGCTTCTTGTTTGCCGAGCCGACCTCCATCACCTCGCCCATGAACTCGTGGCCCATGATGTCGCCGTGCTGCATGCCGGGCATGAAACCGTCGTACAGGTGCAGGTCAGAGCCGCAGATCGCGCAGGAGGACACCTTGATGATGGCGTCGCGAGGATCTTCTATAGACGGATCGGGAACGTGGTTGTCGCAGCGAATATCGTGTTTGCCGTGCCAGCGAAGGGCTCTCATTTGGAAAAATCTCCAGGTTCGGTGTTCGAAAACGCCGCCGTAGTGGTTCTTCCTGATTGATCGCCGCTAGAGGCGGCAGCTGCTCCTGACCCGACTGCTGCCATGCGGCAAGGTGTACGGCGTGCGTGCTATCAAGGTTTTAGTAAGCACGATGCCGGCAGAGTTGCCTGAATTTAATGCAATGAGCGAAATCGCCGACGGACAGCGATAACTGGCGCCGGAATTGTTATATCGGCCCTTTACAGCGTGTTCGTGTCATTTCTACGGTGATCTTCGCGGGCTAGGCACAGCGCTTTTCGTAGGAACGAGCTTGCTCGCGATCAGGGCCTGGCGTGGCCTCGGCACAACAGAAAAACACGGATCGCCAGCAAGGACTGGGCGCCTCCCTGGCTCCTTCAAGCGTCGTGGCGGTCGTTGCGGACTGGGCACAGCGCTTTTCGTAGGAGCGAGCTTGCTCGCGATCAGAGGGCTAGTGTGGCTCGGCACAACAGAAAAACACGGATCGCCAGCAAGGACTGGGCACCCCCTGGCTCCTACAGATGCCGCGGCGGTCTTCACGGACCGAGCACAGCGCTTTTCGTAGGAGCGAGCTTGCTCGCGATCAGGGGGCTAGCGTGGCTCGGCACAACAGAAAAACACGGATCGCCAGCAAGGACTGGGCGTCCCCCTGGCTCATACAAATGCCGCGGCAATCAACGCGGGCCTCGTTGCCGCTCAGCCTTTGCCGGGGCGAATGGAGGCGTAGCCGTTACGATAGCTCGGGTACTGCGGCACCCATCCAAGGGCCCGGGCGCGGGCGTTGCTGCAGCGCTTGCTGCCTGCGCGGCGGGTCATGGTTTGCTCGGCCCATTGGGTCACGCCGAGACGTTCGCGCAACCACTCGACCACTTCGTGCAAGGGTGCAGGGTCATCGTCGACGCCCAGATAGCAATCTTCCAGATCGCCGCCGTTGAGATCGGTCTGCAGCAGACACGTCAGCAGCGCGGCGGCATCGTCACGGTGGATGCGGTTGCTGTATTGCGGCGGCTCGCACTCGACGCGCAGCCCGGCACGAACCTGATTCTGCATCCACGGCCGCACCGGATCGTACAGCCCGGCCATGCGCACCCGGGTCGCCGGGAAACCACAATCGAGAGCCACCTGCTCGGCTTCGAGCATCACCTGTCCGGTATAGCCAGTGGGTTCGGTGGCGGAGGTCTCATCGATCCATTCGCCCCCATTTTGGGCGTACACCCCGGTGCTCGAGAGAAAGAACACGCGCTTGGGTTGCTGCCCGCGCTGTTTCAGCCAGCCAAGCGCGTTGCGTAAGCCTTCAACGTAAGCCTGCCGATAGCCGGGTTCGTCGTGCTGGCTGGCCGATGCGGCATAGACCAGGTAATCGAGATTGCCGTTGGGCCAGCCACGCGGCACTTCAGCCGAGGCGAGGTCACCGCGTACCGGCAGGATTGGCACCGGCAGGCTCGCTGCCTGACGACGCAAGCCGTATACCGTCCAACCCGCTCGGCTCAACTGCAGCCCGAGGCGTATACCGACATCGCCGCAGCCGGCGATCATTACTGAGGGACGAATTGCCATGGCGGTTGCTCCATAACCGGTGCGGGCCACCCATTCGGCCCGCCTTTCATCAGTGTACTGCTGCCGACAAGGTTTCCGCTTGTCACCTTATAAGGAACGGCTGCTGGCCAGTTGGTTCGAACACGAGCAAAGGCTATGCTAGCCAGCACTCTGATGGAATAACGCTATGACACTGACCGAACTGCGCTACATCGTCACGCTCGCCCAGGAATCCCACTTTGGCCGCGCCGCCGAGCGGTGCCACGTCAGCCAGCCCACCTTGTCGGTGGGCGTGAAAAAGCTCGAGGACGAGCTTGGCGTGCTGATCTTCGAGCGGACGAAGAGCGCAGTGCGGCTGACGCCCGTCGGTGAAGGCATCGTCACCCAGGCGCAGAAAGTGCTGGAGCAGGCGCAGAGCATTCGTGAGCTGGCCCAGGCCGGCAAGAATCAGCTGGCCGCCCCGCTCAAGGTCGGCGCCATCTACACCGTCGGCCCCTACATGTTCCCGCATCTGATCCCGCAGCTGCATCGCGTGGCGCCGGACATGCCGCTGTATATCGAGGAAAACTTCACCCACATCCTGCGCGACAAGCTGCGCACCGGCGAGCTGGACGCGATCATCATCGCGCTGCCGTTCCAGGAAGCCGATGTGCTGACGCTGCCGCTGTATGACGAGCCCTTTTATGTGCTGATGCCCGCCGGCCATCCGTGGACGAAGAAGGAAACCATCGACAGCGAGATGCTCAACGACAAGAGCCTGCTGCTGTTGGGCGAAGGCCACTGCTTCCGCGATCAAGTCCTCGAAGCCTGCCCGACCACGCGCAAGGGCGAGGCGCCGAGCCACACCACGGTGGAATCCTCGTCGCTGGAGACCATCCGCCACATGGTTGCCTCTGGACTGGGTGTATCCATCCTGCCGCTGTCGGCCGTCGACAGTCACCATTACTCCCCCGGCGTGCTGGACATCCGCCCGCTGACGCCGCCCGTGCCGTTCCGCACCGTGGCGATTGCCTGGCGCGCCAGCTTCCCGCGCCCGAGAGCCATCGAGGTACTGGCCGACTCCATCCGCCTGTGCTCGGTTGCGAAACCGCCCGCCGACAAAGCCTGAAGCCATGAGCGAGCTGGCGGCGGTCCCGGTGACCGCGATAAAAGGCGTCGGCGCGGCGCTGGCCGAAAAGCTCGCCAAAGTCGGCCTGGAAACCTTGCAGGACCTGCTGTTCCACTTGCCATTGCGCTATCAGGACCGCACCCGCATCGTACCGATCGGTGCCCTGCGACCCGGTCAGGACGCGGTGATCGAAGGCACCGTCACCGGCGCCGACGTGGTCATGGGCAGGCGCCGCAGCCTGCTGGTCCGTCTGCATGACGGCAGCGGCAGTCTGAGCCTGCGCTTTTACCATTTCGGCCAAGCCCAGAAAGAGGCGCTCAAGCGCGGCACCCAGGTGCGCTGCTATGGCGAAGCACGCCCGGGCGCGTCGGGACTTGAGATCTATCATCCCGAATACCGCGCGCTAAATGACGACGAACCGGTGGCCGTCGAACAGACGCTGACACCGATCTACCCGACCACCGAAGGCCTGACCCAGCAGCGGCTGCGCCAGCTGACCGCACAGGCGCTGGCGCGGCTAGGTCCGCACAGCCTGCCCGATTGGCTGCCAGATGAGCTGATCCGCGACTACCGACTGGCGAAGCTCGACGAAGCGATCCGCTATTTGCACCGTCCGCCGCCGGACGCCGATCTGGAGGAACTCGCCGAAGGCCGTCATTGGGCGCAGCATCGTCTGGCGTTCGAGGAACTGCTGACGCATCAGCTTTCCATGCAGCGCCTGCGCGAAAGCAGCCGCGCTCAGCACGCACCGCCGCTGCCTGCGCCCCGCGAGCTGCCGAAACGTTATCTGCAGAATCTCGGCTTCCAGCCCACTGGCGCCCAGCAACGAGTCGGTGCCGAGATCGCCTACGACCTCGCCCAGGACGAGCCGATGCTGCGCCTGGTGCAGGGCGACGTGGGCGCCGGCAAGACCGTGGTTGCTGCCCTTGCCGCGCTGCAGGCGCTGGAAGCCGGCTATCAGGTGGCCCTGATGGCACCGACCGAAATCCTTGCCGAGCAGCACTTCATCACCTTCTGCAAATGGCTCGAGCCGCTGGGCATCGAAGTCGGCTGGCTGGCCGGCAAACTAAAGGGCAAGGCCCGATCCGCGGCGCTGGAGCGCATTGCAGCCGGTTGCCCAATGGTGGTCGGCACCCACGCACTGTTTCAGGATGAGGTGCGGTTCAGCAGGCTCGCACTGGTGATTATCGACGAGCAGCACCGCTTCGGCGTGCAACAGCGGCTGGCGCTGCGACGCAAGGGTGTCGAGGGACGGCTCTGCCCGCATCAGCTGATCATGACCGCCACCCCCATTCCACGAACGCTGGCCATGAGCGCCTATGCCGATCTGGACACATCGATTCTCGATGAGCTTCCGCCGGGACGTACCCCGGTAAATACGGTATTGGTGGCTGACAGCCGCCGCCTGGAAGTCATCGAGCGGGTGCGTTCGGCCTGTAACGAAGGGCGCCAGGCGTACTGGGTCTGCACCCTGATCGAGGAATCCGAAGAGCTTACCTGCCAGGCGGCCGAAACCACCTTCGAAGATCTCTCCGCAGCCCTCGGCGGGCTCAATGTCGGGCTGATTCATGGACGGATGAAGCCGGTGGAAAAAGCGGCGGTGATGGCCGAGTTCAAGGAAGGTCGCCTGCAATTGCTGGTCGCCACCACGGTGATCGAGGTGGGTGTCGACGTTCCCAACTCCAGCCTGATGATCATCGAAAACCCCGAGCGCCTGGGTCTCGCCCAGCTGCACCAGCTGCGTGGACGAGTCGGGCGCGGCAGCGCGGCCAGTCACTGCGTGTTGCTCTACCATCCGCCGCTTTCGCAGATCGGCCGCGAGCGATTGGCGATCATGCGCGAGACTTGCGACGGCTTCATCATCGCGGAAAAGGACCTCGAACTGCGCGGACCGGGCGAGATGCTCGGCACTCGCCAGACCGGCTTGCTTCAGTTCAAGGTCGCTGATCTCATGCGTGATGCCGATCTTCTGCCTGCCGTACGCGATGCGGCACAGGCGCTTTTGGAACGTTGGCCGCAGCACGTAAGCCCCTTGCTAGAGCGGTGGCTGCGCCATGGCCAGCAATACGGGCAAGTTTGACGCTCGTCGGCAAACTCAAACCGCACTAACGGTATGGCTATACTGCGCCGATCGGGAATAACACGGACAGATTCATGAACACGGCTGCCGAAAGCAATAACCATAATTCGCTCCCGCCAATGATCGTCCAGCTGCTGGACAAATTGGCACTGCCTTATCGCACCTGCGAGGAACGATCCGACCTGGATCCAGCTCAGCGCATGGAGGCGGTGCTGGTCGACGACGCCATCGGCGCGTTGCTGGTGCTCTACCCTCGGGACCACCTGCTCGACCTTGCTCGCCTCGCCGAGCTGACCGGGCGCCAGCTGATTGCAGTCAAGCCGGATCGATTGACCCGCATGCTTTCCAAGCACGACCTCAAGGTTTTGCCGGGCCTACCGCCGCTGACTAGCTCACCCTGTCTCTATGAGGAACGCTTGCTGCAGCAATCTGAGCTGCTGATCCAATCCGGTCAGCCAGGCTTGTTGCTCGCCGTGGCTAGCAGCGATTTCAAGCAGATGCTCAGCAAAGCCAGCGCCGGCCAGTTCGCGGTGCCGCTGAGCACCATCCAGCCGAACCTCGACCGTCCCGAGGAAGACAGCGCGGAAATCACCCAGGCGGTGCAAAGTTTTACCGCACGACGGATTCAGAAGCGTCTGGAAGAGACCATCGAAATCCCGCCGCTGGCGCAGACCGCACAAAAGATCATCAAGCTGCGCGTCGATCCCGATGCCACCATTGACGACATCACCGGTGTGGTCGAGACCGACCCGGCCCTGGCGGCTCAGGTGGTCAGCTGGGCCGCATCGCCCTATTACGCAGCACCCGGCAAGATCCGCTCGGTGGAAGATGCCATCGTGCGGGTGCTCGGTTTCGATCTGGTGATCAACCTGGCCCTCGGCCTGGCATTGGGCAAGACCCTGAGCCTACCAAAGGATCAGCCGCAACAGGCAACGCCGTACTGGCAGCAGTCGATCTATACAGCGGCGGTGATCGAAGGGCTGAACCGCGCCATCCCGCGTACGCAGCGCCCGGAAGCCGGCATAAGCTATCTGGCGGGTCTGCTGCACAACTTCGGTTATCTGGTGCTGGCGCATGTATTCCCGCCGCACTTCTCGTTGATCTGCCGGCACATGGAGGTCAACCCGCACCTGAGCCACAGCGTCATCGAAAAACATCTGCTGGGGATTACCCGCGAACAGATCGGCGCCTGGCTGATGCGTTACTGGGGGATGCCCGACGAGCTGTCGACAGCGCTGCGCTTTCAGCACGACCAGCACTATCAGGGCGAGCATGCTGGCCACGCCAATCTGGTCTGCTTGGCGGTACGCCTGTTGCGCAACCGCGGTATCGGCTCCGGTCCCTACAGCGAGATCCCGCAGGACCTCTTCGATCGCCTCGGGCTGAGCCGTGAAAAGGCCAATGACGTGGTGAACAAGGTGCTTGAAGCCGAAGCTGCCCTGCGCGCACTGGCGATGCAGGTTCAGCCGACCTAAACGAGTAAAACGGCTACGGCCATCGCGACGCTACCCGCGATAGCCTGCCGTATTTCTCGTGCGGCAAAGCGCGGCGATGAATTAAAGACGTCGGCCGCTCGTCGTTGAGCGGCCTCTGCGCGCTCTAACCTTCCGCCCGGAAACTCACCCGGGCATCCACCAAACCTTCCCCGACCTGAGTGATGCTGACCTCGGCCAGCGTCGCGCCGGCCGCTTGCAACTCATCGAACCAGCGCAGCAGCGTGCCGTAGCCCGCACCGGGCAAGGTCACCTGCAAACTGCCGTCATTGCCGAAGTCGAAGCTCTCGATGGTCAGGCCGTTCTGCTGAGCGGTCTGGGTGACCAGTCCCTGCAACTGCTCGGGCGCCAGCGTCACCGGATTGCTGCGCGACATCTGCCGGGCGAGCTCGGTGTTCTGCTCCATATAGGTATGCAGCTCGCGTTGCTCCTGGAAATAGGTCTGGGCATCGCGCGCGCGATGCTGCGCCGGCTGCCAGAGCAGCACATAGAGCAACGCAACCAGCAGAAAGGCGCCGAGCAGAGTCAGCGACATACGCTCGCGGGGTTGCAGGCGCTGCCAACGCATCCAGAGCGGCGACTCGGCCAGGCGCACGCGCATCTGTTGTCTCAGGTTCATCCTCGACCTCCAATCACCACACGGGCGCTGACGGCATCGCCGTCACGGCTGGCCGAGCCCAACTGGACGCTTTCTCCGGTCTCACCCAGGCGCTGGCGCAGCTGCTCGAGAGCGGCAAAATCGCTGGCGCGAACCTGCATGGCCAGATCACCTCGGGCCTGGTTGTAATCCAATTGACCGATCGACACGGGAATACCTTCGGCGAGCGCCAGCGCGACCTCATCGAGCAGGCGCATGAAGCCGCTCGAGCCGCCAGAGCTCTGGCCGATATGCGCGTCGAACTGCGCACGCAGGTTGACGATGCGCTGGTCTTCCGGGAACAGCTCGGTGTAAAGGGCCCGACTGGCTTCAGCATAGCGCTCGGCCTGGCTCTCCAGCGTCCAGGCCTGCACCAGGTTGAACACCAGCTGCACCACCAGAATCAGCGCCAGCACGAGCGCCACCGGCTTCCATTGACCGAGCCCACTGCCTGCCGCCTGGACGGCGAAGTCGCCTTGCGCCAGGTTCAGCGCCGCAGCGCGGCCCGAGGCCAGGAACCGGTATGGATCGTCCAGCTGCTGATAATCATCCAGCGGCGCCGGGGCGTCGCTTGCCGTGCCTTGCCCGTGATGGGGTGCAGGGCACTGTCCGGCAAGATGCGGCCATTGCGCGCCGTCAAAGGCCAGGCGGGCTTCGGGGCTGCCGCCAAGCAGTGCGCGGCCGTCGATGAATAACAACTGCGTGCCATCCCGCGGCAGCAAGTCGGCGTCGACATGGATCGCGACGACCGTCAGCCCGAGGGTCTGCAGGTCCTGCAGCCAGTCGGCCAGCAGCTGTCGGCGGACAGCGATGACCCGACGCCGGCCATCCTCCAGTGCATCGCCATGGGTCAGGTGCAGGTCATCGACGTTCTCAGCCAGTAGCTCTTCGATCGCGTAGGCCAACGCCTGGTTGACCCAGCGCGCCTTGCGCGTCGGCAGTGCGACCGCGAACGAGCTGCAAACCTCGGCCGGCAGCACCAGGGTCACGGCCGCCGGCGCTCGCTCGACGACGCTTGCCAGAGGCATCCAACCTTCCTCACCCTCACCCGGCAGCCAGTAGACCCGGGTATCGCTGTCGATCCGGGTGCCGCAATCAGCGGGCAGAAACAGGCAGTCCATCGGCTATCGATCTCCGTTACTGGTTGGTTGGGGCAAGCGTGGCGGCTGCCCCAGGTTGCGCTTCAATACGCGAATGTCCCCGTTTTCTTCACGCCGGATCTGGCTCACCAATGCCAGCCGGCGGTCTGCCAGACGCACCTCGCTGATGGCCTGGAAGAATTGACTGGTTACCGCGATGTTGGTGCCTTGCAGTTGGACACCGCTAAGCGCCGGTTGCGCCATGAAAGTAGCCGTATCGCGGAACGGAGCGGCCTGTCGCATCTCGATCAGTGACTCGGCTGCACTTGGGCTGAGGCTGTCGGCAAGACTCGACAGCACCATGGCGCTGGCCGTGTTCACGTTCAGCGGCGTGTCGGCGGGCAGCGCCGTGACGTAGGGCGCCATGCGCTGGAAATCTTCATCACGCATGCCGAGCAACAGGCGCAGCTCCGAAAGATCCTCCAGGCGCGTGCCGGCCGTGCGGTACGGGGGGTCAAGCAGGAGATAGGCATTGTCCTCGGCGCCCTGCTCACCGGTAGGCTGCTGGTCGCTGTCCAGCCAGTCCACCAGACGCTCGGCGTAGGGTTCGGTTATCTGCAGGCGCAGCAGCAGGCGGCGGAACTGCGCCAGCGCCGCGGCATTCGCCTGCTGCTCCTGCACGAGGCTGTTGAGATTGAAGCGCCCGGCCAGGTCTTCGATACGGACCTGAACCTGCCCCTGTCCTTCGTCGAGGTCGTACGCCGGCTGCGGCATGGCCCAGGGTTCGAGCATATGATCCACGGCGGGCAACCCGGTGCCCTGCCCTGACCCCTGCAGATCGCGGCGCAGGATCGATTGCGCCAGCGCTTCACCGCCGAGCGCGTATTGCCAGGCCTGACGCGCCTGCGCCTGATTAGCCGTGCCGCGGATCGACAGTTGCTGACGGGCAATCATGCCAGCGCAGACCACGGTGACGATGGCCACGACCAGCAACACGGTGATGAGCGCCACGCCGCGCTGGGGCTTCACTGCATTTCTCCCACGCCGCCCGGTTCCGGCACGCCCTGGGAGTCCGGCTGGATGAATTCGGGTTCCGGAGTCGGGCCGTCGGGCAATCGCAGCAGGCGGGTGATGGTGCCGTAGCGCTGGTGATCGAAAGAGACCTCGACGGCTACCGGCATACGCCGCCCCTCTTCACCCGGATCGCCGCGACCGAAATCGAATGGCGGCCACTCCTCGTGCCAACTGTTCTCCGCATCGAGATAGCGCAGGCGCAGCTCGGTCACATCATCGAGCACTTGCTGCACACGGGCCTCACTGTCCAGATCGCGGTCAAGCACCGTCCAGTATTGACGCTCCAGCGTGCTGCCGGCGAGGCGCCAGCTGACGCGCTGGAGATTGGAGCGAGGCTGCCCGGTAGGGTTGCGCCAGCCGCTGCGCGTCAGCTCCAGCGAGGCACCGCCCTCGAAACCGGCGAGCTGGCCGATAAACGCGTTCTGCTCATCGCCGTAGCCGTCTCGCACTGGCCGCGGCACGGCCTGAACCAGATCCTGCTCGAGGCGCCAAACAGCCCGACCGAGTTCACGCAATCGTGTTTCCTGGGCACGGATCACTTCGTCGCTGCGCAGGACGGATTCGAGCATGCGGTAGGTTGCCAGCCCCAGCAACGCGAACAGGGCGATGGCGATCAGCAATTCAAGCAGGGTAAAGCCGGCCGCGGCACCATGCAGTCGCGGTTGGCCGCTGGTGACCAGACTGCCCATGGCTCGGCTCATGGCTCGACGCCGACGAAGCCGGTCAGGCTGGTCACGGCGCGCTGTTCTATCGAACCATTGTTGGCCCTGCGCTGTGGCTCGACCGCAGCGACCCAGACCTGAATGCGCAATAGCCCCGGCGTGCCGCTGGTTTCTACTTCGCTGAGGGTCTGCCATTTGCGCCCGCCAAACTCCAGCTCCTGGTCTTCGCGGCCAATGGCGGGCGCTGGCTGCAGCAGTTGCAGCTCGGTGAGGCGGTTGTCGGCGATCCATCCGGCCAGGGTCAGTGCTTCCAGGCGTCCGGCGTTGTTCACGCTGCGCCCGGCTGCAGTCAGCACCACGGCCGCGACGATGGCGAAGATCGCCAGCGCCACCAGTACTTCCAGCAGGGAAAACCCCCGCGCGTGCGACGGGCCTGCACTCATCGGCGGGTTTCCAGCGGCTCGGCGCGGGGCATTTGAAAACCATCGCTGGTGACGGTCCAGCCGCTGCCGCCGGGACGTTGATCGGAGAAGGTCAGGGTGAAGGGGGACAACTCGCCGCTCGAGAGAATCAAAAGCTGCGGCTGAACACGCGGGGCGCGACGGCGTTCTCGGTCCCCCTCTTTGGACAAGCCGATAGGGTCGTCCTCGCGCTTGACCGGTGCCACCAGCTTCAACGGTGAGCCTTCGAGCTCCAGTTCGAGACGTATCCAGTCCGGCGCCCGGTGCGCCTTGCCATCGCCGGCATCTTGCCAGCGCGCATCGGCTTCGTCGTAGTGCATCACGCGGTAGCCTTCCTGGCTGATCAACAGACCGTACTCGCGGCTGTCGAGCACCGCCTCATCGGCCATCAGGCTGATCAGTGTCGCCAGCCTCTGCGCCTCGTCGCGAATCTCCCGCGACGAATTGGAGCTGCCCATCGATAGCACCGCCAGGCCCACCAGACTGCCGAGGATGACGATCACCACCATCAGCTCGATCAGCGTAAAGCCGCCCTCCCGGCGCGCCTGGTGCATCGATCAGAGGTCCCAGTTACCGATATCCGCGTTCAGCTCGGAACCGCCCTGCTTGCCATCGGCGCCGTAGGAGTACAGATCGTAGGCCCCCTGAGTGCCGGGCGAGAGGTACTGATATTCATTGCCCCATGGGTCCTTGGGCACGCGCTTGAGGTAGCCGTCGCGGTTCCAGTTCTTTGGCTGCGGATTGCCGCCGGGCTTCTTCGCCAATGCATCCAGGCCTTGCTGGGTGCTGGGGTAGGAGTAGTTATCCAGTTTGTACATGTCGAGGGCGGCGCCGATGGCCTTGATGTCGCCTTTGGCCACGGTCACCTTGGCCTGGTCCGGACGGTTCATCACCTGCGGTACTACCAGCGCGGCGAGGATCCCGAGGATCACCACCACAACCATGATTTCGATGAGGGTGAAGCCCCTCTGCTTGTATTGCTTCAACGTCATGCTCACTAGCCCACCAGTTGGTTGAGAGAAAGAATCGGCAGCAGGATCGCCAGAACGATCACCAATACCACAGCCCCCATGAACACAAGCATGAAGGGTTCGAAGAGTCCTACCAAGAGCGAGATCTGCGCGGCCAGGTCGTTTTCCTGATTACGCGCGGTTCGCGCCAGCATCTGGTCCAGTTCGCCAGATTTCTCGCCGCTGGCGATCATGTGCAGCATCATCGGCGGAAATTCGTTGGTGGCGTCCAGCGCGCGGGTCAGGCTGCCGCCCTCACGCACCCGCTGCGCCGCCTCGATCACCTTGTCGCGAATACGCAGATTGGCGATTACAGCCGCTGCGATGCCCAGCGCATCCACCAGCGGCACGCCGCTGCGGGTAAGAATCGCGAGGGTCGAGGCGAACCGCGCGGTGTTGGCCGCCCGTGCCAGCCGCCCCACCAGCGGGATACGAAGGATAAAGGCATGCCAGCGCCGTTTGATCTTCTCGTCGCGCAGAGCCTGCCGCATGGCAAACCCAGCGGCAATAGTCCCCAGCAGCATCAGCCAGCCCCACTGCTGCACAACTTCGCTCACCGCGATCAGCCCGGTGGTCAACGCCGGCAGGTCCTGGCCGGTGTTGACGAAAACCTTCACCACATCCGGCACCACGTACCCAAGCAGCAGCACCACGATGGCCAGTGAGGCCACCAGCAGAATCACTGGGTAGAGCAACGCCAGCTGGATCTTCTGCCGTGACTGCTGACGTTGATCGGTGTAGTCCGCCAGCTGATCGAGCACGAGCCCGAGATGCCCGGCATGCTCGCCAGCCGCCACGGTGGCGCGATAAAGCTCTGGGAAGGCAGACGGGTATTCACGCAGCGAGCCGGCCAGGCTGTGGCCTTCCATTACCCGTGCACGCACGGCCAAGAGCATCGACTTGATCTTCTGCGACGCCGACTGCGCCGCCGCGGCACGCAGGGCCTCCTCAATGGGCAACGCCGCCTGAACCAGGGTCGCCAGCTGCCGCGTCACCAGCGCCAGGTCGCGCGCCGAGAGCCCGCGGCCAAAGGCAAAGCCGCCACCGCCGGTGTCTTCCTTGGCCTTGGCTTGCTTGACGTCCAGCGGCGACCACTGCTTCTCGCGCAGCAGTTGCCGCGCCTGTCGCGCGCTATCGGCCTCGATCAGGCCTTTCTGCTCGCGGCCCCGGGGGTCAAGCGCAATGTATTCAAACGCTGCCATCAGTGTTCAGCCAACAGTGTCAGGCCATGGGCGACACGATGCACGACGCCTGCGCGATGAACGCCGCGGTGATCGGTCGAGAGTCGGTATTCAAACGCAGTCATGGCCTGGGTAGCGGTCCTTGTGCCGGTACAACTCATGCGCTTATTCCCCGCGGGTCACGCGCAACACTTCTTCAATAGTCGTCACGCCTTCACGCACCTTGCGCAGGCCGTCATCGCGGATGCTCGGGCCCAGCCGGCGCGCATGGCGAACCATGTCCTGCTCGGCTGCACGGGTGTGGATCATGCTGCGCAACGAGTCGTCGAACATCACCAATTCGTAGATGCCGGTCCGCCCACGGTAACCCAGCTGCCGACATACATCGCAGCCCTCGGCGTGATAGAGCATCGGCGCCTCGCTGGGGTCGAGGCCGAACAGCGCGCATTCGGCTTCGTCTGCCACGTACGCACGTTTACAGTCATTACACAGCACGCGAACAAGGCGTTGGGCCAGTACGCCGAGCAGCGAAGACGAGATCAGAAACGGCTCGACGCCCATGTCCACCAGGCGCGTCACCGCACCGATGGCGCTGTTGGTGTGCAGTGTCGAGAGCACCAGGTGACCGGTGAGCGAGGCCTGTACGGCCATGTCCGCGGTTTCCTGGTCACGAATTTCGCCGACCATCACCACGTCCGGGTCCTGACGCAGGATCGCGCGCAAGCCGCGGGCAAAGGTCATGTCGACCTTGGTGTTGACCTGGGTCTGGCCGATGCCTTCGAGGTTGTATTCGATGGGGTCTTCGACCGTGAGGATGTTGCGTGAGCGGTCATTAAGCGTGACCAGGCTGGCGTATAGCGTGGTGGTCTTACCGGAACCTGTCGGGCCGGTAACCAGAATGATGCCGTGCGGCTTTTTCACCGCCTGTTCCATGACATTGCGATCACGGTCGCTCATGCCCAGGTGCTGCAGCGTCAGGCGTCCGGCCTGTTTGTCGAGCAAACGCAGCACCACGCGCTCACCGTTGGCCGAAGGCAGCGTCGATACACGAATGTCCACCTCGCGTCCGCCAACCCGCAGGGAAATCCGGCCATCCTGCGGGATACGCTTTTCGGCGATATCCAGCCGCGCCATGACCTTGATCCGCGACACAAGCAGCGCCGCCAGCTCGCGCTTGGGCTGCACCACTTCGCGCAGGATGCCGTCGATGCGAAAGCGGATCACCAGACGTTTTTCGAAAGTTTCGACGTGAATATCGGAGGCGTTTTCCTTGATCGCTTCGCCGAGGATCGCATTGATAAGGCGAATGATCGGTGCGTCGTCTTCCTGCTCGAGCAGGTCCTCGGTTTCCTGAATCTGATCAGCCAGGCTATGCAGGTCCATCTCATCGCCCAGCCCCTCGACCATTAGCATTGCAGCGGAGGAATCGTGCTGGTAAGCGGCACTCAGGGCCTGCTCGAATTCATCCTGCGCCAGCCATTGCATGGCCAATGGGCTACCGGCCACGCGCTGCGCCTCCTGCAATGCCGTCAGCGGCGCACCTTCGCGCACGCATAGACGCATGCCCTCCGGGCGCTCCAGCAGGATGACCCCGTGACGGCGAGCAAAGGCGAAGGGCAAGCGCCGTGGGAGCGGCTCGTCCAGAAGGGTCATCTCGTTCAGATCTAGTTCGGCCATGCCAGATAGTTTCTCGCAGAGGGTGCGACTCATGTTGGCCGGCGGTCCGATGCCGGCACGGCCAACAGCTATGGACTACAAGGAATGCATGACATTGCAAACCCTGTGTTGAATTTTTTCTGTGCCATTACGCGCCGCCGCGCCAACCGGCACCAACGTCGCATACAGACAAGCCCGCCGACGGATACACCGTCTATGGTCCGTCATTCATGATTGCGCCGCGCACATCATGATTTGGAACCTTAGACCAAAGTCGAAGCCAATACCGGCGCCGCCTGTAGCGATGCCAAGCAACCTAACAGTCATATCGTGAACGAAGCGCCACATTGTCGTTCTCATTAAAACAGTTGTTTGATTTTTTCAGGCCTTGCAGAATGCCGCGCCAAAGCAGGTTACGTGAGACCGAGCGCAGTGGTCGTACATGACCTGCTAAACGAGCCCGACCAGCAGTGCAGGGGTCCGTTAGCCGATCCACACCCGACCGCCAACCGCAGTGGCCGGGCGAAAAGTAACACCAGCGGTGCAACAACCCGGTTACCGGGCAGCCCGCTGGTTACGATCAAGCAGGAGAACAAGAACAATGCACATAGGTGTTCCTCTCGAAACCAGGCCCGGTGAAACGCGCGTTGCCGCGACACCGGAAACTATAAAGAAGCTGATCGGCCAGGGGCATCAGGTGACGGTGCAGAGCGGGGCCGGCCTACAGGCCAGCGTCCCGGACAGTGCCTATGAAGCGGCAGGCGCAACCATCGCCGATGCCGCTGCGGCGTTCGCAGCAGAGATCCTGCTGAAGGTGAACGCACCGAGCGAAACCGAGCTGGCGCAAATGCAGCCCGGCACGGTACTCGTCGGTATGCTCAATCCCTTCGACAACGAAAACATCGCACGCATGGCAGAACGCGGCATCACCGCCTTCGCCCTGGAAGCCGCGCCGCGCACCTCGCGCGCGCAGAGCCTTGACGTGCTCTCCTCGCAGGCCAACATCGCCGGTTACAAGGCTGTGCTGGTCGCGGCAGATAAATACCCGCGCTTCATGCCGATGCTGATGACGGCCGCCGGTACGGTGAAAGCCGCCCGCGTGCTGATCCTCGGCGCTGGTGTAGCCGGTCTGCAGGCCATCGCCACGGCCAAGCGCCTGGGTGCAGTCATCGAAGCCTCGGACGTGCGTCCGGCGGTGAAGGAGCAGATCGAATCCCTCGGCGCCAAGTTCGTCGACGTGCCCTGCGAAACCGACGAAGAGCGCGAGTGCGCCGAAGGTGTCGGTGGCTACGCCCGACCGATGCCAGCAAGCTGGATGGCGCGACAGGCTCAGGCCGTGCACGAGCGCGCCAAGCAGGCCGACATTATCATCACCACCGCGCTGATCCCGGGCCGCAAAGCTCCGACGTTGCTGCAGGAAGAAACCGTGCAGCAAATGAAGCCCGGCTCGGTGGTGATCGACCTCGCCGCCTCTCAGGGCGGCAACTGTCCATTGACCGAAGCCGATCAGGTAGTGGTCAAGCACGGCGTGACCCTGGTTGGCTACACCAACCTGGCGACCCTCGTGCCGGCGGACGCTTCGGCGCTATACGCCCGCAACCTGCTGGACTTCCTCAAGCTGGTGATCGATGGCGAAGCCCGATTCCAGCTCAATCTTGAAGACGACATCGTCGCCGCGTGCCTGATGTGCCGCGACGGCCAGGTCGTGCGGACCAACGGTTAAGGGAGCCCGAACATGGACATGATTTCTGATGGCATCTACAACCTGATCATCTTCGTGCTGGCGATCTACGTCGGCTACCACGTGGTCTGGAACGTCACCCCCGCGCTGCACACACCCCTGATGGCGGTCACCAATGCGATTTCGGCGATCGTCATCGTCGGGGCCATGCTTGCTGCCGCCCTGACCGTTACTCCGATGGGCAAGCTGATGGGCACCCTGGCCGTGACCCTGGCCGCAGTGAACGTCTTCGGCGGCTTTCTCGTTACCCGCCGCATGCTGGAAATGTTCAAGAAGAAGGAGCGCGCCGTTTCGGGCGCCAAGGCGGAGTCCAAGCCATGAGCATGAACCTGATCACCCTGCTCTACCTCATCGCCTCGGTGAGCTTCATCCAGGCGCTCAAAGGCCTGTCGCACCCGACCACCTCACGCCGCGGCAACCTGTTCGGCATGATCGGTATGGGCATCGCGATGGTCACCACGGTGTTCCTGGTGTTCAAGCTCGGCTCACAGCTGGCCGAGAGCGCCAGCCCCTGGAGCGGCCTGGGCTTCATCGTCCTCGGACTGCTGATCGGCGGCACCATCGGTACGCTGATGGCCAAGCGCGTCGAGATGACCAAGATGCCCGAGTTGGTCGCCTTCATGCACAGCATGATCGGCCTGGCCGCGGTATTCATTGCCATCGCGGCAGTGCTGGAGCCGCAGTCGCTGGGCATCGTCCAGGCTATCGGTTATCCGATCCCGGCTGGCAACCGCCTGGAGCTGTTCCTCGGCGCAGCCATCGGCGCCATCACCTTCTCCGGTTCGGTGATCGCCTTCGGCAAGCTCTCGGGCAAGTACAAGTTCCGCCTGTTCCAGGGGGCGCCTGTGTCCTTCCCCAACCAGCACAAGATCAACCTCGCCGTTGGCGTCGCGATTCTGGTGTTGGGCCTGATCTACACCTTCAGCGGCAACTTCACTGCGTTCATGATTCTGGTGGCGCTGGCTTTCGTCATCGGCGTGCTGATCATCATCCCCATCGGCGGTGCCGACATGCCGGTGGTGGTCTCGATGCTCAACAGCTACTCGGGCTGGGCGGCGGCCGGTATCGGCTTTTCGCTGAACAACTCGATGCTGATCATCGCCGGTTCGCTGGTGGGTTCGAGCGGCGCAATTCTCTCGTACATCATGTGCAAGGCGATGAACCGCTCGTTCTTCAACGTCATCCTCGGCGGCTTCGGTGCCGACGCCGATGCCGGCGCGGCGACGGGCAGCAAGGAGCAACGCCCGGTGAAATCCGGCTCCAGCGATGACGCAGCCTTCCTGCTGACCAACGCCGACACCGTGATCATCGTGCCCGGCTACGGCCTGGCGGTAGCCCGCGCCCAGCACGCGCTGATGGAGCTTGCCGAGAAGCTGACCCACCGCGGCGTGACCGTGAAGTACGCGATCCACCCGGTCGCCGGGCGCATGCCCGGGCACATGAACGTGCTGCTGGCCGAGGCCGAAGTGCCCTACGAGCAGGTGTTCGAGATGGAGGACATCAACTCCGAATTCGGCCAGGCCGATGTGGTGCTGGTGCTCGGCGCCAACGACGTGGTCAACCCGGCGGCGAAGAACGATCCCAAGTCGCCCATCGCCGGCATGCCGATCCTTGAGGCGTACAAGGCCAAGACGGTCATCGTCAACAAGCGCTCCATGGCCAGCGGCTATGCCGGTCTGGACAACGAGCTGTTCTACATGGACAAGACCATGATGGTCTTCGGCGATGCCAAGAAGGTCGTCGAGGACATGGTTAAAGCCGTGGAGTAAGCGACGTCCGCTATACCAGAACCCCTCCCGGTATCGCCGCGAGGGGTTTTTTCATGTGTGACTTCATCTCGGTTCGCATGGCTACTGAACACCCCGCGTATGCGGAACACTTATTGCCTTGACGTTAGCAACCTGAAATCAGATCGCTAGCAATCAAGGAATCAAATACATGTTGGCCGAATCTCGCCGCGGCGTCATTTGCACCCCACACCCTGCGGCCACGGCCGCCGGCATGCGCATTCTTGATGCGGGCGGCACTTCCATTGACGCAATGCTCGCAGCCAGCGCAATGCTCGCGGCTGTTTATCCGCACATGACCGGACTGGGTGGCGATGCACTCTGGATGATCCATGACCGCCGGGTGCGCACCATTGTGGGGATTGGCCAGGCAGGACAACAGCTACCGATGGGCGGCAAGATTGGTCTGCGCGGGCCGAGCGCGGTCGCCACCACTGCGGGCGCACTGGCCAGCTGGCAAATCGCGCAGGGCATCAGCCGCCACGAATGGGGCTCCCGCCTGGGCTGGGCTGACCTGCTTCGCGACGCGGCCGAGACTGCGCAGAGCGGCGTGGAGATCTCCGCCTCGCAGCTGTTCTGGCAGCATCAGCGCAGGGATTTGATCGAAGGCCTGCCGGACCTCCACCAGCTGTGCAAGAGCGAAGGCCGCTGGCTGCAACAGGGTGACCGTCTGAAGCAACCCCAACTGGCCGACACCCTGCGGCAGCTGGCGCGTCACGGCATCGAGGATTTCTACCAGGGCGAACTTGCCCGAGCCTTTGCGGAAGCGTTCAGCAGATTGGAGTGCGGCCTGAGCCTGTCCGATCTGGCTGCCACGCGCGCCGAAGAAGTCGAGCCGATTTCCGTGCGCTATCGGCAGGGGCGCTTGTTCAACGTCGCGCCACCATGCCAGGGGCTCTACACATTGCAGGCCATGGCCGCGCTGCAGCATAAACCGGTCGCCGAAAGCGGCAGTGGCAGCGCCCGCTATTACCATTTCCTCGTTGAGGCGATCAAACAGGGACTGCTGCGCCGCAACGGCGAATTGCATGATCCACGTGCCAGTGGTTGGGACTATGCCTCTACCCTGAGCGAAGCCAATGCCGTTGGGTGCGCCAACCGCATCGACGACAACCGCGCCTCGCCGTGGGCGGAACCGGGTCGCCCTGCCGACACCATCTGGATGGCTGCTACTGACGCTGAAGGCCGAACGGCCTGTCTGATCCAAAGCCTGTTCCATGACTTCGGCTCCGGCTGCATTCTCGGTAACACCGGGGTGATCTGGCAGAACCGCGCCGCCGGCTTCAATGCCGCCCCCGGGCATCCGAACGCCTGGGCGCCTGGCAAACGCCCCGCGCATACGCTCAACCCGTCCTGCTATTTGGCAGACGATGGGCGACGGCTTTTTTTCGGCACCCAGGGCGGTGACGGCCAGCCGCAGACGCAAATGGTGCTGGCCACCCAGTTGGTGGATTTCGACCGGCCGATCGATCAGGCCTTGCGCATGCCCCGCTTTCTTCTCGGGCGCAGTTTCTTCGACAGCACCGACAACCTGAAACTTGAAGCCGACATCGACCCGGCGGTGGTCGCGAAGCTCCAGGCCATGGGCCATGAAGTGGAGATCATTCCTTCCCTCAGCCCGTACACCGGACAAGCCGGCGCCATTGCCATCGAAACCGATGGCCGGCGCTTCGCAATGCACGACCCCCGCGGCCAGGGCAACAGCCTCGGGCAGGACCCGGTTGAGCCCAATTCGTGCTGATGAGGTTGCTCGCGCAACTCAAGTGCTGATAATGCGCATTGCTAGCGCTCATCGCTTGCAAGCCACATTGGGAGTCGGCAGCAGATATGGGGTCCAGGACCGTTACCAGCAAGCAGATCGAAGTGCAGCGCATCGTCGACGCCTTGTCCAAGGCCATCGCCCAGCATCGCCTGCGCCCCGGAACGCGGTTGATCGAGGCGCAGATCGTGGAGGCGCTGAAAGCCAATCGAAACCATGTGCAGAGTGCCCTGCAGCGCCTGGCCATGCAGCGCATCGTCACCATTGAGCCGAACCGCGGCGCCCTCGTATCCCAGCCCAGCGCCAAGGAGGCACGGGATGTATTCGCGGCGCGGCGCGCCATTGAGCGCGCCATCGTCGAAAGCATCACGCCCGAGGCCATGCGCCAGAATCGCCAGCGTACCGCCGCCCATATGCGCAGCGAGCGCAAGGCGACCAACGCCAGCGACCGGCGCGATATCGTGCGAGAACTCAGCGAGTTTCATCTGATGCTCGGTGAAATCAGCGGCAATACCGTGCTCGCGGAAATTCTCGGCAACCTGATGGTGCGCAGCTCGTTAATCGTCGCGCTCTATCAGCGCAACGACCAACCGGCCTGCGCGTCCGACGAGCACGAGCAGATCGTCAACGCGCTTGAGCAAGGCGACCGAGACAAAGCGGTACGGGTGATGATCGAGCACCTGGACGAGCTGGAAGCTCAGCTCGCGCTGGATGAGCTGGCCGAGCCCGAAGTGGACATCCGCCGAATTCTCAGCGATCTCTGAATTCAGGCGGAGACGCCGAGTACGTCCGCCAGATGGCGCTCGTAACGGGCGACATCCGCCTCGATAGCCGGTTGTTTCATCACATCCACACAAAGAAAGGTCGGCAGGCTGCTCATGCCGAGGAACTCGTTGGCCTTGTGGAAAGGGAAGTAGACGGCGTCGACGCCCTTTCCCTCGAAGAAGTCCGCTGGATCATCGAAGGCCTGCTGCGGCGCGTTCCAGGTAGCAGAGATCATGTATTGCTTGCCCTGTAGCAACCCGCCGCTGCCGTATCTCTGTGAGGCGTCCGAGCGCGTCCGGCCGTCATTTGCATAGAGGCTGCCGTGGCCTTCGGTGAAGACCTCATCGAGGTAACGCTTCACGATCCAGGGCGCGCCCATCCACCAGCCCGGCATTTGATAGATGATCACATCGGCCCAGAGATACTTGCCGACTTCTTCGGCCAGGTCGTAGCCCTGATCGATCTCGGTAGTCTTTACGTCGAATCCGGCGCGATCGAGAAACGCGAGGGCGGTCTGATGCAAGGTGGCGTTGTAACGCCCTTCCGAATGGGCGAAATTCTTGCCGCCATTGAGCAGTAGCACTTTTTTCATGAAAAACTGACCTGGGTTGTTCTGGATGGCGGCAGCTTAAACAGGAGGTGCGCAGCGAAACACCCGCCTAAGGGCAAAAGGGTTTTGACTGAAAGTCAGCAATCGGAACCTCGATTTTGCTTTAGCGTTGCTTCTCGATAATTGGAGTTTCGCCATGCCAGATCCTTACGGGTTCATTCTGCACGCCCATACCAAACCGGATAAATCCGAAGCATTCGAGGCGCTTTTTCGCACCTACATCGAGCCCAGCCGTGCAGAGCCGGGTTGCATCGAATATCACATGCTGCGTGACGCGCATGATCCAGCTCTGTTCATCTTTTTCGAGATCTGGGCCTCGGCCGAAGCCTTTGCCGCACATATCGCGCTGCCGCATATGCAGCGTTTCCACGAGCAGCGCATGGACTATCTGAGCCAGGACTTAGTGATCCGACCGATCGAAACGCTCAGCGACGCCTCTGCGTCGCACCACTAGCGCGGCGTCAACAAACGCGGCAGCGCACGCTCGAAGGTCTGCCGGCCTGCCTTGAACCCCATTAGCGGCGGGCTGATCTGTGCAATGACCGCCGCTGGCGAAGGTGCATCAAAGACGATGAAGTCCGCCCGACACCCCGGCTGCAGACCGTAATCGGGCAGCCTGAGCAAACGTGCCGATTCGCTCGACACCCATCCCAGACAATCGAGCAGCTCCATCTCGGTCGATAGTTGGGTCACGTTGGCGAACAGATTGGCCTGCCGCACCAGCGAGGCATCGCCGTAGGGCGTGAAAGGGTTGCCGATGTTGTTGGTCGACAGCGAACAGGTCACTCCGCAGCGATGCAAGTGCGCCAGGGGCACAACGCCTCGAGGCTTGTCATTGAACCTGTCGCGGGCACCGAGAAACAGATCGGTGGACGGCAATGCGGTCACGCTCACGCCGGCCTGCGCCAACGCACGGGCAACTTCCTCAAGGTGCGCCAGTGGCAGCGCGGAAAGCTTGGTCACATGGCCCACGGCGACTCGGCCGCCCCATCCATGCAGTCCGGTACAGCGAATCACTTCGCCGATGGTCATGCCTTCAGGGTTGAGATCGAAATCCAGATGGAAATCCAGGTCGCGGTCATACCGCACCGCCAGCTCGAACAGCCGCCGTATCTGCGCGCCCGGGTCGCTATCGGTGTAGGGGCAACCGCCAAGCACCTCGGCACCCTCTTCCAGCGCCTGGCACAGCAATCGCTCCGTGCCCGGATTGTTGAGCATGCCCTCCTGAGGAAAAACGCAGATTTCCAAGGTGACAGCCCAGGCATAGTCCCGCTTTAGCCGCTGGACCGCGCGAAATCCGGTCAGGCCAATGCCTGGATCGATCTCCACGTGCGTGCGCATATGAGTGGTGCCCTGAATGATCGCCTTTTCCAGCACCTGTGCGCCGCGTGCGTAGACGTCGTCCTCGCTGAATGAGGCCTTGGCAATGCGGGTCTGGACGATGGCTTCGGCCAGCGTGCCCTCGGTCAACTGGCAACGCTCCAGAATGCAGGCCTTATCCAGGTGGATATGGGTTTCGATCAACCCTGGCAGAACCAGCCGCCCGGCGAGGTCCAGAACCCGAGGCGCGCTGTCGGCGCTGAACCGAGCGACGAAATGGCCGCTCTCGATCAGCAGCTCGCTCAGCGGATCGGCGGCGCTGCGGCGCGCGTTAATGATGTGCAGTGCGCTCATGCGGCCGTCCCATGCCCGAGGTAGGCGGCTTCCAGTTCGCTGTCACCGCGCAGCTGTTCAGCCGTACCGGATTTAACGATGCGGCCGGTTTCCAGCACATAGGCGCGATCGGCCACCTGCAGTGCGAGGTTGGCCATCTGATCGACCAGCAGCAACGTCACGCCTTCGTCCCGCAGCGCTGCCAAGGCGTCGTACAGCTCACCGATCATCGCGGGTGAAAGCCCCAATGAAGGCTCGTCCAGCAGGAGAATTTTCGGCTTGGCCATCAGCCCGCGGCCCACCGCCACCATTTGCTGCTCGCCACCGGACAGAAGCCCGGCCGGGCTGTCGATGCGATCACGCAGGCGGGGAAAACGCTTGAGGATGGCTTCGATTTCCGCCTCGGCATCGAATGCCTCGGTGCGCGAATAGCCGCCCAGCAGCAGATTGTCCCGCACGCTGAGCTGAGGGAAGACCTGCCGCCCTTCCGGCACCAGCGCCAGCCCTCGCGCCGCGATGGCGCTGGCATCCACGTGCTCGATATTCTCGTTATCCAGCAAGATGGTGCCCGAGGTGGCGTTGTGAAGTCCCGCCAGACATTTGAGGATGCTCGACTTGCCCGCGCCATTGGCACCAAGGATGGCGATCAGCTCGCCGGGGTTAACCACCAGATTGACGCCTTCGACCACCGGCGCCGCGCCGTAATCCACCACCAGATCCTTGATGAACAGGCGCGCGTCACGCGAGCCCGCCCACGGCTCGTCACGCTGGGGCGCCTGATAGCTGGTGCCGCCGAGGTACGCGGCCACCACTCGAGGATTGCTGCGGACCTCTTCCGGCAGGCCCCAGGCGATTGGCTTGCCGGCATCAAGCACCAGGATGCGTTCGGAAACCGCCATCACCAGCGCCATGTCGTGCTCGACCAGAATCACCGCGATGTTGAAACCGGCCAAGACCCTGAACAGCGCAGCCAGGCTGTCAGTTTCACCGCGACCCAGGCCAGCGGCCGGCTCGTCCAGCAGCAGCACCTTCGGACGCGCCGCGAGTGCGCGGGCGATTTCCACGAGACGGCGATCCACATGGGGCAAATCATCGGCTGGCGTGTTGACCGAACCGCGATAGCCCACCAGCGACAACAAGTGCATCGCCAGCTCGCGGTGCTCAGCGCCGGGGCGCCGGAAAATCCCGCCGAGACGGCCTTGCTGCAAGCCGGCAAGGATGTTCTCGAGCACCGTCAGTTCGCCGAACAACTGAGTGGTCTGGTAGGTACGCGAGATGCCGGCGCGCGCGATTTTCCAGGCCGGCAGACCGGAGACCAGTCCGCCCAGACGGATGCTGCCCGAGTCGGGCGTATAGAACCCGCTGATCATGTTCAGCACCGTGGTCTTGCCCGCCCCGTTGGTGCCGATGATGCTGGTGATGCTGCCCGGCGGCGCCTTCAGGCTGACTTTGTCCGCCGCCTGCACGCCGCCAAAGCCGATGCTGATGTCCTCGACCTCGAGCCCGGCAGCTTGACGACCCTCACTAAAAAATCTGGCCAGCAGCGCCTGATCGGCAACTGCCGGCGGCTTCGCCGCGACCGGACGGAACCACAGCCGGGCGAGGCTGCCAAGCACGCCGCGAGGCGCAATCCAGAGCACCACCAGCAGCAGCGCGGAAAACATCAGCAGGCGGTATTCGGCAAAGTCGGCCAGCATCTCGGGCAGCAGCACGATCAGCAGGGCGCCGAGCAGAGGGCCGAACAGCGTCCCGGCACCGCCTACGATCACGGCCAGTACGAACAGGATCGACTGGGAGAAAGGAAAGGAGGCCGGATTGATGAACATCATCAGCGGCGCCACCAACGCACCGGCGAAGCCGGTCAGCAGTGCCGACAATCCAAAAGCCAGGGTCTTGGTCTGCACCGGGTTGAAACCCAGGGAGCGAGCGGCAATCTCGGATGCCTTGACCGCGCGCATCGCCGTGCCCCAGCCGCTCTGATGCAGGCGACGATAAAAGGCCAGTGCGATCACCATCATCGCCGTGGCGATCAGCGCCATCAGCACGGCCGGATCCAGCGCGCCTAACTCGGGCATGGGAATGCCCATAAGGCCATTGGCACCGCCAGTGAGCCCACGCCATTCGATCAGGCCATGGTGAACCACGAGGGCGAACGCAATGGTGATCATCGCCAGATAAGGCCCGGTAACCCGCAACGCCGGAATCGCCAGCAGGGCACCGACGGCCCCGCACAGCAGCGCCGCGGCGGGCATTGCAAGCGCCAGCGGCAAGCCGGCCATGGTCAGCAGTGCCGAGGCATAAGCGCCAATGGCATAGAAGGCGATGTGACCGAAGGAGATCTGCCCGCTGAGGCCGATCAGGATATTCAGCCCGACCCCCACGACCACCGTGAGCGCAAAGAAACTGAAAACCAGCAGCGAGTAACTGTCGAGCATCAGCGAAAGTGCTGTGCCAGCTACTGCCAGCAGGGCGATGCCCGCCGGGGCAAGAATCGAAGTCTTCATACTTTCACCAGTGTCTTGCTGCCGAACAGTCCATTTGGCCGCACCGCCAGAGCCAGAATGACCAGGGCGAACGTGAACAGCTGGGTAAAGGCGGAACCGAAGTACAGGGTCACCACTGCTTCCACCAACCCGAACAGCAGGCCGGCGGCGAACACGCCGCTGGCGCTACCGATTCCGCCCAGAATCGCCACGGCAAACGCCTTGAGCCCGAACAGCGTGCCCATCTCGGCGCTGACGTTGAACAAGGGCGCGATCAGCAACCCCGCCAGGGCTGCGAACACGGCTGACACGGCGAAGGCGATTGCCACAACGCGGTTGACGCGTATGCCCATCAGCCGGGCGGCCACCGGGTTCTGCACGCAGGCTTCCAGCACCTTGCCCAGCCGCGTGTAACGGCGCACCAGCAGCAGCGCCAGAGCGATGCCGGCGCCGGCCAGCGGAATCAGCATCTGCAGCAGCGAGATATTCGAACCGAACAGCGCAACGCTGGTGGTCGCCAGCTCGGAGGTGAACTGTCGGGGCTCCTTGCCAAAGGTAAACATCGCCAGGTTATCGACAAGAATTCCCGCCGCGACCGTCGCCATCAACCAGGCATCAGAGCCGCACGAATGAAAAGGTCGGACCAGAAAGCGCTCCACCATCAGACCGTAGAGCGCGCATAGCGACAGGGTCATTGGAATCGCCAGCCAGAGCGGCCAGCCCCAGGTGATATGAAAGCTGTAGCCCAGCACGGCGCCAACCATCATGGCGCTGCCCTGGGCAAAGTTGACGGTCCGCGAAACCACATAGGTGATGTGGAAACCCAGCGCCAGCAGGGCATACATGCTGCCCAGCCCAAGACCGGTGACGATGGCGGCAGTGATCATGAAGACAGCTCCTTGCAGCCGCTCCGTCAATGACGGAGCGGCCGGCTCAGGTCAGGGTTGCAGGGGAACGATCTGGCCGTCGACGAAATGGGTGAACAGGTAATCGTCCGGTCCCAGGGCATCATGCTTTTCGGCGTTGAAGGGTTTGCTGTACTGCTTGATCAGGCCGTCGTACTGCTCGATGGCATAAAAGCCGTCGCGCACTTCGCTGCCCTTCACCGATCCGGCTTTCTCGATTGCCAGCGCAGCCAGGTGCATGCCGTCGTAGGCATTGGCGATACCGACCGCCGGGGTCACATCAGCAATCGTCTTGATTGCGGGATAGCGTTTTTTCAAGGCAGCCATGACCGCGTCGCCCTTGGCACTGTTCTGCTCGCCAAATACGTAGGTCTGGATGAAATGCACACGGCTGGCGTTGGGGCCGGCCAGCTCGCTGAAACGACCACCTGCCGGGCCCCAGTGGGAAACCACCGGCACGTCCCAGTTCATGCGGTCGAGCGACTTGACCACCTGCGCCGAGGGCCCGACGTTGCCTACCATCAACAGGGCATCCGCACCGGCGTTTTTCAGCCGAGTCAGCTGCGGCACCACGTCGAGGTCACTGTCCTCGATGCGCTCGATACCGGCGTAGGGCATGTCGCGCTTTTCCAGCGCCGCGCGAAAACCGAGCTCGTTGGATTCACCCCAAGGGTTGTTCACCAAAATCATGCCGGGCTTCTGCATGCCTTTCTGCTTGACGCCGTACTCCACCAGCGCCTCGTCGACCAGTTCGTCCACGGCGGAGACACGGAACACGTAGTTGTCCTTGGCACCGTTTCGGGTGATACCCGTACCGGCGGCCCAGACGCCCATGAACGGCACCTTGAGTTGATTGGCAAGTGGCACGATGGCCAGCGAAACCGGTGTGTCCAGGCCGCCGAACAGCACCGCGACCTTTTCTCGTTGGATCAACTCGCGGGCCGCCAGCATGCCTTTGGCGGGATTGCTTTCGTCGTCGCGGCGAATCAGCTCCACCGGCCGGCCGAGAATGCCACCTGCTGCATTGAGTTCGTCGATGGCCACGTTCAAACCACGGGTCAACGCCTCGCCAGACTTGGCTGACTGGCCGGAAAGCGCCGCAACCAGGCCAATCTTGATGGGCTCCTCAGCGTTGGCCTGACCCAGCAGACACAGGCCGAGAGCACTGACTGCTGCCACTTTTGGGCATAGCCGAAATAGGGATCTCGAAAGCTTGAACATGAGGCGACACTCCTGATAGCTAGCATTTGTACGAACTTTGCTAGCAAAGTGGGTGCCATAGGCGGCAGACGCTCTGAATCAGTCACTTAGGCCGGCATAGCGCTGCTACACGCACGCTTTTCGTGCGCCCCGCACCGATTACAAGCAATAGCTGACATCCATTCAGGAGATCTCGATATGAAATATGAAAACGAAGCGGTCCAGATTGTTAGCGATTTTCTGGAGGCCTCGATGGCGCCCGACCCGGTCAGAGCGGCGGGCTACATGTCGGCAGACGTCAACATCACCTTCACCGGCGGCCGTACGATGCCCAGTGCCAAGGAGATCACCGCCTTCAACGCGGGCCGCTATCGCTGGGTAAAGAAGCAGTTGGGGCAGTTCGACTGGACCGAACATCAGGACCACACCGTGGTGTACTCCAACGGCACGCTGTACGGCGAATGGCCTGACGGGAGCACGTTCTCCGGCAACCGCTATCTCGACCGTTTCGAAGTTCGCCAGGGCAAGATCACGCGGATGGATGTCTGGAACGACAGCGCCGAATGGATCCTGACGCCATCGATCGCCAAGCCCTGACCCGAACGCAGAAATACAGTTGAGGCGCGGTGAGGCAGTACAGATGACTACTGCCGCAAACTGAACCGGCACAATTCAAAGTGCCTGTGACTGTAACCCGACCCCGTCAGCACGCGACTCTATCTGCCCATAACCCATCCCCGTTCAACGCGGGAAGGAGCGGCTCATGGAGCGCGTACTGACTCGGAGAGACACACCCGTAATTGGCTTGCCGTCGTTGCGCCGGACCTTGCAACTACTAAGGTTCTGGCAGCAGCGGGCACGTACCCGCCGGCAGTTGGCGGCGCTCGACGATCATCAGCTGGCCGACATCGGCATCAGCCCAAGCGAGCGGATGCATGAGCTGGACAAGCCCTTCTGGCGCTGAAATGGCGCTTCCAGGCAATGGCGTCGAGCCGTAAGCTGAACGGCATGCCCGATCCGAGGGTCATAGCGGCTATCGGCGGCAATTCGCGTCCAGCCTGGAGAACCCCATGAACAAATATCTGTTGTCAGTTGCCACCGCAGCCTGCCTGGTAGCCGGGACCGCATCGGCGGGAAGCATCACCGGTACCATCGACGCCATCGGCGCCTCGCTGGTGAATACCGTGGAAGGGACCTCAGACATCACCTCGAATCTGGGCGATGACAAACTGGTACTGGATGCGAAGGACGATGCGGCCCGCTTCGTTGCCAGCAATGGCGAAGCGCGCGGCGCGCAACTTGAAGCGGCGTTGCAGCACATCCGCACCCAGGCCCCGAGCCTGCAGGCAACCGATCTGCAATTGGCCGGCGCAATCCTCGCGCTCTGATCGCAATGCAGTGAGCGCAGCGCTGGCTCTGGAGCTGGCGTTTCGCTAGCCTTGGCGGCTGTTTATCGGTTCCAGGATTCACATGCGTTCGCTCTATCTTGCACTTCTCGGCTGCTGCATCTGCAGCAGCGCCCAGGCGTTCGACAGCCTGACCGCCGGGACCGTCGTCTCCAGCTATGTCGCCAGTCAGGTGACAAGCGCGCCCTTCGACAACAAGCTCATCCTCGACTCGCGTGAAGACGCGGCTGGTTTCGTCGCCAGCCACGGCGACCTCCGTGCGGCGCGCCTGGAGGCGGCCTTGCTCTGGTTGCGTGAGCAGCAGCCGGAATTGGCAGCGAGCGACCTTGAACTGGCCGAAGCAATCCTCGTCCAATGACCCACTCCGTTTTCCAGAGAAGACTCATGAATTTCAAGCTGATCGCCGTGCCTTTCGCACTTTTCCTCCTCGCCAGCGGCGCTCAGGCGCAGACGCTGGTCGCCACCAGCAACATCGTCGTCAACGCACTGGATCGCAGCATCAATTTCACCTCTGACGTCACCAGCCGCATCAGTGACATGAAGGTCGTCAGTGAAGCCCGTGATGAAGCTGCCGGCTTCGTAGCCAGCGGTGGCGAGATACGTGGCGCACGCCTGGAAGCCGCGCTCAGTAGCCTGCGCAGCGCCTTCCCGGAAGCGCAGCAGGCCAGTGACCTCGTACTTGCCGAAGCCATCCTCGCGCAGTGAAATCATCCCGCGCCCGCTGGCTGGCCATTGGGTTAACCGCGCTTACTTCGTTCACCACACTCTGTCAGGCCGACCTGCGCCTGACCCTGGATGATCGCGATCTGCAACCGGCCGAGCGCGCCGCCAGCCAGCAGCTGCTGGACGAAGCGATGGCCGCACTGCCGCCGCGAATGATCAAACGGCTCGACCGCGACGTCCGTGTTAGCTGGCATGAGGGGCTGACCCATGACGTATACGGCAGCGCTGGCGGCAATCTGCTGCTGCTCAACCGGCGCCTGTTGCCGGCGCTGACCGATGGCAGCGCTGCCGAACAGCGCACCGAGCGGCCCCACGGCACGGTGCGCCGGGAAATGCTGGCAACGCTGATCCACGAAGTCGCACACCTGTATGACCGCGCCCGGCTCTGGACTCCGGAGAATCACCGTCAGCTCGCCTTCTGCAGCCAGCGCGCCAGCAGCTTAGGCCTGGTTGGCCTGCCCGACAGTTGCCGCGGCCAGACCGAACGCCGCTTCACCCTGAGCGATGACCCACGTCTTCTCGATCTGGCCGGCTGGCCCCAGCGTGTCGGTCAGCGCGGCGAGCGCGAACGTGAAAATGCCCAGCAGGCGCGTAGCCCCGATGCCTATGAGTTGACCAACCCGCTGGAATTCATCGCGGTGAACCTGGAGTACTTTCTTCTCGACCCCAGTTACGGCTGTCGGCGGCCTTCGCTGTATCGCTACTTCCAGGCGCATTTCGGCTGGCAGCCGGCGAACGCGCAGGCTTGCGGCGGAGGACTACCGATCCTCAACGCGGGGCATGATTTCGCACGCACGCCACTGGTCGAACTGGATCCGGAACGCGTCTACGAAGTCGACTATCTGTTTGCCGAAGCCAACGATGCCTGGGTAAGTCGCTGGGGTCACAGCATGCTGCGGCTGGTGATCTGCGCACCGGGCCGGCCGCGCGGAGCCGATTGTCGGTTGGATCTGGATCACCACCTGGTGCTGTCCTTCCGCGCCTTCGTCGGGGACGTGCAGCTATCCAGCTGGGACGGCCTGACCGGCGTCTACCCTTCTCGCCTGTTCGTGCTGCCGCTGGGCCAGGTGATCGACGAATACACCAAGGTTGAACTGCGCAGCCTCGCGTCGATTCCCCTGAAGCTGCAACGCGACGAGATCGGTATGCTGGTGGAGCGCAGCGCAGAGATGCACTGGAGCTACGACGGCGATTACTACTTCCTGTCCAACAACTGTGCGGTGGAGACCCTCAAACTGCTGCGCAGCGGCACCGCACGCCCCGAACTCGACGCACTGGACAGCATCCTGCCCAGTGGCCTGTTGGAGATCCTGATCAACCGGGGTGTGGCCGACAACAGCGTGCTTGACGATCCGCGTGAGGCATTACGTCTGGGTTACCGCTTTGACTCCTATCGAGACCGCTACGAAGCCATGTTTGCGGTCCTGCGTGAACGCCTCGGCTTGCCCCAGGCGGATGTCGAGCAATGGCTGGATCTCAATGCTGATGAGCGCCGCCCCTGGATCGAAAAAGCCGACTTGCGCGCAAGCGCGGCCCTGCTGCTGGTGGAACAGGCCGCCTTGCGCCGACACCTGCTGCTGGCACAGGAGGAGCTGAAGAATCGCTACCTGAGCGGGCGCGAGCGGGGCGACCAAAGCCTGGCGAAGGCTGATGAGACCTTGCAGGGCATTCTCGCCAACAGCGGATATCTCAGCCGCCCGGCCGAACTGCTCGACGGAAGCGGCTACGGGCTGCCGCAGGCCAGCGAATGGCAGCGCCTGGAATCGGAAAGCAGTCAGCGACAGGCTCGTCTGAGCAAGCTGACCGAAGTGCTGAACGACGAGGTGCGCCTGCTGCTGGGCGAAGAGCGACGACTGGAGCTGGAAAGCGTTGAAACCAACCTGGCGCAGATCGGTAGCCATCTACGTAGTCTGCACAAGGCCGGAGGGGGCTTGCAGCTGCCCTGATAGCGCCGGATCGATGGGTATCGCTGCGCTCAACGCCATCCTACGATCGAGTGCGCTCAGAGGACGGTTGTGCACCGGCATGACCGTGGATTTGTCGGGGAGCTAAGCTTGAGCGCCGATCGCTAGACGCTCGTAGGATGGGTTGAGCCTGCGATACCCATCAGCTTCAGCAGACCTGCTAGATGGGTATCGCTCCGCTCAACGCCATCCTACGATTGGGCGCTCCGAGGACAGTTGTGTGCCGGCATGATCGTAAATTGTTCGGGAAGCTGAGCTTGAATGCCGATCGCTAGATGTTCGTAGGATGGGTTGAGCCTGCGATACCCATCAGCTTCAGCAGACCTGCTTGATGGGTATCGCTTCGCTCAACACCATCCTACGGCCGGATCGCCGGATCGCCGGATCGCCGGGTCGCTCAGTCCGCGAGGCGGGCTATCTCGAGCACTTTTCTGCAGGCAAAAAAAACCTCGAACTTCGTTGGGGGAGGGGGAAGTTCGAGGTTTAAGTCCGGTACGCCAATGGCGTAACCAGAGATCTGCCAACACTTAACACAACAAGGAGCATCGAAGGGCTTCTACACCCTTCGTAGCCTATGACCGGGGTTTCAATCCACGAGTTCAATGCCCAAGGAAAAATATTTTCGTTCCACGCTTAGACCGCACTAGCGCGGGCCTTAGCGGGCATTCCGCGCTGCTACCTTGGCCGGTCCGCGCCATTCTCCCCTGAATCGCGAGGCGCTACAGCGCCGTGGCGACGCAGCGGTGCTGCCCTCACTCAATGCGCCTCGTCCCAGTTGTTGCCAACACCCGCCTCGACCAGCAGCGGCACGTCCAGCTGAGCGGCTCCGCTCATCAACGGAAGGATCTGCTCGCGGACCTGCTCGACCAGATCCTCACGGACTTCGAGCACCAATTCATCGTGCACCTGCAGGATGACGCGCGCATCCAGCCCGCTTTCTTGCAACCAGTTATCCACTGCGATCATGGCGCGCTTGATGATGTCTGCCGCGGTGCCCTGCATCGGCGCGTTGATCGCCGTGCGCTCGGCGCCCTTGCGCATGGCGCCGTTCTTCGAATTGATCTCGGGTAGATACAACCGGCGACCGAACAGCGTCTCGACATAACCCTGCTCGGCGGCCTGGGTGCGGGTGCGCTCCATATAGGCGAGCACGCCAGGATAGCGCGCGAAATAACGGTCGATGTACGCCTGAGCTTCCTTGCGGCCCACATCGATCTGCTTGGCCAGGCCAAAGGCGCTCATGCCATAGATCAGACCGAAGTTGATCGCCTTCGCGCTGCGGCGCTGATCATTGCTGACCTGATCCAGTTCGACCCCAAATACCTCGGCCGCGGTCGCCCGGTGCACGTCCAGGTCGTTCTGGAAGGCGTACAACAGGCCGGCATCCTGGGCCAGGTGCGCCATGATCCGCAGTTCGATCTGCGAGTAGTCGGCCGCCAGCAGCTTGTAGCCCGGCGCAGCGACGAAGGCCTGGCGAATGCGGCGACCCTCGGCGGTGCGGATCGGGATGTTCTGCAGGTTCGGGTCGGACGAGGACAGCCGCCCCGTCGCCGTCACGGCCTGGTGGTAGCTGGTGTGGATCCGCCCGGTGCGGGGGTTGATCTGCAGCGGCAGCTTGTCGGTGTAGGTGCCCTTGAGCTTGCTCAAGGAGCGGTGCTGCATGATGACCTTGGGCAGCGGGTAATCCTGCTCGGCCAGGTCGGCGAGCACGCTTTCAGCCGTCGACGGTTGGCCGCCGGCGGTCTTCGACAGCACCGGGCAACCAAGCTTGTCATAGAGGATCGCACCAAGCTGCTTGGGCGAGCCGAGGTTGAACTCCTCGCCAGCGATGTCGAACGCCTCACGCTCCAGTTCGACGAGCTTGTTGCCCAGCTCGACGCTTTGCAGCCCGAGCAGATTGGCGTCGACGAATGCGCCGTTGCGCTCGATGCGCGCCAGCACCGGCACCAGTGGCATCTCGATTTCGTTAAGCACTTTGAGCAGCGACGGCGTGGCCTCGAGCTTGCTCATCAGGGTCTGATGCAGGCGCAGGGTGACATCCGCGTCTTCGGCAGCGTAGGGACCGGCTTGCTCGACGGCGATCTGGTCGAAGGTCAGCTGCTTGGCGCCCTTGCCAGCGATGTCTTCGAAACGGATGGTGCCGCGACCCAGGTACTTGAGCGCCAGACTGTCCATGTCATGGCGGGTGGCGGTGGCGTCGAGCACGTAGGATTCGAGCATGGTGTCGAACGTCATGCCGCGCATCTCGATGCCGTAGTGCATCAGCACGTTCATGTCGTATTTGCCGTGCTGGCAGATCTTGCGCTTGCTCGGGTCCTCCAGCATCGGCTTGAGCGCCGCGAGCACGGCATCGCGATCGAGCTGCTGCGGCACGCCCATGTAGCTGTGGGCCAGCGGGACATAGGCCGCCTTGCCGGCTTCGATGGCAAACGAGACGCCAACCAACTGCGCCTTCTGTGCATCGAGGCTGGTGGTCTCCGTATCGAAGGCGAAACACTCAGCGTTCTTCAGGCGTTCAAGCCAAGCATCGAACTCGGCCTGCTCGAAGATCGTCGCGTATTCGGCTTCGGCCTGGATGGAACAGCCTTCTGGCTGCACCGCGCAGTCTTCACCGGTCTCCCTGACCTCACGCAACAGCTCGTCGAGCCAGTTCTTGAATTCCAGCTCGCGGTACAGGGCGATCAAGGCCTCCCGGTGCGGCTCGCCAGGCATCAGATCGCCCACTTCCACATCCAGCGGCACGTCGATCTTGATCGTCGCCAGCTCGTAGGACATGAATGCGGCGTCACGATGCTCCGCGAGCTTGGCGCCGAGGGATTTGGCACCACGAATCGGCAGCCCGGCCACCTGATCGAGATTCTCGTAAAGGCCCTTGAGCCCGCCCGGAATGCCATTTAGCAAGCCACACGCCGTCTTCTCACCGACGCCAGGGACGCCCGGAATGTTGTCGACTTTGTCACCCATCAGCGCCAGGAAATCGATGATCAGCTCAGGGCCGACACCGAACTTGGTCCTCACGCCCTCGATGTCGTAGACGCTGCCGCTCATGGTGTTCACCAGCGTGACGTGCGGGCAGACAAGCTGCGCCATGTCCTTGTCGCCAGTGGAGATGATCACGTCGCGCTTGAGTGCTGCACATTGGCGCGCCAGTGTTCCAATCACGTCGTCGGCCTCGACGCCCTCGACGCAGAGCAGCGGCATACCCAGCGCGCGGACGCTGGCGTGCAGCGGCTCGACCTGACCGCGGAGGTCATCGGGCATCGGCGGACGGTGGGATTTGTACTCGGCAAACAGCGTGTCGCGGAAGGTCGGCCCCTTGGCATCGAAAACCACTGCGAAGGGACTGTCCGGGTATTGCCGGCGCAGCGACAGCAGCATGTTCAGCACACCTTTCACCGCGCCGGTGGGCTTGCCGGTGGAGGTAGTCAGCGGAGGCAGGGCGTGGAAGGCGCGATAGAGGTAGGACGAACCGTCCACCAGTACGAGGGGCGCTTGGCTCATGAGCGGGATCAACCTTTTCGGCGGGCCCGGGGCTAGAATGCACGGACCACTTGACGACAAAGGGACAAGGTTATCATGCGCGCAATCAAACCTTTGCTGCTGGCCGGCCTACTGGCATTGGCGCCGCTGAGCGGTTTTGCCCAGGAGTCGGTCGAGGGCGATCCCGACGTCACCATCCGCCAGGAAGGTGGGCGAACCGTCGAGGAATACCGGGTCAACGGCTTTCTCTACGCGGTGAAAGTCATCCCCAAGAACGGCAAACCCTACTTCCTGGTGCGCGCCGATGGCGACAGCAACTTCATTCGCGCCGACAAGCCGGACATGCTGATCCCGGCCTGGGAAATCTTCAGCTGGTAACCTGGCGCCATACGTAACGGAAGGCAGCTCATGTCGGTTTTCACGCCCCTGCAACGCGAAGAACTCGAAGTTTTCCTGGCGCCCTATGGACTGGGACGCCTGCGCGATTTCGAGGGCATCGCCGCTGGCAGCGAGAACAGCAATTTCTTCGTCAGCGTGGAACAGGGCGAATTCGTCCTGACGCTGATTGAACGCGGCCCCAGCCAGGATCTGCCGTTCTTCATCGAACTGCTCGACGTGCTCCATCGTCACGGTCTGCCGGTGCCCTACGCGCTGCGTACCGATCGCGGCGAAGCCCTACGCACCCTGGCAGAAAAACCGGCAATGCTGCAACCGCGCCTGCCAGGCAAGCATGTCGCATCGCCCAACGCGCACCACTGCGCGGAAGTGGGCCGCTTGCTGGCGCAGCTGCACCTGGCGACCCGCGAACAGATCATCGAGCGTCGCAGCGATCGCGGTCTGGACTGGATGCAGGAAGAAGGTCCCAGCCTTGCCTTGGCGTTACCAGAGGATCAACTGCCGCTCTTGCGCGATGGTGTCGCAGAGATCACCGAACTTAAGCCCAAGATCCTCGCCCTTCCCCGTGCCAATCTGCACGCTGACCTGTTCCGCGACAACGTGCTCTTCGAGGGCACCCACCTCACCGGCGTGATCGACTTCTACAACGCCTGCTCCGGGCCAATGCTCTACGACATCGCCATCACGGTGAACGACTGGTGCTCGCACCCCAACGGCGAGATCGATGACGACCGCTGCCAGGCGTTGCTGGCGGGCTACTCCAGCCTGCGCCATTTCACCCCCGCCGAGGCCGAACTGTGGCGACCCATGCTGCGTGTCGCCTGCGTGCGGTTCTGGCTGTCGCGACTGATCGCTGCGCAGAAATTTGCCGGGCAACCGGTACTGGTCAAGGACCCCGATGAATTTCAGCGGCTGCTCGCCGCCCGTCAGCAATGCCGAAGCGCGCTGCCGTTTGCGTTCTAGAAGATCCTGCAATTGAGCCAGTATGAGCAAATGGCAGCCAAGCCAGGCTGCCGAATTCGCTTATCGGCTCGCAAAAACCGCCACCGCCAGCCCTGGATCCTTGATACCGGGACGGCTTTGGCCCAGAGTCCCGCCCGCGGCCCCGCTCTCGCCTGGCGCCGCCCTAACCATCGAAAGGAATCGATGCATGCCCTCCATCTACCAGCTCAAACCTCGCTTTCAGGACCTGTTGCGTCCATTGGTGCAGCGCCTTTTCAGGCTGAAGGTCACGGCCAATCAGGTCACTCTGCTGGCGCTGGTGATTTCGTTGCTGGTCGCAGCGACCGTAGCCTCACTGGCGCACGTGGTCTGGGTCTTTCTGTTGATCCCGGTGTGGATGACGCTGCGCATGGCGCTCAACGCTATCGACGGGATGCTGGCCCGGGAGTTCGGGCAACAGTCCAGGCTCGGCGCCTATCTCAACGAACTCTGCGACGTCGCAGCCGACAGTGCCCTCTATCTTCCCTTCGCGCTGGTGACTGGCGTCTGGCCGGCCGCCGTCGTGCTGGTCGTGATACTCGCGCTGATCAGCGAATACGCCGGCGTCCTCGGCCCCATGGTCGGCGCTTCACGACGCTACGATGGCCCCATGGGCAAAAGTGATCGTGCCTTCGTCTTTGGCGTACTGGCGGTCGGCATCGCCAGTAGTCTGTTGCCGCCGGCCTGGATCAACACAGCCTTGCTGCTGATTGCCGCGCTTTCGGCGCTGACGCTGATCAACCGTGTAAGACACGGCCTGCAAGAGCAATCCTCTTCCGGCCCGGCATGATCGAACTGCCGGCCCGTCTTCCCCCATCGAACAGGTGCGTGCAGACCCTGTCTGCCGAATCTGAGCCACGCTACTGATGGCCTACGCGGCCTGAGGAACATCTATGCTTGCAACCCTGCTAGCCATCGCCATAACCGGTGGGGCGCGAATGATCACCGGTGCACGCAGCCTCTGGCTCGGCTGTGCCCCGGTCAAGACCAGACGCATCTACTTTGCCAATCACAGCAGCCATGGCGACTTCGTATTGCTGTGGGCCTCGCTACCCCCGGAACTGCGCCGTCGCACCCGGCCTGTTGCCGGCGCCGACTACTGGCAAAGCAGCGCATTGCGACGCTTCATCATCAATCAGGTATTCCACGGCGTCCTGGTCGATCGCGAACGCCGCGACCCCTCAATCAACCCGCTGCAGCCCATGCTCGATGCGTTGGACGATGGTCATTCGCTGATTCTGTTTCCAGAAGGCACCCGCAACCCCGGTGAAGGTCTGCTGCCGTTCAAGGGCGGCTTGTTTCGTCTGGGTCTCGAGCGCCCGGACATCGAGCTGGTGCCGGTGTGGATCGCCAACCTCAACCGCGTGATGCCCAAGGGCCGAACGCTGCCGCTGCCGCTGTTGTGCACCATCAGCTTTGGCGCGCCGCTGAGCATCGCCGAGAACGAAGACAAGGAAGCCTTCCTGGCACGCGCACGTGACGCGCTGCTGGAACTGGCGCCGGAGGAAGCCTGACATGGATCGAAATACGATGATGCTTTTCGCCGGGATCGGCGCACTGCTGGCCTTCGCCTCCTTGATCGGCTTCGTTCTGAAGCGGCGCAGCGGTGAAACTGAAAACCCGGTGATCGACAACCTCAACGCCCGCATCAACGCCTGGTGGGTGATGGTGGCGGTAATCGGTTTCGCGTTCTGGCTGGGGCATACCGCGGTCGTCGTGCTGTTCTATCTGGTCTCGTTTTTCGCCTTGCGCGAGTTCATGACGCTGACCCCTACCCGCAGCAGCGATTATCCGGCGCTTGTTGCGGCCTTCTACTTCGTCCTGCCTTTGCAGTACCTGTTAGTCGGCATCGGCTGGTACGGCATGTTCGCGATCTTCATCCCCGTGTACATCTTCCTGCTGCTTCCGATCCTGGCCTCGCTGGGAGGCGACACCACGCGCTTCCTGGAGCGCGCCTCGAAAGTCCAGTGGGGGCTGATGATCGCGGTGTTCTGCGTCTCCCACGTGCCGGCATTGCTGACCTTGCAGATACCCGGGTTCGAGGGCCGCAATCTTCTGCTGATCGCCTGGCTGGTGATCGTCGTTCAGCTCTCGGACGTCCTTCAGTACGTCTGCGGAAAGCTGGCCGGCAAACGCAAGATCGCACCCAACCTGTCCCCATCGAAAACGGTGGAAGGTTTCGTCGGCGGCATCGCGCTGGCAACCCTTGTCGGTGCGGCACTGTTCTGGATCACACCCTTCAATTTCTGGCAGGCCGCGCTGATCGCCCTTACGGTGAATCTCCTCGGCTTTTTCGGTGGACTGGTGATGTCAGCAATCAAGCGCGACCGTGGCGTGAAAGACTGGGGGCACATGATCGAAGGTCACGGCGGCATGCTCGACCGCCTGGACTCGGTATGTTTCGCAGCACCGATCTTCTTCCATCTGGTGCGCTACTGGTGGGGCTGAAGCTAGACGACGGGCCGCAGTGCCGCAGGTAAAAGCAAAAGGTTCGAGGGGTGATCATGCGGAACCTTTCCCGTACCCTTAACGTCAAGTAATGCCCGGTCATGGGGCGGCCTGGCGGGAGTAACATGACCGAGCTCGGCCGTTGATCCGTTGCGCCTCGAATGCATCCAGGCGCGGCCATCCACCAGCGGCCGGGTGGGGCGGCTCAAACCACTGCGATGCGTGCCCGCTCCTGCCGGGCACCCACCACCTGATGCACCTGACCTGCCTGGCTCGGTGGCATTGTTTTCATGGAACCCACGAATGACCTCACGCTACGTAATCAACGCTTCGGTAAGCCCCAAGGGCAGCCTCGAAACCTTGTCACAACGGGAAGTCCAGCAACTGAGCGAAGCCGGTTCCGGCAGCACCTATACGCTGTTCCGCCAGTGCGCGCTGGCGATCCTCAACACCGGTGCGCGCATCGACAATGCCAAGACCGTGCTCGAAGCCTATGACGACTTCGAAGTGCGTATCCATCAGCAGGATCGCGGCGTGCGGCTGGAGCTGCTGAATGCCCCGGCCGATGCCTTTGTCGATGGAGAGATGATCGCCAGCACCCGCGAGATGCTCTTCAGCGCGCTACGCGACATCGTCTACACCGAAAGCGAACTGGGCAGCCCGCGGATCGATCTGACCAGCTCTCAGGGCATCACCGACTACGTCTTCCACCTGCTGCGCAACGCCCGCACGCTGAGGCCCGGCGCCGAGCCGAACATGGTGGTCTGCTGGGGCGGACACTCGATCAGCACCGAGGAATACAAGTACAGCAAGCGGGTCGGCCACGAGCTTGGCCTGCGCAACCTGAACATCTGCACAGGCTGCGGACCGGGCGTGATGAAGGGCCCGATGAAGGGCGCAACCATTGCTCACGCCAAGCAGCGCATCGCTGGCGGTCGCTACCTGGGCCTGACCGAGCCGGGCATCATCGCCGCCGAGGCGCCGAATCCGATCGTCAATGAGCTGGTCATCCTGCCGGACATCGAAAAGCGTCTTGAAGCCTTCGTCCGCGTGGGTCACGGCATCATCATCTTCCCTGGCGGCGTCGGCACGGCCGAAGAGTTTCTCTACCTGCTGGGTATCCTGCTGCACCCGGACAACCGCGAGGTGCCCTTCCCGGTCATCCTCACCGGCCCGGAAAGCGCAGCGCCCTATCTGCAGCAGCTGCGCAACTTCGTCGGCGCCACGCTTGGCGAGAAGGCTCAGAGCCTGTACCAGATCGTCATCGATGACCCGGCCGAAGTCGCGCGGCAGATGGTCGAGGGCCTGAAAGCGGTCAAGCAGTTCCGCCGCGAGCGCAACGATGCCTTTCACTTCAACTGGCTGCTGAAGATCGAAGAAGGCTTCCAGTACCCCTTCGATCCCACCCACGAAAACATGGCCAGCCTTCAGCTGACCCGAGATGTTCCGGCACACCTGCTGGCAGCGAATCTGCGCCGGGCATTTTCCGGAATCGTCGCCGGTAACGTGAAGGACAAGGGCATCCGCCGCATCGAAGAATTCGGCCGCTACGAGATCCACGGCGACCCGACGATCATGAAGCCACTGGATGAACTGCTGCAGGCCTTCGTCGAGCAGCATCGGATGAAGCTACCGGGCGGTCGGCCGTACGAGCCGTGCTACCGAGTAGTGACCTGATATCAGAAAGGGCCCTGATGGCTATCGTCGCCCGGCCAAACGCTACGCGGTAAACGTAGGGTGGGCTTCAGCCCACCGGGCGGTTGGTCGGTTGCAGAGGGCGGAACGGGGCACGGAAGCATCTGGCGGGCTAAATCCCACTCCACGGGTTCGTCCGGCCGGGCCCCGGTGATGTACCGGTGGATGTAGATTGGCTTAGCCGAAGGCGTAATCCGACGGCTCGAAGGCGTAATCCAAACCGCTCACCCACACTTCGAATTGCCGCAATTCAGGCAAGTCGCGCAGCCGTCCATCTGCACCACTGCCTGGGTATTGCACTTGCTGCACAGTTGCGCGCCGGCGGGAAAGCCTTCGCCCGGCTCCACCGTCACGGCGCCCTGGCTGGCCTCGTAGGCGGCGCGCTTTTCGGCCAGGTACTTGACCTGGGTTTCATCCAGGGCATGGCCTTCGAGCATGCCGATATGAATCAAGTGACGTTCCAGCACGCCGCCAATCTCGGCGACGATGGACGGCATGTAGACGCCGCCTTTCTTCAGATAGCCGCCACGCGGATCGAACACCGCCTTCAACTCCTCGACCAGAAAGGTGCAATCGCCACCCTTACGGAACACCGCGGACATGATCCGGGTGAGCGCGACGATCCACTGGAAATGGTCCATGTTCTTGGAGTTGATGAAGATCTCGAACGGCCGGCGCTGTTCATGGGGCGTACCGGCGTTGAGGACGACATCATTCACGGTGACGTAAAGCGCGTGCTCGAACAGCGGCGATTTGATCTTGTAGGTCATGCCGACCAGTGTTTCCGGACGCTGGAGACTTTCATCCATCTCCACCACGCTGACCTTTCCAGTCGTGTTTTCAGCGGTGACGGCAGGACGCTCCAAGGTCTCGTCGACGACCTTGAAGCCCTTGATGCGTTGAGTGATCTTGACGGTCATTACAGGTTCTCCACCCAGACGGCACGGGCCGTCCGGTTATCAGTCGGGGCTCAATACTTGCCGTAGTAGCCTTCTTTCAAGGCGTCGAACAGGTTGGCGGCGGAATTGACCTCGCCGTCGTACTCGACCTCTTCATTGCCTTTGAGCTCGACCACGCTGCCGTCTTCTAGAATGAAGCGGTACAGGGTCTTCTCGAGATCAGCTTCCTTGACCAGCACGCCCTGGAACGCCGCCGGATTGAAACGGAAGGTGGTGCAGCCTTTCAGCCCCTGCCGCCAGGCGTAGCGGTAGATGTCCTTGAAGGCTTCGAAGGGATAATCGGTGGGCACGTTGGCGGTCTTGGAAATCGACGAGTCGACCCATTTCTGCGCCGCGGCCTGGATATCGACGTGCTGGGTCGGGGTGACATCGTCGGCGGTGATGAAATAGTCCGGCAGCTGCTCGCCCGGCTCGTTCGAGCCCGGCTTGGCGCGCGAATTGATCAGCGTGCGATAGGCCAGCAGTTCGTAGCTGAACACTTCGATCTTTTCCTTGGCTTTGCGCCCGGCACGGATCAGGTTGCGCGAGTAGTGATGGGCGAAACTGGGTTCGATGCCATTGGAGGCATTATTGGCCAGGCTCAGGCTGATGGTGCCGGTAGGGGCGATGGAGCTGTGATGGGTGAAGCGCGCGCCCTGTTCGGCCAGCTGATCGATCAGCTCGGGGGCGTATTCGGCAATCTTCTGCATGTAGCGTGAGTATTTGGCGTGCAGTACGCGGCCCGCTACCTGGTCGCCGAGCTTGTAGCCGTCCGTCACCATTTCAGGGCGCTTGCGCAGCATTTCGGCGGTGACCTCAAAGGTCTCGGTCAGCAGCGGCGCGGGACCTTTTTCCTTGGAAAGCTCCAACGCCACCTCCCAGCCGACCAGCGCCATTTCGCGGGCCACTTCTTCGGTAAAGACGCAGGCTTCAGGGCTGCCGTAACGCAGCTTGAGCAGCGTCAACGTAGAGCCGAGCCCGAGAAAACCCATACCGTGGCGGCGTTTGCTCTCGATCTCGTGGCGTTGCTGAGCCAGCGGCAAGCCGTTTATCTCGACGACGTTGTCGAGCATGCGGGTGAACAGGCGCACCACTTCACGGTACTTGTCCCAGTCGAAACGCGCATCGGCACCAAAGGGGTCGATGACGAAGCTGGTCAGGTTGATCGAGCCCAGCAGGCAGGAGCCATAGGGCGGCAGCGGCTGCTCGCCGCAAGGGTTGGTGGCGCGGATCGCTTCGCACCACCAGTTGTTGTTCAGCTGGTTGACCCGGTCGATGAGGATGAAGCCCGGCTCGGCATAATCGTAGGTGGAGACCATGATCATGTCCCACAGATGCCGCGCCTTGACCCGCCCATAAATCTTGCAGGCCACCAAGCCGTCGTCCCGGACGATGTAACCCTCATGGCTTGGCCACTCGCGCCACACCACCTGCTCCGAGTCGTCGAGATCAAGCTCGGCTTTTTCCTTAAGGTGCAGGGGAAAGATCAGCGGCCAGTCGGCGTCTTGATCTACCGCCTGCATGAATTCGTCGGTGATCAGCAGGCTGAGGTTGAACTGGCGCAACCGGCCGTCTTCACGCTTGGCGCGGATGAACTCGCGGACATCCGGATGGCCAACGTCAAAAGTGCCCATCTGCGCGCCACGGCGACCGCCGGCGGAGCTGACGGTGAAGCACATCTTGTCGAAGATATCCATGAACGACAGCGGCCCGCTGGTATGCGCGCCTGCGCCGGAAACAAAGGAGCCGCGCGGCCGCAAGGTGCTGAATTCATAGCCGATGCCACAGCCGGCCTTGAGGGTCAGGCCGGCCTCGTGAACCTTGCCGAGGATGTCGTCCATCGAATCGGTGATGGTGCCCGAAACGGTGCAGTTGATCGTCGAGGTGGCCGGTTTGTAATCCTGCGCGCCGGCATTGGAAATGATCCGCCCGGCGGGGATGGCGCCGTTGCGCAGCGCCCAGAGAAACTGCTGATACCAGCGTTCGCGAGTGTCGTCCTTTTCCACATCAGCAAGCGCGCGCGCAACCCGTTGCCAGGTAGCGTCGACGCTGTCATCGACGGCGCTGCCGTCCTTGCGCGTCAGGCGGTATTTCTGTGCCCAGATGTCTTCGGAAGCCGCCTGCAGGGCGATATCGGGGGTGGTTCTAGTCTCTGCCGCGATCGGCCCGTCCGTCTTCGCCATGCGCTGCGCATCCTCGTGTCGATGGTGTGGAAACCAAAGCACGAAGCATAGACATGGGTACGGGATGGGATATGACGCATATCAAGTCGCCGACGGACGACTCATCTAAGCGCCCAACGGCTGAGCGGCCGTTGGGCGATCAGACATGGATCAGAGGGATTCCAGGCAACCGGCCAGCGAGCTACCGAGGTTATCGATCAGTTGCTCATAGCCCCCGGCGGTGGCGTCGATGCCATAGCCCAGAGCATCCAGCGCAGCGACTTTTACCGGCAGACCCCGGGTCAAGCTGTCCGCCAGCCGTGGTTGAATCGGCGGCTCGTAGAACACGCAGCTCGGGCCTGCCTGCTCGAGACGCTCGCGCATTGAGGCAACGTGACGCGCCCCTGGCTGGGCCTCACCACCGGCACTGAAAACACCGGTGTGTTTGATGCCGTAGGCCGCCTCGAAATAATCGTAGGCCTCATGAAAGACGAAAAAAGGCTTGGTGCGCGTTTCACCCAGACGCTTGCCCAGGCGCTCGTCGAGTGCATTCAGCCGCTGCTTGAATGTGCTGAGATTGGTTTCGTAGCGCTTGGCATTGTCGGGATCGGCCTTTGCCATGTCCCGCGCCATGGCTTCTGCGATGACGACAGCATTGGTGGGCAACAGCCAGAGGTGCGCATCCAGGCTGCCGGGGCGATGGTCATGATCATGCTCGTGGGCCGCCGTTGCGGGCGCGGGGACCTGCGGTTCGTCATGTTCATGCTCGTCATGAGCTTCATGAGCTTCATGAGCATGGTCATCATGGTCCGCATGTTCATGCTCGTCATGCTCGCTTTCGTCGTGATGCGCGCCATGGTCGTGGCCTTCATGCACGTCACTCGCAGCATCGCCGAAGTGGCGCAGGGTCAGCTCCGGCAGGGATTGCACGGCCAGACTCGGGCCATTCCGGCCCTTGAGCACCGGACCGAGAAAGCTCTCCATGTCCGGGCCGATCCAGTAGAACAGATCGGCGCTGCGGATCTGCCGTACGTCGGACGGACGCAGCGCGTAGTGGTGGGGTGAAGCGCCTGGCGGCAACAGAACGGCGGGCTTGCCGGCGCCGTCCTGAACGGCAGCAGCGATCAGCTGCAAAGGCTTGATACTGGTCAGCACCTCAACATCGGCATGGGCCGAGGTGGCGCACAAAAGACTGGCAGTCAGAAACAACGGACGCGAAAAAAGACGGAACACGGACAACACTCGATTGAACTGAATGGGTAACATAATAACGTCTCTAAGCCACCTCGTCTCCGCTCATGCCCAAGTCCCCGCTGGCCTGCACGCCCCACGACCACGATCACTGCGTCAGTCATGCACTGGCCGAAGCCGATCAGCTTTGCGCGCGCTCCGGTGTGCGCCTCACCGCGCTGCGTAAACGGGTGCTGGAACTGGTCTGGCAAAGCCACAAGCCGTTGGGGGCCTACGACATCCTCGCCGAGCTGACGGCCCAGGACGGCCGCCGCGCCGCGCCGCCCACCGTTTACCGCGCGTTGGATTTCCTGCTGGAAAACGGGCTGGTGCATCGCATCGCATCGCTCAACGCCTTCATGGGCTGCAACCATCCGGCGCACCCGCATCAAGGCCAGTTCCTGATCTGTCGCAATTGCCACACGGCCATCGAGCTTGAGCAGGCGGCGATCAGCGGCGCCATCGATCAGGCGGCGCGCGGCGTGGGTTTCCAGGTCGAAGGCCAGACGGTGGAAGTGGTCGGGCTGTGCGAACAGTGCTGTAAAGCAGCATGAGTGAAGCGCTGATCCGCCTGGATGACATCCACGTGCGCTTTGCCAAGCAGGCGGTGCTCGAAGGTGCCGAGCTGCAGGTGCACCGCGGCGAAATCGTTACCCTGATCGGCCCCAACGGTGCTGGCAAGACCACCTTGGTGCGCGCCGTGCTCGGGCTGCTCAAGCCCGACAGCGGCAGCGTTTGGCGCAAGCCGCGCCTGCGCGTTGGCTATATGCCGCAGAAGCTGCACGTTGACCCCACGCTGCCACTGTCGGTGCTGCGCTTCCTGCGTCTGGTCCCGGGAGTGGATCGCGCCGGCGCGCTGGCGGCGCTGGACGAAGTCGGTGCTGAAGACGTCATCGACAGTCCGTTGCAGTCGGTCTCGGGTGGCGAGATGCAACGGGTGCTGCTGGCCCGCGCACTGCTCCGTGAACCGGAACTGCTGGTCCTTGACGAGCCCGTGCAGGGGGTTGATGTCTCCGGTCAGGCCGAGCTCTACCGGCTGATCGGCCGTTTGCGCGACCGTTACGGCTGCGGCGTGCTGATGGTCTCCCACGACCTGCATCTGGTGATGAGTTCCACCGATCAGGTGGTCTGCCTGAACCGCCACGTCTGCTGCTCCGGCCATCCGGAGCAGGTCAGTACTGATCCGGCTTTCGTCGAACTGTTTGGTCAGGACGCCCGCAGCCTGGCGATCTATCACCACCAGCACGACCATAGCCATGACCTGCACGGCAGCGTGGTAACCGGCAAACCCCACGTCCACGGCCCGAACTGCAAACATTGATCGACATGCCCGACTTCTTACTTAACGCCCTGCTCGCCGGCCTCGCCCTGGCGTTGGTAGCCGGCCCGCTTGGCTCCTTCGTGGTCTGGCGGCGCATGGCCTACTTTGGCGACACGCTGTCCCACTCGGCCTTGCTCGGCGTAGCGCTGGGGCTGATGCTGGAGGTCAACCTGACTCTCGCGGTAACGGTCTGCTGCGTGCTGCTCGCGGTGCTGCTGGTGACCCTGCAACAGCGCCAGCCGCTGGCCTCGGACACGCTGCTGGGCATTCTCGCCCACAGCAGCCTGTCGCTCGGCCTGGTGTCGCTGAGCTTCATGCAGGACGTGCGGATCGACCTCATGGGTTATCTGTTTGGCGATCTGCTGGCCGTCACCCCCAACGATCTGGCGTGGATCGTTGGCGGTTGCGCGCTGGTGCTGCTGGTCCTCATTCCGCTGTGGCGTCCGCTGCTGGCCGTCACCGTGCATGAAGAGCTGGCAAAGGTCGAAGGCCTGCCAGTCGCCGCCATCCGCCTGTCGCTGATGCTGCTGATCGCGATGGTGATTGCCGTGGCGATGAAGATCGTCGGCGTGCTCCTGATCACCTCGCTGCTGATCATTCCCGCGGCCGCCGCGCAACGTCACGCCCGCACGCCGGAACAGATGGCCCTGGGCGCAAGCCTGCTGGGGCTGCTGGCGGTGTGCTGCGGCCTCTCGCTGTCCTGGTATCAGGACACACCGGCAGGGCCGTCCATCGTCGTGTCCGCCGCGGCGATGTTCCTGCTCAGCTTTGCCTGGCCGCGTCGGAACTAGACCGATGACAGCACTGAGATACCTGCAGGGCTATCCGGAGCCGTTGCAGGATCAGGTCCGCCGAATGATCGAGGAGCAGCGCCTCGGCGAGTACCTCGAGCGACGCTATCCGCAACGCCATCAGGTGCAGAGCGACAAGGCGCTGTATGGCTATGTCCAGCAATTGCGCCAGAGCCACCTGAAAAGCGCACCGAGCATCGACAAGGTGCTCTACGACAACCGGCTGGACCTCACGCACCGCGCGCTCGGCCTGCACACCGCCGTGTCGCGCGTGCAGGGCGGCAAGCTCAAGGCCAAGAAGGAGATTCGCGTTGCCGCGCTGTTCAAGGAAGCGGCGCCGGAGTTTCTGCAGATGATCGTGGTGCACGAACTGGCACACCTGCGCGAGAGTGATCACAACCGCGCGTTCTACAAGCTCTGCGAACACATGATGCCCGGCTATGCCCAGACCGAATTCGACCTGCGCTGCTACCTGCACTGGCGCGAGCTGACAGACCAAGCGCCTAAGTAAGCCCGCGCGCTTCTGGAAGTCATGAAAGTCGAGGCATGAACGCAAGATTGCCAGCCGAGCAAACAGGAGTGATGCTCGAGCTGAGCAGGGTCGGTAAGCTGCGCTTCTGCCGTCCGAGGAAGCCGTTATGATCACTTGCCACGTCAAATATGTAATCGACCCCTACCAACTTCCAGCCTTCGAAAGTTATTCGCGTCTTTGGATTCGGTTGGTCAAGAGAATGGGTGGCCTGCACCACGGCTACTTTCTTCCGGCCGAGGGGGCAAACAACATTGCTTATTGTCTGTTCAGTTTTCCGAGCCTCTCGGACTATGAGCGGTATCGAAAAGAAGCTGAAACTGACGCAGAGTGCGTCCGAGCTGTGAATACAGCCTTGGAGAGCAGGTTCATCATCAGTTATGAGCGCACCTTCATGCGTCCAGTGATGGAGTGACCTAGCTGGTTTCGCGATGGCTGAACGAAAGGGAGCGGTAAACGCTCCCTTCCTGTGGTGCTCAGATCAGGCCGGAACCTGCTCCGCAGCGGCTTCCCTCGCCCAGATACGGTGTTGCGCCAGTGCCTGGGCGAACGCCGTGAACACCGTGGCTACATCGCCGTCATCACCAGTTACCAGACCGGCATCTTCCGGCAGATTCAGTGCAGTCAGCAGCTGCCGTGCATCGCCCAGTACCGCGATGGGCTTCAGATGCTTGTAGGCCTCGAGCAGGTAGTGCTTGGCGACACCGGACTTGGCCATCGTCTGCACGCTCTGCGCGCCACCTGGTACGAATACCGCATCGAAGGCGATGGAGGGCATGCCGTCCATGGCCGCATCGGGTGTCAGCATCTTGCCGTCGGCGGTTTTGACCGGCGCTGGTGAAGGCCCGATCAGCTTGGCCAATGCACCTTCGCCAGCCAGCTTTTGCTTGAACGCGTCGATTGCATCGCCATCCACGCCGTTGGCAATAAGGATCGCCACCTTGCGCGACTTGATATTGCCAGACAGGTGATTCATCAGGCTCAGAGCCGGCGAGCTGGCCGGGTTCGGCTGCTTGAGGCTGATGGTCGGTGCGGTCGGCGGCGTAACACCGATGTTTTCCGCGACGCGGCGCGCCAGCTCCAGGTCGATATTGGCGAGGATCTCGTTGACCTGGCGCTCACGGATGAACACCCGCTCCACCTTGCCCAGCTCGAAGCTGTAGGCGCCGATGATGTGCTCCTTCTCCGGAGTGCTCATGCTGTTCCAGAACAGCGTGGCCTGGGAGAAGTGATCGCTGAACGACGGGCTGCGAGCCCGTACCTTGTGCCCTTCCATGCGCTCCGGATAGCTCTCGAAGCCGCCACCGCTGGCCGCAGGCGGCGTTTCCTTCGGCCAACCGCCGTCGATGGAGTTGGGCTCGTAGTTGGCGCGGCCCTTGTTGATGGTCTGGCGATGAAGCGCGTCGCGTTGGTTGTTGTGCACCGGCGCGATCGAACGGTTGATCGGGATCTCGTGGAAGTTCGGACCGCCCAGACGCAGCAACTGGGTGTCGGTGTAGGAAAACAGCCGGCCCTGCAGCAATGGATCGTTGGTGAAATCGATACCGGGCACGATGTGGCCGATATGGAAAGCAGCCTGTTCGGTCTCGGCGAAGAAGTTGTCCGGGTTGCGGTTGAGGGTCATCTTGCCGAGCTTCTGTACCGGCACCAGCTCTTCCGGGATGATCTTGGTCGGATCGAGCAGATCGAAGTCAAACTTGTGCTCGTCGGCCTCTTCCACCACCTGCACGCCCAGCTCCCATTCAAAGTAGTCGCCCATCTCGATGGACTCCCACAGGTCGCGGCGGTTGAAATCCGGATCCTTGCCGGCCAGCTTGAGGGTTTCGTCCCATACCAGCGAGAACGCACCGGCGACAGGCTTCCAGTGGAATTTGACGAAGCGGCTGGTGCCATCGGCATTGATCAGGCGGAAGGTGTGCACGCCGAAGCCCTCCATCGCCCGCAGGCTGCGCGGGATGCCGCGGTCGGACATGGCCCAGATGACCATGTGAGCGGACTCCGGCGTCAGCGAGACGAAGTCCCAGAAGCTGTCGTGGGCGGACTGGCTCTGTGGGATCTCGTTGTGCGGCTCAGGCTTCACCGCATGGACGAAATCGGGAAACTTGATGGCGTCCTGGATGAAGAACACCGGCATGTTGTTGCCGACCAGATCGAAAATGCCTTCGTCGGTATAAAACTTGGTGGCGAAGCCGCGCACGTCACGCACGGTATCGGCCGAGCCGCGGGAGCCCTGCACGGTGGAGAAACGTACGAACACCGGCGTTTCCTTGCCCTTTCCGGCGAGGAAGGATGCCTTGGTCAATGAGCTGTGATCGTCATAGCTGACGAAAACGCCGTGCGCCGCCGAGCCGCGAGCGTGAACGATACGCTCGGGAATGCGCTCATGGTCGAAGTGGGTCAGCTTCTCGCGCATGATGAAGTCTTCGAGCAGCGAAGGACCGCGCTCGCCGGCTCGCAGGCTGTTCTGGTTGTCGGCGATCTTCACGCCCTGATTGGTGGTCAGCGCTTCGCCCGTGGCGTCGCTGCGGGAAACCTCGAGATCATCGAGCTTGGCATTGTGGTTCTGCCGATCGACCGTATTGGTACCGGCGAGCTCGCTGTGCTTCGGATCTTTCTGATGCGTCATCATGGGCCTCGGTTAAGCAAAGTGTGCTGAACCGCGAAGGAATCTGGCCGCGATTAGTGGCAGCCGATTACATGATCAATTCACGGTGTACCGGTTAGTGACCTGTCAAAGCCGCTCAAGGTTGCGCGATGCGACGATTTGCTCAGCCTATCGGAGCAATGGCTTGTCTCAATGAGTTCAGCTGCGCTACGCCCGCGGCCTGCAAACGCGTAGAATGCACGCCCCTCGCCGACCATCCCGGCGCTTACGACCGCACCCACAAGGTTCGCCCGTGATCGAATTCCAGCAAGTCCACAAAACCTATCGGGTCGCCGATCGCCGGGGCGCAGGCCGTGAAGTGCCTGCGCTCAAGCCGACAGAACTTGTGATTGGCGCGGGTGAAGTGTTCGGCCTGATCGGCCACTCCGGGGCCGGCAAGAGCACGCTGCTGCGTCTGATCAACCGCCTGGAAGAACCTTCCGGTGGTCGCATTCTGGTCAACGGCGAAGACGTCACCGCGCTGGATGCCGATGGGCTGCGGCGCTTCCGCCAGCGAGTCGGGATGATCTTCCAGCATTTCAATCTGCTGATGTCCAAGACGGTCGCTGACAACGTCGCCATGCCACTGCGACTGGCCGGTAACCATTCACGTGCCGAGATCGACACGCGCGTTGCAGCCCTGCTCGCGCGCGTCGGCCTGCAAGACCATGCGCGCAAATACCCGGCGCAGCTCTCCGGCGGACAAAAGCAGCGGGTCGGCATCGCCCGCGCCCTGGCGACTGAACCGGACATCCTGCTCTGCGACGAAGCCACCAGCGCGCTAGACCCGCAGACCACCGCTTCGGTGCTGCAGCTTCTGGCGGAGATCAACGCCGAACTGAAACTGACCATCGTGCTGATCACCCACGAGATGGACGTGATCCGGCGGGTCTGCGACCGCGTCGCGGTGATGGACGGCGGCGCCATCGTTGAACAGGGGCCAGTGACCGAGGTGTTCCTCCATCCGAAACATCCAACCACCCAACGCTTCGTCCTCGAAGACGAAGCGGTCGATGAAGGCGAACAGCGTGATGATTTCGTCCATGTCCCGGGCCGCATCCTGCGCCTGACGTTCCAGGGCGATGCCACTTACAAGCCGTTGCTGGGTACCGTGGCTCGGGAAACCGGGGTGGATTTCAGCATTCTTTCCGGCCGTATCGACCGCATCAAGGACACGCCCTATGGCCAGCTGACCCTTGCCCTGGTCGGTGGTGACATGGCCGCGGCGCTGGCCCATCTGGATGCCGCTGACGTACATGTGGAGGTGCTGCGCTGATGGAAGCCCTATTGGCAAACGTCGACTGGTACGAGATCTGGCTCGCCACACTGGACACCCTGCTGATGCTCGGCGGCTCGCTGCTGTTCACCATCCTGCTGGGCCTGCCGCTGGGCGTGCTGCTGTTCTTGACCGGCCCGCGCCAGCTGTTCGAAAACGGGCCGCTATATGGCTTCCTCTCCTTCGTGGTGAACGTGCTGCGTTCGCTGCCGTTCATCATCCTGCTGATCGTGATGATCCCGTTCACGGTGCTGATCACCGGCACATCGCTGGGCGTCGCCGGCGCCATTCCACCGCTGGTGGTGGGCGCCGCGCCCTTCTTTGCACGGCTGGTGGAAACCGCATTGCGTGAGGTCGACCGCGGCATTATCGAGGCGACCCAGGCGATGGGCGCGACCACACGCCAGATCATCTTCAACGCATTGCTGCCCGAGGCGCGCCCGGGCATCATCGCCGCAGTTACCGTCACCGCCATCACGCTGGTCTCCTACACCGCCATGGCTGGCGTGGTGGGTGCCGGCGGCCTCGGCGATCTGGCCATTCGCTTCGGCTATCAGCGTTTTCAGACCGACGTCATGGTGGTCACAGTCGTCCTGTTGCTGGTGCTGGTGCAGGTACTGCAAAGCGTCGGCGACAAGCTGGTGACACATTTTTCCCGCAAATGATTGCCCAATTCAGGCCTTACCAACCACAGATGATCGGCGACGGGTTCGTCGAGTCAGACAGGAGCTTTCCATGAAAAAACTGCTTGCCGCCTTTGCCGCTGTCGCGGCGTTCTCCGCCCAGGCCGCTGACGAGCTGAACGTCGCCGCGACCGCCGTTCCGCATGCCGAGATCCTCGAGTTCGTCAAACCCCAGCTCGCCGAACAGGGCGTCGACCTGAAGGTCAAGGTCTTCACCGACTACGTACAGCCGAACGTTCAGGTTGCCGAGAAACGTCTGGATGCCAACTTCTTCCAGCACCAGCCGTACCTGGATGAATTCAACAAGGGCAAGGGCACCGAGCTGGTCAGCGTCGCTGGCGTTCACATCGAACCCTTCGGTGCCTATGCAAGCAAGCTGAAGTCCCTGGACGAGCTGCCTAACGGCGCGACCGTCGTCATCCCCAACGACGCCACCAACGGCGGCCGTGCGCTGCTGCTGTTGCAGAAAGCCGGCGTGATCACCCTGAAAGACGGCGCCGGCATCACCGCCACGCCAAAGGACATCGCCGAGAACCCCAAGAACATCAAGATCCGTGAACTGGAAGCCGCGACCCTGCCGCGCGTGCTGACCCAGGTCGACCTGGCGCTGATCAACACCAACTACGCGCTGGAAGCCAAGCTGAACCCGACCGAGGACGCCCTGGTCATCGAAGGCAACGACTCGCCCTACGTGAACATCCTGGTCGCCCGTCCGGACAACAAGGACAGCGCCGCCATGCAGAAGCTGATCGACGTGCTGCACAGCGAAGAGGTGAAGCAATTCATCAATGAGAAATACAAAGGCGCCGTGGTTCCGGCGTTCTGATCGCCTGTGAGCTAGCCCAACGAACCCCGCCTTGTGCGGGGTTTTTTATGAGCCGTCAGGCCCAGTGCCTGTGCAACCGGACCCGACCTTCAACGCACCACGACCAGTGGATGTCCTCGCTCCGGGTGGCGCTGAATCAGTACGTCCAGACCGAACACGTCGCGCAGCGGTTGCGCCTGCAACACCTCGTCCACTGAGCCCTGCAAGTGGGCGCGCCCTTCATGCAGCAGCAACAGGCGGTCGCAGTAGCGGGCGGCGAGATTGAGGTCGTGCAGGATCACCATCACCGCGGCGCCCTGTTCGGCAAACCCGCGTACCGCCTGCAGCGTGCTGTGCTGGTGCAGCGGGTCCAGTGCTGCGGTGGGTTCGTCGAGCAGCAATACGCGTCCCTCAGCTCCGGGCCAGAGCTGCGCCAGCACCCGCGCCAAGTGGACACGCTGGCGCTCTCCGCCCGACAGCGTCAGGTAGCTACGGCCTTTGAGGTGGCGGGCATCGGCTGCGGTCAGAGCCTGCTCGACGATGAGCTGGTCCGCCGCGCGCCCTTCGTCATGGGGTAAACGCCCCATGCCGACCACCTCCTTCACGCGAAAGCCGAAACTCAGGCTGGACTGCTGCGGCAGCACGGCTAGGCGCTGTGCGCGCTCGCGCGACGGCCAGTCGTGCAACGGATGATCAGCTAACAGGACTTGTCCAACATTGGCTGCGAGCTCACCGCTGAGCGCTCCGAGCAAGGTGCTCTTGCCCGCGCCGTTCGGCCCCAGCACGCCGAAGATCTCACCCGCTCGCAGTTGGAGATCGATGCCCTGCAGGACGCAACGGGCACCACGACGCACCTCGAGGTTCTCCGCGCGGAGCATCAGTTGCGCCCCCGAATGAGCAGGAACAGAAAGAACGGCGCGCCGATCAGTGCCGTAACAATGCCAATCGGCAATTCGGCGGGTGCCATCAGCAAACGCGCCAGCAGGTCGGCGAACAGCAGTAGGCTCGCACCCGCAAGCGCCGACGCCGGCAACAGCACGCGATGATCCGGGCCGCTGAGCAGGCGGATCAGGTGCGGCACAACCAGACCGATAAATCCGATCAGCCCCGCCGCTGCCACCGCAGCGCCAACGCCGAGCGCGGTGAGAAACACCAGTTCGCGCTTAAGGCTTTCGACAGAGAAGCCGAGGTGGCGGGCTTCAGATTCGCCCAATAGCAGCGCATTTAGCGCAGCCGCCCGCTGGGGCAGCCAGAGTGCAACCAAACCCAGCGCGACCAGCAACGGCCAGAGCCGCGCGTAGCTCGCGCCGTTCAGGCTGCCCAGGTTCCAGAAGGTCAGGGTGCGCAGGGTTGCGTCATCGGCAAGATAGGTAAACAGGCCGATGGTGGCAGCGGCTAACGCGGTCAGCGCGATACCCGCTAGCAACATGGTGGCGACACTGGTCTGGCCGTCCCTCCGGCCCAGACGATAGACCATGGCCGTTACCAGCAAACCACCGAAGAAGGCGCTTGCCGACAGCAAATAGGGCTCGAACGCCGCTGGCATTCCGCCTAATGCAGAACCAAAAACGATAGCCACCGCCGCGCCCAGCGCAGCACCGCTGGAGACGCCGATCAGCCCCGGATCAGCGAGCGGATTGCGAAACAACCCCTGCATCGCCACGCCGGTCAAGGCCAGCACCGCACCCACCGCCAGCCCGAGTAGCGTGCGGGGCAGGCGAATCTGTCCGAGGATGAGCTCGGCCTGGGCGAGCTGCGGATCGGCTTCGCGCAAACCTGCGAGACTGAGTACGGCGAGCCAGGTCTCGCCCGGCGCAAGGCTCACCGGCCCCAGCGCCAGTGATAACCAGATGGCAAGCAGCAGCAGAACAGCCAGCAGGACGAACAGCGGGCGCGGCGATAAAACGCGGGTCATCGGGGCAAGTCGGTCAAGGTCTGCGCGTCAGGATAAAAGGCCACCGACAAGGCCGCCAGCTCGACGGCCATTTGCGGTCCGAATGGGCCGATGCTGGCTGTTTTACGGATGGTCAGCAACCATAGCGCTCAGCCCTCGCTTCTGAGCAGCACAGGCAGTTGCTCGGCGAGCTTTTCGGTACGCAGCGGGCCACGGACGAAGCCGCGCAGTCGGCCATCGGGGCCGATCAGGGCGAGGTTGCCGCCGTGGTCGACGGTGTAGTTTTCCTTCGAGGTGTCGGCGGGGATGAAAGGCACGCCCGCGGCGTTGGCCAGGGTCTGGATGTCTTCAAGCGGGCCGGTCAGGCCGATGAAGCCGGCGCCGAAATAGTCCAGGTACTTCTTCAATTGCTCCGGCGTGTCGCGCTCAGGGTCGACGCTGACGAGGATCGGCTGCATACGCTGGTTGACGTCTTCAGGCAGCTCGCCGCGCAACTGGCGCAGTTCGGCCAGGGTCGCAGGGCAGATGTCCGGGCAGAAGGTGTAGCCGAAGAACAACAGATTCCATTTGCCCTCGAGCTCCTGCATGGAGACTGACTGGCCGTCCTGATTGGTCAGTGTCAGGTCTGGCACATCGCGGCCCTGAGGCAGCAGGACGATGCCCGCATCGAGCAGCTCCGCAGTATCGAGTTGCTGGCCGGTATTGAGCACCTTGTAGACCGTCAGGCCGATGACCAGCGCAATCAGGGCTACGAGGATGAATACGGTTTTCTGAATGCGGGTCATGAGGTCCTTGGCGACGGCTAGAAAGTCAGCGGCAGATAATGATCAACCAGCAGCGCGATGAACAGCGCGAATAGATACCAGATGCTGAACTTGAAGGTCTTGATGGCCGCATGCGGGCGACTGTCGCGATAGAGCACCACCGTCCAGAACAGGAACCGCGCACCCAACAGCACTGCAGCCGCCAGGTACAGCGGGCCACTCATGTGGATGGCGAAGGGCATGACGCTGACCGCCAGCAGCATCGCGGTGTAGAGCAGGATGTGCACCTTGGTGTAATGCTCACCGTGGGTGACCGGCAACATCGGTACGTTGACCTTGGCGTACTCGTCCTTGCGGTGAATCGCCAGCGCCCAGAAGTGCGGTGGTGTCCAGGCAAAGATGATCAGCACCAGCAGCAGCGGTTCGGCGGTGATCTGACCGGTCACCGCGACCCAGCCGAGCAAGGGTGGCGCAGCGCCGGCCAGCCCGCCGATGACGATGTTCTGCGGAGTGGCTCGTTTGAGAAAGCCGGTATAGATGACCGCGTACCCGACCAGCGAGGCCAGCGTCAACCAGGCCGCAAGGGCGTTGGTGAACGTCAGCAGCAAGCCCATGCCGGCTACGCTAAGCAGCAGCGCGAACGCCAGCGCGGCTGCCGGCGACACGCGCCCCTCAGCCAACGGTCGCTTGTGGGTGCGGGCCATCTCCGAATCGATGCGCCGATCAACCACATGGTTGACCGCTGCCGCGCCACCCGCACAGAGCGCGATGCCCAGATTGCCGAACAGCAGCACCGTCCAGGGGACTCCCGCACGAGTAGCGAGGAACATGCCCACCAGCGAAGTGATGAGCATGAGCAGCACCACCTTTGGCTTGGTCAGCTCGAGATAGTCGCGCCAGGTGGCCTGGGCGCCGCGTTCGCTGAGTAGAGTCGCCATGGGGTTCTCCTTATGGTCAAGCGCGAGGCAGGTCAAGCCTGCCCGTCGTGTTCGAATTCAGATTCGGCTGAGGCGCCGCTGCGGTGGCAACTGTCGGGTTCAGACGCAAGCGATGGTTGATTAGCACGGTCACCAAAAGCAGCAGCGCGCCGCCGCCGTTATGCGCAACGGCCACGGCCAGCGGCAGGTTCAGCAGGACGTTGCTTATGCCAAGGCTGATCTGCAGAGCCAGCGCCGCAACTAGTAGCGCGGCCAGGCGTGGCAGCCCGTTGCGCCGCAGCTGCCAGGCGAGCGTGAGCAGGATCAGCGTCACGGCAAGCGCGCCCAGCCGATGCGTCAGATGAATCGCGGTGCGGGCTTCGCCATAAAGCATCCCGCCGAGATAGTTCGGGCCGATATCGTGATGAGTGAGATTGAAGGCGTTGGTGAAATCCATGTCCGGCCACCATTCGCCATGGCAGGTGGGAAAGTCCGTGCAGGCCACCGCCGCGTAGTTACTGCTGACCCAGCCGCCGAGGGCAACCTGGGCAATCACGGCCAACATGCCGATCATCGCCAGGGTTCTCAGCCAGCCGGGCAGCTGGGGTGCGAATGGCTGTCGTCCGGAAAGACGCAGGCACAACAGAAACAGCAGGCTCAAGGTGGCAAAGCCGCCGAGCAGATGCGCCGTGACCACTTGCGGCCAGAGTTGCAGGGTCACCGTCCACATGCCGAACGCGGCCTGGGCGATGACCACCGCCAGCAGCAACAGGGGCAATTTGACCGGCTGGCCCGGCAGTGAACGCCGTCGCACTGCTTGCACCGCCAGCCCGAGAATCACCAGCCCCAGCGCACCGGCAAAATAACGGTGCACCATTTCATTCCAGCCCTTGCGCACTTCTACCGGGGCATCGGGGAAGCGAAGCGCGGCCAGGCTTTGCGCCTGTTCGCTCATCGGCACAGCAAGGAACCCGTAGCAACCGGGCCAATCCGGGCAGCCGAGGCCGGCGTGGGTGAGGCGCGTATAGGCACCCAGCAATACCACCACCACGGCCAGTAGCGTGGCGATTACGGCAAGGCGGTATCCAGGTTTTGCCATCATGTACTCCTTGGGCGACCTATCTGGGACTTCAGCGAGGCGGCCGAGTGCCTTGAATCAACCGATCTGGGAGATTTTCAGCAGATGTTTCAGGTCGTCGAGGATCGCCTTGCCCTTCGTCTTCTCGTCATAACGCAGGACCAGATTGCCGTGCGGGTCGACGATCCACAGTTGCGCGCCGGCCGGCGCTTCGGGGTTCTCGGCATACACCGCAGGTTGAAGGACGTAGCGCTTGAGCTGCGGGTATTCGCGCTGCAGTTGCTGCTCGTACGCCGCATCCAGCAGCGTCGTACCGCTGGCCAGTGCATGACCGGCACGCCCTGCTTCACGGGCCAGGCCGATGTTGATCTGGCGGGCCAGATACACCAGCTCCTGACAGGCTTGGGCGCAGCCCTGAGGCGCAGTCACCAGCAATTCCCAACGTGGCTCTGCGTCCACCGGGGCCGTGATACCGAGCGCGTCGCGCCCCTGGCCATTGGCGATCAGTACGCCGTCGTAACTGCGGGTTTCGGGCACCCAGAAGCCGAAGCGGTACATCGCACTCGCCAGCAGCATCGGCGCGATGACCACCGCGAGAATCGCCAGCAGTTGCAGCCGTCCCTTGCGTCGTTGGGGTTGCGTCGGTTGGAAGGTTGGATTCATCGCAGTCACTGCTTGGTCCCCCGTGCCTGATGCACGCCAAAATAGATGAACAACGCCAGCAAAGCGGCCGCCAGAGCGAACCATTGCACGGCATAACCCAGGTGCTGCTGCGGTTGCATGGTGGTGACTGGCCAATCGGCGCGGTAAGCCGTAGGGCCCGGCTCGAGCCGCAGCTCGTAAGCGACGCCATCGCGATCAAGGACCTGCCAGATTTCTTCGACATCCACGTGATTGACCAAGCGCGGCCAACCTTCGGCCTGACGCCTGTTGAGTACGAAGGGCTTGCCTGAAGGCGCATAAATCCAGGCGGCAAGCTTCAGCGGGCGATCCGGTGTATCGAACTTAGGCGGGATGCGCCGATCAGGCCAGGGAATCCAGCCACGATTGACCAACACCCACAAACCACTGGGCTGATCCTGAAAGGGTTGCAACAACTCCACCCCTACCTGACCGTCACGGGTACGGCTGTCGAGCAGAAAGCTGCGCTCGGCATCGAAACTGCCCTGCAGGAAGATGCGGCTATAGGCCGGCTCCTCATGCGACTCGATCTGCTCTGGCCCGACCGGTGCAGCTTGTTGACGCGCGTCCTGACGAGCCAGCATGTCGCGCTTCAGCTCACCGCGCTCCAGCTGCCAGATACCCAGCCAGACCAGTAGCGGCAACAGGAGGAAAACCACCAGGGTCGGCACGAGGCCGGGCTTGAACCCGCTCATGCCACGCCCCGCGGCGTGTCGAATTGACTGGCTATACTGCACCCCCAGTTCCCCCCAGCTCACCTGTTCAAGGCGGACTCGCTCATGCTCAAGGCGGCGATTGTTCTGTTATTAGTAGCCACGCTGGTCAGTCTGTTCAGTGGTCTGTTCTTTCTGGTCAAGGACGAAGGTCGCACCTCGCGTGTGGTCACTGCCCTCTCCGTTCGTGTTTCCCTGACCGCATTGACCGTCGCGCTGATCGCCTGGGGCTTCTACTCGGGTCAGCTACAGCCCGGCTTTGGCCCCTAGGGTGCAGCTAAATCACATAGACAAAGACGAACAAGCCGATCCACACCACATCCACAAAGTGCCAGTACCAGGCCGCCGCCTCGAAGCCGAAGTGCTGCTCGGGGGTGAAATGGCCGCGGAAACTGCGCACCAGCATCACCGTCAGAATGATTGCCCCCATGGTCACGTGGGCACCGTGAAAACCCGTGAGCATGAAGAAGGTCGCACCGTAAATGCCTGAGCCCAAGGTCAGCCCCAGCTCGGTATAGGCGTGGATGTACTCCTCGATCTGCAGGATCAGGAAGATTGCCCCCAGCAGCACCGTCAGGCCCAGGCCGAGCTTGAGCTGCTTGCGGTTGCCCTTGCGCAAGGCGTGGTGCGCCCAGGTCAGAGTGAAGCTGGAAGTCACCAGCAGAATGGTGTTGATCAGCGGCAGGCCCCAGGGGCTGATGGTGCCCTCCGGCGCCGGGTAGAGTTTGGGATCGGGGTTGTTGAGCAGCGGCCAGGTGTATTCGAAACTCGGCCAGAGCATGGCGCTGACGCCCTTGTCGCCCTCGCCGCCAAGCCACGGACCAACCCAGTAGCGGATGTAGAACAGCACGCCGAAGAACGCGAGAAAGAACATCACTTCGGAAAAGATGAACCAGCTCATGCCCCAGCGAAACGAACGATCCATCTGTGGGCTGTACAGGCCGGCGCGGCCTTCTCGGACCACCGCGCCAAACCAGCCGAACATCATGTAGGCGATCAGCAGCGCGCCGACGAAGAAGATCGCCGGCCCGCTGATCTCGTCGCGCCCGGCCTTGAGGTCATTGAACCAGCTGCCCAACCCGTAGACCGTGGTCAGCAGCGCGATCGTCCCGACGATGGGCCACTTGCTCTGCGCAGGTACGTAGTAGTTCTCGTGCGTGGTGGTCTGTTGGCTCATTGCAGACTCTCCTTGGCCACCACCACGGACGCCTGGGCAGCGGCGACTGGAGGTTGGCGAGACGTGATGTCGAACAGGGTGTAGGCAAGCGTCAGATGACGCACATCGGCGGGCAGATCCTGGTCGACGATGAAGCGCACCGGCATTTCGATACGCTCACCGGGTTGCAGGACCTGCTGGGTAAAGCAGAAGCATTCGGTCTTGTGAAAATAGGCGGCGGCCTTGGATGGGGACACGCTGGGTACCGCCTGCGCCGTCATGGGTTTGTCGGTCGGGTTGTAGGCGATGAAGCGCATCTCCCGACTGGAACCTGGATTCACGCTGAGCTGGTCGGCTATTGGCTTGAATTCCCACAGCATTCCCGAGGCATTGGTGGCGAGAAACTGCACGCGCACCTCCCGCGCCTCGTTGACTTTTTGCGTGCCGCTATAAGCGCCCGCCGTCTTGCCGTTGATGCCGAACGCCTGGCACATCACGTCATAGATCGGCACCAGCGCGAATCCAAAGGCGAACATCGCCACGACCACCAGCAGCAGTCGCCCGATCAGGCGCCCCAGGGGCAGCTCAGCCTTCATGGCGAATACTCGACAGGCTAGTCATGCTTGGGGCCGGTACGGTGTTCATGCAATTCCTCCACGCTCGGCGGCACGCTGAAGGTGTGATACGGCGCTGGCGAAGGCACGCTCCACTCCAGGCCTTCGGCGCCATCCCAGGGCTTGGCCGCAGCAGCAGGGCCGCCGCGAATGCACTTGATGACGATGAACAGGAACAGGAGCTGCGTCGCGCCGAACATGAAGGCGCCGATGCTTGAGACCATGTTGAAGTTGGCGAACATCATGTTGTAGTCGGGGATACGCCGCGGCATGCCGGCGAGCCCGACGAAGTGCATGGGGAAGAACGCCAGGTTCATGCCGACGAAGCTCATCCAGAAATGCAGCTTGGCCAGGGTTTCGTCGTACATGTGCCCGGTCCACTTGGGCAGCCAGTAATAAGCCGAGGCAAAGATGCCGAAAATCGCACCGGGCACCAGCACGTAGTGGAAGTGCGCCACCACGAAGTAGGTGTCGTGGTACTGGAAGTCCGCCGGGGCGATGGCCAGCATCAGGCCGGAGAAGCCGCCGATGGTGAAGAGGATGACGAACGCCACGGCAAACAGCATCGGCGCCTCGAAGGTCAGCGATCCCCGCCACATGGTCGCCACCCAGTTGAACACCTTCACGCCAGTGGGCACCGCGATCAACATCGTCGCGTACATGAAGAACAGCTCGCCGGTCAGCGGGATGCCAACGGTGAACATGTGGTGCGACCAGACGATGAACGAGAGGAAGGCGATCGCCGCTGTGGCATAGACCATCGAGGTGTAGCCGAACAGCGGCTTGCGCGAGAACGCCGGGATGATCGAGCTGACCGCGCCGAATGCCGGCAGGATCATGATGTACACCTCGGGGTGACCGAAGAACCAGAACACGTGCTGGAACAGCACCGGATCACCGCCGCCGGCCGCGCTGAAGAAGCTGGTGCCGAAGTGGATGTCCATCAGCATCATCGTTACCACGCCCGCCAGCACCGGCATTACCGCAATCAGTAGGAAGGCCGTGATCAGCCAGGTCCAGACGAACAGCGGCATCTTCATCAGCGTCATGCCGGGCGCGCGCAGGTTGAGGATGGTGGCGACCACGTTGATCGCCCCCATGATCGAACTGATGCCCATGAGGTGAATGGCAAAAATGAAGAAGGTCACGGATTCGGGCGCGTAGGTCGTCGACAGCGGCGCGTAGAAGGTCCAGCCGAAGTTGGGCCCGCCGCCCTCCATGAACAGCGTCGAGACAAGCAAGCCGAACGCAGCCGGCAACAGCCAGAAGCTGAAGTTGTTCATCCGCGGCAGCGCCATGTCCGGCGCGCCGATCATCAACGGGATCATCCAGTTGGCGAGGCCGACGAAGGCCGGCATCACCGCGCCGAACACCATGATCAGGCCGTGCATAGTGGTCATCTGGTTGAAGAATTCCGGCTGCACGATCTGCAGGCCCGGCTGGAACAGCTCGGCGCGGATGACCATCGCCATCGAACCGCCCAGCAGGAACGCGCAGAAGCTGAACCACAGGTACATCGAGCCGATGTCCTTGTGGTTGGTGGTCAACAGCCAGCGGGATAACCCTTTGGCCGGGCCATGGTGGTGGTCATGCCCGGCATGACCATGATCGTCGATCACTGCACTCATCGCCGCCACTCCTCTTATTGACTGGCTTCTTCGGCCTGTTTGAAGTCGAGCACGTCTTTCGGCGTGACCATGTCGCCCGTGTCGTTACCCCAGGCGTGTCGCTCGTAGGTCACCACCGCAGCGATGTCCACTTCCGAGAGTTGCGGGCCGAATGCCGGCATCGAGCTGCCCTTCTTGCCATTCACCACAATCCCGATATGAGCAGCTGCGTCACCGGTGGCGATGGGGGACCCCTTCAGTGCCGGGAACATCGGCGGCAGACCTTCGCCATTGGCCTGGTGGCAGCTGGAGCAGTTGGTCTGGTAAACCTTCTCGCCGCGCTCGACCAGCTCCTCGAGCGTCCATTCCTTGCTGGTCAGCTCGGCGATCTTGGCGGCTTCGGCTTTCTTCTCGCCAAGCCAGGCGGCGTAGTCTTCCTGGGACTTGACCTCTACCACCACGGGCATGAAACCGTGGTCCTTGCCGCACAGCTCGGTGCACTGGCCGCGGTAGATGCCGGGCTCCTCGACGCGCGTCCAGGATTCGTTGATGAAGCCGGGGATGGCGTCTTTCTTGACTGCTAGGTCCGGCACCCACCAGGAATGGATGACGTCCGCGGCGGTGATCAGAAAGCGCACCTTGGCGCCGACCGGGATCACCAGGGGCTCATCGACCTCGAGCAGGTAGTTTTCGCCCTTGGGGGCCAAGTTGTTGATCTCGTCACGCGGCGTGGTGAGGTTGCTGAAGAACTCGACGTCCTCACCCAGGTACTTGTAGTGCCATTTCCACTGATAGCCGGTGATCTGGATATCCACATCCGATTCGGTGGAGTCGTAGATGTGGATCAACGTGCGGGTGGCCGGCACCGCCATGCCGACAAGAATCAACAGAGGAATGATGGTCCAGAGGACTTCGACCTTGGTGTTCTCGTGGAAATGCGCCGACTCCAGCCGCTTGGAGCGACGGTGAGCGAACATCGACCAGAACATTACCGCGAACACCAGCACGCCGATGATCACGCAGATCCAGAAGATGGTCATGTGCAGATCGAAAACGGAGCGGCTGACGTCTGTGGCACCGGAACGCATATTCACGTCCCAGGCCGCCTGCGCCTGGCTGAATAGCGAACACAATCCAATCCCCATCCAGGCTCGTGGATGTCGCGACATTGCGGGTTCCCCTTATGGTTCTTGTTATCCCGCCGACCGCCTGTCCGGCCGCAGAGCTGAGCAAAACGCTCGCTACGACAGCCTGACCACGCTCCGATCTGGCTCCCCCCAATTCCTGGTTGCCAGTCCTCGCTTTGCACGCGCAGTCGGAATCAATCGGTACGCTTACGATCGGAGTATAGACAGCGATCCCGGACTGGCAATTTAGTCAGGTACCAGGGCTCGCTTCGGCCTGTGCCGCATCGTGGTCGTTCTTCTTCACGCCACGGATATTCATCAGCGCCAGGCACACCTGCAGTGTGATCAACGCCCAGGCCTCGGCATGCCAGCCCCAGATCACCCAGAGCAGATTGCTCAGCAGAAAACACCAGAAACCGACGGTGCGGCGGCGCGGCTTCAGTGAGCCAATCAGCCAGGCTGCCAGTACCGTCACCACCATTGCCGGCCATTGCAGCAGATCGATAAAGACTTCCAACTCAGTCCTCCAGAACGAACAGCAGCGCACCGGGACCACCGATGCGCTGCTGGCAGAAAGGCGCGCCGAACGCACGCCTGTGTCTGAAGATCAGGGGCTCGCCGCTGTGATTAGTTCCCCTCCGATAGCGCGCCGAGATATGCAGCCTGTCGGCGCCCACCTTCCACCCGTCGGACCAATGCCCGTGGCTCGATGACCAGCCGAGCGCCGTTGCCCTTGTTAGAGCGCTGCCACTCGTCCAGCAGCTCCATGCAGGCGTGGTCGATATAGCGCAGATGCTCCATCGGCACATGCAGCCAGGCGTCTTGCGGCACCCCTGCCAGCGCGCGCGACAGCTGCGGCACTTTGAGAAAGGTCGCCGCGCCCTGCATGCGCAACTCGACCCGACGTCCGTCTTGAACCAAATTGATTTTCAAGCGCGAAGCCTGCCAGGCCAGCTGCATCAGCGTCAGGGCGAAGCCCACCAGCACACCCGTCAACAGGTCGGTGGCGACGATGGTCAGTGCAGTGGCGACATGGATGAGCATGGCCATGCGGCCGTAACGGCCCAACTGGCGCAGCGCTTTCAGGTCGATCAGCTTGAGCCCGGTATAGACCAGAACGCCAGCCAGGCTCGCCACGGGAATGCGCTCTAGCAGCGCAGCGAGCAGCACCACGGCCGCCAGCAGCCAGACCGCATGCAGCATGGCCGAAAACCGGGTCCGGGCACCTGCCTGTACGTTGGCCGAGCTGCGCACGATCACGCCAGTCATCGGCAGCGCGCCGAGCAGCCCGCAGAGCATGTTGCCGATGCCCTGCGCCGAGAGCTCACGGTCAAAGTCGGCTCTCGGCCCCTGATGCATGCGATCGACCGCAGCAGCGGACAACAGCGTTTCGGCACTGGCGATAAAAGCCACGGCCAATGCCGCAACCAGCAGACCGGGGTCGGCGAAGGCCAGCAGATCGGCCGGCCGCAGCCAGGTAATGGCATCGGCAAGGTTGTCCGGCGCCTCGACACGGCGCACGTCGAGCCCCATCCACAAGCCCACCAGCGTTGCCGCCGCGACGCCCAGCAATGCGCCAGGAAGTAAACGCAACCGTTGCGGCTTCAACAGATCCCACGCCCACATGCAGGCGATGGTCAGCAGCCCCAGAGACTCCGCAACCAGGCCGTCACCATCTCCTGCAAACGGCAGCGCTGCCCACAACGCGGCGGGGAACGCACTGAGGTTATCCAGCCCCGACGCTTGCGGCCTGGCATCCATCATCACGTGCAGCTGTGAAAGCACGATCAGAATGCCGATACCGGCCAACATTCCGTAGACCACCGCAGGTGCCGTGACCCGGAACCAGCACCCCAGTTTCAGACGCCCCGCCAGCAGCTGAAGCGCACCGGCTAGCAGCAGGATCGGCCCAAGCATGGCCGCGCCATATTGCTGCACAAGCTCGAACACCAGCACCGTCAGGCCGGCAGCCGGACCGCTGACTTGCAGCGGCGCGCCTGAGAGCCAGCCCACCACCAGCCCACCGATGATGCCAGTCACCACGCCCTTCGCCGGCGGCATGCCGGACGCGATGGCAATGCCCATGCACAGCGGCAGCGCCACCAGAAAAACCACCACCGACGCCATGAGATCGCGTGGCAGGGTTGCTTTGATCGTTTCTGCATTCATTAATAAATCCTCGGACACACCATGGCGCGCTTGTCATCGCGCCCGGTGGATGGCGATACGGGTCGGCATCACCGACAGCGAATGGCTTAGGCCTGCAGATAGCGCGGCGCAGGCGTGGCCACTGGCATGGGTCCGTCACCGTCGAGCGGCGCGAAACGGCCGGCGCTGGCGTCGTACGCGAGGATTTCACTGGTCTCAATGCAATACACCCAACCATGAATCGACAGCTGGCCACCCGCCAGCCGGGCAGCCACGGAGGGATGGGTACGCAAGTGGTCGAGCTGAGCGACGACGTTCTCCTCGGTGAGCACTCCGAGTGACTCTTCGACCGCACAGTTGCAGTTGGCCTCGACCATGCTGCGCGCTACCTCGCAGTGCCGCAGCCAAGCCTTTACGGTTGGCATCCGCTGCAGCCCGTCAGGGTTGAGCACCGCTTTCATCGCGCCGCAATCGGAGTGGCCGCAGATGATGATGTGCTGCACGTTGAGCGCCATCACCGCGTATTCGATGGCGCTGGAGACGCCGCCATTCATCTGCCCGTAAGGCGGCACCACGTTACCGACGTTGCGGGTGACGAACAGATCGCCTGGCGAACTCTGGGTAATCAGCTCTGGAACAATGCGCGAGTCGGCACAGGTGATGAACATCGCACGCGGTTGCTGGGCCTTTGCCAGCCGCGCGAACAGCGCTTGCTGTTCGGGGTAGACCTCGGTACGGAAGCGGCGAAAGCCATCGACGAGATGAGCGAAGGACTCATCGGCGCTTTCGCCGCGCGCCCGTAATTGGGCTGGCTCGACACGAGCAGTGCTTGAGTGACGCATGGGGCTGGTCTCCTGATGCAGGGGCAAGGCGCGCCAGGGTCAGGAGGCCGACTAGCAGCCCCGTGACTGCCTGGTCACATTTGCCACGAGGCTAATCAGCGAGACTTAAGTGAAACTGAACGAACCGCTCTAGAACGGCATTTACAGACGAGTGACCGATTGCCGAATGATGGCACCCGTCACCCGCCTGCGTGGTGACCATCCTTCAGAGCAGCGACATCTGCGAGCCCGGCACGGCGAAACGGCTGCAATCCAGCCCATCGTTCTGGTTACGACGGTTGTAGCCCAGCCGCTTGCAGGCCAGTTGAAAACGTTGGGCGAGCAGCTGGGCGAACTGCCCTTCACCGCGCATGCGGCTGCCGAAACGGCTGTCGTAATCCTTACCGCCGCGCGACTGCCGGACCAGGCTCATCACATGGGCGGCCCGCTGCGGAAAATGCTCCTGCAGCCACTCATCGAACAGTGTCGCCACTTCGTGCGGCAACCGCAGCAGCACATAGCCAGCCGAGCGCGCACCGGCTTCCCGCGCTGCTTCGAGCATGCGTTCCAGCTCCATGTCGTTGATCATCGGAATCATCGGCGCGCACATCACGCTCACCGGCACGCCTGCCTGATGCAGCGTGCGCAACACGCGCAGCCGCGCCGAAGGCGACGCCGCGCGCGGCTCCATGATGCGTTTGAGCTCGTCATCCAGCGTGGTCAGGCTGACCGAAACGCTGACCAGTCGCTGCTCGGCCAGCGGCACCAGCAGATCGAGATCGCGCAGCACCAGCGAACCCTTGGTGATGATGTGTACCGGGTGCTTGAAGCGCAGCAGGATTTCCAGCGCCTGACGCGTCAGCTGTTGCTCGCGTTCGAGTGGCTGATAGGCATCGGTGTTTACCCCCAGCGCGATGGGCTGCGGCACGTAGCCGGGTTTGGAGAGTTCCTGCTCAAGGCGCTCGGCGAGGTTGGTCTTGGCGATCAGCCGTGTTTCGAAATCAATACCGGGCGACATATCCCAGTACGCGTGGCTCGGCCGCGCGAAACAGTAGATGCAGCCGTGCTCACAGCCCCGATAGGGGTTCACAGAACGGTCGAAGCCCACGTCTGGCGACTGGTTACGGGTAAGCACGCTCTTGGCCGTCTCGAACCGGACTTCGGTAGCGCGCGTTGGCGGCACGTCTTGTTCCCAGCCGTCGTCATACGCCTCGCTGCGGGTCGGGGCGAAACGGTTGTCCGGATTGATCGCGGTGCCGCGGCCGCGCAGCGTGGAGAGGGGTATGTGATGAGACATAAGCGGCGCCTGTATACTGTTTATGCATACAGTATACGGTCATATTCAGCGCCTGCCTCGGCTTCCGACAAACGAGGCTTAACGTCACCAATGATCATCGTGGAGCTGACGCGATCAGCGTAGCTCGACGGGAACCTGAGGCCCGGCTTTCTCCTGCCACGTGCCACTGAGTTGACCGTCGCGCTCTAGCAGAAGCTCGAACAGCGCGGGTCTCGCGTTCTGCTCTCGAAGCAGGATTCGACCCGCGTCGGGCTCTTGCCTCGCAGAGAGTTCTACCCTGGAGGCGTCTTCATTTCGGAAACTGAATGCCCTGGATGAGCCACCGGCGTCGGGCGGCGCGATGACTAAGGTTATTCGCTGGCGCCCGTTTACTACGCCGCGGTAGACGCCGCTTATCTGCGGCTTCGACAGGTCCCGGCAATCGCTGCGCTGTTCCAGTAGCAGACATCGCCCGTACGGACTCAGCTCCTGCGCAAGATCGGTGTAAGCGAAACTGTTCGAAAATTCGCCTAGATCATCCAGCGCGCGGACCGCATGAGCCGAGCAGCGTCCGGCAACCAGGGTCAGTTGCGTTGGCCCGAGTAAAAGTCGGCTATGGTCAAGATTGGTCTCGCGATGGCGCGGCAAGCATTCTTCGTACATCCCGCGCTGGATTTCGGCCGTCTCGGCGTCGTCAGCGCTGGCGCTGTTCGCTGAAAGCTGGGCCAGGAATGTTTCGAGACGCTCGACCCGCGCCTGGCTGATGCGCCGCCGCATGTTTTGCAGCCCCTGCTCGCTGAATAATTGTGACAACGAGAGGGGCGAGCCATCGGCGAGGTCGAACGCGTAGTCTTTGCGGCCCAGGCTGAGATAGGGCCCGTAGTATTCACCAATGATCGCCAGCGATAGGAAGCCAGGGGTCTTGGCATGGATCTCATAATCCAGGCTGACGACACCCTGCCCTACGTCCTCTTGCGGCCAGACCCGCTCGAACGGCGACTGCTCGAAGCGACCTGGCAGCCCGTCGAGTTCGAAGGCGTGCAGGTAGATATTGATCCGCTCCGACGCCTTCGATTCGCCTTCGAGCAACGGGAAACGATAGGTCGACCATTCGCTCCGCGTGGCTTCAAGGGTCGATATGCCTGGCTCTGCAAGCGATTGCAGCGATACGAAGGCAAGCAGACCAAGCGTCAGGAGTCGCCTTTTGCATTTCATCAATATGACCTCAGCGCTGCTGTTCGGCAGTTTGGGGATACGGCTTGGCGCCCGATAGGCGCCTCCCGTTGGTGAACCGTTTCCGGTTACGCACCGATCCCGGCCCTGCTCAGCTCGCGCTCAGTTAGGAGAGCGCCGCACCTGCAGCTTGCTGTACCCGGCTTGCGCATCGTCGCTGAATTCAATGAAGCCACGTTTCGCCAGCTCACGGGCGCGCCAGTAGAGGAACAGGTCGGTCGCGAAGAAGCCGTTGCAATGGGCCATGACCTCGGCCATGGCGCGGGCCAGCGGCATCCAGTCATTGCTGCAGGCCGCCTGCAGCTCGCTGTCAATCCGCGAGTGGTCTTCACCGACGAAACGCCCGTCGATCCAGCGACGTATGGCTGCGTTCTCTTTAACGGCGGCCCGCCATTGGCCAGCGAGTTCGGCGATGCGACCAGGCGCAACGAGGCGAGGTTGGTACAGCGCTGCCAGCGCATCCGGTGCATGCATGGACACCGCCATACGCGTGCCGACTCGACTGTCACCGGTGCCACAGGCGACCTCATACAGCGGAATCGATGATCCTTCAAGGGCCGCCGCCACCCGCGCCAGCATCAACTGTTCAGAGGCGCTGTCGCCATGCCAGATCGTTATTTGCCGCGCTTGGTCAGGCAGCCGCGCCAGCCACTCAGCATCGCTGGCAATGCCCGAGAAATCCGGACGAGGCTCCAACCCGACAGGCCAGACGCCCTCCCAGAACGCCATGCGTGTCTCGCATGGCGGGGATTCGATATCAGCGAGCGGCCCGACAGCCAGGTCGTCGCGCAGGTTGAGAACCTCATTGCCCTCGGCCAACAGCTGCCGGACGCTGTCAGCGGCGAGATCGCCACAGGTGATATGCCACATGGCGATCTCCAGTCTGTCAGTCGGGTTTTTTCTTCAGCTTTGGGTTGGGAAAGAACTGCACCGCCTGGACCTGCGGATCCGCCGCCTTCGGCTTGGCGTGGTTAACGCGCGTGCCGAGCTCAGACGGCACCGACTGACCCTGGGCATTGAGCGTATCGGCGTAGCCGCATTCCACGCATTCGCGATGCGGGACGCCATCGACGTCCCACATCTTGATGCTGTCAGAAGCGCTGCACGCCGGGCACACGGCTCCGGCGATAAAGCGTTTCGTGGTCACCTCGGAATGGTCGCTCATGCCACTTCCTCGGTCAGGCCGAGATGGCGCAGCAAGGCGTCGGTGGACGGCTCACGGCCACGGAAGTCGACGAACAGCACCATGGGTTCCTGCGAGCCTCCACGCGCGAGGATGGCATCCCGGAAGGCGCGGCCGGTATCGGCGTTGAACACGCCCTCCTCTTCGAAACGCGAGAAGGCGTCGGAGGACAGCACCTCGGCCCACTTGTAGCTGTAGTAACCGGCCGCGTAACCGCCGGAAAAGATGTGGGCAAAGCTGTTGGGGAAGCGATTGCTGGCCGGCGGACGCATCACCGAGACTTCGTCACGGATGCTTTCCAGCACGTCGAGCACGCTGCGGCCGTCGCCGTGGGTAGCGTGCAGCTCGAAGTCGAACAGCGAGAATTCCAGCTGCCGCACCATCACCAGCCCGGACTGGAAGTTCTTTGCCGCCAGCATCTGGTCCAGCTTGTCCTGCGGCAGCCGCTCGCCGGTCTGGTAGTGACCGGAAATCAGCGCCAGGCCTTCAGGCTCCCAGCACCAGTTCTCCATGAACTGGCTCGGCAACTCGACGGCGTCCCAGGCCACGCCGTTGATGCCCGAGGCGCCAGCGTGCTCGACCTGGGTCAGCAGGTGATGCAGGCCATGGCCGAACTCGTGGAACAGTGTGGTGACTTCATCGTGAGTCAGCAGCGCCGGGCGCTCGCCTACAGGCGGGGTGAAGTTGCAGACCAGATTGGCCACAGGCGTCTGCAGCGTGCCCAGGCACGTGCGGCGCTTGTCGCGCGCGCCGTCCATCCACGCACCGCCGCGCTTGTTGGGCCGCGCATAGAGGTCAAAGAAGAAGCGCCCGACATGCTCGCCCTTCTCGCGGATCTCGAACAGGCGAACGTCCGGATGCCAGCTGTCGAAGTCTTCCAGCTCGTGAATCTCGATGCCGTAGAGGCGCTTGACGATGGCGAACAGGCCGGACAGCACCTTATCCACGGGGAAGTAGGCACGCAGCTCTTCCTGGCTCAGGCTGTAGCGCGCCTGGCGCAGCTTTTCGCCGAAGTAGTTGACGTCCCAGCTCTGCATATCGGTGATGCCGTGCTCGGCGGCAAAAGCGCGCAGCTCCTTGAGGTCGCGCTCGGCGAACGGCTTGCTGCGCTGGGCCAGGTCACGCAGGAAGCCCAGCACCTGATCGGTGCTCTCGGCCATCTTGGTCGCCAGCGACAGCTCGGCGTAGTTGCCAAAGCCAAGCAGCTTGGCCAGTTCCTGGCGCAGGTCGAGGATCTGCTCCATCACCGGGCCGTTGTCGAGCTGGCCGGCATTCGGCCCCTGATCGGAGGCGCGGGTGGAATAGGCAACATAGACCTCTTCGCGCAGCGCGCGGTTGTCGGCGTAAGTCATCACGGCGAAGTAGCTGGGGAATTCCAGGCTGATCAGCCAGCCGTCCAGCTCTTTGGCCTTGGCGGCCTCCGCCATCTGCGCTTTGGACGAATCGGTGATGCCGGCCAGCAGGCTTTCATCGGTGACGTGCTTGGTCCAGGCCTGGGTCGCGTCGAGCAACTGATTGGAAAAGGTGCTGCCCAGCTCGGAGAGCTTCATGCGGATCGCGCCGAAACGCTGTTGCTCGGCGGGCGGCAGGTCAATACCGGACAGGCGGAAATCGCGCAGCGCATGTTCGAGGATGGTCTTCTGCGCGACATCGAAGCCGTCGGCTTCCGGACTCAGCGACAGCGCCTGATAGGCAGCAAACAGCTCGGCGTTCTGACCGAGTTCAGTGGCGTAGGCAGATAGCTTGGGCAGACAGGCCTCGTAGGCGCTGCGCAATTCAGCGCTGTTGCGCACCGCATTGAGGTGGCTGACCGGACCCCAGGCGCGGCTGAGGCGCTCGTTCATCTCGTCCAGGCCCACCACCAGGGTGCTCCAGTCGAGGCTTTCGGCAGGCCGGCTGAGCAGTTCCTGCAGGGCGACGCGGTTGTCGCCAAGAATGGTGTCCACCGCCGGCTCGACATGCTCGGGGCGGATCTCGGAATAAGGTGGCAGGTCGAAATCCCGAAGCAGCGGATTGGTATCGGTCACGGCAGTTGCCCCTTGAATAAGTGATCAGCCAGGCATGTTAAAGCCAATTGCCCGGCCGCGCAGCCAGCAAACGGCGCGATAGAGTGGCGCTATGGTTAACGGCATCGCAGGACTTGAGCGATCAAGTTGGTGCCGCCAAGCGCCATCAACGAACCCGCCTCTCCGACCGAGTGCCTGTAATAACTGCGACGATTTCCTGCTGCGCGGGTTCCGTGATACCGCTCTTGCTAGGAGCCAGCTTGCTGGCGATCAAGTGCTCCGCTCATGGCAGGCCGCTTCCGTGTGCCTATGCCAGAGATCGCCAGCAAGGACTCGGCCTCCCCCTAGCTCCTTCGGTTTGCGACAGCACGGTGTGTACAGCCGGATCTCAGAAACACAACTGTCCGATATGCCCTGCGGCGCGGATTCCGCCGTACCTCTTCTGTAGGAGCCAGCTTGCTGGCGATCAAGTGCTCCGCTCATGGCAGGCCGCTTCCGCGTGCCTATGCCAGAGATCGCCAGCAAGGACTCGGCCTCCCCCTAGCTCCTTCGGTTTGCGACAGTTCCTCAATGCGGCGGGGGCCGCAACAGGGCTCTTGTAGGAGCGAGCTTGCTCGCGATCAATGCACGCGGCACCTACGACGCCGCATGCGATTCCGCGGGAAGCTCGGGACGGCGGGCATAGCGCTGCGCCAGCACCGTGCAGACCATCAGCTGGATCTGATGGAAGAGCATCAATGGCAGGATGATCATGCCGACCGCGCTGGTGGCAAACAGCACTTGGGCCATCGGCACGCCCGTCGCCAGGCTCTTCTTCGAACCGGCGAACAGAATGGTGATGCGGTCTTCAAGGTTAAAACCAAACACCTTGGCCAGCACGCTGGTCAGCCACAAGACGATCGCCAGCAACAAGCAGCAGGCCACGGTCAATCCCAGCAGATGACCGAGCGGCACGGTCTGCCACAAACCGTCGACCACCGCGCCACTGAACGCGGTGTAGACCACCAGCAGGATGGAGCTTTGATCGACGGTCTTGAGCCAAGTCTTGTTGCGCGTCACCCAGGCACCAATCCAGCGCCGCGCGATCTGCCCGGCTATGAAGGGCACCAGCAACTGCAGGACAATCTTGCCGATGGAGTCCAGGGTCGAGCCGGTCTCGCCCTCGACGCCCATCAGCAGCAATACCAGCAACGGGGTGAGGAAAATGCCGATCAGGCTGGACGCCGCCGCGCTGCAGATCGCCGCCGGGACGTTGCCACGCGCCAGCGAAGTGAACGCAATGGCTGACTGCACTGTGGCCGGCAGCGCGCAGAGATAGAGCATACCCAGGTACAGCTCGGTGCCGACCATGGGCGTCAATACGGGCTTGAGCGCCAACCCCAGCAACGGAAACATCACGAAGGTGCAAGCGAAGACCAGCAGGTGCAGGCGCCAGTGACCGGCACCGGCAATGATCGCTTCACGCGACAGCTTGGCGCCGTGCATGAAGAACAGCAGCGCGATGGCCGCAGCGGTGAGCCACTCGAAGAACACCGCGACCTGCCCTTCGCAGGGAAACAGCGTGGCAATCGCGACCACCGCGAGCAGGGCCAGGGTGAAGTTATCGAAGAGCAGGCGGAGCTTGGCCATTGGAATTTCCTTGGGGCTTGCGGGCAACAGGAATGGACCTTACCGTTGACAGCGCCTTCCGACTAACGCCAAGCAGGCACGAAATGTCGCCAATCGGACAAGAAGCCGTCCTCATCACCCGTCTCAGCGAGCTTAAAGCGCTGCCGCGACCGGTCTACGGCCAGCTGGACTCACCGCCCAACCTCAAGCTCGGCTACCGCCACAGCCATCCCTGGGTGCAGCTTTCTCATGCAGTCGAAGGCGTGCTTGAGGTACGGACCGACCGCGGCCGCTTCATCGCCCCACCCCTGCGCGCGGTATGGATTCCGGCAGGCGTCACTCATCAGGTGTTCTGCGCGCCGGATACTTGCATCCGCAGCCTGTACATCGATCGCAGTGTAGCGGGCGTTGCGCCGGAGCATTGTCGGGTACTGCAGGTGAGCCCCTTGCTGCGCGAGCTGATCCGACATTTCAGCACCCTGCCTGAAGCCTATGCCGAAGACGGCGCGGAAGGTCGCCTGGTGCAGGTACTGCTGGACCAGCTGGGTTGCGCGCCGGAAGTCGAGCTGGTGTTGCCGCTGCCGGCCGAACCACGCCTGCAGCAGCTGTGCAAAAGCTTGCAGACACAGCCGGAATCCCAGGAAGGGCTGGCCGATTGGAGCCGAACCCTGGGGGTTTCCGAACGTACCCTTAGCCGCTTGTTTCTTCGCGAGACCGGGCTGACCTTCCGTGCCTGGCGCCAACGCTTGCGGCTGCTCAGCGCACTGCCGGCGCTGGAGCGCGGCGAGCGGGTCACCGACGTCGCGCTGGGCTGCGGCTACGAGTCCCTGTCGGCCTTCATCGCCGCGTTTCGCGAACAGTTCGGCGCCACGCCGGGCGAGTTCTTCCGGCCCGGCAGCAGTTCCGCCGCTGGGCCTGTCCACTAGAAACGCCCAATCCTTTTTGAGCTACAGGAGCAATTCATGAGCATCCGAACCTATCAGGGCCACACGCCAACACTCGGCGAACGCGTTTTCGTCGACCCCAGTGCGGTGCTTATCGGCGACATCGAAATTGGCGAAGACAGCTCCGTCTGGCCGTTGACCGTAATCCGCGGTGACATGCACCGTATCCGCATCGGCAAGCGCACCAGCATCCAGGACGGCAGTGTGCTGCACATCACCCACGCCGGCCCCTTCAACCCGGATGGCTTCCCGCTGACCATTGGTGATGAAGTCACCGTCGGCCACAAGGTCACCCTGCACGGCTGCACCCTGGGCAGCCGAATCTTGGTGGGCATGGGTTCGATCGTGATGGACGGCGCGGTGGTCGAGGATGAAGTGATCATCGGCGCCGGCGGCCTGGTGTCGCCGGGCAAGACCCTGCAAAGCGGCTTTCTCTACGTCGGCAGCCCGGTGAAACAAGCCCGGCCGCTGACGGACAAGGAGCGCAGCTTTTTCAGCTATACCGCGGGTAATTACGTGAAGCTGAAGGATCAGCATCTGGAGCAGGCGTACGCTGACTGACATGTTCGTAGCGGATCGCCAGCAAGCTGGCTCCTACGAAAGGCAGTGCCATGTTCAGTTCAAGGCCCTGCGACTCTGGCGCGGTTGCTGATCCAATCCGGATTGAATTCCAGATTGCGCTATTGGTGATCCGTAGGAGCCAGCTTGCTGGCGATCATGGCGACGTTCAAGAAAGCATCCCGCCAAACACCTCGATGCGCTGCCCGCTGATCCCTTGCGCCGAGCCCACGCTTGCCGGTGCTCTGGTTTGCCGGCTAAGCGCCGAGTGCGGGACAATCGGCGGCCACCCAGCAGCCGGCTCGCCTTCATGCATCATTCGACCATCCTCTTCGACCTCGACGGCACCCTCACCGACCCGCGCGAAGGCATCACCCGCTCGATCCAGCATGCGCTGGCCAAGCTCGGCATCGAAGAGCCGGAACTGACCAAGCTCGAACCCTTCATTGGGCCGCCGCTGCTGCAGGCCTTCATGGAGTTCTACGGCTTTGACGAAGCCCGCGCCTGGGAAGCGGTCGGGCACTACCGCGAGCGTTTCAAGACGGTCGGCCTGTATGAAAACCTGCTGTTCGAAGGCGTTTTGGAAATGCTTGAACACCTGCGCGGACAAGGCCGGACGCTTTATGTGGCGACATCCAAACCATCGGTATTCGCCCGCGAGATCGCCCGGCATTTCGCCTTCGACCATCACTTCAAAGTGATCTACGGCAGTGAGCTGGACGGCACCCGCACCAACAAGGTCGAGCTGCTGGCGCACCTGATTGCAGAGGAAAGGCTGGATGCAGAGCGGACGCTGATGATCGGCGACCGCAAGCACGACCTGATCGGCGCTCACCGCAACGGCTTGCAGGCGGCTGCAGTGGGTTACGGCTTCGGCAGCCACGCCGAGCTGATGGCCGAATCGCCGGCCTATTACTACGCCACGCTGCCGGCGCTGCGCGCGGCCTTCAGCTAGTTCCCCGGTCGCGTTCGGGCGCAAAGGTAACCGGCGGTGAGCCGTCGGCATTGATCTGTTCCACCCGATTCGGGCGGCCGTCTGCATCAAGCCGGATGCGGCCGATGCCCGAACCATTCCACAGGCGCTCGCCGGCACGGCTGCGGCTGGGCAGCCACGGCTGGACCCGCACCTTTCGGCGCTTGGTGAACCAGTTGAGCGGGGAGCGCGGCGAGTACAGCCAGCGGTTGAGCCGGTCGAACAGATCCAGCAAGCGCCGCGGGAACTCGTTTTTCACGCCACTGCTGGTGATCTGCCAGATCTTCGGCCCTTCCGCTCGGCCGCGGACATGCACCTCGTAGGCGAAGGAGTAATGCACGTCGCCAGAGAGAATCACGTAGTTGCCCGGCGTGCGGGTGTGGCGAAAGATGTTGAGCATCACCTGCGCGGCGCCGCGGTGGGCCATCCAGTTTTCCGCATCGACCAACAGTGACAGTCCCGCCCAGCTGAACACGCGCTGCACGGTTTCAATCAGCTTGACGCCGAACATCGGCGCCGGCGAGACGATGACTACCGAGCGATGATCAAGGATGTGTTGCTGCAGATCGGTGAGCGCCTCCCAATCCATCAGGCCCGACGGCCGATTCAGGTTACGCTCGCTGCGCCAGCGCCGGGTGCGGGTATCGAGCACCACCAGTGCTGGTTCGCTGGGAATGACATAACCCCAGTCGCCGCGCTGCAGCAGCTCGTCCACCACGCCGTCATGCAGCGCGCAGTCGAGTTGACCGCCCTCGCCGCTTGCCAGCAACGTCTCGACCGCCTGCAACGAGGTGACGCAGGCATCCGGCGCATTGCCCCAGGCCTGGCACAGCAAGTAACCGAGCAGCGCATTGCCGACGATGCGCCGAGAGAACGGATGGCCGTAGGCAGTCTCCTCCCAACGCGCGCTGAGGTTCCAGTCATCGGTGATGTCGTGGTCGTCGAAAATCATCAGGGACGGCAGATGCGCAAGCCCCCGCGCAACCTCAGGCAAACCCTTGCGGAACGACTCGATGCACACCGCTTCGCAGGCGTAGCGCTGCGCCATTTCCTCGTCCAGCGCAGGCATCTGCAGCTCGATCAGCGTCCAGGGCACCGGCGACCAGACCAGCAGGTACATGGCCAGCACTTCGCCCAACGAGACCAAATGGTTGTGTGCGCTCGACGTGGTGAACACCGGCTTCTCGACGCCACCGAAAAAGCGTTCGCGCAGGGCCTCGTTGGACTTGAAAGCCGGCAGCAATTGCTCGCGCTGGTAGTAGGTCGCCGGGTGCGCCATCAACTCCTCGCTGCTGGCGACGGTGGCGCCCTCCAGGCATTCGCCGTAGAGCCCGAGCCGGCGGATCAGCGCATGGATCGCCACCAGCATTGGTCCGGCAACATCATCGGCATAGACCTGATCACCGGTCATCAACAGCGCCGCCGGCCAGCGCTCAGGCGCGTATCGCGCCTCGGCCAGCAGCGTATCGACAGCCACCAGCCCATCAGCCGAGGCGTGGTGCGGCTTACGGCAGGAACCGTGCAGCAGGTCGTCGTAGCGCGAACGGATGACGAAGGCCGGACGGCTTGCGCCCCCGTGGATCAGATGCGGGGCCCAATCGGCAATGCCCTGCTCGGCGCCGTCTTGCCGGATCAGCAGGTCGTATTCGATCAAGCGATCAACCGGCAGCGGTGCGTCCAGCGGAACATCGATCAGGTGCAGCCAGGCCGAGGTGCCGATCCGTAGCTGACGACAGGATTCGCCAGCCAGTGTCACGGAACGTTCCGCCTCGCCTTCGGGCTGCAATGCCAGGCGCAGCGCCAGCGGCTCGCTGCCGACCAGCCAGATCACCAGCCGCGAAGCCTCCAGCCGGCGCAGCAAAGGGCCAGCGAGTACGAGCGGAAGGGATGACAAGGCATCGGATGGCGCGGGGTTCGGCATGCACGGCTCGCGGGCAGGGGTGGAGCATCAGAGTGTACCGAACGCCGCCGGTTCGACTTTGCCTCTTGGTGGACACGATCCACCGAGCGGCGGCAATCGGTGGATGAAAAGAGCGTCATCCACCCTACGGACGCAAAGCCTCATCACCAACACCACCCGTAGGATGGCGTTGAGCGAGGCGATACCCATCAACCCCAGAGGCTCACCGATGGGTATCGCAGGCTCAACCCATCCTACGGCACCGCCCCGGCGCGGATCCCGATTCGTAGGGTGGATCACGCTTCATCAATCCACCGAGTGGCGGCATCGGTGGATGAAAAAAGCGTCATCCACCCTACGGACGCAAAGCTCACCCACACACCACCCGTAGGATGGCGTTGAGCGCAGCGATACCCCTCAAATCCGGAGGCTCACCGATGGGTATCGCAGGCTCAACCCATCCTACGGCTGCCCCGGCGCGGATGCCGATTCGTAGGGTGGATCACGATTCATTGATCCGCCGAGCGGCGGAAATCGGTGGATGAAAAAGCGTCATTCACCCCACAGCGCAACGCCGCACCACAACACCACCCGTAGGATGGCGTTGAGCGCAGCGATACCCATCAAACCCGGAGGCTCACCGATGGGTATCGCAAGCTCAACCCATCCTACGGCTGCCCCGGCGTGGATGGTCGATTCGCTCGGTGGATCACGCTTCACCGATCCACCGAGTGGCGGCAATCGGTGGATGAAAAAAGCGTCATCCACCCTACGGACGCAAAGCCTCACCATCAGCACCACCCGAAGGATGGCGTTGAGCGCAGCGATACCCATCAAATCTGGCGCCTCACCGATGGGTATCGCAGGCTCAACCCATCATCCTACGGCGCTGCCATTTGGCCGGGTTGAGAACGTTCGATCAGCGTTTTCAGACGGTAGAGGTAGATCAATCCCTCCTCCCAACGGTGATGCCCGGAGGCCACATTGAGGTGCCCGACGCCGCTGAGAATCATTACCTCGCTGCCCCAGGCGCTCCCCAACGCTTGGGCGCGCTCGGCACTGGCCGCTGGATCATTGTTCGAACCCACCAGCACGCTGGGGAAGGGCAAACGCCCGTCAGGCAACGGGGCAAAATTGCGCAGCGGGTCGGGACAGTCAGGGCGTTCGGGGTCAGCCGGGGCGACCAGCAGCGCACCTGTGACGCGCCGCAGTGTCTCCTCAGGCGCCCCGCTCGCCCAATGCGCGACGGTCGGACAGCCCAGACTGTGAGCGATCAGAACCACAGGCTTTGGAGAAGACGCGATACAGCGATTAAGTTCGGCTACCCAGTCCGGTCGCTGCGGCAGTAACCAATCGGATTGCTCGACACGCTGACTGCCGGGGAGCGTGCGCTGCCAATGGCTCTGCCAGTGATCTTCGGGCGAGCCGTGCCAGCCGGGGACGATCAGATAGTGGACCGATTCGCTATGCATCACACACGCCTCGTGGTCTCGTAGAGCCGCGAGTCTAAAGGCGGCGGCAAATCGTCAGAAAGAATAAGAATTCATTTGGTTATTCTTTTTCGCACGCAAAAAAAGACGCGCCCTAAGGCGCGCCAAAAGTTGAAGCGCACGCATATCACTGATTCTGGCGATGAGGCCTCGGCGCAGCAGCGTTGTGATCAAATCGTCATCTGCCTGCCTATTGCCTTGTTGAAAGCCATCGGCGATTCGCGGATGACAACCGATGCTCGGCAAGTCAGGTCAGCAGTTCTAGAAAAATGGACGGAGGCAGGCGCGAAAGAATTCCCTGTCTCGTGCCTCGAAAGTGCCAATAGACGATGAGCGGTTGCGACCAACCTCGCCGAACAAGCCGTCAACGAACGCCTGTGCAGCGATCGCCAAGGCTTGTCGCAACTGGCTTTAAACGAACCGGCAAGCAGGCTCAGCGAAGCGAGTCCAGCAGTTGCGTCCGCTCGTCGGGCGGCAGGTCTCCCAGTGCTTCGACACGGGAATGGAAGCGCTGCCAATCCCGCCCGACCTGTTCGAACAACGTAGCGAACGCCGGCACCCATTCGTCATAAAGGCCGAACGGCACCAGGCTGGCATTGTTCAGCGGCTGAGCCATCCAGCGATCGAACCGGCCGTCGCCCTTCCAAGGCCCGTCGCGCAACTGCCGGTAAGCCTGACGCATGCGGTTGAACTCTGCAGCCTTGCCTGCGCGCATCGCGTCTTCGCCCACGCCAGAGGCATAAAGCGTGGCAAGGCGCCCCCGTGTATCGAGCACCAGCCCGGATAGGTCAGCGTAGTGTTCGCGCGCCGCATTACTGGCTGCGGGCAGGCCACGACTGGCGCGCCACTGCCGCATTCCCTCACGTTCGACGAAGGAGGCATAGGACTCGTTGAATGCCGTGTCGCCCGCCACGTACAACCGCTGGTGCGCCAGCTCATGGAAGATCAGCCCGGCCAGGCGCTCGTCGTCCCAGCGCAGCATCGAGCTGAGCAGCGGGTCGTCGAACCAGCCCAGCGTTGAATAAGCCTGCACGCCGGCAACCAGCGTGTCGTAGCCCTCGGCTTTGAGCAGGGCCGCCGCCCCGCGGGCGCGAGCGTCCTGGTAATAACCGCGATAGGCCACGCAACCGGCGATCGGAAAACAGTGGGTCAGCGGCGTCACGGAAAACTCTTCGGTGGCGAAGACATTCCACACCACATAGGGCCGCTGGATATCGGCGTAGACCCGGTAACTGTCGTTGTCCGGCAAGGCCAGATCGCTGCTGGCAAAGGCTCTGGCCTGGAGTGCAGCGCCTAGTCGCTGGCGCAGCTGCGGAGCGGTGGTCGGATCCTCGACAATCGCCAAGACCGGCTGACGTTGGCTCAAGAGCGTGAGCTGGCCGACCGCCAATTGGCCGTAATAAGTGCTGCAACCGCTCAGGCCAATGGCAAGCAACAAGGGAACCCAGCGCAGCGAACCGTTGTCGATTGGGGCGCTTTTAAGCTTCGAAAAGAACAATTGCTCACCGGTATGCATGGCCCAAAGGGTCGGTGCGCTGAGCCTACAACGACATCGAAGCCTACCCAACCACCGAGCACGCTGCGGCCAGCTGGCCAGAGCACCAACGGTCGGAGACCCCGTTCCATGCGATTCCTGATTCTTGCTCTCGCCCTGTCATCCCTCGGTGGTTGCGCCCTGTGGATGCCCTCGCCCGACCCCAACCAGGCCTGGATTGAACTGGCGCCAAGCGGTGAAACCGAACTCAAGGCCGTGGCGGTTGACGAAAAGCCGCTGGATGACCATCGCTATTTTCAGGTCACCCCGGGTAGTCATCAGCTGGGCATGCGCTATCGCTTCGAAGTCGGCGCAGCCAATGTCGGCGGCGACAGCGAAACGCTGGAGCGCGATTGCCGGCTGACCCTGGACTATGACGGCTTCAATGCCGGAGGCCGGTATCGACTGGTCGCCGGCGGCTACGGCTTCCGTCCCTGGGCGCGCCTCTACGACCAGCATGACCAGCTGCTCGCCAAGGCCAGCGAGCGCGGCTGCGGCGGAGTCGCCACGCGCTGATGCGGCAGTGAACACATCTGCCGCGATGCAGTCGTTGAAAAAGAGCCCCATCTGGCTCAGGCTCAATGGCTGACCGCGACAGCAGGCGCTGATTCTGCGGTTATCCGGAGGATTCACCATGCGTCTGCTCATCGCGCACGCCTTGTCACTCGCCGTCGCCATCGGTATCACCGGTTGCGCCAGTCCGTTGCCCGCGCCGGATCCGCAAATGGCCTGGGTCGACCTGAGCGCCGACGGCATCGACACGTTCATGTCCGACCGCCAGGATGGCAAGCGCACCCCCGACGGTCGCTATTTCCAGGTCAGCCCCGGCGCGCATGAACTCGAAGCGCGCTACGAATTCGAAATCAGCAGTGGCGGCTCCGGAGATTTCGGCGACACCCATTACCTGCGCTGCACCATGGTGATCCACTACGACGATTTTCAGCCCGGCCGGCGCTACCTGTTCCAGGCGCGCGCGCTGGGCTTCACCCCACAAGGCTGGCTGCGCGACGAGCAGAACCAGGTGCTGGCCCGCGCCGAGGCCGAGCATTGTTACTGAACCGCGCCGTCAGCCACCCGTCAGCAAAGAGGTAGACGATGTCCCGTATCGAACACACGCGTTTTTCCACCCTTGATCTGGCACCGATTCGTGATGACGGCGATGCCGGCCTCGCCCTGCGCAATTCACTGGCCCTGGCCCAGCATGTCGAAAAGCTCGGCTTCGAGCGCTTCTGGGTCGCCGAACACCACAACATGGACGGCATTGCCTCGGCCGCCACGGCGGTGCTGCTGGGCTACCTGGCCAGCGGCACCTCACGCATCCGGCTCGGCTCTGGCGGTGTGATGCTGCCGAACCACGCGCCGCTGGTGATAGCCGAGCAGTTCGGCACGCTAGATGCGCTCTATCCCGGCCGCATTGAACTGGGTCTGGGCCGTGCGCCCGGTGCCGATCAGTTCACCGCCCACGCGCTGCGCCGCGACCGCATGGGCAGCGCCGATGATTTCCCTGCTGATGTCGAGGAGTTGCAGCTGCTGCTCGGGCCGCGCCAGCACAATCAGCGAGTGATCGCGGTGCCCGGCGTGGGCAGCAATGTGCCGATCTGGCTGCTCGGCTCGAGCCTGTTCAGCGCGCAGCTGGCCGCAGCCAAAGGCCTGCCCTACGCTTTCGCCTCGCATTTCGCGCCGCGCTACATGCACGATGCGATTCGCCTCTACCGCGACAACTTCCGCCCGTCCGAGACGCTGGAGAAACCCTACGTGATGCTCGGCGTGCCGCTGATGGCGGCCGAGACGGACGAGCGCGCTGAGTACCTGGCGACCACCGCCTACCAGCGCATCCTCGCGTTGATCCGTGGGCAGAGCCTGGTGCTGGTGCCTCCGGTCAAGAGCATGCAGGGCAAGTGGCTGCCTCATGAGCAGGATGCCGTCGGCAGCTTCCTTGGCATGGCCATGATTGGCGGCCCGGAAAAGATCCGCGCGCGCCTGGACGTTCTGCTGGAACAAACCCAGGCTGACGAGCTGATCTTCACCTGCGAGTTCTACGAAACCGAAGACCGCCACCGCGCCTTCGACATCATCGCCGGCCTTCGTTAATCGCCTGTTCGCCAAGTCCCTCCCCAAGCCTACCGGACGGAATACGCGCCGCCCGGTAGACGCACCTGAACCTCGACCTTCAGCACCGTTCGAAACAGCAAGGCGCTCCTGCCTGCTTGCGGAAGACTGAATGAATTTTCTCGAATGGATGGCCGTGCTCGGCATCCTGTTGCTGATCCTTGCCCTGGCCTCGGCGTACCTGCGCTGGTTACCGGTCACCACGTCTCTGATCTACCTGGGCTTCGGGTTGCTGATCGGCCAGCTGGGCGTTGGCCTGTGGGACATGGATTTCCTTCACATCGCCGGCTGGATGGAGCACCTCACCGAGATTGCGGTGCTGGTGTCGCTGTTCGTCAGCGGGTTGAAGTTACGCATGCCCCTGCGCGATCCGGCGTGGAAGAGCGCCTACATACTCGCCGGGCCGGTGATGCTGGCTTGCATCGCCGGCGTTGCGATGTTGTGTCACTACCTTTTCGGATTGAGCTGGGGCATCTCGGTGCTGATCGGCGCCATCCTCGCGCCGACCGATCCGGTATTGGCCAGCCTCGTGCAGGTGAACAACTCGCGGGACGAGGATCGAGTTCGCTACGGCCTTTCCGGAGAGGCCGGTTTCAATGACGGCACCGCCTTCCCCTTCGTGGTCTTCGGGCTGCTGCTGATCGAGCAGGAAACGCTGGCCGCAGGCTGGGTGAGCGAATGGGCCCTGCATCGTGTGCTCTGGGCGATACCGGCGGGGCTACTGTCTGGCTACCTGCTTGGCCGGCTGATCGGCAAGCTGGCGATCTTCCTCCGCGCGCGTAACGCCGACACCTCGATGTCGCCAAACGACTCGTTGGCGCTGGCGTTGATTGCCCTGGCCTATGTTGGCGCGGAGCTGATTGGCGCCTGGGGGTTTCTGGCCGTGTTCGCTGCCGGCCTTGGCTTGCGCCATGCAGAGAAGGACGCCGCCGACGAATCGGAAACGCCATCCGAAGAGCTGATCGCCAATGCGGTCCCGCACATGGCTGAAGGTGGCATGGCACCACGAGAGCTACCGTTGGCAGCCGAGAAAATTGCCGAACCCAGGGTCGCGGCTGGCGTGATGATGGGTGACATCCTGACCTTTGGCGGGCAGCTCGAGCGCATGCTCGAAGTGCTGCTGGTCACCATGCTGGGCGTACTGGTGTCCGTGCACTGGGACTGGCGTGCGGTGCCCCTGGCGCTGGCACTGTTCGCGATCATCCGGCCGCTGAGCGTTTGGCTGCTGATGCCACGCCGTTATCTGGACCGCACCCAAAGCCTCACGGTCGGCTGGTTCGGGATTCGCGGTATCGGCAGCCTCTACTACCTGAGCTATGCCGTTACACACGGCCTGCTACCAGACGAGACCGAGGACATCATTCAGCTGGTGATTTCGGTTGTGGTGTTGAGCATCGTGATTCATGGGCTGAGTACCCAGCCGTTGTTGCGTCTCTATGAACGCAGCCGCGGGCAGACGCCTAGCCGCAACGACTGACTGGCAGCACCCCGGGCAGCCGGCTGAAAAGCCGCTGCCGGGCCGCCCGGCCAGTTGATCAGCTGTTGGCGAGGCGGAAGCCGACCTTCATGGTGACCTGAAAATGGCCGACTTTGCCGTCTTCGACGTGGCCGCGAATCTCGCCCACCTCGAACCATTCGACGTTCTGCAATTTGCTGCTCGCCTCGGCGATGCCGTTCTGAATCGCCTCGTCGACGCTGTTGCGCGAGGAGCCGACGATTTCGATCTTCTTGTACGTGTGATGATCCGACATGAATAAATCCCCTTATGGTCTGAGGAGCCTCCGCTCGGTAATGACGCGTCCTTTCATTGAGGCCCGTGCAGCGGGTCGGAAGTTCAGCGCAACGGCACAATCAAACCCGTTGAATAGCAGAGGATCGACGATCGTAGGATGGGTTGAGCCTGCGATACCCATCGCCTCGGTGGTTTGGCGGGATTGATGGGTATCGCTTCGCTCAACCCATCCTACGGCACTGCGATACCCATCCACGGCTCTGGTATTCATCGACGCACAGCGGCCCGTGAGGCGTGCCGGAAGTTCAGCGCGACGGCACAATAAAACACGTTGAATAGCAGAGGACCGTTAACCGTAGGATGGGTTGAGCCTGCGATACCCATCGCCTCGGCGGTTTGGCGGGCAATGATGGGTATCGCTTCGCTCAACCCATCCTACGGCACTGCAATACCCCATCCACGGCCCTGGCATTCATCGACGTACAGGGGCCCGTGAGGCGTGCCGGAAGTTCAGCGCAACGGCGTAATCAAACCCGTGAATAGCAGAGGATCGACAACCGTAGGATGGGTTGAGCCTGCGATACCCATCGCCTCGACGGTTTGGCGGCGGCACTGATGGGTATCGCTTCGCTCAACCCATCCTACGGCACGCGGGAGCAGCTTATCCGCGCGACTACTGCCAGCGTCACTCGACCCGCTGATAGCGGTAATGCTGCGGCTTGAATACCTGGTTGAAATACCGGCCCAGCGAGTCGGCCTCCAGAAGGGCCTGCACGACCTCGGGTGGGACCTGTTCGTAGCGGTACAGAGATCCGTTATGGAACAGCACCTCCAGCGCCTGCTTGTCGGGGTCGTAACCCAGCTCGCGCAGGCTGCGCGAGCTAACGGCTACGCGCTTCATGGCGCTGGGTCAGGCTGCGCCGCGAAGCCTTCGGCCTGCATGCGCCACAGGGCGTCGAATTCGCCGCCACGGCTGCGCAGTTCGTGCGGCGGCCCGTCTTCGACGATGCGTCCGTCGCGCAGCACGATGATCCTGTCAAAGCTCGACAGCGTGGACAGGCGATGCGCCACGGCGACCACGGTGCGGTTGTAGACCAGGTTGTTCAGCGCGGCCTGGATCTCGCCCTCGGATTGGGTATCCAGCGCCGAGGTGGCTTCATCGAGGATGAGGATCGGGGAGTCCTTCAGAAATGCACGGGCGATGCCCAGACGCTGACGCTGCCCGCCGGAGAGCATCACGCCACGTTCACCGACCAGGGTGTCGTAGCCCTGCGGCAGTTCGCGGATGAAGCCGTCGCAGAAGGCGTTGCGCGCCGCCTCCGCGACGTCCTCGTCACTGGCGTCAGGCCGCCCGTAGCGGATGTTCTCGCGAATGCTGCGGTTGAACAGCGCGGTCTCTTGCGGCACCACCGCGATCTTCTCGCGCAGGCTGTCCTGGCTGACGCTGCGAATATCCTGACCGTCAATGACGATACGGCCGGTCTGCACATCGTCGAGGCGCTGGATCAGGTTGATCAGCGTCGACTTGCCCGCCCCGGATGAGCCCACCACACCCACTTTCTGCCCGGCCGGTATGTGCAGGTCGAGGTGTTCGAATACCTTGCGCCGGTCGGGATAGCTGAAACCGATACCTTCGAAGGTGATGTCGCCTTCGGCAAGCAGCAGCTGGGTATCGTTGTCTTCCAGGCCGTGAGGCTGAACGATGATGCGCAGGGTATCGTCGATGGCGCCGATCTGCTGGGTCGCGTCCACCAGCGCCAGCGCCAGGTCACGCGAGCCATGCAGGATGCGGAACGTCAGCGCGCTGACCAGCACCACGTCACCCGCCGTCACTTCACCGCCGACCCAGAGATTGATCGCCCAGATCAGCATGCCGCCGGCCATCACCGACAGGCAGATGTCGTGCATCACCCGGGCTTTTTCCAGGTACATCCAGCTGCGCCGCTGGGCACGCGCTTCATAGCCGATTTCATGGGCCAGGCGCTCGGCCTCGCGGTCACGGGCAGAGAACGCCTTGATGGTCCAGACGTTCGATACCGCGTCTACCAACTCGCCGCCAACCCGCGCCGACTGAGCGGCGAAGCGCTGATGCTTGGCGCGGCCGCGGATGCCGAAGCCGGTGATCAGCACCGCGACGATGGCAACGAAGAGGATCAGCGCCACCGCCATCCGCACGTCCACGGTGAGCAGCACCACCACGGCACCGACAAAGTCGATGATGGGCGGCACGATCTTCCAGGCCAGCCCGCCATAGATGGCACCGGCCGCTGCGCCCAGCGCTGAGATCCGATTGCCCAGCGAGCCGGCAAAATGCTCGGTGAAATAGCGCATCGGGTGGCCGGTCAGGTGCTTGAACAGGTCAACCCGGATGTCCACCACGCTAGCCACAACGGTGCGACAACCCAGCCAGCCGCCGAGCCGCCAGAACACGTTCTCGGTGACGATCAGCGCGATGAACAGGCCCAGCGGAAACCAGACCTCCGCCGCACTGCGATCCGAGCTGTTCTGAGCCATAGCGTCGACCAGCAGCTTCATGCCGTACTGCACCGCAACTGCACAACTGGACGCGCCGATGATCAGCGCCATCAGGCCGCTGAAGTGCCAGGGTCGGGCGCACACGTAGCGCCAGAGAAAAGCCACCGGCCGGATAGGCAGCGGCGCCGCCTTTGGCTTGGCATTAGGCACTCCAGCCGGCGCGTTCATGTCAAGGTTTCGGCAGGCTGCAGCGCGGCACCCAGTTGACTGAAGCGCATCCGCTGCAGGCGCAGCTCGTCAGCCAGCCCTTCGTGTACGCAGCGGTTGCCGCTTTCGTCCGGAAAGCCCAGCAGCCCCACTGGGCAATGACGGTCATCGGTCCAGCCTGGGTAGTCGACCACTGGATACAGGCAGATACCCTCCACCGGTACGCCGGCCTGCATCGCCAAGCCTGCCTGTTCACTGACATAACGCAGCCAGTCGCCGCGCACATCGCCTTCGGCGCCGGTTTCAGCAATCAGTAACGGTCTTTTGTACCGCTGCCAGATCTCACGAAGAATGCCTTTGAAGGGCCGATAGTCCGAACTGTTCCGAGCAATGGTGCTGCCGTCTTCGTGGTACCACTGGTTATCGGAGTAGTAGTTCACGCCGATGATATCGAGATACTCCGGCGCACCCCCGAGGCCAGGCCACAGCTCACCGGTCAACATGTCCCACCCCTGAAACTGGGACAGACGGAAATCTTCGGCGGCGCGCTGCGGCCCTGGCCGATCGTTGCGCGAGGTGACGTGAATGGCCGGATCGACCTGCACGAAGCGTGCGTGGGGGTCCACGTCACGTATGGCCTCGATCGCCGCGATGGACGCTCGGATCAGCTGGTGCTTGAGCTCGAAACCTCGCCCCCGCGCCATTGGATTGAAATACGCCTCGTCGCCACCCGCCCAGGACCAGAACGAGATCTCGTTGATCGGCGCATAGAACGGCACCGCATCCGATTCGTCCTTGACCAGCTGCGCGGTGGCGGCGGCGAATCGGGCGAAGCGCTCGACGAATTGTGGCCGCCAGATGTCGACGTCGTCCGGCCAGCCGTAATGACAGAGGTCCCATATCACCTGAGAGCCCTGACGCTGCGCCGCCTGCAGCATCGGCAGAAAGCTCGACCAGTCGTAGTGACCGGGCGTCTGCTCGATCAAGTGCCAGCGCACGCCATCCCGGACGCCGTGCAGACCATGACGATGGAGCACGGCGTAGTCGTGGGCAGCCCAACGGTCATGGCCGGTGGCGGCCAGCAGATCGAGGCGCCGACCATCGCTGCGACGATGGGTCGAGCATTCGAAGCCGGCGAGAAAGAAGCTTTTGAACAACGATGGCTGATGCATCACGCGCTTTCCTCAGGGTGCCTGATCGGCCAGGCTACGCGCGTGCTCAGCGCCCTCTCCGGCGGCCGACCCCTGCTCCGCTTCCTCGATGCGCTTGTACAGCGCCAGCGCCTGACCGACCACCTGATCCATGTTGTAGTACTTGTAGGTGCCGAGGCGGCCAACGAAGGTGACGCCGGGCGTCTCGTCCGCAAGTTGCTGGTAGCGCTTATACAACTCGGCATTTTCCGGCCGCGGGATCGGGTAGTAGGGGTCGCCCTCGGCCGCGGGGTACTCGTAGGTAACGCTGGTCTTCGGGTGGACCTGCCCGGTGAGGTGCTTGTACTCGCTGATGCGCGTATAGGGCACATCTTCGCTAGGGTAGTTGACCGTACCGACCGCCTGGAACTGCTCTTGCTCGAGCTGCTTGTGCTCGAACTTCAGCGAGCGGTATGGCAGCTTGCCGAAGCGGTAGTCGAAGTATTCGTCGATCGGGCCGCAGAAGATCAGGTGGTCGTACTGCACCTCGTCACGGATCTCGCGGTAGTCCGTGTTGATCATCACCTTGATGTTCGGGTGAGCGAGCATCTTCTCGAACATCTTGGTGTAGCCGTACTTGGGCATCTGCTGGAAGGTGTCGGTGAAGTAGCGGTCATCGGTGTTAGTGCGCGTGGGGATGCGCGAGGTCACCGACTTGTCCAGCTGCGACGGGTCCAGCCCCCACTGCTTGCGGGTGTAGCCGCGGAAGAACTTCTGATACAGCTCGCGGCCGATGCCGTTGATCACCACGTCTTCGCTGGTCTGGATGTTCTCTACCGGCTCGGCACGGCTGGCGAGGAAATCTGCCGCTTCCTTTTCGGTCGTCATGTTCAGACCGTAGAGCTTGTTCAGCGTAGTCATGTTGATCGGAATCGGCACTTCCTGCCCGTCCACCTGCGCCAGCACACGATGCTCGTAGGGGCGCCACTCGGTGAATCGCGAAAGGTAATCAACGATGCGCTGGGCGTTGGTGTGGAAGATGTGCGGACCGTAGCGATGAATCAGCACGCCGGCTTCGTCGTAATGGTCGTAGGCATTGCCGCCGATATGCGGACGCCGGTCGACCACCAGCACGCGCTTGTTCAAGCCTGCCGCAAGGCGCTCAGCAAGCACACTGCCGGCAAAGCCCGCGCCGACAATCAGATAGTCGAAGCCGCGCCGGCGGGCGGACGATCCTTCGCTGGCGCCACCGCCTGCATGCTCGGGGTTGCTGTCTCGCAGGCTTACTTCGCGCATTTCATCTTCTCCTTCATCAGCGCCCAGGTGTGATCCCAGGACATGTCGCCAAGAATTTCGTCGGCCGTCTTCAACAGACGGTCGCGGTCTTCGCCATCGACCAGGGCTTTTTCCACCGACGCTACGAAGGCATCGGCGCCGTCGGCGATGTAGACGATTTCGGTGTCGCCGTAGGTGCGCACCACGTCCTTGATTGGCGTGGAAACAACCGGGCAGCCACCGGCCAGGTATTCGGGTGTCTTGGTCGGGCTGATGAACCGCGTCGACTCGTTCATCGCGAACGGCATGATCGCCACGTCCCAACCGGACAGGTACTTCGGCAACTCGTCGTACGTCTTGCCGCCCAGGTAGTGGATGTTGTCGCGCTGCGGCAGGTCTGCCGGGTCGATCTTGACCACTGGCCCGACCAGCACGAATTGCCAGTCCGGCCGCTGCTTCGCCATATCGGCAACCAGTTCGATATCGAATCGCTCGTCGATCACCCCGTAGAAGCCCAGCCGCGGGTGCGGGATTTCTGATTGGTCGACCGGGTCGGCCTGAGTCCGCCGCGCTTCGGCGAAATGCGCGACATCGACGCTGCTGGGGAAGGCGTGGGCGTTGTCGTGCAGCTCACGCTTGGCTTCCCAGATGCTGTAACCGCCGGTAAAGACCAGATCGGCGCGCTTGAGCAGCTCACGCTCGCGCTCGACCAGTTCCGGCGGCGCCCCGCGAAACGCGGACAGCTCGTCCATGCAGTCGTAGACGATCAGAGAAGGTTCGAGATGGCCGGCGTAATCCAGCGCCATCGGTGTGTAGAACCAGAGCATCAGCTCGTTGACGCCCAGCTTGCTCAGGTAACCGTCGAGCAGGTCACGCTGCACGCGCAATGCGGTGGCGCCTTCGCAGCCATGGGGCAGACGCGGGACCAGCACCTGCACGCCGTTCTCTTCAGGGCGCACTTCCAGCCAGGGCTGTTCATCCTCGGTAGGGATGGGTTCTTCGCAGAACAACAGATTGAAGTCCCGGGCGAATCGCGACATCAGATGTTGTGGACGCTGATAGACGAAACTCCAGCGTAGATGGGACAAACACAGCAGCGTGGGCACCTGCTCGTCGAAGATGACTTCGGGCGGTGTCTCCTGCTTGTCGGGGGATTTGCCAATTTCGTATTGGTAGGGGCCGGCCCAGCTCATGGAAACCTCGTCATCGGGCGAAGCCGCTCCTGAATCCCTTCCGCCGCATCGCAAAACCCGCGCTCCTGCGCGTGGAAATCAAAAAAGCAGCGCTTTCGGAGAGCAGAAGAACCACCGTTGCGCAAGCACCATCCGCCGGCTATGGACGGTGTGGCGCCAGACAAGGTTCCCTATAGGCCCATGGTGGTCGGTCATCGGCTGACTACCGTTTCGCTGGAACTTGCTCACACCTTTCCTCGTCCGTATCACAGGACGCCAGTTTTATCCCGGCATCGGAACCCCGTGCTCCCGCAGTAAGCACGCTCCGATTCGCCGACCCTAACCCTGGAGATGTACGCAGCGACCGAGCTCAAACGGCCAGCCGCAGTCTCTTTGCGCGTCGAAAAAATTGTTATGCGAGGTAGACACATGATTCTGGTAACGGGTGGAGCGGGTTACATCGGCTCCCACGCAGTGCTGGAACTGCTGACGGCAGGGCACGAAGTCTTGGTCCTCGACAACCTTTGCAACAGTTCCAAGGTCGCGCTTGATCGAGTGGAGCAACTTGCCGGGCGCAAGGTGCAATTCGTCAAAGGCGATGTGCGTAACCGTTCGCTGCTCAATGCGCTGTTTGCCTCCTATCCGGTGACCGCAGTGCTGCACTTCGCCGGCCTCAAGGCGGTGGGTGAAAGCGTGCGCGAACCGTTGCGCTACTACGAAACCAACGTCAGCGGCAGCATCGCGCTATGCCAGGCGATGGCCGAAGCCGGAATTTTCAAGCTGGTCTTCAGCTCCTCGGCGACCGTGTATGGCGAGTCTCCACGCATGCCGATCACGGAAAACTGCCCGACAGGTATACCGACCAACCCCTACGGCCAATCCAAACTAATGGCCGAGAACGTACTCAAGGGGCTAGCTGAGTCCGACCCGCGCTGGTCTATCGCGCTGCTGCGCTATTTCAACCCGATCGGTGCTCACGAGTCCGGGCTGATCGGTGAAGACCCCAACGGCATTCCGAACAATCTGCTGCCCTACATGCTTCAGGTTGCAGTCGGTCGTCGCAAGCATCTCAATGTCTACGGCGCCGACTATCCGACACCTGACGGCACCGGCGTGCGCGACTACATCCACGTGGTCGACCTCGCCAAGGGTCATCTCAAGGCACTTGAACGCCTCGAACAGGTTCACGGTGTTTCCACGTGGAACCTAGGCACAGGGCGTGGCTATTCGGTACGCCAGATGGTCACGGCCTTCGAAGAAGTCATCGGACGACCGCTGCCGCATATCTACAAGGCCCGCCGTCCCGGCGACATCGCACAATGCTGGTCGGACACGACGAAAGCGCGCGAAGAATTGGGCTGGGAGGCAGAGAAAGGGCTGCTGACAATGCTCGGCGATGCCTGGAGATGGCAGAGCCGCAACCCGCAAGGCTATGCGACCGAAAAAGTTGCGAAGAAGACCGAGTCCAATACCGAAACCGCGCTGGCCAGTTAGGCCTGCGCGGCAACAGTTGCGGTTATTGGCTCAAGGTGCGGTGCAGGCAAGCTCACGACGGATTTTGGAAGCGTCGAGCCGTCTGTTCTGCTGGACCGCCCCAGTCAGCTGAGGGTCCTGAACGGCCGTTCGCAGCAGCGCTTCGCGAATCTGCGCGCTGGTAGCGCAAGGGTTAAGCGATGCGTAGAGCGCAGCCGCACCAGCAACGTGGGGCGCAGCCATGGACGTGCCGCTCATGTAGGCGTAACCGGCCCCACTTATCGTAGGCACCGTGGATATGATGCTCACGCCTGGTGCCGCGATGTGAACACTGTTCACACCGTAGTTCGAGAAGCTCGCGCGACGACCATTCTGATCGATCGCCCCCACTGATATTACGTTCGGCAAGTTGTAGCTCGCCGGGTAGCTCGGGGTACTGTCTATGTTGAGGCCGCTGTTACCAGCCGCTGCGATGAACAAGATATTTGCATTGCCAGCGGCCTGGATGGCGTCTTGAAGCGCTTGGGAATACCCGCCGCCGCCCCATGAGTTGTTCGTCGCGACTAGGTCGATCTTCTTGGCCAGTTTCAGCTGCGTCAGGTAGTTGATCGCCTTAACCGCGCCAGCCGTTGTGCCACCGTTGGCCCCGAGAAATTTCGCGGTGATCAGCTTGGCGGTCGGGCAAACGCCGAACACACCGGCACCGTTGTTGGCAACCGCTGCGACCGTTCCCGCCACGTGTGTACCGTGATCATCCGCAAGGCCGTCGTAGACGCTGGCGTTATTGGCGGCAAAGTCCCAGCCATGAATATCGTCCACGAATCCGTTGCGATCGTTGTCCTTACGATCGGCACGGGAGCCCTCGCCTGGATTGATCCAGATGTTGGCGCGCAGATCACCATGCGTCGTCATTACGCCTTCGTCGATGATGCCGATGTGCACCTTGCTCGAGCACAGCGCACCGGCGTTCCACGCCGCGAGCGCACCACTGCCGTATGGCGACGCCGGTGATGTCGTGGCGCCTTGCATACCCCAAAGCATGTTGATGCCAGGGTCGTTCGGGTTGGCTAGCTGCGTGCTGTAGGTCCAGTTCGGCTCGACAAAATCTACGGCTGGGTCGGCGGCAAGTTGTGCGATGAGCGCAGCATCTACCTTTTTGCCTTTGCCAAGCGTCGCCTGGACCAGATCGCCCTTGGCATCTTTTCTAGCCGCCTTGTCCAGCAGCTTCTGGGCAGCCTTCGCACCCTGCTTGTTCAACGCGGCACTCTTGGCCGCCTCGGTCGCGCCCGGCTTGAACTGCACCAGTATTTCCCCTTCGACAAAGGGCCGGCCGGCCTTGAGCGAAGCGCCAACCGCTGCGCTGGGCTTGGCTGCAACCTCCCCAGCCCCAATAGCAAGCATCGCAAAAACACCAAGGCACACACGCTTGTTCTGGACCATCACTGTTCTCCTCGAACGACTGCAGACAGTCCAGACGCCGATGCGCGGGACCGTTATGGACGTAAGAACTGTATCGGCAAGCGTAGTGTCGTTTTAGTGGCGCCAGACAGGCGGCACGACCACCCATCGGCTGCCGGGTACGCTTAAGACTGGCAGCATTGCGCCGCGACCGCCGCCGGATCAGGCCAATTGCTGGCGCAACCAGTCAGCCAGGCGTTCGGCACGGCGGTCAGTCCGGCGGGACGGCACCCAGAGCGCCAGTCGCGCGCCCGTTTCGACAAAGCCCCAGGGCGCGAGCAAACGCCCCTGGCGCAGGTCATCGGCGACTAGCTGATGCGGAGCAATGGCTACGCCCAGCCCGGCAAGTGCCGCCTCCAGCAAGAAATAGAGATGTTCGAAGCCCTGGCCCATGCGCAGTGCGTCCGGCTCCAGGCCGTTGCCCTTTGCCCAGGCTGGCCACGCTTGTGGCCTGGATGCGGTGTACAGCAACGCTTCGCCAAGCAATGCCGAAGCCGGCGCCTGGTGCAGCGCAGCACAATGAGGGTGATGCGGACTGAGCACCGGGCCGATGCTTTCGCTGGCGAGTTCGTAAACCTGCATATCAGACGGCCAGGGCGGCTCGGCATACAACAGGGTGGCATCCAGCCCGGGCCGCCTCGGGTCCAGTTCACCCTCGCTGGCCGACAGCTGCAGGCGCAGCTCCGGCAGCTCGCGATTGAGCCGGTCGAGCCGCGGGATGAACCAGCGCGCCAGCAGACTGCCGGGACAGCCCAGTACGAAGGGCGCATCCACTGTCTGCTGGCGCAGCTCGGCGCAGCACGCACGCAGCCGGTCGAAAGCTTCACCAGCAGCATCGCGCAGGCGCAGTCCCGCATCGGTGAGTTTTACGCCGCGTCCCTCTTTGCTGAACAGCGCCACGCCAAGATCGTCTTCGAGCAGCCGGATCTGCCGACTGACGGCACCGTGGGTCACGCTGAGTTCCGACGCCGCTTGGCTTACGCTCTGCAGCCGCGCAGCCGCTTCGAAGGCGCGCAAGGCGTTGAGGGGAGGGAGATCTTTGCTCATCAGTGAGTTTTCCTGACAGGTTACGGCGATCTTATCGCTTTTTATCCAGGCCAGAGTCGGTTAATTTTCGGCCCATCGCGCGATCCTTTCCCTTGAATGGATTGCCGCCACCTACTCCCGCAGGAGATGACCATGACCTCATTCCGCAGCGGCCCTGATGCCAAGGGCCTGTTTGGCCACTTCGGCGGTCAGTACGTCGCCGAAACTCTGATGCCGCTCATTCACGAGCTCGCAGCCGAGTACGAAAAAGCCAAGACCGATCCCGAGTTCGCCAAGGAGCTCGCCTACTTCCAGCGCGACTACGTCGGCCGCCCTTCCCCGCTCTATTACGCTGAGCGCCTGACCGAGTTCTGCGGCGGCGCGAAGATCTATCTCAAGCGCGAAGAGCTGAATCACACCGGCGCGCACAAGATCAACAATTGCATCGGCCAGATCCTCCTGGCGCGGCGCATGGGCAAGCAGCGAATCATCGCCGAGACCGGCGCCGGCATGCACGGTGTGGCCACTGCCACCGTGGCCGCACGCTTCGGCATGCAGTGCGTGATCTACATGGGCACCACCGACATCGAGCGTCAGCAGGCCAACGTCTTCCGCATGAAGCTGCTCGGCGCCACGGTGATCCCGGTTACCGCCGGCACTGGCACCCTGAAAGACGCGATGAACGAAGCCCTGCGCGACTGGGTGACCAACATCCACGACACCTTCTACCTGATCGGCACCGTCGCCGGCCCGCACCCCTACCCGGCCATGGTCCGCGACTTCCAGGCCGTGATCGGCAAGGAAACCCGCGACCAGATGATGGCTCAGGAAGGTCGCCTGCCCGACTCGCTGGTTGCCTGCATCGGCGGTGGCTCCAACGCCATGGGGCTGTTCCACCCCTTCCTCGACGATAAAAACGTCAAGATCATTGGTGTCGAAGCAGCCGGCCACGGCATCGAATCCGGCAAGCATGCCGCGAGCCTCAACGGCGGCGTGCCGGGCGTGCTGCACGGCAACCGCACCTTCCTGCTGCAGGACGACGACGGTCAGATCATCGACGCCCACTCGATTTCCGCCGGCCTCGATTACCCCGGCATCGGCCCGGAACACGCCTGGTTGCATGACATCGGCCGCGTCGAATACACCTCGGTGACCGACGACGAAGCCCTCGCTGCGTTCCACAAGTGCTGCCGTCTGGAAGGCATCATCCCGGCCCTGGAAAGCGCCCACGCGCTGGCAGAGGTCTTCAAGCGGGCACCGACCCTGCCAAAGGATCACCTGATGGTGATCAACCTCTCCGGCCGCGGGGACAAGGACATGCAGACCGTCATGCACCACTACGACGAACAGGAAGAACATATATGAGCCGTTTGCAGACGCGCTTCGAGCAGCTGAAACAGGAAAACCGTGCGGCCCTGGTGACCTTCGTCACCGGCGGCGACCCGGACTACGCCACCTCGCTGGCCATCCTCAAGGGCCTGCCGGACGCCGGTGCCGACATCATCGAACTGGGCATGCCCTTCACCGACCCGATGGCCGACGGCCCGGCGATCCAGCTGGCAAACATCCGCGCTCTGGCGGCCAAGCAGGACCTGGCGAAAACCCTGCAGATGGTTCGTGAGTTCCGCGAGGGCAACCAGACCACCCCGCTGGTGCTGATGGGCTACTTCAACCCCATCCACAAGATGGGCGTCGAGCGCTTCCTCGCCGAGGCCGTTGAAGCCGGCGTCGACGGCCTGATCGTGGTCGACCTGCCGCCGGAACATAACGAAGACCTCTGCGACCCGGCCCAGGCCGCGGGGATCGACTTCATCCGCCTGACGACGCCGACCACCGACGACAAGCGCCTGCCTACCGTGCTCAACGGCAGCTCGGGCTTCGTCTATTACGTCTCGGTGGCCGGTGTGACCGGTGCAGGCTCGGCCACGCTGGAACACGTCGAAGAAGCCGTAGCACGCCTCAAGCGCCACACCGATCTGCCGCTGTGCATCGGCTTCGGCATCCGCACCCCGGACCAGGCGGCAGCCATCGCCCGACTGGCAGATGGTGTGGTGGTCGGCTCGGCGCTGATCGATCAGATTGCGAATGCCGAAACGTCCGAGCAGGCAGTCGAGGGCGTGTTGGGTTTGTGCAGGGAGCTTAGCGAAGGCGTGCGCAAAGCTCGCGATTGAAGTCTTTCGTGAGCTGAGCCAGCCTACATAAGATCAGAACTCCCTCCGCCACACCTGCTGGCGGTCGGCTAAGCACTGCGCATCTATCTCTATAAAAGAGAACCGGGCCAAGGGGCCCGGTCGTGGTGTGGCGAGCGCGTTACGCCACCTGCATCAACTTCGCATAGGCCTTCAAATGATGATCATCGTCCCCAAACTGGTGGGCGATCATCACCAGACGTTTGGCGTGGTGGGCGAGGTTGTACTCCCAGGTCATGCCGATGCCGCCGTGCAGCTGGATGGCTTCCTCGGCCACCTTGCGTGCGGCGCGGGCGCAGATGTATTTGGCGGCGGCGATGATGCGGCGGCGGTCGTCGTTGTCTTCGCCGTCGGCGAAGGTCGCGGCGAGGATCGCCATGCTGGTGGCCTGCTCCAGCTCGGTCTGCATGTCCACCATGCGGTGCTGCAGCACCTGGAACTTGCCGATCGGCACGCCGAATTGCTTGCGCGTCTTCAGGTAATCCAGGGTCAGCTTGCAGGCTTCGTCCATGCTGCCCAGCGCATCGGCGCACTGCGCGGCGATAGCCCGGCCCTGCTGGTAGCGCAGCGCGGGTAGTGCATTGCCGATTTCGCCAAGCACGGCGTCAGCACCCACCTGCACGTTGTCGAGGAATAGCTCGCAGCCCTTACGCCCATCGATGGTCGGGAAGACGCGGCGACTGACACCTTGAGAGTTCGGATCGACCAGGAACAAGCTGATGCCGGCCTCATCGCGGCTATCACCTGAACTGCGCGCGGAGACGATGATCTTACCGGCGCTGTGTCCGCCGATTACCACGGCCTTTCGCCCGGACAGGCGATAACCGCCGTCGACCGCTTCAGCTTCGGTCTGTACATCGTGCAGGTTGTAGTGGCTTTGCGGCTCGTCGAAAGCCACCGCCAACTGCAGCGAGCCGGCCGCGACCTGCGGCAGCAAGTCTGCTATTTGCGCGTCGCTGCCCAGCTGATTGAGCAATCCGCCGCCGAAGATGACCGATTGCAGGTAAGGCTCCAGCGTCAGGCCGCGGCCCAGCTCAGTCATCACCAGCATGATTTCCACACCGCCGCCGCCAAAGCCGCCTATCTCTTCCTCAAACGGCACGGCAGTCAGGCCCAGCTCGCCCAGCTGGCCCCAGAACTCGGCAGAAAAGCCCAGTTCCGACTCGCTGAATTTCTCGCGCTGCTCGAACGGGTAGGCGTCGCGCACCAGACGCGCCGCGGTGTCTTGCAGCATTTGCTGCTCTTCAGTCAGTTTGAAGTCCATTGCGGTGCCCCCTTACAGCTCGAGAATCATCTTCGAGACGATGTTCTTCTGGATTTCGTTGGAGCCGCCGAAGATCGACAGCTTGCGCATGTTGAAGTAGTCGCCTGCCAGCGACGCGCTGTAGTCGGCGTGCAAGAGGTCGCCTTCGTAGTCCAGCTGCATTTCCTCTTCAAGGAACGGCAGCGCGTACGGGCCGATGACCTTGCGCAGCAGGCTGGTGATGGCCTGGCGGATCTCGGTGCCCTTGACCTTGAGGATCGAGGATTCGGCGCCAGGCACGCCCCCTTCCTTCGCGGCCGCAAGAATGCGGAGGGTGCTCATCTCGATGGCCATCAGCTGCATTTCGACCTCCGCAACCTGAGCGCGGAACAATGGGTCTTCGAGCATCGGTTTGCCGTCGCAGACTTCCTTCATGGCGATGCGCTTCAGATGCGCCAGCGCAGCCTTGGAGGCGCCGATGCCGGCCAGGCCGGTGCGCTCGTGGGTCAGCAGGTATTTGGCGCAGGTCCAGCCCTGGTTTTCCTCGCCGACGAGGTTTTCCACCGGCACGCGCACGTTGTCGAAGAAGACTTCGTTGACCTCGTGGTCGCCGTCCAGGGTGATGATCGGCCGCACGCTGATGCCCGGGCTCTTCATGTCGATCAACAGGAAGCTGATGCCGCGCTGCTGCTGGGCTTCAGGGTCGGTGCGCACCAGGCAGAAGATCATGTTGGCGTGCTGGCCGAGGGTGGTCCAGGTCTTCTGGCCGTTGACCACGTAGTGGTCGCCATCGCGCACGGCGCGGGTCTTCAGGCTGGCCAGATCGGAACCGGCGCCGGGTTCGGAGTAGCCCTGGCACCACCAGTCTTCACCGGAGAGGATGCGCGGCAGGTAGTGGTCCTTCTGCTGCTGGCTGCCGAACTTGATGATTACCGGGGCGACCATGTTGACGCCGAACGGCACGGTCCGCGGTGCGCCGAACTGGGCGCATTCCTCGTCGAAGATGTGCTTCTCGACCGGGCCCCAGGTGGTGCCGCCCAGCTCCACCGGCCAGCCCGGCGCGTACCAGCCGCGCTTGACCAGGATCTGCTGCCAGCGCTCGTGATCCTGCTTGGACATGTGCTTGCCGAGCTTGACCTTGGCGGCGATGTCCGCCGGCAGCTCGTTTGTCAGGAAGGCGCGCACTTCATCGCGGAAGGCGAGCTCTTCGGCCGTGTAGTTGACGTTCATGGATGAATCCTCGATATCCGATCGGCAGAGTGCAGGCGGGCGGTGCTCATTGCCCGGCCTGCCATTCGGTGAAGGTGCGGCCTTCGGCGGCCAGTTTTTCCAGCAGTGGCGCCGGTTTCCACCAGTCGCCGCAACGTGCGTGCAGCTCCTTGACCCGCGCCAGCACGGTGTCCAGGCCAACGCTGTCGGCATAGAACATCGGCCCGCCGTGGAAGGCCGGGAAGCCGTAGCCGTTGAGGTAGATGACGTCGATGTCGCTGGAGCGCTGGGCGATGCCCTCTTCGAGAATCTTCGCGCCCTCGTTGACCAGCGCAAAGATGCAGCGTCCGACGATGTACTGCTCGTCCAGCGCCTTTCGCTCGATGCCTTTCTCTTGTGATGCAGCTTCCAGCATAGGCGTGAGTTCAGGGTTCTCCAGCGGCGTTCGGTTGCCCGGCTCGTAGCGGTAGTAGCCGGCGCCGGTCTTCTGGCCCAGCATGCCGGCGGCGCAGAGCTTGTCGGACACGGTGGGGAAATCCAGGTGCGCCGGCAGGGTTGCGCGCTGGCGCTTGCGGATCGCCTGGCCGATGTCGAGGCCCGACAGATCGCGCATGGCGAACGGCCCCATGGCCATGCCGAAATTACGTAGCGCACCGTCGACCTGTTGTGGCGTGGCACCCTCCTCCAGGAGGAATTCCGCCTCGCGGCCGTACTGGAAGACCATGCGGTTGCCGACGAAGCCGTCGCAGACACCCACAACAACCGAAACCTTCTTCAGCTGCTTGCCGATGGCCATGGCGGTGGCGAGCACCTCATTGCTGGTCTTCTCGCCGCGCACCACTTCCAGCAGGCGCATGACGTTGGCCGGACTGAAAAAGTGCAGGCCGACCACGTCTCCCGGTCGTTTGGTGAAGGCGGCGATAGCGTCCAGATCCAGCGATGAGGTGTTGGAAGCGAGAATCGCGCCGGGCTTGCATACCGCATCCAGCTGTTCGAACACCTGCTGCTTGACGCCCATTTCCTCGAACACCGCCTCGACCACCACATCGGCATCGGCCAGCGCGGCGTGCTCGGTTACGCCTTCGACCAGCGCGAGGCGCTTCTCCATCGCCTCCTCGGTCAGGCTGCCGCGCTTGACGCTGGCTGCATAGGTATCTCGGGCACGCTGCAAACCGCGTTGCAGCGCTTCGTCATTTATTTCCAGCAGCTTCACCGGAACCCCAGCATTGGCGAAGCTCAGCGCGATGCCGACACCCATGGTGCCGCCACCGATCACCGCTGCTGTCTTGATCGTGCGCGGCTTCACGTCGGAAGGCAGATCATTGATCTTGCCCGCCTGGCGTTCTGAAAAGAAAGAATGGATGAGTGCGCCGCGTTGTGGCGAGTTCAGGCACTCGGCGAAGAGTTCGCGCTCACGCTTGAGGCCCTCGGTCAGCGGCAGCTTTGTCGCGGCCTCGACCGCCGCGATGCAACGCAGCGGCGAGAACAGCCCAGGCATTCGCTTGGCCACCTCGGCGTGCTTGGCGCGGATCAGTGCCTCGTTGTCGGCGCCTTCGAGCCCGTGGGTCTGTTCGCCCGTGCGGCGCGGGCCGCGGCCTTCGTCTACGAGCCGACGCGCATAAGCCAGGCCGGCGCCCGTCAGCTCACCTTCGAACAGCTCGTCGACGATGTGATGCTCGACCGCCTCCGCCGCACCGATGGGAGTGCCGCTGACAATCATGTCCAGCGCCTTCTCGACACCGGCCAGACGCGGCAGCCGCTGGGTACCACCGGCACCGGGTAACAGACCCAGCTTCACTTCCGGCAGGCCGACCTTGGCGTCCTTGCGGGCGATCCGGTAATGACAACCCAGCGCGACTTCAAGTCCGCCGCCCAGCGCAGTGCCATGGATCACCGCTACGCTCGGCTTGCTGCAGCCTTCGATGACCTCGATCACCTCCGGCAGGCTCGGCGCTTGCGGGGGCTTGCCGAACTCCTTGATGTCAGCGCCAGCAATAAAGGTATTGCCCTCGCACACCAGCGCCACGGCACGGGCCTGCTGGTCCGCTTCGGCGTGCTGAAAGGCCTTCAGCAGGCCTTCACGCACCGCCTGGCCGAGGGCATTGACCGGTGGGTTGTTGACCGTTATCAGAGCGATCTCGCCCTGAATTTCGAGCCTTACGGCGTCCGTCATGGCAGGCCTCCGCTTGTGAAATGATGATTAGAGTTGTTATTTCACGGAATCTTGTTTCGCACAGCAGAATAGTAGAGTCATTTCCGCATGTCGAGAGACTGGCAATAATCAATGACCCTAGCAAGCGCCATAAGCTAGGTAGCGTTGCTGGCATAACCGGGGAAGGGGCTATATCGCCCTTCTGCAGCACCAAGGTGACGGCAGCGGACCCAGCTTGGGATTGCCGACTGGCCGCTTATTGAATGACCAAAACGGCAGGCATAAAAAAGGAGCCGGCCCCCAGGGGGAACCGGCTCCTCGTAGTTCAGCGCATTACAGCCCGAGGCAGAGGTACTTGATCTCGAGGTAATCCTCAATGCCGTACTTGGAGCCTTCGCGTCCCAGACCGGAGGACTTCACCCCACCAAACGGCGCCACCTCGGTGGAAATCATGCCGGTGTTGACGCCGATCATCCCCGACTCGATGGCCTCGGCGACGCGGAACACTCGGCCCAAATCACGCGCATAAAAGTAGGCGGCCAATCCGAACTCGGTATCGTTGGCCAGGGCAATGCCCTCGGCCTCGTCCTTGAAGCGGAACAGCGGCGCCAGCGGGCCGAAGGTCTCTTCCTTCGCCACCTTGGCATCGTGCGGGACGTTGACCATCAGGGTCGGCTCGAAATAGCTGCCGCCCATTTGGTGGGCCTTGCCCCCGGTGAGGACCTTGGCGCCATTGGCCACCGCGTCTTCGATGTGCTCGCGCACCTTGGCGGCCGCGCGGTCGTCGATCAGCGGGCCGATATCGACGCCTTCGTCCAAGCCGTTGCCGACCTTGAGCTTGGCCACCGCTGCCTGGAATTTCTCGGCGAACGCGTCATAGACCGAATCCTGCACATAGATGCGATTGACGCAGACGCAGGTCTGCCCGGCATTGCGGTACTTGGACTGCATGGCACCCTTTACCGCTTCGTCGAGGTCGGCATCGTCGAACACCAGAAAGGGCGCATTGCCGCCCAGTTCCAGCGAGAGCTTCTTGATGCCCGGCGCGCACTGGGCCATCAGCTTGGCGCCGACTTCGGTGGAGCCGGTGAAGCTAAGTTTGCGCACGGTCGGGTTGGCGGTCAGTTCGTCGCCGATATCGCCGGCCGAACCGGTGATCACGCTGAAGACACCTTTCGGAATTCCGGCGCGCTCGGCCAACTCGGCCAAGGCCAGCGCCGAGAATGGCGTCTGGCTGGCGGGTTTGAGCACCATGGTGCAGCCCGCCGCGAGCGCCGGGCCCGCCTTGCGGGTGATCATCGCTGCAGGGAAATTCCACGGTGTGATGGCCGCGGTCACGCCAATCGGCTGCTTGATGACGATGATGCGCTTGTCTTTCTGATGCCCAGGGATGGTGTCGCCATAGATGCGCTTGGCTTCCTCGGCGAACCACTCGATAAAAGAGGCGGCATAGGCGATCTCGCCCTTCGACTCGGCCAGCGGCTTTCCCTGCTCCAGCGTCATCAGACGACCCAGATCGTCCTGGTTTTCCATCATCAGTTCGAACCAACGGCGCAGCTTCTGCGAACGCTCCTTGGCGGTCAGATCACGCCAGGCCGGCAGCGCGCGCTCGGCAGCCTCGATGGCGCGGCGCGTCTCGGCAGCGCCCATTTTCGGCACGGTGCCAAGGATCTCGTTGCTGGCCGGGTTGTTGACCTTGATGGTCTGGCCGCTGTCCGCGTCCTGCCAGGCTCCGTCGATATAAGCCTGCTGGCGGAACAGCTTGGTGTCTTTGAGTTGCATGGCAGTCTCCTGAGAGCCGGCACGGCGCCGGAAAATGAGCCACGGCCCTGAGGCCGTTGTGGGCAATTGGCAGTGGAATCCGCCTGACCTAGGTCAGAACGAGGGAAGGCCTCGGGGTTCCTGCTGCATAATTGGGCGTTTGAAATCTCGAACGAATGCTAGGCTTTCCGCCAATAAACAGGCAACACCATGTTCGGAAAAATTAACGCGCCATAGCTCAGCCTGATGACCGGCGGGACGGCCGTCCGACGCCCCGCTCCGTCTGCCACGCAGCCGCCGATGCGCCATGGACGACCGCAGACGACATGCGTATGATTGCGCCCCGCAACGCACCAGTAGCTCAGCTGGATAGAGTACTGCCCTCCGAAGGCAATACTCACCGAGTTGAGAAGGGTGTCAGCTAATGGTCAAATAGACCGCCGCAACACATGCGCACCAGTAGCTCAGCTGGATAGAGTACCGCCCTCCGAAGGCGGGGGTCGTGGGTTCGAATCCCGCCTGGTGCGCCATATCTCTTTGTTTTATAAACTTTTTTATAAAGCTCAAGCCGATTCAAATCTCGTGCTGGCCCACTCCTGCACGAACCTCCCGATGTCGGCCGTCAGACGCGACGAGCACTGCCCTGGCCACCGTTTTTGGCTGTATTTCGGGCTGTGCCAATTCTGTGCCTATACCGTGCCGCATCCTCTGACGGAGTGCCATCCCTTGCCACCTGCACGAGCACTAGCTCATCGCGCGACGCACATACGCTCAAAACAGCCGCGCTGCACTCAGCCGAATTCAGAAGCTCAGCCCTTACCCCACAAACGTAGCTCCCGATCCAGACCATGGAAAACGCAGCAAGTGATAAGACAGCTGAACATAATCTGAATCGCCCCTAGTTTCGTAGACACCTCCAGGCCTCATAATACGGCCCACTAGGAGGAGTCATGAGCAACCCGCGTTATCCCGAATAATTCAAAATCGAAGCAGTCAAACAGGTGACCGAACGAGGTCTGCCAGTGGCGGAGGTAGCTGCTCGTTTGGGCATGTCGACCCACAGCCTGTATGCCTGGGTTAAGCGCTACAGCAAGCCCCAAGAGCGGCGCGCGCAAGAGGACGATCAGCAAGCTGAGCTGCGTCGTCTTCGTACCGAACTCAAGCGCGTGACCGAAGAGCGAGACATCCTAAAAAAGGCCGCCGCGTACTTTGCCAAGGAGTGCGGCTGAAGTACGCCTTCATCAACCAGCTATCCGCTGACTATTCGGTTCGCCGCCTGTGCCTGACGCTGAAAGTACATGCCAGTGGTTACTACGCGTGGCTGGCTGAACCGAAGTCGGCACGAGCCAAGGATGATCAACGCCTGCTTGGACTGATTAAGCACGCGTGGCTAGAGAGCGGCGGTGTGTACGGCTACCGCAAAATCCACGACGACCTGCGTGAGCCTGGAGAAGCATGCGGCAAGCATCGTGTTGCTCGACTGATGCGCTTGGAAGGGCTGCGCTCACAGACAGGGTATCGTCGCCGACCGGGCCGCTATGGTGGTAAGCCTCCAGCGGCTTCACCGAATCATCTGGAGCGCCGATTCAATGTCACCGAACCCAACAAGGTCTGGGTCACGGACATCACCTTCATCCGCACCTATGAGGGCTGGTTGTATTTGGCGGTGGTGCTCGATCTGTTCTCGCGGCAGGTAATCGGTTGGTCAATGAAACCGCAGATGACCAGCGACCTGGCTATTGATGCGTTGCTGATGGCAGTTTGGCGGCGTAAGCCAAAGCAGGAAGTGATGATTCACTCAGATCAGGGGAGCCAGTTCAGCAGCGGCGACTGGCAGAGCTTCCTGAAAGCCAACAACTTGCTTGGCAGCATGTGTCGGCGCGGCAATTGCCATGACAACGCAGTAGCGGAAAGCTTTTTCCAGCTGCTGAAGCGGGAACGGATCAGGCGAAAAATCTATAGCACCAGGCAGGACGCACGCGCTGATGTGTTCGACTACATCGAGATGTTTTACAACCCAAAACGCCGACACGGTTTCAACAACCAGCTGTCACCAGTAGAGTTTGAGAAGCGACATTTACTGAGCCTGGGAAGTGTCTAAGAAATCCGGGGCGATTCAATCTTCATCGCCATTCTCCCAAGGGGTAATTAAACATGAATCCGCATAACACGCAAGATTACAGCTGTACGTATATGCGCCCGGCACGAGTTATAACTGAATGTAGTGTTTGAGGAATTGAAAAAAGCGGCGTATCTGGTTGATTGTTAGTCGCCAAACAAATCAGCCAGATACGCCGCCATGAATAAGCCATTGACCGACCTGCTGCGCCAAGGAGCGCGAGACCTGATCCAGCGGGCTGTGGAAGCTATGCTGGTGGCTGGCCTATTTGAGACCAGCCCCGCCGTCACCAACCGACACAATAGGCCTACTTATGGTTAGGCGCCATATAGGCCTCAATGACCTTCATTCCCACATAAAACACGCTAGCCGGGTGAGTGACTCGCAGCGCTGATCCGTCGCGAAATTTGTACACTTGGTAAAATTCTTGCTCCCCACGTCCCCATAAAAACTGTGAATCTAAGTACCCCCATTCAAATTCTGCTGACCGAACTTTTTCCTTCACTAAGATCTCGATCTCCTCTCGTGGGAGACCATCTGTTGCAGCCAGAATCCTGTATGCATCAAGGGGCTGCAGCTCACGCGCCCGGTTAGCCCTAAGCGCCTCCTGAGCACTCTTGACGTCTTGCCCCATAAAGCAGCCCAGCCACTCGCACGGCCCTTCGAGATAGGAGATCATCCATAAATCTCCATCCGCATCACGCCAAAGCTGCGAACGGCTAGAGCATCTGTCCTGCCCAGGCTCTACTGATGTCAGACTGAACGGCAGGACCAAGCCGGTTCCATATGGCGATTCCCATCCTCTACACAAGGTAACGCCTAGCCTGCCAGACCGCCCGGGGAAGAATTCAGTGTGCCCATTTTCCAGTATCATACCGCGCTCCTTATATCGGTAACCGTTACTCCCTCCAGCATAAGCGACTGAAATTTCTGAGCAGCCGAAGTCGTTGCACTTACTCCAACCTAGGCTGAGCAGAGCCGCTGGCCTAAGCATGCCCTTCATAGCGAACCGCCAGGGCTGAGCAGAATGGAGAGCTGATTGGCGGAAGTATTCAGCCGCTTTAAATGCTGACTGGCGGCCTGGTAGATCTCGCCGAAATGAACGGGGGAAGACAGGAAAAAGTAATGCGCGGTGATGGGTACATCGACCTGCTGGCGCAGCCAGGCCAGGTAGGGCTCCACTAGCTCGGAGGGGTATGAGCAGAGCAGTTCGACGCTATCGAAGGACACCGTGTTCAGCGTCGCCAGAATCGGGCCTGCCTCAGCACCTGCAACTGCCTTGAGATCATTCCCGCCAACCCAGCTGGCCAATACGCACTGCTTCTTTACCACTGTCCCTGTACTCCCGACCTCCCTATTGCCCATCAACGGGCAGGAGAAAAAATGTGCTCTGGTTCGCGCCTTGGATAGTAACCAATACGCTGATCCGGGTCTTTAACTGCCTGACTGGATGTTCAAGTTGCGCTTTGCCGACAGTGGAACCGTTGATCCAAACGCAGCTCGGCGGGTGAATGGATCACGCTCGCCGCTGCCAGGGGGAGAACAATGAAGGGGCCTTTCGGCCCCTTCTGCACTTAGTTAGCCAATAAGCTTTCAAGCTTCTCGATCAGAAAGTCCAGCGGGCTACGGCCCTCCAGGCGCTTTTCGAACACTTCGTTGCGGTGGTAGGCGACCCAGGTCTCGAGGGCATGCCGGTTATCCTTCTCGTAGCCGGAGCCGAGGACGCAGATAAGCTCGGTGCCATGGGGGTTCTCAAGGTAGTGACTCATAGCTGAAGCCAGATGCTTGAGGTACTTATGCTCGCGGGCCTCCATAGATGGATGCAGAGGGGTCACGTTGTCGCATTTGATCAGTTTCATGATGGAACTCCTCAGGCCTTGAGATTGGCTTTGATCAGGTTGTCGAAGGCACTGCCATCACGGCGGGTCAGGTTGGGCACATAGCGCGAATAGACACGGAACAGCATCTCGGTGGTGGTATGCCCCATCTGCCGGGCGATCCACTCCGGGTTTTCACCAGCCGCCAACCACAGGGTCGCGGCTGTATGACGAGTTTGGTAGGGGCGCCGCCGCCGCAACCCCAGGTGCCGCAGCAGCGGGTACCAAACCCGGTCGTTGATGTTGCGGTATGCGTGCGGCGTACCTTCGCGGGTGCAGAAGACGAACTGCCCACTGCCGGTTTTCTCGCGATGGCCGATGAGCGCCTGATAAACCGGCTCGGACATATCGATCTCACGCTGCGAACCGTCGTTCTTGGTGTAGTCGAGCTTGCCGCCCACCCAGGTCTCACGGATCAAAATCTGCCGCCGCTGAAAGTCGACGTACTTCCACTGCAAACCATCAATTTCGGCCGTCCGCATGCCGGTGAAGAAACGCACCGTGTAGTAGTTGCGGAAATCGTCACGCACTGTGCCGAGGATCTGCAGCACCTCATCCAGAGTGAAGGGCTCCACGTCTGTCTTGGGGACTTTCAGTGATTTGATGTTGAGGTATGGCGAGGTAAACTCGAAGCGGTCAGCTGCCTCACTAAGGATCATGCGCAATGGCGTCATGATGTGGTTGATTCGCGTCGCTGTCAGACTCTGACCTTTCTGCCCGGGGACTTTGCCGAGTGCCGAGCGGAATGACAGAAGTTCTGCTTTGGTGATGGCGCTGACCTCTTTCTTAGCGAACTCAGGCAGCAAATGCTTATCAAGGGTAAGGCGCACGGTTTTGGCGTGCGTATCACGCCATTCGACCCTCATCTCCTCAAACCACAGTTCTGCAAAATCCTTGAACAGTGGTGTTTTCAGCGATGCACAGCCAGCCTGCAGCCGACTGATCTCTAGCACTTTGCTGCTTTGGGGGAAGTAGGTGGCGTAGTCGAAGCTCCCAAGGGTAATTTCCGCTTCGATGCGCTCCAGGATCTTCTCGAGCTTTTTCCGGTTAGCGGGCGTATCAGGCAGCGTGGTCTGCTCGCGGCAGCGCTGATCCAGGTAGGTGAAGTCAAAGAACAACTTCTCGTTGTCGGCGCGGGCACGAATCTTACCCATGGCAGATGCCCCCGCCGGCCATAGGAACCAGCCCGGAAGTCCGCGAGAATTTCTGCATGTCTTCTTCGACGGCTTCCCAGATGAAAAGGATCTTGCGGCCGCCAAAGGGGCGGAAGTAGTGGATCCCCTCGAGCAGGACTGAATCTTTCAAGCGATTACGGATGGTGCGCGCGTCGTACTTCATGCGCGTGGCCAACTCTTCGGTAGTCAGGTATGTGTGAGACATGGCTATGCCCTCTCTGCTAAATTGAACGTCAGCGGATTCTTATGAGCTTCTGAAAACTCATAATGATCTCCTGCAGATCAATATAACGCTCATTTTGAGCTTTGCAAGGGCAAAATGATCTTCTGAAGATCATTTTTCGGAGATTAGAATGGTCAAGTGCCATTTATCTCGCTTACTGGGCGAGCGGAAGCTGAAAATCAGTGACGTAGTCAGGGACACAGGGATGAATCGCGGAACCCTCACGCGGCTCTATCACGAGACCGCGCAGCGGGTGGAGCTCAAGGACCTAGAAACGATCTGCCAGTACCTGAACTGCCAGGTGGGCGATTTGCTGGAACTGCAGGATGATCCGGAGGGCTGAATGCCCACCCTTTCATGCTCGGAAATGCCAGTCGATCGAAGTCATCAGAAAGAGGTAGCGCAATGCTGCGCCGGAATGATGGTTCCTTTCCTGATCAGTGAAACCCGCACCTGTAAGGCGTAGCCTAGCGCGGATCCCGAGGTGCATATTCTCAACAAGCCTGTTCTCGGGCACCTGCTCTATAAACTTCAAACGGGGCTTCCGTAACACTTTTCGCCAAAGGCTTTTGGTTCGCTTGGGTGTGCGCTCATCGTAAATGATGAACTCAATATCGGCAGAAGGAATGCGCAGCTCAGACAGCACCCATAGGTACTCTCGAACGCTCTGCTCATCCTGCCCAGAGTGGAATCGCAGCGTGGTATCGCTCGCCCAGCAGCGCTCGACGAAGTCATCCAGAACCCTGTTAGTTTTTGCCTTATATCTGCCGTCAAGCAATCGGTAGAGCCGGTCAGCGTAGGCAGCTACGCCAGCTAAACCTCCGTGTCTGGGCGGCCTGGGCACCAGCTCAACTTTACCGTTCGGGTCGCAAGTCGCCGAACCGCTAAGGCGGTGCTTACCAAGCTGACGGATATACCTTGCCCGCTCCAGCATGGCCGATCGATCCGCATCGGAAAACTCCACCCAGTCCATGTTGACCGACTGTCCTGATGCTTCCGCGTACGCTTGGTATGCGAGCATGGACGAGATGTCATTCATCCTTGTCAGAGCCCTCCCTTCGCCATTCGATTCTATGGGGCTCATCGGGTAGCTGACTTTGCGACGTTTACTGCGTTTGTATACCCCGATACGACCGATGATGCGCCGCATATGGCGGATCTCAGCTGGCAACCCTGGCGCAGCCAAATCTTCTGGCTTACTTGGCAGGCTGACCCCGGCAATTTTTGCGATGACATGGCCAGGGGGCCAAAACTTGGGCTCCCATTGCCAGCACAACGCCGATAGCCAAGACATGCAGTGCACATAGTGCAGCAGCGACGTCTTGGGGCTCGCATGGCCGAGCACAGCGCTGGTGATATGGATTACACGGCGGGTGGCGGCTTTCCGGGAATGGAAAAACGCATTATTTAACCTTTCTGCATCCAGCAACCACGCCATCGTCTGAGATTGCTCACCGAAGAGAAGTCGAGCGTTCTCGCATGCCCCTAACGCTGTGGCGGCCAGCTTGAAGGTGAGCCAGGTTGCAGCCGAGTGCCGCAGGTGGTGGTAGTGCATATCGGAGCATCTTGTAACCCGGCGGAGGGAGGCATGAATTGCAGGTAACAAGGTGGATTCGGAAACCCATCGTGTCTGCAGCTCGGGGATACAGAACAGAAATTCCGAATATGGACTTTTCTCCTCTTCGTCATCACGCAACCGCGCCAGGCGCTCTATCAGCTGCAGCTCATCTGGCTCGAGCAACACATGGAGTGGCAGCGTACGCGTTGAGTTGCGCGTTTTGAGCGCACGCTGAGAATGGGGGCGAATATGCAGAGCCGCGGGAAGGTTGAGCGCGGTTCGCTGCTCAGCCGATAGCGGCTTCAGGTTCGGATGCCGTCTACGCAGTGCAGCTGCACGTGCGGCAGAGAGCGTCGGTAACTGCAGATCGCGGCGCAGCAACTTCAGCGACTCATTACGCCGCAATCCCAGTCGGTATCCGAAAATCACCACAGCCTGCGCGACCATAGCAATACGCGGTGAGCGATGGCTTAGCGGGCCTGTGGCCAGGTCTCGCAGCACCTGACGATATTGCTCTTCATTGATGATCTGGGCATCAACGAACTGAGGCGTTTTCCCAATACCCAATGCGGCATAGGGGCTGATTGGTGGATAGGAGAAGCTGTTTTGCAGGTATCCATGAAACTCCAGCAGGCCCTTGGCTAGGTTTCTCCTCATTGGCGCCGTGGGTTGTACCTCCAGCAGCGTTTCATACAACTCCTCTAACGCGTCCGGCGGAACATCTAGAATCGACCCAACAGACAGCAAATTGTCCAATCCTATACCGACGTCTCTAACATAGTTGGCAACCGTTTTGGACTGCAAAGGGTTGCCATAGAACGAGCGGCCATGAAGCAGAAACGATGCCCAACCGGTGATCAATTCTTCTAGCGTCGTAGGTACCTGCTCAACCTCCAGTACCGAAACCCGTCCTCTACGGACCTGCCGACATAACGTCGTCAGCCATCCCGGAACTCGTTGTTCGGGCCTACCCAGCCGATGCTTTTTACGTTTGCTTTTTTGTTCATGATTTGAAGACGATCTGTCACCTTGCAGATGCAGCCATGAGTCCGCCAAGACAGAATGCGTCACGTAACCGTATCTGGTGGTGTAATTGATCAACAGCTGCGGTAGCTGCGTTTGGCGCTTGATACGCAGCAGCTCAAACAGTCGACTGAGAGACGCGGGTTGGCTCTGATTATCTACCCCACCTACGGCCAATGCCGCCTGAATACAGTGAAGTTTTCCGTCCCTCTTGGACAGATAAGGTCTCAATTCACTTAGATCTGGAGCGCAACGGGACAACAGTGCCAGTGTCATCGGATCTGGGAACCATTGCCTACTCTCAGCCTCGGATTGCCCACGGATTGAAAGCTTGAGCCGGAACTCTGGTATCCCAGATACCCAAATAATCTGACCTACATCAAGCTGGGTCAGCGCATTTAGCTGGGGGATGTCCATCAGCGCGCCATAGTAGGCGGCGCTCAGCAGGAGTAGCCCAACCCGGCAGTGGGGGGTGAGTTGCTCCAGGTCGTGTCTCAGCGCCCGTTCCAGCGAATCGATCACGTCTCGACTGGCTGAGATGTTCTCTGCTGTATACAAGTCGGGATTGATTGGATTTGCGGGACGCCGCGTGTCGATCGCTATGTGGGCAAGCGGCAGGCTCGGGTTGAATCGCCGCGCCCGGCTTGTTACGTCTCGCAGTGCATTGCGTAATGTCGAGCTTTCAAGCTGATTCTCAAGCTCCCGCATCTTTTCGACAGGAAAATTTCTCAGCGAACGTTTACCGCAGAGCCATTCTCCGATGACATTGTTGGAGTCTCTGCAGCGCTCCTTGAGCGTCTGAAGAAATTCGCTCTTCCATTCTGGATCGTATTTTTCAGGACTCCAAATTGCTGACAGCATTTCCTCAGAAAGGGTCGAAATGGTCATTTAGCCTCCTTAACTAGGTGGCTGTTGCGAACCATCCAACCGAGCTCTCTCATCAGCGGCAATAAATACGCATGGAGGCTCTGGACATAAGCGCCAGGACAAAAGCTTGAGAACGACTCTTGGGGCGCCTCGCCATGCAGCCAGTGCCCCATGAATGCGGCAAGCGTTTCAGGCGGGCACCCACGCTCTGCGAGCTCGGTCCTCAGCAACTTGCGGAAACCGTTCACTGGATGGGGTGTAAAACCAACCACCTGCCGCATATATGCGTCGATATGTGACGGACGGATTTCCTCGTAGTACAGCCGATTGTCATCAGCAAACCACAGGAAAAAACCGGACCTAGGAGGAGTCTGTGCAGGTAGGCCGTATTTGAACTTCACACGAATTGCACAGCAGTGCGCGTCGTATGCCTCTAGCTGCCGACGCAGTAGCTCAGGCATCACTACCAGACGGCTCATGTGACCGTCATCTGCGCCTTTATCGCCCAGTGCGCCGTGGCCACTTCGTTGCTCGAACTCTTCCACTGCTTTTAGCGGGTTGCGGATGGCTCGACACGCGGTCGCCATTAGGAACATGAGGATGGTCCAGAGCGTCAGGCAGTTGTGCCAATGAATCAGCTCTTGAATATCTTTTCGTGGGCGTTTGCGCAGCACTGCGAGCAATGCTTCAAGATTGTTTTTCACAGCGCTAAGTTTCAGACAATTTCGGGCACCAACCGCCATCTCTGAAGAGCTAATGACGTTAGTAACTGGCGCCTCCAAACCTACTGTGCCGTAAATAGCGGTTAATACATTTCGCACTGAATGACAATAGAGGCTGCGTAGGTGATCAACGCTGTATTGGGTGTAATAAAGCGCAGTATTAGCCGACAGGCAAGGCAGCCCGGACAACATCGTGGCCGCAACCACATCGTGTGTATCGGTGATTATTTGGCGATGTAAATAGGAACGAATCTTGTGAACTGTATATCGCGGGTCACCTCCCCCCAATTCTTTCAAGAGGACACGAACTTCGCTCTCAATTTTCTTAACTTTCCCGGCAAATACGGCCGTTCCGGTCGTAGATGGCAGCGCTCTGACTCCCAATACTAACGTCGCGGCTCCCACCATATCCGGTACTGAAACTGCCGCCCCCCTCTTTCGAACCGTTTCAGGGGGCAGTTGCTCCTCCGCAGCGTAATCTGGTGTAGGTATTAAAAACCTGAACTCAGCAGACTCCAAGTCTTTAGCAGGTATAAGCTCAAACGCCACCCGCGGGCGCGCGCCGCCCTCAGAGATCTGTAGTTTTGTGCAATCCTCAAGTGACCTGCCGAACCAGAGCATGAGATGTAGGGCGAGTAGCGCCTCCATGCGCGTACGGATGCCTACCTGCTCTGGCAGTGGCGCTGTGCGGAACCGCTCCCGGCACTGCAGAAATTCATCAGTGACGCTGAACAGGAGATTTGCTAATTCGGGCAACGTCAGCAGGTTGAATCCGAACGGTAAGAACTGCCGAGCGCGGGCAATATGGGCGAGGATTCCCTGATGGCTGAGCAACTCGGCGACATAGGGCCTGACTTCGCCGCCGGTATCGATCAAACAGAGTTCATCTGGCGCAGTGATTTCGCCGTCGGGCAATTCTTCGTCGAAATCATGGTCTAACCGTGGAACAACAAAACTAATATGGCCTGGCAGTAGATCGGGATCGTCCGGATCATCAAGAGGGAACTTGGTTACCCCTTGACTTACTACCACACCTAATCCGGAGCGGACTGGCATCCTGCCTCGATGATTGCCACCACCACCACGACGCTCAGGTGGCTGATCGCCCCCGCAATAACGAACTAGCCGGGTAACAGCAGGAAAGGCATCAGCATGGACGTCGACTGAAATACTGGGATCGAAAACTGTGCAGCTCCGCATAAATATGGCTGGACTAGACCAAATATTTAGCTCTGCAGGGACGGTCAGTAGTTCCTTCGCGCAAAGCGTACGCAGCTTGAGATATGCATTGTATTTCTGGCCGCGAAGGTCCGATGCACCAGAGCTCTCCTGATGCGCCACCAGTAGCTGTCCTACAAGCCGGTAGTAATCTGGCGCGCCATCAACATCGGCCGGCTCATGCCATAACATTGCATACGGGAAAGCGTAATCCTGGACGCCCTGTCCAATGATTGGATTACGCCTGCGCGCCTCATCTCCGGAAAAAAAACGAGGGCCCAGGGCTGAGATGAACCGCGGATTGCTCCTATTAGAAATTATCCAGTGACACTCATGCCGCCAGACCACGGGATCAAAATCACCGACGAACAGAACCGGCGGCTTTTCCATTTCATTCAGCGCGTTTAACAACCCTTGGATTATTCGGGGAAAATCTATGAGCTGAGGATGAGCATCTATAAATTTCAGAATCTCTGTTATGACAGTTACGTCACGCCCGGACCCTGCTGCCAGCTGTAGCAGCTCTTTGAATGTGGTTTCGCAGCCGGCATCCCTTGGCTGGCTTAGTGAGTTCGACATCAGCTAGTCCTATCGTGTGAGTACTAGCTAATAGTGCTAAGCCGAAGTCCCCCAATTCGGGCATGCCATGGAAATCCAGAAGCTGGTTCTGATTTTTCAGAATCGGCTGACACCACACCTGGTTTTCCGCGCATGCGCGGAAAACCAGGTCGATACGCCGAGTATTCTCACACGGATTCCGCGCATGCGCGGGTTGGAAGCGCTGCAGCTTCCAAAGTCGAGGCCATCCCCCTCCAGGCACTAGACATAGGGCCGCCCGCTCACTATTCGATAATATTTTCGGTGCCTAGGCATATCGAACTGGAATCGGTGCACTTGCTCTGAGCACTACCTCATAGAGCGGTGAATTTCTCGCCTGCTCAAAATGGAGGAAATGCACATGCGTAAAAGCGACTGGAAAGCCCAGGTCGGCCAGTTCAGCGACCGCGAAATAGCGAGGAGGTTTGGGGTGGGAGCGACTACCGTCCGCCGGTATCGAAAGGCCAACGGTATCGCCGAATTCAGCTTCAAGCTAGAACTTACACAATCGCTGATTGAGCGGCTGGCAGTACAGACGGACTACAGCCTATCCAAAGACCTCGGTATTCCCGCAAAAAGCATTAAGGAGGCTCGAACTGAGTTTGGTATTCCGGAGCCAAAACCCCTCCGGCCTAAGTTCCAACCACTTGAGGAAATTTGGAACGAGCAAACGATTGCGCTTCTTGGCACTATGCCCGACTACGAGTTAGCCGATAGGCTAAAAGTTAGTAACTACCCGATCAAATCCAAACGAAAAGAGCTGGGAATAAAAGCGTTTGAAAAACCATATCCAAAAATCACTGCTAAAATTGCAGCCGAGTTTGGTTTGACCTCTGACCGAATTTTAGCCGAGCGCCTAGGCGTTTCCCCAAGCTATATCCGTAGGGCGAGACTCAGATGGTTGGCAAAAGACGAATGACCTGTATAATTTCCATTAACTAGCTAACCCCAAAGCGCCGTATATTATGCTTTGCATAGCGGCGCGACTATCAGGTTATCCAGCCCTCTTCAGGAGCACCTAGTTTAAAAATTAGCGCCCTGGCTTATGCAGGTACAGTGCATCCATTAATGTCGAGGCAGTTTTAATGAAGATCAAGCCGATTCGTACTGATGGCGACCTAGCTACCGCTTTGGCGCTTATGGAGCAACTGTGGGGTGCCCCGATCGGTACGCCAGAGAGTGATGCGCTAGAAGCGCTCGCAGCGTTGATCGAGAAATATGAAGACGAACACTATCCGATCCCACCTTCTGATCCCGTCGAGGCCATCAGATTCCGAATGGAACAGCATGGGCTCGGAGTGATCTAGCGCTCCCTGGGTATTCGCTCCAACCGACGCCATCCAGCCGCGCGAATCCCGCAATCGACAAGATGCTAGAAGCCTAGGGTTCGTAAGCCTCGCGATGGAGTAACAGGCTGATCACGACGTCCGTGATGACATCCATTTGATGTTCTCACTTCAAAGCAACCTACGGCTGCTTTCGGCCAAAAGCTGCCTGTCGTTGAGTGCAATTTTTGACTCATGGCTGCCAGCAACGGCAGCAGTTAAAATGCTCAGAGACGATCACTCAACGAGCAATAGACCTAGTTTGTTCGACCGAGCTAGATTAGTAAAAGCTCTTTCACTTTTTGCTTGATTTCAGCAGGGCTTTCTTCAAATCCGTATTTACCGGCATTATCTTTAGAAGAGTTATATCCCAAGAAATAACCATTGTATTGAAAGTAGTTAGTGTCAATTTTTCGCCTGCTTGGCTTGCCTTTTTCCAGCATATCCAGAAGCGTTTTTAAGTGTGAGCGTGTTAGCCAGAATTTTAGAAGTAATCCGCTCCCTAGCACTTCAGTGCCGATCATTGGAGCTGCTTGAAAGCCCAAGGCCTAGCTCAGGGCTAGTCGTCTACACCAGTTCCGCTATGTATGCTGAAGGGGGCCCAACCACTCTACCTGACCAGCAACCTCAAGCGCTTCGGCGAATTCAACCTCAAGCTAAACCGGCCACCGGAGCCCTGGATCAAGGACTCGGTGTTCCAACAAGCTGCCGGCTCGCTGCGGGTGATCAGACCTAGCCAGCTAGATACCGAGAAAACGCCATGATCAACATTCCTCCCGCATCCTTCCGCCTTACACCGTACGGCGAAGTGGACGCCGTGGCGTTGGAAAACCTGCGCGACAGCTTCGACACCTCTCAACTGCTCCGGCTGGTTGATCGCTTGGACGTCTGCTTGGTGGAACTGGGTGGAATCACCTCCATTCGCGACGAGCTACTGAGATTGCATGCGATGGCTCTGACGATAGTTGAGGGCATCGCTCTTACGGTGCCTGCCGAGAGTGCTTGTATCTGGACAGAAGCCC
>NZ_JAMOIC010000015.1 GCF_024448895.1 Stutzerimonas stutzeri
TTACCGGAGTGAGGGAAGTCGAGCGCAGCGAGACCCGGATGCAGGGGCAAGACCTTTTGGTTCCTTTTGGGGCGACTGCCAAAAGGGACTCGCCCAGCAGGGCGAAACTAATGCCTCAGCCAACATCGGCAATCGGGCGCCTTCAACGAAGCGAAAGCCAAATAGCTTCGCGAGCAATGAGTCGTGGCGCCACTCGCCCCAATAATCCTACCCTGAGTTCCATGCCCAGACGTTCGCATCCAGTCGCGCCCCGCCGCGACTCCAACGAAAAAAGACCCCTCGTATGCGCCTGATCCACACCTCCGACTGGCACCTCGGCCAGACCCTCCACGGCCAGGACCGCGACTACGAACACGCGCAGTACCTCGCCTGGCTGCTCGACCAGCTAATCACGCACCAGCCCGACGCCCTGCTGATCGCCGGCGACATCTTCGACACGGTCAACCCGCCGCTCAAGGCTCAGGAGCGCCTGTACGACTTCATCGTCCGCGCCCATGAAAAGTTGCCGCAGCTGGACATCGTGATGATCGCAGGCAACCACGACTCAGGCGGGCGCATCGAACTTCCCGGGCCGCTGATGAAGCGCCTCAATGCCCACGCCATCGGCCGCATAAGCTGGATCGCCGAGAACCAGCTCGATCACAACCGACTTCTGGTCCCGCTGCACAACGCCAAGGGCGAGATCGCCGGCTGGTGCCTGGCCCTGCCCTTCCTGCGTCCGGCAGAAGTCACCGGTGGCGAGGCTGGAGACGACTATATGCTCGGCATCCGCCACGTCCATCACCACCTGATCTCCGCCGCCGAAGCGCAGCGCCAACCCGGTCAGGCGCTGATCGCCATGAGCCACGCACACATGGCCGGTGGCGCGGTATCGGAGGACTCGGAGCGCAATATCGTCATCGGCAACGCCGAGGCGCTGCCGGCCAGCCTGTTTCCCGAGCCCATCGCCTATGTCGCCCTCGGCCACCTGCACAAGCCGCAGAAGGTCGCCGGCCAAGAGCGCATCCGTTACAGCGGCTCGCCCTTGCCGCTGTCCTTTGGCGAGATCAATTACCCGCACCAGATCCTGCTGGTGAGCTTTGATGGCGACAGGCTTGCCACTGTCGAGGCGCTGCCCGTACCCCGCGCGGTGGAGATGATCCGCATTGGCCGCGCGCCGCTGGCCGAGGTCACTAGCCAGCTCGAAGCGCTGCCACCGGTGGGCCTGTTTGCCGAAAACCTGCCGTGGCTCGAAGTGCGCGTGCAGCTCGACGAGCCCATGCCCGACCTGCGCCAGCGCATCGAAACGGCGATCACCGGCAAGGCCTGCCGCCTGGTGCGGATCGCCAGTGAATACCGTGGCGTGCGTGGCGAGGCTGAGTCGGAAGTGCTGCTCGGGCTCGACCAGATCACCCCGCAGGAACTCTTCACCCGCGCCTGGGAAGAGCAATTCGGCAACCCACCGGATGAGCAGGCGATGGACGACTTTGCCAGTCTGCTGCAGCAGGTCGAGTTCGCTGGCGAAGGAGACGCCCGATGAAGATTCTCGCCATCCGCCTGAAGAATCTGGCGTCCCTAGCCGGCGAGCAGGCCATCGACTTCACTGCAGAGCCGTTGGCCAGCGCGGGGTTATTCGCCATCACCGGGCCAACAGGCGCCGGCAAGAGCACCATTCTCGACGCCCTGTGTCTGGCACTCTTCGGCAAAACACCAAGACTCGCTAATACCAATGCACTTAGCAAAGTGCCGGATGGCGACGGTGAAATTGGTACAAACGACGTGCGCAACTTGCTACGTCGCGGCTGTGGAAACGGGTATGCGGAAGTGGATTTCGTCGGCATTGATGGAAATCGTTACCGCGCCCGATGGGAGGTCAAGCGGGCGCGCGAAAAAGTCGATGGGCGCTTGCAAGCTAGCAATCAGAGCCTGACAGACCTTGATGGCGGCCAACTTTTAGCCAGCGGTAAGAAGGGGGAATTCGAAGAACTGATACAACACAAGCTCGGCCTCAACCTCGCCCAGTTCACCAGGGCGGTTCTCCTTGCACAAAGCGAGTTCAGCGCCTTCTTGAAAGCAAAAGACGATGAGCGAGGCACTCTACTAGAGAAACTAACCGACACAGCTCTTTACAGCCGTATCGGTCAATCGGCCTACGCAGCGTCTCAGCAGGCGAAAGAAATATTAGGGGAATTGACGCGTCAAGCAGAAGGAGTAATACCTCTCGAACCCGAAGCGCGCCAAGCCCTGGAAGACCAGCACCAGCAACAGCTGGCCGAACTCAAAGAACTGCAACAGCAACTCGAAACCCTGAAACAACAGCACCAATGGCTGCTGGACCGCGCGCGGTTGCAAAGCGAGCGTGACGGTGCCCGCGATCAGCTCACCGAGGCCGAAGCAGAACGGGAAAACCTGGCCGATGCACGACGCATCCTTGGGCTATTCGAGCAATTGGCACCGCAGCGCCATCGCTTCCTACGCGCCACAGAACTCGAACCACTATTGGCGAAGGTCGACCAGAACCTGACCCGCCACGCCCGCGACCACGCCGCCGTTCATTCACGTCTCCAGGAACTGGAACAGGCTTGCCAGGCGTCGACTAAAGCGCTGAAGGCCGCTGAACAAGCCATCAAGACCGCGGAACCGGCGCTCGCCCAGGCCCGCCGTGAAGAAGAGCGCCTGAGCCACATCGGTAACGACCTGCGTGACGCACGCGGCCAAACCGAACAGGCGGAAATTGCCAGCAAGGCCGGCGAGCAGGCCCTGAGCCAGCTGCGCCAACAGCAGGAACTGGGTGCGTCGCAGCTCAAGACGCTGGACGACCAGCTGTTACGCAGTGCAGACCTGCAACCGCTGTGCGCATCATGGAGTGGCTATCGTCCTCGCCTGCAACAAGCGGTACAGATCGCCGCTCGCCTGCAGCAAGGCCGTCAGGAGCTGCCCGCGCTGGAAGCGGCTGCCACTGCCGCAGAAACCGCGCAGACGCGCGCGCGCAAAGCCCTCGACGAACTGCAAACGAAAATCGGCGGCGACACTGGTGTGGCCGAGCAACTGGCGCAACTGACCAACACACTCGAAGTCTGGCGTGAAGCCGAAAGCGAATTCTCAAGGCTCCATAGCCTCTGGACGCGACAGCAGCAGCTCAGCGCGCAGCAGGACAGGCTCAAGGATGAACAAAGCGGTCAACAAGCCGAACTCGCTGCGCTGGTCCCGATTGGCAAACTCGCCGGAAGCGAACGCGACGATGCGGAAAAAGCACTCAAGGTCGTGCAGGCCCTCCTTGATCGACAGCGCCTGGCACGCAGCGCCAACGTCGAAGCCCTGCGCGCCGCGTTGGTGCCGGGCGAACCCTGCAGCGTTTGTGGCAGTGGCGAGCATCCCTGGCACGACGGCGAGGCCTTGCTCACTGCCCTCGAAGGGCACGACGAGCATGAGCTCGAACAGGCGCAACGGCATCTCAAGACGCAGGACGAAAGGCTGCAGTCCCTGCGCGACCAGCACATTGCCCTCACAACCGGCATCAAGCAGAGCACACAGCGCCTGGCCGAAGTCGCCGATGAGCAAGCCAAGCTTGCACAACAACTGGCTGCCCTGCCCGCCCATACCAAGCTGCTGGAGCAGCTTGAAGCTACTCGCCTGACCTGGCTCGACAGCCGAATAGCCTCGCTCAAAACCGACATCGCGACCGCGAGCACCAGGCAGCGCGAATTACTCAACCTGCAGCAGCGCAGCGAAACGCTGCAAAAAGCCTGGCAGAGCGCGCGGGAAAGCTGCGTCCAGGCCACGCAAGCACTGGCGGCACAACGCGATGCCATCGCCCGTGACGACGCACGAATGGACGAAGAATTGGCCGAGCTAGCCAGCGTGCTGCCGGCGGCCCTACTGGAGCATTGGCGTGACAAGCCCGCCGAGACCTTCATGCAGCTGGACAGCCAGATCGAAGCGCGGCGTCAGCAGATCGATCAGCACGCCGCATTGGCAGAGGAACGGCAGCAACGTCAGGCCGCACTGGAGCGCGAGCAGCTGCAGCAACAGCATCGCCTGGATCAACACAAAGCCTGTGCCGCCCGTCTCGCCGGGCTGCAAACCCGTGAACAAGCCTGCCGTGTGATGCTGCGTGAAAGTCTGGGCGAGCAGCCCAGCGCACAGACGTGGCAACAGCAGCTGGAAGTTGCAGTCCAGACCGCGCGCCAGCAACAGGCCGATATTGACCGGCAGTTGACCGAAGCCCGTGTCGAACTAACCCGACTCGCCGGTGAGCAACAGAATTGCAGCCAGCGCCGAGAGGAGTTGCTAAGCGAACGCAACGCGCTGGGCGACGAACTTGCGATTTGGCGCGCCGCGCATCCGGATCTAGACGATGCGACCCTGGCCCAGCTGCTCCAGCTGGACGACACATTGCTTGCCGAAGCGCGCGAGCGCCTGCGTGCCAACACCGAACAGCTCGCCCGCAGCCGCGAGCGCCTGGACGGCTGCGAGCAGCGCCTGGCCGCACATCAGGCAAGCCAGCCGGACGCACCCGATGCCGCATCGCTCGAAGCGGAATTCGCCGTACAGCAAACCCGCTGTGACGAAGCCGAGCAGCGCCATACCGACGTCCGCGCCGCGCTGCTCGACGACGACAGGCGCCGCAATCAAAGCCAGGCCTTGCTCTCGCAGGTCGCCGACGCCACCGCGGAAAGCCAGCGTTGGGGCCGCATTGCCGCGCTCATCGGCTCAAGTGACGGCGGTGCCTTCCGCAAGATCGCTCAGGCGTACAACCTCGACCTACTGGTGCAGCACGCCAATGTACAGCTGCGCCAGCTGGCACGGCGCTACCGACTCAAGCGCGGCGGCAGCCCGCTGGGGCTGTTGGTGATGGATACGGAGATGGGCGACGAGCTGCGCTCAGTGCATTCGTTGTCTGGGGGCGAGACGTTTCTCGTCTCGCTGGCGCTTGCGTTGGGCCTGGCCTCGATGGCCTCGAGCAAGCTGAAGATCGAATCGTTGTTCATCGACGAAGGCTTCGGCAGCCTTGATCCCGAGTCGCTGCAGATCGCCATGGACGCGCTGGATTCGCTGCAGGCGCAAGGCCGCAAGGTGGCGGTGATTTCACACGTGGCGGAAATGCACGAACGCATCCCGGTGCAGATTCAGGTGCAGCGCATGGGGAATGGACAGAGCGGGTTGGAGATCGTGGGCTCGGGGGGCGTTTAGAAGACGCAGTGCATCTTCTGAAGATGGTGTGAGTCTAGGGAGATTGCCTGGGCGACACTTTGGGCGAATAAATTCGCCCCTACATTTGATGTAGGGGCGTGGCGCGATGGGTACGGTGCTTGGCTTACTTTAGGCCATGGCCGCTTGGTAACGCCGCTGCACTTCAGGCCAATTGATGACCTGATAGAACGCGTTGATGTATTCGGGCCGGCGGTTCTGGTAGCGCAGGTAGTAGGCGTGTTCCCAGACGTCCAGCCCGAGGATCGGTGTGTTGCCGTTCATCAATGGGCTGTCCTGATTGCCGGTGTGCTCGACCACCAGCTTCTTCTCGGGCGTGACGCTCAGCCAGGCCCAGCCGCTGCCGAAGCGTGAAACCGCTGCTTTGGTAAAGGCGTCCTTGAATTTATCGAAGCCGCCCAGCTGCTCGTCGATGGCTTCAGCGAGTTCACCTTCCGGCGTACCTCCGGCGTTGACCGCCATTACCGTCCAGAACAGCAAATGGTTGGCGTGGCCGCCGCCCTGGTTGATCACAGCAGGCTGTTTATCGGATGGCAGCTGCTGAATCATCGTCAGCAGTTTTTCTACCGGAATCTCAGCCCACTCGGTGCCTTCCAGCGCCGCGTTGAGGTTGTTGATGTAGGTCTGGTGGTGCTTGGTGTAGTGGATTTCCATGGTCTGGGCATCGATGTGAGGCTCCAGCGCATCGTAAGCATAAGGAAGATCGGGAAGCGTATGAGGCATGTCAGTGAACTCCGTGATAGGGGCCTTCATGCAAGAGAGCCTGCTGTTGTAATGCTGACGCAGGCTGATGGGTGCTGCGCTTGAGCACACGGCGAATGCGCGGAGTTTCGCCGTGCACAGTGGTGAACTGCAGAAGTTCGATGTAGCTGTGCCGACTATGGCGTAGGCACGCCTGGCGCAGTTCGGGCTTCAGCCGAACGTCAACGAGGCACTGCAGCAAGTGCTCGTGAATGGCACACAGGTATTCGGCGCTTTCCTCGGGCTGCTCAAGCCGCAGATGAACGTCGGCAAGGTTGTGGTGAGAAATAACGTAGGCCGCGACCGCCTCATCGACGTCGTGCCATCGCTCGAAAAGGACTCGACTGAGTGCAAGGGCCTGCAAGTACTGCTCGCGGGCATCGATGTATTCGCGCCGGCTGAATAACTCATTGGCCAGTTCGACGGTCCGTTTCCAGTGCTCCATGGGTGGTCTCCTTGAAGCGGGGCGCTTCAGCGGATGGAAGGTGCACAGCGAACGAGGCCGACGGTGCTGAACAGTGCCGGCCTTCGCTAATGATTTTAATTATCATTTACCGGCAGAGCTGAGCAAGCGCTGCGTGTGGCCCACCGACGAACGAGCATTTGCGAGGCCGAACATTCGGACGGAAACGAGGCGGGAGAAGAGCCACTGATGACACAGGACGCAGACTGAAATCTGACGATTGACTGGACTTGCTGCCGAGCAAACGGCCGGGGACGGACGGTGCGAAACAGAAGCGAACCCCGGAAACGCGGCTTGTGGCTACGCCCCGAAGTCCGCACGAGAGAGGGTGTTGCGGGCGCACCGCTTGTGGCCATGCACCTACCTGCCCGATGCAGCACATCAGCAGGCGAGGCAAGGATAAGAACCCTGGCTTTCATTTAGCTGTCGACCATGCAAGCACTGCCGGGTAACCATCATGAGCCAAACAGCCGTTATCGCTAATCAGTTGCACGCCATGCACCAGCAGGGCTTCGTGCTGCTACGTCATGTCTTGCAGCCGCCACAGATCGAAGCCGTACGCCGCGCAATCGATCAGCTGGAGCCGATCCACTGGGATTACCAAGGACTGGTGGATGATCACTACAAGTGCGTCTTCAACCGTGATCCGTTCTGGTTGCCCTACCTCGACCTGCCGGGCGTGATCGAACTGGCAGAAGCCTGCCTCGGGCGCGACTGCCACGTGATCGGCCAAACGGCCTGGCGCAGCCACCCGGGGTTCGTCGGCGGTGAATTGCATGCCGACTACCTCGATGTGGAGCTGCCTGAGAAATGGCTGAGAGACCCCGCATTCGAACTACCGATGCAGATCTGTACGGCGCACCTCTACCTCGACCGGATCGACGCCGACCTGTGCCCCACCCTGGTGATTCCCGGCAGCCATCGTGCGGGGCGTAAACCAAGGCCCGGCGAAACCAGCTGGCAGGGTCTTCAGCCGCAACCGGTGCTTTGCGAGGCTGGGGATGTGCTGATTTTCCGCAGCGATCTCTGGCACGCCGGCAGCCGCAACCGGACCGCCGACCGCAGCCGCAACCTGCTGCAAGTGCATTACGGAAGGCGAATGGTCGCGCAGAAGTTCTCGCCCTACCTGACGTGGGCCTTCAACCCTGAGGTAGTCGCTACCGCCACGCCCAGGCAGCGCCGTTTGCTCGGTGAGCATGAAGCTTCGGAATATGACTGAGCGCAGAGCAGCCTCGTCGCGGCGTTCCAGGCTGTCGGCCGAATAAATTCGGCCCTACGTCCCGGTAGTACCGTGCGATTGCGTATGGAGCTGATACGGATACGACTGGAGTGGCGAGCCCAGCAGGGCAAGGTCAGGGCCTACAAACTTGGTGCGAGCCGTAGGGCTGAACGTGTTCGGCCATGACACTACGCGCTACCGATAAGCTGGAGCGCCAGGAGAAATGTCTGGCAGCATTCCAGACTCTCGGCCGAATAAATCCGGCCATACGTTCAGCTAGGCCCGTGCGATTGCGTATGGAGCTGATACGGATACGACTGGAGCGGCAAGCCCAGCAGGTCAAGGTCAGGGCCTGCAAACTTGGTGCGAGCCGCAGGGCTGTACGTATTCGGCCATGACAGTCATCGCGCTACCGATAAGCGGAGCGTCGGGGGAAGTACTTGGAAGCACCCCAGACCTTCAGCGAATAAATTCGGCCCTACGTTCCGGCAGGCGGCCTGTGCAGCTGGGGATGGATGCTACTTCTAAGCGCTGGCATAAGTTCTGCATTTGAGTGCGCACCAGCCGTCGCGCGCGGCGCCATTCGAAGAGAAACCACAATGATTTCCTGCCGCAGCCAAGTAACGGAAATGATCATCTCCACCAAGGTGCGCAAGGGCCTGAAATGGAGCCAGGTGGCCGAATCCATAGGCATGTCGAAGGAATGGACCACCGCCGGACGCCTCGGCCAGATGGCATTCGACAAACCCCAGGCGGAGACACTGGGCAAGCTATTCGACCTGTCCGACGAGGCTATCGCCTGGCTGCAGATCGTGCCCTATAAAGGGTCACTGCCCACTTCCGTGCCCACCGATCCGCTGATCTATCGCTGGTACGAGCTGGTCAACGTCTACGGAACCACCATCAAGGAGCTGATTCATGAGGAATTCGGCGACGGCATCATGAGCGCCATCGACTTCTCCATGGACATTCAGCGCCAGCCCGACCCCAAGGGAGATCGGGTCAATGTGGTGTTGTCCGGTAAATTCCTGCCGTACAAGAGTTACTGATCAGCGGGTACGTATCTCGCCACGAGCCAAACTCTCGACCCGATTACCCATCGGATCGGTCGCCTCCAGATCGGCGCCGCGCTCGCGTAGCGCTTCGAGCAAGGCCTCGCGCTGGAACAACGCGGCGTACATCGCTGGCGTCTGGCCGGCGTTGTTGCGCTGGTCGGGATCGCACTCGGTGGCTAGCAATCGTTTGGCGATGCGCAGCTCGCCTTTGAAGATCGCGCCCATCAACGCCGTATTGCCGCGTTTGTCCTTGGCGCAGGCATCGGCACCAGCGCTTATCAGGCGTTCGACAGTGTCAGGCTGCCCGTTGTAGGCGGCCAGGATCAGGGCGGTGTAGCCCTTGTCGTCCGCGGTGTTCAGGTCGTAACCGGCCTGAATGAATTCCTGTAGCACTTCGTTATCGCCGAAGCGGGCGGCATTGAAAAAGTAATCGCGAAGTTGGCTCTGTACCTGATCGGCATCGTCGTGCTGGACGTCCGTCGGTTCCGAGTAAGCGAAAGCGTGCCCGCTACCAAGCAGCAGCGCGGCCAGTAGAAATAGGCTTTTCATGTTCTCTCCCGAAAGGGTGACCCGAGCCGCGCTCGGGTCAGTGGGCCGCCGTGCGTGGCAGCGGCCCGTTGCGACATCAGTCCTGCAGCTTGGCAGCTATCGTTTTGACTCGATCAAGATCGGACTTGGCGACCTTGGTCAGCCCTTCTCCGTACTCGGCATCGGCCTTGTAGAAGAACGACAGCAGGTGGTAGCGCGCTTCTTCATCAGCCTTGGCGAGCTCGCCGCCCAGGGTGTTGATCAGGTCCGTGCGCTCCTTCTTGCTGAACGAGCGATACAGATCGCCGGCCTGCTTGAAGTTCTGCTGACGCTGGATCGGCGCCTGCTGGGTGGTGCCACTCAACTCCAGCTTGCTGTACATCGCCCGAGGCGTTTCCTCGCGGTTCTCACGACGGCTCGGCTGGTAGTTGACGCTGGTAGTGGTATGACCGCTGTTCAGCTGGCCGTCCTGGTTGCCGTTATTGACGTCCACCTTCGGGCGGTTGATCGGCAGACTAAGACCATTGGCACCGATGCGGTACATCTGGGTATCAGCGTAGGAGAACAGGCGTCCCTGCAGCAGACGATCCTCCGAGGGCTCGATACCGGGCACCAGATTGGCCGGCGCCATGGCGACCTGCTCGGTCTCCTGGAACACGTTATCCGGGTTCTTGTTCAGCACCATCTGGCCGATCTTGCGCTCCGGCACGTCAGGCCAGATCTTGGTAGCGTCCAGCGGATCGAAGTCGAACTTCGCCAGATCTTGCGGCTTGAGCACCTGGATGTAGAGGTCCCACTTCGGGTAGTCACCCTTGTCGATAGCGGTAATCAGATCGCGCGACAGATGGCTGTAGTCCTTGCCCTGCATCGCCTCGTTCTCTTTCGGGTCGAGGTTCTTCAAGCCTTGCTGACTTTTCCAGTGGAACTTGACGTAGTGCACCTGCCCCTCGTCATTGACCAGCTTGTAAGCGTGAACGCCGTTGCCGTCCATCATCCGGTAGCTCGCCGGCGTGCCCTGGTTGGAGTACAGCAGCGTCAGGGTGCGAGTGGCTTCGGGATGGTGCGAGAGGAAGTCGAACCGGCGGGTATCGTCATCCAGATTGGTGCGCGGGTCCGGCTTGAACGCGTGGACCATGTCCGGAAACTTGATCGCGTCGCGGATGAAGAAGGTCGGAAAGTTGTTGCCGACCAGATCCCAGCTGCCATCGGCAGTGTAGAACTTGGTGGCGAAACCGCGTGGATCACGCAATGTTTCGGGCGAATGCAGGCCATGAACGACAGTCGAGAAGCGGACGAACACCGGCGTGGTCTCACCCTTTTCGAACACCTTGGCCAGTGACAGATCGGAGATGTCGGCAGTGGCAGTGAACTCGCCGTGGGCACCGGTGCCACGCGCATGCACGACGCGCTCGGGCACTCGCTCGCGACCGAAACGCTGCAGCTTCTGCAGCAGCTGCACGTCCTGCAGCAGGGTCGGGCCGTTGGGGCCGGCGGTCTGCGAGTTCTGGTTGTTGCCGACCGGCGCGCCATTATCGCGGGTCAGCGGAGCGGCATGGGCCGAAAGGGTCAGCAAGCTGGCGGAAAGCACGCCTAACAGCATGCGGGCAGGCAAAGCGCCTGACAGGTAACGATTCATCTAGTCGTCCTCTTCTCATTTTAATTGCGTGTTGCACGCGTCGAGGAGACTAGGGTTCGGGGCACGATAGGCGAAATTGAATAAGCGAAGCGGCGTGATAGGAAAATTCTGGTTGTTTCGCACTCTCGTGCGGTTCACGCGCACCCGTCTGCACGACGGCTATGGCGAGCTTTGGTCAAAGACGAGCTCTAGTGCAGGCTCGCGCCGAGTCGCTGTGCACTTGCCCGCTGCTCCTGAATGTCGCTCAGCCGCAGCTGGGTCAGGTAGGCCGCCAGGGCCTCTATATCGGCGTCGGACAGCTTGCTGGCAATGCCGATCATCACTGAGCCGGCGCGGCTCGGGTCGTTCGCGCGGAACCGGGTAAGCGCCTTGCGAATGTACTCGTCAGGTTGGCCGGCCAGGCGCGGCATTGTCTCCATGCCCTGCGCGCGGTCACCGTGGCAGGCGGTGCAGGTGCCCTGAAACAGCACTCCACCACGCTTGATGCGATCCGGCTCTGCGCTGGCTGCAGACGGGGCAACCTTCTGTTGACTGAAGTAGACGGCGATGTTGACCCGGTCCTCTAGCGTCAGGCTTTTGGCCAGCTTCGACATGACGTAGTCGACCCGCTTGCCATTGGCGAATTTCTCGAACGAGTGAAACAGGTAGATGGGGCTCTGAGAGGCCAGGTTCGGGATGTGCGGCCGCTTGCTGTTGCCGTCCTCACCGTGACAGTAACCACAGAACACCGCACGCTCCTGCCCTGCAGCATAAGCTTGCTCGCGACGCGAGGGATCATCCATCAGATAGCTGAAGCGCTGCATTGCCTCCTCGCTGGCATGGGCAATCGGGGCGAGAAAACTGAACAGGACAAAGATGATCAGGCGCATGGCGAATCCGGCACGGGTTGAAGTTGAAGCGCGTAGGCAGCCGGACTATAGGGATAAAACCAAGCGCGATACTGGCGCAGGTCAATAAAGCCGCACTCAGCCGCGCGCGGCCGGGCAGAAGCGAAATCAGCTCACATCTGTGCCCAGGCCCCAGCAGCGATAAGGGCCCGATCGACTGCATAGTCATGGACAGACCACTGCCGCACCGCTGCGCGCTATTGCCGCATTGACCCTCTGATAAAAAACTGAAGGTCGTGCGCATATGGCGAACACAGCCGTGCCGTATTCGACTAAAGTAGCGGCCCTTTTTGCCAGCACGAGCCGCGCAACATGTTAGATGCACATGCCGAACTGACCATGACCGTCCTGATGACACCGGACAAGGCCAACTTTTCGGGCAACGTACATGGCGGCACCCTGCTGAAATACCTCGACGAAGTAGCTTACGCCTGCGCCAGCCGATATGCCGGACAGTACGTGGTCACGCTGTCAGTGGACCAGGTTAACTTCCGCCAGCCAGTGCACGTCGGTGAGCTGGTGACCTTTCTTGCGTCGGTCAACTACGTCGGCACCACGTCGATGGAAATCGGCATCAAGGTGGTCACCGAAGACATCCGGCAGAAAACGGTCCGTCACACCAACAGCTGCTTTTTCACCATGGTCGCAGTCGGTGAAGATGGCCGCCCCGCAGCAGTGCCTCCGCTGCAGCCGACCTCGCCCGACCAGAAACGCCGATTCATCCAGGCGCAGCAGCGCCGCCAGATTCGTCGTGAATTGGAAGAGCGTTATCGCGCACTCAAAGACGATTACTGATAGCAGCGACTGAAGCGTAACGCTCACTGAGGCAGGCCGGATCACGCGCGGCGCGCCACAAGGCTCGGCAGTCGCAGCAGGCGTGCACGCCTGCAGGCAAAAACCCTATACAATCCGCGGCTTTTCGCATCAGCCAACCGAGGATTCGCCGTGAGCGCTTTGCCATCCTGCCCCCAATGCAACTCCGAATACACCTACGAGGACGGCCAGATGCTGGTCTGTCCGGAGTGCGGCCACGAGTGGCAGGCCAACGCCGCCGAGCAATCCGGCGATGACGCCAAAGTGATCAAGGACTCGGTCGGCAACACGCTGCAGGACGGCGACACCATCACGGTAATCAAGGACCTGAAGGTCAAAGGCTCATCGCTGGTCGTGAAAGTCGGCACCAAGGTCAAAAACATTCGCCTGGTCGACGGCGACCATGACATTGACTGCAAGATCGACGGCATCGGCGCGATGAAGCTGAAATCGGAGTTCGTCAGAAAGGTCTGACGCAACGCTCGCCATACGGCCGTAGGGTGGATCGCGCTTCATCGATCCACCAAGGGAACTCACGGTGGATGTTAAAAGCGACATTCACCCTACGTTCCTGCGAGATCTATGAGTGGGCACGATAAGCGGAATCCGAGCTTCGCCAGATCGATCTGACGCAACGCTCGCCATACAGCCGTAGGGTGGATCGCGCTTCATCGATCCACCAAGCGGAGTCACGGTGGATGTAAAAAGCGACATCCACCCTACGGTCCGACAGAGGCTGATCGGCTGGTGATCAGCTCTCAATTACCCCGATCGCTGGCGAAGTAACCCCAATCACGGCGTCAGATAGGACGATCGAGTCAACCCCAGACGCAACGCATCGATGTACTGCGTGCGCTCCTTCGCGCTGAGCCGCGCACTCGATACCTTGTCGCGGTAATAGGTCATCAGCTCCTCGGGCGACAGGTGCACGTAGCGCAACATGTCCTCGATGGTGTCGTGGGTCTCGATGCCGGCGTGGTAGAAACTGCCATCCTCGCGTTGATAGACGTTTACCGAATCGGTATCGCCAAACAGGTTGTGCATGTCGCCAAGAATTTCCTGGTAAGCACCCACCAAGAAGACACCGAGGAAGTACTCCTCCCCCGCCTGAATATCGTGCACCGGCATGCTGTTCTCGATGCTCTGCTCGTCGACGTAATGCTTGATCTTGCCGTCGGAATCGCAGGTCAGATCCTGCAGCACGGCGCGACGCACCGGCTCTTCAGTCAAACGATGCAGCGGCACGATGGGCAGAATCTGGTCGATGGCCCAGGTGTCCGGCAGGCTCTGGAACACCGAGAAGTTGCAGATGTACTTATCGGCGAGCTTGTCATTCAGCTCGTCCAACACGGCGCGGTGCGAGCGCTGACGGGCCTTGAGCTGGTTGTACAAACGGCGGCAGATAGCAAAGTAGCTCTGCTCGGCCATCGCCTTCTGCGCCAGCGACAGCTTGCCGGACGCGTACTGCGCAGCCGCTTCGCTCATGTAGTGCGTGGCACGCCAATAGGTTTCCGTGACCATCTCGGGATCGGTCGGGCCGAGCAGATCAGCCAGGGCCTGGACGATCTCCGGCAGTTCGTCGTAGTTCTCGATGATCGGCGCTTCGTCATTGTGGCGCTCGAAGTCGGTCACCTGCATCACCAGTACAGCATGGTGCGCGGTCATCGCACGGCCACTCTCCGAAAAGATGTGTGGATGCGGCAGCTCCTGCCGATCACAGAACTCCTTGAGCATGCCAACCACAGTGCCGGCGTACTCGTCGATGTCATAGTTGATCGAACTGGCATTGCGCGAATGGGTGCCGTCGTAGTCAACCCCCAGGCCGCCGCCAACGTCGATATGGTCGACCGGCAGGCCCAGCGCACGCAGCTCTGCGTAATAACGAATGGCCTCGCGGAAGCCGTCGCGATAGTCGGCCAGGTTGGCAATCTGCGAACCCATATGGAAGTGCAGTAAACGAACACCCTGATCGACGCCCGCGGCGCGGAAGCGGTCAATGACGGTAAGCAGCTGCGCGGCCGACAGTCCGAACTTGGACTTCTCACCGCCGGTATCGGCCCACTTGCTCGACGCCAGTGAGGACAGTCGCACACGCAGACCAACCTGCGGGACGATCTTCAGCTCAGCCGCTTCCTCGATCACCAGCCCGACCTCGGACATCTTCTCGATGACGATGAATACATTGTGGCCGAGCTTCTGGCCCATCAGCGCGAGACGAATGAACTCCCGGTCCTTGTAGCCGTTGCAGACGATGGTGCCGCCCTTCGGCGCCAGCGCCAGCACCGCCATCAGCTCTGGCTTGGAGCCCGCTTCAAGGCCGATGGAGACGTTCTGCGTGGCGATGATGTTCTCGATCACCGCCTCCTGCTGATTGACCTTGATCGGGTACAGCGCGGTGTACTTGCTCTGGTACTCAAGGCGCTCGATGTTAGCATCGAAGGCCCCGGTCAAACGACGCACGCGGTCCTGCAGGATATCGGGGAAGCGCACCAGCAGCGGGAGAGTCAAGCCGGCATCGCGCAGCTGCTCGATCAGGCTGGTGAACTCGATGGCCTCCCCATTGGGCCCCTGCGGGCGCACCTCGACATGGCCCTCATCACTGATCGAAAAGTAGCCTGCGCCCCAATGACGAATGCCATACACGCTGCGACTATCCGCTGCGGTCCACTGGCTTCCGTCATCTTTACGTGTGCGTCTTACAGGCATCTAAGCCTCCTGAAAATGAGATGGGGTCTGTCGAGCGTAGCGCGACAACAAGGCAGTACAGGTTGGACAGCAGCCGGGCCATGAAATAAGCGCAGATGCCGGATTGGCTTGAAAAAACGGGCTCAACCGCCGGACTTCTTGGCCTTGAAACCGCGCTTTATCAGTTCGTCGGTGAGCAATTGAACATGGTCGCCCTGGATCTCGATCACGCCTTCTTTGAGCGCGCCGCCGGTACCGCAGCGGCGCTTTAGCGCGCTGGCCAGTTCCTTGAGTTCAGCTTCAGCGAGGGGAAGGCCGGATATGGTAGTTACCGTCTTGCCGCCCCGCCCTTTGCTTTCCCGGCGAACACGAGCGATGCCATCACCCGCGGGAATCAGCAGTTGCTTGCAGATGCAGGCGTCCAGCGGTTGGCTGCAATCTGGGCAGTGGCGCCCCGTGTCGGTGGAAAAGACCAGACCGCCAAGGCCTGAACGGGACGTGGTTTTCTTGGCCACACACAACCTCTTGAAGACAGAAATCGGCGCGACTAGGCTCAGCGCCATAAAGCCGTCCAATTTAACAGCAAAACCGGCGCACTCGAAGGGCTGCGCAGCGCTTTGCTGCAAACGCCGCCGAATAGCACGACAGCACCGCACTAAGTGATGAAATGCTACGTTCAGGCCGCTGAAAGACCGCCGCTCTGCCTCTTGACCATCGGTCACGCATACCTAACGACGGGCGTTGTGTAAGGCCCGATCCGCGGCGAAGACCGACGCACCTCAGCCCAACGGTATCAGTGCCAGACATGACGATTCAACGAAACGACGCGCCCGACAATCAAACCCAACCAGCGCCGGGTTGGTCATCAATACACCGTGCGCACCAGAGCCTTGGCAGTGTCAGAATCAGAGTCGACCAGCAGGGGCGTACGGCTCGGAGTCGATGCAAGGCGAGCGATCCAGCATCAGATCCGTCAATAGCTGGCATGAAGCAGGCGCCAATACCAGCCCGTTTCGGAAATGCCCGCAATTGAGCCAAAGCCCCTCGTGGCCCGGCACCGGCCCTATATAAGGAATGCCCTCAGGCGAAGCAGGACGCAGACCCGCCCAATGCTTGACCACTGTGGCATCAGCCAGCCCAGGAAGCAGATCAATGGCCGTCTCTCGGAGGCTTTCCAGGGCATCTTCGGTTGGCGTCTTGTCGAAACCGACATCCTCCAACGTACTGCCCACGAGAATGTGACCATCACGCCGCGGAATCGCATAACGCCGCTTGGCCAGCACGATGCTCGGCAGGAAATTTTGGGCGCACTTGAACAAGATCATCTGGCCCTTCATGGGCTTGACCGGCAGCTCGAGCCCCAGTGTTGCAAGCAGCCGCCCACTCCAGGCGCCCGCCGCGACGACAACCTGCTCGGCACGCATCTCGCCCTGCGCCGTTTGCACGCCGACGACTCGCGCACCTTCATTAATGAAACCGCTTACAGGGCAATGTTCGATGATCGTCACATTGGACAGCCTCGCCAACGCTGCACGCAGCGCCTGTAGCAACCGCGGATTGCGGACATTGGCCACGCCTGGCATGTACACCGCGCTTGAGAAACCATCGCCAAGCGAAGGCACAGCGGTATGTACCTGCTCCAGGTCTACGGGGTGCAGCGGCCGACCATGGCGGCGTGCCCAGGCCAGGGATTGGTCTTCATCTTCCAGATCCAGCCAGTACAGCCCAGTCTCGTGAACCTCCGGATCGACCCCGCTCTGCTGCTTCAAAGCCTCGCCGAGCCCCGGGTAGTAGTCCTGCGACCAATGCGCCAGTGCTGTAATCGCTGCGCTATAACGCCAGGGGTATAGCGGCGAGACAATACCGCCACCGGCCCAGGAGGCTTCGGTGCCGGCGCGTTGCTGATCGAGCAATACGACCGAGACGCCCTGTTCGGCGAGCTGCAGTGACGACAGCATACCGATGACGCCCGCTCCGACTACACAAATGGTCACTGATATCTCCAAGCAATGAATTAATGCCCGGGATTTTACCAGCAGCGCGCAGTTGAGTCGGCGGGCGCTGAGGTCGCAGCCGTACGAGCACCCGTATTGGAAAGCGTGAACGTCCTACAACTGGTGTCGCCCAACTGCGTGCCAGCGGCAGTGGCCGTGAGAACAAACGTAGTGGGGTTGATCACCGCAGTTAGCGCGTAGTGCCCTTCAGCCGATGCGTAGGCCGCGTCGTAGAGGGTCGCCTCGGCACAATCATCATGGTCGTATTGATTGAAACTGGTGAAGCAGCGCGTCAGCTCCTGAGCGGAGCGGGTCAAAGCCGCCTCCGCGTCGCTTCTGTTGCCTTTCATCACATACTCACGGTAATTGGGGTAAGCAATGGCCGCCAGAACGCCAATGATGGCAACAACGATCATCAGCTCAATAAGCGTGAAACCAGCGCTACGTTCTGCATCGATAGATTTATTGAAACTAGCCATTAGCGTAACTGCCTCCAGGAAAGCCGCCCTTCGTTAGCGCCGCCTTTTTCGACGGTGACATCAATCCCGCCCGCAGTGCCACTCGCAAACTTATATTCAATGTCGCCGGCAGAAATGATCGCAGGTGTCTTGATGATGCCCTGCCTGGACTTCTTGCCGCTCATTGGATCACCGTCGACCAGATCGAGGTCATTGATCACGCCATCGCCGTTCACGTCGAAGACCGGATAAGCAAGACGGCCCCCGCTCCAGGCGTCAAGTTCCATTAGCCAGCTGTCGCCGCCAGCCGAACAAACGCTTTGGGACGGAATGACAGTCGGGAAAATGATCCGGCCATTGCGCAATATCGGCGCGCTCACCACCCGCTCGCCCTGCCTGCCAGTGGTACCGCTCATGCTTGGCTTTATCAAGTCCAGATACCAGCCGGATTTGCTGCTGTAGTCGACCGTGGTGTTGGAAACCTTGCGCAATGACAGCGAACCAAAGTTCTTCTCCAACAAAATGGTCTGTGCTACTAACGAGCCACGACCGCTACCAGTTGCTTGCGTAATTGCAGCGTCGGCATCAACAATCCCATAGAAACTTTCCACCCTGGATGTCGCCGGCGGGGTAGGCACAACGACATCGCTAGGCATGAAATAACTTCCAGTACCAAAGAAGACCATCAGGCGGTTGCCGTCCGGGTTGTAACCCAGTTCGGGAACTGAGGTGATGGGCTGTGCCTCCCCGGCAGCGTTTTTTGCCCTGAAGAGCGGAGCGGGCGTGTTGCCGCTCTTGTAGGCCACTTCCCAGTTGGCTCGGGTCGTCGAGTTATTTCCCGTAAAACCAAACTTCCACATGTTTCCAGCGAGATCGCCTGCGTAGGCCTGAATAAGTGTCCGCTGCGCATTAGCTAGCAAGGCCGGGCCAGAAAGCCCATTGGCTGTTGTGCTGGTGCCTGTCGAAATAGCCACCCTATCAGTTGCAGAAGCCAGGTTCACCACCAGCAGTTTCGCCTGTTCATTCTGACTGTTATAACCGTTTCCAAAAACAGCACCCCAGGTGCCATCCGGAAGCCGACCGATGATACCGGGGCTCATGACATTACCTATGTCCGCCCAATTGGCATCATCAAGCTCAAACAGAACATCGGAAGGCCTGAAGCCGGTCCCGGTGCCTGCGTTAGTCAGATCCAGTGCGAATACGCCACGATAACCTGCTCCGTAGCTTCCGATCGCAACCGTGCGCCAGGAATCGTCGATGTAGGCGTCGCCGATGAAAATCTGGCCATCGACAAAATAGCGATGCGGATTGGATACCATTCCGTAGTCTGGCGCGGTGATCTTGCGTATATCGTTGAAGACTTTACTAGGCATGTAGGCGAACGCCTCTACGCCTGTCGTGGCGTTAAACGCATGGAGCATTCCGTCGTTTGCGCCAACCAACAGTAGAGGGGCCTTGTCTGCCTTCGCAGCCACGTAGGCCGCATATGAATCGGCACCCGGCGTACCTGCAGGCAGCCGGCTATACCCGTAATCCTGCGCGCCAACGAACACTGGGTCGGAGTTGACGACGTCACCTAGCAGATACTTGCGTTTACGTAAGTCTCCAGCAGGTTGCTCCTGATCTCGGACCCCTTTAAGCCAGGCCAGTCGTTGCTGCCCGAGAGTCACTTGCGCCGTAGTCAGGGTTTGGCTGCTAGCTCCAGCCAAGCCCGCCTTCTGGGAACTGCTCAAAGAGTCCCATTCAAGATTTGCTCCGCCAGTGCCCGTCCAGGTCACGATCTTGCGGTTGCCTGGCGACGGTATTTTGCCGGACTGGTTGGTATCCCACGCCACGACACTGATATCTCCACCCGCCGCAACTCGGTACGCCAGAAGCTGACCACTCCAGTCGTTGCTGTCGAAACGAGCCTGGTAGATCAGCGTCTCAGTATCCAGCCGTGTCGAGTTGGTGGCGACCGACGCAGACGAAGACGCTGTCGCCGCAACCTGTTCGAAGGCTTTCGCCAATGACGCTTCTAGTTGAGCTGGGTTGCTGGCGAAAAAGTAGGTATCTGGAACGCCATCACCGTCCGCGTCCCACTCGTCCACCGTGTTGGGCTTGCCATCATTATTGATGTCCTCGAAACCGCCCCACTTGGCTGCGTAGTACAGCGGTTGCTCGAGAGACTTGGCTGAGGTTGTGCCAATGACGTAGGTACGAGCGGTGGCATTGGCTACGTCGCACCGCCCGTCAGTTCCACTGCTGCGGCAAGAACCCGACTCGCCGGTACCGACACCCGGGTTAGGGTCCGTCGGGAAAGGGAAGCCATTAATGCCGGAATGCACATGGAACCCGTCCGACTCGGTACCGCCTATGACATAACCAAAGCCCATTTTGTCGCCCGTGGATTGGGCCATCACTTGGCTGGTGACACTGATGGTCGAACCCGAAATGGCGTAATCGATCACGCCCCACATATCCTGGTCGTAATCACCGCCCTGTTCGCTATCTTCCCAGTTGACGTAGAGCTTCCCTGCCGATGAAGAAGAGTTGACAACTTTGAAGTCGACGATCGCGCAGTTGCCGCCGATAGAGCTGTTCTTACAAGCTGGCAGAATGCTTATTTTCTTCCCTTGCTCCAGCGGGATCTCAATCTTAGGTACTGCGGGCGCCAAGGCCACGCCGTAGGTCTTCACTTTCTGGTTCCCGGAAAGCGCGGGTAAAAGATCATGCGTACGAGCGTAATTGGCGAGACCGGCTATCTTGTACGTCCCTTCCAGCCGAGGCGCGTCAGGACAAGTACCGGAGGCGTCTGAAAGGTTAGCAATTGTCTTCGGCGTGCACAGCCCATCGACCGATGTGCCTGACTTCCCGATGAAGAAAGTGCCGCCATTGATCGACTCTCCGGCTCCCACCGTATTGGTGCTGTTGGTGGGCGCGCCCAAGGTTGACAGGTTGTCACCATCGTATGACGTGGTACTCGCGTTGAACTGAATGATGTTCAAAGGCGCGCAAGAGTTTTCACTGGTTATCGGAGCGCTCCAGGCGGCAGAGTTCAAACCACTGATTTTGTCTGGGTTTGGCACAGCGAAGGCAGGCGACCCTCCAGATAGGTAGCTGAGCGATTCCTGAAAAATCTCGGCTTGCGGATTACCCCAGTTAGTGCATTGACCGTTATTGAAGGAAGACTTTCCCCAACTGCAATTGTCACCGCTACTGTTGTTGTAGGTACCATCACTGAAATCGTAACCATAAATGGTCAGTTTGTTGAGCGCGCTGATGATCCCCCCAGTAGACGGCGCAGACAGAAACACCCCTGTCTCGGCGTTTATTTCATCATTCATGCTCGACACATTCTTACGCAGCACACCTCCGGATTTGTTCTTGCTGTATGACCCTGTCATCAGGCCGAACTTGATTAGATTGCTGTCGCCGTATGTCTGCAGCAAGCCAATTGGCTTCAGAGAAGTACCGGTTGCTGAGTTGTAGGCCTTGCACTTTTCGCTTCCAAGCATGGAAGCGCTGGCACAGACCTTTACCCGAACGTTGAAATCGCCGCCATTCGACGAGTTGCTTGGCATCGAAGGGCTGTTTGAATACGCCTTGATACCAGTCTTACTCGGATCGTTGCCATTGCTATTTCTGGACCAGCGGCACTGCCATCGTTCGTTAGCAGCCCAAAGTGAGTAATTGCCTTTCACCACACGCATTAGTGGCGCGCTTGTGGAATTATGCGAAAAGCCGCTGGACTCTGTCGTATTACAAATGGTCAGACCCGCTGCGGAAGAATCGGAAAACTCTGTAACAGATACCCCAGCTAACTTGGGCAAATCGGAACCACGGTAATATTTTGCGAAACTATGCGCATCGTTTGGCAAAAAAGCGCGCTGTAGAACTGTCTCAGTTGTCGAATCGATAGAGCGAAGCCCGCCGTAAAGAATCTTCCGTACCGCATCGATACGGGTCATGGTGGCCCAATTCAGGAAATTCCCCGCCCACTGCCCGGTCGTGGTTCCGCTGTTACAGTACTTATCAGCCGTCAAGCTGGCCGGTTCGTAACGCCCGCTGCTGTATACATAGCATTTTTGGGTATCGAAATAGCCATAGTAATCAATCTGGTGATTGTAAGTAGTGTCGAGCACACCATCCTTATTCACATCCGAATAATCATCGTAAGCCTTATAGAAAAGCTGATGATCCTTCGACATGTTCAACATGACGATGGGGGCAACCGGCGCATTGAGAAACAGCGGCACATTGCTGAGACTGACCGCATTTGCGGACATTGCAACAGAGCCCACCAGCAACGCACTTATGCATGCCTTGAGCGCAGACTTCGAAATCCAGTTTTTCATGCTTGTTCCTTAATCAGCGCTTGAAGGTCGATTGCAATACGACGACAGAGTCGCCTGTACCGCCACCGGCGCGGCTGGTCACGCGATATACCCGGGACAGGGTGTCCTCACCGAATTTAGCGCTATTGCCAGTCGTGGCTGCAGGCAATGCCGGAAGGAGTTCAATGACATATTGCGGGTTGGGCACACCATAGTTGAGGGTCGCCGTGACCGCCGGACTTGCAGCCCAGTTGAATACAGTTCCGCTCCCGCACGACCACCAAAAACAAGGGTCGCCCGGACGGGCAACCGGCGCTGCAACAGGCGCGGTAATGGTGGCTTTACGTAACTCGTTTTCACCTGCACGCAATCCGGCCTCAGCGACCTGAAATGCTATATTGCGATCGCGCATGTTACCTGCCATCGATTCCTGTAAATTCGAGTCCTGCATACCCGCAAGACCGATGATGGTTAGAAGTAACAACATAATCAGGGCCACTATAAGAACAGCGCCGCGCTGATTGCTCGCTGAATTTCCCATGTTCAAAGTCCTAGTCCAGACGGCTGCGAATACCGATAGTGGATACAAAGACCTGTCTTAAACGACGGTCCTGGGTACCTGACGACGGGTTTACCGTGCTTCCATTGAAAGTGATTTGTTGGGGCGTTTCGACAATATTGTCGTCGTTGCTTTGCAATAGCAGCGCGACGCGAACACTGGTGACCTTCGCCCAGTTGGCTACGTGCGTGGCTCGGTCTGCATTTGAAATAGAGGCTGCCGTCACGTAAGAGTCCGGCACACCATCGCCGGACGTGTCGTAGCCATGGGTGATTTGCATGTCTTGAATGCCCTCGACCAGCTCCACTGGCGCACCGGTGCCGGCACGCTGATACAGCGCTCGCCTCCCTGCTGGGTTCTCACCGATGAAATAAGCCAAAGTGCTAACGCGCAGTAGCTCGGACTCGACGCCAAAGACTTCCTCTGGCGGCGCTGACGAGCCGCCCCAACTAGCAGGTGACGCATTGCCAGGACTCCCTGACGCCGCATGCACTACTAACGCAGCAGAAGCCCCATCCGCGTTCAAGTTGGTCACTTGAAACACACGACTTTTCGCGCAATCGGAAATCATCACGACATCATTCTGGCAAAGCGAGCCGCTGGCTGTGCAATCAGGCCCGCCATCCTCTCCAGCGATAACCGGGGAGTTCGTTTCGGCTCTAAGATTGCCACTGCTGTTATTCGCTTTTATCCCAACATCGCCAGTGAAAGCCCCACGGACAAACAAGAGGTCTGTTCCGGCGATCGGCGTAACAGTAGATCCCCAGCCAGAGATAGTGCCTACGTTGTTGAGCCCCTCAACAGGCATCTCGAAGTCGAACAAAAGCTTATGGGACGCAGTTGATGGATTGATATTTAGTCCATTATGCAAGCTGCTGTTAGCTCCGCTGGCACAACCTGCATAGCCAGCCATACGTGTATCACGGCTTAAGAAATCAACTGCGAGGCGTCCATTTTCCTGTATTCGCGAAAGCGCATCTTGCGTTGTATATACGCGCTTGCTGCCTAGGAATATCTGTAACACGCCAGTCATTAATACCAGACCAATGACCATTGCGATCATCAGTTCAACCAGAGACAGCCCTGCTTGGCCTCGTTTCATAATTAAATCCGTGTCTGGTAATTGAATTCGTACGTAGCCCCATCCGCTTCCTGCCAAGTCACCCGGACGCTGCAGAGCGTTACATCACAACTGACCTCGCCGTCTCCGGCGGGCAAGCTGCCAGCTAGCAACCCAAGCCAATCGACAAGATCTTGCGCAGCCAAAGTACTTCCGCTAGGGGCAGATGCCGATAGTGAAAGGTTATATGCACCCGCTTGAGCATCGGCTCGATTGATCCGCATGCGGTCAATCATGTCGTAGGCCAATACGTTAGCCTGCGAACGCAAGTAGGCCCCTTGGTTGTACTGCAACCCCCTGGCCTGCAACGCTGCTAGCCCTATCAAACCAACAGAAATAATCACCAGAGCAATCAACACTTCAATCAAGCTGAAGCCTGAGCTTCCCTTCTTAGAATTCATTCGCATACAGTTCCTTTGCATATGCTAGTACGCCCCGCCAAGCCAACCTGGACGGTGCGCGCGCGCTCGGCCGCCGCATTCGCCAAGCTAACGTCCCAGCTGAAGATATCAGCGCTGGCGGACGATCTGGCGAGGGTTCCGATACTTGTGTAGCGCACCCAGCCTCTTCCAGTAGCCCCGCTACGCCCGGTGACCGTGCTTGCTGACGGCGGCACGTCGGAGATTCGCAGCAGGTTGGCTGCAACGTACACGGGCGTAGCCGTATCGGACGCTGCGGAGTCAACAAAAATGAGCCATCCCGCCGACCAATTTCCACCCCCGTAGTCGCAATTGTCGCGCGCAGCATTTGCTCGGCAAATCACCACTCTACGGCTCCGCTTGACGGCCTCGGAACGCGCATAGGTCACTGAGGTAGTAAGATCATTGATGAGTGAGCTGAGCCGGACATTCCTGACCGACTGGGACAATGCAGGAACCGCTGCAGCCAATACGATCGCAAGTATCCCTATGGTGATCATTAGTTCGATCAGGGTAAAAGCTTGTTGAAGGCGTCGCATTTATGGATTCATCCCACAATTTTGATTTGCATCCTAAGAAGGCACGAACCTAAAGTCTGCCTGGCACGGATGTGCGGCCAATCTAGGATGATGGTCGGTCGTATTTGGAAAACAACGCAAGGATGCATGCAATGAAACCCAGCGGATTCACATTATTAGAGCTTCTGATCACCCTTTCTGTCTTGTCTGTCACGTTATTGGTGGCAGTTCCTCAGCTTCAAGATTCGCTTGTGCAGGCAGAAGTTGACACTAAGTCAAGGCTGCTTCTTACCTCAATCAGCCAAGCGCGACATGAGGCAATAAAACGCAACACCTTTGTGGTCATGCGCGCCACAGGAGGGTGGGAGCGAGGCTGGGTAATTTTTATTGACAGCAATCAGAATGCGCAGCAGGACGCTGGCGAGCCTCTGATATTCAGCTATTCGGATGAATCGAAACTTCAGATTTAGGGAAATAGCACCCTATCAAGCTATATCGGCTACACGGGCTCCGGACGGACCAGACAGGCTTCGGGCGCTTTTCTGGCCGGTAGCATTCTGGTCTGCAGCCCCAACCGTACGAGGAAGATCGTTGTAAACGCGGGAGGCCGTGCTCGCATGGACGAACTGGCAGAAAACGGATGTACCGACTGATTACACCGCTTTGAGCCTCAACTCCTTCGGCATCGAAAACGTCACATTCTCCGGACGACCTTCCAGCTCATTCATCCCGGTGGCGCCCCACTCTTTCAGCTGTTCGATCACCCCGCGCACCAGCACCTCAGGCGCTGAGGCTCCGGCGGTGATGCCGATGCGCTCGATGTTCTTGAACCACTCTTGCTTTAGGTCTTCTGCGCCGTCAATGAGATACGCCGGAGTGCTCATGCGCTCAGCCAGCTCGCGCAGACGGTTGGAGTTGGAGCTGTTGGGGCTGCCAACGACCAGCACGACGTCGCACTCATCAGCCAGCTGCTTGACCGCATCCTGGCGGTTCTGGGTGGCGTAGCAGATGTCGTCCTTGCGCGGCCCACCGATGCTGGGAAAGCGTGTCCGCAATGCGTCAATTACTCGGCTGGTGTCATCCATCGACAGCGTTGTCTGCGTCACAAACGCAAGGGCCTCTGGATTGCGGACTTCCAGTGCTGCGACGTCCTGTTCGTCTTCCACGAGATAGATGGCGCCACCATTGGCCGTGTCATATTGGCCCATGGTGCCTTCGACTTCAGGGTGCCCCTCATGGCCGATCAGGATGCACTCGCGGCCTTCGCGGCTGTATTTGGTGACTTCGAGATGCACCTTGGTAACCAGCGGGCATGTGGCGTCAAACACCTTTAGCCCGCGTTTGTCCGCTTCCATCTTCACTGCCTGGGAAACACCATGCGCACTGAAGATCACAATAAAGCCGTCCGGCACCTGATCCAGCTCATCAACGAAAATCGCGCCGCGCTCACGAAGGTCTTCTACAACGAACTTGTTGTGCACGACCTCGTGGCGCACGTAGATCGGCGGACCGAACACCTCTAGCGCACGGTTCACGATCTCGATGGCGCGGTCGACACCGGCACAAAAGCCACGAGGATTGGCGAGTTTAATTTGCATGGCGGGTATCTCGATGCGCGCGGCACGCGGGATGAATGGACAGATTATGACCCGTAGGGCGGATAGCACTTGCATCCACCATGCGGCCTGCGGTGGATCGGTGAAGCGTGATCCACCCTACGATCTGGCACCTACAACAAGCAGCTTACTTAACTGAGCCGGTCACTCAGACCGGCTTGACCTCGAATATTTCGACGTCGAAGGTCAGCGATTTTCCGGCCAGCGGATGATTGAAGTCTACAGTGACCTGGCGCTCGTCAAAGCGTTTGACGATGCCCGGCAGTTCCGTCTTGGCCGCATCGTTGAAGATCACCAGCAGCCCCTCGGAGAGCTCCATGCCTTCAAACTGGCTACGGGGCATGACCTGCACGTTCTGCGGATTGTGCTGGCCAAAGCCCTGCTCAGGGGCAATCCGAAAGGTGCGTTTGTCGCTGGCCTTGAGCCCGAACAGCTGCTGTTCGAAGCCCGGCAACAAGTTGCCATCGCCGACCTTGAAGGTCGCGGGCTGCTTGTCGAACGTACTATCGACCAGCTCGCCATTGTCAAGGCTAAGGGAGAAATGCATTGTCACCTGCATGTCCTGCCCGATGCGCTGCTCACTCATTTACGGTCTCTCCCGTTTTGCTGCCCCGGAACATATCAAGCGCCAACATCACAGCGCCTATGGTGATCGCGCTGTCAGCGATGTTGAACGCTGGGAAATACCAGCGGCTCTGCCAATGCACCAGGATGAAATCGACGACATGACCAAGCACGACACGGTCATAAAGATTGCCGAGCGCGCCGCCCAATACCAACGCCAGCGCAATCGCGAGCCAGGTTTCCGCAGGCTTCAGACGCTTCATCCAGACGACTAGTACCGCGCTGACGCCAAGCGCGATCGCAGCAAACAGCCAACGCTGCCAGCCCGAATGATCCGCGAGGAAGCTGAACGCCGCGCCAGTGTTATAAGCCAATGTCCAGGCGAAATAGTCCGGAATAACGTCAACCTTCTGGTACAGGCTGAAGTTGGCCTCGAAGTAATGCTTGGTTGCTTGATCTAGCGCGATCACCAGCACACTCAGCCAGAGCCAGGTGAGCTTGCCGAAACGCGCGGTCATGCTGCCGCTCCCGGAAGAGCGCGGCGGGCCACGCGCCCCGGAGAAGCGCCAATGTAGCGATTGGTGCGAGCAACGGTCCGCGCTTGCTCATAGACAAATCGTTTGCGCTGCCGGCGGTGGGCTGAAGCCCACCCCACAATGGCCACTGAGCGTTCGCCGCGAGTGGGCATAAGCTCATTACGCATAGTGGCGGACCTCGCCAGCGCCTTCGATGTTCTCAACACAGCGGCCACAGATCTCTGGATGCGTGGCATGGGTACCGACGTCAGGCAGGTGGTGCCAGCACCGACCGCACTTGGTGTGATCGGTCTTGCTGATCTTGAGCTTGAGGCCAGGCAGTTCGCTCTGCACGACTTCCTCCGGTGCACTGGCAAGTGGCGCCACCGTCACGGCAGAAGTGATCAGCACGAATCGCAATTCGTTACCCAGCTTGGTGAGATCGCTCACCAGCGAGTCTTCGGCATACAGCACGACTTCAGCCTGAAGATTTCCGCCGATGGTCTTGGCTGCGCGCTGGGTTTCCAGCTCCTTGTTGACCGCGGCTTTCACCGCCATGACACGGTCCCAGAAATCGCGGCCCAGCTCGACGTCGGACGGCAGTTCGCTGAGGCGGTCGTACCAAGTGTTGAGCATCACCGATTCGTTACGCTCGCCCGGCAGGTACTGCCAGATCTCGTCGGCAGTGAACGACAGGATCGGGGCGATCCAGCGCACGAGCGCTTCGGCGATGTGATACAGAGCGGTCTGGCAAGAGCGGCGAGGCAGACTGTCGGCGTCGGTGGTGTACTGACGATCTTTAATGATGTCCAGGTAGAAGCCGCCCAGTTCCTGTACGCAGAAGTTGTGCACTTTCTGGTAGACGTTCCAGAACTTATAAGTGCCGTAAGCTTCTTCGATCTCCCGTTGCAACAGCAGGGCTCGGTCGATGGCCCAGCGGTCGAGTGCAATCAGCTGATCGGCCGGCACCAAATGCTGCGCGGGGTCGAAACCGTCAAGGTTCGAGAGCAGGAAGCGGGCGGTGTTACGAATGCGTCGATAGGAATCAGCGCTGCGCTGGAGAATGACTTTGGAAACCGCCATCTCACCGGAATAGTCGGTCGAGGCTACCCACAAACGCAGGATATCGGCGCCAAGGGTATCGGTGACCTCCTGCGGTGCTACAACGTTGCCCAGGGACTTGGACATCTTTCGACCGTTCTCGTCGACCACGAAGCCGTGTGTTAGCAGCCCCCTATATGGCGCGTAACCATCAATCGCCGAGCCAGTCAGCAGCGAGGAGTGGAACCAGCCGCGATGCTGATCGGATCCTTCGAGATAGAGGTCGGCACGCGGGCCGCTTTCATGGCCCATCGGGTGCGAGCCCCGCATCACGTGCCAATGCGTGGTGCCGGAGTCGAACCAGACGTCCAGGGTATCGCTGATCTTCTCGTACTGCCCCGCTTCGTCGCCCAGCAGATCGGCTGCCTCCAGCTTCGACCAGGCCTCGATGCCGCCCTGCTCCACCCGCTGCGCAACGGACTCCATGAGTTCGACGGTACGCGGGTGCAGCTCGCCACTCTCCTTGTGCAGGAAGAACGGGATGGGTACGCCCCAGGTGCGCTGACGTGAGATACACCAGTCGGGCCGCCCGGCAATCATGCCGTGCAGCCTTGCCTGGCCCCAGGCTGGAACAAACTGGGTCTGCTCGATGGCATCCAGCGCCCGACGTCGCAGCGAACTGCCGTCGTTCGCGACCTTGTCCATGCCGACGAACCACTGCGCTGTGGCGCGGTAGATCAGCGGCGTCTTGTGCCGCCAGCAATGCATGTAGCTGTGTTGAATTGACTCGTGCTTGAGCAGCGCGCCGACTTCACGCAGTTTCTCTACGATGGCCGGATTGGCCTTCCAGATGAACTGCCCGCCAAAGAACGGCAAGTCAGATACGTAGACCCCATGACTCTGCACCGGGCTGAGGATGTCGTCATTCTCCATGCCGTATTGCTTGCAGGATCGGAAGTCGTCTTCACCGTAAGCAGGCGCCGAGTGGACAATGCCAGTACCGGCACCCATTTCAACATAATCGGCCAGATAGACCGGCGCGAAGCGCTCGTAAAAGGGATGGCGGAAGCGGATGAGCTCCAGCGCCTTACCCTCGCAGCGAGCAACGATCTCGCCCTGCAGCCCGTACCGAGCCAGACTGGATTCGACAAGCTCCTCGGCTAGCACCAGCAACTTGTCGCCAGTGTCGACCAGTGCGTATACGAAATCCGGGTGAACGTTGAGCGCCTGGTTGGCCGGAATGGTCCAGGGCGTGGTAGTCCAAATAACGATGCTGGCAGGCTTGGCCAGCGCAGTAACGCCAAAGGCCGCCGCCAGCTTGTCAGCATCTTCGACGTGGAAGGCAACGTCGATGGCATCGGACTTCTTGTCCTGGTATTCGACCTCAGCCTCGGCCAGCGCCGAGCCGCAATCGAAACACCAGTTCACTGGCTTCAAACCCTTGAAGACGAAGCCGCCTTCGACCATCTTCGACAGCGCTCGGATTTCTCCGGCTTCGTTGGCGAAATCCATGGTGCGATAGGGATTGTCCCATTCGCCGAGCACGCCGAGACGGATGAAATCAGCCTTCTGCCCTTCGATCTGCTCCGCGGCGTAGGCGCGGCAACGTTCGCGGGTCAGGTCTGCTGGCTGGTTCTTACCAAAGGTGATCTCGACCTTGTGTTCGATCGGAAGGCCGTGGCAGTCCCAGCCCGGCACGTATGGCGCATCGAACCCGGACAAGGTCTTGGAGCGGACAATGAAGTCTTTGATGACCTTGTTTACCGCGTGACCGATATGAATGCTGCCGTTGGCATACGGCGGGCCGTCATGCAGGACGAACTTCGGGCGGCCTTCACCGATCTGCCGCAGCTTTCCGTAGAGGTCAATGCTGTTCCAGCGCTGCAGGATCTCCGGCTCGCGCTGTGGCAGACCGGCCTTCATCGGAAATGCCGTGGATGGCAGATTGAGGGTCGCTTTGTAATCGGTCATTTCAGTCCTGACTCGTGGTAAAGGGTGAAGCCCGCCAGTATTCGCGAGCCGCGGCGATATCCGCTTCGATCGCCGACTTGAGTACCTCCAGCGAGGCAAAGCGCTGCTCATCACGCAGCTTATGGTGAAAGGTCACACACAACAGGCGACCATAGAGGTCGCCCTGATAATTCAAAAGATGCACTTCCAGGTGCGGGTTGCCGTCGCTTTCGACCGAGGGCCGCATGCCGATATTGGCAACTGCTGGCTGCGTCTGCCCATCTACGCATGTACTGACCATGAACACACCGCTCAACGGCGTATTCTTGCGCTTGAGCTGGATATTGGCAGTCGGCGCGCCTAGCTGGCGACCAAGCGCCTGACCGTGCATGACCCGCCCGGTGATGCTGAATGGCCGACCGAGCAGCTTTTCGGCCAGCGCCAAGTTGCCCTCAGCAAGCACCTGTCGCAGCCGCGTACTGCTCACCCGCTCGCCATCGACTTCGATAGTGGTCGCCGCTTCGACAGTAAAGCCTTCGGTGACGCCCGCCTTCATCAGAAAATTGAAGTCACCGGCTCGGTCACAGCCAAAGCGGAAATCATCGCCGACCTCAAGATGCTTGACCCCAAGCCCCTCGACAAGCGTCGCATGAACGAACTCCGCGGCGCTCAGCTCGCGCAAGCGGCGATTGAAGGCCAGGCAAAGCACAAGATCGATGCCTTGATCATGCAGCAGTTGGAGCTTCTCGCGCAGCCGGGTCAATCGCGCAGGCGCCTTGTCCGGCGCAAAATATTCGCGCGGCTGCGGTTCGAATATCACCACGCAACTCGGCAGACCCAACTCAGCCGCACGCTCACGCAGCCGCGCCAGGATGGCCTGGTGCCCCCGGTGAACGCCGTCAAAATTGCCGATAGTGGCGACACAGCCCCGATGTCGGGGCCGCAGGTTGTGAAGACCTCGAACCAGCTGCATACCGCACTTCTTGCTTGAAAAGTCGCCGATTATACGCATGAGCCAGCAGTCGCGGACAGGTTTGCCATCCGCTTAAGCCTTCGATCAGTGGCGCAGATGACGCGGCCGCAAACCAAGCAAAACCAGCGCAACCGCGAATGCGCCCAGCCCCGCAAAAACCAGCAGTGCCAACTGCAGCGCTCGCTGCTGCCAGTTCCACGCGAACCATTCGACCGACGGCGCATTCAGCCACCAGACCACAGCCACCATCGCTGCACAGCCGCCCACCAGACGCAACAGGAAGACAGTCCAGCCCGGCGCGAACTGAAAGACACCGACACGGTACAGCCCCCAGAACAGCAACCCGGCATTGAGCATGGACGAGAGAGAGGTCGCCAGCGCCAAACCGACGTGCTTGAGCGGCCAGATCAGGATCAGGTTCATCACCATGTTGGCAATCATGCAGATGATTGCCACCCGTACCGGCGTCTTTAAATCCTGACGAGCAAAGAAGCCCGGCGCCAACACCTTTATCAGCATGAAGGCTAGAACACCGAGCGAATACGCCTCGAGCGCGCTCGCTGACTGAACAACCGCCTCTTCACTCATTGCGCCGTAGAAGAACAGGCTGGCAATCAGCGGCTCAGCAAGAATCCCAAGGGCGAGCGCCGCAGGAATGCCTACCAGCAGCACCATTCGTAGCGCCCAGTTGAGCGTATTGGAAAAGGCCTTGGGGTCTTCCCCGGCATGCTGGCGGGAAAGACTCGGCAGAATGACGGTGCCTATGGCGATACCAAACGCACCCAGCGGCAGCTCTGACAGCCGGTCGGCGTAATAAAGCCAGGACACACTGCCGGTTTGAAGAAACGAAGCGAGAACGGTATCGAGCAGAAGGTTGATCTGGCTGACCGACACCCCGAAAAGCGCCGGAACCATTAGCATCATGATCCGCCGCACTCCCTCGTCACCGAACTTGACACGCGGCCTTGGCAGCAGGCCCAGCTTGGCAACGTACGGGAGCTGGAAGGCCAACTGGGCGAAGCCGGCTATGAACACGCCCCAGGCCAGCGCCATGATTGGCTGATCAAAATAAGGGGTCAGGAAAACCGCGGACGTGATCATGCACACATTGAGCAGTACCGGAGTGAAACCCGGAACCGCGAAGTGCCCATAGGTATTGAGCACGCCCGAGGTAAAGGCGGTAAGCGAAATCAACAACAGGTAAGGGAAAGTGATACGCAACAGCTCGCCGGCAAGCTGCATCTTGGCCGGGTCATCATGAAATCCTGGCGCGAAAAGCATGACCACGTAAGGAGATGCCAGCACTCCTATCGCAGTGATACCGGTCAATATCAGGCCGAGCATGCCTGCCGTGCGGTCAACCAGCAGCTTGACCTCCAGCAGCGTGCGCTTGGTTCGGTACTCGGACAAAACTGGGACAAAGGCCTGGGCAAACGCCCCTTCCGCGAACAGTCGGCGCAGAAAGTTGGGGATCTTGAAAGCGATGAAGAACGCGTCGGCCGCCGCGCCAGACCCGAAGTAGCTCGCCACCACCATATCGCGTACCATGCCCAGCACTCGGGACAGCAGCGTCATGACGCTGACTACCGCGCTGGAACGCAATAATCCGCCTTTACCGGATGTCTCGGACATTTGTTTTCCTAGAAGTTGCTGCAGAGGTTCCGCAATGGCGCAGGCCATTGGAATCGACGGGCAATTACGACAGATAAAGAGGCCGCGAGTTTAGCGGCAGCCCTTCTGTCCGGCCAGCATGATCAATCTCTAAGCAGGCTTGACAAGCCATCGCCGCATCGGCATGATTCGCGGCCTTATTTGCTTTGTAATCCCACGTTTTCGAGGAGTTCGACGGTGGCCAACAGCCCTTCCGCCAAAAAACGCGCAATTCAGGCTGAGAAGCGTCGCAGCCACAACGCCAGCTTGCGCTCCATGGTTCGTACCTACATCAAGAATGTGGTCAAAGCCATTGATGCAAAAGATCTGGATAAAGCTCGTACTGCTTACACCGCAGCCGTGCCAGTAATCGACCGTATGGCCGACAAAGGCATCATCCACAAGAACAAAGCAGCCCGGCATAAAAGCCGCCTGAACGGCCACATCAAGGCCCTCGGCGAAGCTGCTGCAGCCTAAAACTGCACGCTCTTGAAAAAAACCGGCCTCGGCCGGTTTTTTTGTGCCTGCATTTAGAGGCAGCTGGCTGCTTCAATGAAGCAGCCAGCCACCCACAATCTCGAAGACGTTATGGCTGGACCCACGGCAATATTGGAATCGCGGTTACCGCATTCTGCGGGCTACCCTCGATCACTCGGTCGCTGTAAACCAGATAAACGAGCGTGTTTCGAGCCTCATCAAAGAAACGCACTACCTGCATGGTCTTGAACACCAGTGAGGTACGCTCTTTGAAAACGACCTCGCCGTCCTTGAGATTCTTCTCCATGCGGATTGGGCCAACCTGACGGCAGGCAATGGATGCCTCAGCACGATCCTCTGCCAAGCCAAGCCCACCCTTGATTCCGCCGGTTTTCGCCCTCGACAGGTAGCAGGTTACCCCGTCCACCTTGGGATCATCGAATGCCTCGACGGCGATCTTGTGATTGGGGCCGAGCCACTTGAAGACCGTATCGACCTCACCCACTTCACGCGCCATGCTCACCGCCGGCAAAGCGAGCAATACCATCAAAGCCTTTGCCAATCGCATTGAGCACCTCATACCAGGATCATGTTGTCGCGATGAATGAGCTCAGGCTCATCAACGTAGCCGAGCAGCTTTTCGATTTCATCCGAGGGGTGGCCGAGAATCCGCTGGGTTTCAGCGACACTGTAGTTGACCAGGCCCCGAGCCACTTCCCGCCCATCCGGGCCGGCGCATACCACCATTTCGCCACGGCGGAAGCCACCCTGCGCTGCCTTGACACCAACCGGTAGCAGGCTGCGATTACCCTGCCTCAGTGCATGCACCGCTCCAGCATCGAGGGTAACGACACCACGGGTCTGCAGGTGCCCGGCAAGCCATTGCTTGCGAGCAGCGTGACGACTGCACTCAGGCGCCAATAACGTCCCCAGCCTGTCGCCCGCCTTGAGGCGCGCTAGCACCTGCTCGATACGACCACCCGCGATAACCGTGTGCGCGCCTGATCGGGCCGCCAATCGAGCCGCGCGCAGCTTGGTCTGCATACCGCCTCGACCCAACGCCCCACCCGTAGCACCCGCCACCAGATCAAGCGAAGGGTCATCGGCCCGCGCCTCGCTGATCAACTTGGCGTCGGGGTTGTGGCGCGGATCCGCATCGAACATGCCATCTCGGTCAGTGAGAATGACCAAAAGGTCAGCCTCGACCAGATTTGCTACCAGCGCGGCAAGGGTATCGTTGTCACCAAAGCGAATTTCGTCAGTTACCACCGTATCGTTTTCATTGATGACCGGCACAACGCCCAGATCGATCAATGTGCGCAGAGTGCTGCGGGCATTCAGGTAGCGCTTGCGATCCGAAAGGTCATCGTGGGTCACCAGGATCTGAGCCGTTTGCTGGTCGCAGCGTGCAAAACTGGTTTCCCAGGCGCGAATAAGCCCCATCTGGCCGACAGCGGCAGCGGCTTGCAGCTCATGAACCGCTTTGGGCCGCGCCGTCCAACCGAGACGACTCATGCCGGCCGCAACCGCACCGGACGACACCAGCACCAGTTCTACACCTGCATCGCGCAGAGAGACCATCTGATCGACCCAGACTGCCATGGCCGCCTGATCCAACCCACGCCCATCGGCGGTCAGCAGCGCGCTGCCGATCTTTACCACCCAGCGCCGAGCGCCGCTCACCTTGTCCCGCATCGATCCCGCCTTCTATTCGATATCCGGCCAAACCACTCGCGACGAGCCACACAGCGTGGCTCGACAATCAATCATGTACAGATGTGCAGCAACACGAACGATCCTCAGCGGACGTAGAAGATCTCTGCGCCACCTTCATCATCGTCATCATCATCGAAGTCATCGTCATCAGCCTCAGCGGCCGCCTTGACGCCAGCACGACGCAGCGCGCGCTGATCATCAAGCTCCTGCAAGCGTGCACGCGCCTCATCTTCGATCTGCTGGTCGAGTTCGGCAAGCGCCTCGGCAAAAGCAGGCTCTTCGCTGATGCGCAACGTGCGCTCATCCAGGTAACGCATGATGGCTTGAGTCAACTCCTCGGTACCTTCGCGCTCCAGGGCGGAGATCACGAAAACCGGGCCAGTCCACTCGAGACGATCGACCACCTGGCGAACCCGCTCTTCCCGATCCTCCTCAAGCAGCTGATCAGCCTTGTTCAACACCAGCCAGCGATCGCGCTGCGCCAATGCCGGGCTGAATTTTTCCAGTTCGCTCACGATTACTTCGGCCGCATCGGCCGGGTCACTTTCATCCAGCGGCGCCATGTCCACAAGATGCAGCAGCAAACGGGTGCGGGCCAGGTGCTTGAGGAAACGGATGCCAAGCCCTGCGCCCTCGGACGCACCTTCGATAAGACCAGGAATGTCAGCAACCACGAAGCTCTTGTAGCGACCAACGCTGACCACGCCCAGGTTTGGCACCAGGGTAGTGAACGGGTAATCGGCGACCTTCGGCTTGGCAGCCGATACGGAGCGGATAAAGGTGCTTTTACCGGCATTCGGCAAACCGAGAAGACCAACGTCAGCCAGAACCTTAAGCTCCAACTTCAGATCGCGAGCATCGCCCGGCTTGCCCGGGGTGGTCTGGCGCGGCGCGCGGTTGGTGCTGGACTTGAATCGGGTATTGCCCAGACCATGCCAGCCGCCCTGCGCCACCAGCAGACGCTGACCAGCCTTGGTCAGGTCGCCGATCACATCCTGGGTCGCCGCATCGATCACGGTGGTGCCCACCGGCACCGGAAGAATCAGGTCGTCGCCCTTGGCACCGGTACATTCGGTGCCGCCACCCTTCTGCCCGTTTGGCGCATTGAAACGTCGGGTGTAACGGTAATCGACGAGGGTGTTGAGGTTTTCATCGGCCTGTAGATAAACCGAGCCGCCGTCTCCGCCGTCGCCGCCGTTGGGGCCGCCTTTTTCGATGAACTTCTCACGACGAAAGCTCATCATGCCATTACCGCCGTCGCCGGCTTTTACAAAAATCGATACTTCATCGACGAATTTCATGGGAACGCCTCCCGCCGCAAGGACGGGCTAGAAAACAGGAACATAAGGGTCTTGCAAAACCCGGCGATAATTAGAGCACAGCAGTGTTTTGCAAGAGCCCTACTGAAGATACAGAAACAAAAAAGCCCCGTCGCATGACAGGGCTTTTCCAGCAACGTCGCGATTAGGCTGCGACGACGCTCACGTAGCGACGGCCAAAAGCGCCTTTCACTTCAAACTTGATCACGCCTTCCACTTTCGCGAACAGGGTGTGATCCTTGCCCATACCAACGCCGTAACCGGCATGGAACTGGGTACCGCGCTGACGCACGATAATGTTGCCAGCCTTGATGACCTGGCCGCCGTACATCTTCACGCCAAGACGCTTGGCTTCTGAGTCGCGACCGTTGCGGGTAGAACCGCCAGCTTTTTTGTGTGCCATGAGTTCAATACTCCTATAAGGGGATTCAGGCCCGATTAGCCCTGAATGCCGGTGATTTTGACCTCAGTGAACCACTGACGGTGGCCCTGACGCTTCATGTGGTGCTTACGACGGCGGAATTTGATGATGGTGACCTTGTCGTGACGGCCCTGAGCGATCACTTCAGCAGTGACCTTGGCACCATCGACCACCGGAGCGCCGATCTTTACGTCGTCGCCGTTGCCGATCAGCAGAACGCGGTCAAAAGTGACAGCTTCGCCAGTGGCAACTTCGAGTTTTTCAATCTTGAGGTATTCGCCTTCGGCGACCTTGTATTGCTTGCCGCCGGTAACGATAACTGCGTACATCTGTGTATCTCCGTTGATCCTGCTCACCCAGCGCTTAAGTGAAATAGTTGGAGGCTGGCATGGCTGCTCGGGGCCGGAAAGGACGCCCTTGCAATTGCGTAAGGCAGGGAAATGCCCAGGGGGAAAGTTCAGGGTCCGCGATTGTACGCATCCACCTAACGTCGCGCAATAGCCGCCGGGCCTTGCCTTGACACTGCATGACCCGCCCCATAGCATGCCGCGCAATCTCCGAGGAGTACTGGTCCCCGATGCAACCCCAGGCCTTTTACCAAGTAGTGGCTGAAGATTTTGCCGCCGTTGACGGCATTATCCGCAACCAGCTGACGTCTCGCGTACCGCTGGTGGAAAAGATCGGGGATTACATTACCTCGGCCGGCGGCAAACGCCTGCGACCTCTATTGGTCCTGCTCAGTGGCAATGCGCTGGGACTGAAAGGTGAACAGCTGCGCCTGCTGGCAGCCATCATCGAATTCCTGCACACATCGACATTGCTTCATGACGACGTAGTCGACATGTCCGGCATGCGCCGCGGTCGCTCCACGGCGAATGCACTCTGGGGCAATGCACCCAGCGTACTGGTTGGCGACTTTCTTTATGCACGCTCCTTCGAAATGATGGTGGACCTGGGCTCGATGCCGGTCATGCGCATCATTTCTCAGGCGACCCGAGTCATCGCTGAGGGTGAAGTGCTCCAGCTTTCCAAAGTTCGCGACGCCAGCACCACCGAAGAAATCTACATGGAAGTCATCCGCGGCAAGACGGCCATGCTCTTCGAGGCGTCGACGCACAGCGCTGCTACTTTGGCAGGCGCTAATGACGAGCAACGCGAAGCACTGCGTAACTTCGGTGACTACCTCGGCATCGCTTTCCAGCTCGTTGATGATCTGCTCGATTACCAGGGCGATGCCGAAACCCTGGGCAAGAATGTGGGAGACGACCTGGCTGAAGGCAAGCCAACGCTGCCATTGATCTACACCATGCGTGAAGGCACAGCCGAGCAAGCCTCACTGGTGCGCCAGGCGATCCAGAAAGGTGGCATCGAGGATCTCGAGAAAATCCGCATGGCAGTCGAAGCGTCCGGCGCATTGGATTACACCGCGCGCATGGCTCGCGACTATGCCGATCGCGCGATCGCCTGTCTCGAACTCATCCCGGCAAACCCCTATCGCGACGCGCTGGTGGAACTCAGCCGTTTCGCTGTAGCCCGCACGCACTAACACACGTCACCGACGGGCGCGCCACGCGCCCTCTTTCCTGCACTTACTCAGACACTAACGCAGCTCGATCTCCGTTGATCGCTTGCGAGAATCTTTGCGCTTGCATGTTTGCAAATAACAATTATTCTCATTAATGAAATCAATTGGAGGTTCGCATGACTTATCTGATCGACGCCTGGCTGGATCGCCCGCAACCTTATTTGCGGATACTTGACCGCAATACCGGAGCGGTGTGCGTTTCACTGGAAGGGGATGCCCTGGATGAATTGCGCGACCAGGGCGATCTGGACCTGCATGAGTTGAGCACCAGTGAACCTTGCGTGCTCAAGGAACAGGTGCGCAACCTGTTCCTCTTCTCATATGCTCGAGCATTGCGCCCGTGAGCAGATTACAGAACGGCGAGCAGCTCGACGTCGAACACCAGCACGCTGTGTGGAGGAATGCTACCGACGCCCTGCGCGCCATAGGCCAGTTCGCTCGGCACATAGAGACGCCACTTGCTGCCGACGCCCATCAACTGCAGCGCCTCGGTCCAACCGGCAATGACGCCCCCAACCGGGAACTCGGCAGGTTGACCGCGCTGGTAGGAGCTGTCGAAGACGGTGCCATCGATCAAAGTACCGTGATAATGGGTGCGCACCTGATCATCAGCAGTTGGCTTGGCGCCCTCGCCAGCAGTGAGAATTTCGTACTGCAGCCCTGATGACAGGGTAGTGACGCCGTCCCGCTTTGCGTTTTCAGCCAGAAACGCCTGGCCCTCGCCTGCAGCCGCCTCGGCTTTACGCTGCGCCTCTGCCTGCATACGTTCACGGATGACGGCAAAGCTGGCGTTCAGATGTTCCGGGCTAACCCGACTTTCAACGCCGGCGAAGGCATCACGAATGCCGACAATCACCGCATCGAGACTGATGCCTGGGGGCGGGTTCTCGCGCAGCTGATCACCCAACTGGCGGCCGATACCGTAGCTCACGCGTGTTTCGTCGGTAGAAAGATTCAGATCAGTCATGCATCGGCTCCGCCGGAAAAAAGGGCCGACAGCCTAGCACAGCGATGCTGATCGACCCATTCCAAGCCCGACATCGCATGACTCGGGAGGCCGAACTACCAGGCGGAACGCATGCTGATTGGCACCCGCAACGGCTCGCGCACTCCGCCGGACAGGCCACACATTTCATCGTATGCCGATTGATGTACAAGGTAGAACGGAACGGGCGGCATTTCGCTGAGCAGGTCACGGGCGTGCTCTACGGAGCGCAAATGGATGACCTTGCTGGACGCGTCACGCAGCAAATGGGTCTCACCCCGAGAGCGGACGCTCAATAGATAGAAGCCGCCCTCGATTGATACCAGATCAAGCGCGTCGACATGCTGCGCCTGCACGCTCTCCTGCAGAGTCTGAATATTCATGCAGCCACCCCTGTACAAAGAATACCGTTTTGTACAACAGCGGCCGCGCCATCACAACTACTCATTGGCGCTCAAGCCATCGGCATTATCAATGCTTGGTGAGCTTGTCCAGATAGCCCATGGCGAAGGCCGAAAAGACGAACGTCAGGTGGATAATCACGTACCACATCAGCTGTTCGCTCTCGAGCTGCTGGGCATCCATGAACATGCGAAGCAGGTGGATCGACGAAATCGCAACGATGGATGCAGCGACTTTCATCTTGAGCGAGCCGGAATCCATCTTGCCCAGCCAGTCCAGCTTCTCCTTGCCCTCATCGACGTCCAGCTGCGAGACGAAGTTCTCGTAGCCGGACAGCATCACCATCACCAGCAGACCGCCTACCAGCGCCATGTCGATCAGCGAAAGCAATTTGAGGATCAGGTCGCCTTCACTGAGTGAGAGCACGGCCGGTAGGATGTGCCAGATTTCCTGAAAGAACTTGATGGCGAGCGCCAGTAGTGCGAATGCCAGGCCAAAGTAGATAGGCGCCAGCAGCCAGCGGGCGGCGTACATTGTGTTTTCGATCAAGCGTTCCATCTGTTCTCACTAAGGGGCAGAAAACCGGCAAGCGAGTATACGCAGCACTGCGGAGTCTTCAATAAAGGCTTGAGCAGGGGCGTTTCACCTTGTGGATAACAATTTTGCCCAGCTGGCCTGAGCCTCGCGTTCAGCACCCTGAATTGGGTACGCCAGCGTTAACTCAGGGATTCGCGCCCCAGCCGGTCAGATAGCGAGCCTGGTTCGCATTCACCTTGCGCAGCTCACCCTGCATATGAAGCTGCCAGATTGACGGAGATTCGGACTGGGCATAGCCCTGGCCAAATAGATTATCGGCGATCGCCTTCAGGACCTTCTCCGCTTCGCGGGGCCCGTGGAATGGGCCTTGCGCCTTGATGGCGGTGGGTTGGCCGTCGGCAAGACCAGCCGCGCACAAGAGGGTCCACATTCCATTACCGCCAGACAGCGGTCGGATGATGCATTCGATACGGGTGACCAGGCCCAGGCACTGGCGATTCAGACAGAGTGTTTGCTGCATGACGGCGATCCTCGCGCTAGTTGCGACCGCCATCCAGGGCGAATGGGCGGGTCAACCCGTTTATCCACAAAACTTGTGGATAACCATGTGGATAGAGAGTGGGAACTCTCTTCCATTGCAGACCCGCCATGCGCGGTATCGTTCCGTTCGAATAATGTCCAACGATACATATCAGTTCTACAGCGCTGCGCCCCCTTGCGCCGCAGCCAATACTTCCTCAGGCGAAGCCGCATCACTTTTGTGATCATCCTCCAGTTCGATCTCAGCGATGTCGCGCAGCCGCTCGACGACGCGGGCGTTTACGCTGCCTTTCGGGAACTGGCCGTCCTTGTCCGCGGCACCTACCGGCTCACCCACTAACAGCGACAGCGCTTCGTCGACATGCCGTACCGCATAGATGTGGAATCGCTCCTGGCGCACCGCCTCGAGTACACGGTCATCGAGCATCAGTGTGGTGACGTTGGCAAACGGAATGATCGCGCCCTGCTCGCCAGTCAGCCCTCGCGCCTCGCAGAGCCGGAAGAAACCTTCAATCTTCTCATTGACGCCGCCAACCGCCTGCACCTCGCCAAACTGGTTGATAGATCCGGTAATCGCGAAGCACTGTTTGAGCGGCGTACGGGATATGGCCGAGATCAATGCGCAACACTCGCCGAGCGAGGCGCTGTCTCCATCGACGTAACCGTAGGATTGTTCCAGCGCGATACTGGCCGAGATTTCCAGCGGGAATTCCTGTGCGTAGCGACTGCCGAGAAAGCCGGTCAGGATCATTACGCCCTTGGAGTGGATCGGCTGCCCCAGATTGACCTCGCGCTCAATGTCGACGATGCCCGAGCCGCCCGGATAAACGGTCGCGGAGATACGAGCCGGCATGCCGAACGCCGAGTCACCGACCTCAAGGACGGTCAGGCCGTTGCACTTGCCGATGGCGGCACCTTCGCTGTCGATCAGGATGACGCCAGCAAGAATGTCTTCGAGGATTCGCGCCGAGACGCGTCCGGTGCGCGTGGCCTTGGCCTTCAGTGCGCGCTCGATGTGGCCTACGTCCGTTACTTCGTCTTTGGCCAGCTGACGAATGAAGTCCGCTTCACTGACCAGCTGAAACAGATCGCCAATCCGCGCCGACAGACGTCCCTGATGTTCGGCCAACCGAGCGCTGTAAGTCGCCAGTCGCGCCACCGCTGCAGCGGTCAGCGGCGCCATGCCCTCTTCCGAGGTACGGGTCTTCATCAGTTGCGCGAACTGCTCGAGGCTGTCCTCGGCCAACGGGATGTCTTCGTCGAAATCCACCAGCACGCGAAACATCTCCTGAAAGTCCGGATCGAGGTCCTGCAAGGTGTAATACAGCTGGCGCGAACCGATGATCACCACCTTCACATTCAACGGGATGACTGCCGGATTCAGAGTCACCGTTGCCAGCCGACCGAGTTCGGCCAGCGGCGACTCCATCTTCAGCTTGCGCGACTGCAATGCGCGCTTGAGCGCTTCCCAGACGAAGGGCTCGCTCAGCATCTTTTCCGCTTCGAGCATGAGGAAACCGCCGTTTGCGCGGTGCAGGGCACCCGGACGCAACTGGCGGTAACTGGTATAGAGCGCGCCCTGGTCGGTGCTGTACTCAATGCGGCCAAACAGGTTGTCGTAGGTCGGATGCGGCTCGAATACCACTGGCGCGCCGCCATCGAGGGGATGACCAACTACCAGGCTTGGGCTGTACTGCTCTTCGAGCAGCTGACGGGTCTGGGCGTCGGGACGGTTCTCGTCAACCAGCTGCTCCACGACCGTTTTCAACAGATTTACCTGTACCGCCTGCAAATAGGCCTCGATTCCGGCGTTCTCGCCATATTTTTCCGACAGCGGTGCCAGCAGCGGCTGCAGCGCCTGACTAATGGTTTCGTCGTTGAGCTGTCGTAGCTGATTGCTGGACTCGCGTTTCCATTGCGGGAGGCTGGCGAGCCCTTCGTTCAGGTGGACTTCCAGCGCGGATATATCCTCGTGATAACGCTCACGCTCCGCTTCCGGTAGCTGGGCGAACTCCGCCTCGTCCATCGACTTCCCATCCTTCATCGGCGTGAAGGCGATGTTGCTGCTGTCGCGGTAAAGGGCGATCTCCTTTTCCAGCGCCAGTTTTTCGATGACGTCCAGCGCCTTGTCGTAACGCTGGTTGAACGCGCGATCGATGGCGCTCTTCTTCTGTTGAAAGCTCGGGTGCTCGAAAACAGCCGGAAAGGTGGCCATCAGGTTGTCGATCAGTTGCCCAATGTCGGCGATGAACTCGGCCGCCCCGCCTTGTGGCAGCTCCACCACCCGCGGCTCACGCGGCTCGTCGAAATTGTTCACGTAAAGCCAGTCGGAGGGCGTGTCCAAACGCTTGCCTTCGGCTCTCAGATAGCGGCGCACGAACGAGAAGCGACCAGTCCCGGGCTCCCCCATCACATACACGTTGTAACCAGGGCGCGGCATCGCCACGCCGAACTGCAGCGCCTCTACGGCCCGCTCCTGCCCGAGCACGCCAAGAAATGGCTCCAGCTCATCGGTGGTGTTGAAAGCGAACTGGCTGGGTTCGAAAGGACGGGTGAGCGCATCGGGCGCCAGGCGCAGGCCGGCAGCGACAGTTTCGGGCATTGGAAATCCTTGCTGGAGTGGCCGATAGACCACGATTGATGCCGCCATTCTGGCGATGCCCATGCCCGGCTGCAAGGTCAGGAAGGTGACCCATGGCGGTTTACGGGATGAAGCAACCGCGCAGCGATACGGCCGGTCCGATAGCGCCTTTCCGAGCGGATCCAAACCGGAAACCGCGTAAAGGATGCTCCGGCAAGCAATGGCCTCAGCTGGGGCAAGGGTGAAGGTGCGACATCCCGGCCCGCTGCGGCACGCCCCTGCCTTGATTCAAATCAACTCCCTTGGGACGCAAAAGGCGCCTCCTGAAGTCGCCAACATATAAAAGGATTCCGTGATGCGCCCTACTCTTTCCGTCCTGATCAGCGGACTGATGCTGATGACCCAGGCAGCGTCCGCCGATGAGTTGCGTGACCGCGCCAATACCCAATTCAAGCCGATCCCGGAGAAGGTCACCGAGGTTCGCGGTAAAGCCGTCAGCGCCGATCAGGCACGACTCGGCCACAAGCTCTGGTTCGATCCAAGGGTGTCACGCAGTCATGTCATCAGCTGCAATACCTGCCACAACCTAAGCCTGGGTGGCGGCGACAATGTCACCACTTCAATAGGCCATGGCTGGCAGAAAGGGCCTCGCAATTCGCCGACGGTGCTGAACGCGGTGTTCAACGCCGCGCAATTCTGGGACGGTCGCGCTGAAGATCTGCAGGCCCAGGCGAAGGGGCCCGTCCAGGCAGGCGTCGAAATGAACAACACGCCTGAACGCGTCGTCGCAACGCTCAAAAGCATCCCGGCATACGCCAGTGAATTCAAAAAGGCCTTCCCGGCGGACAAGGACCCAATCAGCTTTGACAACATGGCCTACGCGCTTGAAGCGTTCGAAGTCAGCCTGACGACGCCAGACTCGCCGTTCGACCGTTACCTCAAAGGAGAAGACAAGGCGCTCGATGCCAAACAGAAAGAAGGCCTGGCGCTTTTCATGGATACCGGTTGCTCTGCCTGCCACAGCGGTGTGAACCTTGGTGGCCAGGGGTATTTCCCATTCGGTGTGATCAAGAAGCCGGGCGCAGAGATTCTGCCGAGCGGAGACAAAGGACGCTTCACCGTGACCAACACGGCGTCGGATGAGTATGTATTCCGGGCCGCCCCCTTGCGCAACGTTGCGCTGACCCCGCCCTACTTCCACAGCGGTGAGGTCTGGGAGCTGGAGCAAGCCGTCGCGATCATGGGCGACAGCCAGCTGGGTCGCACACTGAAGGAAGACGAGGTCGGCGCAATTGCAGCGTTCCTGCGTAGCCTCACCGGCCAGCAACCGCAAGTCGCCTATCCCGTACTACCCGCCAGCACGCCAGACACCCCCCGCCCCGAATAAAGAGGCGGGAGCAGACCTGCGGCCTTAGGCCGCGGGTTTGAATCACTGGCTCACCTCGACGTATACCCCTTCGTCAACTAGCCTCCGGTTACATGCACCAAAATGGTGAACACCGATGGCTTTGCATCATGCTCGATCAGGGGAAGTGATCAATGTCCTCACTTACTCGGAATTGCCAGCAGTTCAATCGCAAGCAATCGTCAGCACACCTGATCTTGAAGTCATGCGCCTGTGCATGCCGGAAGGCAAGCAGGTCCCGCCCCACGCCGTAGCCGGCGCCATCACGCTGTTGTGCCTGCAAGGCAAGGTAGAAGTTCAGGCGCATGGCGCGTGGCACACCATGCAGGTCAATGATCATCTGTATCTCGAGAGCCACGCCGAACATGCACTTCGGGCGCTCGCCGATGCCGTGGTACTGGTGAACATCCAGCGCCGGCCTGAAACATGAGCGGACGCAAGCCAGACACGCCCTGACCTCTAAAGCCACGCGGCAACCCGTTGGCCAACGAAAGGAGCATCGCTTTGGTTAAGTTCTTCAGAGTTCTCAGTTTTGTGGTGTTGGCGCTGATGGCAACTGCAGTCATCTACGCCGGCGTCATGGGTATCGTCCATTGGGCCGGTATCGGTGTTTGAGCGGAGCCTACGATGAACAAAAGACAAACCCGCTTGTTCGCCATCGGCTCGACCCTGGTGGCGTCGCTTGCATTTCTCGGGCTGACGATCGACAGCCACAGGCAGTTTCCCAAGCTGACAAATGCCGAAAACATCACGCCCGCCGTCACCCGCGGTAATGACGTCTGGCACGGCAACAACTGCATCAACTGCCACACGCTGTTCGGTGAAGGCGCCTACTACGCACCCGATCTGACAAAGATCACGCAATTGCGAGGGGCGCCTTATCTAAAGGCTTTTATGAAGGAGCCTGAGCGGTTCTACAACGAACAGCAGCACCGCCGGCTGATGCCCAATCCCAATCTCGAAGACGAGGAGATCGACGACCTCATCGCGTTCCTCGACTGGGTCGCCAATGTCGACAACCAGGGATGGCCACCGCGACCAATCCTGGTTACCGGATCCTCGATCCCCGGCACCAGCCTGACCATCGCACAGCAGGACGCTTCCGGCCCTGGCAAGACGGAAGAACAGATGCCGCCTGGCTCTCGGCCTGTCGCAGGCGACGAGGACCCTATCGCACTTGGCGAAGCGCTTTTCACAACCGCTGCTCCGGCATGCAACGCGTGCCACTCCGTCGCGCCTGGCGTGAATTTAGCCGGACCGACGCTGGCTGGCCTGGCCACACGGGCACAAAAAAACCTCGATTCGCCTGATTACCAGGGCGAAGCCGACAGCGTAGAGGCGTTTATCCGCGAATCCATCGTGTCGCCAAGCGCCTACCTCCATCCCGGCGAGATGTACTCGGCCGGCGGCGTGTCCTTTATGCCCACCAGTTACGGCGAATCGCTGACCGATGAGCAGATCGATCAGCTGGTTCAGTACCTGGCGTCATTCAAATGAGTGCGGTGCGCACAGCCCGCCGGACGATCATGCAGGGGTTCAGCCATGCGCTATAAATCACAATCGGTTGCCTACTGGTACTTCGCCGTGGCAATGGTGCTTTTCGGATTGCAACTGGTGTTCGGCCTGCTTTCCGCCACCAAATACTTGGGTCCGGATCCGCTGCTGAATATCCTGCCGTTCGACGTCACCAAGGTGATCCACACCAACCTGTTGATCGTCTGGGTGCTGACCGGCTTCATGGGCGCTACCTATTGGATGGTGCCCGATGAGTCGCGTACCGAACTGCACAGCACCAAGCTCGCTTACATCCAGCTGGGGCTTTGGACCGCCATGGGCGTCACCGCAGTCATCGGCTACCTGTTCGGCTATGGCACAGGTAACAAGCTGCTGGAACAGCCACTGCCACACAAGATCGTCATCGTCATCTGCATGCTGATATTTCTCTACAACATCGGCATGACCATCAAGAAATCTGGCCGATTCACGACCACCGAAGGCGTGCTGCTGCTTGGACTGGTGAGCTCCGCCGTCCTGTTTTTCCCCGCGTTGCTGCACTACGAGAACTACACGGTTTCCATCTTTTACCGGTGGTGGACCATTCACCTGTGGGTGGAAGGTGTGTGGATGATGATCATGGGCGCCTTCCTCGCCTACCTACTGATACGCCTATCCGGGGCAGACCGAGAAGTCCTCGAGAAATGGCTGTACGTGATCGTCGGGCTAGTGTTCATCGCCGGGATTCTCGGCACTGCGCACCACTATTACTGGGTCGGCGTGCCGCATTACTGGCTGCCGATTGGCGGTTTCTTCAGCGCCCTGGAACCGCTGGCCATCATCGGTATGGCCATGTACGCCTACAGTGCGATGCGTCGTTCCGGCATGGCGCATCCCAACTCGCTGGCGCTGCACTGGACCCTCGGCAGCACCATCTTTACGCTGTTCGGTGCGGGGCTGCTGGGGCTGGCGCACACCTGGCCGAGCATCAACAAATGGACCCACGGCACGCTGATCACCGCCATGCATGGTCATGCCGCCTTCTATGGCGCCTACGCCATGATCGTGCTGGCGATGATCACCTACGCACTGCCCTCACTCACCAACAAGCGGCCGGAGCAAGGCACCACGATCGGCTACTGGGCCTTTTGGCTGCAGCTGGCCGGCATGTTCGGCATGACGCTCTCCTTCGCCACCGCAGGGATTGGCCAAGTCTATCTGGAGCGGATCATGGGCATGGGCTACCTGGACGCTCAGTTGAAGATTCAGATCCACTTCGTGATGCTGATCTCCACTGCCAGTATTTTCTCCGTCGGCGTCGGCTTGTTCATCTACGACTTCTTCAGCTATCGACCGCGATTTGAGCTGGACGAAAGCGAGCTGATGGAAACCGGTATACCAGCAGATCGAGCCGTCTGAGGTGGGCGTGGATCAATCGCTTCATGACTTGTCCGCGCGTCAGCCAGCGGATGAGCCCTGGTACAGGCCGGCGGGCAACGAGGTCGCGCTATTCGAGCATTGCCACAGCCGCGGGCTGGCCGTAATGCTCAAAGGGCCGACAGGCTGCGGTAAGACGCGCTTCGTCGAGCATATGGCCTGGCGCCTTGGTCGGCCGCTGATCACCATCCCCTGTCATGACGACCTCTCAGCAAGCGACCTGATCGGTCGTTACCTGATTCGCCACGACGGCACCGTCTGGCAGGATGGACCGCTGACCCGGGCGGTCCGTGAGGGCGCCATCTGCTATCTCGACGAGGTGGTCGAAGCGCGGCAGGACACCGTGGTCGTGTTGCACGCACTGACCGACTACCGCCGGACGCTGCCAATCGACAAGACCGGCGAGAACATCCAGGCGGCGCCTGGTTTTCAGCTGGTCGTTTCCTACAATCCCGGCTACCAGCGCATGCTCAAGGACCTCAAACCCAGCACCCGACAACGCTTCGTCGCCATGGACATGGATTTTCCAGCAGCCGAGCACGAAGCGCTGATCGTGCAGCATGAAAGCGGAGTCGAACGTGCCGTCGCCAAAGGCCTGGTCAGCCTTGCCGGGCGGATTCGTCAGTTGCGCGATCGCGGGCTGGCGGAGGTGCCAAGCACCCGACTGCTGATAGCTGCCGGCACATTGACCCTCTGTGGCATTCCGGTACGAGAGGCCTGCTATGCAGCCATAGTCTCGCCGCTGTCAGATGAGCCGTCGATGGTCAGCGCCCTACGCGATCTGGTTGACGGTAGCTTTGTCTAGACCGCGCTGGGGCGCTATCGAGTCGGCAACTGTCAGGCGACCCCATTGCGGCCGGTGCCTGCCGAGATGCCGCAGCGGAGCCACCCGCCATGGCTGAAGCCGAAGAGCTGGTCAGCGACGCTGCGCGACATGCAACAGTCTTCGCGCAGAGGATGTGGCGCCGTTACCGTCCTTTGCCGAAAGGGCCGCCCACCGTCCTACTTGCAGACAATGCCGCCCGTCTGGACTTGTTCATTACCGCCGTCACGGGTACCAGCTACCCAATCAGAATCGCCCAGCCTCCGGCGCTTCCAACCTTGCTGGCGCGATTATTCGGACGGACCCAGAACCCTTGGCAACGCCGGCCAGTTCCGGCAACCGATGGCCGGAAGCTCTGGTTACCGGCTGACTCCGGAATCGAGAACATCGAACGGGGAGCCGAACACTATCGAGTTCTGGCGTTGCAGCAGGCGCTTCGCGCTCAACGGGGTACTGCTGACCTCGACGGCGACTCGCTGTCACCGCTGCAGGCGGACGCCTATCTACTGCTCGAAGCCTGGGCCGTAGACGAGACGCTGGCCGAGCTGTTGCCGGGCATGGCCCCCGCAATCGAACGTCTTCGGCAACATGCATTGCGACAGCGGCCGGCCATCAACAACTTCTCGTGTGCTCGACGACCCCTTGAAGCGCTGCTGCGCCAGCTCCTCGCCTGCCCGTGCGGCCAGACTCCGCGGGATTTCGCGTTGAGCGAGTCGCCAGAACATTCTCGCTCGCTGATCGGAGCGTTGCTCACCACGCTGAAACTGTCGCCGGATGATCGCTCCATGGGCAACGCGCCACTGCTCAGGGATTGCTGGACCGGTAGTCTGCTTACCCCGAACGGCGCTGCGGAGGAGTTGGGGCACGCGCAGCCCATGGGAGACTACCCTCAGCCGGACAGCGCACCGCCGCGAAGTGCCAACCTGCGCCGGCGGCCCGACATCCGCGAAGCCGCTGAAGACGAGGACAGCCAGGAGGACGGCGTATTCATGGTGCAGGCCGATGAGCCGCACCAGCACGCCGAGGACCCGCTGGGCCTGACGCGCCCTGTGGACCACGATGAGAACACCAGCGCAGACGACTACGGTGACATGCTCTCCGAACTGCCCGAAGCACGCCTGGTGTCGTCCCCGGGCAGGCCCAAGGAAGTATTGATCTCGGACGACCCTCCCGACGGCAACACGGCCCTGCAACTCAAGCGCGCCATCGCTGATGGTCAGGGCCTGCAATACCCGGAGTGGGATTACCGGACCGGGCACTATCGCCAGCCGGGCGCCACGGTCAGGGTGCTGCCCAATTTGCCGGGGTCTCAGGAATGGGTGGAGGCCACCCTGGATGAACATCGCTCGATGCTGAACCAGATCCGCAGACGCTTCGAAATGCTCCGCGCCCGCCATGTCACGCGACGGCGACAGCTGGATGGCGATGAGATCGACATGCAGGCCTATATCGACAGCTACGCCGACTTCAGGGCGGGCGGCTCGCTGTCTGACGCGCTGTATCAAAGCCGCCGCACTGCGGAGCGGGATCTGGCGATCACCCTGCTGATCGATGTCAGCGGCTCGACCGATGGCTGGGTATCAGCCGAACGCCGGATCATCGATGTGGAGCGTGAAGCCCTGCTTCTCGTATGCATTGCACTGGAGGGTCTTGGAGAGCCTTATGCGGTGCAGGCCTTCTCCGGAGAGGGTCCGGAAGCCGTCATCGTGCGCCAGCTGAAACGCTTCGACGAGCCTTTCAGTCATGATGTCGCGTTGCACATCAGCTCTCTTGAGCCCGAGCATTACACCCGCGCCGGTGCGGCGATTCGCCATGCAAGCAGCGGGCTTTTGCAACAGACCGCAACCCACCGCCTGCTGCTGTTACTATCGGATGGCAAGCCCAACGACAACGATGACTACGAAGGTCGCTACGGCGTGGAGGACATGCGCCAGGCCGTGACCGAAGCCAACCTGCAAGGTATTTCGACCTTCTGCCTGACGATAGATCGACAGGCAGCCAACTATCTGCCCAAGGTGTTCGGCGCTCACCAATACGCATTGCTGCCCAAGCCCGAGCTGCTCCCCGGGGTGCTGCTCGAATGGCTCAAAAGGCTAGTCGCAACCTGAGTAACGATCACCACCCTCGGAGGAACACCGGCTGAAGACAGGTCAATCAAGGTCGATTCTGGGCCCGCAACGCATCGCGGATTTCGGTCAGCAGGATCTCTTCCTTGCTTGGGGCAGGCGGCGCGGACGGGGCCTCCGCCTCTTTGCGCTTGAGATGGTTGATGCCTTTGACCGCTAGGAAAATCGCGAAGGCTACGATGATGAAGTCGAACACGGTCTGGATGAAGCTGCCGTAGCTCAGGGTCACGGCGGGCGTGTCGCCTACTGCCTGTTTGAGCACAATGGCCAGATCAGAGAAATCCACACCACCAATCAGCAACCCGAGCGGGGGCGTGACGACATCAGCAACGAAGGACGAAACAATCTTGGTAAACGCAGCGCCAACGATGATGCCCACCGCCATGTCGATTACATTCCCCCTGACTGCAAACGCTTTGAATTCGCTGATCATGCCCATTTTCTGTTTCCCGTCCGATTCAAGTGTGGTCGCGGCGATTTCCGCAGCACAAGCATAGGCGGGATTGATCGACCGGACCAGACCGGTTCGACGATCAATGGCCGAGGCACATTGGCGACCTCTTGATCGCCGTCAAAAGGAATGCACGGGCGCACGGCTAAGGTACAGCTCTCAGTACACAAACCGGAGCGGCACCATGCACGTTGAACATCACCCACTGATCAAGGATTTCCCGGAAAAACGCGAGCTGCTTCATCAGATGCGCCAGCAGGATCCCAACTTCGCGCGCAAGGCGGAAACCTACGAAGCCCTCGACAAGCAGATCTGCCGCGTGGAAGACGGGGTAGAACGGCTCGATGAAGAGGCGCTGGGCGCCCTCAAACAGGAACGCGTTGCGCTGAAAGACGACATTGCTCGTGACCTGAAACGCGCCAGCGGCAGCTGCTGTGGCGGTTGCTGCGGCTGATCCGAGCATTCACTTCGCCCCTACCCGCCCGCTCAGGCCAGCCTGACGCGGCGGGTCATGTCGTCCATTTCGCACTATCGGCTGCCGGCCCCCCACGTTCAACAGGCCGCCCATTCCGACCGCCGTCTGCCCGCGGGCAGAGGACGGCTTCCGTCTCAGAACAAGCCGCCAAACCTGAAGCCCGAACCCACCCAGACGAATGCCACCGCCGTCAGCGTGATCAGCACGATATGCACGCCTAGCTGGGGCAGTCGCTGAGCATCAAGCTTCGGAATGATCGCCAGCCGTGCATGCACGCCCAGCACCGCCGTGAAGACCAACAGCGCCAGCTTGGCCTGAACCAGATGAGCGATAGGCGAATCGCCGAACCACTGCGAATGCGGCAGCCACTGCCCGGCGAGCCAGATACCGGTGACGATCTGCAGCAAAAGCGCAGGAATGCCGACTCGCTCGTAGAGCTGTTCGAACGCTCGCACCGGCTGCACATCGCGGCGCCGCAGGGCACCCGGCAGCACGCTGAACAGCAGCACCAGATGGCCACCCACCCAGACGCTGGCGCCTAGAAGATGCAGAAACAACAAATGGCGCATGGGATTACTCCTGTTCGATTTGTTTACAGTCTGGGGGCTGCGGCGGTGCTTTTGGCTGATGGCGATCAAGTCAGCCGTTATCATGCGACTCCATTCGTCAAACGCGGAGATTCCATGGCCAAAGCCAAGCGCATGTATGGCTGCACAGAATGCGGCTCGACCTTCCCGAAGTGGGCCGGCCAGTGCGGCGATTGTGGCGCCTGGAACACGCTGGTGGAAACCATCATCGACGGCGCCGCCCCACCATCGGGCCGCGCCGGCTGGGCTGGGGAGCAAGCCAACATCCGAACGTTGGCCGAAGTCAGCGTCGAGGAAGTACCGCGCTTCTCCACCGCGTCTGGTGAACTGGACCGGGTGCTTGGCGGTGGGCTGGTCGACGGGTCGGTGGTGCTGATCGGCGGGGACCCGGGAATCGGCAAGTCGACCATCCTGCTGCAGACGTTGTGCAACATCGCCCGTCAGTTCCCGGCGCTCTACGTCACGGGTGAGGAATCCCAGCAGCAGGTCGCCATGCGCGCTCGGCGTCTGGATCTGCCGCAGGACAGGCTCAAGGTCATGACCGAGACGTGCATCGAATCGATCATCGCCACCGCGCGGCTGGAAAAGCCCAAGGTCATGGTCATCGACTCGATCCAGACCATCTTCACCGAGCAACTGCAGTCGGCCCCGGGCGGGGTCGCCCAGGTTCGTGAGAGCGCGGCGTTGCTGGTGCGGTTCGCTAAACAGAGCGGCACGGCGATCTTTCTGGTCGGCCACGTCACCAAGGAAGGCGCACTGGCCGGGCCGCGCGTACTCGAGCACATGGTCGACACCGTGCTTTATTTCGAAGGCGAGTCGGATGGTCGCCTGCGCCTGCTGCGCGCAGTGAAGAATCGCTTCGGCGCTATCAATGAGCTGGGTGTGTTCGGCATGACCGACAAGGGCCTGAAGGAGGTCACCAACCCCTCGGCGATTTTTTTGACCCGCGCTCAGGAAGCGGTACCCGGCAGCGTGGTCATGGCCACCTGGGAAGGCACCCGACCGATGCTGGTCGAGGTGCAGGCCCTGGTCGACACCAGCCACATGGCCAATCCTCGGCGCGTGACGCTAGGGCTCGACCAGAACCGCCTGGCCATGCTGCTGGCGGTGCTGCATCGCCACGGCGGCATTCCGACCTATGACCAGGACGTGTTCATCAACGTGGTCGGCGGGGTGAAGGTGTTGGAGACCGCATCAGACCTTGCATTGATGGCCGCTGTGATTTCCAGCTTGCGCAATCGCCCGCTTGATACCGATCTACTGGTATTCGGCGAGGTGGGGCTGTCCGGGGAAATCCGCCCGGTGCCGAGCGGCCAGGAGCGATTGAAGGAAGCGGCCAAGCACGGCTTCAAGCGGGCCATCGTACCCAAGGGTAATGCACCGAAAGAGGCCCCCGCGGGCCTGCAGGTCATCGCCGTGACACGCCTCGAACAGGCGCTGGATGCATTGTTCGAATAACGCGAAAGGCTGAGCGGGACGGCCTGGCGCAGCTTCCTCCCGGAGGAGCAAAGTTGCGACGCTCCATGGCCGTACCTAGCCACTACCGGGTTGGGCGCGTCGCCTGAAGCGCTTGATCAGTTTGCGTCGCTTTCCTGACCCAGCGCCGCCAGTTCACGCTCAAGGAGCGCCTCGTCCCCAAGGTTGAGTTCGACCAGTCGGCGAAGATGGCTGATCGAGTCGACATCGATATGCCGACACACCATGCCGACGAGCTCGCCTTCGCCGTGGGTCATTTCCACCTCCATGCGCACCTCGGCGTCATCGGAGAGTCGTATCAGCGCCTCGAAGGGCTGAGCGGGATCGGCAGCCCAGTCTGCGGGTCGGTGCACCAGCAGCCCTTTGAGCGAAAGATCGTGCAGTCGCACGGGCCAGCGATTCTGGCCTTGCACCAGCTCCGTTTCAGCATCGAATTCAAAGCGCTGGAAGCGCCGGCGGTCAGTGCTCGTTTCGTTCATCGTGTCCACTCCCGGATTTCTTTCGATCAACTATAGGTCACGCCCGTGACGAGTCGCGCTCAGAGCCAGCGCCGCACGCGCCGGCGGTAGGTTCGATAATCATCGCCAAACAAGCGCGTCAACAGATGCTCTTCATGAACGATCACAGTGCGCTGCATGCAGACGATCAGCAAGGGCAGCAGCAACCACGGCCAGACGCTCTCCAGCAACAGCCCGATACCGCAGTAAACGAGCGTGTCCGCCAGGTAGATCGGATTGCGGGAGAAACGAAACGGCCCGGTCTGCAACAGGCTGGTCGGTTTGCCGTAGGGGTTGATGGTGGTGCGATGGCGATACATTTCCAGCGCCGACCAAATCATCAAGCCGACCCCTACTCCGATGGCGACCCATCCGGAGTAACGCACCAGTTCCAGAGGCGGTAGGTCGAGCGGTATCGCTTGCGCAAGCCCCCAGGCGCATCCGATGAAGGCCAGATAGACCAGGGGCGGTGGCGGTATCACGCTGGATGGAGGCTGGGTCATGATGCATTCCGGCGGTGGGATCGAGCTTTATCCTACAGAGCCTCGGTGTCGACTCGGCTGCTTATTCGACCGCCTGACCGCGAAAGTGCTCGGCTGATTAGTGCTGACCCGGCAGCCAGCCGTGCACCATGGCGTGCTTCATCAGATCCGCAGGCCGATCGATGTCGAGCTTGCGGCGAATGCTGAGCCGGTGGGTTTCCACCGTTCGCACACTGATCTGCAGAGCGCGCGCCATGGTCTTGTTGTTATGCCCCTGGGCCAGCATCAGCAGCACTTCGCGCTCCCGGGGCGTCAGTTCGCGCTCCTCGGTGCCGCGGCTGGCGAGCTTTTCGGCGATCCCTTCGCTGTAGTACGTGCCCCCCGCGGCAATCGCCTCGATGGCAACGATAATCTCTCTGGACGGCGCGTCCTTGAGCACATAACCCCGGGCGCCGACCTTCACCGAGGTGTTCAGGTATTCCTGATTGTCGTACATGCTGAGGATCAGCACCCGGAGATCGGGAAACTGCTGGCGCAGCGACTGGGTCAGTTCGAGGCCATTGACGTCCTTCAGGCCGATGTCCATCAACACCACATCGGCCTCGACACGACTGAGCAGCTCCAGCGCCTCGGCGCCGCCTGCGGCCTCGCCAACAACGTCCAGTTCGGGAACCGCCATCAGCAGTGCGCGGATGCCGTCCCGAACCAAGGCATGGTCATCGATCAGTACCACCTTGATGCAAGCTTGCGGGTGCATTGGGCGAGCCTCTTGTTATTGGAAAACTCAGCCGGCCCGGGCCGGCAATGTGACGTCCAGCTCGGTACCGCCGGCTGCCGACAACAGGGTGAAACGACCGCCGAAATGCTCCACCCGCTCCCGGATGTTGCGCAAGCCGATGCCGCCGCCCTTGATGCTGTCCAGCCGGCGCGGGTTGAACCCGACGCCGTCATCGCGAACCCTCAACCGCACCGAGGCATCATCACCGTCCAGGCTGATATGTACCGCCTGTGCAGCGGCGTGCCGCTCGATATTCGTTAGCGCTTCCTGCAACACCCGAAACAGCGCCACGGCCACCGAATCGTCCAGATCGTCGTCGCCGAGACCGTTGCTGTATAGCATTTTCAGCCCACTGCGCTGCTCGAATTCAGCCACAAGCTGGCCAATCGCCGCTGGCAGCCCCAGTGTGTCCAACAGCGACGGATGCAGATCATGGGAAATTCTGCGCACCTCACCGATCGCCCCGGCCAGCCGCTCTACGCCTGTATCAAGGGTAGTCAATGCCTTGGGATTGCCGCTGGCAAGCTCATGGCTGGCCAGCTCGAACTGGAACTTGATCGACACCAGCAACTGGCTGATGCCGTCATGCAGTTCGCGTGACACCCGTGAGCGCTCTTCTTCCTGCAGGCTGACGATGCGCTGGGTCAACAGCTGCAGTTTGCGATCGGCCAGGCGCCGTTCGCTGACGTTCAGCGTGAGACCACTGGCAAACACCAGCAACACCGCAACCAGAGCCACGCCTGCGATGGCCAGCATGGTGGTGTAAATGCCACTCGCCACCTCCTCGCGCACCTGCAGGATCGCGTGGTCCACATCCTCCAGGTAGATGCCGGTGCCGAGCATCCAACCCCAGCGTTCCAGCATCACCACATAGGCCAGCTTTTCGGCGAACTGCCCGGTCGAGGGCTTCTGCCAGGCGTAGCGCTGAAATCCCTTCCCGGTTTCGGCGCTGTGCATGAGCGCCTGAATCACCGGCAAGCCGTTGGGATCGGTCATGTTCCACAGGTCCTTGCCGACCAGGTCGCTCTGGCGCGGATGCATCAGGTTGCGTCCGCTGCGGTCGTAGACGAAGAAATAACCATCGCTGCCGAAGCTGAACCGCCCGAGGGCTGCAAGGACCTTCTGCTTGGTCTCGTCGTCATTTGCGCCGTTGCCGTAGAGCGGGGCAATGGTGCTGAGCGCCATCTCGACATAGTTCTTCAGCTCGGCATGCTTGCTCGCCAGAATGCTGCTTTCGATCAGCTTGGCCTGCTGTTCACCGAGCCGTTGGTTCTGGAAAAGCACCAACGCGCAGACCACGGCCACGGCAAGCAACAACGGCAGGATGCTGAGCGCGGCGATCTTGTGCTTGAGCTGCATCGAGGCTCTCCGACGAACTGAACCGGGCAATGGAAGATGAAACTTAACCTACAGGGCACGACCGGGACAGCACCAGATGGCACTTTGCCTTGATCGTCGTATGCTATGGCGCAAGCCTACCCTCAGAAACAAAAAAGCCCGGCGCGAGGCCGGGCTTCTGTCATGCATCAGCCGTTACTTGCCGTAGACCGGGAACTTGGCGCAGACCGCCTCGACCTTGCCGCGCACCGCGGCGATCACCGACTCGTCGCCCATGTTGTCGAGGATGTCGCAGATCCAGCCGGCCAGATCACGGCACTCGGTCTCGCCGAAGCCACGGGTGGTGACCGCCGGGGTGCCGATACGCAGGCCGGAAGTGACGAACGGGGAACGCGGGTCGTTCGGCACGCTGTTCTTGTTTACGGTGATGTGAGCATTGCCCAGGGCCGCATCGGCGTCTTTACCGGTGATGTCCTGCTTGATCAGGCTGAGCAGGAACAGGTGGTTCTGAGTACCACCGGAAACCACGTCGAAGCCGCGCTGAATGAATACGTCGGCCATGGCCTGAGCGTTCTTCACCACCTGCTGCTGATAAGCTTTGAACTCAGGCTGCAGCGCTTCCTTGAAACACACAGCCTTGGCGGCGATGACGTGCTCCAGCGGGCCACCCTGGGCACCCGGGAATACGGCGGAGTTCAGCTTCTTCTCGATCTCGGCGTTGGCACGCGCCAGGATCAGGCCACCGCGTGGGCCGCGCAGGGTCTTGTGGGTGGTGGTAGTGACGACGTCAGCGAACGGCACCGGGTTCGGGTAGACACCAGCGGCAACCAGACCGGCGACGTGGGCCATGTCGACGAACAGGTAGGCACCAACCTTATCGGCGATCTCACGGAAACGGGCGAAATCCAACAGCTGGGAATAAGCGGAGAAACCGGCAACGATCATCTTTGGCTTGTGCTCGACGGCCAGACGCTCGACTTCGTCGTAGTCGATCAGCCCCTGATCGTTGATGCCGTACTGCACGGCGTTGTACAGCTTGCCCGAGGACGAGACGCTGGCGCCGTGGGTCAGGTGGCCGCCGTGAGCCAGGCTCATGCCGAGGATGGTGTCACCGGCCTGCAAAAGGGCGAGGTAGACGGCGCTGTTGGCCTGGGAGCCGGCATGCGGCTGAACGTTGGCGTAGTCGGCGCCGAACAGTTCCTTGGCGCGGTCGATGGCCAGCTGCTCGACCACATCCACGTACTCGCAGCCACCGTAGTAGCGCTTGCCCGGATAGCCTTCGGCGTACTTGTTGGTCAGTACCGAACCCTGGGCTTCCATCACCGCCGGGCTGGTGTAGTTCTCCGAGGCGATCAGCTCGATGTGGTCTTCCTGACGCTTGGCTTCCTGCTCCATGGCAGCGAAGAGATCGGCGTCGAAACGGGCGAGGGTCAAATCACGGCTGAACATGGTTGGCAGTCCCCTGAGAATCAGCTGGCGGTAAAAAGAGAGCCGCGGATTCTACCTCATCCACCAAAACGCGGGTATGAGCCTTGGTCATCTGCAACATGAATCAGCCAGCGGCAGAGTCGCAATCAAGCCCAGCCGTGTCCCTCGCCCAGAGCGCTGGCGGGAATCGGTCGTCCCAGATAGAACCCCTGCACCTCATCACAGCCGTGCTCACGCAGAAAGTCCAGCTGCGCCTGATTTTCAACACCTTCGGCGATTACCGACATTCCCAGACTGTGCGCCATGGCGATGATCGCCCGGGCGATCTGGCCGTCCTGCTCGCCCTCCGGTAGCCCATCGACGAAGCTGCGGTCGATCTTGAGCACATCGATGGGGAATTGCTTGAGGTAGTTGAGTGAGGAATAACCCGTCCCGAAGTCGTCGATAGCGATGGAGGGGCCAAGCTGCTTCAACGAGCCGAGCATGCGCATGGCCTCGCCGACGTCCTGCATCAGGATGCTCTCCGTCAGCTCTAGCTCCAGGCAACGCGGAGCGATGCCGCTGGCCTCCAGAAGCGCGGCGATCCGCTGGGCGAGCGTGCCGTCGGCGAACTGGCGCGCGGACAGGTTGACCGAGACCTTCGGCACCGCCCTTCCCTGCTCCTGCCATTGTGCAATCTGCCGGCAGGCTTCACCGATCACCCAGTCGCCGACTTCGACCACCAGCCCCAGCTCCTCCAACGCGGGAATGAAGTCGCAAGGGGGCACCAGCCCACGCGCAGGGTGCTGCCAGCGCAACAAGGCTTCGACACCGGTGAGCGTCTGCCCATCGGCGAGAAACTGGGGCTGGTAGTGCAGGACAAACTGCTGTTGCTCGAGCGCATGGCGCAGATCACTTTCCAGTTCGAGACGCTCCAGCGCACGAGCGTTCATTTCCGCCTGATAGAACTGGAAGTTGTTCTTGCCGCGCTCCTTGGCGTGATACATCGCGGTGTCGGCGTTCTTCATCAGCTGGCTGATGTCGTCGCCGTCCTGTGGGCTGAGGGCGATGCCGATGCTGGCGGTGACGAAGAACTCTCGTCCTGACAATACGAAGGGTTCGGTAAGGCTGGCCAGGATGCGCTCGCCGACATGGATGGCACGGGTCAGGGCCTCGTCGCGATCAGGCGCGGCGCGCAAGAGAAAAGTGAATTCATCGCCGCCCATACGGGCAACCGTGTCGTCTTCCTCGACGCAAGAAGCCAAACGCATGGCGACCTCTTTGAGCATGCGATCACCGGCGGCGTGGCCGAGGGAATCATTGATCGGCTTGAAGCGATCAAGATCCAGAAACATCAGGGCGACCCAGGCGCCACGCCGGAAGGAGAGCTGCAGACTGCTGTGCAGCCGATCCTGGAACAGTGTCCGGTTGGGTAGCTGGGTCAGGCTGTCGTAGTAGGCCAACCGGTGAATGCGCTTCTCGCTGGCCTTACGCTCGCTCATGTCGCTGAAAAAACACACGTAACTGACCAGATCATCCTCGGCGTCACGCACTGCCGTGATTCCGATCCAGCACGGATAGGTGTCGCCATCCTTGCGCTTGAGCCAGAGCTCGCCTTCCCACTTACCCACCCGGAAGATCTGGTCACGCACGAAGGTCATCTGGTTGGCCTGTTGCCGATCAGCGCTCAGTGCCGTTGGCCATAGCCCCATGACCTCGTCGCCACTGTAGCCAGTAATCCGTTCGAAGGCGTCGTTAACCTGCACGATCCTGCCGGCCGGATCGGTCACCACGATGGCGGCCGACGAGTGTTCGAATACCGTGGCCGCGCGGCGCAGCTCCTTTTCCGCCTGGCGATGCTTGCTGATGTCACGGCCCACGCACAACGCGCCGTCGAAACGGTTGTTCTCGTTCCAGATCAGCGTGATGCGCAGCTCGATGGCGACCGGTCGCCCGTCAGCAGTGATGCAGTCGAAATACAGCGTCTGGCCCTGCAGGCTCTGCCCGAGTTCGGCGAGCGCTGACGGGTTGAAAGACGCCTTACGCACCTTGCGCATCAGGTCATAAAAGCGCGCCGCCTGACGTGGCTTGGTCACTACCCGATCCAGGCCATGCTCAATCGTCCACTCGGGGCTATATCCCAGCACCGCCTGTACCGAGGGGCTCACGTAATCAATCTGGACGGCGCTGTCGGTGGTGAAAATGACGTCCTGCAGGCTGCCGGCCAGCATGCGATAACGACGCTCACTGTCGCGCAGTGAATGGCTGTATTCGATATTGGCAGTCACATCGCGGGCCACTCCGATCAGCCGCAACACCCGCCCCTGCTCATCGCGTGCGAGCACTTGTTCGGTCACACCGAACCAGTGCCACTTGCCGTTGCGATGGCGCCAGCGCAGCAGGGATTCCTGCAACGCACCGTCGACCAGCGAAACGCGCAGGGATAACAGTCGGCCGATGTACTCCTGATCATCGGGATGGCTGATGCGCTGCCAGAACAGATTGGCGTCATCGCCGCGCTCCTCCTCGCTGTAACCCAGCCGAGACGCCAGATTGCTGTTGCTGAATAACAACTTGCCCGCGGCCAGATCCTGGACATAAAGGGTGTCAGGCACCGCGCGCAGTACTTCGGACCAAAAACGCTCTCGATCGGAAAGAGCCTGTTGTGCCAGCCGTTCGGCGGTGATGTCGCGCATCACCCAGACGAATCCGGAAGGCTGCAATGCGCCAGCCAGCCGCAAAACCCGCCGGGTAACCGAAAACAGCCGGCTCTCGCCATCCTGCAACAGCCGAACCGCGTCGAGGTTCAGGTCGGCGTTGGCGCTGGCCGCGTCGAGGGCCGTGTGATCAAGGGAAGGGAGCAGTTCTCGCAAAGCGTAGCGGCGCGCATCCCGATTGCTGATGCCGAACATCTCTTCGGCTCGGCTGTTGAGAAACTGCAGTCGACCGGCAAAGTCGCTGATCAGGATGCGTTCTTCGATTGCGCCAAGGGCGCTTGCCGAAAAACGCAATGCCTGCCACCTGGTTTTCAGGCGCGCGGGTACGGGCAACCAGGTCCCTACCGCGGACACCAGCCGGGCGAGCTTGCCGAAACGCGGAGATGCGGACAGCGAAGGATGCGGATCGACCAAGCGATTATGTCCTTTCCTGTGGGCAGTGGAGGACGTCGACTAGCCGACGTCTGAATGGCGTCAAGAATGCCTCGCAAGATATCAAAGCGCCAGCATCAGTTGATCTCGTCTGTTTGCCCTGTCTGGAGCATTGCGGTAGCTTTGCCAGTTCGGTTCGACCCGCCCGCAGCGGCGGGATTCGCCTCCTTTTCTCTCCGTCACGGGCATTCGTCTCCATGGCTCAATCAGCCTATCTACGCTATTAAATTTTAGTCACGTATTACGATCTGCAGTCGAGCCCTCATGGCCACTGGCTTTTCCAGCCCACCTACCATCTTTTTCCTCTCATTCCTGTGTCAGGGAAGAGCTTTTAGTTAGCTTTTGCTGATTTTGGGTCAAATTTAGGCTCCAAAACCTAACTTTTTCGAAGTGTTCCTGTGATCGCTTCTGCCAGGTATCGCCAGCAGATTTCCTCTCATGAGACAGCAAATCAAGCTCTTCTTACAGCAAGCGGCACCTTATTTCTCAGGGCATCCACAAGCCTGACTTCCGTGACGCTATTGAGAAAACTCAAACAGTGCAGGTGAGGTGGTCACGGACGTCTGGGTTAGACTCGCATTTTTTGCGCGTATTCCAAGGAGCAGTAGCTTGAACACGGAAAACCATTCCCAGACGGCCGCTTTTCTCTGGTCCATCGCAGACCTGCTGCGCGGTGACTTCAAGCAGTCCCAGTACGGTCGCATCATCCTGCCGTTTACCCTGTTACGCCGCATGGAGTGCGTGCTGGCGCCGACCAAGGATGAGGTGATCAAGCAGACCTTTGCGCAGGAAGGCCGCCCGGATACCGTGCGCGAGATGATCCTGCTGCGCGCCGCCGGCCAGCAGTTTTTCAACGCCTCGCCGCTTACTCTCGGCACCCTATCCGACACCCAAACCGCCGCCGACCTGATGAGCTATGTCCAGGCGTTCAGCAAGGATGCCCGCGAGATCTTCGAGCACTTCCACTTTGAAGACTTCGTCCAGCAGCTGGAAACCGCCAACCTGCTGTATCAGGTGGTGCAGCGCTTCGCCGCGACTGATCTCAGCCCCGAGTTCATCAGCAACTTCGGCATGGGCATCATCTTCGAAGAGCTGATCCGCAAGTTTGCGGAAAGCTCCAACGAAACCGCCGGGGAGCACTTCACCCCGCGCGATATCGTGCACCTCACCACATCCTTGGTGATCACCGATCAAGACCACAAGCTCGCGCCCAACAGCATCGTCACCATCTATGACCCAACCGCCGGCACCGGTGGCTTTCTGTCCGAGGGTGATGAGTACATCCAGTCCATCAGCGAAAAGGTCAGCGTGTCGCTGCACGGCCAGGAGCTCAACCCCGAGTCCTACGCCATCTGCAAGGCGGACATGCTGATCAAGGGCCAGGACGTGGCCAACATCAAGCTCGGCAACACCCTGTCCAACGACCAACTGGCCGACAAGCGCTTCGACTTTATGCTCAGCAACCCGCCGTTCGGTGTGGAATGGAAGAAGGTGCAGAAGCAGATCACCGACGAGCACAGCCACAAGGGCTTCGACGGCCGCTTTGGCCCCGGCCTGCCACGGGTCTCCGACGGTTCGCTGCTGTTCCTCCTGCACCTGGTCAGCAAGATGCGTGACCCGCGCGACGGTGGCTCGCGCATCGGCATCATCCTCAACGGCTCGCCGCTGTTTACCGGCGGCGCGGGTTCGGGTGAGTCGGAGATTCGCCGCTACCTGCTGCAGAACGACCTGGTCGAAGCCATCGTCGCGTTGCCCACCGACATGTTTTACAACACCGGCATCGCCACCTATGTGTGGATACTCTCCAACCACAAAGCCGCTGCGCGCCAGGGCAAGGTGCAGTTGATCGACGGCAGCCAGCACTACGCCAAAATGCGCAAATCGCTGGGCAGTAAGCGCCAGTACATCACCGAGGATCAAATCAGCGAGCTGGTGCGCCTGTATGGCAGCTTCGAGCAAACCGCACAGAGCAAAATCTTCCCCATCGACGCCTTCGGCTACCGCCGTATCACCGTCGAGCGCCCGCTACGGCTGAACTTCCAAACCAGCGCCGAGCGCATTGCCAAAGTGCTGGAAGAAAAAGCCCTGCAGAAACTCGACAGCGCCGCTCAGGAGCACTTGCTGGGCGCTCTGCACGCGATGGACGCCAGTGTGTTGCACCGTAACCGCGAGCAGTTCAGCAAGCTGCTGAAAAAAGCCCTCACCGCGCACAGCGTCAGCCTAAGTACGCCGGAACTCAAAGCCCTGATGAGTGCCCTGAGCGAGCGCGACCCCGAGGCGGATATCTGCATGAGCAAAGGCCAGCCGGAAGCGGATGCCGGCCTGCGTGATAACGAGAACGTGCCGCTGGGCGAATCAGTGCACGACTACTTCCAGCGCGAAGTCATCCCCCATGTGCCGGATGCCTGGATCGACACCAGCAAGACTGACGCCCAGGACGGTGAGGTCGGCATCGTCGGCTTCGAGATTCCCTTTAACCGCCACTTCTATGTATTTCAGCCGCCGCGCCCGTTGGCCGAGATCGACCGCGACCTAAAAGCCTGCACAGACCGCATTAAGCAGATGATTGAGGGGCTGTCGGCATGACGTTTCCCAGTTATCCAGAATACAAAGAAGCTGGTGTCGAATGGTTAGGCGAGGTGCCTGAACATTGGTGCAGTGCTCCGATTAAGTACATGGCGCTTGAGCGAAACTCATTGTTCTTGGATGGTGACTGGATTGAGAGCAAGGATATTTCATCTGATGGGATTCGTTACATAACAACAGGGAACGTTGGCGAGGGTGCTTACAAAGAACAAGGTGCGGGATTCATTTCAGAAGAAACGTTTCACTCACTTGGTTGCACAGATGTTTATGAGGGTGATGTTCTGATTTCGCGGCTGAATAGCCCGATTGGAAGAGCGTGCATAACTCCAGACCTCGGCGGGAGAGTAGTCACTTCTGTAGATAATGTGATTTTTAGGCCGGACGCTAAATACCATAAGAAATTCATCGTTTATTTGTTCAGCAGTGAAGAATATTTCAAGCACACGGGCAATCTTGCACGTGGTGCCACGATGCAAAGAATTAGCCGTGGACTGCTAGGTAACATTCGAGTTGTTACTCCTTCGCTCGAAGAGCAAACCCAAATCGCCCGCTTCCTCGACCACGAAACCGCCCGCATCGACGCGCTGATCGAAGAGCAGCAGCGCCTGATCGAGCTGCTCAAGGAAAAGCGCCAGGCAGTGATCTCCCACGCCGTCACCAAAGGCCTCGACCCGACGGTGCCGATGAAAAACTCCGGCGTGGAGTGGCTAGGCGATGTGCCGGCGCATTGGGAAGCCCTCACGCTTGGTCGAGTTGCTGATGGGGTCAAAACTGGAGGAACACCTTCCGAGAATCTACCGAGTTCAGACGTCATAGACGGCGTGGAGTGGTTTACGCCAGGCGACTTCGCTAGCGATCTAAAACTTGTCAGCTCAGATAAATTTGTTAGCAAATTATCTGTGAAGTCAGGTGATGCCAAAGTGTTCCCGGCCGGCGCAGTATTGATCGTGAGTATTGGTGCAACGCTTGGAAAGGTTGGCTACATACTTAAATCTGCTTCTGCAAATCAGCAAATAAATGCGGTCATTCCCAGTTCAAAAATTGATGGCTATTTTTTGGCTTACTCGTTGTCGGTGAAGGTTGACGCAATGCGTTTCCTCTCAAATTCCTCGACGATTGGAATCATGAACCAAGAAAAAACCAAGGAAATTTGGTTGTCACTGCCGCCTCTTCAAGAGCAGCTACTGATCACTGAATTTCTAGACAAGCAGGCTTCGGTAATTGATACGTTGATTCGCGAAGCTAGTGGTGGAGTATCCCTTCTCCAAGAACGCCGTTCCGCCCTAATCTCCGCCGCCGTCACCGGCAAAATCGACGTGCGCGGCTGGCAGCTACCGGCCAGTGCGCCAACTCCCGAATTAGTAGAAGAGGCCGTGTAATGGCGGACAGCAAGGAAGCTCAGTTTCAACAAGACATCATCGACGCCCTGGCCGCCCAAGGCTGGTTGGTCGGCACCGCCAGCGGCTACGACCGGCGCACGGCGCTGTATACCGAAGATGTGCTCGGTTACTTCAAGGACGCCTGGCCGGAGCGTTGGGACAAGTTCGCCAAGGCCAACCCGAATAATCCGGATGATGTGCTGGTGCAAAAGCTGGTGCGCGAGCTGGAGCAGAGCGGCACCCTGGATGTGTTGCGCCATGGCTTCAAGCTGCCGGCGGTGAAGGTGGAACTGTGCAGCTTTCAGCCCGACCACGGCATGAACCCCGATACCCTCAAGCGTTACCAGTGCAACCGCCTGCGCGTGGTGCCGGAGGTGTCCTACTCGCCGCATTTCCGCGAGGCTGGTAGCAATGGGCAGAGCTATAACCCACGGCTGGATTTGGTGCTGTTCGTCAACGGCATCCCCACCGCCACCCTGGAGCTAAAAAGCGAGTTCAAACAGTCGGTGGAAAACGCCAAGCGCCAGTACCGGCAAGACCGCCCGGTAAAAGACCCGCTGACGCGTAAACCCGAGCCGCTGCTGACCTTCAAGCGTGGCGCGCTGGTGCACTTTGCTGTGGGCCAGAATGAAGTGGCGATGACCACCAAGCTGGCGGGTAAAGACACCTTCTTCCTGCCTTTCAACCTTGGCAGCGCGGAAGGCGGCGCAGGCAACCCCATGCCGGAAGACGACAGCCACTACGCCACCGGCTATCTGTGGCAACGCCTGTTGCAGCCGGATGCCTGGCTCAAGGTGCTGGGGCGTTTTTTGCACCTGGAGAAGAAAACCAGCGAAGGCTTCGACGGCACGCCGGTGACCAAGGAGACGATGATCTTCCCGCGTTACCACCAGTGGGAAGTGGTCAACCAGCTGATCAATACCACTCGCGCCGAAGGGCCGGGTAAGCGCTATTTGATCCAGCACAGCGCCGGCTCGGGCAAGTCCAACTCCATCGCCTGGACCGCCCATCAACTGGCCTCGCTGTACGACGAGGCCGGCCAGCGCTTGTTCAACTCGGTGATCGTGATTACTGACCGCACCGTGTTGGATAAGCAGCTGCAGGACACCATCTACCAGTTCGAGCATGCCCAGGGCGTTGTCAAACAGATCAACCGTGAAACCAGCAGCCAGAGCAAATCCGAGCAGCTGGCTGAGGCGCTGGCTGAGCAGACGCGCATCATCATCGTCACCATCCAGACCTTCCCGGCGCTGTTCGATGCCCTGGACAAGTATCCCAAGCTGGCCAGCGGGCGCTATGCGGTGATCGCCGACGAGGCGCATTCTTCGCAAACCGGCTCATCGGCCAGCAAGCTGAAACAGATCCTGGGCAGTGATGCCTTGGATGCCGAGGAAGTCAGCGCCGAAGAGCTGCTGGACGCCGCCGTGCAGGCGCGCCAACCGAATGAGCGCATTAGCTACTACGCCTTTACCGCCACGCCCAAGGCCAAGACTCTGGAGCTGTTCGGTCGCCCGGCCGATCCAACGCTGCCGGCCAGTTCCAGCAATAAGCCGGAGGCGTTTCACCTGTACTCCATGCGCCAGGCCATCGAGGAGGGTTTTATCCTCGACGTGCTGCGCAACTACACCACCTACAGCACCGCCTGGAAGATCGCCCATCCCGATGGCGAAGACGACGAGGTGGACAGCAAGAAGGCGCGCATCAAGCTGGCGCGTTGGGTGCGCTTGCACCCGTACAACATCAGCCAGAAGGTTGAGGTGATCGTCGAGCACTTCCGCGCCAATATCCGTGGCCTGCTGAATGGTCAGGCCAAGGCCATGGTCGTCACCAGCAGCCGTCAGGAGGCGGTGCGTTACCAGTTGGCAGTTAAGGCTTACGTGCAGCAGATGGGTTATAGCGATGTGCACCCGCTGGTGGCCTTCTCCGGCAGCGTGTTACCGGATGAGGTGATCCCCGAAGAGGTGACGGAAAGCAGCAGCCTGCTCAACGCCGGCCTAAATGGCCGCGACCTGGCGCAGGCGTTCGACACTCAGGACTTCAACGTGATGATCGCGGCCAACAAGTACCAGACCGGCTTCGATCAGCCCAAGCTGTGTGCCATGTACGTGGACAAGAAGCTGCAAGGCGTGGACTGCGTGCAGACCCTGTCGCGGCTGAACCGCACCTTCGGCGACAGCAAGGAAACCTTTATCCTCGACTTCTTCAATGAGCCGCAGGACATTCTCGACGCCTTCTTGCCGTACTACACCAAGGCCGAGCTGACCGACGTGACCGACCCGCAGATCATCTATGACCTGCAAAAGAAGCTGGATGCCGAGGGCATCTATCACTGGCAGGAGGTCGAGGCGTTCGCCATGGCCTTCTTCGACCCCAAGGCGGCCGCCAGCAAGCTCAGCTATTACTGCACGCCGGCCAAGGAGCGCTTTGCCAAGCGTTACGCCTTCTTGCTGGAATCGCGCCAGCAGGCGCTGGACTTCAAACGCACAGCCGAAGCCAACGGCGACAGCGCCGGCCTGAAAAAAGCCGAGCACGCGCTGAAAGAAGCCGGCGAGCAGGTGGACCAGCTCGATCTGTTCCGCAAGAACCTGCAGAGCTTTGTGCGCCTGTACGAGTTCCTCTCGCAGATCGTGCCCTATGAGGACCGCGAGCTGGAGCAACTGTGCGTGTACGCCAAGCACCTGCATCCGCTGCTGCGCGTGGATCGCCTGCAACAAGACGATGTGGACGTGGGCGAGCTGCAACTGAGCCACTACCGCCTGAGCAAGCGCGCCGAGCACCAACTACGCCTGAGCGAGGAAGAAGGCGAATACAGCCTCGACCCAGCCAGCGCGGTCGGCAGCGGTAAACCGCATGACCCGGAGAAAAAGCGCCTGTCAGAAATCATCGAAGCGTTGAACGATATCTTCGGTGCTGAGGTGAGCGACGACGACCAACTGCAGTTCCTCACCGGTATCGCCCAGCGCATCAGCCGCCAAGAGGATGTGATGGCCCAAGTGAACAACCACTCCGTGGAGCAAGTGATGCACGGCCTATTCCCCAAGCGTGTGCTGGACACCGTGCTGGACGCCATGACCGACCACGAAAAGCTGTCGCTGGAAGTGCTGGATAACGAGACCAAGAGTCGTGCGTTTGCGTTGGTGATTTTGAAGATGCTGACGGCAGCTGGGGGCTTGGGAAAAAGTAACAGCGCCGCTGCCATCTGATCTTCCTAAGCACTTGTGTTACTTGCTCGGACTAGATTTCAGATGGTTGTGGCAGAAGGCTTGAAGGGTCGCAAGTGAGCTCGCCTGCGATGCGATAGAGCTTCTCGACGGTAATGTTGACCTCGCCACGCTCTATTCGGCCCATGTAGCTGCGGTCGATGTTACAGGACAGCGCGAGTGCATCCTGGGAAATCCGGCAAGCTTTCCTCTGCACTCGAATGCGTTCCCCTAACGCTTTCGCCAACTTATCCATGACCGTCTCAATTCAACTTGAGGCGGCACTATCGTGCGTTTGCGGACACACAGGCCACGGACTATAATCCGCATTTCTTTCGCGTTAACTCTTCTGGTGCCTCAATGAAATCGGCCTCGTTTATCTTCGACAGGCGTCTGTATGAGCTGCTTCAGGAGCCAGGGCGTACAACGTTTACGACCCGTGAATTGCGGGATGCCTACGCCGAGCGTCTCGGAGAGGGCTTTTCTCTCAATGATGTTCGCCGTTACGTTTATGAGCAGATCCGCCGCATGCTCCGGTTGGGCTGGCTTGTGCTTGATGAAGAGCGCCGGACACGAGGGCAGGTTTACCACCTGAAGACGTTACCGACGCGTACTCAGCTTGAACTGATCGACGATGGGTTCGAGCTCCGTCTTATAGCGATACGTGAAGCCGATCAGGAGCGATCACTGGTTGAGCCGGATGTTGTTGCGGACAGCCCGGTACCTGATGCAGAGCAGCATCTGGAAACGCTCCTCAAGGAGATTCGGCTGGATTTCCTTTCTGCGATGGGAGAAGCGGAGCGCTACAAGCAGCTCTTTGAAGATATGCCGCATCTGCGAGACAAGGTCGAAAGCGAATACCTGGATGCTCGGGACCGAAGTTCGCGCCTGATTGGGCATCTCCGGGCTGTCGAGAATACGCTCAGAACGCTCGCCGCTACTCGATGACCTCCTCGCTGCGAGATTGGCAACGCCGCTGTATCAATACGGCGCTGAAACACTTCCTTTCCACGTCACATTTTTTCTGCCAAGCAACACCAGGCGCTGGCAAAACGCGCATGGCAGCAGAGCTGGCTCGCAACCTGCTGGATCAGGGCAGGATTGATCTTGTGCTCTGCTTTGCGCCGTCATGCCAGGTAGTGGAGGGCTTCCGCTCGACCTTCACGGAAGTGCTCGGCAGGCGTCTGGATGGTCAGCTCGGTGCGGTGGGCGCTGCGTACACCTATCAAGCCATGGATTACCGTGAAGAGGCGTTCTGGCAGCTCCTCGACGACTACCGGGTCTTCGTTGTCTTTGACGAGATCCATCACTGTTCGGGTCATGATCCGCTGCTGAGCAACGCTTGGGGGCAGCAGATCCTCCAACGGGTTCAAGATCGCGCCGCATGCACGCTGGCACTGTCCGGCACACCATGGCGCTCGGATGACCGGGCAATTGCCCTGGCTCGCTACTCGTCGCCGGAGGGCCAGCTGATTTGTGACTTTCGCTATGGATTGAAAGAGGCTATCGCTGATGGAGTTTGCCGCTCGCCCCGCATAGTCCTCCTCGACAATCAGCAGGTGAGGCTCACGGAGGAGTTGCAGACTGAAAGTACCGTCAGACTTTTTCCCAGCATCGCTAAGCTCTTGGGAGAATCCCCCGTCACCTACGAAGAACTACTGCGTCACGAAGATGTGATCGATCAGTTGCTCATCCTGGGACGTGCCAAGCTGGACGTGCTGCGCCAGATCAAGCCAGATGCGGCTGGCTTGGTGGTATCTACCGATATCGAGCACGCACGACAGATAGCCCATGCCTTGGAGGCCATGGGGGAAAGCTGTCAGATCGTCACCAACCGAACGCCGGATGCCCAGCAGTTAATCAACACGTTTAGGCACAGCGACTGCCGTTGGATCGTCGCAGTTGGGATGATCAGTGAGGGAACGGACATCCCCCGTCTGCAGGTGTGCTGCTACCTCAGTCGTATTCGTACTGAGCTGCACTATCGGCAAGTGCTGGGTCGGGTACTCAGGCGCAAGGATGAGTCAGATGATCAGGCTTGGTTATTCATGCTGGCTGAGCCGACGCTACGGCGTTTCGCCGAGAGAATTGCGGTTGATTTGCCGGACGATTTGGCGGTATTGAGTGTACAGGTGCCAGACCCTGCGTCGGGCTCTGCGATAGGGTGGCCAGGCCTTGGCTTCAATGAAAGCGAGCGAGCAGGCGGAGAGCCGGATGGCGAGCAGGTTCATGATGCCAGCGTGGAAAATGTCGTATCACTGGATGGGCTGGCAGATGGGCCGACCTATCAGGTCAGCTTTTCTCAACACTATCGGCAGCAACTATTGGCGTGCTATTAGCGCTTCTGTGGGACAAAGCATGGCCCAGCCAGGGAAAGCCAAAATGGATCAGCATGAAGAAGAGTCCGGGCGCTAGCTGAAGCCGTCAACCAGTTAGCCATCGAGGTATTCGGGAATCCAAAGGAGACAGAGCGCTGGCTCAAAGCACCAAACAAGCCCTTGGCGGAAACTCTCCCGCATCGCTTTGCAGAACAGAGGCTGGAGCGATACAGGTTCGGCGCGTACTACACGCGGTAAAGTGGGAGGGAGCGTGTAAATGGTGTCGAGTTTTTTCTTTTGTAGAGGCTGACATGACGTTGCCCCATGAGCGGACCCGCGCAGTAGCGCAAACCTACGAGTTTCTAAGAAAACTCGCTCGTAACAGCAATCTGCCCGAGGAAGTTCGCCGCGATGCATTCGACTTGCTACGCCACTTCCCTAACCAATATGGCGTGACGAAGGCCGGAGCGAATGAGGAGAGGTGAATCGCCCCTCGTTTCGTAGACGCCCCCAAGCTTCCACATGGAGGTCTGCTAAACCGCTACGAAACGGTTCCCTTCTGGCCGAAAGTGGTCGCCCGTGGGAGACAGCTACCGGCCCAATAGCAGTCCTTCAATGAACGGTGCTCGAGTTGCCGCGCGTCCTTTCCAGGGCAAATAAGAATGGAGACTCCTTCCGTCGAGACGCAGGGACCTCCATATGAAAATCGACGCTGAACGCCGATAGATGTCGTCATTATCGGTGGTGGGCAAGCCGCTTTAGCCACCGCATATTTCCTGCGTCGTACTGGTTTGTCATTCGTGATGCTCGATGCCGATGATGGCCCCCGACGGCGCCTGGCGTCACGGCTGGAACTCCTTGCGACTATTATCCCCAGCGACCTAGAGTTCGATTCCCGGCTGAATGATGCCTCCGGTTGAGAATGGCTACCCCACGCGCGATCACGTCGACGATTACCTCGCGCGCTATGAAGATCGCTACCAGCTTGCGGTCCAGCGCCCCCTGCGGGTCAACTCGGTGGAACGCATCCCGGGGGCGCTGCGCGTTCGTACCGAGCATGAGCATTGGGACGCCAGGGCGGTGGTCAGCGCCACCGGTACCTGGAGCCATCCACATATCCCCCTCTATCCCGGCAGCGAGATCTACGGCGCCAGCAGAGTTGCACTCGGCCCACTATGTCGAGGCGCAGCCGTTCGCAGGTAAACGCGCGCTGGTGGTAGGCGGTGGCAACTCCGGGGCGCAGATACTAGCAGAGGGTTCTAAAGTGGCCGATGCCACCTGGGTGACGCCCATCAGCAATGGCCGCATTGACCTGCTTGGAGAAAGCGCGCATTTCGCACATCACCCGATCCGACTCCACTGCATCTAAATTAGATTCAGCACAGGCCGGACAGAACTCGCCAGTTACAGCAGTAATGACGGTGGTTGCACCCTTGTAGGTATAAGGCAGATCGTGGGTGTTGTGGATCAATTCCGCTACGCCGCAAACAGGACATTTCATGTTCATAGCTCCTTGAAGAACACGATCAGCATGCCATCAAAGATCGCCAGCGTAAGAATGCTTGCCTGGCGCCTGATGGCACTGAGCAACCTTTTTGTCCAAATGCCTTGCGACAACATAGCCTACGAAGCCCGCCGCACTCAAGGCTACGAGTACGCCCCCTAATGCGATCATCAGCATGCTTGCCTGGTTCATCTGATTCTCCGTTCGGTGTGCCAGATATGACAATACCATCAGCTTGGCCTGCGCCTCATCGACTACACATAGCGGCATGATATCAACGGTCCGGGTCTGAGCGTGTTTGCCCGGCTCTTAACGACTACAAATTGCGGCAGGGTATCAGCGGTCCGCATATGGTCGTGCTTGCGCCGGCTCTTAACAACTACAAATTGCGGTATGAATGCTCGTGCTACTGCCCGCCAAAAGTGTAAGCGATGGAACTGGTTGCGCCTAACTCCGCTGGTTGAAACGATGGCTGCAGGTTCGATCGCAGATCCGCAACCTGAACCTCATGTGAAGCCAGTCATGCGCTCTAAGTTATTTGATTTTGTTCTATCCAAAAAGCGTTGGTTTCACTGGGCGATAGTCAAAGAGTGCTTCTGGCCAGAAAGGGGCCGACCCCGGCATTGGTGAGCCGGTCAGAAGCTGGGAATTACCAGCCGGCTGTAATTGGCCGCTAGCCGCCGTTTTGGAGCGAAAGCAGTCAACCACAATCAGACATTGTTTGGATTGCTATGACGAGGCGCCATCAGCTCGTTGCTTGAGTTTCAGGCAAATGTTTTCCTCTCCCGCCTCAACTGACAGCTCATCACCCAAACTCCATCTGAGCTGCTCAAGTAGCTCTGATGGAAGCTCAACGATGACGTCTCCGCTGCCATCCCCTGGGTCTTGGCATACAACTCGCCAGCTTTCAGATGTAGTAGTCATAGATTCGCCCTCACGCAGTAGGCACAGTATGGCAGCTTCATCTTGGGCAGATCCGCTTGGTACGGTGGGGCAGCATTTGGCCGGTTAGCGACGGCCTGGCTTCGACCGTCGCTATGCATGGTCAAACCTCGGTCTGTTCCGCCATCTCTAGGGCATCATCGACCTCAATCCCCAGATATCGAACGGTGCTCTCCAGCTTCGTATGGCCGAGCAACAGTTGAACTGCCCGCAGGTTCTTCGTCCTGCGATAGATCAGCGATGCCTTCGTACGTCTCATTGTGTGAGCTCCATACAGAGCTGGATCAAGGCCAATGGCTTTCACCCAACCTTTGACGATACGAGCGTATTGACGAGTGGATAGATGGTCTGAGATATGCAGCCGGCTCGGAAAAAGGCAATCCTCGCTGCGGAGCTGGGCTTGATGTATCCAGGCCGCGAGAGCAGACCGTATTTGCTCAGTGATCTCGAACTGCACCGGCCGCTGCGTTTTCTGCTGCATAACCATGGCTCGTGATGACACGTGCTCACCATGAGCAACGTCGCGCACACGAAGTTTGGTTAAGTCGCAGGCTCGAAGCTTGCTGTCGATGGCCAGATCGAAGAGAGCCAGATCCCGTGTTTTTTCCGCAATTTGCAGCCTTACTCGGATGGCCCAGATATCTCTAAGTCGGAGCGGGGTTTTCTGCCCGACCAGTTTTCCTTTGTTCCAAGGCTGACGGCTGCAGGTACCGATGGCGTTCATGGCAAGTCGTCCACGTGTGGGAGGACAAGGATGGCTAGCCAGAGCAGTGGTCGCTAACCGGGCAATTGCAGCCGGTCACGACTGGCAGCTACCGGCCAAAAGCGGACGATTGCTGGCAGGTATTCAAGCTATGTCCCCAGGCCCTGGGGAAATAGCTTGGGGTTTGAGAAAGCCTGCTTAAGGTGGTCGTACACCAATCGCACCCGCTTCGATACAGGACCCTGCTGCGGGCGGTATATGAACAGATCCCATGGTGCTGGAGCGTGATCAGCCAAAACGGCAACCAGCGTTCCTGACCGCAGATGAGGCTCAGCCAGATAGGCAGGAATTTGGCCAAAACACATGCCTGCCAGGGTGGCTTCCAATTCCGTATCTGGATCATCACAGATAAGCGCTGGCTGCCTGGGCGCGAACGTTTGCCCGTCGGCAAATAGCCAAGGCCAAGGGCGGCCATTTTTCCGGTCGATCAGGACTGAAAGTGGCAGCTTAGCTAAGGCATCCAAAGATTTAGGTGGTGTCTTTTGGCCTATGAGAGACGGGCACGCGACAACGTAAAACGGCACGGGAGCTAAGGCACGTGCAACGTAGCGCCGGTCGCGAATAACCCCCACCCGGATACCAATATCGATATGCGCTTCAACGGCATCAGTCATCTGATCTTCCAAGCGGAGATCGAATTGCAGGTCAGGATGTGCAGCGGCCAGGGGCTGAAGAAACGGTATTAGGAAGCGCCTGCCAATAGCATGTGGAGCCGTAATCCCCACCTTACCTGACAGCTCAGGCTCCGTCCTGTGCGACCGGAATAGCGTATCGAAATGATCCAGAGCTGACCTGGCATCTTTGGCGTAATCCTGACCGAAAGCAGTGATGCTCACCTGGCGGGTATTGCGGTGGAACAGTGATTCGCCAAGCTCAGTTTCCAGGGCTTGAATGGCTCGAGTCACCCCTTGTGGGGAGATGCCTAATCGAGTTGCCGCTTCGCGGAAGCTACCTGCCTCTGCTGCTGTGCAAAAAATCCTAACCATCTCCATGCGGTTAAGCATGTTGCCCCCCCCATTTATTCCATTTTCAGGAATAGTATAATCCAATCATTTCCATTTATTGAGATCAATCATGGGTCTAAAGTTTGCGCACTGCCAGGTTAACCAGCCATGGCGAAGTACAAACCCGCCGATGAGGTTCTCAGCATGAGCAATAACATTTCTGGAAAAGTTGTCGTTATCACCGGTGCCAGTAGCGGCCTGGGTGAGGTTACTGCACGCCACCTTGCTGCGCTTGGCGCTCGCGTAGTGCTGGCTGCACGTCGCAAAGATAAACTCGACGCATTGGTGGCTGAGCTGACCAATGCAGGTGGTCAGGCAATCGCGTATCAGACCGATGTTACCTCTCAGGAAGAGGTCAAAACGCTCATTCAAGGTGCCGTGGACACCTACGGTCGCATTGATGTACTGATCAACAATGCCGGACTGATGGCGATTGCACCGCTCAGCGATACTCGCACTGACGAGTGGGATCGCATGATCGATATCAACATCAAGGGTCTGCTGTACGGAGTCGCGGCTGCATTGCCAGTCTTCCAGAAACAAAACAGTGGTCACTTCATCAACATCGCATCGGTTGCAGGCCTGAAGGTGTTCAGCCCAGGTGGCACCGTGTACAGCGGCACCAAGTTTGCTGTGCGGGCTATCTCCGAAGGACTGCGTCACGAAGTCGGTGGCAGCATCCGCACCACGACTATCGAACCGGGCGCCGTGGACTCCGAACTGAAATTCGGCAGCACCCACCAACAGAGCCGCGATTTCGTGGTGGACTTCTACAAGCATGCAATTCCCGCCGAATCGGTCGCTCGAGCTATCGCCTTCGCAATTGAGCAGCCTGCTGACGTGGATATTAACGAGATCGTTCTGCGCCCAACCGTGCAGGAATTCTAATGAGTTGAGGGCCTGTCTCTTCGGCGTCAGGCCCCGCTTATCTGGAGTGAAAAGCGGTGAGTGCCACATGGCCCGGAAGAAAAGAAGCAAGCGCTCGATGCAGGTGCTGAATGCCCTGCAATTCTTCAGCAGCTTGCAGCTGTTCGTGGGGCTGACAACGGATTGATGGCAACGGTTATGGAGAGCTATCTACGGGAAGAGTTTCCCAGTAGCGAAATCAGGAGCGATTCGCAGAACAAGTCCATTGACGAGACCATCTCCATCGTCCGCTCCTACCTGCGGTAGAGGCACCAGGGTGCCCTCGGTGAGGGAAAATTTAGTTAGCTAGTAAAGGAAGCGACATCATGAAATCACGTGCAGCAGTTGCCTTCGGGCCTGGAAAGCCACTGGAAATCGTCGAGATCGACGTCGAGCCGCCGCGCAAGGGCGAGGTGCTTGTCAGGATCACGAATACCGGCGTTTGCCATACCGACGCCTTCACCCTGTCGGGCGAGGACCCGGAAGGCGTGTTCCCGGCGGTGCTGGGCCATGAGGGCGCCGGCATCGTGGTCGAGGTCGGCGAGGGCGTGACCTCGGTCAAGCCGGGTGACCACGTGATCCCGCTGTACACCGCCGAGTGCGGTGAGTGCCTGTTCTGCAAGAGCGGCAAGACCAACCTGTGCGTGGCGGTGCGCGCCACCCAGGGCAAGGGCGTGATGCCCGATGGCACCACCCGCTTCAGCTACAACGGCCAGCCGATCTACCACTACATGGGCTGCTCGACCTTCAGCGAATACACGGTGGTGGCCGAAGTCTCGCTGGCCAAGATCAACCCGGACGCCAATCCCGAGCATGTCTGCCTGCTGGGTTGCGGTGTGACCACCGGCATCGGCGCTGTTCACAACACGGCCAAGGTTCAGCCGGGTGACTCTGTGGCCATCTTCGGCCTCGGCGGCATCGGGCTCGCTGCGATTCAGGGGGCACGCCAGGCCAAGGCGGGTCGCATCATCGCCATCGACACCAATCCAGCGAAGTTCGAGCTGGCTCGTACCTTCGGCGCGACCGAATGCCTCAACCCGAAGGACTTTGACAAGCCGATTCACGAGGTTCTCATCGAGATGACCGGTTGGGGTGTCGATCACACCTTCGAGTGCATCGGCAACGTCAACGTGATGCGCTCGGCACTGGAAGCAGCACATCGTGGCTGGGGCCAGTCGATCGTCATCGGCGTGGCTGGTGCAGGCAAGGAAATTTCGACGCGCCCGTTCCAGTTGATCACCGGTCGCACCTGGAAGGGCTCGGCTTTCGGCGGGGTCAAGGGCCGCACTCAACTTCCCGGCATGGTGGAGGACGCAATGAAAGGCGAGATCGATCTCGCCCCGTTCGTCACCCACACCATGGGCCTCGACGACATCAACAAGGCCTTCGACCTGATGCATGAAGGCAAGTCGATTCGCACGGTGATCCACTACTGATCGCCCACTACCCATTCAACGCCAACCACCAAGGAAATTAATCATGTCCACTCCTGTCATTTCTGGCGATGGCATCTTTTCGCACATCTTTATCGGCGCTGCCGACCTTCAGAAGTCGGTCGCGTTCTACGCCGCCGCTCTGGGTGCTCTTGGCATCAAGAACCTCGGTCCTTTCAACAACGGATGGGTACTTTTCGGTCGCGAAAAGCCGGCTTTCATCATCGCCCGCCCGGGCAATGGTGAAGCGCCTTCCAGCAACGGCGTGACGATCGGCTTTGCGGCCGCCACTCCCGCTGAAGTGGATGCCTTCCACGCCGCCGGCCTTGCCGCAGGCGGCACTGACGAGGGCCAACCTGGCGCACGTGGTCACCTGCCGGGTGCCTATGCTGCCTACCTGCGTGATCCGGCGGGCAACAAGGTCTGCTCGTACACCTTCGTCTGAAAGCAAGGAAGCTGAGAGCGTTCTGACAGGGTCAGCACAAGCCTCTATTATACGGCGAGCCTGTTAGACGGACTGCGTAACGCGGTGCATGCTCATGAAGATCGGCCCGCAGCCATGTGTGAAACGCATGGCTGCGGGCATTTGTTTTGAAGCGTGCTTTTCAACCAATGAGAAATGAGGTCGTTATGAAAGAGCCGGCCAATATCAATACGACGACCGTACAACCCACCCCAACCGCCACCGTGTACGGCATGCCGGCTTATGCCGATCGTGCTGCAGCCGTGGGTGAAGTGCATGCGCGCCCGCATCTGTTGCTTGAGGCCCCCCGCGGTATATTGCAGCTCGCTTTCATGACCGAAGGTGACCAGACCAGGGATCAGATGGCGATGAGCGAGTTGTCTCATCGCTTCGGCGTTGCCGAGCCCGACCACGCTACGCCGCTACACGGCATGACATGGGATGAGGGAGACCTTCACTGTGAAAAGCACACCGAGTTCTCTACGTATCTCTGGTGCGCTTCGCTGGATTCCAAGACGGGAGAGCCTTGCGGAGAAAATCCCTTCAAACATGGATTTGTTCCTCCGGGCCCGGTCATATCCGGCATCCGCTTGAGACTTCTTCCGTGGATACCAGAAACGGAGAAGGAGGCTGATCGCTTCGATCCTGCCAGCCTGTGCTACTCGTTGGTAGAGAACGGCTCTGCCGCCATCTTGACCGACTTCCGACAGGATGAGGATGGCCTGACGCAGATCCTCATCCTTGCTCGTGATTTGACCCCGGCGCGGGCAGGTGCGCTGGCTCAACTTCTATTGGAGATCGAGACGTACCGTACCTTGGCGTTGCTGTCTCTGCCGTTGACGCGATCGATGACGTCGGAGCTGCGACACATGGAGTCGCGCCTTGCTGCGATCACTGACGAGATGTGTACGAATTTGGTAGAACGCCGCGATAGCGACGTGCTGCTTTCCGAATTGACCGGTCTGGCCGCCGAACTGGAAGCTGGCGTCGCGGCAAATCTCTATCGCTTCGGCGCCAGCCGTGCCTACTACGAGATCGTCGAGGAAAGGCTGGCTGCGCTTTCAGAAGTGGCCGTATCCGGATACAGCACCTGGGCGGATTTCCTGCAGCGTCGCATCGCTCCAGCCATGCGGGAGTGCCAATCCGTAAAGGAGCGCCAGGCCAAGCTCTCCGACAAACTGACCCGAGCCATCGCGTTGCTGCGTTCGTGGATCGACGTCGAACTTGAACGCCAGAACCGCGATCTGCTGGCTTCGATGAACAACCGGGCCAAGTTGCAATTGCGCCTTCAGCAAACCGTCGAAGGCCTGTCGGTCGCGGCAATTTCTTATTACGTCGTGAGTCTTCTCGGCTACCTGCTCAAGGGCATTCCGATCGTTCACGACAGCGTGGCGCCGGTGATGGCGGTTCTGGTACCTGCGGTGATGCTGACGATCTGGTGGATCGTCCGCAGGATAAGACACGCCCACAGCGACACGGCGGCGGAAGAGAAATCTTCCTGACGAGCTGCCGTCCTGGCGCGCGATAGCTGCGCCGTCCGTTTGAACAGAGGAGAACAACATGCCAAGCAATTCTTTCGGTGAATCCTCTTGTACCGCTGCGGCCTGCATTGAAGCGTTTGTAGACCTTATTCCAGTAGCCAAACGCCTTGGGCAGGTCTCTCCAGGGACATCCCGTGCGCATGCGGTACAGCATGCCCTCCACGGTCATTCGTAGATCACGCTTGTTGTAGATGGCCTTGTGCAGCAGAATTTCCCGCAGCTTCGACCAATGCTCATCGCTGAGCAGTAATCGGGGCATTGCAAGCTCGTATCGATGTTGGGTCAGAGCTTCAACGATACGGGCTTGCTCTTATAGATCAATGGGTTAGCGCGAAATGGCAACAGACCCTAGCAAACCAGTTCAAATAACGTGGCGCAGTAGTTTTATCAGGTCCAAATGCGCCGTTTGGCCTGCGTCAGTTTCCCGGCGGTCTCCAGCTGTACATACACCAAACGCCTCTGGTCATCCACCGCGTCGCAACTCCCTGACACCCCGGCCCAGCTTGCGGCGCAACAGGGCCCGCAGGGTCACCCCATCCGAGTACCCGACCTGTGCGGCGACTTGGTCGACGCTCGCGTTTCCGGTGCGCAAGAGATGGACGGCATGCTCCACGCGCAGGTCCTGGAAATACGACAACGGTGTCTTGCCCAAAACGCTTTGCAGCCGCCGCGCCAAGGTGCGCTCGCTTGTGCCCGCGGCGCTGGCCGCCTCGGCCAGCGAGAACCCCTTCGCGAGCTGACTTCTGGCCCAGGACTCGAAGCGCTCCACCATCGGGTCGGCATGCGCAAGGTGGTCGGGAATCACGAACTCGGCTTGCGAACTGCGTGCCTCGACCAGCAGATAGCGTGCTACTAGGGCCGCCAGCGCCGGACTGCGCCCCCGGATGATGCGCAAGGCCAGGTCGACGTGGGCCAAAGCGGCACCCGCGGTAGTGAAGCGTGTCGAGTTCACGATCATGCGTGACTCGTCCAGCGTGACGTTCGGATAGCGCTGCCGAAACATCGGCCCCAGCCACCATGACGTCGTCGCACGATGCCCATCAAGCAGGCCACTCTCTGCAAGCAAGAAACTACCGGAGCAGGCGGCACCAAGGTGCGCGCCAGCGGTGGACCACTGCTGTAGCACGGCGACCGCATCGGGCACGTCGGGGCGTGTGAGCCGAGCCGAGAGCGTGTCAGGCATCTTTTCACCAAACGCGGGCACGAGCACGACGTCTGGTTCCGGCACACCACGCGCAGTGACCACGGGGACCGTCAAGCCTTGCGCAGTTCGGATGCGACGCCGCACGCCCACCAGCGTGAGCTCTATGTGCGCGGGAGCCTGTGGCAGCGAGCCCGACATCGCATTGGCCAAGCCCACTGTGTCGGTGAGCGCCGCAAGCCCCAGATCAAACACGCCATCACAAACAAGGATGTGGATTTTCATGGCAACAATGATATCAATGTTGTCATTATTGTCTATAGAGATGGCTGTCATGAAGACTTAGACTGCAGGCTCGTCGATCCATTCATCTAACCCAGTTACCCAAAGGATTACAGTATGACCAAGCTCGCCCTGTTTGTTCGCCTCGAAGCCAAACCCGGCCAGGAGGCTGCGCTTGCCGACTTCCTGGCCAGCGCACTGCCGCTCGCCAACGCCGAGTCCGGCACCACTGCCTGGTTCGCATTGAAGTTTGGCCCTTCGACGTTCGGTGTGTTCGATGCCTTTGCCGATGAGGCAGGTCGCCAAGCACATCTGAACGGCCAGATCGCCGCGGCCTTGATGGCCAACGCCGCGACCTTGCTCAGTTCTCCGCCCAATATCGAGAAGGTCGAACTGCTTGCAGCCAAACTGCCTGCATGACAACCCGGCCTTGACCCAATCAGGTCACGCTGCAGGATGGGGGGCACAAGCTCTACGCAGCGATCCCCCCCTCGATTGCACTTGCCCAGGGAGCTACCTTCCACAGCGACGGGGGGCAATATTGCAGCCAGAACTTCCAAGCTGCGTCAGCAAGCAGGGGCAACATCAGGGCTGGCTGTGATGTTCCGATTCGTCGGGTAGTTATCGAGAAGTACCGACTGTTTGCAACGTGTCGGTACCGAGAGCCGTCTGGGCGAGCCAGATTTCCGGCCCATTGGAAGTCCGCAGTCCGCAAGCGCGGATCGATCGAGCGATTTGTTGAAAATCAACGACCTAGCACCGGGCCGTTCGGGCTAGTGAGGGTTTCTGGGGGGGCGTAACGATTCGAACTCCTGCAGGGGCTCGGTGGGGTGGAACCCTGCGCCAAACCTATGTAACTCAGCGCCTTGCGACCGCTGCAAACTCCTGCGGAAAGGTGCGGAATCCGGGCCTTGATGCCCGCAATCCTACCAGTTCTGCCCTGGTCGGGTCACCAACCGAGCGCATCAGACAGGGCGCCAGTTCTATTCCCGTTTGGGAATTGAACCCGCGTCAGCATCCACTCATCCGACGTTCGATCAGGCGGTGACGAACCGCTCCCGAAATGCTCGCCGGACCTGGTCGTAAGGCACAGGGCTGGTGGCGTGCGGGACCAGCGCGCTTCTGTCGCCGATGAGGTAGTTGATCCGGTAGGTGCAGTTTCCGGAGGGGTGCAGCATGCCGGCAATCACCCGGTCGGGATTCAGAACCCGCTCCTGGATCAGGCGGTCCAGCACGCTCTGGACCTACGGCCCCAAGCCAACGAACATGGCATCTTTCAGTTCTTCGACTTCCGCCGCGAAGTGCTACAGCAGGTACTTCCTCAGCAAGGGGTGCTTGGTCATATCCGGTGAGCCACGGTAATCGTCGTCCTTTACGAATACCGGATAGCGCAGACATTGATTTTCGTGCGTTAGAGAGGGCCTCGCTGCCCAAAAGCCTCACGCGCAAACTCCAAGAAGCTGCGCAGCTTTGGAGTCATTCTTCGGTCAGGGGCATAGAGGATGTGCATTGCGGTATTCGGCACCGGGTACTGCGGCAACAGACGCACCAGTGTCCCATCGCGCAGTGCATCGCTAACCAACTCTATCGGCTGTAGAACCACGCCTAGACCAGCTACAGCCGCTGCCAGCAGTGGATCACCTTGATTGATCGTTAATTTGCTTGTAATAGGAACATCTATACGCCCCTCCGGGCTGTCGAAGCTCCAGTGTGAGCGGCCATCAGAATAGGTAAACCCCAGACATTCCTGCTGCTGTAGATCCCACGGATTGATGATGGGAGGGCGACGTGCAAGATAGGACGGCGCAGCGCATAAAACCATCTGATAGGGCTCCAGTGGCAATGCCTTCAACCCACTGCTCGCCAGCTCGCCGATGCGAAATACCACGTCGTAACCATCATCAACGATATCGACCAGTTCGTTCGATAACGTTAGGTCAACAGACACCTGAGGATACCGAACCATGTATTCCAGCAGGCGTGGCGAAAGCGTGCGGATTCCGAACGTGACCGGCGCGTTGATGCGAAGGCGGCCGCTTGGTGTGCCCCGAGTGAGGGCAGCCAGGCTCTCGGCAGACTGCATGTCTGCAAGGATCAGTTTTGCTCGCGGGTAGAACGCCCTGCCGAAGTCGGTGAGGCTTTGCCTGCGCGTAGTCCGGTGCAGCAGGGAAACACCCAGATGTTGTTCGAGCATTTTCACCTGTTTCCCTACCAATTGAGGGGACAGATTCAGGTCGTCCGCAGCGGCGCTGAATGAACCCAGCTCAACTGTTTTGACGAACGTGGCCATCTGGGTCAGGCGATCCATTATAAACACTCTGTTTCTAGTAATACGCCATCGTAGGCATTTATCTAGCGCCAACCAATGACTAAATTTTTGTCACCTTTCGAGTGCCCGGATACCTTCCGGATGTACGTCGAGGCCCATTGATAAACGAGGTATTTATGATGGCACGCATTGTCAGAATTCATGAATACGGTGACGCCAGCGTTCTGAAGCTGGAAGATCTGGAAGTATCGGCACCAGCAGCAAACGAGGTGCAAATTAGTGTTAAAGCTTTTGGCTTGAACCGAGCCGAAGTGATGTTCCGCAATCACGCATACCTACAAGAAGCGGAGTTCCCCAGCCGCTTAGGCTACGAGGCCGCAGGCATCGTAACGGCAGTTGGGAGCGACGTAACCGAGATCACGATTGGTGACTCGGTCGCTCTGATCCCACCTCTGGATATTGCTCGCTGGGGCACCTACGGCGAGTTGGCCAATGTACCGGCCCACCTGGTGGTAAAGAGCCCTGAGAACTTGTCCTTTGAAGAGGCTGCGGCGTCTTGGATGCAGTACGTCACCGCCTGGGGGGGATTGATTGAACAGGCGAAGCTACGTCAGGGCGATTTTGTCATCGTTACCGCCGCGTCAAGCAGTGTTGGCTTGGCCGCCTTCCAAATGGCTCGTATGGTCGGCGCCACATCGATTGCGATCACTCGAACTCACGCGAAGAAGCAAGCCCTACTTGATGCAGGCGCTGCGCATGTCATCGTCAGCGATGAAGAGGATATCGTCGAGCGTGTTATGACGATAACTGCCGGTCAAGGCGCTCGCGTTGTATTCGATCCTGTAGGCGGGCCGTCCTTGGAACCTCTCACGCAGAGCATGGCGCGGGGCGGAATTTTGCTGGAGTACGGCGCACTTAGCTCTGAACCGACACCATTCCCACTGTTTACCGTGCTGGGCAAAAGCCTGACTTTGAAGGGCTATCTCTACGCAGAGATTGTGGCCGACCCTGAAGCCCTAGAGAGAGCAAAGGCTTTTATTCTGCAAGGGTTGGAGTCCGGTGCGTTGCGCCCGATCATCGCAAAGACATTCACACTTAGCGACATCCAGGATGCCCATCGTTTCCTTGAAGCCAATCAGCAGATCGGCAAGATCGTGGTAACTGTCTGACCAGCAATTATGGGGCTGAGAGCGTAATCCTTCGGCCCCGATTCAAGCCAGCCCTGATGACCGCTTTTGGCCGATTCTGTGTATCCGTCCGGCCAACACACCTTCTTGGCCCCGACGCCAAAGGCGATGGTGTCCACCTGATTTAAGTGGACACCATTTCTAGCCTTTTATGCCGCTGGGCAAACCTATTTTCCCGAGGGCGTGGCGCGGCCGGGTTGGTATCAGCCAACGGACAGAGGTGTTGAGCGCAGGCTGGGAGAAAGACTCGCTTGGCTGCGCTCGCTCGATGATGAGACGCCGCCAGAGGCGGACGCCTGATCGGTCCATCCGAAACCTGCCCATCGTGATCTCACAAACTACAGGATAAGCACATGCCAGCCTCTTCTTTCGGTGAGTCCTCGGCGCATATCAGACGGAGACGCGTTGCCCACTATCTACGCACGGAGTCTGGCGCTGCGGTGCTGCTGGTGATCGTCACGGTTGTGGCGCTCGTGTGGGCGAACTCGCCGCTATCTAACGCCTATTTCGAGTTGTGGCACCTAGACGTCGGGTTCAACTTCGGGCCACTGCGCCTACACATGGATCTGCATCACTGGGTCAACGACGGCCTGATGGTCGTCTTCTTCTTCCTGATCGGACTGGAGGTGCGTCAGGAGTTCGCCCACGGATCGCTCCGTGACCGCAGCCGTGCCCGCCTCGCCCTGATCGCGGGGGTCACGGGAGTCGTGCTTCCCGCGCTGGTGTATGTCCTGATCGTGAAACTAGCCGGAAGTGAGGGCCTGCACGGGTGGGGTGCGGTGGTCGGCACCGATACGGCGTTCATGCTGGGCACCTTGGCGATCGTCGGCCCGCGGCTATCGGGTCAGTTGCGCGTGTTCCTGCTCACCCTGACCGTGGTCGATGACTTCCTCGCAGTGTCCATCATCGGCATCGTCTATAGCGAGGAGATCCGGATCGTCCCGTTGCTTATCGCCCTCGCCAGCCTCGTTGGATTGTGGTTGTTGGGGCGCACCCGCCAGTGGCGGGCGACGCCGTATGTGTTGATCGTGATCGTGCTGTGGTTCGCGACCGTGTACTCCGGCATCCATGCCTCCCTGGCCGGGATGGCTGCGGGGCTCCTGATCCCCGCCTACGCGACGCAGCGTCACAAAGTCGTCGCGGCAAGACAACTGTTCCGTGACTTCTGGCAGTCTCCGAGTGCCGCATCGGCCCACGCGGTGGACCGCGGACTATCCCGCGGTATCTCTGTGAACGAGCGGCTGCACGAGTTCCTGCGGCTGCCTGCGGCACTGCTGATCGTGCCGGTGTTCGCCTTGGCGAACGCCGGGGTGGATCTGCGTGGCGGGTTGCTCGCTGAGGCCTTCGGCTCGCCCGTGACCTGGGGCGTCATCTCGGGACTCGTGCTCGGTAAGCTTCTAGGCATCGGGCTCATCACTCTAGCCGCAGTCCGCCTCGGACTGGGGCGCCTGCCGGTGGGCGTCGGGATGGGGAGCGTGTTCGGTGGTGCGGCGCTGTCCGGGATCGGTTTCACCGTGTCGCTGCTCATCATCGGGCTCGCGTTCGGTACGACCTCTGACCTGGGCCGCCAGGCGACGGTCGGGGTGCTCGTGTCGATGGTACTCGCCACGTTGCTGGGGTGGCTCATATTCAAGGTCGCCGCTCTCAAGTGGGGGGAGGAGACTGCCGATTTGCCGATGGTACTTGAGCCACCAGTCGATCCGGAGGTCGATCACATCCGCGGTCCGGAGGACGCCCAGCTCACGCTCGTGGAGTACGTTGACTTCGAGTGCGCGTACTGTGCACACGCCACCGGTTCGTGGGACGATCTGCGCGCCCACTTCGGGGACGACCTGCGGTATGTGGTGCGCCAGTTGCCGCACCACCCCCACGGGCCGATCGCCGCGCGGGCGTCCGAGGCGGCATCGAACCAGGGGATGTTCTGGCCGTGGCTGGACTTCGTGTTCACCCGTCAGCATGCGCTGGAGCGAGAGGACTTGATCGGCTACGCCGCCGAGCTGGGTCTTGACATCGATCGGTTCATCGCGGATCTCGACAGTCCCGCAGTGATAGAGCGTGTTGAGCGTGACCTCGTCAGCGCGGTCGCCAGCGGTGCGCACGTCACTCCTACGTTCTTCATCGAGGGTCGTCGTCTGCTCGGCAGTTACGACGCCCGCACTCTCACCGCAGTGCTCGAAGCCAGTCGCCGCGGCCCTCGCACTCAGGAAGTCCCGTCCTGAGCGGGGCGAACTACAGGATAAGAACATGCCAAGCAATTCTTTCGGTGAATCCTCTTGTACCGCTGCAGCCAGCGGCCTCGTGCAGGTGCGTGGCGCGCGCGAGAACAACCTCAAAGAGGTGGACGTCTCCATCCCGCGGAATGCGCTGGTGGTGTTCTCGGGTGTCTCCGGCTCCGGGAAGTCCTCGCTGGCCTTCGGCACCATCTATGCCGAGGCGCAGCGACGCTACTTTGAGTCGGTGGCCCCCTATGCACGGCGCCTGATCGACCAGGCGGGCGTGCCGGACGTAGATGCGATCGACGGCCTGCCACCAGCGGTGGCGCTGCAGCAGCAGCGGGGGTCCAGCAATGCGCGTTCCTCCGTGGGCAGTGTGACCACCCTGTCCAGCCTGGTGCGGATGATGTATTCGCGCGCCGGCGCCTATCCCGCCAACCAGCCGATGCTGTACGCCGAGGATTTTTCGCCGAACACGCCGCAGGGGGCGTGCCCGACCTGCCACGGCTTGGGTCATGTGTACGAGGTGACCGAGGCGATCATGGTGCCCGACCCCTCCCTGAGCATCCGTGAGCGGGCGATTGCTTCCTGGCCACCCGCCTGGCAGGGCCAGAACCTGCGCGACATCCTGGTCAGCATGGGCTACGACGTTGACCGGCCGTGGAAGGACCTGCCGAAAAAGGATCGCGACTGGATTCTGTTCACCGAGGAAACACCAACGGTGCCGGTGTACGCCGGTTTCACGCCTGCCGAAACCCGCACCGCGCTCAAACGCAAGATGGAGCCGAGCTACATGGGCACCTTCACCGGCGCCCGGCGGTATGTGTTGCACACCTTCGCCAATACCCAGAGCGCGCTGATGAGAAAGCGCGTATCCCGGTTCATGGAGGGCAAGCCGTGCCCCACCTGCCACGGCAAGAGGCTCAAGCCCGAAGCGCTGTCGGTCACCTTCGCTGGGGTGGACATCGGCGCGTTTATGCAGATGCCGCTGGACCACTTGGCGGCATTGCTCGAACCCATCGCACAGGGCGATTTCCGCGCCCATGCAGCGGGTGCGGCTACGGACAAGGAAGCGACCCGGCGCGAGCGTGCCGAACGCGCTGCCACCGGCCGTGCGGTCCATGCGGTATCGCCCGACGTGCGCCGTACCTCCGCGCTGTCGGAAGAAAAGCGCCTCGCCGCACAGCGCCTGGCTGGAGGCGTGATGGCGCTCCTGCGCCAACTGCGCGGGCTAGGCCTGGGCTACCTGACGCTGGACCGGGCCACGCCGACGCTTTCGGCCGGCGAGTTGCAACGCTTGCGGTTGGCCACGCAATTAAGTTCCCTGCTGTTCGGCGTCGTGTACGTACTCGACGAACCCTCGGTGGGCCTGCATCCCTCCGACAGCCAGGCCCTGTACGATGCACTCGACCGGCTGCGCGACGCGGGCAACTCGGTGTTTGTGGTGGAGCACGACCTGGACCTGATGCGCCGCGCGCAATGGCTCGTGGATGTCGGGCCGGATGCCGGGGAGCGTGGCGGCCGCGTGCTCTACAGCGGCGAGCCGGATGGCCTGCGCAAGATTGCCGAATCGCGTACTGCACGTTACCTGTTCGACGAAATTCCCGCACCCGGAAGCCGAGCACGCGAAGCGACCGGCTGGTTGGAGCTGCAGGGCATCCACCGCCATAACCTGCATGGCGTGGATGCGCGCATTCCGCTGGGCGTGCTGACAGCCGTTACCGGCATCTCTGGCTCCGGCAAATCCAGCCTCGTCGCGCAGGCCCTGCCGGAATTGGTGCTGCTGCACCTGGGCCACGAGCCTGAAGACGATGCCGCCGAAAGCGCCACCAGCGAAGGGCCGGCAGTGGTCGAAGCGACCGGCGGCCATCTGGCGGGCGACGTGGACGCCATACAGCGCCTGGTGCAGGTGGACCAGAAGCCGATCGGGCGCACGCCGCGGTCGAACCTGGCTACCTACACGGGTCTGTTCGACCATGTGCGCAAGCTGTTCGCCGCCACGCCCGATGCTCGACGCCGCCGCTATGATGCCGGACGGTTCTCGTTCAACGTCGCCAAGGGGCGCTGCGAGACTTGCGAGGGCGAGGGTTTCGTTAGCGTGGAACTGCTGTTCATGCCCAGCGTGTACGCGCCGTGCCCGACCTGCCATGGCGCGCGCTACAACGAGGCCACGCTGAAGGTGCAGTGGAACGGGCGCAACATCGCCGAGGTGCTGCAGATGACCGTGGACGATGCCAGCGAATTCTTCGCGGGTGAAGACGCGGTGGCAAGGCCCCTGCAACTGCTGCGCGACATCGGACTGGGCTATCTGCGCCTGGGGCAACCGGCCACTGAGCTTTCCGGTGGCGAGGCGCAGCGCATCAAGCTGGCGACCGAGCTTCAGCGCAGCCAGCGCGGCCGAAGCCTGTACGTGCTCGACGAGCCGACCACCGGGCTGCACGCGTCGGATGCCGACCGGCTGCTGGTGCAGTTGCAGCGCCTGGTCGATGCCAGCAATACCGTAGTGATGATCGAGCACGACATGCGTGCGGTGGCCCAAGCCGACTGGGTGATCGACGTAGGGCCAGGCGCGGGCGCTGCCGGCGGCAGCATCGTGGTGGCGGGTTCCCCTCAGCAGGTGGCCCGAAAGTCTGGCAGCCGAACCGCTCCGTTCCTTGCACGGGAGTTGGCGCGGGTCGAGTAGCTTAGTTCGCCAAATGTTGCCAGCTTCGCGGGGCATTGATCGTCGCCACACGGTGGTGACGGTCGCTGCCCGAGTCGCGTCATCCTTCCTGAGTCAGAGCAAGATAGGGATTGTTGGGCGGTATTTCGGCGAATACCAAGGACCCATTTTCGAGGAGGTAGCCATGCAGTCGGCGGGACTTCCTCGGGCCCGTGACTTCACAGGTCCAAATGTTCAGGCCATTTGAGTGCTTGCGGTGTAGCTGCAGTTTCTCAAAGCGCTTTTGCACCCACTGCCAATCCTGTTGCTTGTCCTGCCTGGCTAGCGCATCCACCTGGGGATGTTCCTGCGCATAGCGATGGAACACGCCGGGACTGACCAGGTAGACGGTGTCGCTCACCGTATGCACGAGCGCCTTGGCGTCGTTGATGATGAGTCGCCGCGCGGCGACTCCCTGTTGCAGCCACGTCATGAAATGCTCCCCGGATGGTATCGCGACTATTGAGTTGATGCAGGTCCAGGCGCAGGGGTAAGTGGCAAGGGAGACGCTGCGGCTGTGGTTGGGGCAGGAACGTCAGGCTGGGCAGGGACTTTCTCCACTGGCTCTTCACTCTTCCCCATGTCGGCCGTGCCATCCAATCCAACCATCGGCAGCATGTCCTCCATGACGTCGGGCACGGGCGGGGCCGCAGTCGGCAAGGCGGTATCGCTGCGAGGGCATTCCCAAGGGGGAGTCTCCTGACCTTCGGGTGCTGGCTGCCCCACGACCGCGGGCGGTGTGCCTGGTGCACTGCCGTTGATTTCCGCTGGCGTCGTGTCGATCGCCACCGTGCCTGCGAAAAGCGCTGGCCGCTCGCCGGATTCCCAGATCAGCGCGGGCGCGAGGCGCAACAGGGTGAACGAGTAGGACCAGCCGGTCGCACTGGTCACGGTCGCGCGCCAGACCGCCTTGCCGTCTGAGGTAGGCTGGAGCATGCCGTGGTCCTGCAGCACGTTGAAGACGGCGGTGTTGTTCGCAGGAATGCCGTCGATCCCCTGAGACAGCAGGTGCGCGCGCAGCTTGTCCGAGACAGTCTTGCTCACCAGCCACAGCCCATCCTCAGTGAGCCAGCCATCGGAGGCTTCCGGCTGATTCAGCTTCAACTGTTCCTTGAGCAGCAAGCGCAGCCCGTCCAGCAGCTTGCGTTGCAGCGCGTGCCTGGGCGCGGCCATGGCGCGCGCGGGATCGCCGCCCAGTTCCTGTGCCACAGAAGCGCGATCAGCCTGCACGACCAGTTCACCCAGCACGCCGGCGTGCTCGTACTGCCCGGCCAAGACGTAGAGCAATGGTGCCCACAGAGACGGATAGCCGCTGAGCCAGTCTAGGAGCGGACCATCGAGCAATTGGCGGTAGAGCAGCCCTGTTGCGGCGCTGTGCAACCGGTACTCGCGGTCTTCGCGGTAGCGGAAGCGGTACGACTGGTGCAGCGGGCCGTGCCAGGGATGCCACAGCGAGCCGTCTGCCAGCTCGACCAGCAGATCGACGGCCACCTTGCCGATGTCGTGCAGCCACGGCGTTGTAACCGGCGTAGTCGTCGGTCATCAGGTAGCCGCGGTAGCCATCGAGCAGGCGTAGCGGCACCTCCTGCGCGCGGCTGGCTGTGTAGTCGAAAAGGATCACCGGCTTGTCCGGCGGCCCACCGCTTTGCACCCACATCCAGGATTGTGCCGAGGGGTCGCGTCCCGGTTCATGCAGCACCTGCAAGCGCGTTTCGTCGCAGTGCAACACGGGGTAGTCCAGCAGCTTGTCGCGCATCAGGTTGAGCAACGGTTGCAGTTGCTCGCCACTTTGGATCACCCAACGCGCCAGGGGCTGGCGTGGGATGTCGACGCCGTGGCGGCTGCCCCCTAAAGAAGGTTGGCCGTAGAAGAGCACTTGAAGGGCTTCGCGTCCCTCTCTGGAGTGTGCTGTCTTTTGCGTGTACAGCCCCTGGTTTCAGCGTTGTCAAGTGGCAGTTTTGCTATAGGAGCGTTTTTTCCGCGCACCGCATCACTGGTAATGCTATTCGATCACTCGAAGCTTCGGATGATCTGATCGTTATTTGGTCAGATTGCTGTTTTTGACATCGGCAAAGACTGAAATCAGTCAGAAATACAAGGGTGTGCAGCCCTAGATTCTTTCTTGCAGCGCCTTGAAGAAGGCATCGATATTCTCATCGTGGCGTTTGTAGTAGGTCCAGGGGCCGATCCGCTGCGATGTCACCAATTGCGCGCGCTGTAGAGCTGCGAGATAAAGCGATGTCGTTGACTGCGAGAGGCCCGTGCGCTCTTGGATGATACTGACGCACACGCCTACCGTTTCTGGGTCGACTTCCTGCTCGGGAAAGACTGTCCTGGGATCCTTGAGCCAATTGAGGATGGCAAGGCGCGTCGGGTTCGCCAATGCTTTCAGGGCTTCGTTGACGTCAATAGTCATGAATTTTTTGAGACCTGTTTTTTTCGATATCTAAATATCTTCCTGATTCGCGCATCAAATTGGAAGGCTTCGCCATGATCTCTTCGCGCCTGCCCGTCGCAATGACGGGCTGGTTTGGACTGGAATCCTATTGCCCTGTCAGGTAGGACTATCGGGCACCTGTGCGCCGAATTGCGGGACGATATGTTTGCCAAGTTCCTCGATAACCTCTGCTGCGGGGCGTTTACCATACTTGAGGTTCAGGATGACGTGATCTACACCGATTTCCTGAAGTGTATCCAGCAAGGCCCGCAGGTGGTTACGTCCCAGTCGGAATCCTAGATGGATAGGCGAGGGTGGCGTGGATGGGTGTTCGTCCAGGTCGATATACAGCGATTGCAAGAACGGCTTGTAGATAGTGCCACATTGTTTAGCCGTTTCCTGTCGCCAATCTTCCACGATGAGTCGCTGCATTTTTGGCGGACGTGGATAGTTGATCCATCCATGGCTTTCACGCGCGATCCAATCGAGCGGCTGGCGGCTGTGTCCGGTTACGAATAGCGGTATTTCCCGAGTCGTAGGTTTGGGAACGAGATCGGCCCCCAGTAACTCGCCGTGACTCCAGCGAATGGGCTCGAAGTGTGTTCGATGGGCTTGGCGTATCACATTGAGGTTTTCTTGAAAGGTCTCGCCACGCTGTTCTGGATCAATGCTGAATGCGGGAAACTCCACGGGACGATCGCCAGAGGCTACTCCCAGGAGCAAGCGACCTCCGCTCAACTGATCAATGCTCGCTGCGGCCTTTGCCGTGTGCAAGGGATTACGCAGAGTAAGGGCGATGGAGGCGGTGCCTAGTGCGATTTTTGTTGTATGGGCTGCCATGTAGCCCAGATACACCCAAGGGTCGAAAACCTGGCCGACATCGCCGAAGCTTGGGTCCCTGAGTGGGACGTCGCGAAACCAGAGCGCCGAAAAACCAAGTGCCTCTGCACGTTTGGCCAGCGCGACCTGATCTAGCATGCTCGGTGTATCACCTTCGAAAGCCTCCAGGGGAAAGAACAGCCCAAGGCTTAGATGACCCTGCCTGAAGGTTCGTTTGAATCCCCTATGCTCTTGGTAGGGGATCGTGCTCGGTTGGTACATGCTTAACTTCCTCGGTCAACAATCGCTGAGCCACGCCCCTGAGTTATGGGGCGTGGCATTGAGCGTTTAGGATTTGTAAGTCGGGTAGTCGGTGTAGCCCTTATCGGTACCGCCGTACATGGTGCTTGGATCAACTGGGTTAAGCGGCCAGTTGTTGGCGATACGAGCGGGCAGGTCGGGGTTCGCAATGAAGGGGCGGCCAAAAGCGATCAGATCGCCCCAGCCAGCTTTTATCACGCGATTTCCTCGTTCAGCGGTGTACTTGCCGGCATAGATAATCTTGCCGCTGAATGTCTTACGAACAGCTTCCCGGAACGTCTCAGGCAGCTCGGGTGCGTTTTCCCAATCGGCTTCGGCGAGCGACAGGTAGGCAATGCCCACTTCCTCGAGGATCTTCACTGCCTCGATGTAGGTTTGATGAGGATCTTCTTCGACCAGACCAAGGTAGACGCGGTCTTCGTCTGTGGTCGCGAACAGCGGGGCGAAGCGAACGCCAACGCGCTCCTTGCCGACCACACCAGCAACAGCGAGGGTGATTTCGCGCAGGAAGCGAAGACGGTTCTGCAGCGAACCGCCATATTCATCATCACGCTGGTTGGTATGGGCCGAAATGAACTGGTTTACCAGGTACCCGTTCGCGCAGTGAAGCTCCACCCCGTCAAAACCTGCGTCCAAAGCATTTCGGGCTGCTTGGGCGTAGAGCTCAACCAGTTCCTTTACCTCCTTGGTGGACAGGGCTCGTGGGGTCGAAGGGTCGGCCAGTGTACCCGTGCCGGGGCCAGTTTCGATGAACACCTTGACGTTGTCCGCGCGGATGGCTGATGGCGCGACGGGCGCTTCACCACCGGGTTGCAGCGATGTGTGCGACACGCGGCCCACATGCCAAAGTTGAGCAAAGATCACCCCCCCTTCGGCGTGAACAGCGTCGGTGACCTTACGCCAGCCTTGTATCTGTTCCGGGCTATGAATGCCAGGTGTCCAGGCATAACCCTGTCCTCGGGGTTCGATCTGTGTGCCCTCGGTCACCATGAAGCCAGCACCGCTGCGCTGACGGTAATATGTGGCCATTAGGTCGTTCGCAATATTGCCGGGTTGGGAGCTGCGCGAACGCGTCAGTGGCGGCAGAACGATACGGTTCTTGAGGGTGTATGGGCCCAGCTGAGTCGTTTTGAAAAGTTCTGATTGTGTCATTTTGCTTACCTGCATATCTGAAATATTCGATGTCGTAGGTCGAAAAAACATGGATCAACGAGGTCTGAAGAGTCCGAGCGGTGCAGGTCACGAAGGCGCGCTGTGCGCCCTGCACCGCGCGGGCGACGTCGGCAGCTGTGGCGTTGGGATGTTGGTGAGAATTTTTCCGTTGGCGGGGTTGATAATGTCGAGGGCTTCACCGTATTCGTCCGAAACTCACTGGTTGTCAATAAACAGGCCGTAGCTGCTGTCGGGAAGGTGATTCGGACGGGTATCGCTGGAATCTTTCATGGGAGTACCTCCTGAGGTTTCTAGCGCGGTTATGGGTAGGCTATTCTCGATATTCATATATGTCAATATATTAATATCGCTTCCGGCACGTACGCATGGTTCCACGCCCTTGCAGCTCACTTCTGGATCAGCTGGGAGCGCGCCGTGCTTCGCGCTAGGGTTGCCTATGCAGTCAGCTCCCTTGAGCTTTTCATCATGGAGGCTGGCTGCATCAGGTATGCCATTGCCGTGATTGCGTTGATGCTATTGCCCGACAACAAAGGTATTCACCTTGACGATCTGGATGACAGCGAAGTTGACGCTACGCCCGCACTTCAACCTTCTTCTCCTCAGACGCATGTATAAGGAATGTTCGCGATGATCCGAATTGTCTACTTGTTGGTAAAGCCTATGTTCCGCCAGGAATGTTTGCGTCACTATCAGATGAGTGAGGGTATCCCTGGCCTGTTTAAATATGAGGTTAGGTTGGTGGCTGAAAACCCTGCCGATACCCATGTGCCATACCTGGATGTAGGGCCGGTTCACGCGATTGGCGAATGCTGGTTCCAAAGCCCGGAGGACTACCAACGATATATCGAGTCGGCAGTGCGCAAAGCCTGGTTCGAACATGGTAAAACGTTCATTGGCCAGCTCAAGCCCTTCGTCACTGAAACACTTGTTTGAAAGCTGCTCGAAGCGGTTATCTCCGATCAGGCCACCCCTCCATTCATTCTGGAGGGGCTTTCATCTACGAGTGAACCCCTGGTTATTGATTTAACGTAAATCACTGGCAGATTCCCCAATGAACATGGGGACCCGTGCGAGTCTCAATTCGCACGAGGTGCCGTCTATGTGTCGATTTGACAGCGTGTCCAACGACTGCGCGTGGGAACCATCGATCAGGTCGCCGATGGGGTAAAACATATCGAGCGGCTGATGCCTGCAAATCTCTCAGAAATCCTGGCAAGTTGCCGGGATGGTTCAGTGACGTGCCATGCAGCAACCCCAAGATGGCCCAACTGCAGGCAGTGAAACTCATTTCGCAGGGGTACACACCGGGACACTGCCTGGACATCAGTACCATCTGGTAGCGCAAAAGGTTGTAGCCCAGCAGCACACCCCATAGCTCTTGAGCGATCATCTCTGGCGTCTTGCTTCTCAGGGTATATTCGCCGCCCAGCAGTCTCTGCTTGATCGCCCGATAGCCCAGCTCGATTTCCCAGCGTTGACTGTAAAGGTCGACGATCTCCCCACCCGGAAAGCGCAGCGGGTCGACCATCGAAGTCAGTACGCTTACCATTTTTCCCTTGATCATCTTGCGCAACAACCGCGCTCGCATTTCGAGCGGACGACAGGTGGTATGTGGTCGGTAAATACATAGCGGCCATACTGTAAGCGCGAGTAGGCGGGTCTTTGGGCTGACGCCCGGCGATATCGTCAGGGCGTCAGATCCATACAGCCGTTCGATCAGGCTGCCGGCTTCAGAATGACCTTTGTCCAACCCTCATCTCGCGCATCGAAATGCTTGTACGCATCGGGCCCTTCCGCCAATTTCAGGCTGTGAGAGATGATCTGCGAAGGCTTGGCGCGGTCGTGATGGATCAGCTCCGCAAGCCTGCGGTTATAGGCTTTGACGTTGGCTTGCCCGGTGCGTATCTGCTGGCCCTTGAACCAGAACGCGCCGAAATCGAAGGCCATTTTGCCTTCCTTCGCCAGTTCATTTTTCGCGCCCGGATCCTGAGGAACAAACACCCCGACGACGCCGATGCCACCCGTGGCCTTGGTGGAAGCTACCAGGTTGTTCATCGTCAGGTGATTGGCCTCATGGCCGTGATTGTCACAGCACTGGTACCCCACACACTCACAACCTCGATCAGTGCCTTTGCCGTGAGTCAGGTTGAGGATCTGATCAACCGCCTCTTTCTCCAGGGAGTTGATTGGCGTGGCCCCCATCTGCGCGGCCAATTTCAATCGATCCGGATGGTTGTCGACCACGAACACTTGCGAGGCGCCTTTGATCATCGCGGCATGAGCTGCCATCAGGCCCACTGGCCCTGCACCGTAAATGGCGATGCTTTCACCCGGCATCAGGCCAGCCAGTTCAGTGGCATGCCATCCGGTGGGGAATATGTCTGACAGCATGACGTAGTCGTTTTCTTTCTCTTGCGCATCCTCTGGCAGCACCAGGCAATTGAAGTCCGCATATGGCACACGCAGCAGTTCTGCTTGACCACCCTGGTATGAGCCCATATCGGCAAACCCGTAAGCAGCACCAGCACTGCCGGGGTTGGCCGTGAGGCAGAAACCGGTCAAACCTTTTTCACAGTTTTCGCAGAAACCGCAGCCGATATTAAATGGCAAACAGACGCGATCACCTACCTTGATGCGATCTACGCCGGCGCCGACTTCGATGACTTCCCCGAGGTTCTCGTGACCGAAAACACGTCCCGTCTCCATCGAGGTGCGGCCCTCGTACATGTGCAGGTCAGAGCCGCAGATATTGGTAGTGGTGATGCGCACTACGGCGTCGGTAGGTTTTTCGATCTTGGCGTCTGGGACATTTTGCACGCTGACGTCGCGTGGCCCGTTGTAAACGATGGCTTTCATTAGACTCTCCCGTTCAAGCGACGATGAGGTGGTTTCGTCTGCTTACGAGATATCTGTTTAGATCTACGAACGTATGTTCCACAAATCGAGCTATGACCAGACGAGTGGTGATGCCGTCGCCCGCGCGTGGCGGCCCTTGAATTTGCAGCTCGTGACGAACTTAGACAGTTGAACGCCATAGAAGGAATATGGCTACGTGTAGTGGTCTACTAATCCTGGACACCCTTTTAGGGCGAGAATGCTCGCCATTCAGAGGTGTTCGATGAGCAGACAACGACGTACTTTCACCCCCGAGTTTAAGCGCGAAGCAGCCAGTCTAGTGCTCGACCAGGGTTACAGCTGTCCTGAGGCAGCCAAATCCCTTGATGTAGGTGAGACCGCACTGCGGCGCTGGGTCAACCAGTTGCAGTTGGAGCGCGGTGGCATCACCCCCACAGCCAAAGCGCTTACGCCTGAGCAGCAAACTATTCAGGAGCTTCAAGCCCGCATCAACCGGCTGGAGCTTGAGAAGAAAATCTTAAAGGAGGCCACTGCGCTCTTGATGGCCGAGGAGCACGGGCGCAGACGTTGAAGTCGATTCGGCAGTTAGCAGCACGCTACCCAGTTCAACTGCTGTGTTCAGTGTTTGAACTGCCTCGTTCCTGTTACTACGCCCATATGGCTCGGCGCCGTCGCATTGATGTTCGGCGGGTGGGTTTACGCAGCCGTATTAGCGAACTTTTCAGTCAAAGCCGTAGTTCAGCTGGCAGCCGCAGTATCGTTGCCATGCTCAAGGATGAGGGCGTCAAAGTAGGTCGCTTCAAGGTCAGGGGCCTGATGAAGGAGCAGGGTTTGATCAGTAAGCAGCCAGGTTCTCATGCGTACAAAAACGCCACTGTTGAGCGGCCTGACATTCCCATGCTTTGGTGGCTGGTTGGGAGATCTAGAGCCACGATTCGCAGCCCTTTTCCGTCGATGGCGGCCTTGAGCTTCGACCAGTCTTCAGCCGGCAGGCGGGACAGTCGGTCGATAGATTCCACCAGCAGTACATCCCCCGGGTGGGAATCGGCCAGCAGGCGCACCAACTCGGGGCGATCAGCACGAGTACCAGATGCGTTCTCAATGTATTGCGCGGCAATGGCCTTGCCATGATCGGCAGCAAACTCCTCCAGGACGGAACGGGCTCGGGCAGCGTCTTGTTCGGCAGTAGAGGCCCGAAGGTAGGCACGGACAAACATTTCTTGATCCCTATGCGTGCTGTTTCAATTTGGGCGTTGCAGAAACATCGTTACAGTTTGGGTGTTAGTTATAGAGCGGCAAGGACGAATCTGCCGCGCCTTTTCCGTATCAGTTGAGGCATACCTCTAAAAACGCTAGCGTAGATTGATTACTTTTTGGTCTGCGATGGGCCGGAGTCGTTGCCGTAGCGGAGGTCCGTTGGCAACGCGACGGTGATTTTGGAAGTTAACGCCATCTCGAGCATGAGCCTGTTGCCGCAGTGGAGGTCAAACGGCAACGGTAGCTTCACCGTTTGTCGCTCCTGAGCCCGAAACAGATGCAGTAGGTTCCGGGTACGGCCATGACGACGCAGACGATTGGCCCCACGCCCACGATTTGCCCCCAGAGGCTTTTCAGCAGCGGATAAGCGAAGAACACCGCTGCCGCTTCTGCCGGTTGCATGGTGGCCAGTCTGCCGAGGATGGCGGCACTCATTCCGGAAAGAAGTAGCAGCATGCAGCCTGTTACCGCCAATACTGGTCGGAGTCGGGATTGTGGATTGTGACGATAGCCAGAAGCTGGGACGTCCAGTGGCAATGGAATCTGCCGGACGAGCCTGCTGCGCCCAATGCGTGCGTCGAGGGTCAGGGCCAGCCAGGAAATTCCGATGGCGAATGTGAGGATGAAGCTAACAACCAGTGCAAGTGGCGACATGATCAAACTCCTCTGAGTGCTGTGGCGACTGCCCGTTAGTCGAAACCGAAGGACGAAAAACTGTCTCCGAAGCTGCTTATGCCGTGATCAAACGACAGGCTGTCAGTCATCGTGTCCGTGCCGAATGCGTTACCCATGACATCGAAACAGCTGTCGAGCATGGGCATTCCGTTGGCGGGATTGAGCCAGAAGGTTTCCATGGGTTCGAAGTGGGTCGATGAGAAAGCTGAGAAAGTATCCTCGGCTTGGGTCTGGCCTACCGGGTCAAATGAATCAGCCCAGTTAGTGTGATCCTGCAGGATGCTGTCGAACGACGTACTCGTGTCCCCATCTTCCAGCGAATCGACCTGATACCACCAACGTTCCTGGCGAATACCAAGGCCGTCATGCACCACGACCGCTTTTCCCTGGCTGGGATAGATGACCGTGGTGAATGCCGCTTTTTCTGGCCGGACGACAGAGGTGATGAGATTGGCAATGTGCGTAAACAGGTTCATGGCTAGCTCCTCGGTTTAGTTGGTTTCAGCATCTCCTGAACCCCAAATAACCCAAGGCATGGGTAAGATCGCATACCGCCTTGGAGACGGATCATCTATTGCAAGCTCGGGTGCGTAGAGGGGCACAAGCACGGCCCGGATCAGCAATCCATTACCGCAGCCAGGCCCTTTCCCTTCCAGGAGAAGCAGCACAGCAGGCGCGCGATGCCGGCTACCGCGCGGATACCCGCCACAATTGATCTACTCGCGTCGTGAAACTCTGGCTCATCAGCTCGCGACGCATGCTCCAGGCGGGGGCTGCTGGTACCACACCAGGTCGCAACGTTCCCCGTCCCCATTTGGCGTTGATCGAATCAAGCACGGCCATCACCTTCTCCGAATTAGCTGGCTGACTGGAGGCGAACAGGTCGTCGGTGAAGGCGTTTACGTCGGGACTAGTCATGCTTCCGCAGTCAGCGGCGAGGTAGTCCCTGAGCTCACTGGAGCCCAGGGTTTCGAAGCAGGCCGTCTTCAGCGTCTTCCTCGATGAATTGACTCTCAAGCCAGCCTTAGCCGCGCTGAGATAAGATCGTCTCGAGCAAACCAGGAAATCGATTGTTCAAATCATCCCTGCGCAACGAGTTCATATGGGTCGTGCCGATGGTTTGGGTTTGGACCAACCCGGCATCTCGCAGCACCCTGAAGTGATGGGACATGGTGGACTTTGGTCGGCCACCGTCCAATTCGCCACAGCTGGCTTCGCCCAGTTCGGCAAGGCGTCGGACGATCTCCAGGCGCACAGGATCGCTCAAGGCGTATAGCAGACGCTCGAGGACGAATTCAGTGACGGGAGGGTGTTTGTAGGGGCGCATGAACGAAGCATACACGGGTTTGCTCTATCTCCATAGTTCGAATACTATCGAATTAACGTAATAGACAACCCTCGGAGAAACCAATGTCTGCGCTGTTCCAACCCTTCACGCTTAAAGACGTCACGCTTCGCAACCGTATTGCGATTCCCCCTATGTGCATGTACTCGTCAAACGATGGCCTGATCAACGAGTGGCACAGTGTTCACTACGCCTCCCTTGCGCGTGGCGGGGCGGGGTTGGTGATTGTCGAAGCAACCGCTGTAGCGCCAGAAGGGCGGATCACTCCTGGCTGTGCGGGTATTTGGAACGATGAGCTGGCCCAGGCCTTCGTACCGGTGGTGCAGTCGATCAAGGCAGCCGGCTCGGTCCCCGGCCTGCAGATCGCCCACGCCGGTCGCAAGGCAAGCGCAAACCGTCCATGGGAAGGCGATGACCACATCGCTGAAGATGACGCCCGTGGCTGGCAGACCATCGCTCCATCGGCCATAGCTTTTGGCGGTCACCTGGCCAAGCAGCCGCAAGCCATGACGCTGGAAGACATTGCCCGTGTGCGTGAGGATTTCGTCGCAGCCGCTCGCCGTGCGCGTGACGCTGGCTTCGAGTGGCTGGAGCTGCATTTCGCCCATGGTTATCTGGCCCAGTCGTTCCTTTCCGAACACTCCAACCATCGCGATGACGCCTACGGCGGCAGTTTCGACAACCGTAGCCGCTTCCTGCTTGAAACGCTGGCGGCTGTTCGTGAGGTTTGGCCGGAGCACCTGCCGCTAACCGCTCGTCTAGGGGTTATCGAATACGACGGCCGGGACGAACAGACGCTGACCGAGGCTATCGAACTGACACGTCGCTTCAAAGATGGTGGCCTGGATCTGCTGAGCGTCAGCATTGGTTTCACCATCGCTGAAACCAACATTCCCTGGGCGCCTGGCTTCATGGGCGAAGTTGCCCAGCGCGTGAAGCGTGAGGCGGGGATACCAGTGGCTTCGGCATGGGGCTTCGGCACGCCAAGCGTTGCCGAAGAAGCGGTCAAGAGCGGTCAGCTGGACTTGGCGATGATTGGGCGAGCACATCTGGCCAATCCAAATTGGTCCTATCTTGCCGCCCAAGAGCTGGGCGTAGAGCGTGCGTCCTGGACCTTGCCGGCTCCCTATGCCCACTGGCTTGAACGCTACAAGTGATCCGTCGGGGCGAAGACGGCCGTCATGGCCTAATCGCCCGCTGCCTCAGCGCCGATGTGCGCTGGTGGCTACCTGGCTGGGCCGCTCATGGCTCGGCCCTTCCGATAGATAGCTGAGGATTACGCTATGTCTCGCGTCATACGCTTTCATCGCACCGGTGGACCGGAGGTTCTCCAGATCGACGAGATCGACGTGCCGGCTCCCGGCGCGAACGAGGTTCAAATCAACGTCAGGGCGCTCGGCATCAACCGGGCTGAAGTGATGTACCGCACAGGCCAGTACGTCATCGAACCGACGTTTCCCGCCATGCTGGGCTATGAAGCGGCTGGGACCGTATCTGCAGTGGGTCCCGGTGTGGTCGGCTTCGCTGTTGGCGATGCGGTCAGCGTAGTGCCCGCGTTCTCCTTTGACGAATACGGCTTGTACGGTGAATTGGTCAACGCGCCGGCTCACGCGGTGGTCAAACACCCGGAAGTGCTCTCTTTCACGGAGGCAGCAGCGACCTGGATGAAGTTTGTCACCGCCTATGGCGCATTGATCGAGCTTGGTGGGCTGCAGGCCGGCGAGACGGTGCTAATCCGTGCGGCGTCCAGCAGCGTGGGGCTTGCCGCTATCCAGATTGCGAACATGGTGGGCGCCGTTCCTGTGGCGCTGACCCGCACCAGCGACAAGCGCGAAGCCTTGCTTCAAGCGGGGGCGGCGGCAGTCATCGCGACCCAGGAGCAGGACATGGTGGCTGAGGTCATGACGGTGACTCATGGCAAAGGCGCTCGCATGGCCTTCGATCCCGTTGGCGGACCCGAAGTGGCCTTGGTGCTCAAGGCGCTAGCGAACCACGGCATCTTCTTCCAGTACGGCGCTTTGGACACTCGGGATATCCCTGTGTCGGTCATGGACCTGCTCGGCAAGCATCTGACGCTGCGCGGTTATCAGCTGTTCGAGATCACCCAGAATCGAGAAAAACTCGAACGGGCCAAGCACTTCATCAATGAAGGGCTCGCCTCTGGACAGCTGCGTCCGGTGATCGACCGTACATTCAGCTTCGACGAGATGGCCGAGGCTCACCGGTACATGGAATCGAATGCCCAGGTGGGCAAGATTGTTGTAACGCTGTAAACCACGTTCAGGTCTTCGCGGCATGGCCGGTAGGGTCACCTTCGGTAAGCCCATGCCAGTTCGATGCGTCTTTCACACATGCACAGACAGGAGGTTCGATGACCACCCCACTCACACTGGTTGCCACATTGGTCGCCAAGGCCGGCTCCGAAGATGAGCTCCAGCAGACGCTGCAGGATCTGCAAGGCCCAAGTCGCGCCGAAGCGGACTGCATCCAATACGACTTTCATAAAGATGCAGAACAGCCTCGCACCTTCCATATGGTTGAGCAGTGGCGAGACGAAGCGGCGCTGACTGCGCACGAGGCCACCCCGCATTTCCAGGCAGCGCTGCCGGTTATCGAGCGCGCCGCCGAAAAATTCTCCGTCATGAAAATGTACCGCGTCTCCTGAGGAGCTCCGAATGAAAGCGATTGCACACTTCAAATGCCTGCCTGTTGAGAACCCTGACGCCCTCGTGGAGATCGATCTACCCGAGCCAGTGCCGGGGCCGCGCGACCTGCTGGTAGAAGTCAAGGCCGTATCGGTCAACCCGGTCGATACCAAAGTCCGCCAGGGCTACGTGCCGCATACAGACGAAACACAGCCGCGCATCCTCGGTTGGGACGCTGCCGGCGTGGTCAAGTCGGTCGGTTCCGACGTAACGCTGTTCAAGCCCGGTGACAAGGTGTGGTACGCCGGGTCGCTGATCCGCCCGGGCAGCAACAGTGAGTTGCAGCTGGTAGACGAGCGCATTGTCGGATCGATGCCACAGTCGCTGGAGTTCGCCCAGGCCGCGGCGCTTCCCCTGACGTCTCTGACCGCTTGGGAATTGCTATTTGATCGCCTCGGCGTAGCGCGCGACACCACCGACCGTGGCGAAACGCTGCTGATCATTGGCGCTGCAGGCGGGGTGGGTTCAATCATGACTCAGCTGGCGCGTCAGTTGACCGGCCTGACCGTCATTGGTACGGCTTCGCGCCCTGAAACCCAGGCCTGGGTCACCGAACTCGGCGCCCATTACGTGATCGATCACACCAAACCACTGAGCGAAGAGCTCAAGCGCATCGGCCTTCCGCAGGTCAGCTACGTCGCAAGCCTGACGCAGACCGATCGGCATTACGAGCAGATCATCGAGTCACTGAAGCCACAGGGCAGGTTGGGCCTGATCGATGACCCGGCCACGCTGGACGTCGTACCGCTCAAACGCAAGAGCCTGTCGCTGCACTGGGAGCTGATGTACACGCGCTCGCTGTACGAGACCGAGGACATGCAGGAGCAGCACAACATCCTCAATGAAGTGGCCCGCCAGATCGATGCGGGTGTGTTGCGCACCACCGTTGGCGAAAACTACGGGCGTATCAGCGCCGAAAACCTACGTCGCGCCCATGCCTTGCTGGAGAGCGGCAAGGCAAAGGGCAAGATCGTTCTGGAGGGCTTCTGACGGTATCTGGCTACCGGCTCATGCGGTAGGTAGCCAATGCTGGATTCAAGAGTAGCGCCCATGAGCGATTCAGTGAGCGCCTTGAAATGCCTCCTATTGAGATCGTCTCGCAAGACCATCACCCAGCCGTCAACGACTTCATCCGAAACGTCCAACTAATAGGAACCCCATATGAACAACGCTACCGGCTATGCCGTCGATATCTCGGGATCGAGGTAGATGACGCTTTGGAAACGGCAGAGCAGACGTTTGGCCATGCATAAAGCACTGAATCCCAAACCGCATTTACGACAAGCAGACAGAATGTTGACATTGTAGACAGTCGGTCTAATGTATTCCCATGACTACTTCAAAGCCCCAAGCCCGCCGTGGCCGACCACCCAAAGTCGCGAGAGGCTTTGACGACACTCGCGAGGCATTACTGTGTTGCGGCATGGAAGTGCTGACCGAACAGGGTTTTGCCGCCACCGGCATAGATGCCGTCCTGAAGCGCGTGCGCGTACCAAAGGGTTCGTTCTATCACTACTTCGACAGTAAGGAAGCCTTCGTCCAAGAGGTGCTGCAGCGCTATGCCGCTTATTTCGCGCGCAAACTGGATCGCTGGCTGCTGGACGATCAGGTACCGCCCCTGCAACGCCTGAGCAATTTCGTCGATGATGCCAAAGCCGGCATGGCCAAGCATGAGTTTCGCCGAGGTTGTCTGGTCGGCAACCTTGGTCAGGAGATCACGGCACTACCCGCCAGTTTTCGCCAAGCACTGGAGGATGTCCTCCTCGACTGGCAAGACCGGCTGGCCAATTGCCTGGTTCAGGCAGTCAACCACGGGCAGCTGGAGCCCGACAGCGATTGCGATGCGCTTGCCGCTTATTTCTGGATTGGCTGGGAAGGCGCAGTACTACGCGCCAAGCTGGCGCAGAACGCCCAACCACTAGACACCTTTGCCAAGGGCTTTCTGGCCGGTGCCGCGAGGTAGTGTTTTTTCGACCATTTAAAGACGATCAGTCTAAATAAGGAGAGACCATGTTCCACGCATTACTCATCGAGAAAAACGACGACAACTATCAGACGCGGCTGACCGAGCTTGATGACTCGCAGCTGCCTGAGGGCGACGTTACCGTGCGCGTCGAGTACAGCACGCTCAACTACAAGGATGGTCTCGCCATCAGCGGACGTAGTCCGGTGGTACGGCGGTTCCCCATGGTTCCTGGCATTGACCTGGCAGGCGTTGTCGAAGCCAGCGATCATGCTCGTTACAAGGTTGGCGACCGGGTGTTACTCAATGGTTGGGGCGTTGGTGAGACGCACTGGGGGGGCCTTGCTCAAAAAGCCAGGCTTAAAGGTGACTGGCTGATTCCCCAGCCCGCTCAACTGAGCGCACGGCAGGCCATGGCAATCGGTACTGCCGGTTATACCGCCATGCTGAGCCTGATCGCACTGGAGCGTCACGGCTTGTCACCAGAGAGTGGTGAAGTGCTGGTCACAGGTGCCAATGGTGGGGTTGGTAGCTTTGCCATCGCACTGCTAGCCAAGCGCGGTTATTCGGTAACCGCTTCAACCGGTCGTCCGGCCGAAGCTGACTATCTGAAGCACCTGGGTGCTAGCACAATCATCGATCGAGCCGAGCTGGGTAGCCCAGGGCGCCCCCTGGCAGCAGAGCGCTGGGCAGCAGTAATCGACTCGGTGGGTAGCTATACTCTGGCCAATGCCTGCGCCAGCACACGTGCAGATGGCGCCGTTGCGGCATGCGGCCTGGCCCAGGGCATGGATTTCCCAGCCACTGTCGCCCCCTTTATCCTGCGCGGGGTCAGCTTGCTGGGAATCAACAGTGTGACCCGCCCCTATGAGGAACGGGTAACGGCTTGGCAGCGCCTGTCCTCAGAATTGGGCTTGGCGCTACTGGATGAAATGACTCGGGAGATCGCGCTCAGCGAGGCCATTGACATGGCCCATGATCTGCTCAATGGCAAAGTCCGAGGGCGCGTTGTGGTTGATGTCAACCGTTACTGATACCCCTGCTTTTAACAAAGCCCTTCCTGGGTTCGGCTCCCCTGACCTGACCCAGGCCGCCTGATCTAGGTCGGTTGGCACTTGAAGCCGTTGCTAACCGGCCTGACGAGCCCTTCAGGAATGTCGATTTTATCGAGCCTTAACACTCGCCAACCAGCCCTGTACGGATGGTATTTCGCGACAAGCCTTGGCTTCACTGGCCCATCACACTGTTAAACCATTGTAAACGACCGCTATTGGCCGAAAGCTGCCCGTCACAAACGTAGCGCGGAGCATGGTCCGAGTGCTCTAGTTTCAGGGCGTAGCTGCCATAAGTCTTTTCCAGGTATAAGTTTCTTAACACCGGATCAGGTCTTTTTTCGAAGCTGTGAAACCGGCCGCTCCAACATCGATTGCGTTAGCCCGTGCATATCCGCATTGGCTTGCCAGATCAAAAACCGACTATGCATATCTCGAACAGCAGCTAACAGCTTCTGATTGGTCGCTGTCAGTTCTTCGATGCGCTCGTTGGCTGCCTGAATATCGCCAATCCAGCCCGGCTTCAGCTTTTTAGCCTTCAATGCCGCCTTGCGATTCTTCATCGCCAGATCCACGGCAGGTAGATTCATCAGGGACTGGCGAGCACGACTTATACCCAGTTTTTCTTTGCAGGCGTCAACGAGCAAAGGCCAGGTCAGCTTCTGCTCTGACCATTCCTCAATCAGCTTGATGATGCGCTTCTCACCCTTTGGCGTTAAATGCCCCATCGTTAACCCTCAATCTCATCCAGCAAAGCCTTGACCTCATCCTGCGATGGCAACGCCTGCGCCTGGTTTTCAATGGCTTTTACTTCGATCAGCCCCGACATTGCGGCGGCGTTCTTGGTCAGCGTCCAACCGTTGTCGGCGTTCCACACAATGTCACCGTTTTCGAGTTCGGGGTTTTCCAGCGTTTGGATAAGCGCCTCGCATTTAAAGAGCTTCTCACCCACTTTTTTTGCCGACTCCGACGCCCCAAAAACACTCCGAGACTGCGCATCCAGGGCTTTATCGAGGCGGAGTTTGAGGTCGTCGCGTTCTTCCTTGAGGTTACCAAGCTTCACGTCATCCCCTTTGACGCAACCGAGCAGCCCGCAGTCTAAACAGGCACCCATTTTCGGGCAGGGCTCGGATGCAAAGTTGTGCACACAGACGCCGAGATGGGTTTGATGGATAATGCGGTCCTGCTCACCCTCGCGCAGTTCCCTCACATCTACCAGGCTCAGCGGCTGATTGGTTTTGACCTTGTTCAGACGCTGAGCAGCGGTGCTGTGCTTCGTTTTGGGGTGGTAAGCCGCAACTGCTTGGGTGCGTTCCTCGATGGTTTCATGGTTGTAGACCGACCCCATCGTCGTGCGCCCGGAGAAGGCGTCAATTAGGAGTTGCGACAGACCGGCCTGGTGCATCCGCGTGTTCAATTCGTGCCGAAACGCATGCGTGTTGACCTTGACACCAGGGTAGCCATAGCGCTCGAACAGGCCTTTCTTTGTCTGGTTGCTCGTACCGCCTAATTGCGCATTCAATCGGTTAGTTTTCGCCGCGATCTCCACGCCAAACCCGTGTTTCACAACGTGAGCTGAGTCTTCAGTCAGTGCTCCCGTTCGCACTGTGAACAACGCATCACGATACTTCACACGAGCTTTGCCCTCCGTGTACGGCGTAGTGTATGGAAAATCCTTTGGAAGATACTTCTCCCGCAACAGCACATTGAGCTTGCGGAGCGTGATCACACTCCGGTCGTCAAGTTCAACACCCTGGACTCCTGGCCTACCCTCGACGAAGTTCTTCTTCCTTGGGGTTTTCCACCCATCACGGATCTCGCCCAAAAGGGCTCGGGCGGCGGGGCTAAGCGCCTTTCGCTTCTCCAGAGATTTCAGGAACTTGGCAACAAATATCTCTCGCGAGCCACGGTCCTTAGAAATGGTGAGTTTCAGCGCTGCACAGGCTTCGTCGTACGTAAGCGGTTCATCAGGCCCCTTGGGTGGCAGTCCTTCATGGGGCGGAAACTCATCGGGATGGTTTTCCAGCCAGGCGGAGTAATCCCGCGCCTCATCGGTGATAGGTTTCAGTAACGCGATGACCCGCTCGACGACCGGCTCCATCTCCGGCTTAACGACGGGCTTCAGCGTCACCTGGTTTATTTTTTCCGCGTACCAGCGCACGAACATGCGCCGATTGCCCTGGGTATCCTCCTTGAATACCAGGCAATCCAATTCAACATCCGCCAATTCACCCACGCGACTGGGTACACTCAGCAACAGCGCACAGGCGGATGTCACAACGGTATCGAGCGGACGGGTCGCTTCGTTAGTGAACATTTCCCCGAGGGCTCTGATCGCGTCAGGGTTGGGCAGCTTCTGTTCCCGATCCGCTTTTTGCTGCTTGAGCGTGCCAAGCGACCTCTGCGTCAGCGGAGAGGTCCATCGGAAATCTAACTTGAGCAGTTTTTTGGCCCGCATCAGGGCGATGATGGCCTCAAGTGTCTTACTGAAACAGTATGCGGTGTTGCCTTTTGTCCAGTGACGGCTCATGTGCTCGCACGCTTCATTACAGACAGCGGCGGACACCCGCGTCACATCCCGCGTGCCGGTCAACTCGAACAGGGCGACTTCCAGCGCGGCCAAAACTCTCAGCCATTCTTTCGTCGCCTTTTTCTGCAAATACACCCTTCGATACACCACTATGGCTTTGGCAAACTCCGTGAAAGGTGCCTGCATCGCCTTTGGGGCAACTTTGGTCGTTCCGAGCGCCGTGAAGCTACAGCCTTCGAAGCCATGCGGGTGCCAACTGCCGTCTTCCCAGCGAATACTCGCGTGCACTCGATTGGGAATGCCTTTGGGCAGGGTCTGTTTTGCCCATTCGATAAACGCCGCGAGCTGAGCCTCTGCAGCGAGTTGGCTCCTGGGCTTAAAAACGACAATGTTGTTCGTCGGTTCAGAATAAAACGCATCGGTCATTCGCCTATCCTCCCCGATCGGAGCATGGCCTCACAATCTAGAATCACCTTTCGGCAAGCCAGAATGGCCCGATCCCAGAGCACACCGGTCGTTTTATCCATTGCAATGGTTTGCGCCCGACGACGTTCCAATCGCTCAAGGACCGCACGGTGATTGGCGTGCAGAAGGGGTTGGAATTTTCCGCATGCGTAACAGGTGTCCGGCGCATCGAGATGGCAGGCGGCAGTGGCACCGCATACTGCCACATCCTCGATTTGTCGATCCGCTCGATCCCCGTTTTTCGCTGAGGTGCGATCCGTGACGATGATCCCGGTGAACGCATTCACAACCAAGGCCAGATGGTCGCTCATCTTCGCGTCGATCAACGCCAGCAACTCCGGCGACACGGCGCGGTACTTCCGCACTGCTCGAGTATCGCTTTGCATCAAAGCACGTGCCATCGTCCACTCATCCAGTCCCGCATTGGAAAGGTCCGTGCCGAGGGTGTGCCTGAACCGGTGCCCACGCGTCACTTTCAGCGGCTGCTGGGTGCGAGGCGAAATCGGAAAGCCCTCCATCCGCTCGATGCACCTAAGCCAACGCCTGATCGTGCCTGACCCGATATGAAAGGTCGGCTGCGGCGCGGCTTCGAGGTCTTTTTGAAGGGGGCTGTCGAGCAAAACAGGGGGAGTCAACCGCTCCCGACATCCTGCTTCATCATTCAGCTTCCGACGAAAGAGGGGTACATTCTCAATGGCTGCATTCCAGTCGGCACCGTCTGGATACGCTTGCCAGAGTTGCGCCAGAACCATTGCTTTGTAGGCCCGCACAGTGTTGAAGAGGTCCTCATCCAGACTGAATGTTTCGGCCTTTGCACGCCAACCCGCCTCGTAGCCTTTTTGCTTTGCCCAATGAAACCTGACCGTGCACCCCTGATCGATCTTCGTGAAATCACCAAAGACCATCATTCGCAACTGAAAGCCACGTTGCCCATAAATCATCATCAGGCGCAGGTACAGGTACTGCTCGCAATCTAACTGCCCATGACAAAACTGCTCATGTATCCATTGATGCAGCGCGTCCTGCTCAAACTGTGTGAGTGGGCCTTGTTCGGGGTCCAGGCTGAGGATCACATCGTTGCTGGTTCTCTTTTTCCTGGGCATTGCCTTGTAGGCATCTATCAGAAGTTGCGATGGGCGCTGTTCGAGGGATTCGCAGTCGTGCCAAAACGCCATGAAAGCGGCAATCGCACAAAACTCACCTGTGGTAAAGCGCTCCCGCAAATCGATCAAGTGATCCTCGTTGAACGGGTCAATCCCGTCCTGAGCAGCCCGCGACAACACATTGGCGGCCTTCGCAACTGTGATCGCTGCCATATCGGCCATTCGGTACGCCAGGGCGGCATGCAACCAGCGCTGCAAATCCGGCGAGACGCAGGCAATAGCCGCTTTCCAGTTGACTGAGTAATGAGCCGATTTATCTGGTCTCCACACCGGTTCGATGGGTGTGAACACCTCCCCACATTTCGCCAGGCGAGGCGTGTTCAACCACGCATCGAGGCTGTCCTTCGTGGGTGCCTGAAGTGCTTCGAAGGAGATTTTCACTCTGGAACTCCTGGTGTCTTGCCGGCCTTTTGACCATTGGCCGTAAACCGCTCGGCCCGTTTCTGTATCGCTTTGTCTGCCTCTTCCTTCCAGAACTTCGCGCCGTAGAGGCCGGGCATGTTCGACTCGGGGCTCCAGCCGAACATCCATGTGAGGGTCTTTTGAACTTGCGTGGTGCGATCCTCCGGCGTGAGCGCTGCCAGTTCCTCACGCATGCTTTCCAGCATCGTGTAGACCGCGTCATGCCTCAAAATATGCGTGTGCACATGAGCCAGTTCCGGCGCTACTTCTCGGACCCTGGACAGAACGCCATCCACTGCCTTGATGGTTAGAGGTCCGCCCTCATTTCGCTTGTGTGCCACGAGCAAAAACGGATGCCTTGTCGCTTGCGATTTGCCGTTACGGGGCTTTCTGCGGCGATATTCCGATTCGTACTTAGTGATTGCGCCATACAGGTCATCGGTCATCACCAGCATGCGCTCGCGGGTTTTGAACTGAGGAGCCATGGTTCGTGGATCGAGGCTCTCATCCTCCAGGTTGACCACCGCTAGCTGACGACTGTGCCAGTGAATATCGCTGGTCTTGATCAGCAGCATCTCGGAGCGTCGCAGCCCCATGTCTAGACCCAATAGCAAAATGATGTAGTTACGCAGCCTGATGGCTTCATCTGAAAAGGGGTTCTCGCCGCAATCCGGATGCATGATTTCCAGCAATCGAGTTCGCGCCTGGCTCGTAAGCCCCTTCATTTCGTCCGTTCGCGTTTTTTTCCACGCAGGGCTGGCTGCTTTGATCTTGCGGTTGATGCGCCTCTTTAGATCGTCAACTGCCTCATATCGTGTTGAGTGATCACCCAACTTGTCATAGAGGAAGGCCAGATAGTCGCGTACCGCCTCGATTCGCTGCTGCGCATGAACTTTGCCGACGGATTTGTAGGTGGTCGGATGCAAACGCCCCCCCGCATACTTCATGGCCAAGGTTTCCTTGCTGAACCCCGCGTCCGACACAAACCTAGAAAGCTCACTGTCTGTGAGGTATTGGCTGTGAGGGCGCTGTTCGAGGTGAGAAATCAGATCAATGGAAGAAAAAGCCAGAAACTCCTCAAACACAGCCAGATGTTCAAGGTACTTCTTGGTTGTTTCGAGGGCTCTGCCCGAGTGCTCCATGGTGATGTATAGGTTGGGGTAGTACGCAGGGATGTGGTCTTGCACCAGCAACTTTCTTCGAGCAGCATTCACCACCAGCTCTATGACTTGGAAACCCATGTTGCTCCCTCATAAAACATAACTTTTCCAAGTATAGTCAGGGGCATCGGACGGTCAGCGCAAAACTTAACGTTCATTTTTCAGAATTTAAGCGCCTGTCTCTACCTTTAAGGCATTGAAAATACAGGATTAAAGGCGAATCAAACCATGTCAAAAAATGACAAAGCAGGCAAAACAGGCTCTTACGTCTATACCATGCATCGGCTCGGCAAAGTCGTTCCGCCGAAGCGTGAAATTCTCAAGAACATTTCCCTGTCGTTCTTTCCCGGCGCCAAGATCGGCGTGCTCGGCCTCAACGGCTCGGGCAAGTCCACCCTGCTGAAGATCATGGCGGGTGTCGACACCGAATTCGATGGCGAAGCGCGGGCGATGCCCGAATTGAACGTCGGCTACCTCCCGCAGGAACCCGAGCTCGATCCAAGCAAGACTGTGCGCGAAGTCGTAGAAGAAGCGGTCAGCAGCATTAAGGACGCCCAGGCACGCCTGGACGAGGTTTACGCTGCCTATGCCGAACCCGACGCGGACTTCGACAAGTTGGCGTCCGAGCAGGCCAAACTCGAAGCCATCCTGCAGGCCAGCGACGGGCACAACCTCGAGCGCCAGCTGGAAGTTGCCGCCGATGCCCTGCGCCTGCCGCCATGGGACGCAACGGTCGAGCACCTGTCCGGCGGCGAGAAGCGCCGTGTCGCGCTGTGCCGCCTGCTGCTGTCTGCACCGGACATGCTGCTGCTGGACGAACCGACCAACCACCTGGACGCCGATTCGGTGGCCTGGCTGGAGCACTTCCTCCATGACTTCCCCGGCACCGTGGTTGCGATCACCCACGATCGTTACTTCCTCGACAACGTGGCTGGCTGGATTCTGGAACTCGACCGCGGCCAGGGCATTCCTTACGAGGGCAACTACTCCGGCTGGCTGGAAGCGAAATCCAACCGTCTGGCGCAGGAATCCAAGCAGCAGTCGGCTCATGAAAAGGCCATGAAGGAAGAACTGGAGTGGGTGCGCAAAGGCGCCAAGGCCCGCCAGTCCAAATCCAAGGCACGCCTGCAGCGCTTCGAGGAAATGCAGTCGCAGGAATTCCAGAAGCGCAGCGAAACCAACGAAATCTACATCCCCGCAGGCCCACGTCTGGGCGACAAGGTCATCGACTTCAACAACGTCACCAAGAGCTACGGTGATCGCGTGCTGATCGAGGACCTGTCGTTCAGCATGCCCAAGGGCGCCATCGTTGGAGTGATCGGCGGTAACGGAGCGGGCAAGTCCACCCTGTTCCGCATGATCATGGGCAAGGAGCAGCCAGATTCGGGCAGCATCGAAATCGGCGATACCGTGCAGGTCGCCTGTGTCGATCAGAGCCGCGATGACCTGGATGGCAGCAAATCCGTATGGGAAGCGGTATCCGACGGCGCTGACATGATCCGCATCGGCAACTACGAAGTCCCGTCGCGCACCTACGTGGGGCGTTTCAACTTCAAGGGCGGTGACCAGCAGAAGTTCGTCAAGGACCTCTCCGGCGGTGAGCGCGGTCGCCTGCACCTGGCGCTGACGCTCAAGGAAGGCGCCAACGTGCTGCTGCTCGACGAACCGTCCAACGACCTCGACGTGGAAACCCTGCGCTCGCTGGAAGAGGCGCTGCTGGACTTCCCCGGCGCGGCTATCGTGATTTCCCACGATCGCTGGTTCCTGGACCGTGTCGCCACCCACATCCTGTCCTATGAGGACAATGGCGATATCGTCTTCTTCGAAGGCAACTACACCGAGTACGAAGCCGACCGCAAGAAGCGCCTCGGCGACGCTGCCGCTCAGCCGCACCGGGTGAAGTACAAGAAACTCGCCTGATGAGAACGGAAAACGGAGCTGCAAAGCTCCGTTTTCCTGCGTGCAGAACAAACCGGTAGCGACTGGCTGGATGCCAGACTTGTCACCTTGGACGCTCGGCACTGCCCCCTGCACTGCCAGCTTTGAATTCAAAGGACGGATAACCACCACATGGCGGCCCTGGGATTACGTGGCAAATCGCTGTTGGCGTTATTGCTGACCTTTGTTCTTGCGATAGGTGTTGCGGCGCTGGTCGGGCGAGAAGCGCTCAAAGGTATACAGAGCCGGTTCGGCGATGCCTATGCGCGCAACGTCGTGCAGTTCAACCGCGAGCGGCTTTTCGCTCCGGTTACGCGCGAGCTGGCACTGGCGCAGCGTCTGGCCGAATCGCAGATCACCCGGGCATGGCTGCGCGACGAAGAGGATCCCGCCAAGCGTGCGCTGTTCTTCAGCGAGGCAGCCGGTTATCAAAGAGCGCTTTCCGATCACTCCTACTTCGCCGCTTCGGCGGCCAGTGGCCGCTACTACTCGAACGGTGATGAGCTGGTCCCGAGTGAGGCGCCACGTTACGAGATGAGCCCGGATGCAAGCGAGGATGAATGGTTCTATATCACCCTCAGATCCGATGCCCCCTACCACCTCAACGTTGATCGCTCGGCTGTCAGTCAGGACTTGAAGATCTGGTTCAACGTTGTCGTGCGCGACGATGATCAGCCGCTGGGCGTTGTCGGCTCGGGAATCAGCCTGAACGCGTTCATCAATGATTTCATCAGGGATGACAAGGCAGGCGTCGAGTCGATGGTGCTCGACAGCTACGGCTCGATTCTGGTCCACCCGAACCAGAATCTGGTAACGATTAATGCGGACACCCCGCAGGGCCGGTCCCTGTCAACCAATCTGCTGGGCCTGCTCGATGACATCGACCAGGCCACAGCGCTGCGCCAGGCCATGGCATACAGTCGAGAGCACCCAGGCGACACGGCCACGCTGCAGGTAAGCATCGACAACGAACCAAGGCTGTTGGCGATGGCCTGGATTCCAGAGCTGGAATGGTTCGTCACCAGTACCGTCGATTTACGCACCGCACAGGTGGTGGAGATCAGGCCGCTGCTGCCGGCCATCGGCGCGGTTCTGCTGCTGTTTCTACTGCTCATCGCCGGAGGCGCCTGGCTGGTCGACAGACTCGTGCTTCGCCCTCTGCGTCAGCTGCGCAAGAGCGCTCAAGCTATCGCTGCCGGGCAATTCGATACGCCGCTGCCGAAGATGCGGAACGATGAAATCGGTGAGCTAAGCGCGGCATTCGGCAGCATGGCGCAGAAGGTTCGGAGCCATACCGGTGAACTGGAGAGCCGCGTGCGCGAGCGGACCCGTGAGCTTGAGCAGGTCAACCGAGACATGGCCGCCGCCCACAAGAAAATCGACGACTCGATCGAATATGCCAGCCTGATCCAGCATTCGATCCTTCCCAAGCGTCAGCTGATGGCCGACCTCGACGAACGCCACGCGGTGCTCTGGCACCCACGGGACGTCGTCGGCGGCGACTTCTATGTATACCGCTCCGCCGAACACGGCTGCCTGCTTGGCGTGGTCGACTGCGCCGGACACGGTGTTCCGGGCGCCCTGATGACCATGCTCGCCCATGCCACGATCGACCAGGCGATTGCCGACGCAGGGCTGCATGACCCTGCCGCGATTCTTGCCCGCACCGACGCCATCGTGCGCAAGATGCTGCGTGACGATGCAGTCGAACACGCGCTCGCCACCAATATGGACGTGGGCTTGGCCTACGTTGACTTCAGCCGCAGGACCGTGACTTATGCAGGCGCCAAGGTCGCGCTTTACTACAGCGACGGCGAACGCATAGACGAACTGCGCGCAGGGCGGCGAGCGATCGGGGACCGTCGACCGTGCGAATACCAGAATGCCGACATCCAGCTCGAGCCGGGACGTACCTTTTATCTCGCCACAGATGGGTTCCTTGACCAGGCAGGCGGTGAGCTAGGCTATGGCTTTGGTAACAGTCGCTTCGCTGAGATGATCCTGCGTCATGCTCGTCTTCCCATGAGTGAGCAGTGCGCCGCGTTCAAAGCCACTCTGGATGAATACCAGGGCGATTACCCCCAGCGTGACGACATCACAATGCTGTGTTTCCGTTTCGATTGAGCGTCATCCACCGGAGCCGAGTTACCCCATGGAAAGCCTTGACCTGTTCGCCATGCGCGAAAGCTACAATCGGCAGCAGATTATGCTGTGCTTCAACGGACCGATATCGCGCAGCCTCATCGAGGAGATAGGCAACGCGCTGCGCAATTACCTGGCAGCCGATCACGCCAATCCGTCTTCCGCCATGGATGTCTTCGCCGTTTACATAGAGATGACGCAGAACATCCGCCACTACGCCAAGGTGCACAACTGGGCGGACCAGGAGGCTGGCGCCACGGTCGTGGTCGCGCGCAACGATGCCGATGGCCGCTATGTGGTGTCAGCCGGCAACCTCATCGAGACGGCCGACGGCGAAGCGCTTCTGGCGACGATCAAGGATCTGGCCGGTCTGGACAAGACCCAGCTCAAGGCAAGGTACAAAGAACAATTGCGCAAACCCCGTAAAGACAACACTGTCAGCGGTGCCGGTTTAGGGCTTATCGATATCGCGCGCAAATCCAGTGAACCATTGAAAGCATCGCTCCAAGCCGTTGCCGATGGCCGATCCTTCATCAGCCTGAGCGCGGTCATCTGACTTCAAGAGCCATAACCACATGAACGATTTCATCATTACCGGCAGCCAGTCATCGCCTGCCATACAGTCAGACTGGGAAAATGGCGTGCTCGCCATGCAAGGTGACTCCTACCCGGAAAACTCCTACGAACTGTTCCACCAGGTCATCGAGTGGATCGAGCGCTACCTCGCCGAAGCCGGCCGCCCGCTTCGACTCGAGCTGCACCTGCTGTATCTGAACACCAGTAGCATCAAGGCCGTCATGGATATCTTCGATCTGCTCGAGGCGGCGCATCAGGACGGCAAGTCGGTCACGGTCAACTGGCACTACGATCGACGCAATGAGCGTGTGGTAGAACTGGCCGAAGAATTCAAGGAAGACTGCACCTTTCCGTTCATGATCCTCAGTGACGACTAGAAGGTCCTTATGCGTGGGCAAAACCCGTTGGAAAGCCAGGTCGTGGAATCGCTGTCCGATCCGCACAACCAGGGCCACCCGCTGCATGAAACGCTGAGCCAGCTGTGGGAAGCACACCACAGCCTGCTCAACCGCATCGAGCGAATTGCCCGTGTGTCCGATGGCTATCAGAGCATCGTGCGTGAACGTGAGATGAGTCTTTCGGCCCGTTTCGACAAGCAGCTCAGACAACTCGAGAAAGTGGCGCGGATTTCCGATCGCTACCAGACGATGATGCGCGATCTGAACATTGCCCTGCGGGAAGCCTCCACCCATGACGCCCTGACCGGTATCGCCAACCGCCGCCTGCTCACCGAACGGCTACGCGAGGAAAGCGAACGCGCCAAGCGTTACTCCAGGCCCCTATGCGTGGTCATGGTCGACATAGATCGATTCAAGGCCATCAATGACGAACACGGCCACGAGATCGGCGACAACGTGTTGATGGAGGTCGTGCGCGTGATGGAGGCCGAGATCCGCGAGCATGACCTGGTCGGCCGGTGGGGTGGCGAGGAATTCCTTGTGCTCATGCCAGAGACCTCAACCGACAGCGCAATTCTCGTGATGGAAAGATTACGTGAAGCGGTCGCCCGGCTTCGTGTGAGGATCAACGACGAGTCGCTGTCCGTCACTGTAAGCCTGGGCTTGTCCGAGCTGCGTGCCGACGAAAACTACTCCAGCGCTATCAATCGCGCCGACGTGGCGCTGCTTCGCGCCAAGCGCAATGGGCGCAACCGTTACGAGCTGGCTGACTGACGAAGCCCCTGGCCTCTAGCCGGTTGTATCGATACGCGATAGGCGCTGCACAAGCGTCTCGACGATCTGCTCAGGTGCTGGCGTGATATCCACGCGCAGCGCCTCGTCGTCGGCAGGTATCTCCAGTGTCTGCAGCTGGCTGCGCAACAAGCCAGGATCGAAGAAGTGACCGGCGCGCGTGGCAAGACGCGTCATCAGCAGCTCTTCCGAACCGTCCAGATAGACCCAGACCACTCCGTCATCGCCATCGCTGAGAAGCGCTCGATAGCTTCGCTTGAGTGCAGAACAGGTAAATACCCAGTCGTTTCCGCGCTCGCGCTGCGCGACGATGGCTGCCCGCATGGCTTCAAGCCAGGGGCGGCGATCTTCGTCTTCCAGGGCAACGCCGCTTGCCATCTTCTCTTTGTTGGTATTGCTGTGAAACTCGTCAGCGTCGGAAAAGCCACATCCCAGGCGAGCGGCTAGCATCTCGCCGATGGTGGTTTTCCCGCTTCCCGCTACACCCATGATAATGACGATCACTTGAACCCCTACATTGCAGCGACATTCCAGGCAGCCCGCGCTCTTGACGAGCCACAGGCCTCCGCTTCCATTCTTCGGTCTTGGGGTCGCAGTGAAGTTCCTTGGAACCAGCTGCATGAAGCGCTGCATCGCGGCTAGACAAGCCCCTACACGTTGCGCAACTGGAAATGAAAACGGCGTCCCTTCGCCTTCACGAGGGGGACGCCGTTCGGTGTTGACGGGTGGGCTGTTATGTATTGATTTGCCGAAGATAAGGCGCGGCGGCAGATCCCAGGTTGTTCAACATGCGTTCGCTGTACCAGTCGATGAAATTGACTACACCGAACTCATAGGTCTGCGAATAAGGACCGGGCTGGTAAGCCGTGGAGTTGATTCCGCGCTGGTTCTCCTCGGCGAGACGGCGATCCTGATCGTTGGTGGCGTCCCATACCTGGCGCAGGCGCGCCACATCGTAGTCGACACCTTCCACGGCGTCCTTGTGCACAAGCCATTTGGTGGTGACCATGGTCTCCTGAGCGCTGATCGGCCAGACGGTAAAGACGATCACATGATCGCCCATGCAATGGTTCCAGGAGTGCGGCAGATGCAGGATACGCATCGAGCCGAGCTCGGGATTCTTGATCCGTCCCATCAGCTTCTGGCAACCCTGCTTGCCATCCATGGTCATCGACACGGTACCCTTGAGCAACGGCATGCGCACGATGCGGTTGCGCAGCCCGAAGCTGGCATGGGCATAGGGAATCTGCTCGGCGTCCCACTTGGCGGCGGACTCGGCCACATGGTCCTTGAACGCCTGGCTGGCACGCGGATCGGTGACGTCATCCCATTCCAGGAGGGTATTGAGCAACTCCGGGTGCGAGCCGTTGCAGTGGTAGCACTCGCGATTATTCTCGAGGACCAGTTTCCAGTTGGCTTTTTCCACCAGGGTGCTTTGTACCGCCACCTTGGTGTTCTCCATGTCGTAGGGTTCCATGTAGTGCGACAGGGTCGCAAGGAAGTCATCGATCGCAGGTGGATTTTCAGCCAGAGAGATGAAGATGTAGCCGCCAGCGGTCTTGCACTGAACAGGCTTCAGCCCGTACTGATTGAGGTCGAAGTCGGTGCCCATTTCGGTGCCGGCAAATAGCAGGCGACCGTCCAGCTCGTAAGTCCACTGGTGATACGGACAGACCAGCTTGGCGACCTTGCCCTTTTCACTGGTGCACAGCCGCGAACCACGATGGCGGCATACGTTGTGGAAGGCATGCACAACGCCTTCCGCACCGCGAACCACCAGGATCGGGTTGTTGCCGATCTGCAACGTCAGGAAATTGCCCTTCGCTGGAATTTCGCAGGTCATGCCCGCAATCAGCCATTCCTTGTGAAAGATCTCCTGCATGTCGATCTGGAACAGCCGTTCATCGCTATAGAACGGTTGCGGGAGAGAAAAATTTGGCTCGCGCCCCTGCAGCATTTCGGCAGTGGCCTTACGCGCTGCTTCGAGCGGATCGCCCAGGCTCAGGTTGGAAGTGGCATCCATCGGTTGCTCCTCAAGCCGGCCGCGCCTCGCAGGCGTCTTTGGCAGGCGACAAAAATGGCTATTCAATGCAGCGCAAGGCGTGAGCCGGAAAAACATCCATGCCGTCCTATAGGAAGCGACTCCAGCCAGATCACCTTCCCTGCTCGGCTGCGACCGAGTGTGGAGCGGAGCAAGAGGAAAACCTTATCTACGGACGACAGCCACGCATCCGTTTCCGACGCCCGAACGCCCGTGACACAGGGCTGGTCGCGATAAGCATGCCGATGTCGTGGATAGGTAAGTGAGCCGGTAGCGCGTTGCGCACAATTCTGCGCCAGAAGGGCCATGCGTCGTGCAGTCGCAGCCCTGGAAAAGGACCCGTCAAAAGGCCGTTGTAGCCAGCGCGCAATCGAGGTGAGCATGTCCAGCAATTTCCTCAATCCGGTCAATACCCAGACATGGACCAACGGCCGCCATATGGTGCGCTGCGTGAAGGTGATCCAGGAAACCTGGGACGTTCGCACCTTTTGCTTCATGTCCGACCAGCCAATCATGTACTTCTTCAAGCCAGGTCAGTTCGTCACCCTGGAACTGGAGATTGATGGTCAGCAGGTGATGCGCTCGTACACGATCGCCAGCTCACCTTCGGTGCCCTACAGCTTCTCAGTAACGATCAAGCGCATCCCCGGCGGCAAGGTGTCCAACTGGCTGCACGACAACCTCACCGAGGGTGATCTGCTGCCGGTACACGGCCCCGTGGGTCTGTTCAATGTTATCGATTACCCCAGCGACCGGGTGCTGTTCCTGTCCGGGGGCGTCGGCATCACGCCGGTCATGTCGATGGCGCGCTGGTATTTCGATACCAACGCCAACGTGGATATGGTGTTCGTCCACAGCGCTCGCTCCCCCAAGGACGTGATCTTCCATCGTGAGCTGGAGCACATGGCGTCGCGGGTCAGCAATTTCAGCCTGCACATCATCTGCGAAAAACATGGCATGGGTGAGGCCTGGGCCGGCTACCGAGGCTACCTCGACCAGCGCATGCTGGAGCTGATAGCGCCCGACTTTCTCGATCGCGAAATCTTCTGCTGCGGACCAACGCCGTACATGAATGCGGTCAAGCGGCTGTTGGTCGCCAATGGCTTCGACATGCAGCGCTATCACGAAGAATCCTTCGGCGCGACGCCGGCGGACGTGCGCAGCGATGTACAGGAGCTTGCCGAACAGGCCGCCGATGCGCCGGATGTACCGTTTGCCGATCTCAATCAGGTGGAGTTCACCGGGACGGGCAAGAGCATCCGCGTGGGCCCGCGCGACACCGTTCATTCAGCCGCCGCACAGCTTGGCCTGCATATACCCAAGGCCTGCGGTATGGGCATTTGCGGTACGTGCAAGGTCATGAAGACGTCGGGCGAAGTGATCATGGAGCACAACGGCGGCATCACCGATGAGGATGTGGCTGAAGGCTATATCCTGTCCTGCTGCAGCGTGCCGCAGGGCGACGTGGTCATCGATTACTGAGCCTTCCTGCCGGGCGCGATGACCGCGCTCGGCAGCACCCAGCCCGTTAGTTGCACGCCCGCCTGAACCCGCCAGGCACCTCTCCGCGCCGTTGCCAAAAACGCGCCCGCCTTTCCAGGCGCTCGCTTCAAGTCATTTGCGCCCAGCCGCAGCAGCCATCCATCGGCCCAAGCCCCAAGCGACACTTGGGGCTCGGACTGCGGTACGCGTGCGCGTTCATCACCCTCCTCCCACCTCGTACCGAGCAGCTTCAATGGCGCTTGTTGCCGGCGTTTGCGGCGAAACCTGCCGGGCGACAGCACGGGTTCCGATAACGACGAGGTCATGTCGCAAACGAACTCTCACAAGACGCAGGCAGGCATCTTCCCGGCAAGGCCCAGCCCTACCATCGCATCCAGACAGACCAAGGCCTTCACCGAGGCGAATGGCGCAGTTGCGCTTTTAGGAGATCCGCGATGTTCAGCAAGCAAGACAAAATTCAAGGCTATGACGACGAACTGCTGGCGGCGATGGATGCCGAGGAAGCGCGTCAGGAACATCACATCGAACTGATCGCCTCGGAGAACTACACCAGTAAGCGGGTCATGCAGGCACAGGGCAGCGGGCTGACCAACAAGTATGCCGAAGGCTATCCGGGCAAGCGCTACTACGGTGGCTGCGAGCATGTCGACAAAGTCGAGCAGCTGGCGATCGACCGGGCCAAGGAGCTGTTCGGCGCCGACTACGCCAACGTCCAGCCGCACTCCGGCTCCTCAGCCAACAGCGCGGTGTATCTCGCACTGCTGCAGCCGGGTGACACCCTTCTGGGCATGAGCCTGGCCCATGGCGGTCACCTGACCCATGGCGCCAAGGTCAGCTCGTCCGGCAAGCTGTACAACGCCGTTCAGTACGGCATCGACACCGATACCGGTTTGATCGATTACGACGAGGTCGAGCGCCTGGCGGTTGAATGCAAGCCGAAGATGATCGTTGCTGGCTTCTCGGCCTATTCGAAGACTCTGGACTTCCCGCGCTTCCGCGCCATCGCCGACAAGGTCGGTGCGCTGCTCTTCGTCGATATGGCCCACGTAGCAGGCCTGGTGGCCGCCGGCCTTTATCCGAACCCGATTCCGTTTGCCGATGTGGTCACCACGACCACCCACAAGACTCTTCGCGGCCCGCGTGGCGGCTTGATTCTGGCGCGCGCCAATGCCGATATCGAGAAGAAGCTCAACTCTGCGGTATTCCCGGGGGCTCAAGGCGGACCGCTGATGCATGTCATCGCCGGCAAGGCCGTGTGTTTCAAGGAAGCGCTGGAGCCTGGCTTCAAGGATTACCAGCAGCAGGTGATCAATAACGCTCAGGCCATGGCCAAGGTATTCATCGACCGCGGCTTCGACGTGGTCTCCGGCGGCACCGATAACCATCTGTTTCTGGTCAGCCTGATCAAGCAGGGCATCACCGGTAAGGACGCAGACGCTGCCCTGGGTCGCGCCGGCATTACCGTCAACAAGAACGCCGTACCCAACGATCCGCAGTCGCCCTTCGTCACGTCCGGCCTGCGTATCGGTACACCGGCCATCACCACACGCGGTTTCAAGGAAGCTCAGAGTGTCGAGCTCGCTGGCTGGATCTGCGACATCCTCGATCACCTCGGCGATGACGATGTCGAGGCACAGGTTGCGCGACAAGCTGCTGGGCTGTGCGCCGACTATCCGGTGTACCGCTGATTCGTAGGGTGGAAGGACTTTTCTTCCACCTCCAGTTGGTGGATCGCTGATCGGTGATCCCCCGCTACGAGTCGCATCACCGCTTCGAGGCGGTCGTTTTTCAGGAGCATTCGACATGCAACGTTATTCCGGCTTCGGCCTGCTCAAGCACTCATTCAGCCATCACGAAAACTGGCAGCGCATGTGGCGCAACCCCAAGCCCAAGCCGGTATACGACGTAGTCATCGTCGGCGGCGGTGGGCATGGCCTGGCCACGGCTTATTACCTGGCGAAAGTGTTCGGCGTTAAGAACGTCGCAGTGGTCGAGAAGGGTTGGCTGGGCGGCGGCAATACCGCACGTAACACCACCATCGTGCGTTCCAACTACCTATGGGACGAATCGGCGCGACTCTACGAGCATGCGATGAAGCTCTGGGAAGGCCTGTCCCAGGACATCAACTACAACGTGATGTTCTCCCAGCGCGGCGTATTCAACCTCGGTCATACCCTGCAGGACATGCGCGACATCGAGCGGCGGGTCAGCGCCAACCGCCTAAACGGCGTCGACGGTGAAGTGGTAGATGCCCGGCAGGTGGCCGAGATGATTCCCTACCTGGACTGCTCGAAGAACACCCGCTATCCGATTCTCGGCGCATCGCTCCAGCGCCGCGGCGGCGTCGCACGACACGATGCGGTGGCCTGGGGTTACGCCCGCGCCGCCGACATCCTGGGCGTCGATCTGATTCAGCAGACCGAAGTCACCGGCTTTCGCAAGGAAAACGGCGTGTGCATCGGCGTTGAAACCAACAAGGGCTTCATCGGCGGCAAGCGCGTCGGCGTGGTCACGGCCGGTAACTCCGGGCACATGGCCAAGCTTGCCGGCTTCCGCCTGCCGATCGAGTCCCATCCGCTGCAGGCGCTGGTATCCGAGCCAATCAAGCCGATTATCGACACCGTGATCATGTCCAACGCGGTGCACGGTTACATCAGCCAGTCGGACAAAGGCGACCTGGTCATCGGCGCCGGCATCGACAGCTATGTCGGTTACGGTCAGCGTGGTTCCTACCCCACCATCGAACACACGTTGCAGGCGATCGTCGAGATGTTCCCGATCCTCTCGCGGGTGCGCATGAACCGCCAATGGGGCGGCATCGTCGACACCACCCCGGACGCCTGCCCGATCATTGCCAAGACCCCGGTAGAAAACCTCTTCTTCAACTGCGGTTGGGGCACGGGTGGCTTCAAAGCGACACCGGGTTCCGGCCATGTATTTGCCGCCAGCCTGGCCAAGGGTGAGATGCACCCGCTGGCCAAAGCGTTCTCCATCGAGCGCTTCCATAACGGCGCCCTGATCGACGAACACGGCGCCGCCGGAGTCGCGCACTAAGAAGGTCGCGCATAGCGCGACGGCTGATACCCCTCTCCCAAGGGAGACGGCAGACAAGCTTGCCCCGCGTGGCTATCCGAGCGGGTTTGAAGATTTACCGGAGGTACCGACCATGCTGCACATCTTCTGCCCTCATTGCGGCGAATTGCGCTCCGAAGAAGAGTTCCACGCGGCCGGCCAGGCGCATATCCCGCGCCCCCTGGACCCGAACGCCTGCACTGACGCGGAGTGGGGTGAGTACCTGTTCTTCCGTGACAATCCGCGCGGCATCCACCACGAACTGTGGATTCACGCAGCGGGCTGCCGCCAGTACTTCAACGTCACCCGTCACACGGTGAGCTACGAAATCCTCGAAACCTACAAGATCGGTGAGCGGCCCAGCGTGACTGAGGCTTCGCTCGCTGCGAAGAAGGCTGTCGACCAAGGAGTAACGGCATGAGCCAGGTCAATCGTCTTTCCCAGGGTGGCCGCGTCGACCGCAGCCAGCCCCTTACCTTCAGCTTCAACGGCCAGACCTATCAAGGCTTCGTCGGCGACACCCTGGCCGCCGCGTTGCTGGCCAACGGTGTCGATGTCGTCGGCCGCAGCTTCAAATACTCGCGTCCGCGCGGCATCGTCGCCGCGGGCTCCGAAGAGCCGAATGCGGTGCTGCAGATCGGCGGCACCGAAGCGGCGCAAATCCCCAACGTGCGTGCCACTCAGCAAGCCTTGTACGCGGGCCTGACTGCCAACAGCGTGAACGGTTGGCCGAGCGTCAATACCGACCTGATGGGCATCCTCGGTAAGGTCGGCGGCGGGATGATGCCGCCCGGTTTCTATTACAAGACTTTCATGTACCCGCAGAACCTCTGGCTGACCTACGAGAAGTACATTCGTAAGGCGGCAGGTCTCGGCCGTGCCCCAAGAGAAGAAGACCCGGACAGCTACGATCATCTGAATCAGCACTGCGACGTGCTGGTGGTTGGCGCCGGCCCTGCAGGTCTGGCCGCAGCGTTGGCTGCCGGTCGCAGTGGCGCCAGGGTGATCCTGGCCGACGAGCAGGAAGAGTTTGGAGGCAGCCTGCTTGGCACTCGCGAGACACTCGACGACAAGCCCGCCGCCGATTGGGCCGCCAGCGCCATCGCCGAACTTGAAAAAATGCCGGAAGTGATCCTGCTACCACGCGCCACCGTGACCGGCTACCACGACCACAACTTCCTCACCATCCACCAGCGCGTGGCCGACCACCTGGGTGAAATCGCGCCCATGGGCGCACTCGGGCAGCGAATCATCCGTCAGCGCATGCATCGGGTGCGGGCCAAGCGTGTGGTGTTGGCGACCGGTGCCCATGAGCGTCCGCTGGTCTATTCGAACAACGATGTACCCGGCAACATGCTCGCTGATGCAGTCTCCACCTATGTGCGCCGCTACGGCGTGGTCCCTGGCCGGCAGCTCGTATTGTCGACCAACAACGATTACGCCTACCGGGTGGTGCTCGACTGGCTGGACGCGGGCCAACAGGTGGTCGCCGTCGCAGATGCGCGCAGCAACCCGCGCGGCACCTGGGTCGAGGAAGCGCGCCGCCGCGGCGTACGTATTCTCGCCGGTAGCGCGGTGGTCGAAGCGCGTGGCAGCAAGCGGGTCACCGGCGCACGAATCTGCGCCATCGACATCGCCAGTCATAAGGTCACCAGCCCAGGCGAAGTGCTCGACTGCGACCTGATCGCCAGCTCTGGCGGCTACAGTCCAGTGGTTCACCTGGCCTCGCACCTTGGCGGTCGCCCCACCTGGCGTGAAGACATCCTCGCCTTCGTTCCGGGTGAAGGCTTCCAGCAGCGCAGCTGTGCCGGTGCGGTCAATGGCGTATTCGCCCTTGGTGACGCCATGGCAGACGGCTTCGAGGCAGGTGCCATGGCAGCTGCAGAGTCCGGTTTCGGGGCGGTCACCGGCAATCTGCCGAAGGTTGAACAACGCGTAGAAGAAGCGAGCGTCGCGCTGTTCCAGGTCCCCCATGACAAGTCCACAGAGCGAGCCCCGAAGCAGTTCGTTGACCTACAGAACGACGTCACTGCGGCCGGCATCAAGCTGGCAACACGCGAGGGCTTCGAGTCGGTCGAGCACGTCAAGCGCTATACCGCGCTGGGCTTCGGGACCGATCAGGGCAAGCTTGGCAACATCAATGGCCTGGCCATCGCCGCTCACTCGATGGGCATCAGCATCGCTGAAATGGGCACCACCATGTTCCGCCCGAACTACACCCCGGTCACCTTTGGCGCCGTCGCCGGTCGTCACTGTGGCGAGCTGTTCGAGCCCAAGCGCTTCACTGCGTTGCAGAAATGGCATCTGCAGAACGGAGCCGAATTCGAGGATGTCGGCCAGTGGAAGCGCCCCTGGTACTTCCCCAAGAAAGGTGAAGACCTGCATGCGGCTGTCGCCCGCGAGTGCCTGGCCGTACGAAATGCAGTCGGTATTCTCGATGCCTCGACGCTGGGCAAGATCGATATCCAGGGCCCGGATGCACGCGAATTCCTCAACCGCGTCTACACCAACGCCTGGACCAAGCTGGACGTGGGCAAAGCCCGTTACGGCCTGATGTGCAAGGAAGACGGCATGGTCTTCGATGACGGCGTAACCGCCTGCCTGGCCGACAATCACTTCCTGATGACCACCACCACTGGCGGTGCCGCACGGGTGATGGAGTGGCTGGAGATCTATCACCAGACTGAATGGCCCGAGCTGAAGGTGTACTTCACCTCGGTCACCGACCACTGGGCAACCATGACCCTGTCCGGCCCCAACAGCCGCAAGCTGCTGGCCGAGGTCACCGACATAGACCTGGACAAAGAGGCCTTCCCGTTCATGACCTGGAAGGAACGCAAGGTCGGCGGCGTGCCCGCGCGGGTATTCCGTATCTCCTTCACCGGGGAGCTGAGCTACGAAGTCAACGTCCAGGCCGATTACGCCATGGGCGTTTGGGAGCAGATCATCGAGGCGGGCAAGAAGCACGGCCTGACCCCCTACGGTACCGAGACCATGCACGTGCTGCGTGCCGAGAAGGGATTCATCATCGTTGGCCAGGAAACCGACGGGTCCCTGACCCCGGACGACCTGAACATGGGCTGGTGCGTCGGTCGCTCAAAACCCTTCTCCTGGATCGGCTGGCGCGGCATGAACCGCGAGGACTGCCTGAAGGAAGACCGCAAACAGCTGGTCGGCCTAAAACCGCTGGATCCGAAGAAGGTTCTGCCCGAAGGCGCGCAGCTGGTATTCGATCCCAAGCAGCAGATTCCGATGACCATGGTTGGCCACGTGACCTCCAGCTACATGAGTGCGGCCATGGGTTATTCCTTCGCCATGGCGCTGGTCAAAGGCGGCCTCAAGCGCATCGGCGAGCGGGTCTACGCACCGCTGGTCGATGGCAGCGTGATAGAGGCCGAAATCGTCAGCTCGGTCTTCTACGACCCGAAAGGCGAACAGCAGAACGTGTGAGGTGAGCGTGAGGCTGGCGCGCCAGCCTCACCTCGTTGCACCCCGAATTCAAAGGCGCTAGACGGCGCCAGGCAGGTAAACCATGACCGCAGTGAACGTGTACAAACAACGGCCTGACCTCGAAGGGCAATCACCGCTGCACCACGCCGGGCTTGCCGAATTGGTCGGTAAGGGCCGCGCCGGCGCAGGCATACGCCTGCATGAAAAGAAGCTGCGCGGCCATCTGACCCTGCGCGGCGATGCCCATGATCCCGCCTTTGCCAGCGGCATACAGGAAGCGCTTGGGCTGCAATTGCCGACTGCTCTGAAGCTGGTGGTCAATGGCGAAACCTCGTTGCAGTGGATGGGCTCGGACGAATGGTTGCTGATCGTCCCCCAGGGCGAGGAGTTCTCCGCTGAACAGCGGCTGCGCGAAGCCCTGGCTGGTCAGCACATCCAGATCGTCAATGTCAGCGGTGGGCAGACCCTGGTCGAACTCTCTGGGGAAAAGGTCCGCGAACTGCTGATGAAGTCGACGCCCTACGACGTCCACCCAAACAACTTCCCGGTGGGCAAGGCGGTCGGCACCCACTTCGCCAAAAGCCAGCTGGTGATCCGCCATACCGCCGAAAACGTCTGGGAGCTGGTCGTACGGCGCAGTTTCGCCGATTACATCTGGCTCTGGCTGCAGGACGCCAGTGCTGAGTACGGGCTCGCGATCGAGGGTTGAAGATCAGCCGGACCCTCCCCTCCGGTCGGGAGTTTGTAGGGTGGACGAGGCTCTTTTCGTCCACCAAGGAATCGGTGAATGGGTGAAGCGCCAGATACGTGGCCCGACCCACGCTACGAATGATTGGCGCATGGGCGCCGACTTGCTTCACGCAACCTGGAGACGAACATGAGCCGGACGCCTGACACCTGGATCCTCACCGCACACAGCCCGAGCCTGCTCGGCACCGTCGACGTGGTGACCCGCTACCTGTTCGAGCAGGGTTGCTATGTGACCGAGCACCACAGCTTCGATGATCGCCTCGTCAGCCGTTTCTTTATCCGCGTCGAGTTCCGCGCGCCGGACGGCTTCGACGAAGCGAGTTTCCGTACCGGCCTGATCGATCGCGTCGCACCCTTCGAGATGAATATCGAGCTGACGTCTCCGGGTTACCGGCCGAAAGTCGTAATCATGGTTTCCAAGTCCGACCATTGCCTGAACGACCTGCTGTACCGCCAGCGCATCGGCCAGCTTCCCATGGACATCGCCGCCGTGGTGTCCAACCACCCGGATCTGGAACCCCTGGCTCGCTGGCACGCCATCCCCTATCACCACTTTCCGCTCGACCCTCAGGACAAGCCCTCGCAAGAGCGCAAGGTGCTGCAGGTGATCGAGGACAGCGGCGCCGAACTGGTGATACTCGCACGCTACATGCAGGTGCTCTCGCCGGAGCTCTGCCGCACCCTCGACGGCCGGGCCATCAATATCCACCACTCCTTGCTGCCCGGCTTCAAGGGCGCAAAACCTTACCATCAGGCGTACCAGAAAGGCGTCAAGCTGGTGGGCGCTACAGCGCACTTCATCAACAACGACCTCGACGAAGGGCCAATCATCGCCCAGGGCGTCGAGCCGGTGGACCACACCCACTATCCCGAAGACCTGATCGCCAAGGGCCGCGACATCGAGTGCCTGACCCTGGCCAAGGCAGTCGGCTATTTCCTTGAGCGCCGGGTCTTCCTGCACGCCAGTCGAACGGTCGTGCTTTAACCATCAAGCGGCGAGCAGATCCGCAACCAAGCAACAGCCGGCTGACCCAGCTGGCACCTGACAGCTCCACTACAAGCCCGCGCGGCCTCCCGTCGCGCCTTGTATTCACAAAAACAAAGGAGAAACGCAGATGGCTGACAATCGTGGCGTCGTTTACCTCGGCGCAGGCAAGGTCGAAGTGCAAAGCATCGACTACCCCAAGATGCAGGATCCACGCGGGCGCAAGATTGAACACGGTGTAATTCTGCGCGTCGTTTCCACCAATATCTGCGGATCGGACCAGCACATGGTCCGCGGACGCACCACTGCACAGACCGGTTTGGTGCTCGGCCACGAGATCACCGGTGAAGTGATCGAAAAAGGCAGCGACGTCGAAAACCTGCAGCTTGGAGATCTGGTCTCGGTGCCGTTCAACGTCGCCTGCGGCCGCTGCCGCTCGTGCAAGGAACAGCACACTGGCGTCTGCCTGACCGTTAACCCGGCGCGCGCCGGCGGCGCCTACGGCTACGTCGACATGGGTGACTGGACCGGCGGCCAAGCCGAATACGTACTGGTGCCCTACGCCGACTTCAACCTGCTCAAGCTGCCCAATCGCGACAAAGCGATGGAGAAGATCCGCGACCTCACCTGCCTCTCCGACATCCTGCCCACCGGCTACCACGGCGCCGTGACTGCAGGTGTTGGCCCCGGCAGCACGGTCTACATTGCAGGCGCCGGTCCAGTCGGTCTCGCTGCTGCGGCATCCGCCCGCTTGCTGGGCGCGGCGGTGGTCATCATCGGCGACGTCAACCCGGTGCGCCTGGCGCATGCCAAAGCACAGGGCTTCGAAATCGCCGACCTGTCCCAGGACACGCCGCTGCATGAGCAGATCGCCGCCCTGCTGGGCGAGCCGGAAGTCGACTGCGCCGTTGACTGCGTAGGCTTCGAAGCACGCGGCCACGGCCACGACGGCGTCAAGGCCGAAGCCCCGGCTACCGTGCTTAACTCGCTGATGGGCGTGGTGCGCGTGGCAGGCAAGATCGGTATTCCCGGCCTCTATGTCACCGAAGATCCAGGTGCCGTCGATGCCGCCGCGAAGATGGGCAGCCTGAGCATTCGATTTGGTCTGGGCTGGGCCAAATCCCACAGCTTCCACACC
>NZ_JAMOIC010000016.1 GCF_024448895.1 Stutzerimonas stutzeri
GGCAGACGTCCGCTTCGGCCAGGGTCTCGAATACCGGTTCGGGGCTTACCGATGAAGCCCCATTGCCTCCGATAAATGCACTTACGGCGTCGACGCGTTGAACTGGATGCGCTGGCCTGGCACCAGGCGATCGCTTTCTATGCTGATGTCCAGTGCCGCCCGCGCATGCGGGCCAATGCATGTCGCGGCGGTCCGTTCCGCACCGGGCAGCAACCCCTTTAAAGAAGTGCTCATGCGCTGACCATCCGCGGCTGGCCAGGCGTCGTGATAGATCGGCGCCACGCCTTCGTTGCGCACCGTCAGACGCACGCACTCGCCATTGCTGGAGAGCGCCGTGATCCGGAACGCGTAGCCGGTCGCCATCGACGCCTCGCGAATCCGCCAGCGCGGCTGGTAACCGGGCTGATCGTTTCCGAGCATGTAGCTGATGTGATACTGCGCCGCGAAGGATTCGAAGCTCCGTCCCCAGGGACCGTTCGGGGCCAGCACATGCTCCTGATCGTAATCGCTGTAGTAGTTGAATTCGCCGCCTGCGGGGCTGTGGTGATAGCGCGTGCTGCCGAAGAACAGCCAGGAGGCGCGGTTGTATTCCTGATTGTTCTCCGAATGCGTCTCGTGCATGAAGGAATCGTCGAACAGGCCGAAGCGCAGCTGCCGCAGGGCCGGTACCGCCGAGAACGGCGTGTACTTGGTGCTGGCGGCGTCGATCGACAGCGACCACGGCGTTTCTACGAATGTGTCGCCCAGGTGCGCCAGAAACTGCTGCTGGAAGGCCTTCGACGGAAACGTGGTGCCGAGCTTCAACGGTCCGTCCCAGAGGTGGTACTCGGCATAGGACCCGAAACCGACCTGCAGGAAGGCAAGACGTGAATCGCGGTCGTAGCGCTGCGCAAACCGGCTGTAGAACTGGAGGATGAACGCCTGTAGCGTGGGTGAACGCCAGTCCGGCACGAACGTCCGCTGGCCCTCAATTTTGTGGTAGCTCAGCGTGTGATCGGGCGCACCTGCGACGTGGGCAGGAATCGAGACCTTTGTTTGCCCGGGATAAGTGTCGTGAAAGCGCAAAATCATCTGGTGACCACGCCCCGCCGAGGACGCCAGCGCGGCATCGACCCGTGACCAGTCGTAGACGCCTGACTCGGTGACGACATCGCTGTACTTGAAGTAGGCGAACTCCAGTTGCACGTCTTCGCCGAGCGCGGCGAGGTCACTGGTGTTGTCGCTCCACAACACGATGCCGGTCATAGGTTGCACCCGGTCGATCGAAGAATGCAGCGGTACCGGAACATAGTCCGCAACACTCGAGCGTTGCGCAGCGTCGGCCTGCGATGCGCCCGCGACCGTTAACAGCGTGGCGGTGATGAACCCGTGCAGCAGGGTGCGGCATATCTGCATGACATATCTCTTCTGTCGTGGATGCGGAGCCAAAGTCTAGTCAGCAAGCGTCCCATGACGGTAGAAGATCAAGGTGACAGATTTGATTAATGTGCTGAATGTTCGCTTTTGGGCCGGTGGCAGCCAATCTCCGATGCCGCGTTAAGCATCAGGTCAAACGGGCCTCGCCGGTGGAGAGCTCGCGCGTCCAGGCGATGGATTAGCCGGCAATGGCCGTGAGCTTGGCCAACTGGTCGAGGTCGGTCTGCATGCCTGACGTCTCCCTGATGCGTTTCAGAATCTCGCGTTTCAGTGCGGTGAATTCAGGCGATAACTTCATGTCCTGGTCGCGCTGCGTAGGCAACGGAACGTCATAGATCGAATCGATCCTGCCCGGGCGCGGCGCCATCAGCACCACGCGGCCGCCGAGGTAGATGGCTTCTTCGACGTCATGGGTGACGGACAAAATGGTGGTCGAATAAATTCGACCCTACAGTGCTGCGGTAGGTTTGTAGGGCTGAACTTGTTCGGCCGAGGTCTGCACGCGTCTTGGCGGCGCAGGTCGAATAAATTCGACCCTACGGTGCTGCGGCAGGTTGTAGGGCTGAACTTGTTCGGCCGGGTTGCATGCCGTCTTGGAAGCGCAGGTCGAATAAATTCGACCCTACGGTGATGCGGCAGATTGTAGGGCTGAACTTGTTCGGCCGAGGGCTGCAGGTGTCAGCGTTGCGCTGGCACCGGTACGTCTTCTGGCAGAAGTTCTTTTATCTTCAATGCGCGCCAGAACTCAGCGGGGATCTCGGCTTCGAACTGCTGCACATATTGCGCCGGGCGCTTGGGGTTGCTGGTGCCGGGAATGGCCGACAGCACTGCTGGATGAGCCAGACAGAACTGCAACGCGGCAGCGCGGATGTCGACATCGAACTCTTGGCACACCGCTTCGATTTGCTGGGTTCTCTGACGAATCTCGTCCGGTGCCTGGGCATAGTCATAGTGCTCACCGCCGGCCAGTACGCCGGAGTTGAACGGCCCGCCGACAACGATTCCTACACCACGCTCTAAGCACTGTGGAAACAAGGTATCCAGGGCTTCGCGGTGGTCGAGGAGTGAATAGCGACCGGCCAGCAGAAACACATCCGGGTCGGACTGTTCGAGGGCCATGCGACACGGCTCGACGAGATTCACGCCCAGACCCCAGCCGCGAATCATTCCCTCTTCACGCATCTGCGTCAGCGCTTTCGCCGCGCCCTGCATGGCTTGCTGGAAATACTCGGTCCACTGCGGGCCCCACTGATCTTCGGACACGTCGTGAATGAAGGCGACATCGATGCGGTCGACGCCCATGCGCTCCAGGCTGTCCTCGATAGAGCGACGCGCGCCGTCAGCGGAATAGTCGACGACACGCTTGTTGGGCAGCTCGTCGACAAAGGGTTTGGCGTTCTCCGGCGCATTCGCAGCTTGGAGCAAACGACCGACCTTGGTGCTCAGCACAAACTCGTCGCGCGGTTTGTTGCTGAGCAGGCGACCGAAGCGTTGCTCCGCCAGCCCGGCGCCGTAATGGGGCGAGGTGTCGTAGTAGCGGATACCGGCTTGCCAGGCGGCTTTTAGCGTGGCGTCAGCGGTGGCCTCATCGAGCGGGGTGAACATGTTGCCCAGTGGGGCCCCGCCAAAACCAAGACGCGGAAGTGTGATGCGCATGTAACCTCCTCAGATTCAGAATCGAGCCGAGAAACCGGCGTGGCGTTTCATGGGAGGGCGTGGGGGAAGGGATGTTCCGATGATCTAAGCAAAGGGCCCCGGGCATCAGCAGTCGTCCGATTCGTGTTCAGCGGGAAATTCAGCGGTGGGGCGGTGAGTAAGGGGGTAGCCGTAACTACCGGGATCGTCTGTGCGCTATTCGCCGGCGTGTTGAACTGAACAGCCACGGGAAACGATGACTGCGGTGTCGTTCAAGCTCGACGCCAGCTTGCCGCCTCTGACGCCTCTGTGGCCGCACGCACTTGGCGGCGACCAACAAAGGCGTACAGCCTGTTCCGGCTACTGGCGCTGCGCCAACCAGTTTTTCCAACCGCCGAACCCGGTGATATCAGCCGCGCCTTCCAAACCGTAGGGCTCGCAGATGAAGCCGGTTTCCCAGCGGCCATCGGCCAGTTGCACTTTGCCCAGACCAAGCGGCGCTGGAATACCCGTTAAGAAAGAGCCTAATTCGCTGCTCGGAATTTCCCAGACTTCCACGTCGATGGCCGCGCCGCCTTGATCGACACGTACCATTCCAGGACGGAATGGCGGTCCGCCGGCCAATGCCCAGAGCTGGTAGTGCGGGGCGCTCCGTGTGGCTTCAAGCAATCGTCCGCCGCGCTGCTGGAGCTGCCAGTTAAGGGGAAGTCCGTCGAGGTGCGCGCCGCATACGACCACGCGGGCGCGGTCGTTGCGGGCTGCGTTCTGCGGCGCAGGTGTAGCGGCTGACTGCCCGCCTATCAGGGTGAGTCCCGTCTGATGCTGCAGAGCACCGGCGAGGCTCAGCAGGTATTGATCGGTGAACACGCGGCCGAACAGTGTGATGCCCCACGGCAGGCCGTTCTGCATGACGGCGGCTGGCACCGCGACGGCGGCGTAGTCCAGCATGTTCATGAAGTTCGTGTAGTAGCCAAGGTCCGAATTGCGCTTGACGGGTTCGGCATGCAGTTCGTCCAGCGTGACCGGGCGCGGATAGGCCGGCGTTAGTACGCAATCGACATCGGCCATGGTCCGATCGCAGACCGCCTTGAGTTGCTGCAGACGGTACTGAGCGCGAAACAACCCCACGGCTGTGGTTCCCGGGGCTTTTTCCAGCACCGCTTTGATGACGGGTAACACGGCATCGGGCTGCTGCTCGATCAAGTCACCCGCGACGCTGTAGCGTTCGGCGACCCACGGCCCCTCATAGAGCAGCCGTGCGGCTTCTAGGAAGGGGTTGAAGTCGATCTCGACCGGCTCGCCGCCGATGGCCTTCAGCTGCTCGATTGTTGCTGAAAAGAGTTGCGGGCTTTCGGGGCAGCCAAGGAATTCCAGCTGCTTAGGCACACCGAAACGGAATGCCGCGGCCTTGCCGAAGGCGGAACCGTCGTTCCAAAGCGGGTTGGCACGGCTGTACTCGTCTCGCGGGTCGAGCCTGGCGGTCAGCGCCAGCAACATGCTGGCCTCCGCAGCGGTCGATGAAAGAAAGGTGACGCAATCAAGCGTGCGGCAGGCCGGCACTACGCCTGCGGTAGAGATCAGCCCCTTGCTGGCTTTGAGCCCGATCAGGTTATTCAGCGCGGCCGGTACGCGGCCAGAGCCGGCGGTGTCTGTACCCAGGGCGAAGCTGCAAATGCCTAACGCAACGGCAAGGGACGAGCCGGCACTTGAGCCGCCGGACGGGTAGTCCGGGTGCACGCTGTTGCGGCATTCGCCGTAGGGCGAGCGCGTACCGTTGAGGCCTGTGGCGAACTGGTCGAGGTTGGTCTTGCCCATCGGAACCGCGCCGAGGGCAATCAATTGCGCGACGATGGTCGCGCTGGTCGCAGGCGTATAGGCAAAGGCCGGGCAGGCAGCGGTGGTGGGTATTCCGGCCAGGTCGATGTTGTCCTTGATAGCGAAGGGGATGCCGTAGAGCGGCAGCTCGGCTGGGGATTTGTCGTCCAGCGAGGTGAGGTAGGGCTCCAGCTCGTCGGCGCTGAGCAAATGGATGAAGGCGTTGAATTCGCCGTTGAGCTCGGCGGCCTTGTCGCGCAGGGCTAGGATCACCTGGCGCGGGGTGATCGCGCCGGTTTCATAGGCGCTGCGCAACGTGGAGAGGTGCAGATCGAAATCAGTCGTCATGGTTGGCTTCCTCTGTAACGGGCCTGGTCTGTTTGATGTTGGGATCAGGGTGCGGAGTTGCGGCACCGCCCCTCACCCCAGCCCTCTCCCCAAAGGGGCGAGGGGGCTTGTCCGATGTTGCTGCTGACTGCTCGCATGGGCATAGCCGTGATGTACTGGGCGCTGCGTGCTTCCCGTTATCCGAAGTTTGGTCTGGCAACGGCCCCCACGGCACGCACGATCCGGTCCCCTCTCCCTGAGGGAGAGGGCTAGGGTGAGGGGGAGGCCCCGGTGGCCAGCTACGCTGCCTAGCCCAATCTCCAGAGGGGAGAGTGGGTTTATCTGATGCAGCTGCGGGCCCTCCGTGTTGGGATCGCCTGGATATGCTTGGCGCCGCGTGCTTTCCGTTATTCGAAGTTGCGTCTGGCAGCGGTCTCCACGGCACCCACGCTCCAGTCCCCTCTCCCTGAGGGAGAGGGCTAGGGTGAGGGGGAAAGATGCGTTGACGAATCGCGCTCGGCAAGACAGCGGTCGAAGGCGTGCACCGTTCATGGAACCGTTATAGGGCATGGGCTCACTCTGCCTCGATCACCACCACCCGCTGACCAGCGCGCACGGGCGAGCCGGGCTGCACGCGAACTTCCTTGATCACACCGGCTACCGGCGCGATGAGCGGGATTTCCATCTTCATGCTCTCGAGGATCACCAGCACGTCGCCGGCTTCGACGCGTTCGCCTTCAGCCACCGAGACCTGCCAGAGATTGCCGGCGATATGGCTTTCGATGCCGTGCTGGCCGTCACCCAGCGGGGCGTCTTCGCCGAGGTCGGCGGCCACTTCCTCGCTCTCGAAATGCGCCTGGCCTGATGCGATCCAGCGCTGGCGTTCGGCGTCGAAGGCGGCGCGTTGCTGCTGGCGGAAGGCGTCGATGCCGTCAGCTTCCTGGTCCAGGAATGCCTGGTAATCGGACAGGCGAAGCTCGGTTTCTTCGATGCGCAGCGGGTAGCGCCCTAGCGGGAAGTCGCGGCGAATCGTCATCAGCTCCTCAGCCGAGACCGGATAGAAACGGATCTGATCGAAGAAGCGCAGCAGCCAGGGCTGGCCGCCGAAAGCCTCCACCGCGCGGTAGCGGTTCCACATCTGCAGCGTGCGGCCGACGAACTGGTAGCCACCCGGGCCTTCCATGCCGTAGACGCACATGTAAGCGCCTCCTATGCCTACCGAGTTTTCCGCCGTCCAGGTGCGCGCCGGGTTGTACTTGGTGGTGACCAGGCGGTGACGCGGATCCAGTGGAGTAGCCACCGGGGCGCCGAGGTAGACGTCGCCCAGGCCCATGACCAGATAGCTGGCCTCGAACACCGTGCGGTACACCTCATCCAGGTTCGGCAGGTCGTTGATGCGACGAATGAACTCCAGATTGCTGGGGCACCAGGGCGCGTCCTTGCGCACCGTGGTCATGTACTTCTCGATGGCCAGCTGGCATGCCGGGTCGTCCCAGGAAAGCGGCAGATGGACGATGCGCGAGGGCACCTTCAGGTCCCGCGCAGCGCAGACGGCATCCCATTCGCCAGCCACGATCTTAAGTAGCGAATCCAGTGGCAGCGTTTCCGGTTGGTAGTGGACTTGCAGGGAGCGGATGCCTGGAGTGAGGTCGATGACGCCATCCAGTTGCTTGGCCTCTAGCGCCTGCATCAGCGCATGCCCGCGAAAGCGCAGTACCAGATCGAGTTCCGGCTCGCCAATCTCCAGCAATAGGTGAGTGTCACCGGCGAGGCGGGCTACCAGGCGGGTGTCGGCGGAACCGAGATCGAGGACGATGGGGGACGTAGGGGCGAATTTATTCGCCTGTTTTATCGTCTCTGGTCTGGCAGATGAATTCGCCCCTAGATGTAATTCCTCTTGCTGCCTGATTGCCAATGCTCGCGCGGTACCGATATCGACCGCCACGAAACGCACCTTATCGCCGGCCTTCAGTTGCCCCAGTTGCCAGAGGTCCGCCTCGATGATGGTCACCGGGCAGACGAAGCCGCCGAGGCTTGGGCCGTCCGGTCCGAGGATTACCGGCATGTCGCCCGTGAAGTCCACCGCGCCGATGGCGTAAGGGTTGTCGTGAATGTTCGAGGGATGCAAGCCGGCTTCGCCGCCGCTCTCGCGTACCCATTCAGGTTTCGGTCCGATGAGTCGCACGCCGGTGCGGCTGGAGTTGAAGTGGACTTCCCAGTCGGTCGCGAAGAATGTCCCGATATAGGCATCAGTGAAGTATTCCGGCGCGCCATGGGGGCCGTAGATCACGCGGATCTCACGTACTGCAGGCAATGCCGTACGCAGCTCTAGTGGCAGCCTCGCACCCACGCTATCGTCGGCGAGAACGGGAAGGTGCAGCACGTCGCCTGCTCGTAGCGCTCGGCCAGCGTGCCCGCCGAACTGGCCCAGGGTGAAGGTGCTCCGGCTACCCAGGTAGTCGGGAACCTGAACACCACCGCGGATGCAGAGATAACTGCGCGCACCAGCCCCGGCAATGGTGCCAAGGGTCAACGTGCTACCAGCCTTGACGAGCGTAGCCGTGTTCATCGGCAGTTCGGCGTCATCGAGTTTCAGTGGGATCTCGGCACCGGTCACCGCCACCACAGCATCGGTGTTGAAGCGCAGAGTCGGCCCGCTCATGGTGATTTCCAGACTGGCCGCATCGGTCGCATTGCCGAGCAAGCTGTTGCCCAGGCGCAGCGCACGACTGTCCATTGGACCGGATGGTGGTACGCCGACCGCCCAGTAACCGATTCGGCCGGGATAGTCCTGCACAGTGGTTTGGGTGCCGGCGCTGATTACCTCGAAGGTGGTGGCGCGGTAGGTCAGGCTTTCGAGGCAGCGGGTCCAGGGAGTGCCTTCGGCGAACGGCGCGTAGGCGAGGATCTGGCGCAGGTAATCGCGGTTGGTTTCTACGCCGTACAGCAGGGACTCACCCAGCGCCTTGTCCAGCGAATGACGGGCGGTTTCGCGGTCCGGCTCCCAGCAGATGACCTTTGCGATCATCGGATCGAAGTAGGGCGGAATCTCACATCCAGCCTCGACCCAGGTGTCGATGCGAAGCGCCTTGCCGTCCGCTGATGGGAAGGTCACTGCAGTCAACAGGCCTGGGCTCGGTTGGAAGTCCCTACCCGGATCCTCAGCGTAGAGACGCGCCTGAATCGCGTGGCCGCTGGGCTTCAAGTCCCTGGACAGTTCTGCCAGCGGTGGTAGATCACCGGCTGCCAGCTCGATCATCCAGCGCACCAGATCCACACCCCAGACCTGTTCGGTGACGCCGTGCTCGACTTGCAGGCGCGTGTTTACTTCTAGGAAGTAAAACTGTTCGGCTTCTGCGTCATAGACGAATTCGACGGTGCCGGCGCTGCGGTAGCGCACCGCCTTGGCCAACTTGATCGCTGCGTCGCACAGTTGATCGGCCATGCCTGCGGGGAGGTTAGGCGCCGGGGTTTCCTCCAGCACCTTCTGGTTGCGCCGCTGCACCGAGCAGTCGCGCACGCCAAGGGCGATTACCTCACCGGTGCCATCGCCGAATACCTGCACTTCGAGGTGGCGGGCGCGCTGGATGTATTTCTCGATGAACACGCCCGAGTCGCTGAAGTTGTTCTGGCCAAGGCGTTTGACCGCCTCGAAAGCGTCCGACAGCTCTTCGGCCGAGCGGCAGACACGCATGCCAATGCCGCCACCGCCGGCAGTGCTTTTCAGCATCACCGGGTAGCCGACTTCGTCACCGGCCTTCAGCGCGGCGTCGAGATTTTCCAGCAGTTCAGTCCCTTCGAGCATCGGTACGCCGTGTTGCTTGGCCAGCGCCCGGGCGGTGTGCTTGAGACCAAACACCCTCAGTTGCTCAGGGGTTGGGCCAACAAATGCAATCCCGGCGGCCTCACAGGCTTCGGCAAAGGCTGCGTTTTCGGAGAGAAAACCGTAGCCAGTGTGGATGGCTTTTGCGCCGGTTTGCCGGGCGATGCCGAGGATCTTCTCCACGGCGAGATAGGTATTGGCAGCCGGACCCTCACCCAGGCTATGGGCCTCATCAGCTTGTTGGATATGCAGGCTGGCGGCGTCGGCCTCCGAGTACACGGTCACGCCCCGGCAGTCGAGCGCCTTGAGGGTACGCAGGATGCGGCAGGCGATAGCGCCGCGGTTGGCGATCAGCAGTTTGTCGAACATCGTCAAATCCCTCAGGGGGGAGGCGGGCCGTCCCGCTTTTATTCATTCGAAGCCACGGTCGTCCGTGGTGAGGCGTTGTGTGCCCGGAGGTGAACGGCTGAGCTGTGCCGCATCACTTTCCGAGAGGACCGAGAGGTCAATGGCCTTCAGGCCGGTCCATCTGCTGCAGCTCGATCTCCTGCGAGTGAGCGATCACGGAGGGCAGCGCCCTGGGCGAGGGCTGGAGCGCTCAATCCCACACCAGCACCTCAGCGGGCGTCGGATTCCAGCCATTGCACGGGTTGTTCAGCTGCGGGCAGTTGGAGATCAGCACGATTACGTCCTGCTCGGCTTTGAGTTCAACGTACTTGCCGGGGGCGGAGATGCCGTCCTCGAAGGTCAGGCCACCATCAACGGTGACGGGCACGTTCATGAAGAAGTTGATGTTGGCGCCGATATCGCGCTTCTCCAGACGACCATCGTGCAGGCTGGCGCGCAGGAAGTTGTCGCGGCAGCTGTGCATATAGCGCTTGTCCAGCGCATAGCGGACCACATTGCTCTCCTGGGCGCAGGCGCCGCCGAGCGTATCGTGGCGCCCACAGGTGTCCGCCGTGATGGTCAGGAGCGGGTTGCCCAGGTTCGAATACAGCACCGTGCCGGCGGTGAGGTAGACCTTGTTCTGCTTGCGCAGGGTGCGCTGCGGGTCGAAGCGTTCGCGCGGGTTGCGAGCACTGAAGAACAGGGTGTCGATTGCCTGATTACCCTCCATGTCCAACAGGCGCAGGGTCTGGCCTGCGCTCACTTCGAACAGGTAGGGCTCACCTGCCGGAATGACATGACGGAAAACGGCGGTTTCAGGGTGCAGCTGGCTTTCAAGAATGGTCATGGGGCACCTCCTCAGATATAGAGCCGTTCAGTGTTATGGAAGGCGCGGCCGTTCTCCGGGCGCGAGGTACGGCAGAGCACGCTGATGCCGTCGCTGTCCACACGCTGCCAGCTGAGCTGGACGGGTTTCGGCGCATAGACCGGGCTTGGATCCATTGGGTGCTGCAGGGCGGTGAGTACCACCAGCGTATCCATCGGCGCATAAAGCTCGACGTAGCTGCCAGCCGTGGAATTGTCGGGGTGAAAAGCGAAGCCGCCGTCGGCGTCCACGGTAACCTTGCTGAACAGGTTGAGCGTCATCAGCAAGTCCTGCAGGTTCAGGTTCCACTTGCCCATTTCCACCAGCAGGTTATCGACGCCGTTACGGAAAAAGCCGTTGCGCAGCTCCTGATAGCGACCCTGGCCGTACTTCTCGGCGACTTCATCGGCGTTCAGTACGCCGCCAAAGCTGTCGTGCCAGCCGCAGGTGTCGGCGGTGATGCAGGCCAGTACGCGGCCCATGTCCGAATACAGGCAATGGCCGGCTGATAGCTTGGCGGTGTGCTGGCCTTTGAGCGAATCCGGCAGGTTAAGGCGCTCGCTTTTTTCGGCTGCGTTGAACAGCATCAGGCTGACGTTAGCGCCGCCTTCAATGTCGGTGAAACGCAGCAGCTGCCCACGCTTGAGCACGAAAGAGGTATGGCCGCCGCCTGGAAGGGTTTCTTCGTAAAGCGTCGGGCGGATGGCGAGTGAAGCGCTCATGTCAGGCTCCTTGATTGACTGTATGCAGAGCGCCGAGCTGGGTAGGCAGGTCGCCAATGGCGGCGCGTGCGACCCGGCGTTCGGAGTTCAGCGGGATGTCATAGGTCACCCGTGCGCCGTAAGCGCCGGGTGCGTGCGGGTCGAGACGAGTCTTGTCGAATACCAAGATGCGGGTGCCGAGGGTGAAGCCTTCGGACAGGTCGTGAGTGACCATGAACACCGTCAGCCGGGTCTCCTGCCAGAGCTGCAGCAGCAGCTCGTGCATATCCTTGCGTATGCCCGGGTCTAGCGCCCCGAATGGCTCGTCGAGCAGCAGCACGCGAGGCTTCATGATCAGCGCCTGGGCGATGGCCAACCGTTGTTGCATGCCGCCGGAGAGCTGCGCGGGGTATTTGTCCAGCGAGTGGGCAAGTCCGACATTACGCAGGATCATTTCTGCCTGTTCGCGCGCATCACGCTTACGGCTACCGAACAGGCGGCCCAACAACGGCGCCCTGGGCAGCTCCAGCCCGAGGGCGACGTTGTCCAGCACGGTCAGGTGGGGGAATACCGAGTAGCGCTGAAACACGACGCCACGGCTGGCATCCGGTTCGTTGGCGATCGGCGTGCCATCGAGCAAAATCTCGCCGCGACTGGCTCGTTCCTGACCCAATAGCAATCTCAGAAAGGTAGATTTGCCACAGCCTGACGCGCCCACCAGCGTGCAGAACTCACCTTCGTTGACGCTCAGATTCAGCCTTTCCAGCACGACCTGGTCACCGTATTCCTGCCAGACGTTGTTGACTTGGATGAAGGGGCTGGGCGACTGCTCGACGGCTTGGCTCACGATGATCTCACTCATGACTTGGCCCCCTCGTACCAGGGGAAGGCCAGCTGGGTGAGCTTGCGCAGGCCGAAATCCATGCTCCAGGCGAGCAGGGTGATCCAGGCTACGTAGGGCAGGATCACGTCCATCGCCAGGTAGCGCCGTACCAGAAAAATTCGATAGCCCAGCCCATCGGTGGACGCGATGGCCTCTGCTGCGATGAGGAACAGCCAGGCGGAACCGAGCACCAGTCGGAGTGCGATCAGCAACCGCGGCATTAGCTGTGGCAGAACCACGCGAAGAATCAGCGTCCAGGTGTTGGCGCCCAGTGTTTGCGCCTTGATCAAGAGTTCCGGCGGCAATTCACGGGCCCGCTGTTCGAGGTCGCGGGCCAGTACCGGCGTGACGCCAATTACGATGAGCATCACCTTGGATAGCTCGCCAAGTCCGAACACGATGAACAAAATCGGCAGAATCGCCAGTGGCGGTACCATCGACAGCACCGTCAGCAAGGGCGACAGCGGCGCACTGAGCAGCGGCAGGGTGCCGGCAGCCACGCCCAGGCACAGCCCGGCAATCGCGGCGATACCGAGCCCGATGCCCAGACGTTTGAGGCTGGAGGCGGTGTCCTGCCAGAACAGGTAGTCGCCGCTGCGCTTGTCTGGCGTGAAGGCCAATCGCTCCACCGCGCTGGACATCTGGGTGAAGCTGGGCAGGAGTTTGTCGTTTGGGTTGGTTTCCAGTCGCTGCGCGGAACTGGTCAGGTAGGCGAAAAGCAGAAGGGCGAAGGGCAGGATTACCAGCAGCGTCCAGCCGGTACGACCTGGCACACGATTGATCAAACGCATGGGGAGAGCCCCCGCGCTATCGGGGAGCATTGCCGTGGATCGGTCTTATGAAATCCGAGCGATGGCATAAAAGAGCCTCCAGTGAGTGGACATGGCAAAGGAGCTGCGTATCAAACGCCGTCTCCCGGGCTTTTATCCCGCCGTGTAACCTCACTGGAGGTCGCCAACTCTCGGACCAGCCACTCGCATTGCGAGCCGGAACCCTAGTCAGCTATTTCTGAATTTTCTCGTCCGTGAGCCGCAGCTTCCTGGCAAAGAAGTATTAGCAAGAGGGGTGCCAGGTGATTTCAGCCCCCGTATTACTGGCTGCACGCCGGGATCTGTCACTGACCTGAGACGAGTTCTAGCGCCTTGATGGTGCGCAATACATGGCGATGCCCCCTAATGGATCAAACTGGTCCCAGGTCGGGGCATCTCGGCAAGAGCGTCAGTGACTAGCAGCGCACCGAGAGGCGGTAAAGCTCGGAAAACCGCTCGAATTATTTCGTCCGCCGACGGACCATAGAAAGTAGAGATCAACGCAGTGCTTCTACCGGCGCTGCCATTCGAAAGAGGAACAGCATGAACAGCAAGGTTGTTTTCATCACGGGCGCCACGTCTGGCTTCGGACGCGCCACAGCACACCGTTTTGCAGAGGCAGGTTGGTCCCTGGTTCTGACTGGCCGCCGTTCGGAGCGGCTGGATGCACTGAAAGCCGAGCTAGGCGCCAAGGTGCCGGTGCATGTCGCGACGCTCGATGTACGCAAGAATGAAGCAGTGCTTGAGGTGGTTGCGAATCTGCCCGACGCATTCCGCGCGGTGACCTGTCTGGTCAACAACGCCGGTCTGGCGCTGGCACCGGAGCCAGCCCAGAAGACCGATCTGAATCACTGGCACACCATGATCGACACCAATATCACCGGGCTGGTCAACGTGACCCATGCCTTGCTGCCGACCCTGATCGAAACCGGCAAGGGCGCCAGCATCATCAACATTGGTTCGGTCGCCGGCCAATGGCCGTACCCCGGAAGCCATGTCTATGGCGCCAGCAAGGCATTCGTACAGCAATTCAGCTACAACCTGCGCTGCGATTTGATTGCGACCGGTGTGCGTGTCACTGACATTGCCCCGGGCATGGCCGAGACCGAGTTCACCCTGGTGCGTACCAAGGGCAACCAGGCAGCCTCCGATGCGCTTTACAGCACCACCACGCCACTAACAGCCGAGGACATCGCCGAGCAGATCTTCTATGTCGCCTCGCTGCCGGCGCATATCAACATCAATCGGCTGGAAATCATGCCGTCGCGCCAGGCCTGGGCTGGCTTTGCTGTGGACCGCGACAAATAAAACGTGCAATCACAACCGGTGCGATCCGGATTCGCACCGGCTTTTGCCGGCTGGTCTCGCCCTAGGTATTGCGGATTGTTCGAGCCGATGTAAGCGCATTGCTTGCGCTTAGGGGCACTTAGAGATGCGAGGTAGCCACACACAGCGAGAAGACTGGTCTGCGCGATAGGCTTGCTCAGGGAGGGAATCGACCGTATGAATTGGTCGAGGAGGGAGAAGGGAGGCTGGGAGTAAGCAGGCGCTGCGTCCGCAAGGGACGTCAGCGGCCCGGTGTTCGGATGCGGGTGACTTAGTTCACCGCGTCCTTGAGCGACTTGCCTGGCTTGAAGCCTGGCAGTTTGGCAGCGGAGATCTTGATCGTAGCGCCGGTCTGCGGGTTGCGACCATCGCGAGCAGCGCGCTCCTTGACGGCAAAAGTGCCGAAGCCGACTAGCGTCACGCTGTCGCCGCTTTGCAGGGTGTTGGTCACGCTTTCGGTGAAGGCATCCAACACGCGGGTTGCGGTGCTCTTCGGGACATCGGCGGAGGCGGCGATCGCTTCAATCAACTCGGCTTTATTCACGGGTGTGGCTCCAGATTGGGATGGGTGGTCAGTATAAGCAGCGTCTTGCTCTGTCGCCTGCGGCAAATTTCCTCTTTTTTGAAAAATATCCCGCTCAGGCCGACTATTCGCTCGTTTTTTGGCTGATCCAGACGCATTTGTCTGGACAGCTGCAATCCGGCTTCGGTTCATTGATGCTCCGACTACCGGCAGCCAGGGATGCAGCCTGTGACGTGAAACCTCAGTGCGAAACTGCGCTGCGCACCAGAACATGGCTGGATAGATTCAAAGCCAGATCCGCTAGCTGCTTGAATCGGCAAAGCTTATCGGTACAAAAGCGGCGGAATAATCGGGCATTTGCCCAGGCGACCTGCTCGGCAGGCCTAGCTCGTTGGCTTGCATTCGACTTTAGTAGCGTATATCGATGTCGATCTCGCTCGGCTTGTCGCCGGGCACTTCGAATTGGCTGTCTTTGAACGACGGCGGCCCCATGACCTTGGGGTTGTTGGACAGACCATAGCCCTCGATGGGCATCATGCCAAAGCGCAGGTCCAGCTCACCATTACCATTCTCGTCGTGGTAGGCCATTACAGCGTACTGGCCGGCTGGCACCTCTTCGAACTCTACCGTGACGGTTCCGGCGCTTGCCGGTACTTCCTTCCCAGCATATGCCTGATCAGCCTTGCGAAAGGTCTTCGGATCAGAGAACAGAGCAACCCGGACGGTGCCACGGTCGTGTTCAACGCCGTTCAGTCTGACCGTCATCGATTCGCCTTCAGCAACGGCGAACCCACTCGTCGTGATTGCGGCTGCTAGAGCCAGCACTGCGCGTAGTGTCATCAACTCACTCCCTTTTAGACAAAACAGGTGAACCTGGTTACTGGCGCAGTCGACGCCAGCGGGACTCTGGCTCGCGATAGTGCCGCGCTTTGTCGTTGTCGACCAGCACGAGTGCACGACTGGTAACCTACCAGTGCCCCAGCCAGCGTGGCGGAAGCCAAACCGTGTAGTTGGACGATGCCAACCGCCACGCCTCAATGCTATTCGAGCCCTCATGAACAAAAGCCTGCTTCACACATTGATCATTGAACAGCTGCAGGCCGATCTGAAGATTGCCAAGGATGCCCTGCAGGCGTCTCACGAGGCGGCTACCCATGCCGAGAGCAAAGCCGAGAACAAATACGATACCCGCGGGCTTGAAGCTGCTTATCTGGCGGATGGGCAGCGTCGGCGGGTTCATGAAATCGAAGTAGCTCTGGCGGGTTTTCGCAACCTGCCGATCCGTGCTCACCTGAACGAGCCGATATCTCTTGGCGCTCTGATCGAACTGGAGGGGGATGGTGGCTGCCGGTGGGTGTTTCTGGGCCCGGACGCAGCTGGATTGTGCGTAGTCATCGATTCAACTGATGTGCTGCTGATCTCGCCCCGTTCACCCCTGGGCCAGGCGCTGATGAATCTGTATGAGGGTGACGAACTGGAAATTTCAGTTAACAGCCGAGCGCAACGCTATGCTGTTGTTTCCGTTATCTGAAAATATAGTTTTAAAATCAGTTAGATAGCGATGAATTCTCATAATGATTCTAGGTAACTGATCTCATTTGGCTGTCCCTGCTCCGCTCAACGGAAGATACTCGAATAAGCATCAATAAAGTTTAATAAACTATTGATCTATATAGTCTATCGCTTGGCCTGTGCGAGCCTCTGAGAATCGATAAACGCTCTGAGATTAACGCGCCATCTTGGTGCATTCCGGTGTTATCGGATTAGTGCCACTCGGCACTTTCGCCGAGAAACAATTTGACGCATTCAGCCGAGCTATCTATCTTTCCGCAGCAAATGAAAAGCAATCTCATTTGCATTTGCGGAGGTGTTGGTGAACGCATTGACTCGCGTCGCCTGTGACGGGCCAGGGCTGGGATACAAATTCCCACCGTCATATCGATTCTATTCCCCGGCTGGTGGCATTGAAGCCAGCGGTTGTTTCAAAGCGATAAATACACCAGCCGAAGGAGCGGGGCCGGGCCTGGAACGCGATGTTCAGCGCGCATTCTCCGAAGCCCGAGCTGCCGGGTTGACCAATCCTGTACTGGTTGGTGTGATTCCCTTCGATAAGCAGCAACCCTCCAGCTTGTTCATTCCGCGACACGTAAGCCATCTATCTCCGGCGTCTCCGCCCACAGCAATTTGCGGTTTTCCATGCGGTAGCGCCCGGCAGTGCATTGAGCAACCCAATCAGGCGGGCTTTCAGCAGGCCGTCACACGTGCGCTGAGCGCGTTGCGTAATGGGCGTCTGGACAAGGCAGTGCTGTCCCGCCTGCTGCAGCTTGAATTCGACGAACCGCCGTGTGCCGCGACCATCTTTCAGGGACTGCGCCAGCAAAACCCCGAGGCCTACCATTTCCTCGCGGACTTGCCGGATGGGGGCGTTCTGATTGGTGCCAGCCCCGAGTTGCTGCTGCGCAAGACAGGGCAACGGCTAGAGACCAATCCGCTGGCGGGTTCAGCGCGGCGACACGCCGATCCGGCGGCGGACCAAAAGGCTGCGCTTTGCCTGCTGGACTCCGCCAAGGACCAGCACGAACACCGGCTGGTGATTCGCGACATGGAACGTCAGCTACGACCGTTGTGCCGTGAGCTGCACATACCTACCGCTCCATCACTGATGAGTACGGCCAAGCTGTGGCACCTGTCGACGCGGATTGAAGGCGAACTGGTAGAGCCTGTCTCCGCCTTGAATCTGGCCTGCCAGCTGCACCCGACTCCAGCCCTGTGCGGCTTTCCCACTGCGGCCGCCAAACAACTGATTGCCGAGCTGGAGCCCTTTGATCGTGGTGTATTCGGCGGCATCGTCGGATGGTGCGATGCCGCTGGAAACGGCGAATGGGCGGTAGTGATCCGCTGTGGAGTGATCGACCAGCACAAGGTCCGGCTGTTTGCCGGGGCCGGGTTGGTATCAGCATCCTGTCCCGAATCGGAGTGGCGTGAGACCGGTACCAAGCTAGGAACCATGCTCGCGGCGTTCGGCCTGGATCGGGAGGCGCTATGAGTCTGGTTCCGTTCACGCCCTGGCCCGAAGCATTCGTCGAGCGTTATTGCCGTGGCGGATACTGGCGCGGGGAGCCCTTGAGCCAGATGCTCGTTGATCAGGCAAGCAGCCAACCGGACGCCATCGCCGTGGTGAGTGGCAACCAGGCGATCAGTTACGCCGAGCTGGACATGGCCTCGTCACATCTGGCGCGGCGGTTGGCTAACCGGGGGCTGGGGCAGGGTGATCGCGCGCTGGTGCAGCTGGGCAATCAGGCCGAACTCTATATCGTGTTTTTCGCCTTGATGAAGGCCGGGATCGCTCCGGTCAATGCACTGTTCAGTCACAACCGCCTCGAACTGGTGGCCTATGCCGCCCAGATTCGCCCGCGTTTGTTGATCGCCAGCCGTAGTCACGCGTTATTTGCTGACGATGCATTCGTCGAAGAGTTGGCCGACCTCATTCCGGGGCTCGATACCGTCGTGCTGCATGACGATCCCCAGTCGGAGTTGCGGCTGCAATGCTGGTTCGAGCCGGTCGAAGCAGGGCGTCCATTCAGCCCGACTCCAGCCAGCGAAGTGGCGTTCTTCCAGCTTTCCGGCGGCAGCACCGGCACGCCCAAGCTGATTCCGCGGACCCATGATGATTACCTCTACAGCGTTCGGCGCAGCGTCGAGATCTGCCAGTTCGATCGCCACACTCGTTACCTCTGCGCGCTTCCCGCTGCGCACAACTTCCCGCTGAGTTCGCCCGGTGCGCTGGGCGTTTTCCTTGCAGGTGGCCGGGTGGTGCTCAGCCCTGATCCAGGTCCCGCCAGCTGCTTCCCGCTAATTGCGCGGCAGCAGGTCAACGTGACTGCGCTTGTCCCTTCGGCGCTGTCGTTGTGGCTGCAGGCGGCACCGGCCCATCGGGACGAAATCGCGACGCTTGAATTGATACAGGTGGGCGGCGCCAAACTGCCGGAATCGCAGGCCAGGCGCGTGCCTTCTTTGCTGGGCTGCCGGCTGCAGCAGGTGTTTGGCATGGCCGAAGGTCTGGTCAATTACACCCGCCTGGAGGATGACGACGCGCGGGTTTACCTCACCCAGGGCCGGCCGATGAGCCCGGATGATGAGCTCAAGGTCGTCGACCGAGACGGCAATCCGGTTGAAACCGGCGAGGTTGGTGCGCTGATGACCCGTGGGCCCTACACCATCCGTGGTTATTTTCAGAGCCCCGAACACAACGCCAGCGCCTTCGACGCCGAGGGTTTTTATCGCTCCGGTGATCTGGTGCGTCTGCGTGAGGACGGCTACCTCGTCGTCGTCGGTCGTATCAAGGACCAGATCAACCGTGGCGGGGAAAAGATTGCCGCTGAAGAGGTGGAAAACCTCCTCATGGCGCACCCGGCCGTGACACAGGTTGCGCTGGTTTCGATCCCCGACGAGGCGATGGGCGAGAAGAGTTGCGCCTACATCGTCAGCTCCGAACTCAGCCTCAAGGGCATCGCTCTGCGCAAGTTCCTCCGCGGGCTCGGACTTGCTGACTACAAGCTGCCCGATCGTTTCGAGAAACTCGACTCCCTCCCGATGACCGCCGTAGGCAAGGTGGACAAGAACCGCCTGCGCCGCCGTGCCGCTGAAAAACTGACAGTGAACGAATAAGGATCCGTTTCAATGGCTATTCCCACTCTCACGCCGTACCCGTTGCCTCGCGAATGGCGCGAAAACAAGGTTCAGTGGACGCTGGATCCCGGTCGCGCTGTGCTGCTTATTCACGACATGCAAGCGTACTTCTGCGATTTCTGGGGCGTGGAGAGCCCCTTCGTTGCCGAGCTGGTCTCGCGTCTGGCGCAAGTTCGCCAGTGCTGCAAGACATTGGGTATTCCCGTCGTCTACACCGCGCAGCCGGGGCAGCAAGCCGACGCGGATCGTGCGTTGCTTACCGACATGTGGGGGCCAGGCATCACCCAGCATCCCGATCGGCAAGCCATCACTGCCGGACTCGCACCGGCTGACGACGACACCGTGCTGGTGAAGTGGCGCTATAGCGCGTTTCAGCGTTCACCGCTAGAGCACATGATGGCCGAGCTCGGGCGTGATCAGCTGATCATCGGCGGCATTTACGGACACATTGGCTGCCTGATGACCGCATGCGACGCCTTCATGCGCGATATCCAGCCCTTCATGCTTGCCGATGGCATCGCCGACTTCAGTCAGGCCGAGCATCAGATGGCGCTCGATTACGTGGCGACTCGGTGTGGACGGGTGGTGACCTGTAGTGAAGTCGTCTCGCTCGGCTCCGCTGCGCAATCATTGCCCACCCGCGACGGCCTAAAGGCGCGATTGCTGACGCTGCTCGACGAGATGGACGAGCCCTTCGACCCGGATGAGAACCTGCTCGACTACGGCCTCGACTCCATTCAGATGATGACGCTGCTCAGTGAGTGGCGGGAACAAGGCCTTGAGCTCAATTTCACTGATCTGGCCAAAACCCCGACGCTTAACGGGTGGTGGGCACTCATCGCCGAACAGGGAGGTGCACGATGAGGCCGCTTGGAATCGCCCAGCAAGGGCTCTGGTTCGGCTACTTGCTGAACGAGGACCGTGCCATGTTCAACACGGCCGAATGCATCGCTTTCGACGGCAAAGTTCAGGCAGCGACTCTGATCGGCTCGGTTCAGCGGGCGGTCCGTGAGTGCGAGGCACTGTCCGGGCTGTTCGTGGCTGACGAAGACGCGGTGTATTTCAACCCATGTGAGCTGCCGCTGGAGGTGCGCAAGCTGGCGATTCCGCAGGGTGTCGATGCTGAAAGCTGGGTGCGCGACTGGGCCATGCGCGACATTCGGGAGCCCATGGACCTGGAAAATGAACTGCCGTGCCGTTTCGTGTTGCTGCAGGGCGAGGCGGGTGACTTCCTGTACAGCTGCATCCACCACATCGCCCTGGACGGTTATGGCACCAACCTGCTGTATCAGCGCATCGCCGAGCTTTATGGGGCTGCGCTATTTGGCGAAGCGACACCGCCAAACGGTTTCGGCTGCTATGAGGACGTCCTGACCGAAGACGCCGCGCGGCATGCAGATGGCCGTACAGCAGCGGCATGCGGTTACTGGCTGGAAGCCCTGTCACGCATGCCCGAGCCGGTCAGCTTCAGCGACCGTAGCGCGCCGATTTCAGCCACGTTCATTCGTCACGGTGCAGCATTCCCGGCACCGCTCTGGCATGCCCTGCAGAACGCTGCCGAGGCCCACGGGATCGGTTGGCCCGATTTGCTGCTCGCCGGTGTTTCGGCTCAGTTGCGTCAGGTCAGTGGCGCCCGGGCACAGGTACTGGGACTGATGGTGATGAACCGCATCGGTTCAGCATCGTTCAACGTGCCCTGCATGCAGATGAACATTGCTCCGTTGTGCCTGGATCTCCCGGATGACGCGGACCTCATAGCCTGCGCCAAAACCATCGGCAAATTACGGCGTAGCAGCCGCAAGCATCAACATTACCGTTACGAGTCACTGCGTCGTGATCTTGGCCGTGTCGGCGGTGAGCAACGACTGTTCGGCCCGCTGATCAACATCATGCCGTTCGACCGGCCGCTGGCGTACGGCAATTGCCCGGCGCGCACGCTGAACCTCAGCGCCGGACCAGTGGAAGACCTGACCCTCGAAGTGCAGATCGGTACTGACGGCGTGCCGGTGCTGGACTATGACGCCAATCCATCCTGCTACAGCCTTGATCAGGTCCGCAGCCTGCAGGAAGAACTGTTCGATCTGCTCGAATGCTGGCTGGCCGATCCCCAGCAACCGCGAGATGTAATGCTCGATGAGCTCTACGCGGTTCGACGTGCGTGGCAGGTGATCAAGGCGCCGGGCGTCACAGCCCAGGCGCAGGCGGCCAGCGTGTTGGAGGCGATTCGTCAGCAGGCACAGGCCCAGCCGGAGCGCATCGCGCTGGTTCAGCATGAACAGGCACTAACCTACGCCGAGGTGCAGGCGCGTGCCGAAATGGTGGCTGCCGCGCTGGCTGAACAGGGCGTCCAACCGGGCCAGCGGATCGGTGTGATGTTAAGCCGATCGCCACAGGCCATTCTTGCGCAGCTGGGCGTGTTGCTTGCCGGGGCGGTGTATGTGCCGCTCGATCCGGAGCAGCCTGCCGATCGGCAGCGGCTTATCTGCGAGACCGCAGAGCTGGCGCTCGTCATCACCGAGGCGGCTTATCGTCACCGATTGGCTGATATTCATGCAGGCCCGATCCAGTTGATCGGCCTGCTGACTTCGGCCAATCGCCTTTACAGCCCGTGCGGGGCCGACGATGCCTGCTATCTGATGTTTACTTCGGGCTCGACGGGCACACCCAAAGGTGTCGAAGTGAGCCACCGCGCGCTCTCGCATTTCAGCCAGGCCGCCCGGCAGCGTTACGGCATTGACGCTACCGACCGGGTGCTGCAATTCGCCCCGTTCAATTTCGACGCCAGCATCGAAGAAGTCTTCGTCAGCTTGTCCGCCGGCGCGACACTGGTATCGCGGACCGACGCGCTGCTGCAATCGATGACGGCTTTCGTCGATGGGCTTGAGCAGCTGGCCGTCACGGTGGTCGATCTGCCTACGGCGTTCTGGAACGAGTGGGTCGTGGCGCTGCGCAGCGGCCAGGTGCGGATCCCCGCAACCCTTACAACGGTGATCATTGGTGGTGAGGCCGTTTACCCCGAGCAACTGCTCGCCTGGCAGCGCGTTGCGCCTATGGGCATCCGACTGATCAATACCTACGGTCCGACAGAAACCACGGTCGTGGCCTGCACCAGCGAGCTGCAAGACTTCGATCCGCACGCCGGGCAATTGCCAATCGGCCGCCCTCTGGCAGGCGTCGAGGCATTGGTGCTTGAGCGCGGTAACCGTCCGGCGCGCGAAGGCGAGTTGGTGCTCTTGGGCGCCCAACTGGCGAACGGCTATCTGAACAGCGATTCGCCGGCGTTCGCCCATCTGCGTATTGGCGACGAGACGGAGCGTGTTTACCGGACCGGCGATCGGGTTCGGCTGGTCGATGGCCAGCTGGTTTATCTCGGTCGCGTGGATCACGAGTTCAAGATCAGCGGCTACCGCATACAGCCTGGCGAGGTGGAGTCGAGGCTGCTTGCGCTGCCCGGTATTGATGAGGCATGCGTGCTCGGCCTTGAGCTTGAAGCCGGCGTGCGGCGACTGGTTGCGTTCATTGCTGGGCCTCGTGAAGACATTCGGGCGATCAAACGTGAGTTGGCCGAGGTGTTGCCCGCCGCGATGGTGCCCACCGATTACCGTCATTTCTCCGCATTGCCCCGTACCGCAAGCAACAAGATCGACCGCAAGCGGTTGCAGCAGAGCTACCTGCAAGGCGCTACCGAACATGTGCTGAACGACGAAACACAGCGGCGGGTGAGCGCAATCTGGCAGCAGATTCTTGGCGTCGGTGCCATCGCGCCGGACGATAACTTCTTCGAACTCGGCGGGCAGTCGTTGCAGACCATCCAGATCGTGAACCGGCTGGGCGCTGAATTCGGTACCGCTGTGAAAGTCTCGGACGTATTCGATCACCCGCGGCTCGCGGACTTCTGCAGTTTTCTCGACGCCCGCATGGGGCAGCAAGAAGAGCAGGTTGAACTGGTTTGGTGAGGACGGGCAGATGAACGATCAGATGAGTTTCACCGGGCAGTGCGTTTGGGTAACCGGCGCCGGGCAGGGGATTGGCCGTGCAGTTGCTGAGGGGTTTGCGCGGCTGGGCGCGCAGGTCACCGGCTTCGACCGCGCCTTCCCGGAGCAGGATTACGGCTTCACCGCCTATGTGCTCGATGTCGGTGATGCCGAGGCGGTCAAACACACATGCGCCGAGCTACTCGGTGTGAAACAGCGTGTCGATGTGTTCGCCAGTGTTGCTGGCATCCTGCGGCTGGGGACGATCGAGGCGCTGAGTTCGGCCGATTGGGACGACACGATGCGGGTCAACGCCTCCGGCCCGTTTTATTTCCTGCGCGAGCTTATTCCACATTTCAAGGTGCAGGGCAGAGGGGCGGTAGTCGCAGTCAGCAGCAACGCGACCCACGTCCCGCGCATGCAGATGGCCGCCTACAGCGCTTCAAAAGCGGCACTTTCGAGCCTGATCCGCACCGCTGGCCTCGAACTGGCCGAGCACGGCGTGCGCTGCAATCTGGTCTCGCCGGGTTCCACCGATACCGCAATGCAGCGAGGCATGTGGCAAACCGAGGACGCTCGTGACCGGACCATCGCCGGCTTTCCTGAGCAGTACAAGCTAGGCATCCCGCTGCGCAAGATCGCCACACCGGAAGAGATCGCCCGTGCGGTGCTGTTTCTGGCATCGGACCTGGCAAGCCATATCACCCTGCAGGACATCGTCGTCGATGGTGGCGCCACCCTGGCGGCTTGAGCTTTCCGAGAGGTAGCAAATGCACAACAACATAATCGGCCTGCTGAAGCATCTCGCTCAGCAGGGGGTGCAGCTTGCGCTCAACGATCAGCGACAGCTGGTCTCGCAGGCCCGCAAGGACGCCATCACCCCGGCGCTCGGACAGCAGATTCGCGATAACCGCGACGCCATCATTGAGTGCCTGCGGGCGCAGCAGGCGTTCGATTCACCCATCACCGCGCAGCGCGGCAGCGTCGGACCGCTGTCCTCATCGCAGAGCGGGCTCTGGTTCATCGAGCAGTACGAGCAAGGCTCACACCTGTACAACATGCCGGTGTTCTTCCGCCTGACTGGCGAACTGGACGTGGATGCGCTGACGTTCGCATTCGATGCGCTGGTCGCCCGTCATACCAGCCTGCGCACGCGGTTTCAGCGTAGTGCCGAGGGCCGGGGGGAACAGGAGATCCTGGCCCACACCGAGTTCCATCTTGCGCGCGAGAACCTGAGTTACCTGGAGCCTCAGGCGCGCGAAGAGCGGGTAGCGCAGCGGGTGCGCGAGGAAATCCTGCAGTCGTTCGATATCACCAGCGGGATGCTGACCCGGGTCACGCTGCTGGAGCTTGGCGAACGCGAGCACGTGCTGATGATCAACCAGCACCACATCATCTCGGATGGCTGGTCGGTTAAGAACATGTTCGCCGACCTGAAGGTCGCGTATCTCGCCTATCAGAATCGTCAGCAGCCAAGCTGGGAAGAACCGCGACTGAGCTATATCGACTACGCGCACTGGTTCAATTCACCCCTGTTCCGCGACTACCACGAACAGTTCAAGGCGTTCTGGGTTGAGCGGCTGGCGGGAATTCCCGATGTACACAGCCTGCCGCTGGATAAGCCTCGCCCAGCACAGCCGGCGAGTGGCGGTGAAGTCGTGTTCTCGACCATCGACAACTGCCTCTGGGCGCGTTTCAAAGCGCTGTGCCAGCAACACAACACGTCACCCTTCATAGGCCTGCACGCGGTGCTCGCGTTGCTGTTGGCGCGCCACTCCGGGGAACGCGACATTGTGATTGGCACGCCGCTGGCGTATCGGGAGCGTCCTGAAGTCGAGCCGGTGGTGGGTTTTTTCGTCAACACGCTGGTGTTGCGCACGCAACTGCCCGAGCGACAGCGCTTCGTCGACTACCTGATTCAGTGCCGAACTGAAGACCTTCAGGCATTCGATCATCAGCTGTATCGCTTCGAAGCCTTGAGCGAGGCCCTTGGCATGGACCGCCACACCGCCATCAACCCGATCTTCCAGATCATGCTGGTCTACCAGGCGCGCGTGGACTTCAATGACCTGATCCCCGGTTGCAATGCGATGGAAGAGACGTCCCCCGTGCTGCCAGCCAAGACGGATATCTCGGTCAAGGTCACCGAGCTGGTCGACTCGGTGCGGGTCGATTGGCTTTACGCTACGGCCCTGTTCGAGCGCAGCAGCGTCGAAGGCTATGCGAGTCGTCTGCTGAATCTGCTGCAGGCGGTGGTGGAGACGCCGGAGCAGGATATCTGGCAGCTTCCGATGCACGATCAGGCGCTGCTGAAGCAGACCGCCGAGAAGCTTAGCGCGCTGCCCGTTGCCTATCCTGATGGCCTCACCGCGCTTTCGCTGTTCAATGACATAGTCCGGTCCCATGCGAACAGGCCCGCGCTGCGCCAGAGCAGCAGCTGGATCAGCTACGCAGAATTGGACGCCCGGGCGAACCGGCTGGCCAACTGGCTGCAGGTGCAGGGCTGCACCGATGGTGACCTCGTCGGCGTGCTTGCCCGGCGTGAGAATGCGTTCGTCACCGCCTTGCTGGCGTGCTGGAAAGTCGGCGCCGCGTACGTTCCGCTGGACCCGGATTATCCGCAGCAGCGTATTGCACACATCGTGCGCGACGCCGAGCTGCAGCTGATCATCGGCCAGGGTGAGGCACCCTTTGCGCTGGAGGCGGGCCAACATTGGGTCAATCTGCGCAGCGAGGTGTTACAGGCGCAGCTCGATGCACAATCGCCCGATGCACCGCCGTTGCGGCAAGAGCCCCAGCGACTCGCCCAGGTGATTTACACCTCCGGTTCGACCGGCACGCCGAAGGGCGTCATGGTGGAACACGGGTCGCTGGTCAATCTGCTGCGCGATCATGGCCGACGGCTGATGGTTGAGCCTGGCGACCGCATGCTGGATTGCATGTCGCTGTCCTTTGATGCCGGCAACATGTGCGCCCTTGTGCCGCTGGTTCATGGCGCCTGCCTGCTCTGGGCAGACCCGGGTGAGGGGCTGCTGGACGAAATCGAACGAACTCAGACCACCCACATGATCTTTGCCACAGCGCTGCTGGCGACCTTGCCCGAGCGGCGATTGCCAGCCATGAAAGCTGTGGGCTTCGGCGGTGAGGCCTGTCCACCGGCCCTTGCACACCGCTGGGCGCGGCAGTTCCGCCTGATCGACATGTACGGGCCCACAGAAGCCACCGTGACGGCGCTGACCAAGACGCTCGTGGTGGGTGCACGCCTGACAATCGGTGAGCCCATCGATGGTCTGCAGGCGGTGGTTCTTGATCGCCATGGCGCGCTGTGTCCAGCCGGTGTTCCCGGCGAACTCTGTCTGGCCGGTTTGGGGCTTGCCCGAGGCTATCTCAACCAGCCGGAGCGCACCTCGGACGTGTTTCGTGAGCATCGTATCGCCGGTGTCACAGTCCGTCTTTATCACACCGGTGATCGTGCTCGGCAGCTCGCCAATGGTGAATACGAGTATCTGGGACGCCTGGATGCGCAGATCAAACTGCGCGGCTATCGCATCGAGCCGGGCGAAATCGAAGCACAGCTGCACGCCATCTGCCCAGGCCTGCAGGAGATAAAGGTCATCGTTGCCAGACAGGAAACGCGCCAGGCACTGGTGGCCTATGCAACGGTGACCCCAGGCGCAGCGGCCCCTCAGCCGGACGACATATTGCAGCGGGTATCGCGGCGACTGCCTGAATACACGGTGCCGCAACGGTTGATCCTGCTCGACAAGATGCCGCTGACCGCCAACGGCAAGCTCGATGTGCGGCAGCTGCCTGCGGTTCGACTGGATTCGGATGAGCCGCTTGTGCCGCCGACCGGAGCGCTGGAAAGCGAGGTACTGCGCATCTGGCAGGACGTCCTGCAGCAGCCGCTTGGCGTTGAAAGTGATTTTTTCCGCTTGGGAGGCGACTCCATCCTGAGCATTCAGCTGGCGACCCGGCTTCGGGACGCGGGCTACCCCTGCAGCGTAAAGGAAGTCTTCGAGGCGAAAACGGTTCGGCGATTGTGTCGGGTACTCGAAATGCCGCGAGCCGCCGAGACGATCCGCGCCGAGCACGGCCTGCTGACAGGCGAGTTCCCGTTGCAACCGATCCAGCAGTGGTTTTACGAACAGCCATTCGCTCAGCCTCAGCACTGGAATCAGGGTGTGGTGCTGCATTTGCCAGAGGCCACAACGACCCCGCAGCTGATGGATTACATGCGGCAGCTCCTGGCACATCACGACGCGTTGCGCCTGATCGTCATCCCGTCCGGCCAGTGTTACCAAGCCTTCCTGCCACTGGCCGAGCCTGCGCGGCTGGACGCAGCCGAACTCGGGCCATCGGGCGTACAGCAGGCGTTGACCGAGCTGCAAGCGCACATGGACCCGGCCAGTGCGCGAACGCTGGCGTGGGCAGTGATCGAGAACTTGCCGAGCGGCGAGCGTGGCCTGTTCCTGGCGCTCCATCATCTGGTCGTCGATGCGGTGTCCTGGCGCATCCTGATTGAAGACATGCAGCGTCTTGCCCGGGGCGAAACCTTGCCGGACAAGAGCAGCAGCTATAGACAGTGGGGTGAGGGTCTTGCCGCTTATGCCAAACGCGCTGAAGCGCAGCTGCCGTATTGGCGTGAGCAGGTGGGTGCGATGGATATCCGGTGCCCTGCCGACTGGTCCTCGAACGAGCGAGCCGAACCGCAATTGCTGGAGCTTGACGAGGCCACCACACGGCAGCTGACACAGGTTGCTACCGTGCGACTGCAAAGCGATGTACGTGAAATCCTGCTGGCCGCGCTGACGCGGTCCCTGAGCGACCTGGGGTTTGGCGAACAGCAGTGGATCATGCTCGAAGGGCATGGTCGCGAGCACATCGAAGCTGGACTGGACGTCGGCCGCACGGTGGGTTGGTTCACCAGCATGTTTCCGGTAAGGGTGTGCAACCAGGCCGACTGGACGGCGCTGCTACGGCAAGCCGCTGACCAGCTGCGCCAGGTCCCCGACAAGGGCGTGGGTTATCTCCCATTGCGCAACAACCCGGTGCATCGCGATTCGCTGCCATTACCACCTGTGGCGCTGAACTACCTGGGCGTCTACGGCAGTGGAGCAGGGCATTGGCAGCCCTTGCCAATGCCTGCAGGCAACCCGAGCGGTAAGGGCAACCTGTCCGCAGAGCTGATCAGTCTGCACGGCGGTGTGTTCGACGGGCTGCTGACCCTGCGCCAGATCGGCAGCCTGCGTGCGGATCTGAGTGCGCAGCTGCTGACGTCGCTGAAGACGAACCTTCAACGCTTGGCGGCCTTGAATGAGGACGCACCATGACCTCACTCAATTCACGATTCGCCGGTGTTTTTGCCCGTCACCCCGACCAGCCGGCATTGGGATGTATGGGTGCCAGCTTCAGCTATGCCGAACTGCAGGCGCGGGTGGCGGCCATCGTGCTGCAACTGCGTGCCAAAAGGCTGGTTGCGGGTGATCGCGTCGGTTTGCATCTGAGTCGGGGGCCCGATCTGATCGCCGCGCTGCTGGCTTGTCTGCATGAAGGTCTGTGCTTTGTGCCACTCGAACCGGACTTTCCGCTCGACCGGCTGCAAGGCATCGCTGACGACGCGCAGGTGCATTGGGTGATTCAGGATGAGCAGGCTTCACGGTCGCTTTCGCCGTCGCTGCGCCTGAAGCCGGGTATCGCGGACATGCCCGCTTCGCCAGTGCTGAGTGATGAATTGCCGGCTTACATGATGTTCACCTCCGGCTCCACAGGCAGACCCAAGGGCGTGGTCGTCGGCCGCGCTGCCCTTGCCAATTTTCTCGATGCGGCGACGCGAAGAGTCGGAGTCGGGCCGCATACGCGTTGGCTGTTCACCACGACCCCGGCTTTCGATATTTCCTTGCTGGAAATGCTAGGGCCGCTCTGGGCGGGTGGCTATGTCGAGGTGGTCTGTGCTCCTGCTCACAAGGACCCGGTGGCACTGCTGCAGTTACTCGACAGCCGACCGGATCTCAATACGCTGCAAGCAACCCCTGCGTTTTGGAGGATGCTGCTCAAGGCAGGATGGCAGGGCCGCGCCGGCCTGATCGCGTTGTGCGGTGGAGAAGCCCTGGACACTGCACTCGCGACCCGGCTCGGCGCATCGGTTGGCCAACTCTGGAACTGCTACGGCCCCACGGAGGCGACCATCTGGTCAATGATGGCGCCGGTCGACTTGTCGGCTGAGCAAGGCGTACGCCTCAGGCACTCACTTGATGGGTATCGGCACTGGGTACTGGATGAGGACGGTGATGATGTCGGATCCGGTGGCAAGGGTGAATTGTGTATCGAAGGTATTTCACTGGCCCAAGGCTACTGGCAGCGCAGCGAGTTGAGCGATCAGGCTTTCATCAGCTGGCGGGGGCGGCGTCTGTATCGCACCGGTGACCGGGTACGCCGAACCGGTGACGACGAGTTCCTGTATCTCGGACGCCAGGACGACCAGATCAAGCTGCGTGGCTTCCGAATCGAGCTGGGGGAGATCGAAGCGAACCTAAGGCAGATAGACGGGGTTCAGGATGCGGCGGTGCGCTTGCTCGGCGCAGGCGATGATGCCTGTCTGGTGGGCTATGTGGAGGCAGGATGCCAGGGCGCCCCCAGTCGGGTTCAGATTCGGCGAGCGCTTCATCTGACCCTGCCGCACTACATGATTCCGAGCCGCATCGTGATGATCGACGCGTTACCCAAAACTCCCAGTGGAAAGATCGATCGCAAGCGCCTGCCCGAGCCGCTCTGAGCGATGAGGCGGCGAGCCGTGCTAAGCACAGCAACGGGCTCGCCGCATCGGTCAGTCCCTGGCTACTGGCTCGGCGTCCGCTTTGCCAATGATGGATTCGATGTCCTCAATTACTTGCAGGGCAGCCATCGGGCCACCGAGCGAGGTCCACAGCGAACCATCCACGGCGGCGAAGCGCTTGGCCTGGATCGCAGATAACTGGCGGAAGGCGGCCGTCTCCTCGGCCTGGTTCAGCGCCTCGACCGCTTCGCCGCTGGTAGCGAGGGTACCGATTACCAGCCAGTCGCCGTCGAGCAGTTCGAGCGATTCGAGGCTGAGGGCCATCGAATGGGTGTGCCCCGGGTCCTGCTGATGGGCCGGGCGCACCAAGCCGACGTCTTCGAGGACGGTGCTGGAGAACGCGTCCTTGAACATGTAGGACGGGCCTTTTGGGTTCCAGCGCACGATGCTGAACGTTTCGCCGTGATGATCCTGCAGCCTTTGGCGTGCTTCCGCAGCCCGGGCCTTGTATCGCTCAAGAAAGGCCTGGGCTTCGGCATCCTTGTTCAGCACGTGAGCGGTTCGCAACATGCTCTCCTGCCATGGGCGCGCCCAGTTGAAGGTGATGACGGTTGGCGCAATCTCGTTGAGGATGGCGAGCTGCTCCGGCTTTACCGGGCCGGTGAGGATCAGGTCTGGCTCGAGCTCAAGCAGCACTTCCAGATTGGGGTTGTCGAGATCTCCGACGACTTTGATGCCCTTTGGCACTTTGCCTTCAAGGTAACGAGGCGGCGCGGCCTGGCCGCGACCGTTGACGGTGCCGATCGGCGTAACGCCGAGGGTCAAGGCGGTGTCGAGGTCGATCTCGCTGAGGGTGATGATGCGTTCAGGCGCTGTCGGGATGGTGACGCTGTTGCCAAATGCATCTTCGACCTGACGCGTTTGTGCCTGGGTATTGAGTGTCAGCAGGCCGGTCAGCAATGCGGCAGTCAGGGTCAGGGGGAATCTCAGGCTCATAGGGTTTCATCCTGTGGTGCAAGTTCGTAATGGGCACTTGCCTGGAATGCAGGCGCTAGGGATGGGGTCAGTGGTCGTCGGCGCGGCACGATTACCGGCGCGCCATCCCCAGGTGCCGGGAGGATGTCAACTTCGGTCTGGTAAAGGTGATCCACCAGCTCCTTGGTGATCACTTGCCGCGCCGGCCCCATGGCCTGAATGCGGCCATCGGCGAGGGCGATCAGTTCGTCGCAATAGCGCGCTGCGATGCCCAGGTCGTGGATGACGATCAGCACCGTGCGGCCCTCGGTCGCGATTCGATGCACGGCTTCCATGACCTCGGCCTGATGGCCGATATCCAGCGCGCTGGTGGGCTCATCCAGCAGGATCAGATCGGTGTTCTGCGCCAGGATCATGCCCAGCCACGCGCGTTGCGCCTGGCCGCCGGAAAGCGAGGACGCCTGCTGCTGCCATATGGCGTCGAGCTGCATTGCCACTCTGGCTTTTTCAACCTGAGCGGCGTCTTCTTCGCTCCACTGGTTGAACCAGCCTTGATGAGGGTGACGTCCGTATTGCACCAGCTGTTCCACGCGAATGCCTTCCGCCATGACCGGCCTTTGCGGCAGAAATGCCAGCTGCCTGGCGAGGCGTTTCAAGGTGAAGCGAGTCAGTGATTCACCCTGTACTTCAATGTCGCCACGTTGCAGGGGTAGCTGTCGCGCCAGGAGCTTCAGCAGCGTGGATTTGCCGCTGCCATTCGGGCCGACGATTCCGATCAGCCGCCCCTTGGGCAGCGAAAAGGACAGGTCTTCGAGCACGACCTTGTCCTGATAGGCGAAGTGCAGGTTCCGCACCTGGAGAACGGTCATCAGTCAGCTCCTCGTCTGTCCTTGATGAGCAGGCCCAGCAGCAGGATGCCACCGAGCAGGCGAGTCATGATTCCCGTAGGAATCTCTTCTGGTTGAGCCAGCACGCGGACCAGCGTGTCACTGCCCAGCATCAGCACGGCACCACACATCGCGGCGAGCCAGATAGGCGCAAGGTTGTCCCGCGCCAGCCAGCTCGCGAGTATGGGCGCGGCCATGGCGATGAAAACCACCGGGCCGGCGATGGCCGTGCCCAGGGACGCCACCAGGATCGCCAGCCCCAGGACGGACAGCTGAATGAGCGGTACACGAACGCCGAGGTTCTGCGCGGTCGCATCGCCGAAGCGAAGCAATGCCAGTGGGCGGTTGATCAGCGCCATCAGCGGGCAAAGTACCAGCAGCACCAGGGTGATGGGCTTCACCGTTTGATAACTGACCCCGGCGAAATGGCCCATCGTCCAGAGGTAAATGCTGCCCAGATGCACCAGCGGTTGGGTGGACATGGCGAAGTCGCCGATAGCGCCGAGCAACTCGGAGAGTGCGATACCGATGACGATGAACAGATAACCTTGCTCGCCAGGGCGTCGGCAGAGCGTGAACAGCGCCGCGGCGGCGAAGAGCGCGCCCAGCGGCGACGCCCACCAGGGCCAGCTGCCCAGGGTGAGGTACATGGCAAAGCCGACCACTGCGAGGGAAGCGCCTTCGTTCACCCCGATCATATCCGGGGTCGCCAGTCGATTTCGTACCAGCGTCTGGATCAGGCAACCCGCCATGCCCATGGCCAAACCCGCCACAACAGCCGCAGCGATGCGCGGCATGCGGATCTTGAACACCATGATTTCGTGCAGTTTGCTGCCGTTGCCGCCCAGCGTTGCCATGACATCGCGCACGCCCATGTTGCCGGAGCCAAGGCTGATGGCGACAACGGCGAAACCGGCGAGCAGCGTGGTCAGCAGGCCGAACATCAGCCAGTTTCTCCGGTGCAGCAACACGCTCAGGCTGCCCAGCCGGACGGTCCAGAAACCGCTAGGGGTGATGGAGGCCATGTCTACCTCACGGTCAGCAGTGAACGAAAACCACCGCGCAGCACGATGGTGATCAAGGCGGGAGCGCCGATTGCAGCCAGCAGCGTACCCACGGGTAACTCATAGGGCTGCAGCAGCCATCGCGCGAGAACATCCGCGGCAAGCAGGAAAAGCATGCCGAACAGAGTCGAAAACAGCAGTTGCCGGAGCAGCCCGACGGGTTCGATCAGTCGCGCGCAATAAGCAGCTAGAAAGCCAACAAAGCCTATCGGCCCGGCGATGGAAATGGCGCAGGCGGTAAGCAGTGTCGAAGCGACCAATACGCCAACCCGCACCCCGGTGGTATGAATGCCCAGCGCTCTGGCCTGGCTGTCGCCCATCTGCATCAACGTCAGCTGCCGGCAGAGCAGGGCGGCCAGCACGATGCCAAGCAGTGCGACCGGAAGGATGGTCCCCAGGGCATCGAGCCTCGAAGCCGACAGTGAACCGAGATTCCAGTAACGGAACTGGTCGAGCGCAACGCGGGTGCGCAGCAGCATGAAGTTGGCGAGCCCGCCGAAGATTGCGGCAAGCGCGACCCCGGCGAGTATCAATTTGAGCGGACTGGCCTGACCCAGCATCAGCCCGATGCCCAGAACGATCACATTGCCCAGCAGGGCACCGCTACCGGACCACAGCAGATAGCCTCGGGTCGACTCCACGTTGTAGAAGATCAATCCGATTACCAGACCGAGCACGGCGCCAGCGTTGACCCCCAGCAAGCCGGGCTCTGCCAGCGGATTACGGGTGGCGCTTTGCAATAGCGATGCGGCAACTGCGAGGCTTGCACCCACCACCAATGCGGCCAGGGTTCGCGGCAGACGCAGCGTATCGACCACCATGGCGAGTTTTTCATCCGCCACCGCCGCAGGATCACCGGTCAGATAGCGAAACACCTCGGCTGCACCGTATACGCCGGCGCCGGTACTCATCGACAGCACCAAAAAGCCCAGTAAAAGCCCGACGCTTCCCAGCAGTACCGCTTGCTGGAAGGCGGGGAAGGATTCGGTTCGGATCATCGAAAGCAGAGAACTCCAAAGGCCCGGCAGCGCGGCTGCCGGGGTGTCGTGGTGAATCAGATGTCGTAGCTGAAGCCGACGAACAATGTGCGACCCATGAGAATGTTGTCGACCGATTGAGCGACATCGTCGCGTTTTTCGTTGGTCAGGTTATTCATCCCAGCCTTGAGCGAGAGCTCGCGGGTGGCTTGATATCTCGCGCCCAGGTTGAGCTGATGAAACGCGCCGCTCTCGACATTTGGATCCGCCGCCGAGACGTAAAGCAGCTGGCTGCCGGTGTATTGGTAGTCAAGGTTCAGCCCCAGCGCGGGTGCAGCTTGCCAATCGAAGCCGAGATTGGCGACGTGCTGCGGCGTATTGCGCAGCTGCTCGTCCGTATCGCGGTCCTCTGCATCGGAGTAGGTGTAATTCGCGCGTAGTCCCATGGTGTCGCTCAGGTTGTAGCGACCAATCAATTCGTAGCCTCTTACCCGAGCCTTGCTGACGTTGCTGTAGGTCATCACAGCGGGTCTATAACCGGCACGCCAGCTGTCCGTGATGATCATGTCGTCGATGTCGTTGTTGAACAGCATGATGCCGGCTTCGAGTTGTTCGTTCTGGAAGAGCGTACCGATCTCGTAGCTGGTGGCAGTTTCTGGTTTTAGGTTGGGGTTGCCCACTAGCGTGCACATGCCGCGACAGGCCAGTACGCCGTAGCTGTCGTCAGACTGGTAGATGCTGGGCGCCTTGAATGAGCGACCGACACCACCCTTGACTACCCAGTTATCGGTGAGGTTGTACACGCCGTATGCGCGCGGGCTGAACTCACTGCCGAAACTGTCGTGATCGTCCAGCCGGGCGCCAAGGGTGACATCCAGTGCGCCAACGGAGAATTCATCCTGCAAATAGACCGCCTTTTGATCTACCTCCGTTTCGCTGCCCAGGTTCTGATTATGGGTCAGCTCGGTACGGCGAAATTCACTGCCCAGCGTAACCAGATGATCACCCACAAACGCGGTTACCTGACCATCGACGGTGTGGTTCTTTTGTTGAATATCGCCCTTCACGCCACGCAGGGTGGTCATGATCTGCGAGTCATCCATCAGGTCAACATCCTCGTAGTAGTAGCGAATCCGGGTATTGAAGCCATCCCAGTTGCCCGTATGTCCGAGGCCGAAGCTCCAGCGCTCCATCTCCTGGATGTTCTGAACTACCGCACCGAAGTTGTTCCATTCGGCTTCACGGTCATCTTTGCGATGAGTGATGTCCAGGTCGACAGTCTGACGCTCGTCCAGCAACCAGCTCAACGAACCATAAGCTGCGCTGTTCTGGCGTTGCTCGGCCGCGTCTGTATTGGGGTTGACGGTCTGTTCGCTGAGCCACGCCGCCTGGTCTGTTTTCTCGAGGATGAGATTGCCGCGCAGCTTGTTTTCAATTAACGAGCCGCTGATGTAACCGCTGGCCTTGTGGCTGTCGCCGGAGTCACCCTCGGTTGGGTGTTCGTAGGTGTAGGCGATGCCTGCTTTGGTGTCTTCGGTGGGCTGTCGCAAGATCACGTTGACAACGCCTCCCAGTGCGTCAGCACCGTATAGCGAAGACATCGGCCCACGGATGACTTCGATGCGTTCAACGGCGGCAATCGGAATTGACGACAGATCAAAATCGTTGGCGTAGTTGGAACTCAGCGCGTCACGCGAGTTGATGCGGCGGCCGTTGACCAGCAGCAAGGTGTAATCGGAGTCCATGCCGCGCAGCTTGATCTCCTGGCGCCCGTAGGTCGAAGACGGGTTCAGGTGTACGCCGGGGAGATACTTCACGGCATCGGCGAGGTTATAGACCGGACGTTTCTCAAGCTCTTCACGGGTCACCACGGACACGCTGGCCGGTGCGCTGAGTTCGCTATGCGCTGTCTGGGTGGCCGTGATGACTTGTTGTTCAAGTGCTACAGGCTCGTCCGCCAGTGCGGCGAAAGATAAAAGGCTGGCCAGGACGGTCAAGGAAAGGTGACGAGGGCGGCTGATGCCCCGACTGGTTGCGATTTTCATAGCATGCTCCGTTGCTGCTCGTTATTTGGAATCGACTCATCACGTTTTCCCGGCGGGTTCATCCCGCCTGTTGTTCTGCTGCAAGCGTCTGGCTGGAATCGCGCTGCCTGATGGCGCGGATCAGATACAGCACACCGGCGCCCGCTACGATGCCGGCGACTGCATAAATGGCGGCCAAGCGCTCGAAGCCAAGCAGCTCGTTCTGCGCGTCACCCATCAGGTACTGCGCTGAAACGAGGCTGCCAAGCCCCGCGGCGACGTTTGAAACCGTGCCCTGGAAGGCCATGAACGCGGCGCGTTGGTGAGCAGGCGGCACGCCAGCGGCAATGGTCATGGTGCTGTTGCTGCGCACTGCGCTCAGCGCCATGAACAAGGTGAAGATGATGTAGAGCGATAGCCCGACAGGCGCGGCGAACCCGAGGAGGGTGACCAGCGCGAGGCCACCGCTGCTGGCCAGCACGACGGTCATGGCGCCGCCACGATCGATCCACGCACCGCCCATGCGCATGGCCGCAAGGCTTGCAAGGCCGCCGGCCAGGTACAGCATTCCGAGCTGTTCACGGGGGAAATCAAGGTTGAACTGGAAGTACGTCGCGAAGTGCGGCACCAGCAGGAAGTGCCCGAACATCTGCAGTGACGTGATGGCTAGCGCGATAAGACAAAGCCGCGATGCAAGCAACGCCTTGAGCGTCGCCTTTGGATGGGCAACTCGCTCTGGAACCGGAAGATAAAGCTGACATAGCAGCGCGAGCGCCAGGCCGGCCCCGCCAAGCAGGAGAAACGGGCTGGCCCAGTCCCAGCGCATCGAACATTCAAGGGCTAGTGGAATGATCAGAATGGCGGCAAGTGAAAAGCCCATGCCCACGTAGGCAAGCTGTCGACCGCGCTCGGCGGGTGGAATCAGGTCGAGCATGGTTGCCATCAGGATCGCACCCATCGGACCGGCGACGAGCCCGGAGAGCACGAAAAGTGTAATCAGCTGTTGTGGTTCGGTCGCCAACGCGCAACTGAGCAAAAGCGCGAAACGCAGGACAAGCAGCACGACGAGTGCGCGCTTGCGGGCAAAACGATCAAGCCAAGGTGCACTCACAATGGCGCTAAATGCTGCTGCGAGAGTCGCGCCGCCGCTGATGTAACCGACATGGCTTGGCTCCATGCCAAGGTCGTGAACCAGATCGGGCCCAAGCGGCATGACCATCATCAAGCTGCCCAGCGACAGCATGTTGATCAGCATCGCAAGGTGAACGGCGATCCTCGACGGTAGGGCAGCTTTCATGGATTGCGGCGCGCTCAGTTGACAGGCGGCAGCATGCTAAGCCAATCGAGAACCGACATCAAATACAAATCGTTCGTATTAAGTCTTGATGACGTGCGGCGTGATGACTCACGTTGAGGCCTATTGCCGGGTGCTCAACCGAGGATCGAGACACCCATGGCGGCGCCGTTTGCACGTAGCTTGGAGCCAGACGCCCAGGTGATGATCGTCTGACCTGGGGTAGCGCATGGGTGTGATTGTCAGTGCTTCTCAGGCTCAGGTACGTCAGATGCCTGAACATTTTCCTTGCCGATCTTTTCGTCCGCCTCGCGCTCGTCGTCTTCGTCGCCGGACAAGCTCTCCTGCTCAGGCGCGGGGTCGTATTGCAACTCGACCAGAACCGGGAAGTGATCGGAGCCGAATTCAGGCAGCCTCTGGATCCACACCAGCTTAAAGTGGTGGCTGTGAAACAGATGGTCCAGCGGCCAGCGCAGAAACCAGTGCTGAGCATGGAAGCTGTTGACCATGCAGCGTCCAACGCGCGGATCGAGCAGCCCACTGATCTTGCGAAACAGTCTCGTGTTGGCAGACCAAGCCACATCGTTGAGATCACCCGTGACGATCACCGGCGTGTTTTCGTGGTCGTCCTGCACACTTTTTGCCACGACCAGCAATTCCACGTCGCGCTCGGTGGACTCGTCATTCTCCGTTGGGCTCGGCGGGGCGGGATGCAAGAAGTGCATGCGTATCGCCAACTGATCGTTCAACCGAACGTTGGCGTGCATGGACGGGACGTCATCCTCGACCAGAAAGCAGGTCTCCGGATTCTCCAGCTCCAGCCGTGACCAGACGTGCATGCCGTAGAGATTATCCAGCGGGCATCGGATGCTGTGAGGGTACTCATCGGCCAACTCGGCCAGCTGATCTTCCCACCATTGATCAGTTTCAAGCGTGACCAAAACCTCCGGGCGATGTTCGCGCACCAGTGCTTTGAGCTTGTCGGCCTGGCGATTCGGTGTCAGTACGTTGGCCGCCATGACGCGAATTCGAGGCCTGTCAGCGCTCGGTTCAGCAGACTTCACTTCGCGGCGCCATAAACGGGTGTAGGGAAAGATCCACCATGCGTGATAGGCGAGGCAGATCGTCGAAAGGACCGAAATCAGCACTTGCGAGGCATTGGAGTATGAAAGCAGCAGCCCTTGGCCGATCAGCAGTGCGAAGGCCAGTACGCACAGCTGCAAGCGCGGAAAATCCAATCCTCGAACCCACCAGACCGGGTTTTTCCAAAGCGGCAGAAAGGTCAGTACGACCAGCAGCCCGGTCGCGGCGAGAAGTATTCCTTCCTTCATTCCAATCCTCGGAGTTTATCGGCTGACGTCGTGTCGCCGTTCAGGCGCCTGGAGAAGGCACAAGGAGTTCGTCCTGCCGTACCGATGGTTGGTTCCGTTGCGATCACATGACATGCATGTTGTGCATCTTTGCGCACAAACAAAAAAGGCCTGACAGGGTCAGGCCTTTTTTGCGGTGTAGCAGGCGCTACATTGGCTCGCCGATAGCCGCGCAGCTGTTAGGCGCGGCGGCATGCTTGCGCAATACCGGCAACTGCGGTTGCTCGGCGCCGCCGGTCACATCCAGGGAAAGAACGTACTTGCCCCACCAGGGGCCAGCCGCCCAGTAGGTGAGCGGAACGCAGTTGTCATGCAGATAACCGAGCAGATTATCCATCGCAAGGATTGCATCGGGCGCGTAGTGGGGGACGCCCATCTCGCCAATGAATCCACGCAGGTTATTAGCCCGCAACCAATCCACGAACGGTTTGGCGCGCTTGATGCCTAGGTCCGGCGCGAAAGTCTCGGTCTTGTCTGCGTACATGCCCGATGTGTCTCGGTCCAGGTACATATGCGCTTCGAATATCAGGTTGTTTGCGGGGTCGCGCATCCACGGGTCGGCGATCAGCTGGGTATTGGATTGCGGCCAGTGCCAGGCGCTGGAATACCGATCTCCCGCGACGTAGATCCAGTTGGTCTTGTCAATCTTGCGGATCTCCTTTGCCGCCGCAAGCGCGGTCTCGGGCCAGAGACCCTTGGTGTTCGGTTCATTCATCAGACCATAGCCGCTCAGGGCTGGGTGATGACCGACCTTGAGGGCTATGCGCTTCCAGGCATTGGCGAACGACTTTACTGGCACGTTCACCGAGCCAATCGGCTCGCGGTAATAGCGATAGTAGTTGTGCATGTCGAGCACTACCTTCACGCCATGCTTTTCAGCGAAATCCATCGATTGCATGAGTAAGGCGAGATGCTCGGCATCGAGCTCAGCGTCGAGCTTTGGCTGTAAACGCTCCCAGAGGAAGGGCAAGCGGACCAGTTTGAGACCTTGCTCGGCGTACTTCTTGTAATACGACTCGGCTGGATAAATGTAATTGGTGCCGTGCTTGCCAGGCAGCGCGGACGATCCGAACGCCGCACCGGAAAGATTGACGCCCACCAGTTGGACGGGTGCCGCGACCGCCGCGCTGAATGGCGCAGGAACTGCTTTTCCACTCTTCTGTATTGCCAACTGGCCTGAAGCATTGATGTTGGCTTTGGCCTGGGCACTAGTGACACTTGGAAACCAGCCCAATAGCGTCGAAAGCGCGATCGCGTACAGAAGCCTTATTGGGCTGCGGGAAAAATTCGAGTCATGCATTGGGCTCACCGTGATCGTGTACATCGACCCGCAGGACGACATAGCTACATGGGAGGTCGGTCAATAAGCGGTGCTAAGTAAGCAGGTATATCCACGAACAGATCGATCCACTGAGTCGAAACCGCCGCGCATTCCAACGCCGCCGTTTCGGTTGCTGCGGATTAATTATTAATTCTGGAAACGAATCAATAATATGCCGACGAAATGCAGGCGTCAGTAAATCGTCTATCTTTGAATTGCCAGTAATCGCTCTGCTGGGGCATAGGCTGAAGATCTGCTTGGGGTCAGCAAAACTGGCGAAAGTCGGCTAGTAAGGGACGGCTAAGCGTCATTTTTTTGAAGGATCGAACAGGCCAAGCGGGCGGCGATCATCATTCTCATCAGACCGACGGTGGATCTCATACATTACAACCTTGCTCATGAGGGTCCGGCCCAAGCTAGAACAGCTTGCGCTTGTAATGTATCCAGGCTTCGGGCAGGGTCGATTGAGGCCTCTCGCTGCGGAGTGATTCCATGTCAGAGCTATACCCGGAAGTCGATCCCGATGGGTTGATCGAATACTCGGTCGTCTACACCGACCGCTCGCTGAACCATATGTCCAAGTCGTTCCAACGCGTGATGAACGACATTTCTGCCACGCTCAAATCTGTCTACAACGCCCACTCCGTCGTAGTGGTGCCCGGGAGCGGTACTTTCGGAATGGAGGCAGTGGCGCGGCAGCTTGCCCATGACAAGAAATGCCTGGTGATTCGAAACGGATGGTTCAGCTATCGCTGGACTCAGATCTTCGAGATGGGGCGAATCCCGGCAGAGTCGACCGTGCTCAAGGCGCGTACGAAGGGCGCAAACGCCAATGCGGCATTTGTCCCGCCTCCAATTGACGAAGTAGTGGCCAGCATCGCGGAGCAAAGGCCTGATGTCGTTTTTGCGCCACATGTAGAGACATCCTCTGGAATGATCCTGCCGGACGACTACCTGCGGAAGGTCGGAGAAGCCGTACACGCGGTTGGCGGGCTCTTCGTGTTGGACTGCATTGCGTCGGGTGCACTCTGGGTAGATATGCAGGCTTACGGCGTCGACGTGCTGATCAGTGCTCCGCAAAAAGGATGGAGCGCGTCACCATGCTGCGCGCTGGTAATGCTCAGCGAGGCTGCTCAATCCCGGGTTGAGGCGACCCAAAGCAGCAGCTTCGCCTGTGACCTGAAAAAATGGCTGCAGATCATGCAGGCGTACGAGCAGGGCGGTCACGCATACCACGCGACCATGCCGAGTGATGCACTGGCGCGTTTCCGCGATGTCATGCTGGAAACCCAGGCGTATGGGTTCGAAAAGGTGCGTGGGCAGCAAGTGGAACTTGGGGACTCAGTTAGGCGGCTTCTTGCGGAACGGGGATTTAAAAGCGTTGCCGCGGAAGGTTTCGACGCCCCAGGGGTTGTGGTCTGTTACACCGACGACGCGGGCATCAAGAATGGCAGCAAGTTTGCCGATCAGGGCTTGCAGATTGCCGCCGGTGTACCCCTGCAATGCGATGAGCCAGCAGACTTTCAGACATTTCGCGTCGGTCTTTTCGGCCTGGAGAAACTTAAAAATATAGACCGAACAGTGGATACGCTTCGCCGCGCACTAGAGGCCATCAGAAATTCATGAAGAAAATTCGCAGTATTGAGTGACCGTTCATCGTAATTTCTGAAGGCGTTTTTTTGGGGGAGCAGGGGGCCCGTTGAAGCTAAACAACAAGCGCATCCCTTGCCACTGCTGTTCCGAACAACGAAGAAGGGCCCGAAACCTGCGAGATAGACACATTCCTGAAACAAAAATGTGTTTGCACCATCTGTCAGGAGGGCTACTCTCAAGTTGTACAAAGCTTATTACAACAAGAAAGAGGGGCTAACTATGATCAACAACCAGAATGCTCAGGTCGTTGCACTCGAGTTGTGGCGTTTTTGCGCGCACTGCGTTGCTGCCATCGTTGTTGTAGGAGCGGTACTGATTGGGTTCCTTGGATCATGGGAGCTGGGCCTCAAGGTTGGCGTACTGCCGTTACTTGCGCTGATTACTGCTGACATGCTGGCCAGACGTCGGGAGCAGCACATTGAACTAAGGAATTCCTGACCCACTGCCGTCCTGCGCTGACGGGTGGAGGTTAGCGCAGGATATCCCCTTCTTTTATTGCCGCTCTGTTTGAATGAGTTGGCTAGCGATGCATTAACTCGTAACGCGCTGCCCAATCTGCTACCTGGCTCGCCGGCATCGGTGCCGCTATCCCGTAACCTTGCGCCAGATAACAGCCCATACCCAGCAACATGCTTTCCTGCAGATCTGTTTCGACGCCCTCGGCTATTACCTCTCGCTCAAACGTGCGTGAAAGATTGATGATCGCTTCTGACAGGGCAAGATCATCCTTGTCATGCAGGATATCCCGCACGAAGGACTTATCGATCTTTATGGTCTGTGCCGGCAAGCGTTTCAGATAACTGAGGGAAGAGAAGCCGGTCCCGAAGTCGTCCAGCGAAAAAGTCACGCCCATTTTCTGGCAATCAATCAGACATTGACTCACGTGCTCGAGATTATCGATAGCCGTGGATTCAACGATCTCGATATCGAGCATTCGCGGCTCCACGTCTGCATGCCTGGCGAGCAGACGCTGTAAGCGATCTACGAAATCGGGTAGCTGAAAATGCCGAGCCGCGATGTTAACGCTGGTAGGCCAATGATGGCCTTCGGCAGTCCAGAGCCTTATCTGTTGCAGGGTCTGCTCCATCACCCAGTCGCCAATGTCGATGATGAGGTCTGTTCGCTCGACGGCCGGCAGGAACGCGTCGGGCGGCAACAACCCCCATTCGGGATGCTCCCAGCGCAGCAGTGCTTCGAATCCGATAACCATACCGTTGCGCAGGTTGACCTTGGGTTGGTAATGGAGGCGCAGCTCATCCTGCTCCAGCGCGCGTTTGAGTCGTTCGATGGTCTTGAAGGTTGCTCGCGTTTTTTTGCTGATGGAAACGTCGAAAAACCGAAATCGGTTGCGTCCGCTCTGCTTGGCTTCGTACATCGCCTGGTCGGCATGACGCAACAGGGTGTCCGGGCCTTCGTTATCCTTCGGGTAGATGGTCACGCCGAGCGATCCGGCCACCTTGAGCAGATGACCGTCGACATGAAAAGGCACCGCAATCACATCCAGGATCCGCTGTAGCGCAGCGGGGAGCAGCTCTTCATCGACCTCATCGAGCAGCAGGACGAACTCGTCGCCCCCAAGTCTGGCCAGGAGGTCCTCAGCGCGCAGCTCACGAGTGAGTCGGTTGGCGACTTCTACCAGAAGCAGATCACCTGTTGCATGACCGTAACGGTCGTTGACCGCCTTGAAACCATCGAGATCGAGAATGCACACGGCGAGCGAGCGATCATGGCGCTGAGCCGCCGAAATGGCCTGGTGCAGCCGGTCATGGAGATAAACGCGGTTGGGCAGGGTAGTGAGCACATCGTGCGACGCACGCCACTGCATGGCCTCAAGCAATTCCTGCTTTTCCGTGACATCGAAACGGATGGAAATGTACTTCTCGACGCGCTGCCCCTTGTCGTCCTTGATCGGCACTATGGTGCTGTTGACCCAGTACAGCGATCCATCCTTTCGGCGATTGCAGATCTCGCCTTTCCAGATTTCACCGTTCGAAATGGCCTGCCAGAGGTCGCGGAAAAACTCCGGAGGATGTAGACCGGAGTTGAGCAGGCGGTGATTGGCGCCGATCAGCTCTTCCTTGTCATACCCGGAAATGGCGCAAAACTGATCGTTGATATGGGTGATGGTCCCGCGCAGATCCGTTTCGGAGTAGATCGCGGCGGCGTCTACAGCAGTCCGGTATTTATCGTCAGTCATTGGCTAAACCACGCATAGCGACTACTGGCTTATGGGTGCTAGGAACGATCGCGGCACCGTTGGATTAATACTGACTCGACATCCGAGAAAAAGTGCAGCGCAACAGTCGGGTATAGGTACACATCCCGAAACAGGATGCCAAACGGTAGGCTGAAGAGGGCGCTAGCCCGGATCCCGGGCAGCAGCGATAACGGTCGGAAAATGCGGCTCTAATCCACTGTCGATTTAAGCGCTCTGTGTCCTGGACATCTGTGATGCTGAATGAGTAGTCAATGTCTGTGATGCCGGTGCGACCAAGCGCTCATAGCTCGTCCCGGGACTTGCCCCGGTACACACGCAATACGTCGGCCATGACCGAAAGCGCGATCTCAGCGGGCGTTTTGCTACCAAGATCCAGCCCAATAGGCATGTGGATCCTCTCGATCTGTTCGGTGCTCAAGCCTCCGACGCGTTGAAGCCGCTCAGCTCGTTTCGCTGAGGTCTGCCTGGATCCCATGGCGCCAATGTAGAAAGCAGGGGTACGCACCGCTTCCATCAGTGCGAGGTCGTCGATGCGCGGATCGTGCGTGAGGGCGACCACCGCGGTGGCTTCGTGACAACCGCCTGCCTCGATGAAAACGGATGGTAGAACCGGTCGTACTTCGACGCCTTCGACAAGCATCCCTTGCATTTCCTCACGGGGATCGCAGGCGATCACTTCGCAGCCAAGCGAACGACCGAAACTCGCGCAGGCTTGCGCCACAGGCGAGACACCGGCGAGCAGCAACCGCAACGCTGGACCAATGCGGATTTCGGCTCGTTCGTCCCGAATACGGGTCTGCTCGCCGCCCTGATCAGGCAACAGTTCTGTATTTCCAGTCGTCAGATCAACCCGGCGCAGCAACCTGCGCTGGCCCTCGAGCGCTGCTTTAAACGTGAGCAAGTGTTCATGCCAAGGCTCGCTCGGGTGATGGTGCTCGACCAGCACTTGAAGAATGCCACCGCACGGTAGGCGCAGCCGCCGTCTGTCATCGTCGGTTTCACCGTAGCGAACGATCTGCGCCGGCGCCCGCAGATCGCCCTGAGCGAGGCTCGCGAGAAACTCCTCTTCTACGCAGCCGCCGGACAATGAGCCGGTATAGGCGCCATCAGCTCGTGCGACGAGCAGCGCGCCCGGCGCTCGGGGGGCCGATCCGTAGGTCGACAAGACAGTGCAGAACCATATGTCCTGTCCATCTGCGACCCATTGCAAAGCCGTGTCGATCACCTGCAGATCGAGTTGTTGCATGTCTGATCTTTCCCCTAGGTGCGGACTCACAGGTTCCGCAGAAATTGGTATCGGTCGGATTTGACCGGCAGCTCATTGCTCCCCAAGCCGCTGTAACTTGGCGAGGTTCAAGCGTCATGTCCCTGATCGGACCCACTCGACGGGCGTTCTGCTGCAGGGGGCGCAGCAGATTGGTAGTCAGGTGGCGTTTGCCACCTGTGATTTCGAGGCGGAGATGCGATGGGCGAGGGCGGGTCGGCATCCCGTTTAATTGATACCAGCTGTTTTCATCAGCGCGCTGGCCGCTCAGCGATCAGACGTTTTTCATCGACCAGTAGGCCGGCTTGAACAGGTCTCGCTCGCCAAGAATGCCTACGCCGACCGCAAAGGTGATGAGCACCACAAGAATGTACAGGCACAACTGCAGCAGCCCGTGCGGTGCGGGCACCCAGTGCAGCACGGCAGCAATGCCGAAGGCTGTGCCCAACCAGCGTAGAAGGACGCTTGGCGCAAGCCCCGCCGGGGATGCGCGGTAGACGTAGAGGCCCATGAACAGGGCCTGTAACGTCGCCCCGGCGGAGAACGCGAAAGCCAAGCCCTCGGCGCCGTAAGGGTCATAGAGCGCTGCGTCCAGGCTGACCGTCAGTGTGGAGCTGATAAGCGTGATGGCCAGAAACAGCCGCGACTTGTGCTGTGCGAGCAGGACGCGCCCCCATAACAAGGCCAGCCCCATGGCAGGCAGGCCAAGCGCGTAGCAGACCACGAGCGATGCGGTGGCGCCGGATTGTGCTGCGCCAAATTCGCCGCGTTCCAGCAGGACAGAAACCACCGACTGAGGGAAGGAACAGAGCACAACCGCGGCCGGGACCAGGAAGAGCAGGGTTGCCAGCAGCCCTTTGCGGATTACCACCGCGTGAGAGTCAGGGTCTTGGTCGCCCCAGGTGGAAACGAACCGCGGAAAGAGCACACCCAGCACCGACATGGCGTAGAGCGTGAGCGGGATGGTGACGATCCGGAACGCAAAGGAAAGCATGGAAATACTGCCTTCATCGAGGAAGGAGGCGAACATCCGCTCAGCGAGAATGCAGCTTTGTTGTGCCCCGGCAGCCAGCAACACCGGAGCCAGGGCCATGCCAAAGTCGCCACCACGTCCTTTCCCTGCCGCTTCGGTGGAACCGCCCAGATAACCGAGTCGACGATGGTGGATAATGATGAGCGCCAGTTGAGGCACCAGCATGCCGGCAAAAATCACTATGCCATTTGGACCGAAAATCAGGATGCCGATAATCGCGCCGGCGTTGAGCAGGACCGTCCGGGACATCGGCAATATGAACACGTTGTCCATGTTCAGCAGCGCGCTCTGGCAGTAGAGCACCGCCTGTACCGCAATCAGCAGCGCGCCGACGCAGAACACGAGCTGCCCAGCGTCGAGTTGCTCGACCGTCCAGCCTGGTGCGAGCAGGCCGAGAATCCAATAACTGCAGAGGATTATCAGCAGCGCCACGCCTGCGCCCGCAAGGCTGATGCGCCAGTAAAGCCAGCCGGCAACCGCCCTGAACACCTCTTCCGATTCTCTGCGCAACCGCTGCAGATACGGAATCATCGCGTCACGCAATGCCAGTCCGAGGAAGTTTTCAAAAAACAGCGGAAGGATCAGGGCTACGAATATAAGGTCCGCCTGCCAGCTCAGACCGAACTCTCTGGCGATGAAAATATCCCGCAGGAAACCGAGGAGAAAGCTGGCGACAGTGAGCGCCAGAATAGCCAATGATGTGTTCATTCCTTGATCCTTTGGCGGCCATCCAAAAGTGGCCAATTACGACTTGATGTCATCCGGTGAACGGGCTGGTTGATGATTGACCCTTGGCTTGCAGAAAAAGCCCAGCAAGTCGAATGCGGAATAGACTGGGCGGCCATTCTAATGGTTCCGGGCCGAATAGCTTCATGAAGACGATGAAACCCGCCGATACGTAAAAATGCCGTAAATCCTCTTTGCGAGCGGAGCGCGACTGCTTATGGTTCACGCTCATTTTCAGGCGAACCCAGTTCATGTCCGAGGCGAACACTTCTTCTGCCGGCTCCGTGCGACGCTGGCTGGTCATTGGCGGCTTAATTATTGTGGCTGTGCTGCTGGTCTGGTGGCTGTGGCCGACAACAACCGATAAGCCTCAGCAACCTGGAGGCGGCAGAGGCGCATTTGGCGGCCCGACGCCCGTACGGGTCGCGACAGTCGAGCAGGGCGTATTCGAGGTTTACGCCAAGGCGCTCGGCACCGTTACGCCACTCAACACCGTAAATGTGCGTAGCCGCGTCGCGGGCGAACTGATGGAGATACGTTTCGATGAAGGCCAGCGGGTGAAGGCTGGTGATTTACTCGCCGTCATCGACCCCCGACCCTACAAAGTGGCGTTGCAACAGGCCGAGGGTACGCTACAGCAGAACCGCGCCCTGTTGCAGAACGCGCAGGTCGACCTCAAGCGCTATCAAGGATTGTTCGCCGATGACAGCATCGCCAAGCAGACCCTCGATACCCAGCAGGCGCTGGTGAACCAGTACCAGGGCACGCTTGCCGCCAACCAGGCCGCGGTAAACGAGGCCAAGCTGAATCTGCAGTTCACTGAGATCCGCGCACCTATCGATGGACGCGTCGGGCTGCGCCAGCTGGATCAGGGCAACCTTGTCGCTGCCAATGACACCACCCCTCTTGTCGTCATCACCCAGACCCAGCCAATGGCTATTAGCTTCACGCTGCCGGAAAGCGATCTGCCGCCTGTCATTGCACGTTTCCGTAAGGGCGATGAGCTAGCGGCGTACGCCTGGGATCGGGGTGAGCGCGCGATGCTCGGTGAGGGCGTTCTGGAAAGCTTCGACAACCTGATCGATGCCACCACCGGGACGTTGAAAATGAAGGCCCGTTTCGATAACGAGGCGGAACTGCTGATCCCAAACCAGTTCGTCAATGTTCGATTGCGCGTTGAGACGCTCGAAGACGCCGTCCTGATCCCCGCTGCAGCGCTACAGTTCGGCTCGCGCGGCAACTATGCCTACGTAGTTGGCGAGGATTCCAAAGTCGAACTGCGGGTACTTGAAGTCGGCCCGAGCAACGGTGAACAAGCCGTTATCACCAAGGGTTTGAGCGTTGGTGAACGAATCGTCATGGAGGGCACGGATCGCCTTCGGGACGGTAGTGAAGTGGAGGTGGTGGACCCGCAGAAACTCGCCGAAGAAGCGGCTGAGAGTCCCAAGGTCGCGCCACAAGGTCGCGGGGAGCGTCCCGCGCAATGAACATGTCGCGGCTGTTCATTCTCCGGCCGGTGGCAACCACCCTGACGATGATCGCAATCCTGCTGGCGGGCCTCATTGCCTATCGCATGCTGCCGGTCTCTGCGTTGCCGCAGGTCGATTACCCCACCATCCGGGTGATGACGCTATATCCCGGCGCGAGCCCCGAGGTCATGACCAGCGCGGTGACCGCGCCGCTTGAACGACAGTTTGGCCAGATGCCGGGGCTGACCCAGATGTCCTCGACCAGCTCGGGGGGCGCCTCGGTGATCACCCTGCGTTTTTCGCTCGATGTCGAATTGGATGTCGCCGAGCAGGAAGTGCAAGCCGCGATCAATGCCGGCAGCAATCTACTTCCAAATGATCTTCCGGCACCGCCGGTGTACAACAAGGTCAACCCAGCCGATACGCCCGTGATGACACTGGCCGTGACATCCGAAAGCCTTGCACTGCCTGAACTGCATGATCTGGTGGACACTCGGATGGCGCAGAAGCTGGCGCAAATCAGTGGCGTCGGCATGGTCAGCATCGCGGGCGGTCAACGACCGGCCGTGCGCATTCGCATCAACCCGGAAGCGCTTGCGTCGTATGGTTTGTCGCTCGCAGATGTACGCACCCTGGTTACCAGTTCCAACGTCAACCAGCCCAAAGGCAACTTCGACGGCCCGACTCGCGTCTCGATGCTCGATGCCAACGACCAGCTGAAAACGCCCGAGGAATACGCTGAACTCATCCTGGCCTACGAGGATGGCGCGACCCTGCGCCTGAAGGACGTGGCTGAGATCGTCGACGGCGCGGAGAACGAGCGACTCGCTGCCTGGGCCAACGAAAGCCAGGCCGTGTTGCTGAACATCCAGCGCCAGCCGGGCGCCAATGTGATCGAAGTGGTCGAGCGCATTCAGGCGCTGCTGCCTGAGGTGACCGCCAGCATGCCCACCGGCCTGGACGTGGTGGTGCTCACCGATCGTACCCAGACAATACGTGCGGCCATTACCGACGTTCAGCACGAATTGCTGTTGGCGACCTTTCTTGTCGTGATGGTCACCTTCGTCTTCCTCAAGCGACTCTCTGCGACGATCATCCCCTCCATCGCCGTGCCGCTGTCGCTGATTGGCACCTTTGCCGTGATGCATCTGGCTGGGTTCTCGCTGAACAACCTCACGCTGATGGCGTTGACCATCGCTACCGGCTTTGTGGTCGACGATGCGATTGTCATGCTCGAGAACATTGCGCGCCATGTGGAGGAGGGCGAGACCCCGCTACAGGCCGCACTCAAGGGTGCAAAGCAGATCGGCTTCACCTTGATCTCGCTGACGCTGTCGCTGATCGCCGTATTGATCCCGCTGCTCTTCATGCAGGACGTGGTGGGCCGTTTGTTCCGCGAATTCGCTATCACTCTGGCGGTCGCGATTCTCATCTCGTTGGTCGTGTCCCTGACACTGACTCCGATGATGTGCGCCAAATTGCTCAAGCCAGCCACGCTGGAAAAATCCAAGCCGGACTGGGTCGAGCGGCTGATCGGTGGCTATGCACGCTGGCTGACCTGGGTATTGCGACACCAGACGCTGACCCTCCTGGTCGCCGTTCTTACGCTGGGTCTGACGGTCGTTTTGTACCTCGCCGTACCGAAGGGCTTCTTCCCTGTGCAGGATACCGGTGTGATTCAGGGCATCAGTGAAGCGCCTCAGGCGATCTCATTCCGGGCCATGAGTGAGCGTCAGCAGTCCTTGTCCCGCGTGATCCTCGCTGATCCTGCCGTTGAAAGCCTGTCGTCCTATATAGGCGTGGATGGTGACAACGTGACCCTCAACAGCGGGCGGATGCTAATCAACCTCAAAGCCCATGGTGAACGTGACGTCACTGCCAGCCAGGTCATCGACCGCCTGCGGCCTGAGCTGGCGAAGCTGCCTGGCATCGAATTGTTCATGCAGCCGGTGCAGGACCTTTCCATCGAGGATCGGGTCAGCCGCACGCAATTCCAGTTCAGCCTCGAGTCACCGAATGGCGCGCTGCTTCAGGAATGGGCGCCGAGGCTGGTCTCCGCACTTCGCGAGCGACCGGAGCTGACTGATGTGGCCAGTGACCTGCAGAGCAATGGGCTGCAGATCTACCTCGATATCGATCGTGATGCGGCGGCTCGGCTGGGTATCCAGATATCGGCCATTACCGACGCGCTGTATGACGCGTTCGGCCAGCGCCAGATTTCGACCATCTTTACCCAGGCCAGCCAGTACCGGGTGGTGATCGAGGCAGACGCAGGCAGCCGTCTGGGACCGCAGGCGCTGGAACAGTTGTTCGTGCAGAGCGAGGGTGGAACGCCGGTGCGACTGTCGAGCCTGGCGACACTTGAACAGCGCAACGCACCGCTATTGATCAATCACATCGGTCAGTTTCCGGCGGTCACGCTCTCATTCAACCTTGCCGACGGTGTTTCGCTGGGCAAGGCGGTTGAGGTCATCGAAGGCGTCGAAGCGGAGATCGGGCTGCCAGCCGGCATCCAGAGCCGATTCCAGGGCGCCGCTGAAGCGTTTCGCGCGTCGCTGTCTAGCACCTTGCTGCTGATCCTGGCGGCAGTGGTGACCATGTATATCGTCCTTGGGGTGCTCTACGAGAGCTATATCCATCCGATAACAATTCTGTCGACCTTGCCGTCGGCAGCGGTGGGTGCGCTTTTGGCCCTGCTGCTGACTGGAAACGATCTGGGCCTGATTGCCATCATCGGCATCATCCTGCTGATCGGCATCGTCAAGAAGAACGCGATCATGATGATCGACTTCGCGCTGGAGGCTGAGCGGCATCAGGGTATGAGCCCTCACGACGCGATCTACCGAGCGGCGTTGTTGCGCTTCCGTCCGATTCTCATGACCACCCTGGCCGCGCTGTTCGGCGCCGTGCCGCTGATGCTGGCGTCAGGTTCCGGGGCCGAGCTGCGCCAGCCGCTAGGGCTGGTACTGGTCGGTGGGTTGTTGCTCAGCCAGTTGCTGACCTTGTTCACCACGCCAGTCATCTACCTGTTCTTTGATCGGCTCGGGCAGCGGTTTGCCGGCAAGAGTCGCGTAGGGCAGGAGGCCGAAGTATGAGCCTTGACCCTGGAGCCTGGAGCGGCAAGAGAAAAGCAGAGCATTCTGTAACCTGTAATAGGGCTCATGTTCTTCTGCCCGGCCAGCTGCGATCCGCCTGCAGCGTTCAGCTTGCGGCTTGCGGCTTCTCGCTATGAACCTGTCCGCTCCGTTCATCGCCCGTCCTGTCGCGACCATGCTGCTGAGCCTGGCGATCCTGATCCTGGGCGGCGTCAGCTTTGGGATGCTGCCGGTTTCGCCTTTGCCGAATATGGATTTCCCGGTTATCACCGTGCAGGCTAGCCTGCCTGGGGCGAGCCCCGAAATCATGGCCTCCAGCGTCGCCACGCCGCTGGAGCGATCACTGGGCAGCATCGCTGGCGTCAGCCAAATGAGTAGCCGGAGCAGTCAGGGCCAGACGCGCATCGTCATTCAGTTCGATCTGAATCGAGAGATCAACGGCGCCGCCCGTGACGTCCAGGCTGCGATCAATGCTTCACGTAACCTGCTTCCCAGCGGCATGCGCAGCATGCCGACCTATCGCAAGATCAATCCCGCGCAGGCACCGATCATGGTGCTGTCGCTGACGTCTGAAGTGCTCGACAAGGGGCAGCTCTACGACATCGCTTCAACGGTTCTGGCTCAGAAACTGTCCCAGGTGTCCGGGGTGGGCGAAGTACAGGTCGGGGGCAGTTCATTGCCAGCGGTGCGGGTCGAGCTGCAACCGAAACAGCTGGAACAGTACGGCGTGTCGCTGGACGAGGTCCGCCAGACCATCGCAGGTGCCAACGTCCGGCGGCCAAAGGGAATGGTCGAAGACGACAATCGGCATTGGCAGGTGCAGGCCAATGATCAGTTGCACGAGGCGGCGGACTACCTTCCGTTGATCATCCGCTATCAGGATGGCGCCGCGCTGCGTCTGAGTGACGTGGCCAAGGTCAAGGACGGCGTGGAAGATCGCTACAACGACGGCTTCTTCAACAATGAACGGGCCGTCCTGCTGGTGATAAACCGCCAGGCCGGCGCCAATATCATCGAAACCATCGAGGGGATCCGCAACGAGCTGCCGGCGCTGCAGGCCATCGTGCTGGGCAGCGTCAATATGGCGGTGGCGATGGATCGCTCGCCGGTGATTCGCGCCACCTTGCACGAGGCTGAGCGAACGCTGCTGATTGCTGTGGGGCTGGTGATCATTCTGGTGTTCCTGTTCCTCGGTAAATTGCGAACCGCGCTGATTCCGGCGCTGGCAGTGCCGGTATCGCTGGTTGGCACATTCGCCGTGATGTACCTGTTCGGCTTCTCCCTCAATGTACTGTCGTTGATGGCGTTGATCCTGGCTGCGGGTCTGGTGGTGGACGACGCCATCGTGGTGCTGGAGAACATCGCACGGCACATCGACGACGGTGTGCCGCCGATGCGGGCCGCGTATATCGGCACACGAGAGGTCGGCTTCACGCTGTTATCGATGAACCTCTCGCTGGTGGTGGTATTCGTCTCGATCCTGTTCATGGGCGGCATCGTCGAGCGGCTGTTTCGCGAGTTCTCCATCACCTTGGCGGCGGCCATTCTCGTTTCGCTGCTGGTTTCGCTGACCCTGACACCCATGCTTTGCGCGCGCTGGCTCAAACCGCATCAGCCTGAACGCGACGGCCGCTTGCACCGCTGGAGTCACGACGCCCACCAATGGCTGCTGCGCCACTACGACAGGTCGCTGGGATGGGCGCTGCGCCACCATCGGATCACATTGTTCACGCTGCTGGCGACCATCGGGCTGAACGTCTTTCTCTATATTGAGGTGCCCAAGACCTTCCTTCCCCAGCAGGACACCGGCCAGCTGACCGGCTTTATCCGCGGCGATGACGGACTGTCCTTCCAAGTGATGCAGCCGAAAATGGAAACCTATCGCAAGGCGGTGCTGGCCGACCCGGCGGTGGAAAGCGTGGCAGGTTTCATCGGTGGGCAAGGCGGCATCAACAATGCCTTCATGATCGTGCGGCTCAAGCCGTTGTCGGAGCGCGATATCTCCGCACAAAAGGTGATCGAGCGAATCCGCGAGAATCAGCCGAAGGTGCCTGGCGGGCGTATGTTCCTCATGGCTGATCAGGATCTGCAGTTTGGTGGCGGCCGGCAGAGCAGCTCAGCCTATTCCTACAATCTGCTTGCCAGTGATCTGGCCGACCTGCGCGTATGGGTGCCGCAGGTCACCCGCGCGTTGATGGCCTTGCCGGAGCTAACCAGCATTGACGCCAACGAAGGAGAGGGCGCCCAACAGATCAGCCTCAAGATCGATCGTGATGCTGCCAAGCGGCTCGGCATTGATATGAGCACCGTGACCACGCTCCTCAACAACGCCTTCAGCCAGCGGCAGATCTCGACGATTTACGAATCGCTCAACCAGTACCGCGTGGTTATGGAGATCGACCCGAGCTACGCCCAGCACCCGGAAGTGCTCGAGCAGATCCAGGTGATCACCAGCGACGGTCGCCGAGTTCCGCTTGCAGCATTCGCCAGTTACGAGCGAAGCCTTGAGGAGGATCGTGTCAGCCACGACGGCCAATTCGCCGCAGAGAGCATCGACTTCGACCTGGCGCCCGACGTGAGCCTGGAAGAGGCGACACGGGCGATCGAGCGCGCGGTTGCGGCTATCGGGCTGCCAAGCGAGGTACAAGGAAAACTTGGCGGCACCGGTGACGTTTTTCAGTCGACTCAGGAAAGCCAGCCGTTGATGATCCTGGGCGCACTGCTGCTGGTGTACATCGTGTTGGGCGTCCTTTACGAGAGCTACATACACCCGCTGACGATCCTCTCGACGCTGCCGTCTGCCGGAGTCGGCGCGCTTCTGACGATCATTCTGATGCGCGAGCAGTTCAGCCTGATTTCACTGCTGGGGCTGTTTCTGCTGATCGGGGTGGTCAAGAAGAATGCCATCCTGATGATCGACCTGGCGTTGCAGTTCGAGCGAAACGATGGCCTGTCTCCCGCCGAGTCGATTCGTCGGGCCTGCCTGTTGCGTTTTCGCCCGATTCTGATGACCACGATGGCTGCCATTCTCGGTGCTATGCCGTTGCTGATGGGGGGCGCAGAAGGCGCTGAAATGCGCCAGCCACTCGGCTTGACCATCATCGGAGGCCTGGTCCTGAGCCAGATCCTCACGCTTTACACCACGCCTGTGGTCTATCTGTATCTGGACCGTGCGCGTCATCGTTTCAACAGCTGGCGCGGTGTACGCACTGACGCCGCCCTGGAAAATCCGCTATGAGTTCGACGTCCCTGAATCATTCGCTGCGCCCAATGACCCTGGTTGCCATGGCGCTCACATTGAGCGCTTGCACACTTGGCCCGGACTATCAGCGGCCTGAAGTGCCGATTGCCGCTGAGTTCAAGCAGGCTGAAGGCTGGAAAGTCGCAGCACCTGCCGACTCACTTCAGCGTGGCGAGTGGTGGACGCTGTACGGTGACGCCGAGTTGAATGCGCTGGTGGGGCGGCTGAATGTCTCCAACCAGAATCTGGCGGCGGCCGAAGCGCAGTATCGCCAGGCTCGCGCACTGGTTCGCGGCGCTCGCTCACAGCAGTTCCCAACGATCGGCGGCAGTGCCGGTGTCACTCGCGGCGGGCAGGGCACCTCAAGCAGCCCGACGGTGCAGAGTCAAAGCAGCGGCAGTGGTGTAAGCGAGAGCTACAGTGTCGGGTTGGATGCCTCCTGGGAGCTGGATATATGGGGCCGGCTGCGGCGTAACCTCGAAGCCAATCAGGCGAACATGCAAGCCAGTGCGGCCGACTTGGCAGCCGTGCGGCTGAGCCTGCAATCCGAGCTGGTGCAAACCTATCTGCAGCTGCGGGTGCTGGACGAGCAGCAGCGGCTGCTGGACCAGACGGTAGAAGCGTTCGCTCGCTCGCTTCGCTTGACGGAGAACCAGTATCGCGCCGGCATTGTGCCCAAATCCGACGCGACGCAGGCGCTCACCCAGCTCAGAAGTACCGAGGCGCAGGCCATTGATCTGCGATGGCAGCGCGCGCAGCTGGAACACGCCATTGCGGTGCTGATCGGAGTGCCGCCATCAGAACTGGACATTGCCGAGCGCAGCGATATTCCAGCGCTTCCTCAGGTGCCGTTGGCCCTGCCTTCCCAATTGCTTGAACGGCGCCCTGACATTGCATCGGCTGAGCGTCAGGTCAGCGCTGCCAATGCACAGATCGGCGTGGCGGAAGCGGCCTGGTACCCGGACCTGACCCTGAGTGCCAGCGGGGGGTATCGCAATAGCAGCTTCAGCAATCTGATCAGCGTCCCCAACCGCTTTTGGTCGCTTGGCCCGCAGCTGGCAATGACCTTGTTGGACTTCGGCGGGAGACGAGCGAGCCTTGAGCAGGCTGAAGCCAGCTACGATCAGACCGTTGCCAATTATCGCCAGACCGTGCTCAACAGCTTCCGCGAGGTCGAAGACAATCTGGTCCAATTGCGCGTGCTTGCCGACGAGGCGGTCGTGCAGCAACAGGCGCTGGAAGCGGCACAGGAGTCGTTGCGACTGATCGAAAACCAGTACCGCGCCGGAACCGTCGACTTCCTCAGTGTTGCCACTGTGCAGACGACCACGCTCAACAACGAGCGCACCAATCTCACGTTGCTAGGCGACCGACTGGCCGCCAGCGTGCAACTGATTGCGGCGCTGGGTGGCGGCTGGGACGAGGAAGCGCTGCAGACTGAACCGGTGATGTCGACCGAGCGATGAGCAGTTTTTTGCAGCCGATAGCTGATCGCTAAACCTCGGGTCGGCGTTCACCAATATGTCTGCACAGCGTGTCTAGCAGCAAGAACATGGATAGCGGTGCGGCAACGAATACTCCAGGGATCATCAGGAAAAGGCCGTGCCCGATCAGCGCGGTCATATCTGTTCCGCCTGCGCTGCAGCCGTGCAGATTTTTCATCCCGCCCAGGCAGTCGAATCGAGTAGCAGCGAGCATTCCGATTTGCGAGCCAATCCAGGTATAGGCAGCGGATAGCGCCGAGAGCAGGTAACGAAGTGGCCATGCCAGCGTGAGGCGGCGACTCGACAGCAATACCGGCGGCAAAATCATCACCAGCACGAGTAACGCAATCAACATGGCGTGATGGGCTCGTTATACAACTGAATGAAAAAACCGCGGTGCATGCTGGGCATGGACCGCGGCTGGTTTGTTCGAGGTTCAGCGTTTACTGGCGCTGTTTGCGGTTGACCGTTTGAGCTGCCTTGATGATGTCCGCACCGATTGCAGGTTCGAATTCCTTCCACACCGGGCGCATGGCTTCACGCCAGGCTTCGCGCTGTTCGGGAGTGAGCTCGATAATTTCGGAGGTGCCGGACTTGCGGATGCGTTCGCGATCTCCCTGGTTGGCTTCTTCTGCAGCGCGGTTCACTTCGAAGGTCACCTCGTCGATGATGCCTTCAAGCTGTGTGCGAATCTGGTGGGGGATGGCGAACCAGAACGTGGTGTTACTCACCAGCATGTAGTCCAGCACGCCATGGTTCGACTCAGTGATGTAAGGCTGAACCGTGTGCATTTTCTTGCTGTAGATGTTCGACCAGGGGTTTTCCGCGCCTTGCACAGTTCCGTTTTGCAGTGCACCGAATGTTTCCGCGAACGCTATTTTCTTGGTCGTTGCTCCAACTTGGGCGAACTGTGACTCCAGTACACCAGAGGGTTGAATACGGAACGAGAGGCCGTTTGCGTCGCTTGGCATCCGCAGTGGCTTGGTGGATGAAAGTTGCTTCATCCCATTGTGCCAATAGGCCAGGCCGGTGATGCCCTGCTTCTCCATTGAAAGCAGCAGCTGCCTACCCTTAGCGCGTTTCTGGAAGCGGTCGACGGATGCCAGGTCGTCGAACAGAAAGGGCAGGTCGAATACTTGAAGTTGCTTGGTGTATTGCTCGAATTTCGCCAGCGACGGTGCCAGCAGCTGCACCTCATTCTTGGCCAGTGCCTCCAGCTCGTTGGCGTCGCCGAACAGCGTGGAGTTGGGATAGACCTCGACGGTCACTTGCCCGGGTAGGCGCTGCTCGACCAATTGCTTGAACAGCAGCGCGCCCTTGCCTTTGGGGGTGTCTTCGGCGACCACGTGGGAGAACTTGATGACAATCGGTTCCGCCTCGGCAGCGGTTGCAGCCAATGCCAGCACGAGGCCGGCAAAGGTGATGATCGGCTTGATCATTGAAGGGCTCTTTGTTCTTGGTTGGTTGGCATGACATCCGGCGACCGGATGCGAATGAGCTTTCCGGACCGTTATGCCAAATAACCCAAACCACAAGAAGCGCTTTCTCGCAAAATTCACAATCGAAAGAGCGATAGCGGGCATGCGTCACACTTTGCCCGCTACAGCCGTACCCTGCCTTGAACTTCGAAGTGGCGGACTAGAGCGATCAGCGTTAGCCAGTCGTGAGCTGCCAGCCTCCGCCCAGCGCTTTGTAAAGCGCAACGATGCCCCGGTACAGCTCAACCTCTGCCTGGGCTTGCGCGTCCTCCGCGGCTAGGCGCTCACGCTCGGCATCCAGCAAGACGAGAAAGTCCACGGTGCCTTCGCGATAGCGGATCTCTGCCTGTTCGGCGGCGGCTCGGCTGGCGCTTGACTGACGCAGCAGGGACAGCAAGCGTTCCTGAGCCCGGGCGTAGTCGCTAAAAGCGTTCTCGGATTCCTCGAGTGCCAGAAGGACCTGCTGCTCGTAGCTCGCCAGCGCGCCGTCCGCATCTGCTTCGGCACCGCGTAAGCGAGCCCGAACGCTCCCCATGTCGAACGCCGCCCAGGTGATGCTTGGCGCCACGCCCCATGCCTGCGCGGCGCTGGACCCGATTTGCGAACCGCGGCCGGCTATGAAGCCAAGGAAGCCAGACAGATTTACCCGCGGAAACAGGTCGGCCGTCGCCACGCCGACATTGGCTGTTGCCGCGGCCAGTTGCCGCTCCGCTGCAAGGATGTCCGGGCGACGACGCAGCAGTTCGCCGGGATCCCCTATGGGCAATGCCTTGGCAATGGCCGGCAGCTCACGGGGCGACAGGTCGACACTGAGCTGGTCGGCGCGCTGGCCGAGCAGGGTGGCGATGCGGTTACGCGAGCGGGTCTGCTGCGCCTGGAGCAACGGCAGACTGGCCTCGGTAGACGCAAGACGCGCATCGGCGCGCAGTACATCCAGCTCGCTACCGACTCCGGCTTCGCGCAGATGCTCGGTCAATTGACGCGAATCAAGCTGGTTCTCCAGGTTTTCCCGTGCGATGCGCTCGCGCAGCTGTGCGCCACGGAGTTGGCCGTACGCATCCACCAGCTCGGCGATGATGCTCACCTGCAGCTGGTAAAGCTCGGCTTCCACTGCATCGCTCTGGGCTTCGCTGGCTTCGATTCGACGCTGGATACGTCCAAACAGATCAAGCTCCCAAACCATGTCGAGGCCCAGATCGTAGCGTTCGCTGTTGACACGCTCCTCACCGAAGCCAGGCTGTTGCGCCTTGCCGATATCCGCACTGGCGCCCGCGGTTACGGTGGGGAAGCGATCGTTGGCGTCATCGTCGCGAATCGAGCGAGCCGCACGCAATCGCGCGAAGGCTATGCGTAGCTCGCGGTTTTCCGACAGCGCTTCGCCAACCAGCGCATCGAGCGTCGGATCCTCGAACTGTCGCCACCATGCAGCCTCGAAGCGCGACCGGTCGAAAGGTGCCGACGCGGCCTGATCGATTTCGGCTGGGGCCGTCTCGGGCGTCCGATAATCCGGCCCTACGGCACAGGCGCTCAGCGCGAGAAAGGCTGCGAGCAACAGCGGTGTGGTGATCAAGTCCTTCATGCATGTGCCTCCTTAAGTACAGCCTTTTTCTCTTCGCGCTTTTCGACGTAGGCGCGAATGACCAGGTAGAACACCGGTGTCAGCAGCAGCCCGAAGAAGGTCACGCCGAGCATCCCGCTAAACACCGCAACACCCATGGCGTGGCGCATCTCGGCACCGGCCCCGGAGGAGAGCACCAGCGGCACCACACCCATGATGAAGGCGAAGCTGGTCATCAGGATCGGGCGCAACCGCAGACGGCAGGCCTCAAGAACCGCGGACAGCCGGTCCATTCCTTCTTCCTGTTTATCCTTGGCGAACTCGACGATGAGGATGGCGTTCTTGCATGCCAGGCCGACGAGCACGATCAGGCCGATCTGCGTGAAGACGTTGTTATCGCCACCCGACAGGATTACCCCGACGATTGCCGAGAGCAGCGTCATCGGAACGATCAGGATGACCGCCAGCGGCAGGCTCCAGCTTTCGTATTGCGCGGCCAGTACCAGGAAGGCCAGCAGCACGCAGAGCGGGAAGACGAACATCGCGGTGTTGCCAGCCAGGATCTGCTGGTAGGTCAGCTCGGTCCATTCGTAGCTCATGCCGTTGGGCAACTCGGCCTTGAGCAGACGCTCCATGGCATCTTCCGCTTCGCCCGAGCTGTAGCCCGATGCCGCCGCGCCATTGATCTCGGCGGTCAGGAAGCCGTTGTAGTGCATCACCCGGTCCGGGCCGGCACTGTCGCTGACCTTGACGAAGGTCGACAGCGGCACCATTTCGCCTCTGTTGTTGCGTACCTTCAGTTGACCAATCTGGTCAGGGGTCAGGCGAAACTTCTGCTCAGCCTGGACGTTGACCTGATAGGTACGGCCGAAGCGGTTGAAGTCATTGGCGTACAGCGAGCCGAGGTAGACCTGCATGGTGTCGAAGATCTGGTCGATAGGTACGCCATGGGTCTTGGCCTTTTCCCGGTCGATGTCGGCATCGATCTGCGGCACGTTTACCTGATAGCTGGTGAACAGCCCGGCCAACTCGGGATAGTCGGCGCTCTTGGCGATAACGTTCTGCACCTGCGTGTACAGCTCTTCATAGCCGAGGTTGCCACGATCCTGCACCTGCACCCGGAAACCACCGATGGTGCCCAGCCCCTGAACCGGCGGCGGCGGGAAGATAGCGAGGTAGGCTTCCTGAATGCCTGAGAACTGACCGTTGAGCTCACCGGCGATGGCGCCTGCGGACATGTTCTCTTCCGTGCGCTGGCCAAAGTCTTTCAGGGCGACGAAGACGATGCCGCTGTTCGGACTGTTGGTGAAGCCGTTGATCGACAGCCCGGGGAAGGCGATGGTGTTTTCGACGCCCGGGTGCTTGCCAGCGATTTCTGACATTTGCTTGATGACGTCTTCCGTACGGTCCAGCGTCGCGGCGTCAGGCAGTTGCGCAAAGGCCACCAGGTACTGCTTGTCCTGCGCTGGCACGAAACCGGTTGGTGTGCTGGCGAAGCCCATGTAGCCGAGCCCGACCAGCCCCACATAGACCACCAGTGCAATGCCGCTGCCGCGCAGAATGCGTTTGACCGCCCCGACGTAACCGTGACTGGCGCGCTCGAACACGCGGTTGAAGGGTGCGAACAACCAGCCACCGAACAGCTTGTCCAGCAGACGGGAGAATCCGTCTTTTGGCGCGTCGTGAGCACGTAGCAGCACGGCTGCCAGGGCTGGCGAAAGGGTCAGCGAGTTGAACGCCGAGATCACCGTGGAGATCGCGATGGTCAACGCGAACTGCTGATAGAACTGCCCGGTGAGACCTGAAATGAATGCGGTTGGGATGAATACCGCGCACAGGACCAGTGCCGTCGCGATGATCGGTCCGGTCACTTCCTTCATCGCCTGCTTGGTGGCTTCGACTGGGGATTTGCCAAGCCCGATATTTCTTTCGACGTTCTCCACCACGACGATGGCGTCGTCCACCACGATGCCAATCGCCAGGACCAGGCCAAACAGCGACAGCGCATTGAGCGAGAAGCCGAGCATGTGCATCACGGCGAATGTTCCGATCAGCGAAACCGGTACGGCAGCCAGCGGGATGATCGATGCGCGCCAGGTTTGCAGGAACAGGATCACGACCAATACAACGAGAACGATGGCTTCGAGCAGCGTATGCACCACGGCCTCGATGGAGCCGCGCACGAAGATGGTCGGGTCGTAGACGATTTCGTAGTCCACGCCTTCGGGAAAGTCCTTCTTCAGTTCGGCCATGCGGGCGCGCACCGAATCGGAAATCTCGATGGCATTCGAGCCAGGGCGTTGGAACACCGGAATGGCAACAGCGGGTTGATTGTTGAGCAGCGAGCGCAGGGCGTACTGGCTGGAGCCAAGCTCGATGCGGGCGATATCGCGCAGTCGAGTGATCGAACCGTCTTCACCAGCGCGGACGATGATGTTCTCGAACTCTTCCTCGGTAACCAGACGGCCCTGGGTGTTGATCGAGAGCTGGAAGTCAGTCGCGCCCGGCGCTGGCGGTGCACCCAGCGAACCGGCTGCTACCTGGCGGTTCTGCTCGCGGATCGCATTGACCACGTCCGAGGCAGTGAGATTGCGCGAAGCCACCTTGTTCGGGTCGAGCCATACGCGCAGGGAGTAATCACCCATGCCGAACAGTTGTACGTCACCGATGCCGTCCAGTCGCGCCAGTTCGTCTTTGACGTTGAGCGCTGCATAGTTGGACAGGTAGAGCATGTCGTAACGCTCGTCGGGCGACGTCAGGTGCACCACCATGGTGAGGTCTGGCGAGGCCTTGTCGACCGTCACACCCAGTCGCTGCACTTCGGTCGGCAGCGTCGGCTGGGTGCGCGTCACGCGGTTCTGTACCTGCACCTGGGCGTTGTCCAGATCGGTACCCAGCGCGAAGGTGATGGTCAGGGTCAGCTTGCCGTCGGCAGTGGCTTGGGACGACATATAAAGCATGCCTTCTACGCCGGTGATCGCCTGCTCGAGCGGTGAGGCCACTGTTTCACCGATGACCTTGGGGTTGGCGCCGGGGAAGTTGGCGCGGACCACCACGGTCGGCGGTACTACTTCCGGGTATTCACTGATCGGCAGCTGGAAGAGCGAGATCGCGCCGCCGATGAGGATCACCAGAGACAGCACCGCTGCGAAGATCGGCCGCTGGATGAAGAATTGAGAGAAATTCATGACGCACTCCGGGGGAGAGGGCGCGCATGACGCGCCCTGACGGAATCGGTTTTATGGGTATGCGCCGTGGCGCAGGCTTAGCGGGCTACAGCGGTGCTCAGCTGCTCGGGCGACGGGTCACGCTGCGGTCGACGACTTCGGTCTTGAACGCGGCGGTGATGGCGCGCTGTTGTTCTTCGAGGGCCGCAAGGGTGTCGGCGTCTGCCATCGGCACTTGTTGTGGCTCGACTGCTGTGCCAGGGCGAACCCGCTGCAGGCCGTTGACCACGATGGTTTCGCCTTGCTCAAGCCCGTTGCGGACGATGCGCATGCCTTCCAGCTTCGGGCCGAGTTCGATGGAGCGGTAGGCGACCTTGCCATCATCGCCGAGCACCAGGACGAACTTCTTACCGAGGTCGGTTCCGACGGCAACGTCCTTGATCAGCACGGCTTCGTAGGTGGCGCTACCGACCAGTTTCAGGCGAGCGTAGAGACCGGGTGTGAAGCTGCCGTCGCGGTTGTCGAACACAGCGCGGCCCCGAATGGTGCCGGTACGCGGGTCGACATGGTTGTCGATAAAGTCCATGTGACCAAGGTGTGGATGGCCGTCCTCGCTGGAAAGCCCGAGGTAGACCGGCGTTTCAGCGCCGCGAGTGCCATTGCGTGCCAGCTCGCGGTACTTGAGGTAGGTGCGCTCGTCCGCTTCGAAGTAGGCGTAGACCTTATCTGTCGAGACCAGCGTGGTCAGCAAGGCTTCGCCTGCGTTAACCAGGTTGCCTGCGGTGATCAAGGCACTGCCGACGCGACCGTCTATTGGGGCGGTGACGCGGGTGAAGGCCATGTCTAGCTTGGCGGCGTCGAGCTGCGCCTGGATGGCGGCGACTGCAGACTTGGCTTCACTGGCAGCGCTGACCCGGGCATCAGCCAGTTCAGCGGAAATTGCGTTGTTTGCCCTCAGCCGCTCGCCGCGCTGGGCTTCGCTGGCGGTGCGCTGCTCGGTGGCGCGGGCTTGTTGTAGCTCGGCCTGCAGGCGTTTGACCTGAGACTCGAAGGGGCGTGGGTCGATCTGGAACAGCAGATCACCTTTCTTCACCAGTGCGCCCTCATCGAACGCGACCTTGTCGATGAAGCCGGACACACGCGGCCTAATCTCGACCGATTCCGGCGCTTCCAGCCTGCCGGTGAGCTCGTCCCACTCCGTGATCCGTTGTTCGATGACCTCCGCGACGCTGACCGCGGGTGCCGGCATGGCTGCTTCGGTGGCCTCCGGCGCCTGCCCGCATGCGCCGATAAGGGCTGCGGCAACCGCAACCAAAGGGTAACGCAAGGCTTTGAGTGAACGTTCCATGCTTGACTCCGCAAATCGTTTTTTTATCGATGGCGGGAGTGTGCGTGGCAGCCTTGCAATGCAGAAATCGAACGGGGCGAATGTAAATATCATTCGCGCTGATGTTGCATGGTGTTTCATCGATGGTGAGCACGGGATTGCGGTGATTGCGGTGTTGGCTTGGAACCCATGGGCGAATAAATTCGCCCCTACAGATGAGCTTCAGTAATCGCTTCTGAGCTTCATGTAGGGGCGAACTTGTTCGCCCGCGGCCTAACGGCGGAACGCGGCGCATGGATAATGGAGACGACCGTAGATGTCTCGGAGCGCTTGGGCGAGTAAATTCGCCGCTACAGGTGAGGTTCTGTATTCGCTTCTGAGCTTCATGTAGGGGCGAACTTGTTCGCCCGCGGCCTACGGCGGGGTGCTGCACATGGGAATGGAGATGACCGTAGATGTCTCGGGGCGCTTGGGCGAATAAATTCGCCCCTACAGGTGCGCTTCTGGATCCGCTGTCTGCGATTTATGTGGGGCGAACTTGTTCGCCCTGAGGGAGAGCGAATCAGTACCCGGTCATGGTAGGGCACCAGCCTTACAGGCTATCCGGATCACCTACGAACATCTGAATGCGTGAGCGCAGCCAGCGCTCGGCAGGATCGTTGTCCTGCGCACCGCGCCAAGCCATGGACAGTTCGAAATCCTGGCTGGTCTCGAAAGGCAGCGGCTCGGCGCGCACTCCGCCATTCGCGGCGAGGGCGGATGCGGCGTAGTCGGGTAGCGTCGCGACCAGATCCGTCCCGGCTAGCAGACTGGCGAGGCCATTGAACTGCGGCACGGCCAGTACCACCTTGCGCTTGCAGCCATGCAGCGCCAGCTCGTCGTCGATATAGCCGTTCAGGTCACCGGCGAAGGACACCATCGCGTGGGGCCGCGAGCAGTAGTCTTCCATGGTCATGCGGCCGGGAATGCTGTCGGCGCGCAGCAGCATGGGTTTGGGCCTGCGCAGTACCTTGCGTTTGGCATTGGCGGGCAGCTCTTCGGTGTAGCACACGCCTACCGAGATTTCCCCGGACGCCAGCAGGCCTGGCATCAGCAGATAATTGGCACGCCGCACCACCAGCACCACGCCCGGCGCTTCAGCGCGGATGCGCCTGAGCATTTGCGGCAGCAGGGCGAACTCCACTTCATCAGTCAGGCCGATACGGAACACCAGCTCGCTGGTAGCCGGATCGAAAGTCGAGGCACGGCTCACCGCGGTGGAGATGGAGTCCAGCGCCGGTGACAACAGCCCGGCAATTTCCTGTGCGCGAGCGGTCGGCTCCATGCTGCGGCCGGTACGCACGAACAACGGATCGTCGAACAGCGTCCGTAGTCGTGCCAGCGCAGCGCTGATCGCCGGCTGGCCGAGAAAGAGTTTCTCGGCAGCACGGGTCACGCTGCGTTCGTGCATCAACGTTTCGAAAACGATGAGCAGGTTGAGGTCTACGCGGCGAAGGTCGTTGCGATTCATGCCGTTCACTTCAAGCTGTGGTCAGACTTAGGAAGCGACTGACCTGATGAGGTTGCGTCTGCATTCTAGACAGATCGGGGTGACGTCGACATGTCCATTTCCGCTTTGCAATTACACAAACCTGCTGCATCGGGTGCGGCCTTACATACAGCACATCATCATTCCGGCGCATGGCGACTATCGAGCGGAATGCAGGGATCGCGGCTGGAGTTGTACCGCCGGTACAGATAGAGTCACTAACACAGTAGTAATCGAGGGGTCTTTTTCATGTCCCGCATCATCCGTTTCCACCAGTTCGGGCCAGCCGATGTGCTGCGCTATGAGCAGCGTGACGTGCCACAGCCTGGCATAGGTGAGGTTCTGATCGGCGTCAAAGCGATCGGCATCAGCTGGAACGACGTGCTCTGGCGTCAGGACCTGGCGCCGCGTCACGCCCAACTTCCGGCCGGGCTAGGCAGTGAGATCGCTGGCGAAGTGCTTGCGGTTGGCGAGGCGGTGGATTGTTTTTCGGTCGGTGACCGTGTGGCCAGCTTCCCCGGCCATGACCTCAATCGATACCCGTTGTACGGCGAGCAGGTGCTGCTGCCGCATACATCCCTTGTCCACCACCCGGAAATGCTCAGTGCTGTCGAAGCCTGCATTCACTACACGCCAGCTCTTGTGTCGTATTTCGCGCTGGTGGAGCTGGCCAAGCTGGAAACAGGGCAGTTCGTGCTCGTAACACAGGCCCGGCACTGCACCGGACCATCGGCGGTGCAGATGGCCAAGGCCTTGGGTGCACGCGTGATCGCCACCTGCGACACAGCTGAAGACCGCGACTTTTTGCGTGAGCTTGGCGCCGAGACCGTCATTGTCACCGAAGAAGAGGATCTTGTAGGTCGTCTGCAAAAGGTTACTGAAGGGGCGGGCGTTGAGGTGGTGCTCGATAGTTGTGGTGGCTCGCAGATGAAGCTGTTGGGCGACGTTATCGCCCCCCGGGGTAAGTTGATTCTCTATGGCCTGATCGGCGGCAACGAGACGGCGTTCCCTGCTTGCGCGGCGTTCAAGAAGAACTTCAAGTTCTTCCTCCATTGCCTGTGTGATTTCACCGGTCAGCCGGAATTGGGCATCGAGCAGAACCGCGAAGCCGTGCAGCGTGCCCTGCTGCATATCAACCAGATGACGGCTGACCGCCTGATAACCCCGCAGGTGGACAAGGTGTTCGGCTTTGACGAGGTGGTCGCGGCGCACGAGTACGTCGAAAGCGGCATCCCCCGCGGACGCGTAGTGATTCGCGTCGATTGATTTGGAGGCCTCGGAACAGAGGCCTCTCATCGCTTCACAGAAACTTTTCCCCGCGGCGCCAAGTCCTCCGAATACAGGCTTTCAACCCTTGACGGAGGTTTCAGCATGCCCGACGAAAACCAGACCCTGCCCCCACAGCATCAACCAGAGCCTGGTAAGGAAGGCGAGATGACCCCGCGCCCCGAGTACCGGGGAGAGGACTACAAGGCTGCCGGTAAGCTCGACGGCAAGGTCGCGATCATCACGGGGGGCGACAGCGGAATCGGTCGCTCGGTAGCCGTACTGTTCGCTCGTGAGGGGGCTGATGTGGCGATTCTCTATCTCGATCAGCATCAGGATGCCGACGAAACCCGTCGCGTGGTGGAGGAGCATGGCCGCAAGTGCCTGACGTTCGCGGGTGATGTCGCTGACCGCGATGTCTGCCGCAAGGTCATCGATGAGACGCTCGGCAAGCTTGGAAAGCTCGACATCCTGGTTAACAACGCGGCTGAACAGCATCCGCAGGAAAAGCTCGAGGACATCAGCGAAGAGCAATGGGAGAAGACCTTCCGCACCAACATCTTCGGCATGTTCCAAATGACCAAGGCCGCGCTGCCGCACCTGGGCAAAGGCGCCTCGATCATCAACACCACCTCGGTCACCGCCTACAAGGGCAGTCCGCAATTGCTGGACTATTCGGCTACCAAGGGCGCTATCACCGCCTTCACTCGCTCGCTGTCGATGAATCTTGCCGAGCGCGGCATTCGGGTTAACGGCGTCGCCCCCGGCCCGATCTGGACGCCCCTGATCCCCTCGACCTTCGATGAAGAGAAGGTGGCGAAGTTTGGCGCCAACGTGCCGATGGAGCGCCCAGGCCAGCCCGATGAAGTCGCACCTGCCTACGTCTACCTCGCCAGCACCGACTCGTCTTACGTCAGCGGCCAGGTCATCCACGTAAACGGCGGAACCGTGGTCAACGGCTAAACGTCGACCCATACAGGAGAAAGGCTATGCCTCGCACAATCTGGAAGGGTGCCGTCAGTTTCGGTCTGGTTCACATCCCTGTCGCCCTGGTGCCTGCAACCACGCGCTCGGGCATCGACTTCGACTGGCTGGACAAGCGCAGCATGGACCGCGTCGGCTACAAGCGCATCAACAAGACAACCGGCGAAGACATCGACAGCGAGAACATCGTCAAGGGTGTGGAGTACGAGAAGGGAAACTACGTCGTCATCAGTGACGATGAAATTAAGGGCGCTCACCCCAAGGCAACGCAAACGGTGGATATCGTCGCGTTCGTCGATGCCAAGGACATTTCTTTTCTCTATATCGATACGCCGTACTACCTGACACCGGATCGGCGCGGGGAAAAGGTCTATGCGCTGTTGCGCGAGACGCTGATCCAGACCGGCAAGGTCGGTATCGCCAACGTGGTGCTGCGCAACAAGCAGCACCTTGCAGTCGTCATGCCGCTTGGCAAGGCACTGGTAATGAATACCCTGCGCTGGGCGGAGGAAGTCCGTGGCGTTGAGTATCTGGAGATGAAAGACGAGGCGCTCACGTCCGACCTCAACCCGAAGGAACTCGACATGGCCAAACGGCTGGTCGAGGACATGAGTGAAGAGTGGAACCCTGACCAGTACAAGGACACCTTCCAGGATCAGATCATGGATCTGGTGGAAACCAAGGCGCGCGAAGGCAAGATCGAAGCGGTTGGCGGGCCGGAAGAGGCAGTTGATCGCCGCAGTGCCGACGTCATCGACCTGACTGAACTGCTCAAGCGCAGCCTTGCAGGCAAATCAGCCAAGAAGGCGGCACCGCCGGCAGAGGAGGTCGACGAAGAAGACGACTCGGACGAAGACGCCGCGCCAGCTAAACGCACTGCAAGCAAAAGCGCCGCCAGCAAAGCCAAGACACCGGCCAAGTCCACGGCTGGCAAGGCGGCGTCTGGCAAGACCACGACGGCTCGCAAGACCAGCACCAGTAAGCCCGCTGCCAGCAAGCCCAGTACCAAGAAAGCCGGCTGAGCCTACGAGGAGGGCGCATGGCTGCCAAAGCGGACAAGAGCCGCCCAGATGTGGGCGGTATCGGCATCAGCAATCCCCAGCGGGTGATCGACGCCGAGAGCGGCGCCACAAAGTTGCAGCTTGCGCAGTATTACCAGGCGGTCGGCAAGTGGATGTTGCCGCACCTGAGTGGCCGTCCTCTTTCTATCGTCCGCGCGCCGGAAGGCGTGGGTGGCGACAGCTTTTTCCAGCGACATTGCGGGCGGCTGAAAATGCCGCACATGCGGCTGTTGGACAAGGCACTGGACCCTGAGCATGCGCGCCTGATTCAGGCGGACAGCGTCGCTGCTGTGGTCGAAGCGGCTCAGATGGGCACCATCGAGTTTCATACCTGGAATGCCCGTAGTGACCGTATCGACAAGCCCGATCGGGTCATTTTCGATCTGGACCCGGACCCCGAGCTGCCCTGGTCGAGCATGGTCGAAGCCACCTGCATGACTCTCGATCTGCTGGATGAACTCGGCCTTCGTGCTTTCCTGAAAACCAGTGGCGGTCGCGGGATTCATGTCGTGGTACCGATTGATCGGCGCCAGGGCTGGGACTGCGCGAATGAATTCGCCCACGGCGTGACCTTGCGCCTGGCCAAGGAGGCGCCGGAACGAATCGCCGCCAAGATGGGGCCCAAGAACCGGGTCGGCAAGATATTCGTCGACTACCTACGTAACCAGCGGGGCGCCAGTACCGTTGTGGCGTTCTCCGCACGTGCTCGGCCCGGGCTGCCGGTTTCGGTTCCCATCGCGCGAGACGAACTTGAATCGCTCAGCGGAGCGGACCAGTGGAACATCCTCAACCTGCATGAGCGCCTGGGCCGTGAGGCAGCTGATCCATGGGCCGACTACGCGTCCACCCGGCAGTCACTGTCTTCGAAGTTGTTGCAGCGTCTCACCGTGCGGTGATGACGCGACCGGTGACCTGTCCTTCGCCGTTTCCTCAGCTAGCCTTATCCAAGCGTAGCGACCTGCGCCGCCCCGTTTGTCTCTCTGGAGGAACCATTCCAGAGCGGTCGGAGTCGATTCACCGATGGGGTAGACATAATAAGTAACAGGAGATACCGATGACCGTGCGAGTATCCCGGCGACAGTTCCTGAAGTTCGGTGCGGCTGGTGTGGGCGCATCGAGCATGGCCATGATGGGATTTGCGCCTGATGAAGCCGTAGCGTCGATTCGTCACTTCAAACTGACCGGCGCAAAAATGACCCGGAACATCTGCACCTACTGCTCAGTGGGTTGCGGAATGCTCCTGTACTCCCGTGGTGACGGTGCGATCAATGTGGTGGACGAGATCTATCACGTCGAAGGTGACCCGGATCATCCAGTCAGCCGTGGCTCGCTGTGCCCTCGTGGCGCAGGCGTGCTGGATTTCATAAAAAGTCCTTCGAGGGTCAAGTACCCCGAAGTGCGCGAGCCATTTACCAACGAGTGGAAGCGCATCAGCTGGGAGGAGGCGTTCTCACGCATCGCCCGGCACATGAAGGACGACCGCGACAAGAATTTCGAAACCCATGACGAGCAGGGCAGGTTGGTCAATCGGTGGATGACGACTTCGATGGTGGCGGCTTCGGCCTGCACTAACGAGACGGCTTATCTCACGCAGAAGATCACCCGAGCACTCGGCATCCTCAAACTCGACAACCAGGCGCGCGTTTGACACGGACCAACGGTGGCAGGTCTTGCCCCAACATTTGGTCGCGGTGCCATGACGAACCACTGGACAGACATTGCCAATGCCAATGTCATTCTGTCGATGGGCGGCAATTCGGCTGAAGCACATCCCGTAGGCTTCCGCTGGGTCATGAAAGCCAAGCAGCGCAGCAAGGCGATCCTGATCTCGATTGACCCGCGCTTCAACCGCACCACTGCGGTGGCGGACTATCACGCCTCCCTACGAACCGGGACGGATATTGTGTTCCTGGGTGGTTTCATCAACTTCCTGATCGAAACCGACCGGTATGCGCATGAATATGTGCGTGAGTACACCGATGCCAGTCTGATCGTGGCAGAAGGGTTCGGCTTCGAGGAAGGGCTGTTCACCGGCTATAACTCCGAGGACCATACCTACGACCGCAAAACCTGGAACTTCGAGCTGGACGAGAACGGCTTCGCTCGACGTGATCCGACCCTGGAGCACCCGCGTTGCGTTCTGCAGCTGATGCGCCAGCACTACAGCCGCTATACGGTGGATCAGGTCGAGAACATCTGCGGCATGCCCAAGGAAAAGGTTCTGGAGCTGTGGGACTTGATGGCCGCCACTTCGGCGCCCGACAAGACCATGACGATCCTCTATGCGCTGGGCTGGACTCAGCACACCATCGGCTCGCAGATCATTCGCTGTGGTGCCATGGTCCAGCTGTTGCTGGGCAACATGGGGATGCCAGGTGGTGGCGTGAACGCGCTGCGCGGCCATTCGAACATCCAGGGGCTGACCGATATCGGGCTGCTGTCCAACCTGTTACCGGGCTATCTGAACCTGCCATCGGTAAACCTGCAGAGCTACGACGACTACATGAAGACACGCATCAAGCAGCCACTGCTTGAAGGCGAGGTGTCCTACTGGAAGTTTTACGAGCGCTTCTTCGTCAGCTTGATGAAGGACTGGTACGGCGATGTAGCCACCAAAGAGAACAATTGGTGCTACGACTGGTTGCCAAAGCTCTCAGAGCCGATCTATGACGTGCTCTACGCGATCAATGACATGACGCTGGGCAAGATGACCGGTGCCATCTGCCAGGGCTTCAACATCCTTGCGGCCTTTCCGAACAAGGCGAAGGTCATGGATGGCCTGTCCAAGCTCAAATTCCTGGTGATCATGGATCCGCTGACGGTGGAAACGGGCGAATTCTGGAAGAACTTCGGCGAATACCACGACGTCGATCCATCGAAGATCGGTACAGAGGTTTTCCGGCTGCCAACTACCTGCTTTGCAGAGGACGACGGCTCCATCACCAATAGCTCGCGCTGGTTGCAGTGGCACGATAAGGCTGCACCGGGGCCGGGCGAAGCGATGACCGATACCGAAATCCTCGGCGAGGTCATGTTGCGCCTCAAGCACATGTATCAGGAGGAGGGCGGGGCCTTCCCGGATTCGATCCTGAACATGAGCTGGAACTACAAGGTACCAACGGCGCCGAAAGCATCCGAACTCGCCATGGAATACAACGGGCGGGCCCTTGCCGATATCACTGATGACAGCGGCAAGGTCATTCGGCGCAAGGGCGAGCAGTTGCAGGACTTCAGTGAACTGCGCGCCGATGGCTCGACCGCCTGTGGGTGCTGGATCTATTCCGGTGCCTGGACCGAAGACGGGAACATGATGGCCCGTCGGGACAATTCCGACCCCTACGACACCGGCAATACCCTGGGCTGGGCCTGGGCATGGCCGATGAACCGCAGGCTGCTCTACAACCGCGCGTCAGCGCGGCCGGACGGCACGCCATGGGCGCCGAACAAGGCCTTCGTCTGGTGGAACGGCGAGCGCTGGACGGGTGCGGACGTACCGGACTTCCCGGTGACGTCACCGCCTGAACAGGGCGTTGGACCATTCATCGTGACCCAAACCGGGGGCGGACATTTCTTCGCTTGCGAGTGGCTGAACGAGGGGCCGTTCCCTGAGCATTACGAGCCGATGGAAAGCCCGATCGACCGCAATCCGATGAGTCCGAACAATGCGCTGGCGATGCATAACCCCATCGTTCGCGTGTTCAAGGAGGATCGTGATTCGTTCGGTAGCAACAAGGACTTCCCTTACGCAGCGACGACTTATCGCCTCACAGAGCACTTCCACTACTGGACGACGCATGCGCGACTCAATGCCATCGCCCAACCGGAAAAGTTCGTCGAGATAGGCGAGGTGTTGGCCGGCGAGTTAGGTATCGCCGCCGGGGACCGGGTCAAGGTCAGCTCCAAGCGAGGCTTCATCACGGCCGTTGCGGTGGTGACCAAGCGCATCGTGCCGTTGCAGATCGATGGTCGCACCGTGCACCAGATCGGTATTCCCATCCACTGGGGTTTCAAGGGCGTGGCGAAAAAAGCCCACCTGACAAACACCTTGACGCCCTTCGTGGGTGACGGAAATACACAGACACCGGAATTCAAGTCATTCCTGGTGAATGTGGAACGAGTGGGAGGGACCGTCTGATGCGCGGCGACCAGATCAATCTGCAGAACATCATTGCCCGTTCGGCCACTACGACCCCGTCGCCGCAAGTGCGCAGCGGCGGTATCGAAAAGGTCACCAAGCTCATCGACGTGTCCGTCTGTATTGGCTGCAAGGCCTGTCAGGTGGCATGTTCCGAGTGGAATGACCTGCGCGACGACGTGGGGCATTGCGACGGCACCTATAACAACCCGCAGGACCTATCGCCGGAGTCATTCGAAGTCATGCGCTTCTCGGAATACGAGAACGAGCAAGGCAATCTCGAGTGGCTGATCCGCAAGGACAACTGCATGCATTGCGCCGAGCCGGGCTGCCTCAAGGCTTGCCCGTCACCCGGCGCGATCGTGCAGTACGCCAACGGAATCGTCGATTTCAATTCCGAACATTGCATCGGCTGTGGCTATTGCGTGGCTGGTTGCCCTTTCGACATCCCCCGGATTTCGAAGAAGGACAACAAGGCCTACAAATGCACGCTGTGCTCAGACCGGGTGTTCAACGGGCTGGAACCGGCGTGTGTGAAAAGTTGCCCGACCTCGGCCATCATGTTCGGCACCAAGGAAGACATGCTCGACTACGGCGCCATGCGGGTTGCCGACCTCCAAGGGCGTGGCTACGAGAACGCCGGTATCTACGATCCGCCGGGTGTGGGTGGCACGCACGTGGTTTACGTGTTGCAGCACAACGACAAGCCGGAGATCTACAGCGGCTTGCCGCGTGATCCGCACATCAGTCCCACCGTGGAGCTGTGGAAAGGCGTGACCAAGCCCATCATGTCGGTGGCGTTGGGCATGTCCGTGCTGGCCGGCTTCTTCCACTACGTGATGAAAGGGCCCAAGGAAGAACCTGAGGATGATCCTGATCCAGAGTTGGCGGCAGCTGATCGCGAACTGGATCGTCGGGGGGAGGACCGGTTATGAGCCATTCCAACGTCAAGCACGGCATCTTGCGGTACGGCTGGTGGACGCGGGTGAATCATTGGCTCATAGCGATCAGCTTCACGCTGTTGGTGCTGAGCGGTCTGGCTTTGTTCTACCCGTTCTTCTTCGGCCTCACCACGCTGTTTGGTGGGCCGGAGCCGACTCGTATCGTGCATCCGTATATCGGCGTGTTCATGTCGCTGTTCTTCGTCGTCCAGGCGGTGCGCTTCTTCGGCGACAACCTGTTTCGTCGCCATGACGTGCAATGGATGAAGCAGATACGCGACGTGCTCGGCAACCGCGACGAGCGGCTGCCGCCAGTGGGCAAGAACAACGCCGGGCAGAAACTGGTGTACTGGATCTTCCTGGCTACCGTCCCGATCCTGCTGATCACGGGCATCGTCCTGTGGCGGCCCTGGATTGCCGACGGCATGCCGGTCTGGGCGTTGCGTTGGGCGGTTACCATCCATGCCTACACGGCTTTCATCGCGATTATCACGCTGGTCATCCATATCTACTCGGCCATCTGGGTGAAGGGCTCGGTACGGGCGATGACCCAGGGTCGCGTGAGCCACGCATGGGCACGCCATCATCATGGGCTCTGGTACGACGAGGTCCGCCGCAAGGAGGGGTACGACGATCCGGGCGGACTGTCCCCAGACCGTGATGTGCCGTCCAAACGAACTTAAGGAGCAAAGGTGAACCACTCTTACGGAAGTGCGCCTTCAGGGATCATGGAGGCGCCGAATGTGGTGTTGCCGGGTGCCAAGGTTTTCAGCAAACGCGCCACCCGCCTGCGGGAACTGATTCTGCAGGTCCCGCCGCTCGATGAGTTCCTGGCGTTCATGGCGCGTCTGGTGCAAGCCCAACATCAGGTACTGAATGAGCGGGAGCCCGCCTGGAAACCGGCAAGCGATGCCTTCGACCAGGCGTTGAAGCACGGCATGCCACCGCTTGGCTTCGAGGCATTGCGCCGTGACGTGCAGTGGCATGAGGACCTGCTGGCGATGCTCGATGCTATCGAACTGCACGTCGGTGAGCGCCAACGCCCACTGCTCGCTGCACTGCGCGAGATGGAGCGAGAGCAACTCGACGCCCTGGCCGATGACGTATTCGGGGCCAAACCCGGAACCGAGACAACACGCCCTTTGTTGCCCCTGGTTGCTGCCGCGCTGCAAATCAGCTGGCAGCGCCTGGCCATGGCATTGCCGCGGCCGCCCGACAAGCCAACCGGCGAAGCAAGAGCGCTGTGCCCTTGTTGCGGGTCGCCACCGGTGGCAAGCGTCATTCACAACGAGCGTCATCGCGCTGGTGTGCGTTACCTGCATTGCTCACTCTGTGCCACCGAATGGCACCTGGAGCGCATCAAGTGCAGCGTCTGCGACAGCGCCGGCAAGCTGGTCTATCTGACCCTTGATGATGAGAAGGGCAAGCCGTTTCTGCCAGTGCAGGCCGAGGCCTGCGGTGAATGCCACAGTTATCTGAAAGTCATGCTGCGTGAGGAGCATGGCCGTGCCGACCCTGTGGCTGACGACCTGGCAAGCCTCGCGCTCGATCTGCTATTGGGCGAGCAGGACGAATACGGTCGCAGCGGTTACAACCCGCTGCTGATCGCCGGCGACTGATCGCGCAAAGCGTTCAGGTTCCTCATTCGTTAAAACTGGCCGCCTTAGGGTGGCCAGCGCTCCAATCGCAGTGCAACGCACCTGCGGCCGACGCCATGCTCGTATGGACTGCGTTGAGCCACGTTGAGCTGTGGATGCGGTGACACTACGGTCGTATGGTCTTGCTGAGCATCCGCTCTCGACAGGCTGCCAGACGGCGCACTTCAACCTCTGACTGTTGACTGCGTCATTCCCGACGCTCATTGCCTCGCCATTTGCTGATCGCTGTCAACGTCTGTCGCGTTGCGGTGGGCAACTGCGCGCTAGACGTCCGTCTAGCTGAACTTTTACAGCCTCCCTTGGTTCGGAAGAACAGAGCCCGAAAAAGCCCGCCAATGGGCTTTTACACGGCAAACCCAGCTCGCCGGACCCGCTTTGACGCGGGTTGGGTTTGTTGTATCGCTACCTAGGTACCCAGGAGCCCGTTCGATGAGCGACGCACAACCGCACGTAACGATTCATCCCCGTCTGGAACAAGCTTTGAAGATGCCGCGTATCGCGATCGAGTCGACCGAGCCCGTGCTCGACGGTGGTCGCTTCGCTGCCAAAGCCATCATCGGTCACCCCGTAAACGTCACCAGCAAGATCTTCGCTGATGGCCACGACCAGCTTGGTGCGGCGATCTGCTGGCGCACCAGGGACGAAAGCGGTTGGCGCCGGGCGCGCCTGAAGCTAATCGGCAATGACAGCTGGGAAGGGGTGTTCACCCCGACACAGGTCGCCAGTCATGAATTCATGATTGAAGCCTGGTGGGATGTCTATGAAACCTATCGCTACGAACTGTCCAAGAAGCATGTGGCGGGCGTACCGGTTCAGCTTGAGCTTGAAGAAGGTCGTCTGCTGCTGGAACGAGCGAGTGCCCGGGCCCAGGGCGAGACCAAGGCCATCATCGACGATGTGCTGCACCGTCTGACAACCTCGCATTTGGACGACGAGCGCGTATCGCTCATGCTGGCTGCCGAGACCGCCGCTGCCATGGCTGATGCGGATCCGCGCGAGCATTGCAGCCAAAGCCCGGTATACCCGGTCGAAGTTGAGCGCCCGCTGGCACAGTTCGCCAGCTGGTACGAGCTGTTTCCGCGCTCGGAGACGGACGATCCGAATCGTCACGGCACGTTCCGCGATGTGCATAAGCGCCTGCCTTCGATCCGTGACATGGGATTCGATGTTCTGTACTTCACGCCGATTCACCCGATCGGCCGCCAGCATCGCAAAGGGCCTAACAATACGCTGCAAGCCGGGCCTAATGATCCAGGCAGCCCGTACGCCATCGGAAGTGAAGCCGGTGGTCACGATGCAGTGCACCCGGATCTCGGCACGCTCGATGATTTCCGCGAGCTGGTCGCCGCGTCACGCGAACACGGATTGGAGATCGCACTCGATTTCGCCATCCAGTGTTCCCAGGATCACCCTTGGCTCAACGAGCACCCGGGCTGGTTTTCGTGGCGTCCAGACGGGACCATTCGTTATGCAGAGAACCCGCCTAAAAAATACCAGGACATCGTCAACGTAGACTTCTACGCCGAGGACGCCATGCCCGGTCTGTGGCTCGCATTGCGCGACGTTATCTGGCACTGGGTCGAGCAGGGCGTGAAGATCTTCCGCGTCGATAATCCTCACACCAAGCCGCTGCCGTTCTGGGAGTGGATGATTGCCGATATCCGCGAGCGCGACCCGGATGTGATGTTCCTTTCGGAGGCCTTCACCAAGCCGGCCATGATGGCTCGCCTGGGTAAGGCCGGGTTCAACCAGAGCTACACCTACTTCACCTGGCGTAACACCAAGGCCGAGTTGAGTGAGTACCTCACCGAGCTGAACGAACCGCCACTGCGCGATTGCTACCGTCCGAACTTCTTCGTCAACACGCCCGACATCAACCCGTTCTTCCTGCATGACTGCGGTCGGGCTGGCTTCCTCATTCGAGCGGCGCTGGCGACCATGGGGTCCGGACTGTGGGGTATGTACTCGGGCTTCGAGCTGTGCGAATCGGCGGCGCTACCTGGCAAAGAGGAATACCTCGACTCCGAGAAGTACCAGATCCGCGTGCGGGACTATCACGCGCCGGGCAACATCATTGCCGAGATCGCTCAGCTAAACCGCATCCGTCGTCAGAACCCGGCGCTGCAGACCCATCTGGGCTTCATGGCTTACACCGCCTACAACGACAACATCCTGTTCTTCGGCAAGCGCACACCGGACCGCTCCAACTTCATCCTGGTCGCAATCAGCCTCGATCCGCACAACGCACAGGAAGCGCATTTCGAATTGCCGCTTTGGGAGCTTGGCCTGCCCGACCATGCAGAGACGCGAGGTGAAGACCTCATGAATGGTCATCGTTGGACCTGGTACGGCAAGACCCAGTGGATGCGTATCGAGCCTGGACATCAGCCGTTCGGCATTTGGCGATTCACTGCAAACGAAGTGGACCCAGACTTGAAGTAACTTCTAGGTTTCGCCAGTTATGCGTTACAGCTCAACAGGTTGCATTTAAAACCTTCTGTTATTTCTAGATAACCTGTTGCATCACTTTGTAGGCCTGCGCCATTCACTTGGGTGAGTGGCGCCGAGGACACAAAAGGAACGAGAACATGGCCAAAGCGCGCAAACCTGCCGCCTTCATCAAGGACCCCCTCTGGTACAAGGATGCGGTTGTCTATCAGGTTCACCTCAAATCCTTCTACGACTCGAACAACGACGGCGTCGGCGATTTCCAGGGATTGATCGAGAAGCTCGACTACATCGCTGACCTGGGAGTCAACACCATCTGGTTGCTGCCGTTCTATCCCTCGCCGCGGCGTGACGATGGCTACGACATTGCCGAATACCGGGGTGTACATCCCGACTACGGCACCATGGCTGATGCTCGCCGCTTCATTGCTGAAGCGCACAAACGTGGATTGCGCGTAATCACCGAGCTGGTCATCAACCACACCTCGGATCAGCACCCATGGTTTCAGCGTGCCCGCAAGGCCAAGAAGGGATCGGCGGCTCGTGATTTCTACGTGTGGTCGGACACGGACGACAAGTACGACGGTACCCGGATCATCTTCCTCGATACCGAGACGTCGAACTGGACCTGGGACCCGGTTGCTCAGCAGTACTTCTGGCACCGCTTCTATTCCCACCAGCCGGATCTGAACTTCGACAACCCGCAGGTGATGAAGGCGGTCCTTAGCGTCATGCGCTACTGGCTTGACCTTGGGATTGATGGCCTGCGCCTGGACGCGATTCCCTATCTGGTTGAGCGTGACGGCACCAACAACGAAAACCTGCCCGAAACCCACGTGGTGCTGAAGCAGATTCGCGCCGAGATCGACGCAAATTATCCTGACCGCATGCTGCTGGCCGAGGCTAACCAATGGCCTGAAGACACCCAGCTGTACTTCGGCGGGGAAGATGGCGGGCTGGGCGACGAGTGCCATATGGCATTCCACTTCCCGCTGATGCCGCGTATGTACATGGCGCTGGCGCAAGAAGACCGTTTCCCGATCACCGACATCCTCAGACAGACGCCGGACATTCCGGAGAACTGCCAGTGGGCAATCTTCCTGCGTAACCACGACGAGCTGACGCTGGAAATGGTGACCGACAAGGAGCGCGACTACCTCTGGAACTACTACGCCAGTGACAAGCGCGCCCGGATCAATCTCGGCATTCGTCGTCGCCTCGCGCCATTGCTGGAACGTGATCGTCGGCGTATCGAGTTGCTGAACAGCCTGCTGTTGTCGATGCCCGGCACGCCAGTCATCTATTACGGCGACGAGATCGGCATGGGCGACAATATCTTCCTCGGCGACCGTGACGGTGTACGTACACCTATGCAGTGGTCGGTGGACCGCAACGGTGGTTTCTCGCGTGCCGATCCGCCGAGCCTGGTGTTGCCGCCGATCATGGACCCGCTGTACGGCTATCAGGCGATCAATGTCGAGGCTCAGCAGCGCGATCCGCATTCGCTGCTCAACTGGACGCGTCGCCTGCTGTCCATCCGCAAGCAGTTCAAGGCGTTCGGTCGCGGCACGTTGAAGATGCTGGCGCCGAGCAACCGCCGAATCCTTGCTTATATCCGTGAATTCACTACTCCAACCGGTGAGACCGAAGTCATCTTCTGCGTTGCCAACGTATCGCGTTCGGCCCAGGCGGCTGAGCTCGAGCTGTCGCACTACGCCGGAATGGTGCCGGTTGAAATGGTCGGCGGCAGTGCCTTCCCCCCGATCGGTCAGTTGCCGTATCTGCTGACTCTCCCGCCTTTCGGCTTTTACTGGTTCCAGCTGGCAACCAGTCACCAGATGCCGAGTTGGCACCAGGAACCGGTGGAAACCATGCCCGACTTTCAAACCCTGGTGCTCAAGCGTCTTGATACGCTCACCACGGCTAACAAGAAGATCCTCGAGACCGAAGCGTTACCGGCGTACCTGCCGAAGAGGCGCTGGTTCGCTAGCAAGGACGCCAAGATCGATTCGATCAAGATCTGCTACAGCGTGCCGTTTGGTAACCCTCAGCGGCCTGTACTGCTGAGTGAGGTGGCGGTTGAAGCGGCAGGGCGTACCGATATGTACCAGTTGCCGCTGGGCTTTCTCGACGAAGGCGAGTTCGACATCGCATTGCCGCAGCAACTGGCGATGGCGCGGGTTCGTCGTGGTCCGCAAGTGGGGCTGTTGACCGATGCCTTTGCCTTGAACCAGTTTGTGCTGGGCGTTATTCAAGCGCTGCGCGAGAGCCAGGTGCTGCCTTGCGGCGACGGCGAGATCCGCTTCGAACCGATTGGCGGGCTGGCCGAGGTTGAACTGCCGGCGGATGCTGAAGTGCGCTATCTCACGGCCGAGCAGTCCAATAGTTCGGCGATCATCGGCAGCAGCATGATGATCAAGGTGCTGCGCCGGGTTTCAGCGGGCGTTCATCCTGAACTGGAGATGGGACGCTTCCTCACCGAACAGGGCTTTACCCACATTTCCGCGATGCTGGGCCAGGTCACCCGTGTAGACAAACAGGGCATGCAGCACGCCCTCATGGTGGTGCAACGGTTCCTGGACAACCAGGGCGACGCCTGGGAGTGGACGCTCAATACCCTCGACAGGGCCGTTCGCGATCAGATTGCCGGAGGCGTATCGCTGCACGAAAACCAGTTCAGCGCGCTGGAGGAACTGGAAGCCTTCAACCGACTGCTGGGCCAACGCCTGGGCGAAATGCACATGGCCCTGGCCGCGAAAACAGACGACACCGCATTCGCCAGCGAGGCGACTCGTCCGGCGGACATCAAGGACTGGACCAAAGCCATCTCTGCACAGGTCGAGCGTGCGCTGGACCTGTTGCAGAACCGCCGTGGCGATCTGGACCGCAAGGGTGCGGCGCTTGTCGATCAACTGCACAAGCAACGCAAGCAGCTCATTGCCGAGGTCAAGCGACTGGCCGACCGCACCGCAGGCGGGCTGCGTATCCGCGTCCATGGCGACTTGCACCTTGGCCAGATTCTGGTGGCTCAGGGCGATGCGTACTTCATCGACTTCGAGGGCGAACCGGCTCGCTCGCTGGAAGAGCGTCGAAGCAAACTGAGCCCCTTCAAGGATGTCTCAGGCGTGCTGCGATCCTTTGAATATGCCGCTGCCATGGTCATGCGCAACGCGCAGATCAGTGACAGCTCGGATGCGGCTGATCAGGCTCGCCGATCCATTTCAGAAACCTATCAACAGGGTGCGCGTGCGGTTTTCCTGGAAGCCTATCGCGAGGCCACCAGAGAGATGCCGCACGCCTGGAAGGATGACGCAGGTGCCGACGCAGCATTGGCGTTGTTCAGCCTGGAGAAGACTGCGTATGAAGTTGCCTACGAGGCAGAGAACCGCCCGGCCTGGTTGTCCGTCCCGCTTCAGGGGCTGGCTGAACTGGCCCAACAGATTTCCGATGGAGGTTCCCAATGAATGATCGTCCGGTCGTAACAATGCCCGGTGAGACCCTTTTGCCCAGCGACGCCGATGTCGACGCGTTGGTGCGTGCCGAACATGGCGACCCGTTTTCCATTCTCGGGCCGCATCCAGACGGTGAAGGCCTGGTCATCCGGTCGTACCTGCCCAACGCCCTTGGCGTGGAGGTGCTTGAACGGACCGGCGGACGGGTTCTAGCGGCGATGGAGCAGGGCCAGGTGCCCGGCTTCTTCTTTACCCGGCTGACCAATCCGCAGCCCTACATGCTGAAAATCCGCTGGGCTGGAGGCGAGCAGATCACCGAAGACCCGTTCAGCTTCGGGCCCCAGCTGGGCGAGATGGACATGTACCTGTTCTCCGAGGGTAACCACCGGGAAATAGGTCGCGTGTTCGGTGCACAGCCGATGGAAATCGATGGCGTACAGGGTGTGCGCTTCGCAGTCTGGGCGCCCAACGCCCGGCGTGTGTCGGTAGTGGGCAGCTTCAATGGCTGGGACGGCCGCCGGCATCCGATGCGGCTGCGTTTCCCGTCCGGTGTGTGGGAAATCTTCATCCCGCGTCTGCAGCCCGGCGAAAGCTACAAATACGAGATCCTCGGCCAGCACGGGATATTGCCGCTAAAAGCCGACCCGATCGCGCTGGCTACCGAGCATCCACCGGGAACCGCTTCGGTAATCGCCCGTCCGCTGGATTACGAGTGGAAGGATGAAGCCTGGCTGCAACAACGCGCCGCGCGCCACTCGCTGCAGGCGCCGATGACGATCTACGAACTGCATGTCGGGTCCTGGCGCCGTGACGGCGGTGATGACGGCCGCATCTACGACTGGCACGAGCTGGCCGAGCGGTTGATCCCTTATGTCGTCGACATGGGCTTTACGCATATCGAGCTGATGCCAATCATGGAGCACCCATTCGGCGGCTCCTGGGGCTATCAGTTGCTTTCGCAGTTCGCACCAAGCGCCCGCTACGGTAATGCGCATGACTTCGCCGCCTTCGTCGATGCCTGTCACAACGCCGGCATTGGCGTGATCCTCGACTGGGTGCCCGCGCATTTCCCCACCGACGCTCATGGCCTTGGCGAGTTCGACGGCACTGCGCTTTACGAATACGCGCATCCGTTCGAAGGGTTCCACCAGGATTGGGACACCTACATCTACAACCTTGGGCGTACCGAGGTGCACGGCTTCATGTTGGCCTCTGCGCTGCACTGGTTGCGTGAGTTCCACGTTGATGCGCTTCGCGTCGACGCAGTGGCGTCGATGCTCTATCGCGACTATTCGCGCAAGGAAGGCGAATGGATCCCTAACCGCCACGGCGGCCGTGAAAATCTCGAAGCGATCGACTTCCTCCGTCATCTGAACGACGTGGTGGCCACCGAGACGCCAGGCGCCTTGGTGATCGCCGAGGAGTCCACGGCGTTTCCGGGGGTCAGCAAGCCAACCTCCGACGGCGGACTCGGGTTTGCTTACAAGTGGAACATGGGCTGGATGCACGACACTCTTCAGTACGTGCAGGAAGACCCGGTCAATCGCCAGTACCACCACGACAAGCTGACCTTCGGCATGGTTTACGCCTATTCGGAGCACTTCGTGCTGCCGATTTCCCATGACGAAGTTGTGCACGGCAAAGGCTCGCTGGTCGACAAGATGCCGGGCGATCGCTGGCAGAAGTTCGCCAACCTGCGTTCCTACCTTTCGTTCATGTGGACGCATCCAGGCAAGAAGCTGCTGTTCATGGGCTGCGAGTTCGGTCAGTGGCGCGAATGGAGCCATGACCGTGAGCTCGACTGGCACTTGCTTGAGGAACCCGATCATCGCGGTACGCAGAATCTGGTCCGCGACCTTAACCGGCTGTACAGCCAAGAGCCGGCACTGCACGAGCTAGATGCCGACCCGCAGGGCTTCCAATGGCTGATTGGTGATGACCGTGCCAACAGCGTGTTTGCCTGGTTGCGCAAGAGTTCGACAGGTCATCCTTTGCTGGTCGTGGGTAACTTCACGCCAGTGGTACGTGAGAGCTATCGGATCGGTGTGCCGGTGGACAGTCGCTGGCTGGAGATCTTCAACAGTGATGCCGAGTGTTACGGCGGCTCCAATGTCGGCAACGGCGGCGGAATCCTTGCCGAACAGGTGCCGGCACATGGGCAGGAGATGTCGTTGTCGCTGACATTGCCACCGTTGGGCGTGATCATCCTGCGGCCGCAAGTCTAGGGGGAGAGGGCGCCTGCTGGCGGGCGCCTGGATCCAAATACATGCGGCAAAAAGAAGCCGGGACCTGGGTCCCGGCTTTTTCATGTCCTGCTTTTTTGGATTGCTTGTGGCAACGCTTGCTGATGCCTTGTCTGGCTAGGCAGCCGTAGGTGGATGCTCTTCAGGGCGTTCGCCGTCTCGTTCAGCGGACGACGCATTGCCGTTACGCAGCTTCTTGGCCCCGGCTTCAAGCACCACATAGGTGATGGTGGCGAAGAACAGCGGCACCAGGAAATACACCACGCGGTAGCCAATCAGGCCACCGACGATGGCACCTTTGCTCATGTCGTCAGCCAGCGCCGCAACAAACACCGCTTCGATTACGCCCAAGCCGGCCGGGATGTGAGCGATCACGCCGGCAATGCTGCTGATCATGAGGATGCCGAGCACCTCTGGATAGGCCACCTTCTGCGAAAGCATGAAGTAGACCACCAGCGCCATCAGCGACCAGTTCATGGCCCCCAGAAGCATCTGCACTGCTGCCAGGCGCAGGCTTGGAAGGTGAATATCGTGTTTACGAATGGTCCAGTGCCGCCGCTTCGAGAAGCCACAGGCCCAGAGATACACCAGTGCGAACAGAAGCATCGCGCCGCCCAGCACCCGCAACGCGGTATGCCCGATTTCCCACGAATCAGGCGGAGTAATCCAGCCAAGGGCAAAGATCAGCCCCGCCAGCCAGATGTATCCCAGCCAGTTGGTCAACACGCTCATGGTAAAGACGCGGGTGATCTGCGCGGGTTGTAAACCGAAGCGGGAATACAGCCGAAAACGCAGCGCGATGCCCCCCACCCAGGCACTGAGGTTCAGATTGAAGGCGTAGCAGACGAACGTGACGGGCAGGATCTGCCGGATCGGCAGATTGTGTTGGGCGTACTGCCGTCCGAGCACATCGAAGAAGCAATAAACCACGTAGCTGGCAAAGGCCGCGGCGCCTGCCATCCACAACGTTTTCGCGCTGTAATTGCGCAGCGTGTTGTAGACCTCGTTCCAGTCGATGTTACGAGCCAGGCTAATAAGCAGTCCGGCAACAAGAATAAAGAAGACGTAGGTGAGGATCTTCTTGATCAGCGGCCAGCGGCGTTTCCAGCCGCTGGCCGACTTCTCAGGGGCCGATTCGGTCATTGCTGATCCCTTTGCAAGGGGGCTGGGGCGGGCTCCACAGGCTCGGGGTCGAGCAGTTGCAATTTCGGCCGGTGCGCAGGGAAAAAGCCAACCATCTGCGGAAAGTGTCGCAGGAAGTGGAAGATGACGAATGCCAGCGGTGCACGCCACCAGTAGCCGCGAATCATGCGTTCCAGTGGAATGCGACGGCAGTGCTCCTGCAACAGCTGATCCAGCTTCTCGTGCAGCTGACGATTGAAAACGTGATCCCGGATGATCAGGTTCGCTTCGAGGTTGAGCGACAGGCTGAGCGGATCGAGGTTGCTCGACCCCACGGTCGACCACTCATAGTCCGCCAGCGCGACCTTGCCATGCAGGGGGCGACGGCAATACTCGTAAATCTCGACGCCATCGCTCATCAGGTAGTTGTAGAGCATCCGCGCGCCGAACTTGGCGATCGGCATATCCGGCTCGCCCTGGAGGATCAACCTGACCCGAACGCCGCGCCTGGCCGCGTTGCGGATTTCACGCAGTACCCGGTAGCCGGGAAAGAAATAAGCGTTGGCGATGAGCAGCCGCGAGCGAGCATCGCGAATGGCCTGCAAGTAGTGCTGCTCGATGTCTGTGCGGTGGTCATGATTGTCACGAGTGACAAAGAGTGCTCGCGCTTCACCCCGGCTGACGCCGACGAACCCATTGCTTTGCGTACGCACCCTGCGGTGCCACCAACGCCGGTTGGATTGCGCCGGGGCGATGGTGCTCAGGGCAAAGCGGTGAATGTCGTGGACCACAGGTCCTTCGATCTGCATCGCGTAGTCCTGCTTGGCAGCAGGGCCGAAGTCGCCCAGATGATCCGCGGAAAAATTGATACCCCCAATGAACGCAAGGTTGCCGTCGATCACCACGATCTTGCGGTGCATACGGCGGAACACATTAACGCGCTTGCCAAGCAGCCGCTTGCCGGGATCGAACATGTGGATGCGCACGCCGGCGCGCGTCATCGCAGCAGCAAATTCGCCATCGAGATCGGCGGAGCCATAGCCATCTACGGTTACGTCAACACTCACGCCGCGCTGCGCAGCCGCAATCAGTACCTGTTGCAGTTCTGTTCCAACCTTATCTTTGAAGAAGATGAAGGTTTCCAGCAGGACTTCCTTTTCGGCGGCCGCAATGGCCTCGAACACGGTAGGGAAGAACTCCTCGCCGTTTTCCAGCAACTGAAGACGATTCCCGTCTCTCCAGTGAAAATTCATAGGTGTATCTCCACCGCCAAGGGCAGATGATCGGACAAGTGCGTCCAGGGTTTGTTACCAAGAATTTGTGCCCTGTGGCTCGTGGCGTTGCGGACGTAGATGCGATCCAGACGCAGCAAGGGCCAACGGGCCGGGAAGGTCTTTGCCACCTTGCCATGAGACACCGCGAACACCTCATGCATACCCGCGCAGCGATCAAGCACCTTGGCACCCTTCAACTGCCAGTCATTGAAGTCGCCGGCGACCACCACCGGTGCGTCCTTTGGCAATGAGTCGAGCAGCTCGCAGAGCAGTGCCAGTTGCTGCTGGCGATGGCTTTCGCGCAGCCCCAGATGCACGCAGATCGCATGAAACTCATCATGTCCCGGAACCTGCAGCACACTGTGCAGCAAGCCCCGACGCTCGGGGCCGGCGATGGAAATGTCGAGATTCTCGTAGCGCGTGATCGGAAACTTCGACAGCAGCGCATTACCGTGGTCCCCATCGGGGTAGACCGCGTTACGGCCGTAGGCGAAATCGGTCCAGATGCTGTCGGCGAGAAACTCGTACTGGGACATCTTGGGCCAGTCGTGAAATTTCATCGCATGCTTTTCATGGGTGCCCAGCACTTCCTGCAGGAACACGACATCGGCGGAAACCGACCGGACCGCTTCGCGCAGTTCCGGAAGGATGAATCGACGGTTGAGTGCGGTGAATCCTTTGTGCGTATTGACGGTCAGCAGGCGTACCGAATTGACGGCCGTGGACATGTGGGCGTCCAGGTCGCTGCTGTCGAGCGGGTGATTCTTGTCCAGATTCAATCCAATGCTCCTTCCAGGTGGCCCGGAGTGGTCTCCAGGTCTTCCTCCAATCCAAGCCTGCGCAACAGTTGTCGCGCGTCGTAGGGGGCTCTTACTTTCACGTCGTTGTCGAAATAGCAGTAAATCTCGCGGGTCTTGCGTGCCGCAGGCTTGGCCGAGGAGATGAGGTGAGCGGCCTCGGGCTGCTTGCCGTTGTGCCAGAGCGTGATGCGTTGGCACCAGTTGTCCAGCGCCTCGTCGGTGTAGCCGCTGGTGTACAGCTCTTCGGCACCATGCAAACGGATGTAGACGAAGTCGCTGGTCAGGTCTTCGCGATAGGGCCATTTGCCCGCGGTATCGGCGACGACCAGCGCGACCTTGTACTTGCGCAGGAGCGCAATGAAGGCGGGATCGACAAAGCTCTCGTTGCGGATCTCCACGGCATGCCGCAACTTGCGCTTGCGGTCGATCTCCAGGTAGCTACGACCCTCCATCCGGGCTTCACAACCTTTCGCCATTTCCAGAGCAGCCTCGGTGTCGTGGGGCAGCAGGGAGAGGAAGGTCTCGAAGGCTTCGGGATCGAACTTGAAAGAGGGGGGAAACTGCCAGAGGATCGGCCCGAGCTTGTCCTTGAGCGCAAGGACGCCCGAGGCCAGGAAGTTGGCGATGGGCTTTTCTACATCGCGCAAACGCAGGATATGAGTGATGTAGCGCGGGGCCTTCACGCTGAATACGAAGCCTTTGGGGACTTCGTCATACCAGCCGGCATACAGCTCCGGCCGCTGCAGCGAATAGAACGAGCCGTTGATTTCGATGCTGCTGACCGCGCGCGAGGCGAACTTCAGCTCGTTTTTCTGGGTGAGCCCCTTGGGGTAGAAGTCGCCTCGCCAGGGTGCGTAGCGCCAGCCTGACATTCCGATATGGATGGCTGCCATCGCGGTCTCCTACCGTGGGTTCTGCATGCTGGTCGGATCGCTGGCTGGGAAGGTGTCGGCGACCGCCTTGTCAACGACGTTCTCCTCCGAGCCGTTCGCCGCCGGGCCGCTGCGCTGCGGCTGCAGCTCGACCTTGATCCAGCCGCGTTCTCGACGGTCGAACGCCTTGAATGCGGCGATGGCATCGGTCATGGGTTTCACCTGGGTCAGGATCTTCGCCGGATCGATCCTTCGCGCCTGGATCATCTCGATCAGGCGCGGAATGTATTTGCGGTGATGGCAGTTGCCCATGTTCATGGTGATGTTCTTGTTCATCGCCATGCCAATGGGAAAGGTCATCGCATCCGGCGGATACACGCCGATGATCGACAGGGTGCCTGCCTTTGCCAGGCTGTCGACCGCCCACTCAAGGGCCTGAGACGGCCCGTCACCGGGTTGCCACTGGGTTTGTTGCCCGAGATTCGCGCCGTCTGCGGGTTTGCCGCCGCAGCAGCCGTGATCCGCATCGATACCCACCGCGTCGATAACGCGATCGACGCCGATGCTTTTCGTGAGCCGCTTGAGGGTTTCGACCGGGTCTTCACGGTTGAAATCGATGATTTCCGCACCCTGTTGCTGGGCCATGCGCAGACGGTCTTCGTACTGGTCGACAGCGAAAACGCGGCCGGCACCGAACAGCTTCGCGCTGGCAATGGCGAACTGACCAACCGGACCACAGCCGAACACGGCAACGGTATCGCCGGGGCGGATCTCGGCCATTTCCGCACCGAAGTAGCCGGTGGGGAAAATATCGGAAAGCAGGATGGCCTGGTCATCGCTGACATCGGCGGGCAGTTTGACCAGTCCGATGTTGGCGAAGGGAATCCGTGCCTTTTCTGCCTGCAAACCATGAAACGGTCCGGTCATCGATGGGCCGCCATAGAAAGAGGTGCCTGCTTCCTTGCCGTTGGGGTTTGCCACATCGCATTGGGCGAAATAGCCGGAACGGCAGTACGAGCAATTGCCACAGGCAATGGTGGAAGGGATGACGACCCGATCACCGATTTGCAGATTGCGGACGTCGCTGCCCAGCTCCTCGACGATGCCCACGGCTTCGTGGCCCAGAATGGTGCCCGGCTGCATGCCGCTGACGGTGCCGCGAACGAAGTGCAGGTCGGTGCCGCAGATCGCCGAGGCGGTTATACGAACGATGGCGTCGGTCGGGGCCTCGATACGTGGATCAGCAACGTCGTCGAGACTGATATCACCGACACCGTGATAAACGACAGCTTTCATGGCTACTCCGTAACGCTCCGCTCCAGCCGATGGGCTCGGGCGAAAGAATGATGGGTGACGTCCTGCGTTCGGTTCGCGATCAGCGCCAATCGGCGTGCTGCTTCGATGGGGCTCGGCTTTGGGGCCGCATGCCATTCAGCGACGGACGATGCCGAGCAGGTGCACCTTCATTCCGACTGATCATGGCTTTGCCGGTTCATCTTTTTTTCCGCTGGAAGAACCCGGCTCACGGCGCAGAGGGGCGTTTCGGTGTGGGTGTAGCAGGGGGCTAAAGAATCCGTGGGCTATTGAAGCTGTCGTGGCGGCACGTCAGCAGCTTTATACGTCCCAGGGCAAATTGCCGGAGAAGGCCTCGACGAGGTAGTCGATCATTGCCCGCACCTTGGCAGGCGGGCGGCGGTCGGGCGGATAGACCACATGGATGCCGCCAACGGTGAGAGATGGCTGATCCAGCTCCACGGTCACCAGCTCCCCCCGGCGCAGCGCCGCAGCCACGATGAACAGCGGCTGATAGATCAGCCCTTGATCGCCAACGGCCGCGGCCACCAGCGCTGCGCCGTTGTTGGCGATCAGATTGCCCTCGATGGGCACGCGAATCTCCGCGCCAGCACCGAACGCCCATTCGCGACCGCCATGCAGCGCTGAAAGGCTGTAGCCCAGGCAGTTGTGCCGGGACAGATCGCTTACCCGTGCTGGCGTGCCATGCCGGTCCAGATAACCTGGAGAACCACAGACAAGCATCGGGCTGTCTGCCAGGCGCCGGGCCTGCAAAGGGCTGTCTGCGAGCCGACCAATGCGCACGGCCATGTCCCAGCTACCATCGATCAGGTCGACCTGGCTGTCGGTGAGACCTAGCTCGACCTTGACCGCCGGGTGGCGCTGGCTGAATGCGGGCATCAGTGGCGCGATGAAGCGGGTCCCGAAGGACAGCGGCACGTTCATCCGTAGAAGTCCGGTGGCTTCGACGCGTTGCGAGGCAACGCTGGCTTCAGCTTCTTCGATTTCCGGCAGGATGCGCTGGCAGGCATCGAGATAGCTGCTTCCGGCTGGTGTAAGGCTGAGGCGGCGCGTGCTTCGATGGAATAGTTTGACCCCGAGTCGAGATTCCAGCGCATCGACGTGCTTGGTTGCCATCGCCGGCGACATGCCCAGATGACGTGCCGCAGCAGAAAGAGAACCGGCACTCGCAGCCCGCGCGAACACCCGCATTCCAGTGATTCGATCGAGCATCTGGCTCCTACTCCTGGTTGGAACTGTTAGGTCGCTTTGCCCGGTTCATGCCAAACGAAGTGTAATCCATACTTCTCGCCCACCGCTGAACGACGAGGATGCCATGCGCAATTCGGACAAACCGGTCGGCACAATACAGATGCCGACCCTTTTCGTGCCACACGGCGCCGGGCCGTGCTTTTTCATGGACTGGGACCCCGTCAATACCTGGGATCGCATGGCTGAATTTCTTAAAGGCATCGCCGCAACGCTTCCGGAGCGCCCGCGTGCCATCGTGCTGATATCCGGCCATTGGCTGGCTTCCAGAGTCATGGTCACCGCCAGCGCTAGCCCCGAGCTGATCTACGATTACGGCGGCTTTCCGGCTCATACCTATGCACTGCAATACCCAGCGCCAGGTGCGCCCGCATTGGCATCGCAACTGGTCGAGTTGCTCGAGCAGGCGGGAATCGATGCCGGAGCAGATCCGCAGCGTGGTTTCGATCACGGCATGTTCATCCCCTTGAAGTTGATGTATCCGGATGCCGACATACCCGTGGTTCAGCTGTCGCTGCGCAAGGATCTGGATGCCCGGGCACACCTGCATATCGGCCGTGCGATCGCATCATTGCGTGACGAGGGCATCCTGATCGTGGGCAGCGGGATGAGCTTTCACAACATGCGGGGCTACGGCGATCCGCGGTTCGGCCCGGTGTCCGATACCTTCGATGCCTGGCTGACGGCGGCGATCGCATCGAAGCCTGAGCAGCGTGATGCGGCCTTGGCTGAGTGGGATCGAGCGCCCATGGCGCGGCAATGTCACCCGCAACTCCAGGAGGAACATCTGTTGCCTTTGCTGGTGGCTGCCGGCGCGGGCGGTGAATCCGAGGGGCGCCAGATCTTTACCGACCGGGTGATGGAAACCACCTTGTCGGCTTACCGTTTCGGCTGACACCATCCGAATGGTCTTAACTAAGCAGGAGAACGAACCGAATGTATGAATCCCACACGCAAGTCGCCACCGCGAATGCCGAGCGGCTGACCAAAAGGCTGTGCAACCACTGGCGGCACAAATTTCCTGTCGACATCGATTCAAAAGGCGCCGAGATCAAACTGCCCATTGGGGTTTGTGGATTGCAGACCGTCGATGGCGGACTGGCCGTGAAGTTGCAGGCGACCGAGGAGGAGCAGTTGCCGCGCATGCAGACCGTCGTAGCTGATCATCTGCAGCGTATGGCCGGTGAAGAAGCGCTGACATTCGACTGGTCCTGAAGCCCGAACACCTCTCGCTGAGGCGCCATTAGGAGATGTCCATGATCAATGATTCGAGAAGCAAGTACGGTAGCGTGTCCCGCTTCTTTCACTGGCTTATGGCGCTGCTGATCTTCTGGCAGTTTCTCAAGCTTGGTGACCGCATCTCCGAAGGCGAACACTGGGTTGGCGAGACGCTGGTGCCGTGGCACGTCTCGATCGGCGTGCTGATCCTGGTGTTGGTGGTGGTTCGCATTTTCTGGGCCCGCAGCCAGCTTCAGCAGCGCCCCTTGCAGGACCCGGCCACGGCTGGTCTGGTCAAGGGCGGGCACATGGCGTTGTATCTGTGCATGGTTCTGATGCCCATCACCGGGTTGTGTTACATGCTCGGCAATGGCTATGGACTCAAGGTGTTCGGCATGCAGCTGGTCGCCAAGGGTCCGGAGATCGATTGGGCGGCTTCAGTCGGCAGCCTGCATCCGCCGCTGGCCTGGCTGACCGTGTTGCTGGTGGTCGGCCACATCGGCGCTGCGCTTTACCACAAGCTCGTCAAGCGTGACGACATCATGCAACGCATGCTCTGACCGCCGCTAACAGCGCGCCTCAGTTCGAAGCGAAATTGGGCAGCGCGCTGACGGGCTTTGAAAAGCGGAAGGGGATGGACACCAGCGAGTCCCCGTAGTGTTTCTGCACCACGAAGTGAAGATGAGGGCCGGTACTGCGTCCAGTGTTGCCGGAATGGCCGAGCAGGGCACCCGCTTTCACTTGCTGCCCCGCTTTTACCTTCACCGAGCCTTGCTTGAGATGCAGATAAGCGCTGTGCGTGCCGTCATCATGAAGAATGCGCACGAAATTACCGGCCGGGTCTGGCATGCGCCCGGCCTGGCTGTTGCGAATCTTCAGTACCGTACCGGCTCGAGCGGCCACTATGGGTGTACCCACCGGCATGGCGACGTCCACCGCATAACGGCCCTTGGGCGAGTTGTGGCTGAAATCACCACCGGCACCTTGGGAAATATGGAAAGGCCCACCTTTCCAGGGCAGTGCGTAGGCGTAACCACCAACCGAACCTTTCTTGGTCGGGTCAGGCGAGTAGATCAGCGAATAGTTGAATGACTGCTGATACATCAGCGGGTAACCCGGCTGGCGTTTACTCAGCGTGGCAATCCGCATGCGAGTCCTTGCGGGAACGGTTTTGCGAATCACGCCTTTGCCTACACCCGCGACATTGACCATCCGGGTCAACCGGAGCACCACTTCGACCGGTACGTCGGTGTCATTGCGTACATCCATCGCCTTGCCGGTGCCGGCGCGATTGACGAACAGCCGGACGTCACCAGGTTTTTTACCCGCTGGAAGCGTCGCATTGGTAATTGCGCCACCGGCGAAAGCCGGAAGGGCAGGTGTAGAGATACACAGCAGCAGAGCAAAAGAGATGATCAGCCGGGTCGAAGCCATAAACATGTGATCCGTCACGGATGGGAAAACTGCCTGCGGCAGGCAGGACAAATCCGTTGGTTTCAAGAGTGCCGCGCAGGGGTTCGGACTAGAGAGTTGCTGCGTGGTTCACTACCGCACGTCGAGATCCAACGAACGATTGAGGGTTAATTCCGAGTGGGTTTGAAGCCGTCAATATTGGCGATCGAGTCAAACATCGGCAGCCGACCAGATCTCAAGGCCAGAAACGACAGGGCCCCGTAATCCGGGGCCCTGTAGTGACTCAGTCAGGCATAACCTTACTGCTCTTCTTCCTTGATCAACTCCAGCAGCAGCAACGAGCGTCCGGTCAGAGCGTATTCGTCGTTGAACTCGAAGCGCTCGGCCCGTGCATTGGCACTATTGGTGTCGATCAGACGGTTCCAATAAATGCCCTGCGGGACCTCCGGCAAGGTGAAGTTCACCACATCGTGATGGGAATTCACGACGAGCAGCAGGGTGGCGTCGGAGCCGGCGCGGCGGATGCCGGTCGGTTGCGCGCGCCCGTCTAGCAGCATGCCCATGCAGCGATTGTTGCCATCCTCCCAGTGCTCGATGGTCATCTCTTCTGCGTGGGGCGCCAGCCAGGTCACGTCCTTGATACCCAGCTCTTCGTTGTAGGCGCCGACGAGGAAACGCCCGCGACGCAACATCGGGTAGCGCTGACGCAGACGAATCAGCTTGCGCACGAACGACTGCAGAGAGCGGCCTTCCTCCGGAATATCCCAGTTCACCCAGCCGATCTCACTGTCCTGGCAATAGGCGTTGTTATTGCCGTGCTGCGTACGCGCGAACTCGTCGCCAGCCACGATCATCGGCGTGCCCTGTGAGAACAGCAGCGTGGCGAAGAAGTTGCGCATCTGGCGGAAGCGCAGCTCGTTGATCTCGGCATCGTCGGTAGCGCCTTCGACCCCGTGGTTCCAGGAGATGTTGTTGCTGCTGCCGTCCCGGTTGCCTTCGTCGTTCGCCTCGTTGTGCTTGTCGTTGTAGGAGACAAGGTCATTGAGCGTGAAGCCGTCATGCGCGGTGATGAAGTTCACCGAGCTGAACGGACGACGACCACGCTGATTGAACAGGTCACCAGAACCGGTCAGGCGCGCCGCGAAGTCCGGCAACTGGTCGCCGTCGCCTTTCCAGAATGCGCGCACGGTATCGCGGTACTGATCGTTCCACTCGGCCCAGCCGGGCGGGAAGCCACCGACCTGATAGCCACCGGGGCCGCAGTCCCAGGGTTCAGCGATCAACTTGGTCTTGGCCAGCACCGGGTCCTGGCGACAGGCCACGAGGAAACCATGACGCTCGTCGTAGCCATCGTGCTCGCGACCCAGAATGGTTGCGAGGTCGAAACGGAACCCGTCGACATGCATTTCCTCAGCCCAGTAACGCAGGGAGTCGGTGACCATCTGCACCACGCAAGGGTGGCTCATGTCGAGGGTGTTGCCGGTACCGGAATCGTTGATGTAGTAGCGCTTGTCATCCGGCATCAGCCGGTAGTACGAGGCGTTGTCGATACCGCGCATGGACAAGGTAGGGCCGAGCTCATTGCCCTCAGCGGTGTGGTTGTACACCACGTCGAGAATCACCTCGAGATCCGCTTTGTGAAGGTGCGCGACCATTTCCTTGAATTCGCTGATCTTGCCGCTGGCCAGGTATTTGGGGTGCGGCGCGAAGAACGCGATGCTGTTGTAGCCCCAGTAATTGCTCATGCCCTTTTCCAGCAGATGCTGGTCCTGGACGTAGGCGTGGATCGGCAGGAACTCGATGGACGACACGCCAAGCTTGCGTACGTAGTCGATGACCTCTGGTGCCTTGAAGCCACCAAAGGTGCCGCGCATGTCTTCGGCTACCGAAGGGTGCTGCATGGTGAACCCACGTACATGGGTCTCATAGATGATGGTGCGATCCCATGGCACCTGAACCGGGCGGTCGTGGCCCCAGGTAAAGGCCGGATCGATGATCTTGCACTTGGGCACGAAGGGCGCGCTGTCGCGCTCGTCATAGCTCAAGTCACCATCAGGATGCCCAATGGTGTAACCGAACAGGGCCTCGGACCATTTCAGCTCGCCGACCAATTGCTTGGCGTACGGGTCGATCAACAGTTTGTTCGGGTTGAAACGGTGGCCGTTCTTCGGGTCGTATGGGCCGTGCACACGGTACCCATAGATCTGGCCCGGATGAGCGTCGGGCAAGTAGCCGTGCCAGATCTCGTCGGTGTATTCCGGCAGTTCGATACGCTCGAGCTCCGTTTCGCCATCGGTATCGAACAGGCACAACTCAACCTTGGTGGCGTTCGCGGAAAAGATCGCGAAGTTGACTCCTAACCCATCCCATGTGGCGCCTAGCGGGAAAGGTTGTCCTTCGCGGATGCGCGAAGGGTTCAGAATCTCGGGCGCCGCAGGTGTCTTTTTACTCATGTACTCTCCGATGACGGCTCGGTGTCGAGCCTCTGCAAGGCGATTGGACGCCACGGAGGTCCGGCTTTTTGAGGTGCCGGATCGCTCCGTGGCGACATTCAGACTTCTTTTTTGGTGCGTGGGCTCCGGGTCTTCTTGACGCCTGCGGGCGTGCCCTCCGCGGCTTCGGTGTCGGCCTTCGCCTTTGGGCGCGCGGCGGTCTTGGCCGCTGGAGCCGCTTTCGCAGGTTTTTCCTCTTTCGGCTCCTTGGCATCCTTGGTCGCTTTCGCCGTTTTCGCAGGCTTGGCGGCCGGGGTCGCGTCAGTCGGTTTGGTGGCCGTCTTGCGCGCGCGGCTGGCGGGTTTGGTGGCGGACTTACCGTTTTCCGCCTCGACTAGCTTGCGGGCCATTTCCCAATGGCGCGCGTCCTGACCGTGTGGCTTTCCTTCCGAAACCCAGATGTCGTATGCGAAATCGCGGATGCGCTGCTCGTCTTTAGTCATCGTTCTGATTCTCCTGTTGAACTGATTGAAACCTGTAAAAGCGCCACGGGCAGTTGTTGCAAAACCTCGGTCGCATGCAAACCCGCTTGTTTGGGTGTGACTGTCATTCCGTCAAAAAGTCGCTCCAATGCATGACCGCTCAGCGCATCGGGCAATAGCACCTGGGTATTGCCCCAGCGCTCAGGCGAGATTTGCGGGGCCTGTCCATCGCCAACCAGAGCACTTGCCAGGCGCGCGGCGATCACGATCAACCAGGTGCCATCAAGCTCACGGGCGAATGCGATCAGGCTGTCCGCGTGTTCACCTTCGACCTTCAACGGCAAGTAGCGTCCTTCGGTGAACAGCCGCGGTTCGGTGCGGCGCGCACGGAGCGTGCGGGCAATCAACCACTGCTTGATGCGACCGTCCTTCCAGCTTGCCAGCAGCTTGGCAGGGTCGGCTTCGAGGTTGAAGCTCGAGCGACGGGCGTCGAAGTCCACCGGACGTCGATTGTCTGGATCGACCAGACTGAAATCCCAGTAATCGGTGCCCTGATAGAGGTCCGGCACGCCCGGAGTGGTCATGCGCAGCAAGGTCTGGGTCAGGCTGTTCAGCGCCCCGGACGGAGCCAGACTTGCTGCTGCTTCAGCGATATCAGTGCGCAGCGTTCTGCACTCGTCACCGAGCAGCAATGCGCGCAGGTAGTGCTGGCACGCGCCCTCATAATCACTGTTGGGATCGGTCCAGTTGCTGCGCAGCTTGGCTTCGCGAACGGCTTTCTCCTGCCACTTGATCAAGCGCTCGCAGAACGCTTCCAGGCCTTGTCGATCATCGACTGCCAGATCCAGCGGCCAGCAGCTGACCAGGATCTGGTACAGCAGCATTTCATCGCCAGCCGATGGGGCAGGGCCATCGGCCAGCTCCTGGCGTTGGCCGTAAGCGAGCTGCCGCCAGTGGCGAACCTTGGTGGCAAACCATTCGGCCCGTTCGCTGATGACTGTCATCCGTGCGCGGGTATCTTCCCCGCGCTTGTGGTCATGGGTGGCGGTGGTGAGCAGGTTGCGTGGGAAATACTCGGCGCGTTCCAGGCACTCGGCATGGAAGGCATCCACCGGGGCGCTGAACGTCTGCGGGTCGAAGCCCACATCGTTACGCGACAGCAGCGCACCAGAGCGATAGCACGCGGTGTCCTCCACAGCCTTGGCCGCAGCAGGGGAGGTGAGTTGCTGGAACCGGGTGCAGGCATAGCGGCGAATACGCCGCGCCGGCCCTGGCGGCAGCGAGCGCAGGCTTTCGCCGCCGAGCCAGCGGTCAAGCAAGTCCAGCAGTGGCCAGTCAGCTTCGCCTAAGGTGGTTTTCGCGCCGGCCAGTGCACGCTGGAAGAACGGCTCATCCGTTTCCCGCCGACCTCTCGCACCGATGTAGGTACGGTAGACGGGGAAGTGGACGATCAACTCGAGCAGGGCCCTGCGAATGGCGCCAAGGGTGATGTCGCGAGTCATCACGTCGTAACGTGCAACCTGCAACAGCGATTGCGCGACGGTTTCGAAGTCGCCTGCCAGCGGGCCGGTGAGCACCAGCTGACGGGCAAGTCGCACTTCTTCCATGAAGTCGGCTGGGCGTTCTGCGGTTTCGCTCCATAGTGCGCACAACGTTGCCTTGCCGGCCGGATCGTGCTGCAGCAGCGACACCTGATTCATGAATTCGTAGCCGGTGGTGCCGTCCACACCCCAGTCATCGGGCAGGTGTTCGCCTTCCGCCAGAATCTTCTCCACGTAGATCGGCACGTGGTCCTGCGCAGCCTCCGCCGGGCGAGCGGCATTGAGCCGGTCGACGCGACGCCGCAACTGTCGGCAGTAACCGCGTGGGTTGGCCAGGCCGTCGACGTGGTCGATACGAAGCCCGTCTACCAACCCTTCACTGATCAACTCGAAGATCTTCTCGTGGGTTTCCTCGAAGACCACCGGCCGCTCGACGCGCAAGCCGCCCAGCTCATTGATGTCGAAGAAGCGCCGCCAGTTGATGTCATCACCCGCGGTGCGCCAGCTGGCGAGGCGGTAGTGCTGACGCTCCAACAGGCCATGCAGGCGCTTGAAGCCTTCTTCGGTCGTCGAGTCGTAGTGTGCGAGGGCGTGTTCGAGCGTTTGACGGGTCTCGCTGTTCTCGAGCAGTTGCGCAAGGTCGGCACGCAGGCGGCGGGCCGTCTGGTACGGCGCGGGTTCGGTTTTCAGCGCGTCGAAATGGCCGGCAAGGGTACGCAGCTCCGGATTGTCCGTAAGCCGCAAGATCTCGCCATAGCTCGGTGGGGTGATGGGAAAGCGATGTTCATAGTGCTCGGCGTAGAGCGCGCCGGTGTCCACGTCCAACTTCACCGGAATCTTGCCGTCCTGCAGCGCCTCACCATAGTCGCTGCCCAGGAAGGGAACCAGGAGTTGGCCTTCAAGGAGCGGGTCCGGCGAATTCCACTGAATGTCGAAGAACTGTGCGTAGGGGCTGCGACGGCCCCATTCGAGCACGTCCAGCCACCAGGCATTGCCTGAGCCGCCCACAGCCATGTGGTTGGAAACGATGTCGAGGATCAGTCCCATGCCTTTGGCACGCAACGCATCGACCAGGCGACGCAGGGCCGGCTCGCCGCCCAGCTCAGGGTTGATGCGGGTCGGGTCGATCACGTCGTAGCCGTGCATCGAGCCGGGACGGGCCGTCAGCAAAGGCGAGGCATAGATGTGGCTGATGCCGAGATCGGCGAAGTAGTCGACCAGCGCGGTGGCGTGATCGAGGGTGAAATCACGATGAAACTGCAGGCGCAGCGTCGCGTTTAGGTCTCTCATCGAATGTTGTTTCCAGTGGTCTGCTTGCGAGCGTCAGCCAGCATCTTCAAGCGGCGCGTGCAGCTCGGATCGTCAAGCAGCGTGGCACTATCGCTGGGATAACGGCGACGCCAATTGGGGTGGATGTCTGTAGTGCCCGGCATGTTGGGTTGTTCGAGTAGGCAGAGGGCGTCCTCAACCGGGAACAGCACCAGCGGCGCAGGGGTGCGGGCGATAAATGCACCACAGGCGTCAGCCAGGGTGTGCGGATCATTCAAGTCGCCCTGGATATCCGGGGCGTACTCGTGCAGCAGACGTATCAGGCCTGCGCGTTCGCGTTCACGCTCTTCCACCTGGGCTGGCCTTTCATGTTCTTCATGCTGCCCGACGCGGATTCGCCAATCGATATCGTGACCCTGCCACCAGCCATTGATGGTCGGCAGGTCGTGGGTCGTGGAAGTCGCCAGCGCACTGCGAGGCCATTGCTCGGGCGTCTTGAAGGTGCCGTTGTTATCGCGCTCGAAGAACAGCACGCGCATGCCCAGCAGATTCCGATCTGCAAGCTTCTCGCGGAGTCCGTCAGGGACGGTGCCCAGATCTTCGCCGAGAATCACGGCGTTACGCCGCCAGGCTTCGAGCGACAGCAGGCGCAGCAAATCATCGAAGGGGTAGTTGAGATACGCGCCTTCATTCGGCCCAGCGCCGGCCGGGATCACCCACAGACGCATCAGGCCCATGACATGGTCGATACGCATCCCGCCTGCATGAGCCAGGTTGGCGCGCACCATCTCGATAAACGCTCGGTAGCCATGGGCTTTGAGACCCCAGGGTGAAAATGCCGAGATGCCCCAGCTCTGACCCTGACGGTTGATGATGTCCGGTGGTGCACCAACGCTCAGTGACGCCAGCACTTCGTCCTGCCGGCTCCAGGCCTGGCTGCCGCCACCGTCTGCACCTACCGCCAGATCACTGATCAGGCCGATCTTCATGCCGGCGCTGCGTGCGGCCGTCTGAGCACGCTCTAGGCCACGTGCGATCAGCCATTGGCAGAAGGCGTAATAGCTGACTTCCTCGGCGTGTTCTTTTGCGAACTGCTCAACGGCCGCGCTTTGTGGCGTACGGTACTGCTCGGGCCAGTCCCGCCAATGCTGTGGATGGCCTTCAGGGCTGAGCAGGGCGGCATGCAGTGCCTCGAAACGGCAGTGATTCTCCAAGGCTTCGCCGCCAGCAGCGCGGAAGCTATCGAAGTCGGCCTGCTGAGCATTGCCGCCTGTGGCGAAGTCTTCATAGAGCGCCCGCAGCAGGCATTGGCGAGTGCGCGAGACGGCATCCCAATCGACCAGCTCCAGCTGCTCCAGCCGCTCAAGTTCGTCCGCCAACCCACAGGATTCGATGGCACGCCGCAGCGGTGTTTCACCGAGAATGGCTTCCGGAGCGCTGTGCAGTATGTTGAAGAACAGCCGACTGGACGGCGAGTAAGGGCTGTACTGGCCGCTGTTGCCGGTGAACATGGCATGAATCGGGCTGATACCCAGCGCATCGGCGCCATGAGCAGCCGCGTTGCGTGCCAGTGTTTCAAGCGCCAGGGTATCGCCGAGGCCTCCGTCACCGGGGCGACGAAGACTGTAGAGCTGTGCAGTCAATCCCCATGCATCAGAACCGGCCACGCTTTCAACACTGGGGCATGCGTGGGGGGCCACGGCGACGGTCAGGTGTTGTCCTTCAATCTGCAGACGGTGATAACCCGGTGCGTCGATGGGCGCCAGCCGGGCCTGATCATTCAACGTGCCCTCACGACGGGTGCCGTCTTCCAGTTCGAGCACGTAATCAGCCGACGCCGTGAAGTATGGGCTCAGGTCCAGCGCCGACCCCTGATCCAGAGTCAACAGCGGCGGAAGGCTGGTGCCGCCGTTGGTGGCATGCAGCTTTTCCAGGCTGCTCTCGATATCGGCATCACTATCGGCGGCAAGTCCCAACCCCTTTAGCACAGCACGCAGTACTTCAGGCGTTACGCGCTGGTCGCGACCATCGGCGTCGATCCAGTCGATGGACAGGCCCGCCGCCTTGGCCAGGCGGTTAAGTCGTTCATCGCTCATCGTGCAGCCTCCAGGTACATCTTCGCGGAGCGGGCGGCTAACGTGCCCGCTTGTGATTCGGCTTCAGCGCCGCGGCTCGCATGCAGCAACCGTGCGCCGGCCGGGATGGGATCGACCGGCACGTCGACGCTGCTGAGGTTCAGCTCCAGGCGCAGCTCACTGCCATCCCCCAGCCGCCAGCGGGCGAGGGCGGCCGCTTCGCCAAGGGCCTGGGCGCCGAGGAAACTGGAACCTTCAAGCCGGGGGACGACTTCACTGTGGCGAATCTTCAGCAGGTGGCGATACAGCTCCTGCCACTCGCGGTGCTCGGGCTCATCCATTTTGCTGAAGTCGGGCTTAGACGCCTCGTATGTCTCGACCGCATTCGGGTCGGGTATGCGCTCACGGGTCTGCTCATCAGCGAACTCGGAAAACTCCGCGAACTCGCCACGGCGACCTTCACGCACGGCGTCGGCAAGCTCGCCGTGGTGGCTGGTAAAGAACAGGAACGGCTCGCGCGCGCCCCATTCTTCGCCCATGAACAGCAGGGGAATCATGGGTGAAAGCAGCAACACCGTTGTCGCCGCTTTCAGTGCATCCGGGTCGGTCAGGCCGATAAGCCGGTCGCCGAATGCACGGTTACCAGTCTGGTCGTGGTTCTGCAAAAACAGCACGAACGAGGTCGGCGAGAGATGGCCGCTCGGTTCGCCACGTGATTCACCACGACGATTGTTCTGGCCCTGATAGATGAATCCTTCACCCAGGAAGCGCACCAGTTTGTTGGTCGAATCCTGGTGATATTCCCCGTAATAACCCTGGCTCTCATCGGTAAGCAGGGTATGCAGGATGTTGTGGCCGTCGTCGTCCCACTGCGCCGTAAAGTGGCTGTCCAGCAGGCTGGAGCGGTTTTCCTCATTCTCCAGCACCAGATGCACATGGCGCCCAGGCTCGACTTCGGCACGAACGCGCTCAGCCAACTCCGGCAGGAAGGTACGGTCCGGAATCGCGTGGACAGCGTCCATGCGCAGCCCGTCGAAACGGTATTCCATCAGCCACATCAGGGCGTTATCGATAAAGAAGTCACGCACCTCGCGGCGCCGGAAATCGATACCGTCGCCCCAGGGCGTCTGCTGATCGTGGCGGAAGAAATGCTTGGCGTAACGGTGCAGGTAATTGCCGTCCGGCCCGAAGTGGTTGTAGACGACGTCGATGAATACCATCAAGCCGAGACCATGCGCGGTGTCGATCAGGTGCTTGAGCTGCTCTGGCGTGCCGTATGACGCTTCGGGCGCATACAGCAGAACACCGTCGTAGCCCCAGTTGCGGTCGCCTGGGAATTCGGCAAGCGGCATCAATTCGATTGCTGTAACCCCAAGGTCCGCCAGGGCCTGCAGGCGCTGTTCGATTTCGGCGTAGCCGCCGTAGGTGCCAACGTGCAATTCGTAGAGCACGGTTTCGTGCCATGGGCGGCCTTGCCACTGCGAGTTGCGCCACTGATAAGCATCAGGGTCGACCAAGATGCTGGGATCGTGAACGTCGGCTGACTGCGCCCTGGAGGCGGGATCAGGCACCTGCAATTCGTCATCGATCAGAAAGCCATACTGAGTGCCAGCGGTGGCCTCGGCTTCGACGCTGTACCAGCCGTCTTCATTTGCCTGCATGGGCAGCGTGTCGCCGCCGATGATTACCAGGCTGACGCTTTGCGCGTCTGGAGCCCAGAGCCTGAACCGTGCACGCGAATCATCGAGTAGCACCGGTCCGTGTTGCCCATTGCGGGCAGGCCTGTTTTGCATTGATTGACCTCGTTAGGAAACAGCATTGGCTTGACGCCGCCCGCCCAGCAACTGCTGGTACAACCGGTCATAAGGTTCGATCGCGTGACTCCAGAAAAATCCCCCGCTCATGGCGCGGCAGCGCATCGCATTGAGCAGCTGTGGGTGCTGGTGTACGTAGATCGCGCGTTCTACGGCACCGCGATAGCTTTCGACGGTGGCGTCGTTGAAAAGGAAGCCGGTGACGCCGTCATCGATGCTGTCCGCCAGCCCGCCAGTGCGGTGGGCGATGGGCAGGGATGCGAAGCGTTGGGCGTACATCTGACTCAGGCCGCATGGCTCGTAACGCGATGGCATGAGCAGGAAATCGCTGCCGCCGAACAGACGCCGAGCGTCTGTTTCGTTGAAGCCGATGTGTGCACCAACACGGCCCGGGAAGCGTTCGGCCAGACGCCGGACCTCGTCTTCGATATGCGGCTCGCCGCGTCCGAGAATGGCCAGTTGTCCGCCGCGCTCGACGATGGTTTCGGCAATGGCGATGGTCAAGTCGATGCCTTTCTGATGCACCAGGCGCGACACCACGGAAAACAGGGGACCGTTGCCTTGGTCAAGACCGAACAGCTCGCGAACGTGGGCGGCGTTGGCCTGCTTGCCGGACCAATCATTCGGGCTGAAGGGGCTGACCAGATAGGAGCAGCTTTCTGGCTCCCAGCTTTCATCGATGCCGTTGAGCAAGCCGGTCAGCAGGCCCTGGCGGGCCTTCATGCTGAGAAAGCCCTCCATCCCGCAGCCGAACTCGGGTGTGGTGATTTCCCGGGCATAGGTCGCGCTGACGGTGGTCACGTGCTGGGCATAGGCGATGCCGGCCTTGAGTAGCGACAGTGCACCGTAGAACTCCATGCGCTCGGGGCCGCAGGCTTCCAGCGGAATACCCAGGGAGCGGCGCAGGCCCATGTCGATGTTGCCCTGATAGGCCAGGTTGTGAATGGTAAACACACAGGGTGTGTGAAGCCCTCGCCAGTGCATATAGGCGGGCGTCAGACCGGTCGGCCAGTCATGCGCGTGCACCAGATCGGGCGTCCAGCGGATGCCGGCCGTTCCGGCTGCAATGTCGGCCGCAGCCATGCACAGTCGAGCGAAGCGGACCGGGTTGTCCGGCCAGTCGCGACCATGCTCGTCGCCATACGGCAGGCCGTCGCGGTCATAAAGCTCGGGGCAGATCAGGACGTAGATGATCAGCCCGTCGGGCATGTCCAGACGGCCAATGCGGCATGACGGCAGATCACCGTGAGACAGCACGCTGCCGACGATGCGGATCGACTCGGCCTGCTGCATGACCTGGGCGTAACCGGGGATCAGCACGCGTACGTCGTGCAGATCACCGAGTGCGCGGGGCAGAGCGGCGGAAACGTCAGCCAACCCGCCTGTCTTGACCAGATCGGTCAGCTCCGAGGTCACGAAAAGAATCTTCTTCTTGTCGTCCTGAGTGCTGCGTAGCTGCAGCACGGGGCGTTCGCCGGGGTTTCCCGGACGTTGCGTTGTGATGAGGCGGACAGGCCGGGTGTTGACTGCGGCGATACTCATAAGCTTTTCCCCAAGTGACCGGCGTTTTCGCGTCGAGCCAGTCACAAGCACGTTGTATCCACACAGCCCCTTCGAGAGCTGCGAACCATGAGCACGGCAAGAGTGTTTTTTTTGTTGAGGCCGCCTGTTCAGCGGCTCAGGGCTGCAGTGGCCCTACCTTAAAAAAAGACCGGAGCGCTATGAATTAGTTCTTAGTTTTCGACGGATGAACATGCCGGGAACTTTGCCAATTGCAGGCAGCTCCGAAAATTGATCCAGGCCGTGTGAATTAGTGCTGTCAGTCGGAGCTAAGACCATGCAAGACCTCGCTGAAATCGTGCGCTTCCTAAGCGACAAAGAGATGAAGCTGACCACCGCCGAATCCTGTACCTGTGGCCTTATGGCTTCGCTGTTAGGCGACATCCCGGGGTGCGGTAAGGTCCTCGACAGCGGGTTCGTCGTCTATTCGCCAAAGGCGAAGAACCGCCTGCTTCATGTCAGTTTCGAAACGATCGAGACCTACGGGCTGACCAGCGAAGAAGTCGCTACCGAAATGGCCATCGGCGCGCTGAACGCCAGCGTCGCGGACATCGCAATCTCCAATACCGGCGTCGCCGACGACAGCGAAGAAGATACCGGCGGCACCCAGTGCTACGCCTATGCGCTGATGCAAGGGGAGCGCCAGGTGAGTGTCAGCGAGACCGTTCAGTTCGAAGGGGATAGGGTGGCCATTCGCAAACAGGCAGCTCGGTACGGGCTAGAGCAGTTGCCGAGCAAATACGAACAACTGCTGCGTAAGTTGCGCGAGCACGACTGAACGCGTCGACTCCTCATGGATGCACCGGGACGTGACAGGCACAAGCCTGACGCCCCGTCATGCAGCACCGCATATCCGCTCAGGGAGCAGCATCACACCGGGGGCTGGCGTTCAGGCTCCACGTGGTCCGGCACGCTGTTGTCGATATTCGGCTTGTGCCCCACGCTCAGGTCCGCGCGTAGCTGGGGCAGCGAATGCGGGTACTGTCGATGGATGAAGCCGATGAGCGATTCCCGCAGATGACAGCGCAGATCCCAGTTGCGCGAAGAGTCCGGCGAACTTACCAGAACCCGTAACTGGATCGATTTTTCGCTGGTATCGGTCACCTGCAGCACGATGACGCGACCATCCCACAGCTCGGGCACTTCGCCGCAGAGCCGGCGCAGCTCCTCTCGCACAGGCTCCAGTGGCAACGAATAATCAACCCACAGAAACACCGAGCCGATGATGCTCGAATTGCGCCGCGTCCAGTTCTGGAACGGCTTCTCGATGAAGTACTGGAGCGGCACCACAAGCCGCCGATCGTCCCAGATACGCACGATCACGTAGGTGCCAGTGATTTCCTCGATGCGACCCCATTCGTTTTCGATGATTACAACGTCGTCCAGCCGGATCGGTTGAGTGATCGCGATTTGAATACCGGCGATCAGGTTGGCCAGCACCGGGCGGGCGGCGAAACCGACAGCCAGTCCCGCGAGACCGGCTGAGGCCAGCAGGCTCGCACCGAACTGGCGGGCTGCAGGAAAGGTCATCAGCATGCCGGCTGCACCGACAAGCAGCACGAAGAAGCCCAGGGTGCGCAGCAGCACGCGCGACTGCGTCTGTATCTGCCGGGCGCGCAGGTTGTCGCTGACATCAACCGGATTCTTCAGTCGCACAGCTTGTTCAAGCCCGCGCAGCAGCCGCATCGCCAGCCAGGTGAAGCAGCCGATGATCAACAGCGTGGTAACGCGACGGGAGACGCCAATTAGCGCAAGGTCGTTGCTGGCGGTGGCGAGGACGGCTTGCAGCCCGAGCAAGGGCAGCAGCACACGGATGGGTTTTTCAAGCTGCTCGGACACTGCCTTGGTGAAGAGAAAGCCGCGCCCGACACGCAGCATGATTGCGGTCAATACCCGACTGAACACACTCAACAGCACCACGACCAGGGTGGCGGCCAGCAGCGTCCGCAGGGCGGGTTCGGTTATGTACTGTTCCCACTGCAACGGGATTTCGAGGGCGTCGATAAGTCTGCTCCATCCAAAGTTGCATCAATGACTGACTAGACCTCTGCAAAGTTCATGTCAGCCCTGACTGCGCATGCACTCAGTCGGATGTTTGGAACTCCCCAGCGCAGCTCCTCTCACATTTATCAGGTTGATTTGACTAACCAGATCGCAATCAGAACCCTATGGGAGAGATGCCATGCAAAGCGCACAAACCGGTAACGACGTCCGCATTGAACGCCTGATCGAGTGGCTTCGTGACGCTCACGCGATGGAGGCGCAGGCGGAAACAATGCTCAACAAGCAGGCCAGCCGCATCGAGCACTACCCGCAGCTCAAGGCCCGTATCGAGCAGCACATCACCGAGACCCAGAACCAGTCCAAGTTGATCGAGGGCTGCCTGCAGCGCTACGACAAGTCCTATTCAGGCTTCAAGGATCTGGGCGGCAAGATGATGGCGATGGGGCAGGCCATGGGCGGGATGATGGTCAATGACGAAATCGTCAAGGGCGCTCAGATGGGCTACGTCTTTGAGAACCTTGAAATCGCTTCGTACGAAATCCTGATCGCCGCAGCGGAAGCAGTGGGCGACAATCAGACGGCAGAAGTCTGCAGGAACATTCTTGCGGAAGAGGTAGCCATGGCGGACTGGATGCGCAGCCATCTTGCGGAACTGACGCAGGCTTATCTCACACGTTCCGAAGCGCCTAACACCGAAGCCAAGCGCTGAGAACGAGCGGGTTTGCCGGATGCATCAATCAGCGTTCGGCAATCTTCGCGGGTAACTCGGCGGTCATCAGGCCGCCTCGCGTTGCATAGAGTTCGAAGCGCAGTTCCTGAGCGAGTCGTACCAAATTGGCGGCATCGCGACATTGTTCGTCAGTGATGCCGAAAACGGTCAGCTCTTCACCGTCCGAATGCGCCTCGTAAAGGCGGACGGTGACACGGCTTTCATCTTGGACATGACAGTCACACCGGAATGGATGGAGGTAGTTGTGAAGGATGTTTTCTATCGTCAGCAGAGGTAGACGTGAAGCCATGATCCTTCCTCCCATTGTGAGTCCAGATTCCGCGGGCGTGCTCGCAGGTGAGCGCTGCGGCTTTTCGACCGCAGCATCTCTGAACGCTAGCAGGGCGTTCAGCGTTGTAAACATTCATTTGACGCCGCTCGGCGGAACATCGCCCGAGACGACGGTAACGCCGTTTCGCTTGCCTTGGCTGCTAGCCGGCAGTGGGACGAACCTGGCCTCGTTGTGGGGCTGATCGCACAGCAAACTCCGTTTGAGAGGTGACAGCATGAAATCGATCACGACATTCATATTTGCAAGCCTGGTGGCTTCCTCAGCTTTTGCTCAGTGGCCGGCTGGTACACCCGAGTCCGAGAAAGGTGCGCGGCCCAGCCCTATGGGCAATCCGGCGCCACAAGAAACGCTGGATACGCACAAGGACAGCCAGGGCCGGACCGTTACCGAGGACGGAGACCTGGTAGCCACTCCTCCGGAGACCGAAGGCGAATCTGCCCCGGGCGTTGAAGATCGCTCCGTGCAGCCAGGTCGACATTCGGACCACGGTGGGCCGACTGATTCGGCGTCGGACCCGGGCACGCTCGAGTAAGGTCTCAGTGGCGTAATCACGGAGGCTGCGCCATGGCGCTCGACGAATACAACCGGAAACGAGACTTCGCGGCCACACCGGAGCCCGGTGGCAAGGCCGGGTCGGGGCGCAAGCGCGGCGCCGGTCATGCGCTGCAGTACTGCATCCAGAAGCACGACGCCACGAGATTGCACTACGACTTCCGCCTCGAACTCGATGGCACGCTGAAAAGCTGGGCGGTGCCTAAAGGCCCGTCGCTCGATCCGAAGTCACGGCGCCTTGCGGTGCACGTTGAGGACCATCCGCTCGAATACGCCACATTCGAGGGGACCATTCCGGCTGGGCATTACGGCGCAGGTGAAGTAATAGTCTGGGATCGTGGAGTCTGGCAGCCAGAGGGTGATCCGCTGGAAGGCTATCGCAAGGGCAAGCTCAAATTCAGCCTGGAAGGCGAAAAGCTCAGCGGCAGCTGGAATCTTGTCCGGACCAAGATGGATGGAGGCAAGGAACAGTGGTTTCTGATCAAGTCCAACGACGGGGCTGCCCGACCCGAGAAAGATTACGACATCGTCAAGGAGCTGCCCGACAGTGTGCTCAGCGATCGAACGCTGATCCCCCGCAAGCGCGGTAAGGAGAAACTCGAAGTCGATGCCAAGCCGGTCAAGACGCCGGCCCCTGTTTCAGGTAAGAAAGCCCCGAAAAAAACCACGTTGTCCGGCGCCAAACCCGCACCTTTGCCAGACAGCATAAAGCCGCAGCTGGCGACGCTAGTTGAGTCCGTGCCCGAGGGTGACTGGCGTTATGAGGTCAAGTTCGACGGCTATCGAATCATGGCGCGAATCGAGTCAGGCAAGGTTCAGCTGTTTACTCGCAATGGCCATGACTGGACTGCGAAGATGCCGCAGCAGGCCGAGGCGCTCGCAGCGCTGGGCCTGGAGTCAGCCTGGCTGGATGGCGAAGTGGTGGTGCCGAACGAAGAGGGCACGCCGGATTTCCAGGCACTGCAGAATGCCTTCGAGGTCGGCCGAAGCGGCTCTATCGTTTATTACCTGTTCGACCTGCCTTATCTCAACGGCATGGATCTACGCGAAGTCCCACTGGAAGAACGCCGCGCCGCGCTGGATCAGGTGCTCGGGCAAAGCGACAGCGACCTGCTTCGCTTCTCCGCCGACTTCACCGAGCATCCCGAAAGCGTGCTGGAAAGCGCCTGCCAGATGAATCTCGAAGGGCTGATCGGCAAGCGCGCCGGCAGCACTTACGTATCCAAACGCAGCAACAGCTGGGTGAAGATCAAATGCAAGAATCGCCAGGAATTCATCATCGTCGGGTACACCGATCCCAAGGGTGCGCGAAGCGGCTTCGGCGCACTGCTGCTGGGGTTGCATGACGACAAGGGCGACCTGCTGTATGCCGGTAAAGTCGGCACCGGATTCAATCAGGCGACCTTGAAGAGCCTGCACGCCAAACTCAAGGCATTGGAGGTCGATAAGAGCCCCCTGACCAAAGCGCCGCCCGCCGCGGACGTGCGCGGTGCGCACTGGCTAGAGCCTGATCTGATGTGCGAAGTCGCTTATGCGGAAATGACCCGGCAGGGTGTGGTACGGCACTCGGTCTTTCATGGGCTGCGCTCGGACAAGCCGGCACAATCGATTACCCATGAACGACCAGAAGCGGCGGCTGCGGGCGGCAAGCCAACTTCGAGCACCAAGCGTTCAAACAGTAAGAAGCCGGCAGCCGGTGCCGGCCAGATCAAGATTTCCAATCCCGAACGCGTGATCGACAAGTCGATCGGCGCCACCAAGATGGAGCTTGCCCGCTACTACGCTGAGGTGGCGCCCTGGGCTCTTCCTTATATAAGGCAGCGGCCGCTGGCATTGGTGCGGGCGCCTGAAGGCATCGACGGCGAGCTGTTTTTCCAGAAACACATCGAGAAGCTGAGCATTGCGCATGTCACCCAACTTGATACGGCGCTGTATCCCAAGCACGCAGCGCTGATGACCATCGACACGGTCGAAGCGCTTGTCAGTGCCGCACAGATGGGCACCATCGAGCTGCACACCTGGAACGCGATTGCCCCCGTCCTCGATCATCCGGACCGTTTCGTGCTCGATCTCGACCCTGACCCGGCACTGCCGTGGAAACGCATGATCGAAGCTACTCAACTAACCCAGACGCTGCTTGATGAAATCGGCCTGCGGTCGTTCCTCAAGACCAGTGGTGGAAAGGGGCTGCACATAATGGTGCCGCTTGATCCAGTGCATAGCTGGGCTGAGGTCAAGGCGTTCAGTCAAGCCATTGCGCAGTACATGGCCAAACTCATGCCGCAACATTTTTCGGCAGTCAGCGGCCCCAAGAATCGCGTGGGTCGGATCTTCATCGACTACCTGCGCAACAGCCAGGGCGCCAGTACCGTTTCCGCGTTTTCGGTTCGTGCCAGGGAAGGGCTCGGCGTATCGGTCCCGATCCACCGCGAAGAGTTGGCCGACCTCAAAGGCGCGAACCTCTGGACGATCCGCAACCTGATTCCGCGGCTGGAAGAGCAGGGCGCTGATGACCCCTGGGCGGATATGAAAGAGACGCATCAGAGCATCACTGAAGAAATGCGCGAGCAGCTGGGGATGAAGTGACGGATCAGGCTTCAGCCAATCCACCATCCAATTAGTGCGCACCTCTGCCCGCATCGCTTGCCAGTAGATTAGTCCGGCCCGGCCGGCCGGAAGGAAGCGTTCCTACACCGAGCCGGCCGTAGGGGCGAACTTGTTCGCCCAATAGCACGGAATAACCCCATCGACCACGGCGCGCTTTCCGGTCGAATAAATTCGATCCTACAGTTACACCGCCCTCGCTGGCGCAAGAGACAAACTCAAAAACGTATTGCTTGCCTCTTGCGCGCTCCTAGCGCGGTGCTCATGGGTGCCCGTTGCCACCAGAGGCACCGTAGACCTGGCCGGTAACGTAGCTGGCTTCGGTGGAAGCAAGATAGACGTAGATATGCGCGATCTCGGCGGGCTGCCCAGGGCGCCCCAAAGGCGATTCACTGCCAAAGCTCGTTAGGTTCTCCATCGTCTGACCACCACACACCTGCAGCGGGGTCCAGAAGGGGCCCGGTGCCACCGCGTTCACCCTGATGCCTTTCTCGATCAGCTGTTTGGCCAAGCCCTTGCTGAAGTTGACGATGCCTGCCTTGGTCATGGAGTAATCGAGCAGGTTTTCAGGCGGATCGTAGGTGACCACAGATGAGGTATTGATGATCGAGGATCCAGCCGGCATGAGCGGCACCGCCGCCTTAGTGATCCAGAACATCGCATAGAGATTGGTTTTTACCGTCCAGTCGAACTCTTCGCTGCTGATGTCGAGAATCGATGGATGACTTTGCTGCCGTGCGGCGTTGTTGACGAGGATGTCGAGGCCGCCCAGTGCTTCGGATGCCTTCTCCGCCAGGCTGCGGCAGAAGGCCTCATCACGAATGTCGCCCGGCAAGGTAACGGCCTTGCGGCCCGCCTGGCGAATCAGCTCGACGACTGCCTGTGCATCGGGCTCTTCATCCGGCAGATAGTTGATCGCAACGTCTGCACCTTCCCGGGCGAACGCAATAGCGGCCGCTCGGCCTATGCCAGAGTCGCCACCGGTGATCAACGCCTTGCGGCCGGCGAGGCGGTTGCTTCCCTGATAGCTTTCTTCGCCATGATCCGGTCTGGGTTCCATATCACGGGCAAGCCCGGGCCATGGCTGCTTTTGCTCTTTGAAGGGCGGCTGCGCATAGAGCTTGGTAGGGTCACGTAACGGAGCGGGGGAGTTGGGTTGCGCTGCGGCGCCCGCTGATGATTGGGCGAAGGCGGGTATCGCGACGCCAGCCGCCAGTGTTGCTGCAGCACCCTGAATGAGCCTGCGGCGGGAAGGAAGGTGATCGTCTGATTGCATTGGAATCTCCAGTCAGAGGATGGCAATCCCTTCGCCAGATTGGTCAGTTCCTTTCGTGCAGAGGCAGTCTCTGCAACCTCTTTCTAGACGGCCTGCGTCTTTCATCGTTCAGCGTCATAGAGGTTGGAAAAGGATCCTGGCGCTGCATGATTGATCCTGCCGTCATGACTGATCGTCGCCAGATCGGAACACCAGTCATTTGGCAGGTTCGAAAATAGGCATCCCGAACGAGAGTCTTCCTTTTGATCATCTGCCGCCCATTTTCTGGCCACTCAGCCTGTCCTCTGTGCGTACCGGTTCACCGAGCTATTCGTAATCTGCCTGTGCGTGTCGGCTTTCAGTGGAGGGCAGGGCAGCGATGAAACTGACACGAATACTCATCATCCTTGCGTTCGTCGTGGCGGGAGTGTGCTTCTTTTGGTTCGACCTCGGTGAATACCTGACCCTCGAAAACATTCAGTCGAGGAGTGGGGCGCTTCGAGACCAGGTGCAGGCGCACCCTTGGTGGGCGGGGATCATCTTTTTCACGGCTTATGTCGCGCTGACCGTGCTGTCCTTCCCCGGTACGGTGATTCTCACCTTGCTGGCCGGCGCGCTGTTCGGTTTGATGGGCGGCACGCTGCTGGTGTCCTTCGCAAGCAATGTCGGCGCGTTGATTGCGATGCTGATCAGCCGATTCCTGTTGCGCGACTGGGTACAGCGGCGGTTCGCCAAACAGATCGCAAGCATCAACCGCGGCCTGGAGCGCGACGGCTCCTTCTATCTGTTCTCGTTGCGGTTGATTCCATTAGTGCCGTTCGTGCTACTCAATCCCGCACTGGGCCTCACTCGTGTGAGCGTATGGACGTTCTGGTGGACGACTCAGGCTGGAATGCTCCCGGGCAACGCGATTTATGTGAACGCCGGACGCCAGCTGGCGAAGTTGCAATCCGTTTCCGACATTCTCTCGCCGAGCATGATCGGCACCCTGATATTGCTGGCGGTATTCCCACTGGCCGCGACGCGATTACTGACTCACTTCAAGGCGCGTAAGGCGTTTCGCGGGTGGCAGAAGCCCAAGTATTTCGAGCATAACCTCGTGGTGATCGGGGCCGGGAGCGGGGGGCTTACGGCTGCCCGTATTGCGGCCTCGAAGAAAGCCCGGGTCGCCTTGATCGAGCACGGACGGCTAGGTGGTGCCGCGCTGCACAGCGGCAGCGTACCGGCCCGAGTTCTGATGAAAGCCGCCAACACCGCCCACTCGCTCCGCCAGAGCGAGGCTTTGGGTGGCGATAATAAGGAGGTCGATTTCACTCAGGTCATGCAGCAGGTACGCCACACACTTGGCGAAGCACAGGATCGCGTTACGGCGGATGCCTACAGAACCATGGGCGTTGAAGTAATGGCCGGGGAGGCGCGGCTGACGTCCCCTTGGACTGTGCAGGTCGGTGACCGCGAAATCAGCTCACGCTCGATCATCCTGGCGACGGGCAGCAAACCCTTCATTCCAGATATTCCGGGCCTTGATCGCGCAGAGCCTCTTACCCCACAAAGCCTCTGGCAGCTCGAAGACCGCCCGGATCGTTTGCTGGTACTGGGTGGCGACCGCAATGCCTGCGAACTGGCTCAAGCCATGCAGAGACTGGGTTGCCAAGTGACGATACTGAGCAAGGACCAAGACTTGCTCGAAGGGCTGGAGCCCGAAGCGCGTCAGGCTGTCTGCGACGCGATGCGTGCGGACGGCGTTCAGATATTGTTGGACCACGCCCCACAAAAGGTGGACAGAACGGACGAAGCCTTCCAATTGGTATGCCAAACGGCTGATCAACAGAATATGTCGATATCCTTCGATCGAGTGTTGGTCGCGATGGGCCGGCAGGTTCAGGCGGATAACCTTGGACTGGAAGATTTACAGTTGAAAACCCGCGAAGACGGCAGCGTTGAGGTGGATGAATACCTCGCCACCCGTTACCCGAACATCTTCGCCGTAGGCGCGGTTTCCGGTCCTGATGCCTCAATCCATGAAGCGGCTCACCATGCCTGGTTTGCCGCGATGAATGCACTGTTCTCCGGTTTGCGCCGCATTGTGGTTAGTGATCGTGTGGTGCCCGTTGCAGCGTTCACTTCGCCGGAGGTTGCCATGGTCGGGGTAACCGAAGCGCAAGCAAAGGCCGCAAAAACCGAGTACGAAGTCACGCTGCTCGATCTTGAAGAACTCTCACTGGCTCACCTGAGCGCCGGCAATCGAGGATTCGTCAAAGTGATCACTGAACGTGGCCGCGACCGTATCCTCGGCGTGACCTTCGTAGGCGACGGCGCTAGCGAAGCGCTGGGTGTTTTCGTCCTTGCCATGAAGCACAAGCTGGGCTTGAACAAGCTGCATCGCGTTGTGCATTTGAATCCAAGCATGGCTGAGGCCAGCATTGCGGTGGCTGATGCATGGCGGCAGGCACACAGCGCGAAACGTCCACTGATCTGGGCCGAACGACTGCAGCGCTGGCGTCGTGGGCGTGAACCCGAGCAGCCACATGCTGACGATGAGGCTGCAGTGAAGTCAGCAGCGAAGTCCGTCTAGGCGGAGCGTTCGTCTGGAGTAATACGCACCGAAGAGCACAAGATGCTCAGAGACTCACGATGTCGGCGCACGTTGCGCTGACACGGCTGCTGAGTGAGCCGTGGTGTCGCTGTCCTGCGAGTTCTCGCAACTCTGTGGTGAGTCACGAAATTAGCCACGCCGATAAGTAATTGATTTTCCGATATATCTTATAAAAAACTCACTGAATGCTGGAAAATCAGCTCCGATTACAGCTTTTCTAGCGCATTCTATGACTTCTGCCGAAAGCGTATTCGGTTCGTTGATAGCACGGGAGAAGGTATGGAAATCACCTTGGCCGAGGGAATGCCTGTAATCGCGTTGGGAGCGCTGGCTTTCGTCAATAAGCTTATGCCTAACGGAAAGGTTGAAATTCAGCTAAAAAAGGATAGATCCCGCCATGTTCTTACGATTGATGAAATAGAACTCATTAATTTGTCCGAGAAAGATTCAGTTCCGAAGCCGCGACTTTCGGAAGCAATGTACAGATTTCACGATACCTCTATCGAAAGTGCAGAGATCGCTCAAAAGAGGTATGTGGTACTAAACAAGTGTGTCAATAATGAAATAACCGTATCTCAAGCAGCCGAAGAACTCGATCTATCAGTATCCACAATTTACAAACTTCGCCGTAGCTTCGCAAAGGAGGACGGCGTCATGGCTTTACTGGCGAATAAAAAAGGGAGAAAGTTGGGTCTTAGCGCATTACAGGCGCCGGTTGAGGCAGTTATGGATGCCGCAATTTCAAAAAATTATAGAGGGAAAGGCGCTACAGTAAAAAAAATTCACCTCAGTATAATTGAAGAGTGCAGGCGATTAGAATTATCCCCGCCCAGCCTGAGCACCGTGCAGCGTAGGGTTAGAAAGCTCAGTCCGCTCGAGAAAATGACCGCGATCCACGGCGCTGATTATGCCAAGGAAAAGTTAGGGCTCAAAACCGGTAAGTTAGTATTATCTCGCCCGCTGGAACAAGTGCAGATTGATCACACGGAAGTCGATATATTATTGGCAGGTACCGAAGACGGTGAGCGTGCAGTGAGACCTTGGCTCACGGTCGTGATCGACAGCTATACACGAGTAATACTAGGCTTTTATCTTGCTCTACATCCGCCATCGGCGGTATCAGTTGCAGCAGCGTTATCGATGGCGTGCTTTACAAAAGCTAGCTTTCTAAATGCGATCGGAGCAAGCTCGGCAACTTACCCTTTCTATGGCAAACCAGAGTTGATATTTGTTGATAATGCTGTTGAATTTCGTAGTTCAAAATTTGTACGAGCCTGCTCCCTAAATAATATTCGGGTAGAATGGCGACCCATAGGGAAAAAACATTGGGGTGGTATTGTGGAGCGTGTCATTGGGACATTGATGCGAAAAGTACACTCCCTACCTGGGACTACTATGTCGAGTGTCAGCCAAAGGCCTCAAGGCGAAATAAATGCCACTGTAACTTTCCCTAGGCTATTAGTTTGGCTGACCCTGCAAATCGAGATTTACCACAATACATCCCATAGAGGCCTTCAAGGCCGATCTCCCGCTAACGTTTGGTTCGAAGCTTTCCAAACCGATAACGGTAGCCCCATTTACCCACCCCTCATCGCTGACCCGTTTAAGTTCAAGCTTGATTTTATGCCAGAAGACCGGAGAAGCATCACCTCCAGAGGAATTCAGTTTAAAAGAAATTTTTATTCATCTCAGGCATTGGCGCTTCATGTTGGCAGAAAAGATGTAATCATTAAATATGATCCCTTCAAAATGAAAAAAATATGGGCGTATATAGATAACAATTATATAGAAGCTGATTATGGCATGACCAGACCGGACATGAGCCTTGCAGAGGTGATGCTGGCGAGCAAGCCTACTAAGCAACCTCCTTGGCTAACCAGTGAGCAAGGTTACGCTGTTAGATTTGAAGCGGAAAAGCTGATCAGAAAGAGGAATGTCAGCAAAGCAAAAAAAGAGAATTATGAGCTGGCGAATTCTTATATTCCAGGACCGAGCTCCGAGGCGGAGCTTAGTGATGCGTCTGAGCTAGACGGACGCAAGTTTATTCCAACAATTTATCCGGTTAAGGAATAGACAATGACGGCTGAAGGCTTACGCAAAACCAGGCGAGAGAAATATTGCGGCGCATCTGATTTGAAACGTATCGAGGTGATTGGGCGCGATATTTGGATTAGTTGCCCCAGACATCAGAGTATAACTAAGACGGTAGATAATATTCTTAAGCTTAAGGATGTAGAGCCTGCTCCATGTATGCTTGTGTGCGGAGAGGGCGGGTTCGGAAAAACTGCGCTGATTAATGAACTGAAAATGTCTTCAAAAGACCGAAGTGAGGCAATTAGATTCATGTCTTTGGCAGATAATCCCGGAATGCTCAAATTTAGCGACCTCGTTATGAGCGCGTTAGGTGTGCCTATCTTACCCGGGCGAGCAACTACGAGAGCACTTTTGCCTCCAGACATCGTCAAATACGTACGTCAAAGTAATATTAGAGCTCTGATTATAGATGAAATGCAATCTTCTCTTACAGTCAGTAGAGGCGAGCAAGAGCGGAATCTGCTCTTGATCAAGGCATTGTCAGGAGCTCCTTATCGACTATCAATTATCGCTTTTGGCACCTCAGCTGCAAAAAATGCTTTGAGTGTCGATGCTCAACTCAGCCGCCGCTACGAAATCTTGGAGCTTCAGCGTTGGACGTTGGACGATGAGTTTCGAAATTTTCTGGCCTCTTGGGAAAACGAGCTACCGCTCAGAGAAGACTCAAGGCTATACAGAGATGATATAGCGAAGACATTGCTGCTTCACTCTAACGGCGTGATGGACTTTGTGGTCAAGGGCGTAAAATGGGCAGCTATACAGGCCGTATTGACCGGTGAGGAAAAGATAACCAAAGAACTGATTGAAAAGGGTTTTGCGACGCGTTGGAGTTACTAACTGTGCAACGATATTGGAAAGGTCCTCGTATTGTGCACGATGAAACAATCGCGTCCTGGACCTATCGCTGCGCTTATGATCCATCATGCGAGGTGATCACTACTCTTGATTTGGACGGATTAGTGTTCATACCCAAAGCACTGGACCTGAACTCAGGAAGTGATCTTTCGAACCCGTCGTTTGATTTTGACATATCAAATGAGCTATTTAAGAAAATTGTCAAACATTACAAGTTATCAGCCCAAGCTGTCGATAAGCTTTTCGGTTACGAACAAAAAAATCTCCTCGACCCAATGTTTCGCTCAGCCTACTGTGCAGAGTGTTTAAAGGATGATATTACTCATTTTGGCCTACCTGCGTGGCGTCGAAGTTGGTGCTACGTCCATGCTCCGTTTTGCCTCATACATAAACGTCTGCTCTCGGTGTCTGCAGATGTTAGTCCGGCTAAAGCATGCGCCGCTTTTGTTAGTCTGGATGAAAATCTTGGTGATTTTGGGAGTCGAAAGTTTCAAAGCGAAACGACACTCGTCTTAATCCGTAACTTTCTGGCTATTCGAGTTCAGCTCTGGATAAATCGTCTCTATGTTTTATCCAGAAATAACCTTACTCACCCGCACGCTAGGGAAATGTTACAGTGTGTCGATCTCTTACTTAAACGGCTGCTTCGAGTTCCGTCACGCAAATATAAACGGGGCTTGGCTAGATACTTGTTTGGTTATCGTCGGGATTCGTGGTATCCCGATTACGTCCCTGTTGATAAATTGGAAGATATAGGATGGTTGACAGGGCTTCCGGCTCAGAGAATGTGTGCATTGCTTCTGCTTGGCAATCTTGTCGGTTTGTATAGTGATGATGAAATTGCTTGGCTAGACAAGCTGTCGCGCCAGAGAGGATTTCTGTGGCCGCGTTCGTTAGCAGATTTGGTCGATTCCGTACTTCATGTGGAAAACAACAGGCAAGTCTGTAATGTACTATCGCCCTTTTTAAAGGCGGCCAAAACAAAAACCACGATAGATTGGGCTTCACGCTTCCTTAATCACGTAATTACGAACAATAAAACAGGCTTTAACTCACCTAGTCAGTGGCATCAGATAAGATGCTCGTAACGATCCTAAGGTAGATTTAAAGCAGTTATTGGTAATAGGCGTTCATTCAGAAGTTTGTTTATATTATTATCGCCATCTGCCATGCTTCAAGCTTGAAAGTGCGGCAGATATAAGCTGAGCGATATTGAAATAGCAATGACTGGCGGTACCGTTTTTTCCCATTTCAAGTTCGGGCCTAAGCTAGGCCTTCCCAGGGAAGTTTTATATAGCGGTACTCATCTTGATACGTAACTATCCCAGTGGTCTTCAGAGCACTTGATGATAGTTCATTCAATATGGGTGGGGCTGAGGTGCTGCGTACTTGAAGGGCAGGTGTACTCGCTCCGTCATTCCGACCTATATGATACTTCGGCAGGTTCTGTTTCTGAATGCATATGATCACATATTGCACAGCTCGAGTGCTCGAGAGTCCCCAAAGTACAATGGGCCCCCAGCTCCTCAGTATCGTTAAGCCAAGCGCCAGAATGTTCGCACTGACTTTAAAGTACTCAGAAGTGAATGGCTGTATCGGGCCGCCGCTGCTGAAAAATTAGTGGGTTCCTTATGCCATTGGCTGTTGCTTTATTAGCACGCCTGGAGCCGAATACTATTATGGACAGTTAAAGAGAGAACAGCAGCAGCTATGATACTCGGTCAAATCGGAAGATTACGTACTGCCCAGTATATCCGTAGAAGCATCATACAAGGCTTGAATCTTAGAGGCCTGTGGGTATCTACAGCCCATTTGGTCGCCCCCAATTGAGGCTGAGATGATGGTGCGCGTTTTTTATCGACCCCTGTTATGGCATCCGCTCTGAGCGGTGATGAGCGGCGAGGTGCATCTGAACTAGCTTATCGCTGGTTCTGCCCGCTGGGTCTGGAAGACCACAGCCCCAATCATTGGACGTTCTCGCAAGATCTCAATTGCCCTGACCGGAACGTAGTACACGTCCGCCTCAAACCAACCAGCTGCGGCGCAAACAAAAGTAACCAGAAGACCTGAAACAATACGGTATCCATGAGGGAAGCACGCCCCCTTCTACGTGCCTCCTGGAGAGACGCCAAATACTCGAAACTCCAGACGACGGCGATACCTGCTCCTTACCAATAAAATCGGCATCCCGTTCGAAGTTATCTACAATGACTGCCAACCCAAGCTTTTCGTTTGGATAAGGCACGACCCTGGCATCGAATCACTCGGAGTTACTCAGGATTGTTCTTCTAGCACAGCTCTAATCCATGTCCACGAAGAATTGAATGGGAACTGGCCGGCAAATGATTCGGATGGTCCGACTGTTAGCGGGTCGAGCGCTGTCTTTTTGGAAAAATGCGATTAAAAATCTGCAGATAAACATGCATCGGCGACGGCAAAAAGTCCTTGAAGGGACCGTTATTGCTGGCGTCGCAGCCCTGAAGTTATATGCAAATAAATGTGCAGATCAAAACCGGAATCGATTGGCTTTTGGGCTTTTGGCTCTTGCGGGCGGTCGTGCTGACGGAGCAGACCCTATTAGGCCATTCACCTGTCTGCGCTACCCGAGCCATTGCCTCATGGGGTCATGGGTCATAACGGCACTCCGAGTACTCGTCTTCGCAGCCTGCTCCTTGGGGCAGGGCTGAAAATGGCTGTGCTGAGCTCAGGGCGTAGCGAAAAGCCTTGGTAGGTTGCGTTGCGATGTTTCGAGCAGGGCGAAACGTTGCTGCTATCTAGCGCATGGTTAAAACGCGTCTTCAAGCCGCTGAGCGAGTCATGCTTTTAGCGTTACCTACTCGAACACTTTTCCCCAGTCGCGAAGAATCAGCTTTCGGCACGCGGATGGGGCGCCACCAAAGCAACGCTGTGCAACTTCGGTGAGATTTGCTTTCGTTTGATAGCCGACCGTTTTGCCCTCCTGATTGAGCAATACACCGCCAGCTCCCTTTAGCAGTGCGTGACCTGCGACAACATCGTGTGCGGACACTGTTACAAGCGAAACGGCCGCTATTCCATCCCCGGCCGCTACTCGCGCTAAGCGATAAGCGATGCTCGGCATGGCGACAAAGTCGGCCGGTGCACACAGCTCAGCATTTACACTTGGCTTCGCAGCCGCAGCCATGCTCACCATTACCTTGCTTTGTTTATCTAGGTCCCGATCATTTAGTCTCCATGAAACTTCTAGGTCGTTGCGGAGGACGGTATTCAAGCCTTCTGCCCATGCGATGCAGTCGGCTCCGCGGTCCTCAGTGACAGGGGCACAAACCACGCCCAGTACAGGTACCGCGTTCCGCAGGAGACCGACCGAAACAGCCGAACCCTTATGCCCCTTCAGAAAATCACTCGTGCCGTCGTTAGGGTCGACGACCCAGCAGTATTCCGCACCAGTCAAGGAGTTGCCGGTCTCTTCTCCCCAAAAGTCGCAGTCGAGCAGAGCGAGTAAATCGCGGCGCAGAAAGCACTCAATTTCCAAGTCCACCTCGGCCTTGTCACCACTCCCGCGGGGTCCGTTTGGAAGAAGCCACTCTGCTGCCAACAACGCAGATGCCGCTACGACCCTATCGATGACCTGATTGAGCAAGACCACATAGTCCATAGATTACACCGCTATTCGATTCGCCCGCTCTGCTCGCCACAATGTGCGTTGGAGATGACGGAAGGGGCCGTTAACTGCTCGTATGCTGGTAAGCCACATTTGATGTATAGGCTATTGAGATCGATAGTGGTTGTTGTCCTCAAGCCGACTTCAGTTCCACCGGTGCACGATTGTCAGTGAGTCCTAGCGGCATACGCTATGAGTCCGCTTTGGGACTTGGGACCATGCTCAATTCCCGCCATCGGCGCTAAAGGTCAATCGCCAGCGTTGCGGTGGTAGGTTCTTCGATGATTCATGGTCAAAGTACGTCGCGCCGGATTTAAGCACATAGGCATAACTCGTTCCTCGCGCCAGATCTGTACCCTCGACTGCCCTGAGCTCATCCATCCGCCATTCACCAGTGCCGTTCATACGTCCCGGACTAACAAGCTGGACTTGCTCAATTTTCCATCCATTGGTTTTCGCGGCAGCCAAATCCACGAGGTCCTGCACCGTATAGATCAGTAAGGTCGTTGGGCGTATGCCCTCGTCATCTTGATCAACCGCAGAGACATGAAAATAGGGGAAGGAGGCAAGATACTCAACGTACCGCCATGTATGGGCCCCACGTAGAAGAGAGCCTACAGGGACTTCCGCGTGATCAAACGTGAGGAACATGGTGGCATACCTTCGCAAATGAACACTATAGTTTGTAGCATTATAGCGTTCAACATCGCTTTATAGTTCCTTTTGCAGGTATGGCAAATGGAACTGAATACGGCATTCGGGCAGGCCCTCAGAATTTCGAGGCAGGCCGCAGGACGAACGCAAGAAGATTTCACTCGCATAAGCAGCCGAACCTACATAAGTCAGCTTGAGCGCGGATTGAAATCCCCGACCCTGGAAAAGCTCGATGAGCTCAGTAAACTACTCGGGATGCACCCTGTGACGCTGGTGGCGGCGACTTACATACTCAAGAATCAAGTGGGTGCGGACGACCTGCAGTCGACATTGGTCGCAGAGCTGAAACAGTTGGGATTCTGAATGGAAAGGAAGGTTCTCAGGACGCACCGCGCTGACCTGCTATCTGCTGATAGCAGCTACATGGGCGATCGAACGCGGTGAAGTTAGTATCACCGCGGGTAATCCTTACCGGACGCAGATCAGCTCGCATGAGACCGTTGTTATGCTATTTACGCCCTGTCCGGGTAGGGTGCTGACCTAGTCGCTTGGACCCTTTCTTCTTTTCGCTGGCAGAGATGGTTTCTCTGCGCCGCCAATTACACGCTCATCTCGGCGAGACTTTTGGCGGCTGCTTTGCCTGATTTTCGTCTTGCTCAAGCTGTCCAGTTTAGTTTGTAGCTCTTCATTTCGTTGCTCACAAGCCAGCTTGACAGCTTCTGCGACATTCAGCTGACTCTGTAGGGCTTCCCGGGCTTGAATGTTCTGATCGAGCAGGCGCTTCTGGGCCTGTTGATCCCTCTGCGATAGTCTTGCCTCGGTGAGAAGACGTTCGTTGTCACGATTCAGCTGGGTTAATTCGTCCTGCTTGACGATCAGCGTCTGCTGCAATTGACGTACTTCCATCTGAGATTGCTGTAGCTGCGATCCATGTCGGCGCTGTTCTTGTTCGCGCTGTTCCTTGCTGGCCTGGCGGTAGTGCTCTAGCGCGTCACGCGCATGTTTGTGTTTTTCCTCAAGCGAACCGATCTGTGCGTCGCGATCCTTTACTCGGTCCCTCATATCTCGATTAGCTTGCTGCAGACGGGAAATTTCAATCTCGGCCTGCTGGAGTTTTTGGCTCGCATGCATTAGCTCTTTATCGGTTTTGAAAAGTCGTTTGGCGTCCATTGCCGTCTGGTCTTCCAATTGCTGAAGGCGGTTCTCGGTCTGTCTAATTTGATTCCGGTAATCGATCATCTCGCGGCCAAGCTGCTCCCGCTCTACCGCGACGGCTGCATGCGCTTCTTCCTGCAACCGATCGGCTAGCTGGTTCACAAGGTTGGCCAATTGCTCGCTGAGAGACGGAGCCGTTTGCCGGCCGCGCTCAGTCTCTTCTATTTCTTTCAGGTAGCGGTGAATAGTGGTCTTTGAGCCGGTATTGCCAAGCTCAATCCGTATCGCATCAATGCTGGGGTGCTCGCCACGGGCGAGGAGGGCGGTTCGTGCCTTTTGCACCACCGCCTTGTTAATGCCGCCGCGTGCCATGTTGATCTCCTACGATTTCGTACCATATTACATACTATGTAGTTACATGGTACTGAACGATCGGATTTGTGCTAGGTTAAAGCCCGTCAAAGATTGGATAATCATGAATTATTCAATATGAATGGCACAAACGGTCGTCCAGTGGCCGTTTTGCAGTACATAAAGGGCATCTCAGGGCGATGAAAGACGTCGGGCGCTACCTACAAGCCGGTACGCGGGAAAACACCCGCCGCAGCTATCAGTCGGCCATCGAGCACTTCGAAGTGTCGTGGGGCGGCTTTCTGCCCGCGACAGGCGATAGCGTGGTGCGCTACTTGGTGGATTATGCGGATACGCTGAGCATGAACACGTTGAAGCAACGCCTGGCTGCTCTCGCTCAATGGCATATTACCCAAGGCTTTCCCGACCCAACGAAGACTCCCACAGTGCGTCAGGTGCTCAAGGGCATCCGCACCCTGCACCCGGCACAGGTCAAGCAAGCCGCCCCTTTGCAACTGCAGCACTTGGAACAGGCGGTACAGTGGCTGGCACTTGAGTCAGAGCGAGCTCGGATGCGGGACGATTTAGCGAGTCTGTTGCGCTGCCGGCGCGACATGGCATTGCTGCTGATCGGCTTCTGGCGGGGCTTTCGCAGTGATGAGCTCTGCCGGTTGCAGGTCGAGCATATTCAGGCCGAAACAGGCGCAGGCATGCGTCTGTTCCTGCCGCAGAGCAAGGGCGACCGAGAAAACCTCGGTACGACGCACTACACGCCGGCGCTAAAGCGACTATGCCCGGTACAGGCCTATCTCGACTGGATCAATGCTGCAGGTATCGTTCGAGGAGCCGTGTTCCGCCGCCTGGATCGCTGGGGGCATCTCAGCGAGGATGCTTTACATCCGGGTAGCCTGATCAGCTTGCTGCGCCAGATTCTGCAACGCGCCGGAATTCCCGCTGAACTGTATACCAGCCACTCCTTGCGCCGCGGCTTTGCTACGTGGGCCTCGGCCAATGGATGGGACCTCAAGGCCTTGATGACCTATGTGGGCTGGAAAGACATCAAGTCGGCCATGCGGTACATCGATCCCGCTATTTCATTTGGTGGCCTGGCGGTCAGGCCCGCTGTTGAATTCAATGCTGGCACTTTGACTCAGCTGCCAGCTTCTCACTAACATCGCTGCACGACAGGAGTGACGGTGAAATGAGTACGCAGACCAGCATCGAATGGACGGAAATGACCTGGAACCCCATCGTGGGTTGCACCAAGGTGTCGCCCGGATGCAAACACTGCTATGCGGAGAACATGGCCTATCGGCTGCAGGCCATGGGAACGCCGGGTTACGAGAACGGCTTTCGCCTGAGCCTGCGGCCGGAAAAGTTGCAGGAGCCGCTACAGCGCAAGAAACCGACCATTTACTTCGTCAACTCGATGTCTGACCTGTTCCACGAGCATGTACCGGACGAATACATCGACCAGGTATTCGAGGTGATCCAAAAAGCTTCCCAACACACCTTCCAGATCCTGACCAAGCGTGCCGAGCGCCTGGCCGAATATTTCAGTAAACGGACACCTCCAGCGAATGCCTGGCTGGGCGTGTCGGTTGAGGACCGCGAATATGGTGTGCCAAGGATCGACTGTCTACGCCAAGTTGATGCCACGATTCGCTTCCTCTCTGCCGAGCCGCTGTTGGAAAATTTGGGTGAGCTGGACCTGACCGATATCCACTGGGTCATTGTCGGCGGCGAGTCGGGGCCTAAGGCCCGCCCGATGAAACAAGAATGGGTCGACAATATTCATCGCCAGTGCGACGCCTCTGGCTCAGCTTTCTTCTTCAAGCAATGGGGCGGATGGGGTGCTGATGGGGTGAAACGCTCGAAGAAAGCCAACGGTCGACTGTTGAACGGCCAGACCTGGGATGAAATCCCGCTGCTCAACCTCGCCTGATACCAGCACAAGGAATACGGCATGGCCAAGGATGATGAGAAATACCGTTGGGATTGGGGTACACAAACCTTCCCAACCATCGACCCGCACAGCAAGATCAAACATCAGATCATCGATGAGTACATCCAGACTTACATCGACGTGCTGATGCGCAACCAACTGATGCCAGAACTGGGCTTGTCGATCGTCGATGGCTTCAGTGGTGGAGGTATCTACCACGACGGCTTAGGTCGGAATCACTTCGGCTCTCCCGTGATTGCACTGGAGGCGATTCAGGCTTCGGAGGTCCGCAACAACCTAGAGCGCATCAAGCCGCGCCCCATCCGCTCCCAGCACTATTTCGTGGATGTGAAGCCCGAGAACATTGCCTGCTTGCATTCAGTATTGGCCGCGCGTGGTCATGCTCCTCGGCTTGGCCAGGATGTGCATCTGCATAGCGCTGAATTCACAGAAGCATTGCCGACCATCGCTCAAAAGCTCAAGCATTTCGGCAAGGGTGAGCGTGTGCTCTTCCTGCTGGATCAGTACGGTTATGGCGATGTGCCGTTCCCTAAGATCAAATGGATTTTCCAGAATCTCAACAAAGCCGAGGTCCTGCTGACCTTCAATGTCGATTTTTTGGTTACGTATCTAGCCGACCGCCAAGCGAACCGGAAAGCCATTGCAAATATCGGCTTGGATCAGCATGTGCCATGGGACATGCTTAAACAGCTGAAGGCGCATCAGCCACGGAGCTGGCAATACCTGATCCAGCGCTATCTGTCCGAGGGGATCAAGCAGGAAAGCGGTGCCCAGTACATGACCGTCTTCTTCATTCGTCCGGCCGGCAGCAACCCGATGGCCTATTGGTTTATCCATCTGGCGAACAACTACCGCGCTAACGATGTGATGAAGAAGATCCACTGGAAATACGGCAACAACTTTTCCCATATGCTGTCGCCTTCCAGCTTTTTCGGCTACGACGCCAATCGGGATATCGCCGTGACAGGTCAGCACGATTTGCTGTTGGATGAGCATTATTTCGACGATGCTACCAATGACCGCATCCGAGGAGAACTTTCGGAGCTCTTGCCCAAACAGGTCTACGAGGTAGAACGGCAACCTTTTTTGGGCCTGATGAGCGGATTGACCAACTACACCATGGCTGACGAGCTTCGCGTAAAGCAGGCACTCGACATTGCTGTCGCGACCGGTGATCTGCTGGCGGTCGACAAGAACGGCAAAACAAGGCGTCGAAAAGGCACAAGCATCAAGTCGACAGATATCCTGATAGCGCCCCCGCAAAGACCCATCTTCTTCGTGCCACCTCTGAAGAAATCCAGTTCAGAAAACTGAGAGGGGCGGCATCGCTCTTCGGGTGGGCGGTTCGCCTCCAACGGTAGAGGTACCGGCATGATACAAGCAGTAGTTTTCGATGTGTTTGGCACGCTTCTCCAGATAGGTGAGCGCCGCCATCCTTTCCGCCAACTGATGCAGAACCTGCGGCTTCAGGGCAAAACACCAAGGCCGGATGACGCACGGACTCTGATGACTCGAAATCTGGGCTTGGCTGGAGCTGCCGATTATTTCGGTGCGCAGTTGAGCAACTCTGAGTTAGCTAGCCTTGAAAGCGACCTTTTCACCGAGCTGGCCAGCGTTCGCCTTTTCGATGATGCGTTGGAGTCGCTAAATCAGCTAAAGGACGCCGGCCTGAATCTCGCGTTGTGCTCCAATCTCGCAGCCCCATATGCGATTCCGGCCAAACTGTTACTGCCGTCGTTCGATGTTTACGGATGGAGCTTTGAGGTTGGGACAATAAAGCCTGAGCCCGCAATCTATCGTCAGATGATCGAACAGCTTGGCTGCGAAGCCTCCGCTATCGCAATGATCGGTGACACGTTGCAAGCCGATATGCTTGGTCCAATTGGGCAAGGCATGCGGGGCTACCACCTACAGCGTGAAGGAAAAGCCGATCAGTGCGGCTTCGTCTCGCTGATGGACTTTGCAGCCCACGTTCTGCAATACCCACCATCCGCCAACGGCTAAAGCGGCGTCGCCAGTTTTAGCTGACGCCGCTAGACCCGGATGGCTTACAGGCATGAAGACACCCTTTTTCTGTAACGGGAGCTCCTTCAACCCTTGAGCGCCAGAATACGCCGAGCGCCGTTGAGAACGATGAATCCCACGACGGTACCGATAATCAGGTCTGGGTAGTTGGACCCAGTCCAAGCGACGAGCGCTCCGGCGACTATGACGCCCATGTTGATGACCACATCATTGGCGGAGAATATCCAGCTCGCTTTCATGTGAGCACCACCTTCCCGGTGTTTGGAAATCAGCAGCAAACAACCCGTGTTGGCGAGCAATGCCAGGAACGCGACGGCCATCATTATCAGCGACTCGGGCTCGCTGCCGAATATAAAGCGTCTGATCACCTCTACGAGCACGCCGAGGGCCAAAATCAGCTGGAGCACACCAGCAAGGTGTGCAGCACGCACCTGCAGATTGACGCTGCGCCCAACCGCATAAAGGGCCAGGCCGTACACTGCCGCGTCAGCGAACATGTCGAGCGAATCGGCAATCAGACCCGCGGACCTGGCAATCAGGCCAGCAGTCATCTCTACCACGAACATGAAGGCGTTGATGCCTAACAGTAAACGTAGGGAGCGGGATTCCTGTGTAGAGTTCGCCGGATTCTCGGCGGCTTTGATCATCTCAGGGTCTGCCGCGACAGTTTTCTGAAGAGTGGCGCCTAGCCCTAACGTCGCCAGCTTTTTGGTTATGGGCTCAACGGCACTGTCATGCATGACATCTAACCGACGGTCCGACAGATCAAAAGTCAGCTTCCGAACTCCGTCCAAACCATTCAGCGCCAAGCGGATCATTCGCTCTTCTGATGGACAATCCATCTTGGGCACGGCGTAAACACTGACCCATTGCCCCGTCGTATCGGAAGGGTTTTGCATATCGGCATCAGCGGCTGGTGTCGCATCGCAGCCGCAGGGACCATCGGACTTGCTCATGATACGGCTCCACTTGAAATCGAAGATGGGATCATTAAAAGCCTTATAGCTACTATAAGGTCAATAACGCAGAGCCGATGAGGATTCACACGATGCGCATTGGTCAGTTAGCAAGGCTAATAGGGATTGATACACAGACGATCCGCTTCTATGAGCAGCAGGGCTTGTTGCCACCGCCTGATCGCCAGGCGAACGGCTATCGGGTTTACAACGAGAAGCATGGCGAGCGGCTAGCTTTCATCCGGCGCTGCCGAATCTTGAATCTGTCACTTCCAGAGATTCACGCACTCCAAAGCTACCAGGATGACCCTCGCCAGCCTTGTACGGCCGTCAATGCCTTACTCGATGATCACATTTCTCAAGTCAGATCCCAGATAACCGCTCTGCAATCACTCGAACGACAACTCGTTTCA
>NZ_JAMOIC010000017.1 GCF_024448895.1 Stutzerimonas stutzeri
AGCATTCTACAGCAGCCTTGTGTCTCGTCAAGTTGTTTTTGAAGAAGTTTTTCTTTCTTCTCAACCGCTTGCGCTTCCGGCCAACCTAGCGTCTATCGTCAGCGGGAGGCGAATCATACAGCGTCAAACACCGCTGTCAACCACCTCTTTCAACCGCTTCCGATCAACCTGACCAGAGCCACCAACAGTGCCAAACCACCACCCTGTCAGCCCGGCGCATTCTACTCGAATTTGCCATCCGTGCAAGCCTTAAATTTCGCTAACTTCTTGATTTACAAGAGGTTTCGCTCAAGGCCTGCGCCGGAGAAGGTGCGCATTATAGGCACTGGAAAACTCACGTCAACGGTTTTTTAGAGATAGATCGCCCACTTCTTCCCTTATATATAGAAGGCGCTAAAACAATCCATACCAATTCCTGCCCAGCCCATTGCAAATGGCGCTCCTATACCCTGCTTCACGCGAAAGGTTCCGCGCCAGCTGCACGAGAGTAGTTAACCAGTGCTCATCTTTGGCCGTTAGAAGCGCACAGATCAGCCCATGCGGCTTTAGTTGTAAACCACTTCACAGTCAGCTCCTAACACCGCGCATAGGATGCGCACCTCAAGCGTGCAGGCAAGCACGACGCAATATCGAGCGCATGAAGCGCCCTGCTGAGTGGTCATGCTGCTCCAGGAACAGATGAGTCATGGAATGACATTCTCTACCAAGCTAGCAGCTCATTATTCAGCGGTAGCGAGATCCCAGATCACACCGGCATCCTTCGCAGGGGAAGATGCTCGCTATTCTGCCGAGTACGAGCTGATCGAACAGGAGCTTGGCAAAGCTGCCTCGGTGCATGCTGCAAGCGCGGTGGACTGGGAGTTAGTGCGCGACGCCAGTGAGCGTCTGCTAACCACCCAGACGAAAGATCTGCGGATAGCAGCCTGGCTCACCTGGAGCGTGTATCAGTGCGACTCATTCAGCGGGCTCCACGCCGGTGTCGCCATGCTCAGCTACTTTTGCAGAGAGCACTGGGAAGAGATACATCCTAGGAAGGCTCGCACGCGCGCCGCGGCAATCAACTGGCTGGTTCCACGCATGGAGCAGGTTCTAGCTGATCACGTGCCCATGGGTGAACAACTTCCCCTTTTTGCGCAGATCGCTCATGAGCTCCGAAGCCTGGAGGCCTGCCTCGCTGAGCATCTGGGCGCACAGGCGCCCCTTCTGTTACCTCTTTGCCGTCGTCTTGACGAGATGGTTATCCACCGCTTTGCTCAAGCCGCAGAACGAGCCAGCGGAATACGGAAAAGTCGTCGTCCTTGAGAAAGGGTTGCCGATCAAGGCAGGCGACCTTATTGGCTATCCCGGCTTGTACCAGAACCACGACAGCGCCGCTCAGAACATGGTCCATGTCGAACTATTCAGCTGCGACGATATGCCTGCGTTCATTGCCCGGAGCCGAGCCTGGGCCAGCCGCTTGCCAGACGATCAGAAAACCCTACTCAAGGTCTACAAAGGCGCAAGCAAACTGATTCCGCACCGGGACGATATCAATGCCGAAAACCCACCCAAATTGGACGACAATGGCACGCAGATCGGCGTCGACCTGATCACTCCGCAGTCCTTACTGGATGGACTCCCCGCTTCGAGAAAAATCCAGGTCAAGGATGGCGCTGACAACACAATGCACTGGTGGCGGCTGGACGGCCTGTTCGCCGACGCTAACGGTAACCCTATCGACGGCTGGCTCGCCGAGCAGGAGCTGATCACTACTCGTCACAGTCCTTGGGAGTGGGAAGGCTTCCAATGCGTCGAGGAAACCGGGACGCCCGTCGAAAAACTCGCCTACGCCTTCAATGCCAGAGGCTTGCTGAGCGCGGAACAACAGCAAAACTACCGCGCTCAGATCAACAAGGCAGACGGTGGCCCCATCCTGACGCTCGCCCGGTTGCATGACATCATCGATACAGATAAGAACGGCAAACTGAGCTGCCGGGAAATCCGTGCTGCCCTAGCCAAACCTTGGCAGACACAGCTGCTCGGTCAGCTGATCACCAGATATGAAAGCGAATGGTTCTGGGAAAAAAGTAAATGGGATGAGCTTGATCCGTTACTGGAGGAAGAACCTGGAACGCCGAATCTGATCTGGCAAACGGAAAAGCAGCGAATCGAGAAGCTAAGCTGGTGGAGCGATCTAGCCGAAGAACACGGGTTCGGTGGGGATGGTAAGGCTTGGCATGTACAGCCTCAGTTGTTAACAATCCTCTTTCAAACGAAACGCAAAGAGCTCATTACTCTCAAAATGCTCCAGACTGCGAGCCCTAGCATCACTGACGATTACGCTGAATCCATACTCCCGCACCTCAATAAATACGCAATATCATACAAGATAGATACGCCGCTACTTATTGCTAACTTTCTATCTCAAGTCGGCCATGAAAGCGGCTTCAAAGTGAGATCAGAAAACTTGAGCTATTCTGCCAAGCGTATGCGCGAAGTATTTGGTTGCAAGAACAATATACGAGGTTACGACGCGAGCACGGACGACTGCAAAATATCCCCTAGGCTAAGGCCAAAGCTATGGACAGAAGCTGCCAAATACGAGAGAAACGCAGAAAGCCTAGGCAACTATGTTTACGCTGGCCGAAATGGTAACGGTGATGAAGAAAGCCGCGACGGATACAAGTACCGTGGCCGAGGGATTATTCAGCTTACCGGCAAAAACAACTACATCGCCTATACTCGAATACATAATGAAAAAAACGCACAGGACCACCAAGATTTTGTGAGCAATCCAGACTTGGTTACCAGCAACCTTGAATATGGAATTGAGTCCGCCTTTGTCTGGTGGGAAATGAATGATTTGAATAAGAAAATACTGAAGTCTTACAGCGCAAGGACTGAGGCTAATATCACCGCTCACGTCGCGGACGTTTCCACAATCGTGAACGGCGGGACTATCGGACTACCCGAACGCGTCGAGCTCTTCGAATCGCTCCGGGGACTTTCTGAGATATGAACTTTCTTAAGTCACTAATAATTTCGATCCTCATCGTTAATACCTCTGTAGCCGAAGAGCTATTCAAGCACTTATCACCAAGTTTCTTAGGAAGCCATGAGATACACTTTTCTTACACCGCTACCGGTGGCGAAGAAAAGGCCTTACTAGCTGAATTGCTTAAGGAAGATGGGCAACGCATGACCATTCCAGTGCGATGCGAGCCGGAGGGAGGAGAACCGTCGCTTAGTAGTTCCTACTCGCTCGCGTTACCCGACGGGCCTAATGCGTTAGTTATTACCTGCGCTTATGACCTGGACCACAGTGGTTTAGGATTAAAAGGAACGCAATATATCAGCTACGTGCTTAAGGAGGCTTCTGAATCAATCGAAAGAATGGAAACGCTTGAGCATCTTATCTCTGGCTACGAGGGAACCGCGGAAGAAAAACAAAGGCAATATTACTTTTACCCAACAAGCGAACTGGCCAAACAAAAGCTGAAAGATGGAAAAATTGACTCCCCAAAACTTATTCACCAAATAATTCTTACCAGGCTGGCAAGCCGCGACTATGAAGCGATCAGAACTTACGTCTCTAATACACACGTTGAGGAAATAATCAGAAAGCCCCCATCCGCTGAACGCAACATTTCGATCTATAACGACATCGGTTATGCATTAGCTGAAGCGAGCGAGTTTGATCTAGCTCTTTGCGTGCTTCGAAACCTAGAAGAAATATCGCCTGAACGCACTGTACTCATGCTGAATTTAGCTGACGTCCTTTGGGAGAAAGGACTTCAAGAGGAGGCGAAACCTTACTACCACAAGTATTTTTCAAAAATGGAAAATATTGGAAAGAAGAGACTAGTGCCCATGAGGGTTATGTCACGATTAGCAAAGTAGCATCATGTTGAATAAATCAACATTCGCTCACGTACCGGATTCAGCTCGATATCGTAAGAGCAGGCAAGCAAGCTGGTGTCTGTTTGTACGACGCTAGACTTTTACGGCTCTCCCACGGCGTACCCGAACGCACCTTCTAGCTAATCTCAGGCCAACTCGCACGAGCAGTCAACCCTTCATTAGTTGGCCTAGCCGAAAGCGCTCAGGCGATTTTTATTTATAACTGTCCGGTATCCCGCAGTGAGTTCCTGATTTCAGCTTCGTCCCAATCGGCCGTTTCACCAAGTCGCCTCGATATCCACGCCCTACTGTATGCAAGAACGTGCGCGGCCGTCTTGGTCGGAAAATGAATGAACCCATGCGGGCAATGAGGCAGCAGGTGCACCTCGACAGGCGCCGATGTGTTCCACCGAGCAGCGATCTCGAGGGTGTCGTCTCGGAGAGGGTCCAGTTCACCAGCAAACATAAGCGCCGGAGGCAAACCCTCAAAATCCCCATACAGCGGTGACAAGGGTGGCTGCTGGCGTTCCTGATCGGTCAAGTCTGGCGTGAGCATGCGAAACGCCTCGACCATTCCCGGACCATCCAGCACCAGTGTTTCAGGCGGTGCCGTACGAACGCTCGCCGTTCCCGTCAGATCGTAGACGCCGTAATACAGAACCGTGCCCCGCACCCGCTGAAGCAGGTCCGGCCAGCGCTTTAGCGCAAGCAAGGTGGCGGCGGCAAGATGCCCGCCGGCCGACTCACCCACGACGATCACGGGTAGACCCGCGAACTCTTCACAGCTGTCGCTCAGTAGCCAACGCGCCGCAGACAGGCAGTCCTCCATCAGCCCTTCAACAGGCGTCGACACGGCCAGCCGATAATCGACCGAGACGACCGTGACGCTGCACGCGTCGACGATGGCAATGTTCATATCATCATTCATCTGGGCATTGCCAATCACCCATCCGCCGCCGTGGATGTCCAGCACCACGCCTTTGGCTTTTCCCCTCGGCCTGATTATCCGTACTGCCACGGGCGCACCGGGCATGCCAACCACACGGCTTTCAGCCTCAAGCCCATGCTTGCGCAACTTATTCCCCCCGCCGATCTGGCTGGCTCGCAATAAGGCCTGAATTAAACGAGGCGTGATGCGGTTGCGGATTCGAAAGCGCGGCAAGCGGGCAAGCTTTCGGTTAAAGCGCTGCACTTGCGCGATATCTTCGCTGCCAGACCAGGGTCCATTGATATTCAACTTCATGCTCCGTTCTCAGGATTACGCGACCACCCAGATCGGCGGTTTCGCCAAGTCAGCGGGCGAGCGAATGAGCCTTGATGATTGCCGAATGTGTACCGATGGGCGTCAAGCTGGTGGGCTGAAGGCCACCCTACGTAGATGTACGATAAGCGTTTTGCCTGATGATGCTTCGCTTGCCTCACGAATGAGATCGGCCTTCTTCTCCCTCACTAATGGAGCACTCGCTGCGCATGCCGAGCACTGCCACACTCCCCGCGGTTGATCCGCTCGCGATGTTGTTCCCATACTCCCATCATTGCCGTAAGCCCGGGGAGTCCGATGTTCGCCTTCAGCGAAACACTGCAACGCCGCTTCACCGCCTTGCACTCGACAGCAGACTTCTGGTCGCTGCGCCATGTGCAGGAAACCACCGAGCGCTACCGGGTGCGCCGCAACGTCGCGCTGGCGCCGTCGTTCAGCGACGATGCCGGCGCCATGCTCAGCGTGCATATCGCTGGCGTGGAAGCCTATGCAGCGACCAGTGATCTCAGCCAGGCCGGGCTGCAAGCGGCACTCGACAAGGCCGAGCAGCTCGCCCGCCAACTGGCGGGTCGCAACCTGCTCGATGTGCACGCGCTGCCGGTGCCCCAGGAGCAGGCCGACGATGTCATGCCGGGCTACGAGCGATCGCTGGCCAGCCCAGCTCACTGGTATGAACTACTCGCGGCGGAGTCCGCTCGGGTGCCGAGGGATGAACGCCTGGTGGACTGGTACGCTGGACTGACCTTCACCGCCACCGAGCAGATCTACCTCAACAGCGACGGCGCCCGGTTGCGCCGTGCCCAGCACTACGTGTTCCCACAACTGGGCGTGACCGCCAGCGACGGCGCCGACAGCCAGAGCCGCAGTTTTGGCGGCACTCATATGGCTCGCCAGGGCGGCGCCGAGGTGATCGATCAACTGGGGTTGGTCGGCACCGCTACACGTATCGCCGACGAGGCGCTGCAGCTGTTGCTGGCGCCCAACACGCCGAGCGGCCACCGTGACCTGCTGCTGATGCCGGATCAGATGATCCTGCAGATCCACGAGTCCATTGGCCATCCGCTGGAGCTGGATCGCATCCTCGGCGACGAGCGCAATTTCGCCGGCACCAGCTTTATCCGTCAGGAAGATTTCGGCCAGTACCGCTACGGCTCGCCGTTGCTCAACGTGACCTTCGACCCGACAGTGCCGGGCGAGCTGGCCAGCTACAGCCATGACGACGACGGCACCCCGGCGCAGCGCGACTACCTGATCCGCGAGGGCATTCTGCAGCGACCGCTCGGTGGCGCGCTGTCGCAATGGCGCAGCGGCCTGGATGGTGTGGCCAACAGCCGCGCCTGCAGTTGGAACCGGCCGACCCTCGACCGCATGGCCAACCTTAATATCGAGCCCGGCACGAAACCGCTGGGCGAGCTGATCGGCGACGTCGAGCGCGGCATTCTGATGAGCAACAACCGCTCCTGGTCAATCGACGACGCGCGCAACAAATTCCAGTTCGGTTGCGAGTGGGGCCAGCTGATCGAGAACGGCGAACTCAAGGGTGTGGTGAAAAACCCCAACTACCGCGGCATCTCCGCGCGGTTCTGGCGCAACCTCAAAGCCGTCGGTGATGCCAGTACCTTCGAAGTGCTGGGCACGCCGTATTGCGGCAAGGGCGAACCCAATCAGGTGATCCGCGTCGGCCATGCCACGCCGGCCTGCGTGTTCGCCGATATCGATGTATTTGGAGGGGCCGCCTGATGGACGCACGTCGACACTTCGAGGTGCTGCTCGCCCACCTTGAGAACCAGATACAGGCTGGCGAAGGTTTTACGCTGGAATATCAGTCCGAGGCCTCGGACTTCATTCGCTTCAACCATGCCCGCGTGCGCCAGGCCGGCCAGGTGCAGCAGGCATACGCCACCCTGGCGCTGTATCAGGGCGAGCGGCACGGCGAGTTCGAGCTGGCACTCAGCGGGGTGAGCGAGGATGACCAGCTGCGGCTCGACCAGGCGGTGCAGCGCCTGCGAGCGGTGTTGCCGACCCTGGCCGATGATCCGTACCTGCGCCTGAATCGCGAGGCGTGGCGCAGTGAAACCGCGGCCGGCGATACGACGCAGAACAGCGCCGCCGCCATCGCGCAGACTGTCGAGGCGTCGGCCGGGCTGGATCTGGTCGGATTCTATGCTGCGGGCCCGCAGTACCAGGGTTTTGCCAGTTCCTGGGGCGCGTTCGGCTGGCATGCAGCGAGCAGCTTCAATTTCGAATTCAGCCTGTTCCATGAAAACGGTCAGGCGGTGAAAAGCTGCTATGCCGGTGAGCGCTGGGATGCGCAGGCCTTCGCCAGCAAATTGGCCTTTGCCCGGGAGCAGCTCGAGCATCTGGGCAAGCCCGCCCATCAGCTGAAACCCGGCGCATACCGCGCGTACCTCACGCCCGTGGCGCTGGAAGAATTGTTCAGCCTGTTCGCCTGGGGTTTTTCCGCCCAGGCGCTGGCCACCGGCAGCAGCCCGTTGCAGCGGTTGTTCGCCGGCAGCGCTAGCCTGAGCGAGAAGGTAGCGTTGGAAGAACGTATCGAAGGTGGGCTTGCGCCGGCCTTCACCCCTGAGGGGCCGCGCCAGCCGTTGCGGCTGTTGAGCGCAGGCCAACCGGTTGAGCGCCTGGTCAGCTCACGCAGCGCCGCCGAATACGGGCTGCTCGCCAACGGTGCAGGGAGTGGCGAATACCCCCTGTCGCTGCGCATGCATGGCGGTGAACTGGACGAGCGTGAGATTCTCCAGCGCCTCGGTACCGGGCTGTACATTGGCAACCTCTGGTACGGCAACTTCTCCGACCTGCCGGCCGGACGCCTGACCGGGATGACCCGCTTCGCTACCTTCTGGGTCGAGGATGGCCGCATCCAGGCGCCGGTCAACACTATGCGCTTCGACGATTCGCTGTTCGATTTCCTCGGCCCGAATCTGCAAGCCCTGACCCGCGAGCCGGAGCTGCTGCTGCCCAACGGCACCTATGGCGCACGGCAAACCGGCTCGATGGCGCTGCCGGGTGCGTTGCTGTCGCGGTTTACCTTGACCTTGTGATGCGCCTAGCCCAATAGCCCCAGCTCGGATTACCGAGCAACTCGAGCCGGGCCGTTAAGAACGAGCAGCGTGCAACGTCAATTACTCGCGCGCTGCTTGGTCGAATCCAGCTCGGACTTCTTAGCGGTGGTGATTTCGGTGATCCTTGCGGACTTCTCGATGGCGAAATCGAACACGTCCTGCATCTTCGCAATGGCTTCGGTCGAGGTACCGTTCAAGCCGCCGTCAGCAGCCCAGTCGAAGTTCCAGACGCCAGACAGGCTGTCCGCCCCGGCGACATCATGGGTCTCTATAGCGGTGAAGACGTCCGGGTAGCGCTGCAGATACTGGGCCGCGACCGAGACCTCTGCCGGGACCTTGCCCGATCCGTTCTCGGCCAGCTTCGCCAGCTCCTGCCCGGTGATTGCGGATTTGCCTTCCTGCCGAAGATAGTCGGCAATGATCTTGCTCGACTTGGCGATGTTCAACTTGTCGTCGAACAGTGAGGTAGAGGTGTTCTGAGGCGTTGTATTGCCTTTGGTGGGGGTTACTGTGGACATAGGCTCTGCTTCCTGTAGAGGTTAGACACACCACAATGACTAGTCATACGCACCTGACCCTACCACCCGGCCATTGGCCACTGTGAAGTGGCGCCACAGCATTTCGCAAAATCTGGCAGATTTCACAGCGGTTCACAGCCACGGAAAGGGAGAGATTATTGTTTGGCCCTGTCCCGTCCTGAATAGGGTTTACACCTTCTGACCTGCTTTTCAGGAGGATGCGATGGAAGCAGCAAAAGGCGTAGCCAACAGGACTACGCGATGACTTGTAAATTATCGGTCGTCGACCAAGTCAAAAAGGCGAGCAGAGCTATTAAAGAGGCTCTGTAGTGCTACGGAATCCAAGGCAAGACGACCGTTTTGATGTCAGCCTTGGATGGGCCGCCCCGTCAGTACTACGCGAAATGTCATGCGTCCTTGCCCCTTCAGGTCAGAGGCGGAGATTAGCAAGGTAGCGGGAGGCCGGGCGGCGCCTCGGTGCGGCGTGAGAAAAGCATCACGGTCCGGTCTTGATGCAGCTGGTCGCGTGGCCTGCGCGCTTGGAAGGGAGGGCGACAAATCAACCGGGGCGGCACCCGACCGAGATGGCTGGGTTGAGGACCTCAGCGGCCCAAATGCCCCTCACTGAAACGGGGTCGAAACAGGAAAGCCTGTATTGCTCAAACAACAGACAGCAAAAAGGCGCCCGAAGGCGCCTTTTCGTTGCAGCTAAGCGGGAATCAAGCCTTAGCTTTCTTCGCAGCGCGGTTACGCTCGCCTTCGTCGAGGATCTTCTTGCGAAGACGGATCGACTTCGGGGTCACTTCGCATAGCTCGTCGTCCTGAATGAATTCCAGAGCCTGCTCAAGCGTGAAGCGGACCGGCGGGACCAGGGCGATGGTTTCGTCCTTGCCCGAAGCGCGCATGTTGTCGAGCTTCTTGCCTTTGGTTGGGTTTACGCCCATGTCGTTGTCACGGCTGTTCAGGCCGACGATCTGACCGTTGTAGATTTCCTGACCGTGCTCGACGAACAGCTTGCCGCGCGCCTGCAGGGTTTCAAGGGAGTAGGTCAGCGCCTTGCCGGTATCGATCGATACCAGTACGCCGTTCTGACGGCCGGACATGTGACCGGACTTCATCACGTCATAACGGTCGAAGATGGAGGTCAGGATGCCTGCACCGTTGGTGATGGTCAGGAAGTGGTTACGGAAACCGATCAGACCGCGGGCCGGGATGTTGTATTCAAGGCGGACACGGCCCTTGCCATCCGGAACCATGTTGCTCAGGTCACCCTTACGCAGGCCCATCTCTTCCATGACTTTGCCCTGAGCTTCTTCAGGGATGTCGATAGTGACGTTCTCGAACGGCTCGTGCTTGGCGCCATCGACATCACGGATGATCACTTCCGGGCGGCCAACGCCCATTTCGAAGCCTTCGCGACGCATGTTCTCGATCAGTACCGACAGGTGCAGCTCACCACGTCCGGAGACCTTGAACTTGTCGGCCGACTCGCCTTCCTCGACGCGCAGGGCTACGTTGTACAACAGCTCCTTGTCGAGACGGTCCTTGATGTTACGGCTGGTGACGAACTTGCCTTCCTTACCGCAGAACGGCGAATCATTGACCTGGAAGGTCATGGAAACGGTTGGCTCGTCGACGGTCAGCGGCTTCATCGCTTCGACGTTGTTCTGGTCGCACAAGGTGTCGGAGATGAACAGTTCATCCATACCGCTGACGCAGACGATGTCTCCGGCAGTGGCTTCTTCGACGTCGACACGGTGCAGACCGTGGTGACCCATGAGCTTGAGGATACGGCCGTTACGCTTCTTGCCATGCATGTCGATGGCGGTAACTGGGGTGTTCGGCTTGACGCGACCACGGGCGATACGACCAACGCCGATGATGCCGAGGAAGCTGTTGTAGTCCAGAGCGGAAATCTGCATCTGGAACGGGCCGTCGATATCTACCTTCGGAGCAGGTACGTGATCGACGATGGCCTGGTACAGCGGGGTCATGTCTTCGGCCATGTCGGTGTGATCCAGACCGGCGATGCCGTTCAGAGCCGAGGCGTAGACGACCTGGAAGTCCAGCTGCTCTTCGGTGGCGCCGAGGTTGTCGAACAGGTCGAAGATCTGGTCCAGCACCCAATCAGGGCGCGCGCCCGGACGGTCGACCTTGTTGATCACCACGATCGGACGCAGACCGGCTTCGAAGGCCTTCTTGGTCACGAAACGAGTTTGCGGCATCGGGCCATCTTGAGCGTCGACCAGCAGCAGCACGGAGTCGACCATCGACATAACGCGCTCTACTTCACCACCGAAGTCTGCGTGGCCGGGGGTGTCGACGATGTTGATGCGGTAGTCGTTCCAACGAATGGCGGTGTTCTTGGCCAGGATGGTGATGCCGCGCTCTTTTTCCTGGTCGTTGCTGTCCATCACGCGCTCGTCGTTGAGCTCGCCGCGCTCCAGGGTGCCGGACTGACGCAGGAGCTTGTCGACTAGGGTGGTTTTGCCATGGTCAACGTGAGCAATGATGGCGATGTTACGAAGGTTATCGATCACAGTAGTGGTCTCGTAGTTGGGTCGGGCTACTCAGCAAAAGCATCGAGCGGTCCAACGCGAAAAATTGGATGAAGGTAGGGGCAGATTCGTTAACGACGAGTCGCGGCCGTTCGGCCGCCAAACGGGTCGGGAGGGCGGTGGCGGATACTGCCGCCCAGCAGGCCGGGCTGTTTAGCTCGGACGATAAACGCGCACATTGACATGCCCCTCGCTCAGCAAATGATGAGCATGCAGGCGGCTCATGACACCTTTATCGCAGTACAGCAGGTACTGGCGGTTGTCATCCAGCTCCTTGAAGCGGTTGTTGATCGCATAGAACGGCATCGTTTGCACTTCGATACCCTGCAATTGCAGAGGTTCGTCTTCGCTGAGGTCGGGATGACGAATGTCGATCACCACCTGACCTGCACTGGCTTCGGCGACTTCCTCAACTTGCAGATCCTGACCCAGCTCGTCGATGACTCGATCGATCGCAACCTGGCGCGCGTTGGCCAGGGCGCGCTCGAGAATGGTCATGTCGAACTGCTTTTCTTCGTGCTCGACCCGATAGCGCTTGGCTTTGGTCGTCGGATTCACCGAGATCACGCCGCAATACTCGGGCATGTTCTTGGCAAACTCGGCCGTGCCGATCTCGAATGCGGTGTCGATGATGTCCTGCTTGTGACTGGCGATCAGCGGGCGCAGCACCAGCATGTCGGTGGCCGAATCAATCACCGAAAGATTCGGCAGGGTCTGGCTGGAAACCTGGGAGATGGCTTCGCCGGTAACCAGTGCATCGATATGGAGGCGTTCGGCAATCTGGGTCGAGACACGCAGCATCATCCGCTTGAGCACGACGCCCATCTGGCTGTTATCGACCTTCTCCAGAATTTCCCCGACGACTTCCTCGAACGGCACGCTGATAAACAGCACGCGGTGGGAGCTGCCGTACTTCTTCCATAAATAGTGGGCCACTTCCATCACGCCCAACTCATGGGCGCGGCCACCCAGATTGAAGAAGCAGAAATGGGTCATCAGGCCGCGACGCATCATCTGGTAGGCCGCCACGGTGGAATCGAAACCACCGGACATCAGCACCAGCGTCTGCTCAAGCGCGCCCAGCGGGTAGCCGCCTATACCGTCGTGCTGTGCATGCACGACGAACAGGCGCTGGTCGCGAATTTCCATGCGCACTTCGATCTCAGGCGCCTTCAACGAGATACCGGCAGCACCACACTGAACGCGAAGCTCGCTACCGACATGGCGCTCGACATCCATCGAACTGAACGGATGCTTGCCGGCACGCTTGCAGCGCACGGCGAAGATCTTGCCAGGCAAACGGTCGGCATAGTGCGCCTTGCACTTGGCAACGATGTCATCGAGTTCACCCAATGGGTACTCGTGCACCTCGAGGCAATGCGCAATGCCTGGCGTGCAGCGCAAGCGCTCGATCATCTGCTGCAAGGTCTTGGAGTCACTGAGCGCGGTTTCCACCTCGACGTTGTCCCACACCCCCTCCACCCGCAGTTCGGGATCGAGGTCGCGCAGCACGGTACGGATGTTCTTCGCCAGCTGGCGAATGAAGCCCTTGCGTACCGGTGGGCTCTTGATGGTGATTTCGGGGAAAACCTTGACGATCAGCTTCATGGAAACAGCGCAGCGCCAGCCTGGCGTGAAAAGAGGGGGGCGGAGTATATCGGAATTTGATCAAGCTTTAGTCAGTTTTATGATTGAGCTCAGCTTTGCACTTAAATGGAACAACAGCGCTTTTATTGGCACCAATACAGTGCAACAGGAGCGATGGATATCCAGTTAATAAGACTTCGAGACGCCCAAACGGCCTTTAAATAGCCCTCGGACCCATCTCGGAGCACTGGCATGCAATTTGCTCCCTTGTGAGGCAGGTCGCCGTGACGGAGTATCCCCGCTCGGCTTCACCCCTAGATTTCGGAAGCAACCTGTCAACGCTTCCACCACTTGGAGAGCACCATGTCGAAGTCGCTTCAACTGATCAAAGATTACGATGTGAAGTGGATTGATCTGCGCTTCACCGACACCAAGGGCAAGCAGCATCACGTGACCGTTCCGGCCCGCGACGCTCATGACGAAGATTTCTTCGAACACGGCAAGATGTTCGACGGCTCGTCCATCCATGGCTGGAAAGGCATTGAAGCCTCCGACATGATCCTGATGCCGGTCGATGAAACCGCCGTTCTGGACCCATTCACCGAAGAGCCAACCCTGATTCTGGTCTGCGACATCGTCGAGCCGAGCACCATGCAGGGCTACGACCGCGACCCACGCTCCATCGCCAAGCGCGCCGAGGAATTCCTCAAGTCCACCGGCATCGGCGACACCGTATTCGTTGGCCCGGAGCCTGAGTTCTTCATCTTCGACGAAGTAAAGTTCAAGTCCGACATTTCCGGCTCCATGTTCAAGATCTACTCCGAGCAGGGCTCCTGGATGACCGACCAGGACGTCGAAGGCGGCAATAAGGGCCACCGCCCTGCCGTCAAGGGCGGTTACTTCCCCGTCCCGCCGTGCGACCACGACCACGAAATCCGTACCGCCATGTGCAACGCCATGGAAGAGATGGGCCTGGTTGTAGAAGTGCATCACCACGAAGTGGCGACTGCCGGTCAGAACGAAATCGGCGTCAAGTTCAACACGCTGGTCAACAAGGCTGACGAAGTTCAGACCCTGAAGTACTGCGTGCATAACGTGGCCGATGCCTACGGCAAGACCGCGACCTTCATGCCGAAGCCTCTATATGGCGACAACGGCTCGGGCATGCACGTGCACATGTCCATCTCCAAAGATGGCAAGAACACCTTTGCTGGCGAAGGCTATGCCGGCCTGTCCGAGACCGCCCTGTACTTCATCGGCGGCATCATCAAGCACGGTAAGGCGCTGAACGGCTTCACCAACCCGTCGACCAACTCTTACAAGCGTCTGGTCCCGGGCTTCGAAGCACCGGTCATGCTGGCCTACTCGGCTCGCAACCGCTCCGCCTCGATCCGTATCCCGTACGTTTCCAGCCCGAAAGCCCGCCGTATCGAAGCACGCTTCCCGGATCCGGCTGCCAACCCGTACCTGTGCTTCGCCGCACTGCTGATGGCTGGCCTGGACGGCATCCAGAACAAGATCCACCCCGGCGATGCCGCTGACAAGAACCTGTACGATCTGCCGCCGGAAGAAGGCAAGCTGATCCCGCAGGTGTGCGGCAGCCTGAAGGAAGCCCTGGAAGAACTCGACAAGGGCCGTGCGTTCCTGACCAAGGGCGGCGTGTTCTCCGATGACTTCATCGATGCCTACCTCGAGCTGAAGAGCGAGGAAGAAATCAAGGTTCGTACCTTCGTTCACCCGCTGGAATACGACCTGTACTACAGCGTCTGATCCGGTCCGCGTGACAGAAAGGCCTCCTTCGGGAGGCCTTTTCGTTTTTGCGCTGTCATTAAGCTATGACGCTGCGACTTGGGAGCACCAGCGGTGGTGGCGTCCATCCCAAATCGCAACGCTTGTACTTGCCTAGCCGCTAGCGCGGTGCAAGGCTTCCCTGCATCCCACCCTGCGGAGCTTCCCATGCGCATTGCATTGTTCAGCCTGCTACTCGTACTCATGGCACCGGCCATGGCCCAGATCTACAAATACACCGACGACAAGGGCAACACGGTTTACACCAACCAGCCTCCGGAAGGCGTCAAGGCAGATACCGTCGACCTGCCGCCGGCCAATACAGTGAATATCAAAACGCCAGAGGCGCCGCCTCCGCTGGCCGACGAACAAAGCGGTGGCGACCGGCAGCAGCCTTACCGCAGCCTGTCCATCGGCGGCGTTCCCGATGAGCAAGCGTTGCGTGCTAACAACGGCACCTTCGTCGTCAACGCCCAACTTGACCCGCCGTTGAAACAGGGTCATCGCGTCCGCTTTCTACTGGACGGTGATCCACAGGGCGAGCCGAGCAGCGGGACGTCCCTGCAGCTGACGAACATCGACCGTGGTACTCATATGCTTCAGGTCGAAGTTCTCGATGGCGATCAGGTTTTGCAAAGCGCTCAGGAGCAGTTCACTGTTCAGCGCGTCCACACTTCAAGCCCGGCTCGTCGATGATGCACGCCGTGCGGCCCGGACTGCTTGGACTATTGCTCTTGCTCTCGCTGTCTTCGAACGCTGCGATCTATAGCTACATCGACGCAGAGGGCAACCGGGTTTTCACCGATCGCCCCGGCGGACAGGCAGCAGAAGCGGTCGAGACGAGGCCGTCGAACAGCATGCCTGCGCAGCCCGTGCCGAACACCACACCTCCAGTGAAGGTCATGAAGGCCCCAGTACCGGGTTACACCCTGCTTGAAATCGTGCATCCGGATGCCGAAGCCACCATCCGCAACAATGCAGGAACGCTAACCGTCAGCGTGACCAGCGCCCCACCGCTGCACCCAGGCCACCAGTACCGACTGTTGGTGGACGGCGCAGCAGCAGGATCGCCCGGCACGAGTCCGGTTATCGTCCTCGAGAATGTGGATCGTGGCAGTCATCTGCTGGTGGTTGAGGTGATCGACGGCAAGGGCGAGACGGTGCACGGCAGCGCACCGCGAACGGTCCACATGATGCGAACCTCGCTTGCTCAACGACGAATGGTTAACCCTTGCAAGAAGGCCGATTACGGCGTTCGGCCGGAATGCCCGTTGAAGGACAAGCCAAAAGAAAAGAAAGATATTCCCTTCGTGCCCTTTCTGTGATCATGCTATGCACCTGATTGGTGCATAGATTCAACCATCCCCATCCTTGCTCCACATTTCAGTCGACGCCCTGCTCTGGAGCGCCAGCACATGCGGTGCCGCGCCGAAAAGGAGCGCTTTGGTTTGCTTCTTGCATTTCCTGCCCCACACACCGGATGCAGACTGCCATGATCAACGAAGCCCTACAGCGCCTGCTGATCGAGAATCTCACCACCGCCACGTTGCTGCTTAACTCGCGCCTGCGCCTGGAGTACATGAATCCAGCGGCCGAGATGCTGCTCGCCGTAAGCGGCCAGCGCAGCCACGGACAATTCATCAGCGAACTATTTACAGAATCATCCGAAGCCCTGGCCGCGCTGCGCCTGGCTGTCGAAGAGGCGCATCCCTTCACCAAGCGGGAAGCGACCCTCACCTCTGCAAGCGGCCAATCACTGACGGTGGATTACGCCGTGACGCCAGTATTGACCCGCCAGGAAACCATGCTGTTGCTGGAAGTACTGCCACGCGACCGGCTGCTGCGCATCACCAAGGAAGAGGCGCAGCTGTCGACGCAGGAAACAACCAAGATGCTCGTTCGTGGCCTTGCCCATGAAATCAAGAACCCGCTTGGCGGCATTCGCGGAGCCGCCCAGTTGCTGGCCCGCGAACTGCCAGAAGAACACCTGAAGGACTACACCGGCGTCATCATCGAGGAAGCTGACCGCCTGCGTAATCTGGTCGACCGCATGCTCGGCTCGAACAAGCTGCCATCGCTGTCGATGACAAATATCCATGAAGTACTCGAGCACGTGGCAAGCCTGATCGAAGCCGAGTACCAGGGCAGCATCATTTTGGTGCGCGACTACGACCCGAGCGTTCCTGAAGTCCTGATGGACCGCTCGCAGATGATCCAGGCCGTGCTCAATATCATGCGCAATGCCATGCAGGCGCTGGCCGGCCAGAACGAACTCGGACTGGGCAGGCTAACCCTGCGCACCCGCACGCTGCGCCAGTTCACCATCGGCCACATCCGCCACCGCCTGGTCGCGCGCATCGAAATCATCGACAACGGCCCGGGCATTCCCGCCGAGCTGCAGAACACCCTCTTCTACCCAATGGTCAGCGGACGCCCTGACGGCACCGGGCTCGGTCTGGCCATTACCCAGAACATCATCAGTCAGCATCAGGGGCTGATCGAATGCGAAAGCCATCCCGGGCATACCGCGTTCTCGATCTTCCTGCCGCTGGAACAAGGAGCACCTACCGCATGAGCCGCAGCGAAACTGTCTGGATTGTCGACGATGACCGCTCCATCCGTTGGGTCCTTGAGAAGGCCCTGCAGCAGGAAGGCATGACCACGCAAAGCTTCGACAGCGCTGACGGGGTACTGGCGAAACTCGCTCGCCAGCAGCCAGACGTGATCATTTCAGACATCCGCATGCCGGGCGTAAGCGGTCTCGACATGCTGGCGCAGATCCGCGACCTCTACCCGCGCCTGCCGGTCATCATCATGACCGCGCACTCGGACCTCGATAGCGCTGTAGCATCCTATCAAGGCGGTGCCTTCGAATACCTGCCCAAGCCCTTCGACGTGGATGAGGCGGTATCGTTGGTCAAGCGCGCCAACCAGCACGCCAAGGAGCAACAAGGGCTCGGCCAAGCTCCGACGGATCAGCGTCATACCCAGGAAATCATCGGCGAAGCGCCGGCAATGCAGGAAGTATTCCGCGCCATCGGCCGCCTCTCGCATTCGAATATCACTGTCCTCATCAATGGCGAGTCCGGCACCGGCAAAGAGCTGGTCGCCCATGCCTTGCACCGTCACAGTCCGCGCTCGGCTTCGCCATTCATTGCGCTGAACATGGCCGCAATTCCGAAGGATTTGATGGAATCGGAGCTGTTTGGCCACGAGAAAGGCGCCTTTACTGGTGCTGCGAATCAGCGCCGCGGCCGCTTCGAACAGGCCGACGGCGGCACGCTGTTCCTAGACGAGATCGGCGATATGCCGGCCGATACCCAGACCCGCCTTCTGCGCGTGCTTGCTGATGGCGAGTTCTATCGGGTCGGCGGGCACACGCCTGTCAAGGTCGATGTACGCATCATCGCCGCCACCCACCAGGATCTTGAAACCCTGGTACAGGCTGGCAAGTTTCGCGAAGACCTCTTCCATCGCCTGAACGTCATACGCATCCATATCCCTCGCCTTTCCGACCGCCGAGAAGACATCCCGACGCTGGCGAGTTACTTTCTGGCCAATGCCGCGACCGAACTCTCGGTCGAGACGAAGTTGCTCAAGCCGGAAACAGAGGAGTATCTGCAGAACCTCCCTTGGCCGGGCAACGTGCGCCAGCTGGAGAACACCTGCCGCTGGATCACCGTTATGGCATCTGGTCGCGAGGTGCATGTCGGCGACCTGCCGCCCGAGCTGCTCAGCCAGCCCGCCGATGCCATGCCTTCGAACAACTGGGAACAGGCGCTACGCCACTGGGCGGATCTGGCGCTGGCCCGCGGCCAGTCGAACCTGCTCGACGAAGCGGTGCCGGCCTTCGAGCGAATCATGATCGAGACAGCTCTCAAGCACACCGCCGGCCGCCGCCGTGATGCTGCCCTCCTGCTGGGCTGGGGCCGCAATACCCTGACCCGAAAGATCAAGGAACTGGGCATGGGCGCCGACGGTGGCGATGACGACGAAGGTGATGACAACTGATTGTCGAGCGCTAGCGCCGTGATCAGCGCGGCGCGACTCGCACTCTCAGCAACCAGTCACCGTCCTGCTTCTCTCCTTCCCACTCGGCACCCAGCGGTCGGGTGGCCACGAAATGCAGCAACAGCCCCTTCTCGGTGCTCTGCAGACGCCAGCCAACCCCGGCGCCGGCATTCTCGATCCGCCCGTTAGCCGCGCTGCCTTCAGCCTGAAACAGCATGCCGACCGCGCCGTCGACGTCTTGGCTGTAGAGCTCCGGCTCGCGCGTGAACCAGAGCTGCAAGCCATCGGCGACTGGTTCCACTCGCAGCAACTGCACCGGCCCGGGCGCGGTGACGCGGCCAATAAACGAACCCAGTAGAAGCCCGAGCAGCACCAGCGAGGCGAAATAGCGTCGACGCAAGCGAGGTAGCGGGTTGTCCGCCGCAGGGTCGCCTGCCGCAGTAGAATGCCGGTCGTCTTCAGAGTCGGTGCCGCGCATGTTTCATGTAATCCTTTTTCAACCGGAAATCCCGCCGAATACCGGCAACATTATCAGGCTCTGCGCCAACGCCGGCTGTAGCCTGCACCTGATTGAGCCTCTGGGCTTCGAGCTGGACGACAAGCGTCTGCGCCGCGCGGGCCTGGATTACCACGAGTACGCGCCGCTCAAGCGTCACGCCGATCTGGACAGTTGCCTGAAGAGCATTGGCCAGACGCGCCTCTTTGCGTTCACCACCAAGGGCTCGCAGCCTTTCCATGAAGTGCAGTTCCAGCGTGGCGATGCTTTTCTTTTCGGGCCGGAAAGCCGAGGCCTGCCGCCCGAGATCCGCGATGCGTTGCCCAACGAACAGCGACTGCGTCTGCCGATGCGGCCCGACAGTCGCAGCCTGAATCTCTCCAACACCGTTGCCATCGCGGTCTACGAGGCCTGGCGGCAGCTGGATTTCGCCCTCGAGTGAAAAGCCGCCTCTGGCGAAAAACCCTGTCATCAGTGAGGTTGAACATTCATACCGGCACCACGTCGTACCTAGTAGTCATTGCCGCTACATGCCGCAGCGGGAGCCTCCCGCACCGCACAGGAGAACGACGTGAGCCAGCCAACGTTCAAGCCTTACCATGCGCCTTCGGGCGGATGGGGTTCGGCCTTTTCGGTCGCCAATATCCTTATCCGTGAGAAGGTCACTCTCTCAGGCGCTGCGCTGCTGCTGAAACAGAACAAGCCAATCGACGGGTTCGCCTGCGTCAGCTGCGCCTGGGCCAAGCCGCATCCATCACGGCCGCTGGCCTTTTGCGAGAACGGCGCCAAGGCCACGGCCTGGGAAACCACCACGCGCCGCTGCGGACCGGAGTTCTTTAGCCGCCACACGGTAACCGAACTGCTGAACTGGACCGACTTCGACCTGGAGCAGCAGGGCCGGCTTACTCACCCGATGCGCTACGACCCGGCGACCGACAAGTACCTCGACGTAAGCTGGGACCAGGCCTTCGAAGAAATCGGCAGGGAGCTCAAGGCGATGGCCGACCCCAACGAGGTGGTCTTCTACATGTCGGGGCGGGCTGCACTTGAGACCGCCTACATGTTCGCCGTCCTTGCGCGCATGTACGGGACCAACAACCTGCCCGACAGCTCCAACATGTGTCACGAGAGCTCCTCCGTTGCCTTGCCCGAAAGCATCGGCGTGCCGGTGGCGACCGTGACCCTTAACGATCTGCACAAGATGGACGGCATGCTGTTCTTCGGCCAGAACACCGGTACCTGTAGCCCGCGGATGCTCCATCAGCTGCAGGAAGCCCGCGAACGTGGCGCCCCGATCATCACCTTCAACCCACTGCGCGAGCGCGGACTCGAACGCTTCGTGAACCCCCAATCGCCCCGGGAAATGATGACCCCGGATGAAACCAAGATCAGCACCCAATATCACCAGGTGAAGATCGGTGGCGACATCGCGGCCATCGCCGGCATGTGCAAGGCACTCTTCGAAATGGACGACGCCGCGGTCGCCGCCGGACGGCCACGGGTACTAGATGTAGCCTTTATTGAAGAGCACACCCACGGATTCGAAGCCTTCGAGTCACGCATGCGCGGTTACAGCTGGCCGGTGCTGGAGCGCCGCTCCGGCCTCAGCCGCGGCGCGATGGAGGCAGCAGCCGTTGGCTACGCCGGTTGCCAGCGGGTCATTGCAGCGTATGGTATGGGTGTAACGCAGCATCGCTATGGCGTGCAGACCATCCAGATGATCGTCAACCTGCTGCTGATGCGCGGCAACATGGGCAAGGAAGGCGCAGGCATCTTGCCAGTGCGCGGTCACTCCAATGTGCAAGGCCAGCGCACCGTCGGCATCACCGAAAAAGCAAAGAAAGTCCCGGCGGATAATCTGCGGCGGCAATTCGGCTTCGAGCCGCCAGCCGATGACGGCATGAATACCATCGAGGCCTGCGAGGGCATGCTGGCGGGCAAGGTCAAGGGCTTCGTCGCGCTGGGCGGCAACTTCGTCCGGGCGATCCCGGACACCCTGCAGATGGAGCCGGCCTGGCGCAAGTTGCAACTGTCGGTACAGGTATCCACCAAGCTCAACCGCAATCATCTGGTAACCGGCAAGATTTCCTACATTCTCCCCTGTCTCGGCCGAACCGAAATCGATCGCCAAGCCACGGGTGAGCAACGCAATACCACCGAGGACAGCACCGGCTGCATCCGCGCCTGGCGGGGCGTGGCAGAGCCTGCGGGCGACAAGCTGCTGTCGGAGCCGGCCATCGTCGCGCGGCTGGCCAAAGCCTCGCTGGTGGACAACCCGAATCTCGACTGGGACGCTTGGGTCGCCGATTACGGCCTGGTGCGCGATGCCATCGCTGAGAGCTATCCAGAGATCTTCCACGACTTCAACGTGCGCATGATGGAGCCGGGCGGCTTCCACCGGCCCCTGGGTGCGAGCAAGCGCGAATGGGACACCGAGACCGGCAAGGCCAACTTCATCAACCCGCCGTCGTTGTCCGAAGACCCGGATACCGAAGACGGCGGCCACGAGCTCCGCGATGTCCTGCAACTGATGACGCTGCGTAGCAACGACCAGTTCAACACCACGGTGTATGGCTACAACGACCGCTTCCGCGGCATCCAGGGCACCCGTGCGGTGATCCTGATGAACAGCAACGATATGGCCCGCCTTGGCTTGGCCGAAGGCGACAAGATCGAAGCGGTCACCGTGGTGCATGACGGCGTGCATCGCTCGGTCGGCCCCCTGCGCGTGACGCCGTACAACATTCCCGAAGGCTGTTGCGCCGGCTATTACCCCGAATGCAATGCGTTGCTGCCGGTCTGGCACCACGCCGAGCGGAGCAAGGTGCCGGCGGCCAAGTCGATCCCCGTCAGGCTGCGCAAGGTCATCGCGTTCAGCGACGACCCCACGGTGCCGGTCGAGCCTGACCCACCCGCTGGAGTCGGTGCCGCCTGACCCAGCTGCCGACCAGAGCCCCGGCCATGCGCCGGGGCTTTACCGAGCGAAATTCCGCCGCCGGTTGAAATGCGCCGCAGCGTCCCCCATATCAAGCGCATTCGGGCATTTATCGCCCCACTGCGTGGAGATTTTCTTTTGACCACCATCGTTTCAGTACGCCGCAACGGCAAAGTCGTCATGGGCGGCGACGGCCAGGTTTCCCTCGGCAACACCGTGATGAAAGGCAACGCCAAGAAAGTGCGCCGCCTCTATCACGGGCAGGTCCTGGCAGGATTTGCCGGCGCCACCGCCGATGCCTTCACCCTCTTCGAGCGTTTCGAAGGCCAGCTAGAAAAGCATCAGGGCCATCTCGTCCGTGCCGCTGTCGAACTGGCCAAAGACTGGCGTACCGACCGCTCGCTGAGCCGTCTGGAAGCCATGCTCGCCGTAGCCAACAAGGACGCCTCGTTGATTATCACCGGCAACGGCGACGTCGTGCAGCCAGAGAACGACCTGATCGCCATGGGCTCCGGCGGCGGCTTTGCCCAGGCAGCGGCCATGGCGCTAATGCTGAAGGGTGACCAGAGCATGTCCGCGCAGGACATCACCGAAACCGCACTGAACATTGCCGGCACCATTTGTGTCTTCACCAACCAGAATCTCACCATCGAGGAGCTCGATAGCGCGATCTGATCGCCCTCGAGCCCCGGAGTACCGCACCATGTCCATGACGCCCCGCGAGATCGTCCACGAACTCAACCGCCATATCATCGGCCAGGACGACGCCAAGCGTGCCGTCGCGATCGCCCTGCGCAACCGTTGGCGGCGCATGCAGCTGCCCGCCGAGCTGCGCCCTGAAGTGACGCCGAAGAACATTCTCATGATTGGCCCGACCGGCGTCGGCAAGACCGAAATCGCCCGCCGCCTGGCCAAACTGGCCAACGCACCCTTCATCAAAGTCGAAGCGACCAAGTTCACCGAAGTTGGTTATGTCGGCCGTGACGTCGAATCCATTATCCGTGACCTGGCCGATGCAGCCCTGAAGATGCTGCGTGAGCAGGAAGTGGTGAAGATGCGTCATCGCGCCGAAGACGCGGCCGAAGAGCGCATCCTCGACGCGCTGCTGCCCCAGGCCAGGCCGGCCGGGTTCAATGACGAGCAACCTGCGCAAAGCAACGATTCCAACACCCGCCAGCTATTCCGAAAGCGTCTGCGCGAGGGCCAGCTCGACGACAAGGAAATCGATATCGAAGTCGCCGAGAACCCAGGCGGCGTCGAAATCATGGCCCCGCCGGGCATGGAGGAAATGACCAATCAGCTGCAGAGCCTTTTTTCCAACATGGGCAAGGGCAAAAAGAAGAGCCGCAAACTGAAGATCAAGGACGCGCTCAAACTCGTTCGTGATGAAGAAGCCGCGCGCCTGGTTAACGAGGAAGAGCTCAAGGCCCGCGCACTGGAAGCCGTGGAGCAGCACGGTATCGTCTTCATAGACGAGATCGACAAGGTTGCCAAACGCGGCAACACCAGCGGCGCCGATGTGTCACGCGAAGGCGTGCAGCGCGATCTGCTGCCGCTGATCGAAGGCAGCACGGTCAACACCAAGCTCGGCATGGTCAAGACCGATCACATCCTGTTCATCGCATCAGGCGCGTTTCACCTGTCCAAGCCCAGCGATCTGGTGCCGGAGCTGCAGGGTCGTCTGCCGATTCGCGTCGAGCTCAAGCCGCTGTCGCCGGAAGACTTCGAGCGCATCCTTACCGAGCCGCACGCCTCGCTCACCGAGCAGTATCGTGAGCTGCTGAAGACCGAAGGGCTGGGCATCGAATTCACCGAAGACGGCATCAAGCGCTTGGCGCAAATCGCCTGGCAGGTCAACGAGAAGACCGAGAATATCGGCGCCCGCCGGCTGCATACTTTGCTCGAGCGCTTGCTGGAAGAGGTCTCTTTCAGTGCTGGCGATCTGGCCGGACAGCAGAACGGCGAAGCCATTCGCATCGACGTCGACTACGTCAATAGCCACCTCGGTGAGCTGGCCGAAGACGAAGACCTGTCACGCTACATACTTTAATCGGCACGGTGGCGCGCCTGGAGCTGCAAGCGCGCAAGCGCCGGCTCCTGGCTCGCCTCAAGTAGCCTGGAGCACCGCATGCGCATTCCTACCGCCATCAAGCTGCACAAACTCTCCAAGACGCTTGAGCTGGAGTACGGCCCGGAGCAGCGCCATGTGCTGCCAGCCGAGTTTCTCCGCGTGCACTCGCCCTCCGCCGAGGTCCAAGGGCACGGCAATCCGATTCTGCAGACGGGGAAGATCAATGTCGCGCTGGAGGGCATCGAGCCGGCTGGTCAGTACGCGCTGAAACTGACATTCAGCGATGGGCACGACAGCGGCCTTTATACCTGGGATTACCTCTACCACCTGGCGAGCAATCAGCAACAGCTGTGGGACGACTACCTCGATGCGCTGGCCGCCGCCGGCAAGTCCCGCGACCCGGACATCTCGCCAGTCAAGATGATGCTCTGACAGGACCGCAGGGTGGATCACGCTTCACCGCTTCACCGCTTCACCGATCCACCAAATCCGCGTCACCAGCGAAAGCACGGTGGATGTGAAAAGCGACATCCACCCTACGCGTGCCTCGGCGTCTTGGTAGCAGCCAGAAGAATCCCGTGCTCGGGCCATCACCGCCCAAGCTGATGCGCTGACGACCGGACCGTAGGGTGGATCACGCTTCACCGATCCACCGTCACGCGCCGGCGAGCAAAAAGCATGGGGGATATAAAAACGATATCCACCCATCAGGGTCAGGCCTGCAATGCCTTGTCCAGCGCGCGCTCGATCTGGGCCTGCACGCTACTGCCCATCGCCGACAGCAGCAGACCGAGGTTTAGCAGCACCCTGACCCGGTCTTCCTCGACTTCGATGCGGCCGTCCGCACCACTGCGGCGCACTGCCAGCACGTCGCCCTGCCATTCGCAGCGTGCGCCGTAGTCAGCCGCAAGCTTGGCGGCGAGCTGTTCAGCTTTCTCCCGAGCAGCCTCGCGACCTAAGGTGTGGGTGCGTTCAACAATGATGCGGGCCATGACGACTCCTGGCTGCGGCCGAAAAAAGGCGCGCACTATACCAGCCGCCACACTTGGGTGCCGGCGGTCGGGACGCCCGCAGACCAAGCTTCGCTGCGCTGACTTGCCGCTCGCGGCTTCGCGCTCGACACCGGTTTTAGGTTTAGAATGCCGGCACATTCTTCCGGTGACAGTGACATGACCGATCCCCGCAAAGAGCGTGACGCAGAGCCCACCACCCACTTCGGCTACAAGAACGTGCCGGAGAGCGAGAAAGCGCAAAAGGTGGCCGAGGTATTTCATTCTGTAGCCGCCAAGTACGACCTGATGAACGACCTGATGTCCGGCGGCGTACATCGCCTCTGGAAGCGCTTCACCATCGAGCTGTCCGGCGTGCGCCATGGCAATCGCGTGCTGGACATTGCCGGCGGTACGGGCGATCTGGCACGTCAGTTCTCGCGCATCGTCGGCCCGACTGGCGAAGTCGTGCTGGCCGACATCAACGCTTCGATGCTCAAGGTCGGCCGTGACCGCTTGCTGGACAAGGGCGTGGCAGGCAACGTCCGGTTCGTCCAAGCCGATGCCGAGAAGCTTCCCTTCCCGGATAACCACTTCGACGTTGTGACCATCGCCTTCGGCTTGCGCAACGTAACGCACAAGGAAGACGCCATCGCCTCCATGCTGCGCGTGCTCAAGCCCGGCGGCCGGCTGCTGGTGCTGGAATTCTCCAAACCGACCAATCAGTTCTTCTCCAAGGCCTACGACGCCTATTCGTTCAGCCTGCTGCCGATGATGGGCAAGCTCATCACCAATGACTCGGAAAGCTACCGTTACCTGGCCGAATCGATCCGCATGCATCCTGATCAGGAGACGCTCAAGAGCATGATGGCCGACGCCGGCTTCGAGCGCGTTACCTACCACAACATGACCGGCGGCATCGTCGCCCTGCACCGCGGCATCAAGCCCTGATGTTTCGCGCTGCCGTGCTGGCCGGCGCTGAGCGAGCGATCAATGCCGCGCTGCGCCTGGACCCTACTGCCCTGCCGCGGCTGGCCAGGCTCAACGGTCGCATCATTGAGATCGACTGCACGGCGCCGGCCTGGCGGTTGTTCGTTCTCGCAGATAGCGAAGGCCTGCGCCTCGCCCAAGACTGGGGCAGCGAACCCGATTGCCGTCTGCGCGCCCCCGCGAGCAGCCTGGTGCGCCTGGCAACCAGCCGTAACAAGACCGCAATGCTGCATGGCCCGGATGTCGAGATAGACGGCGACAGCGGGGTCTTGATGAGCCTTGCCGAAATCCTGCAGGACCTCGACCTCGATTGGGAGTACGAAGTCTCTCGCCTGCTTGGGCCGGTCGCCACGCAACTGCTGGGGTCCGGTTTGCGCGGCCAGGCTGCGTGGGTCCGTCAGAGTGCCGACAGCCTGCGCCAAGACCTGGCCGACTATCTCAACGAAGAATCGCGGACGCTGGTGGGCGCTGCCGAAGCCGAAGCCCGCTTCGCTGAACTCGACCAGATCAAGCTCGACCTCGACCGCCTCCAGGCCCGCGTCGAGCGGCTCACCCACTCCCTGAAACCAGACCGATCCGAATGAAGCTGTTCGCCGCGACTCGCCGCCTGTTTCGCATCCTGCTGGTGGTGATCCGCTACCGCCTGGACGACATCATCCTCGACCTGCCAATGCCCTGGTGGCTGCGCGCGAGCAGCTATCTGCTGCCGTGGCGCTGGCTGCCACGGCGCAACGCGACGCTGTCCCGTGGCGCGCGGCTGCGCCTGGCACTTGAAGGGCTGGGGCCGATCTTCATCAAGTTCGGCCAGATTCTCTCGACCCGTCGCGACCTGCTGCCACTGGACATTGCCGAAGAGCTGGCCATGTTGCAGGACCGGGTCCCGCCCTTCGATTCAGGCATCGCCACGGCGCTGATCGAGCGCCAGCTGGGCGCGTCTGTAGGTGAGGTGTTCGCCCGCTTCGACAGCAAGCCGCTCGCCTCCGCCTCGGTCGCGCAGGTCCATGCAGCCAAGCTGCGCAGCGGCGAAGAAGTGGTGGTCAAGGTCGTCCGGCCGAATCTGCGGCCGATCATCAGTCAGGACATTGCCTGGCTGTTCCTCTTGGCCAAGACCGCCGAGCGCGCGTCGAACGAAGCCCGTCGCCTGCACCTGGTGGAAGTGGTAGACGACTATGCCAAGACCATCTACGACGAGCTCGACCTGCTGCGCGAAGCGGCCAACGCGAGTCAGCTCAAGCGCAACTTCCAGGGCTCGCCACTGCTCTATGTGCCGCAGGTGTACTGGGATCTGTGCCGGCCACAGGTCCTGGTCATGGAGCGCATCTACGGTGTGCCGGTCACCGACATGACGCGTCTGGCCGAGCAGCGTACCGACATGAAGCAGCTGGCCGAGCGCGGCGTGGAAATCTTCTTCACCCAGGTCTTTCGTGACAGCTTCTTCCACGCCGACATGCATCCCGGCAACATCTTCGTCAGCACCCATCAACCGTGGAACCCGCAGTACATTGCGGTGGATTTCGGCATCGTCGGCAGCCTCACGCCTGAAGACCAGGACTATCTTGCGCGCAACCTGATGGCCTTCTTCAGGCGCGACTACCGCAAGGTCGCTCAGCTGCACATCGACTCGGGTTGGGTGCCGGCAGAGACCAAGGTCAACGAGTTCGAGGCAGCCATTCGCACGGTCTGCGAGCCGATTTTCGAGAAGCCACTCAAGGACATCTCTTTCGGCCAGTTGCTGGTGCGCCTGTTCCAGGTCGCCCGGCGTTTCAACATGGAAGTCCAGCCGCAGCTCGTGCTGCTGCAGAAAACCCTGCTCAACATCGAGGGGTTGGGACGCGAGCTTTATCCCGAGCTGGATCTCTGGGCCACCGGCCAACCCTACCTGGAACGCTGGATGCGCGAGCGCATGAGCCCTAAGCAATTGCTGAAGAACGTACAGACTCAGGTCGAACAATTGCCACATCTGGCTGGCATGACGCGCGAGCTGCTGGAGCGCATGTCCAACCCCCACGCAAACAACCTGCCACCGCCCTGGCGCAATGAACGCCGACACTGGCCGCTGCGCCTTGTCGGCGCGGTACTGCTGGGCGGCGGCGCTACGCTGGCGGCGGGCGCGGAGAGTTATGCACTGGTCACTAACTGGCCTTCCTGGCTGATGTTGGCCGCCGGCGTTTACATCGTGGTGCGCCGATAGCCAGCGGTCGGCGAGGCTGGCACACTTGGGGCATTGAGCGGAGAATTCGATGGACTGGCTGGACCAAATCAACTGGAACGAAGACGGCCTGGTGCCGGCTATAGCCCAGGATCATCAGACCGGACGCATCCTGATGATGGCCTGGATGAATCGCGAAGCGCTGGCCCTTACGGTAAAGGAAAACCGCGCCATCTATTGGTCACGTTCGCGTGGCAAGCTGTGGCGCAAGGGCGAGGAGTCGGGGCATGTACAGCAGCTTCATGAACTGCGCCTGGACTGCGATGCAGACGTCGTTGTGTTAATGGTCGAGCAGATCGGCGGCATCGCCTGCCATACGGGCCGCGAGAGCTGTTTTTACCGCGTCTTCGAAAATGGCGACTGGAAGACCGTCGAACCTGTCCTCAAGGACCCGCATGCCATTTACGCGGAGCACAAGCATGAGTGACACCTTCGCCCGTCTGGCCGAAGTACTGGAAGCCCGCAAGGGTGCAGCGGCAGACAGCTCCTACGTGGCTAGCCTCTATCACAAGGGCTTGAACAAGATTCTCGAAAAGGTTGGCGAAGAGTCGGTCGAAACGATTCTCGCCGCCAAGGATGCAGCCGTCAGCGGCGACGCCAGCGACTTGATCTATGAAACCGCAGATTTATGGTTTCACAGCCTGGTAATGCTGGCTGCTCTGGATCAGCATCCACAGGCGGTACTGGACGAACTGGACCGGCGATTCGGTCTCTCTGGGCACGCGGAAAAAGCCGCACGCCCGCAATCCTGACAAAGACAACTACGGAGTACTGCAGCATGGGTTTTGGTGGAATCAGCATCTGGCAACTCCTGATCGTTCTGCTCATCGTGGTCATGCTTTTTGGCACCAAGCGCCTCAAGGGCCTGGGCTCCGACCTGGGCGACGCGATCAAGGGCTTCCGCAAGTCCATGGGCACCGATGAGGAAAAGCCCAGCGTCGAAGAAAAACAGAGCCACACCATCGATGCCGAGGCCCGCAAGGTCGAAGATCCGACGAAGAAGAACTGAGGCGCCATGTTCGATATCGGCTTCACCGAACTGCTACTGATCGGCCTGGTTGCGCTGTTTGTGCTGGGCCCGGAGCGTCTGCCCGGCGCCGTGCGCACCGCAGGGCTGTGGATTGGCAGGGCCAAGCGCAGCTTTGCCAATATCAAGTCAGAGGTTGAGCGCGAGATCGGCGCCGACGAGATTCGTCGTCAGTTGCATAACGAGCGCATCCTCGATCTGGAGCGCGAGATGAAGCAGAGCATCATGCCCAGCTCACCGAGCGCCAGCAGCCCGTCCCCGCAATCGGCAACGCCGCCGCCGGACGCAGGCAATCTCAGCGCAACCTCGCCGCCAGCTGAAGAAGCCAAGCCCGCCGAAACAGCCCCCGTACCACGTCCGGACAGACCTGCCGAACCATGAGCAATACCTCCACTGATGACCAGGAAATGCCGCTTGTTGCCCATCTGACGGAACTGCGCAAACGCCTGCTGCGCTGTGTAATTGCAATCTTGCTGCTGTTTGGCGCGTTGTTCTACTTTTCCCAGCAGATTTACTCGCTTGTCGCCGCACCGCTGCGGGCCTATCTGCCTGAAGGCGCGACGATGATCGCGACTGGGGTGGCCTCGCCTTTCCTGACACCCTTCAAGCTGACCATGATGGTGGCGTTGTTCCTGTCGATGCCGGTGATACTGCATCAGATCTGGAGCTTCATCGCGCCAGGCCTGTACAAGCATGAAAAGCGGATTGCAGTGCCTTTGCTGATTTCCAGCATTTTCCTGTTCTATGGCGGCATGGCGTTCGCTTATTTCGTCGTGTTCCCCATCATGTTCGGCTTCTTCGCCAGCGTCACGCCCGAGGGCGTGGCCATGATGACCGACATCGGCCAATACCTCGATTTCGTGCTGACACTGTTCTTCGCCTTCGGTGTGGCCTTCGAAATCCCAGTGGCGACTTTCCTCCTGATCTGGGTAGGCATCGTCGACGTGGCCACGCTGCGCAAAAGTCGCCCCTATGTCGTAGTCGGCTGCTTTGTCGTCGGGATGGTGCTGACCCCACCAGACGTCTTCTCCCAGGCCCTGCTGGCAATACCGATGTGGATTCTGTTCGAAGCAGGTTTGATCTGCGGCAGCATGGTGAAGAAACGCGACGAAGAGTTCCGCGGCGACGCGGAAGACGGCCAGACGCACACCAGCGACCTGCCACCTGACCCCCGCCCTTGAACCTGCTGTTGCTGGAGGCGGCCGACTTTGTCGCCGCCGATCGGGTGGTGCTGCGTGATCGCCGCCTCACGCACATCCAGGAAGTCCATCGCGCCGAAGCGGGCGAAAGCTTAAGGGTCGGCCTGCTCGGTGGCGATATGGGGATGGGACGACTGGTACGCCTCGATCCAGCCGAAGCCGAGCTGACGATCGAATTGAACCAGGCGCCACCCGCAAAACTGCCAATAACGCTGCTCCTCGCCCTGCCACGGCCGAAAATGCTTCGTCGGGTGTTACAGACTGTGGCTTGCATGGGCGTGCCGCGGCTGGTTCTGCTCAACAGCTACCGCGTGGAGAAGAGCTTCTGGCAGACGCCTTTCCTCGAGCCTCACGCCGTGCGCGAGCAGCTGCTGCTGGGACTGGAACAGGCACGCGACACTCTGTTGCCCGAAGTCATTATCGAGAAGCGCTTCAAGCCATTCGTCGAAGACCGCCTGCCGCAGCTGGTAGCAGGCACACGAGGTCTGGTCGGCCATCCAGGTGATTACCCCGCCTGCCCTCGCGCCCTGAGCGAACCAGTAACGCTCGCCATCGGACCTGAAGGTGGCTGGATTCCTTACGAAATCGAGAAATTGGCGGATGCTGGCCTGCAACCCGTACAGCTCGGAGACCGCATCCTGCGGGTAGAGACAGCTGTCAGCGCCTTGCTGGCGCGTCTTTTCTGAGACTTCAGATCGAAGATGCGACGCAGTACCGATGAACGTAGCGCACGCACTCGGTGCACGCATGTCAGAGACTGTGAACCCTAATAACAGTAGTTGCCATGCGCCCCTTGACCATTGATCTTCACCGTCTGGAGTACGCACTCGATAATCGGGATGCCAGCGAGCATTATCTGGACCTGGAATCCGGCGAAATTCGTGCGGTTTTCCCCGGCGAAACAGCACCAGGTGTCAACGAGAAGTACGACGTGCAGGAAGACCGCTACCTGCATATAGAGCCACTCGAGCTGGCGCAGTCGATCGCGATGCGTGAGGCGTTCCTCTTCACTCAGCACGACCCTAGCGCCCACGCGTTGCTCAGCGATGCCCTTAAGGGGCGCAAGCCGCTACGAAATTTCGACTTCAAGCTCGAAGATTTCCCTGAGGTCCGCCAGGCCTGGCTGGACTATCAAACCGTGCAGCTGCGTGAGTATGCGATCACCTGGCTGCACGAGAACGGGCTTGAAGCGTCGAAGCACTGACGGATCTGCGGCCCCTCAAGTCTCAAGAAGGAAGGTCACCGGCCCGTCGTTTTGCAGATGGACCTGCATGTCGGCGCCGAAGCGCCCAGAAGCAACTTGCGCATGCTGCAACCGCGCCTGGGCGAGCAGGTAGTCATAGAGTTCTTCACCAAGTGACGGCGGTGCAGCGCTGGAAAAGCTAGGCCGCAGGCCACTGCCCGTGTCTGCCGCCAGGGTGAATTGGGAAACCAGCAACAGACCGCCGCCAACGTCGCCGAGCGAGCGATTCATCTTGCCCTGCTCGTCACTGAATACCCGATAACGCATCAACTTGTGCAAAAGCTTGTCGGCGCGGGCGTGGTCATCGTCACGCTCCACACCGACCAGTACCAGCAAGCCCAGGTCGATAGAACCGACCACCTCGTCTTCCACCTCGACCCGTGCATGCCGCACACGCTGGATCAAGGCCTTCATCAGGCTTCCTCTGGCGGCAGATCCAGCAGGCGATGAGCGATATCGGCCGCAGCGCGCACCAGCGCGTCACAGATGCCATGCTCGGATGCCGAATGCCCGGCTTCGCGGATGATCTGCAGCTCGCTGTTGGGCCAGGCCTCGTGCAGCTCCCAGGCATTCTCCAGCGGGCAGATCACGTCATAGCGGCCGTGAACGATGATGCCTGGTAGGTGCGCGATCTTGTGCATATTGCGCAGCAGTTGATCTGGCTCGAGAAAGGCGTCGTTGACGAAGTAGTGGCACTCGATGCGGGCCATGGCCAGCGCTCGATGGGTGTCCGAGAATCGATCCACAACCTGGGTGTTGGGCCTTAAGGTCGCGGTGCGCCCCTCCCAACATGACCAGGACTTTGCCGCGTGCATCTGGGCGATCTGATCGGAACCGGTCAGGCGGCGGTAGTAAGCCTGCATGAGATCGCCGCGCTCTTCGGGCGGGATGGGCGCCAGGAAGTCCTGCCAGTAATCGGGGAACAGGCGACTGGCCCCTTCCTGATAGAACCAGGAGAACTCCTTCGGCCGGCAAAGAAAGATGCCGCGCAGGATCAGCGCATGTACGTGTTCAGGGAACGCCTGAGCGTACGCCAGCGACAACGTAGAGCCCCATGAGCCGCCGAACAGCACCCACTTGTCGATGCCGAGATGCGCGCGAATGTGCTCCATGTCGGCGACCAGATGCGCCGTGGTGTTATTTTCCAGGCAGGCGTGCGGCGTGGAGCGGCCGCAGCCGCGCTGATCAAACGTGATAATGCGATACAGATTCGGATCGGAGAACCGCCGGCTCAATGCATCACAGCCGCCGCCCGGGCCGCCATGGACGAATACCACGGGCAGGCCCTCCGGTGATCCACTCTCGTCGACATAAAGCACGTGCGGCGCTTCCACCGCCAGCTCATGCCGGGCGTAGGGTTTTATCTCCGGATACAAGGTCTGCATGGCACACTCCGTGGTCGGTGCGCGGGCTCGAAGTCCCGCCTGACGTTTCCGGCATCATAACGAGGTTCGAGAGGTTCGGCATGCCCGTATGGAAATTAGCCGCAGCTGCTGTGGCGCTAGCCCTGATACTGGTTGGATGCGGTCGTGAAGATTCTCAGGCTGAGCTGGAAGCGGCCGCGAAATCGCTGCAGGACAGCCTGGAAAACAAAGACAACCGCGCACTCATATCGCGAATTCATCCGGAGTTCATGGCCAATGGCGAGCTGGACCGGGACTGGGTAAAGCGTACGGCCACGCTGATGTTCCTCCGTCATCGCAACGTGCGAGTGATTGCACTCAACCACCGTAGCTGGATCGACTCTACGTATCCCGACAAGGGTTACAGCGAGGCTCAGGTGGCTCTAACCGGCGCAGAAGGTCTGCTGCCCCAGCGTGTCGGCCACTACAACGTGCAGTTGGAATGGTGGCGAACGGACGGTGAATGGCAATTGGCACGCCTGACCTGGGACTAGACCTTCTCACCTCCAGCTGCCGCCCCATCAGGCAGCAGCCGGTCAAGCGTCAGGAAGGCTCGCCGCGCCAGATCAGCTCACTGACATCGAAGCCGCGCTTACGGGCTTGTTCGAGCAGCTGGTCGCGTGTCGTCTTATCGATCTCTTTTTCGCGAGCCAGCAGCCAGAGGTAGTCACGGTCAGGGCTGCCCACCAGCGCCACCTCATAGCCCTCATCGAGATAGAGAATCCAGTAGTGGCCCTTGGTCAGGCCTGGGAACAGTTTGCTGAACCAATTATCGAAGCGTACCCAGAGCTTGTCCGTTTGCCTGGCCTGCTGAGGTACTGCGCGCCCTGTGGCCTCTTGCCATTCGCCCTCTTTTGTTTCGCAGCGATTGGTCACCGCCACGCTGCTGTCGTCCTGCAAACGGTATTCAGCCTCCGACCGCACGCAGTTGCGCTGGAAGAACATCGGCAGCCGAGCGATCTCGTACCAAGTGCCCTGGTAACGCTGCAGGTCCACCTGACCAACCGTTTCGGGACCATCGGCATCAGAAACGGAACGTGCACACCCCACGATCAGTAAAGTGCAGCACAACGCGATGAATAAACGCATGGGAGCTCCTACTTCAGGCCTTGGCCGGAAAACATCATGACTTTGTCGCCCGCGAACTGAACGCTGATGAAGCGGTTCTTCTGACCCCAGGTGCAGCTCGACATGCCAAGCGCTCCGGCGCATTCGCCCGGCTTGCCCAGCAACTTCTCGACTTCTGCACGGGACATACCGGCCTGGAGCTTGGCGAAATTTTCCTGGGTCACGGGGCTGCATGCTGCCAGCAGGACGACAACGGCGATCAGCGATAAATGGCGCAACGACATGGCGGGTTCCTTGGTAATCGGCAGCTGGCCGTACTTGGCCGCGCCTAGCGGATATGAGATTAGGAAGCGAGTCGCCCGGGAAGGTTCCTCAGCACCGCTAAAAGCGCGAGCCGGGCTGGGCGAGAAAGGCCAGTTCGGCCTCATTGGATAAGCGCCCCAACACCTCGTTGCGATGTGGGAAGCGGCCGAAGCGGGCGATCACCTGCCGATGACGCTCGGCGAAGTCGAGGAAGTCAGCAAACACCTTACGCTCATCAGCATCGGCGATGTTGTGCAGCGATTCGAACTGCTGCACCGCCTGATCCTGAACGCTGAGGTTTTCCGAGTGTTCGAGAACGAGATAGATGAAGACGCGCTGGATTGGCGCAAGCAGGACATCGCCACCATGGGCCATGCCGTCGCGAACGAGCTGAAGCGCATGCTCGTCGCCCGAGAAAGCCCTCAGCGTGCCTCGGTAGATCATCCGAGGAAGCTGATCGAGCAGCAACACCAATGCTAGCCAGCCTTGAGGTGACTCGGCCCAGTGGTCCAGTTCGCCTGCCAGTGCTTTTTCGACCAGCTCACCGAAGCGCTCGCGGGCTTCGGCATCCTGCTGCGGGGTGTAACCGAACCACAGCCGGCTCTTGTCATTGGAGACTTCAACGGCCGTCGCGCCCCCGCCGAACCACCAGTTCAGCAGATCCTGCGACGGCGAGGACAAACCGTCAGCCCTGATGGTAGCCGGTCACACGCTCCACTTCTTCCTTGGAGCCCAAGAAGACCGGTACGCGCTGGTGCAGGGATTCGGGTTGTACATCGAGGATGCGTTGGGTGCCGGTGGTTGCGGCGCCGCCGGCCTGCTCGATGATGAAGGACATAGGATTGGCCTCGTACATCAGGCGCAGCTTGCCGGCCTTGCCAGGCTCGCGGGAGTCCTTGGGGTACATGAACATGCCACCACGGGTCAGGATGCGGTGCACGTCGGCCACCATCGAGGCGATCCAGCGCATGTTGTAGTTCTTGTTCAGCGGGCCGTCCGAACCGGCCAGCAGTTCGCCCACGTAACGCTGTACCGGAGCTTCCCAGTGACGTTGATTGGACATGTTGATGGCGAACTCGGCGGTGCTTTCCGGGACGCGGATGTTCTCGTGAGTAAGCACGAAGCTGCCCAGCTCGCGATCTAGGGTGAAGCCCATGACGCCGTTGCCCAGCGTCAGCATGAGCATGGTCTGCGGGCCGTAGATGGCATAACCGGCTGCGACCTGCTTGGTGCCTGACTGAAGGAAGGCTTCCTCGCCCAACGCATCATTCTGGGAGAAGCATGCGTCCGGGCAGCGCAGCACGGAGAAGATGGTGCCGACCGATACGTTGACATCGATGTTGCTGGAGCCGTCCAGCGGGTCGAATACCAGCAGGTAGGCGCCCTTGGGGTACTTACCGGGGATCTGGTAGGCGTTATCCATTTCCTCGGAGGCCATGCCAGCCAGGTGACCACCCCACTCGTTGGCTTCGAGCAGAATTTCGTTGGACAACACGTCCAGCTTCTTCTGCACTTCGCCCTGGATGTTCTCGGTCTCGGTAGCGCCGAGGACGCCGCCCAGCGCGCCTTTGGACACGGCGTGGCTGATTTCCTTGCACGCTCGAGCCACTACCTCGATTAGGAAGCGCAGATCCGCAGGGGTGTTGTTGCTGCGGGTCTGCTCGATCAGGTAGCGACTCAGGGTTACGCGTGACATGGAATGGCTCCGGAGGATGAAAAAACCCGCGCAGTTTAGCAGGCCAAGGGGAAACTAACCCCCCTCAGACCTGCCGATGCCGCTCAGAGTTCAGCGAAGCGGCAAAGTGCCTGCACCGCTACCTTCAAAGCCACCCCTTAGCCGACCGCAGCCTGAAGACAACCCTGCAGAGCAGGCCTGCCTTTCGGCCAGCAGCACCGTCACAGCACCTTCCAGATCTCCTCGGCGTACTCGCGGATGGTCCGGTCCGACGAGAACCAGCCGGTACGGGCCGTGTTCAACACCGCCGAACGCCACCAGCTATCGGCATCGCGCCAGCGCGCCTCCACCTCCAGCTGGGCCTTCCAATAAGACTCGAAGTCCGCACACACCATGAAGGTGTCATGCCACTTGAGCCCGTCGATCAAGGCCGTATAACGGCCCGGATCGTCGGCGGAGAACGCGCCGTTGCGGATCGCCATCAATACCTCGTTGAGTCGCGGCGAGCCGATGATGGTGGCTTCGGCGTTGTATTCATTGGCCTGCTTACGCGCTTCGACTTCCTGAGCGGTCATACCGAAGATAAACATATGCTCGGCGCCGATCTGCTCGCACATCTCCACATTGGCACCGTCGAGGGTGCCGATGGTCAGTGCGCCGTTGAGCGCGAACTTCATGTTGCTGGTGCCAGACGCCTCGAGTCCAGCCGTGGAAATCTGCTCCGAAAGGTCGGCCGCCGGAATGATGCGCTCGGCCAGGCTCACGTTGTAGTTCGGCAGGAACACCACTTTGAGCAGGTCACGCACCGTCGGATCGTCATTGATGGTCCGGGCGATATCGTTGGTGAGTTTGATGATCAGCTTGGCGGTGTGGTAACTGGCCGCCGCCTTGCCGGCGAAGATCTTCACCCGCGGCACCCAGTGGCCGCCCGGGTCTGAGCGAATCGCCTGATACAGCGCGACGGTATGCAGCAGATTGAGCAGCTGACGCTTGTATTCGTGAATGCGTTTGACGTGCACGTCGAACAACGCGTTCGGGTCGACGGTGATACCCAGGCGTTCCTGGATCATGCGCGCCAGCACTTGCTTGTTGCCCAGCCGCTGCGCGGCGAAGCGTGCGCGGAAATCCGGCTGATCGGCATAGGGGTCAAGCTTGTGCAGCATCGTTTCCGGCGCATCAAGTAGTTCTTCGCCGACATGCTCGACCAGCAGCTGCGTCAGCTGCGGATTGGACTGGTACAGCCAGCGGCGGAAGGTAATGCCGTTGGTCTTGTTGCTGATCCGCTTGGGATACAGCGAATGCAGGTCGGTAAATACAGTTTCGCGCATCAGACCGGTGTGCAGTGCCGACACGCCGTTGACGCAGTGCGAGCCGAGGAACGCCAGGTTGCCCATACGAACGCGACGACCGTGTTCCTCTTCGATCAGCGACACCGAACGCAGCAGCTTGAGATCGTGTACGCCGCGCTCGCGAAGCGCGTCGAGGTGCTGCGCATTGATCAGGTAGATGATCTGCATGTGTCGCGGCAGCAGACGCTCCATCAGCCCGACAGGCCAGGTCTCCAGCGCCTCGGGCAAGAGCGTGTGGTTGGTATAGGAGAGTGTGCCGACGGTCAGCTCCCAAGCCTTGCGCCATGGGACGTCATGCACGTCGACGAGCAATCGCATCAACTCGGCGACGGCGATGGCCGGGTGCGTGTCATTGAGCTGAATGGCCGCAAACTCCGGCAGATTCATCAGAGTGCCGCGCTGCTCCAGATGGCGGCGCAACAGATCCTGCAAGGAGGCGGCGACGAAGAAGTACTCCTGGCGCAGACGCAGCTCCTGGCCCGCTTCCGTGCTGTCCGCCGGGTATAGCACCCGAGAAATGGCTTCGGCACGCGCTTCTTCGGCGACCGCGCCGATGTGGTCACCAGCGTTAAAACGCTCCAGATGAAAGTCAGCCTCGGCGCGGGCACGCCACAGGCGCAACGTGTTGACGCTCGCACCGCGCCAGCCCACCACCGGCGTGTCGTAAGCGATGGCCCGCACGCCCTCCGCCCAGTGCCAGAAATGCCGCGACTGCTCCGGGTTGCTGCCGGTAGCTGGCATTGCCGCCACGCTGCCGCCAAAGCCGATCAGATAGCTGACTTCAGGGCGCTCGAACTCCCAGGGGTTACCAAAATTCAACCAGGTCTCGGTTTGCTCATGCTGCCAGCCGTCGACGATGGCCTGCCGAAAGAGGCCGTGGTCATAACGAATGCCGTAGCCATGTGCGGCAATACCGAGCGTCGCCATGCTTTCCATGAAGCATGCCGCCAAACGCCCCAGGCCTCCGTTGCCCAGCGCCGCATCCGGCTCGAGGCCACGAATGCGGTCAAAATCGACGTCGACACCGGCCAGCGCTTCGCGCGCGATCTCGAGCAGGCCCAGATTGCTCAGGCTGTCGGTCAGTAACCGACCGATCAGGAATTCCAGGGAAAGGTAATAAACGCGCTTCTTGCCTTCCTGGTAGACCTGACGCGTACGTGCCATCCATTCATCAGTCATGCGGTCGCGTGTCGCCAGCGCAACCGCCTCGAACCAGTCATGGTCGGAGGCGTGCTCAGGGTCCTTGCCGATCGAATAGGTCAGCTTGCTGATCACGTTTTCGCGAAAAGCCGCGACATCATCAGCAGTGGGAGCAGTCGTTTCTTGCGTCATGGACAGACCTCGTGGAGCTGGGAAAGAGGAAATGAGGGGTTCATGGCGGCGCCGGGCCACCTCGGCAAACGGCAGTACAGACAGGTTTGCAGGTTTCAGCTCACTCTGCGCGACCGTCTGTCCGGCGTTCGACTCGTCGGATTCGCTGGAAATTCCACCGCGTGTCGTTATGATCGCGCGCCGCCATTACCGATACCGCCACCGTGAAGACTCGATTGATCGCCTCTGCCGAACCCGACCGCCTGGAAACATGGGCCCGTTACAGCAACGGAATGTGCCGGGATTGCCATGCCACTTGTTGCACGCTGCCGGTCGAAGTACGGATAGATGACCTGATCCGTCTGGAAGTGGTCGATGCCTTTGAGCGTGACGAGCCACCCAAGAACGTGGCCAAGCGTTTGAGCAAAGCCGGCATCGTCGAGCATTTCAACCAGAAGCACGGGATCTTCACGCTGACCCGCCTGGCTAACGGTGACTGCCTCTATCTCGATCGCAAAACCCGACTGTGCACCGTCTACGCCAAGCGTCCGGACACCTGCCGCAACCATCCTCATGTCGGTCCACGCCCCGGCTACTGCGCCTATCAGCAGAAAACTCCGGTTCGCTGAGCTCTTTTCGAATGCTGCCGACCCGCGTTTCGGCTCGGCAAAAAAGCGCCGCGGGGAACTGGCAATCTCGTGACTCAGCAGTCATGCTTGGCGTCTGCCTGTATCTGCAAACGTCTTGGGAACCACCCGGCATGAGCCGCGATAGCCGCTACCTGGAAGCCATTCTGCATCACGACATCCCACTGACCCGGGCGATGGGCCTGCGAGTCGAGCACTGGGAAAATCACGAACTGCGTCTGAAGGTTCCGCTACAAGCGAACATCAACCACAAGAGCAGCATGTTCGGAGGCAGCCTCTATTGCGCCTCCGTGTTGGCCGGCTGGGGCTGGCTGCACCTGCGGCTACGCGAAGCCGGGATCGAAGACGGTCATATCGTGATCCAGGAAGGCCAGATCGACTACCCGCTGCCGGTAGTCGATGACGCGACGGCCATCTGCGCCGCGCCTGCTGACGATGCCTGGAATCGGTTCGAAGCGATCTATCGCCGGCGCGGCCGCTCCCGCCTGACGCTCAATAGCTGCATCCTTGCCGCCGATGGTCGCGATGCCGTGCGCTTCACTGGTCAGTTCGTGCTGCACAAGTAGTAATCGCCACCGCTGCGCCTCATCGCGAGGCGCTCAGTCTGTCGATGCCTCTCTCCGCTGACGTCAACGCAGCCGATTCGCTATCGCACGCCAGAATTGCTATCCCATCCGCGACCGGCACCGCCCTAGCGTTCCGTCAGACGTAGCGCGACTTGGGCGTCGCCATTGGCAATGGACCGTCGCCGATCAGGCGGAACTCGCCTTTCGCGGCATCGTAAGCGCGAATCTCACTGGTGCCGATGTTGTACACCCAGCCATGGATGAACAGCTGCCCGCTGGCCAACCGCGCCGCCACCGATGGATGGGTTCGTAGGTGATCGAGCTGCGCCAGCACGTTCTCCTCGGTCAGCACGCCCAGGGTATTGTGGTCGGCACAACCGCAATTCTCTTCGACCACTGTCCGGGCCACTTCGGCGTGACGCAGCCAGCTCCTGACGGTCGGCATGCCATCGAGGCTGGTCGGATTCAGCACCGCTTTCATCGCACCGCAATCGGAGTGCCCGCAAACGATGATGTGATGAACGCCAAGCGCCATTACGGCGAATTCGATAGCCGTGGATACGCCGCCGTTCATGATGCCGTAGGGCGGGACGATATTGCCGACGTTACGGGTGACGAACAGGTCGCCGGGCGAGCTCTGGGTGATCAGCTCTGGCAGGATCCGCGAGTCGGCGCAGGTAATGAACATTGCCCGCGGCGTCTGTTCGTTTGCCAGCTTGCTGAACAGCTCGCGCTGCTGCGGATAGATCTCTTCGCGAAACTGGATGACCCCCGCCACCAGGTTGTCGAGCGCCTCCTGCGCGGTTTCACTCGTCTTGTCTTCGAGACTCATAATTCGATCTCTCTTATGGTTGGTTTGATAGAACGTTGCACGCATGTGGCCAGGCACCGGGCAGATGACGGGCCGTAAGTGATGGATGAGGTATCACCGGTCTTTCAAAAGATAGACCAGCCGATACGCTGCGACAGTTTCTCCAGGGCAGCCATGCCGATCAGCGAATTGCCGGCCTGATTCAATTCTGGCGACCACACGCAAACCGTGAAGCGCCCAGGTACTACGGCGACAATTCCGCCACCGACACCGCTCTTGCCCGGCAATCCGACGCGGTAGGCGAAGTTACCGGCCTCGTCGTACAGGCCGCTGGTGGCCATGATTGCGTTGACCTGTTTGGCCTGCCGCGGGCTCAACACGGGCTCACCGCCCTCCAGGCACGCCCCATCGCGGGCAAGAAAGCCGAACGCCCGGGCGAGGTCAATGCAGTTCATGCGCAGCGCGCAGTGATGAAAATAACTACGCAGTACTGCTTCGACATCGTTGTGGAAGTTGCCGAACGCTTGCATCAGATACGCCATCGCCGCATTGCGCGCGCGGTGCTGATACTCAGACTCAGCGACACGGCTGTCTGAAACGATTAGCGGATTACCCGACAGATGCCGGACAAAATCACGCATCGATAACGCCGGCACGGCAAAACGCGACTGGTTGATGTCGCAGATCACAAGGGCGCCGGCGTTGATGAACGGGTTGCGCGGCCGGCCGCGCTCGAACTCCAACTGCACCAGTGAATTGAACGGCTGCCCGGACGGCTCGTGCCCCAGCCGCTCCCACAGGGTTTCGCCGCCATGCTGAATCGCCTGGACCAGGCTGAACACCTTAGAAATGCTCTGGATCGAGAACGGCGTCTTGGCATCGCCGGCGTGGTACAGCTCGCCTTTGGCACTGTAGACCGCGATACCCAGCTGGTTGGCTGGCACATCCGCCAGCGCCGGAATGTAGTTGGCGACCTTGCCCTGACCGAGCAATGGCCGGACCTCATCGAGGATTTCGCTCAACAGGTTTTGCATGCATGTTCCATTGAAGAGTCAATTGTGCGCCGTGCCAACAGGCACTAGACGCCGGTCGGCTCGCGACCATCACAGCCGATGTCCCTCCTGCACGCGTTTTTTGTGCGCCTGAGCGTCCTGCGGCCCATCGATGTCGGTAAAACAAGGCACCAGGGCGGCGCGTGGCAACACTCCGATCTCGGACATCGCTTCGCCGAGCGGTCCGGGCCAAGGCACTGCTCAGGGTCGCGGCGGGACTTATGTTCAATCTTTCGCACCCCGTTTTTGCCCTCACCAAGGGCTCAGGTATAGTGCCGGCCGCTTTATGGGGCACGGCCTGTGCTCTAGGCGTCACCACAAGGAATGAAACGATGATATTCAAACGTGCTGCGGGCCTACTGGCGCTCGCGATGGCAGTCACCGGCTGCTCCACCGCGACCTACTTCAAGCTGCCTGAGAACAGCAAGGTCGCCGTCTACGAGCGGCCGCAGCAATATTCGCAGGGACTGGTCAAAACGCGCCCGTTCTTCTGGACCGCAGCGGGCGGCATCCCTTACAAGCTGAGCAGCGAGAACGGCGAATTGTTGCAGCAGGGCAAACTGCGCGCGCGCTTCCGTGTTGCCTCCATCTTCTGGCCACCGGGCGGCATCATTTACTGGCCTATGGGTTTCGGCCAGCGCTGCTATGACCTGACCGGCGCCGCGCCGCTCACGTGCACCCAAGGCGACCTCAAGGAACTGCGCAGCCAGCGTCGGCTCGAGCGCTAGGTTTCATGCGGCTCCGCTGCCCGCCCTGACAAGCGTCAGGGCAACGAGCAGTCAAGATCCCCGTTCGGTCTAAAACTTCTGCGGTCGCAGTACTTCGACATCAGCCAGGTAGCAGACCATGGCGAAGTTGTCGTAATAGCGCGCCTGCAGATGCTCGGCGATGCGCTCGGCCAGCTCCCGGTTGCAGATGATTTCCAGGCGGATATTGCCGTCGTTGTCCCATCCGGCGCTGCGCATGCCGCGACTGCCACGGCCGCGGGCATCGGAGAACGTCCAGCCCGGGGCGCCAAGGTGGTCGAGATCGGCCTCCAGCTTCTTTTCCAGCGCCGCCTCGCAGATCACGGTAAGCAGGGTTCGGGTCGCGGTTGTCATGTCTACAGCCCCCAGGCGATCAGGGTTTCGGCCAGCGCGAGATACAGCGGAATGCCGACCAGGATGTTGAATGGAAAGGTAATGCCCAGCGACGCCGTCAGCGACAGCGAAGGGTTGGCCTCAGGTAGCGCCAGACGCATCGCCGCTGGTACCGCGATGTAGGAAGCACTGGCCGCCAGCGTTGCAAGCATCGCAGTGCCGCCGAGCGAGAGCCCCATGAACCGCGCCAGCAGCGCACCGATGACCGCCCCCACCAGCGGCATTCCCAGCCCGAAAAGGGCCAGCCGAAAACCATAGCGCCGTAGCGAACCAAGCTGACCGGAAGCGATCAGGCCCATTTCCAAAAGAAACAGCGCCAGCACCGGCTTGAACATGCTGGTGTAGAACGGCTCCAGCGGCTTGATGCCTTCCTTGCCGGCGATGGCGCCGATAATCAGCCCGCCCAACAGCAGCATGATGCTCTTGCCGAGGAAAATTTCCCGCCCTAGCTCACGCCAGTTGGTGTCGCGGGCGATGCCCTTGGCCAGCACGATCCCGATGAGGATCGCCGGTATTTCCAGGATCGCCACGAACAGCGGCATGTAGCTTTCGAAATCGATTCCCTTGGCGAGCATGTAGGCGACGACCACGGCGAACGTACCGGCGCTTACCGAGCCGTAATGCGCCGCAACACTGGCCGAGTCCACCCGCGAAAAGCCCAGCAGGCGCAACATCGGGAACGCCAGCAGCGGCAGCGCGCAGCCGAGCAGTAACACCAGTGCGGACTGCCCCAGCAGTGCAGCGCTGGCCTGCTCTGCCAGCTCGACGCCGCCGTGTAATCCAATGGCTAACAACAGCAGGATGGATAGCGTTTCGTACAACGCCGGCGGCAGTTTCAACTCGCTCTTCACCAGGCCGGCAAACAGGCCGAACAGGAAGAACAGCACTACTGGGTCGAGCCCCATCGACACCTCCCGGATCTTTCAACTGGCAAAAAAAGGGAGCCTTTCGGCTCCCCAAGGGACATCAGTTAGCCTCCGATCTCGATCAGGAGATCGCCGGGGGTCACCCGGTCACCCTTGGCCACGTGGACGGCCTTGACTGTACCTGCAATCGGCGCCTGGATTTCGGTCTCCATCTTCATCGCTTCGCTGATCAGCACGGCCTGGCCAGCCTTGACCAGGTCGCCCTCCTTGACCAGCACATCGACCACATTGCCCGGCATGCTGGTGCTGACATCACCCGGCCCATTGGCCTGTTTGCGCTGGCTGCCGCCGCCACCACCGACGAAGTTGTTCAGCGGCTCGAACACCACTTCCTCCGGCATACCGTCGATGGAAAGGAAGAAGTGCCGCTTGCCTTCGCCCTTGACGCCGACGCCGGTGATGTCGACACGATAGGTCTCGCCGTGCACATCGATGACGAACTCGGTCGGCACGCCCTGCCCGCCTGCGGCAGTCGCCGTGGTGCCATCCGGAATCGGCAGCAGCACTTCAGGCACCAGCGTACCGGCTTCGCGCTCCTCGAGGAATTTGCGGCCAATGTCGGGGAACATGGCATAGGTCAGCACGTCTTCTTCGGTTTTGGCCAGCGCACCGACCTCTCGCCGCAGCTTGTCCAGCTCAGGCTTGATCAGATCGGCTGGGCGCACCTCGATGAGCTCCTCGCCGCCGATGGCCTGGCGTTGCAGCTTGGCGTCGATGGTGCCCGGCGCCTTGCCGTAGCCGCCCTGGAGGTAGAGTTTCACCTCATTAGTGATGGTCTTGTAGCGCTCACCGGCGAGCACGTTGAAGAACGCCTGGGTGCCAACGATTTGCGAGGTCGGGGTTACCAACGGCGGGTAGCCGAGGTCCTTGCGGACGCGCGGAATCTCGGCCAGCACTTCATCCATGCGGTTGAGCGCGCCCTGCTCCTTCAACTGGTTGGCCAGGTTGGAAATCATCCCGCCCGGTACCTGATTGACCTGCACACGGGTATCGACGCCGGTGAACTCGCTTTCGAACTGGTGGTACTTCTTGCGCACCGCATAGAAGTACAGGCCGATCTCCTGCAGCAGTTCCAGATCGAGGCCGGTGTCATAGGGCGTGCCACGCAACGCGGCGACCATGGATTCGGTGCCGGGATGACTGGTGCCCCAGGCCATGGAGGAAATGGCGGTGTCGATATGGTCGGCGCCGCTTTCGATGGCTTTCAACTGACACATGCTGGCGACACCGGCCGTGTCGTGGGAGTGGATGAACACCGGCAGGTCGATCTCGGCCTTCAGCGCGCGCACCAGCTCGCCGGTGGCGAACGGCGTGAGCAGGCCGGCCATGTCCTTGATTGCGATGGAGTCGACGCCCATGTCACGCATCGCTCGACCCTGCTCGACGAACAGTTCGACGGTGTGCACCGGGCTGGTGGTGTAGGCGATGGTGCCCTGGGCGTGCTTGCCGGTCTTCTTTACCGCGCGGATGGCGGTTTCCAGATTTCGCACATCGTTCATCGCATCGAAGATGCGAAACACGTCGATGCCGTTGTCGGCCGCCTTGGCGCAGAAGGCCTCGACCACGTCATCAGCGTAATGCCGATAGCCCAGCAGGTTCTGCCCGCGCAGCAGCATTTGCAGTCGGGTGTTGGGCAGCGCTGCCTTGAGCTGGCGCAGGCGCTCCCAGGGGTCTTCCTTGAGAAAGCGCACGCAGGCATCGAAGGTGGCGCCGCCCCAGACCTCAAGCGACCAGTAGCCGACACGGTCGAGCTTGTCGCAGATGGGCAGCATGTCCTCGGTGCGCATGCGGGTGGCCAGCAGCGACTGGTGGGCGTCACGCAGGATGGTGTCGGTAACGGTGATTTTCTTCTGAGCAGTCATGGTTCGTTCCTCACAGTCCTGCGTGGGCGGCGATGGCGGCAGCGATGGCCAGGGCCAGCTCGCCCGGCTTGCGTTTGATCGAGTAGTTCAGCAGTTCCGGATGGTTGTCGACGAAGCTGGTATTGAAATGGCCGCTGCGGAAATCCGGATTGGCGAGAATCTGCTGGTAGTAGGTGGCCGTGGTCTTCACGCCCTGCACGCGCATGTCGTCCAACGCACGGGAGCCGCGAGCCAGCGCTTCTTCCCAGGTCAGCGCCCAGACGATCAGCTTCAGGCACATGGAGTCGTAGTACGGCGGAATGGTGTAACCGGTGTAGATCGCCGTATCGGTGCGCACGCCCGGGCCACCGGGGGCGTAGTAACGGGTGATCTTGCCGAAGCACGGTAGGAAGTTGTTGCGCGGCTCTTCGGCGTTGATGCGGAATTGGAGGGCAAAGCCGCGGTACTGGATATCTTCCTGCTTGACCGACAACGGCAGGCCGGAGGCAATGCGGATCTGCTCGCGGACGATGTCGATACCGGTGATTTCTTCGGTAATGGTGTGCTCCACCTGCACGCGAGTGTTCATCTCCATGAAGTACACCTCGCCGTCGGCGAGCAGGAACTCCACAGTGCCGGCGTTCTCGTAACCCACCGCCTTGGCTGCGCGAACCGCTAGATCACCGATATAGGCGCGCTGCTCGGGCGTGAGCTGCGGGCTGGGGGCGATCTCGATGAGTTTCTGGTTGCGGCGCTGGATCGAGCAATCGCGCTCGAACAGGTGCACGGTGTTGCCGAAGGAGTCGGCGAGGATCTGCGCCTCGATATGCTTAGGCTCGACGATGCATTTCTCGAGGAATACATCGGCCGAACCGAAGGCCTTGGTCGCCTCTGAGATCACCCGCGGATAGGCCTGGGCGAGTTCTTCGCGCGAGTTGCAGCGACGGATGCCTCGACCCCCGCCGCCGGACGTGGCCTTGAGCATCACCGGATAACCTAGGTCTTCTGCCGCAGCCAACGCCTCTTCGACATTCGCCACGTTGCCTTCGGTACCCGGCGTGACCGGCACGCCGGCCTTGATCATGCTGCGCCGCGCCTCGGTCTTGTCACCCATGCGACGGATTACTTCCGCGCTAGGGCCGACGAAACGGATACCACGCTCGGCGCAAATCTCCGCCAGCTCGGCGTTCTCAGAGAGAAACCCATAGCCAGGATGCAGCGCATCGCAGCCGGTCTCCACGGCGAGATTCACCAGCTTGCGCGGATTCAAATAGCCCGCGAGCGGGTCTTCCCCGATGAAGTAGGCCTCGTCGGCGCGTTTGACGTGCAGCGCATGGCGGTCAGGCTCGGCGAACACCGCCACTGAGCGCACGTTCATTTCGGCGCAGGCCCGGACGATGCGGACGGCAATTTCACCGCGGTTGGCGATCAGCAGCTTCTTGATCACGCTGTCATTCCCTCGGTCGATGAGCAGAAGGCGCCGTAAGGGGCCGTGTAGTGCCTGCACCCGGTGCAAGCTTTTAAACCCTACGCCCGCCAGCATGATTACTGAAAATGAATAATAGTTTGACTGCGGATAAGTAATTACTTATACCAGCGCGCAAACGCACAGCTGGCAAGGGCTACAGCCAAGGCTGCAACAGGCATGCGAGGGCGGATAAGGAAGGGCAGACGATGCGAAAAAGCATGATGCGGATAACGCTGCGCCAGCTACAGGTGTTCCGGGCGGTTTGCGAAAGTCTTTCCTACAGCCGGGCAGCAGAGGAAATGGCGCTGACCCAGCCCGCCGTGAGCCTGCAGATTCGCCAGCTCGAAGAGCTAATTGGCCAGCCTCTATTCGAATATCTGGGGAAAAAACTCTACCTGACCGCTGCAGCCGAAGCGCTGCAACGCGCCAGTACCGACATTTTCGGGCGGCTCGATAGCCTCGATATGCAGCTGTCGGATCTGCAGGGTTCGTTACAGGGGCAGCTGAATCTCGCCGTCGAGTCGAGCGCCAAGTACATCACGCCGCATCTTTTCGCGGCATTCAAACGGCAGCACCCGGAAGTCAGCCTGGAACTGGTCGTGGTCAACCACGCGCAGGCGGTCAAGCGCTTGTCGATAAGCCGCGATGATCTGCTGATCATGTCGCAGGTGCCAACCGATATGGACCTGGAGTTCCTGCCCTTCCTCGACAATCCGATTGTCGCCGTGGCGCCGATGGATCATCCGCTCTGCACAGCAACCCAACTGACCCTGCAGGACCTGACCGGCTATCCGCTGCTGATACGTGAATCAGGCTCGGGCACCCGCAAGGCCGGCGAGGACTACCTGCGGCAGAAGCGCGCGCATTTCGCCCAGACCGTACAGGTCGCCTCGCTCGACGCGCTACGCGAGAGCGTGGTGGCGGGGCTGGGGCTGGCACTGATACCCCGCCACGCCGTGCACCTCGAATTGGCCCACGGGCTGCTGCGCGAACTACCCGTTCAGGAGCTGCCGCTTTATCGAAGCTGGTGCGTGGTGCACCCGCGCGGCAAACGGTTGAGCCCCGTCGCCCAGGCGTTCTTTGCCTTCATCCGAGAAGAGCGTGCGCAGATCAGTGCGCTGGCTGCCCGCTTTGATGGCGTGCCGGCAAGCCGTCCAGCAGCGGACTGATCATCGACAGATCGGGATACTCCATCAGCTGCGCATGCAGCTGGCGCTGCTCGTCGTAGCTTTCGATGGCGCGGCGGAAGTGCATGCGACGTTCGTCCTGCACTTTGCGGCGGGCACGGGCGTCGAGGTTGACGTAGGCATCACGAGGCTGAGGCATGCTGTTCTCCCGAATAGTGAAGTACTGGGAGGCTCAGCATCGAAGGCTTGGGTGACGCTATGAGGTCAGGAAGATGACGGACTGATGACTGCAGACCGAACGGTCAGCGCGGCTCAGTCTTCGTGCGACTTGACCGACTTGGGTGACAGCCGCAGGCTGCGCAGGCTCCGCTTGACGCTCTTGAGGTGGTTGACCAGGCTCGGCCCGCGCGCCATGGCAACGCCCATCGCCAGAACGTCGATCACCACCAGATGGGCGATGCGCGAAGTCAGCGGCGTGTAGATTTCGGTGTCTTCCTGCACGTCGATGGCAAGGTTGATGGTCGCAAGTTCCGCCAGCGGTGTCTGGCTCGGGCATAGGGTGATCAGCGTGGCGCCGGATTCACGCACCACGTTGGCGGTGATCAGCAAGTCCTTGGAGCGGCCCGATTGGGAGATGCAGATCGCCACGTCGGTGGGCTTGAGCGTCACGGCGGACATCGCCTGCATGTGCGGGTCGGAATAGGCCGCCGCGCTCAGCAACAGACGAAAGAACTTGTGCTGCGCGTCTGTCGCGACCGCGCCCGAGGCGCCAAAGCCATAGAACTCCACCCGCTCAGCCACGGCCATGGCCGCGACCGCGCGCTCGAGCGCATCGGAGTCGAGCTTTTCGCGCACTTCCATCAGGGTATGCAGGGTGGTGTCGAAGATCTTCAGCGCGAAGTCGGTGACCGAATCATTTTCGCTGATAGCGAACTGGCCGAAGCTGGCTCCCGCCGCAAGACTCTGCGCCAGTTTCAACTTGAGATCCTGAAACCCAAGACAACCGATGGCGCGGCAGAAGCGCACGATGGTCGGCTCACTGACGCCCACAACATGGGCCAGATCGGCCATCGAGCTGTGCATCACCGCCGCGGGATCGAGGAGTACATGGTCGGCGACTTTCAGTTCCGACTTGCGTAACGAGCTTCTCGATTGAGCGATGTGTTGCAGCAGGTTCACGTGGCGGACTCGCTATGATCAAAACCTGGCAAGAGTGGTCGAACGCTGCGGGTGCGCTCGCATCCGTCATGCCGGCTGGGTTGTAGTGGGCTTGTAGTTATACTACAAGCCTCGCAGTATCGCCCACCTACGTGCCGTTTAAAACGTAAGCGAGGCAAGCAAACAAGGCCAAAACGACCGCGAAAACGCAGTTTACGCTGCCTGTAAATAAGCATTTCGAAGCCGTTTTTCAACGCGGCCTTGCCAATGCAGTCAGTTTCAAGCGACACGTCAATCGACGTCCGTTCACCTTCTAGGAGTGACGCTGTGTCCATTTCTTGCGACATGCTGGTATTTGGCGGTACCGGCGACCTGGCGCTACACAAACTCATCCCTGCGCTGTATTACCTGCACCGCGAAAACCGGCTGCATGACGATGTCCGCATCCTTGCCATTGCCCGACAGGACATCGATCTCGCCGAGTACCTGACCCTGGCCGAGCGGCGTATCCGCGCGCAGATCACGCCCTCGGACTTCGAGGCCGACATGTGGAAAGCGTTCAGCCAGCGCATCGACTACTTTTCCATGGACGCCACGCAGCGGGGGGAATTCATCCGTCTCGCGCACCACCTTGGCCAGCCCGAGGGCCGCGTTCGCGTTCACTACCTGGCCACCGCGCCCAATCTGTTCGAACCCATCGCCTCCAACCTCGAAAGCGCTGGACTGGCCGGTGAAGAAGCACGCATCGTGCTCGAAAAGCCCATCGGCCATTCCCTGGGGTCGGCGCTGGAGATCAACGAGGCCATCGGCAACGTCTTTCCCGAGTCGCGGATCTACCGGATCGACCATTACCTGGGCAAGGAAACGGTGCAGAACCTCATGGCGCTGCGCTTTGCCAACGCGCTGTTCGAGCCGATCTGGCGCAGTGGTCACATTGATCACGTGCAGATCACCGTGGCCGAAACACTGGGCGTCGAGGAGCGCGGCAGCTACTACGACCACGCCGGCGCCATGCGCGACATGCTGCAGAACCACCTGCTGCAGCTGCTGTGTCTGGTCGCGATGGAAGCCCCTGTGCGCTTCGACGCCAAGTCGATACGCGGCGAGAAGGTAAAGATCCTCGAAGCTCTGAAGCCGATCACAAGCAACGACGTTCAGCACAAGACCGTGCGCGGCCAGTACGCTGCCGGGCGCATCGGCGGCCACGATGTACAGGCGTACTACTTCGAAAAGGATGTGGACAACGACAGCGATACCGAAACCTTCGTCGCGGTGAAAGCCGAGATCGACAACTGGCGCTGGGCCGGTGTGCCCTTCTACCTGCGCACTGGCAAGCGCATGGCTAAGAAGCGTTCGGAGATCATCATCACCTTCAAGCAAGTGCCGCACATGCTCTTCACCAAGGGTGAGGTCAACCGTCTGGTGATTCGCCTGCAGCCCGAGGAAAGCATCAGCCTGCAATTGATGGCCAAGGCCCCGGGCAAGGGCATGCAACTGGAACCTGTCGAGCTCGACTTGAACCTCGCGCACGCCTTTAGCAGCACGCGCCGCTGGGAAGCCTATGAGCGCCTGCTGCTGGATGTGATCGAGGGTGATTCGACGCTATTCATGCGGCGAGATGAAGTCGAAGCAGCCTGGAATTGGGTCGACCCGATCCTGCGTGGCTGGCAGAGCCATTACCGCAAACCGCGGCCTTATCCAGCCGGAACCGACGGCCCGGAGCAGGCTCGCCAGCTGATCGAGCATCAGGGCCGCCAATGGTGGCGATGAGCCGTAATCCGTACACCATGATTGACGCCCGAGAGCGCTTGTCAGCCCCCGGGCCAGAGCGGGTTACAGCAACTAACTGTAACTATCGATATCGGGTGTCGCACAACTACCATTCAACTTCCCGACTTCGCTTCGAAATCGGACCGCCATAAAAATTTCACCGAATGCGATGCAGTCGCCATCTCCGCGGAGTATCTCGCCGATATCCAGCAGCGATATCGGTGATAGAACTCGCCCAGCGCAACCTCGCAAAACAGCCCGAATCTTTGCGTAAGTATCCTTACTTCAGCCGGGCTTGAAACGAAGTGCGGCAAGCACTGTATCGGCCGCCGTCAGGTTTGCCTTCAGCCCAGGCAATACAAGGGCTGCCGCAGGTTAACGCGCGGCCGCTGAATGCACTTCATTGTTGGGCCTATCAGGCTGTCCGGGGCTTCGGCTTTCATGGTGCTCTGGAGCAGAGTTGTTGCGTGGAATATTGAGCCGAATAGATCCGGATCTGCGGCATATCATCCGATAGTTCAACTTTCGCGATAAACGGCGAACTTCGGAGATATCAGCGGCGAATCGTCACCCATGATCGCCGACTCGGGTTGAGATTAATTTTTTGATGTGTTTATTCTAGAAAAGGATTTCAATCAACAACCCCAAAGGATTTGTTTTGAGTGTTCCTACCGTAACGCTCCGTCGCCCAACCGACGGCGACGGTCACCCCCTCCATGAGCTGGTAGCGCGCTGCCAACCACTGGACACCAATTCGGTGTATTGCAACCTTCTGCAGTGCTCCGATTTCGCCGACACCTCCATTGCTGCCGTCAGCGCAGACGGCCAACTGGTAGGTTTCATTTCCGGATACTGCCCGCCCTCCCGCCCGGACACATTGTTCGTCTGGCAAGTCGCCGTCGATGCCTCGATGCGTGGCCAGGGTCTGGCGCTTCGCATGCTGATGGCCCTGATCGCTCGGGCTGCACGAGAAAAAGGCGTGCGCCATCTGGAAACCACCATCTCGCCGGACAACGGGGCATCCCAGGCGCTGTTCAAGAAGGCCTTTGCCAAGCTCGAGGTCGACTACAGCACCCGCACCCTGTTCTCCCGCGCCGAACATTTCGCCGGCAAGCACGAAGACGAAGTGCTCTATCGCTCCGGCGAGTTCGCCGCACCCCTTTCAGAAGAAGAATTAGAGGAAAACGCATGAAAACTTTCGAACTGCACGAATCTGGCGTTCGCAGCTACTGCCGCTCCTTTCCCGTGGTCTTCAAGCAGGCCCGTGGCGCTGAACTGATCACCCGCGAAGGCAAGCATTACATCGACTTCCTCGCCGGCGCCGGCACGCTCAACTACGGCCATAACCATCCGGTGCTCAAGCAGGCGCTGCTCGATTACATCGAAGCCGACGGCATCACCCATGGCCTGGACATGTACTCCGAGGCGAAGGAAACCTTCCTGTCGACCTTCGACCGCCTGATCCTCAAGCCGCGCAAGATGGAATATGTCATGCAGTTCACCGGCCCGACCGGCACCAACGCGGTGGAAGCCGCGCTGAAGCTGGCGCGCAAGGTGACTGGTCGCAACAACGTCATCAGCTTCACCAACGGCTTCCACGGCTGCAGCATCGGCGCCCTGGCGGCGACCGGTAACAAGCATCATCGTGGCGCCGCCGGCGTTCCGCTGACCGATGTCAGCCGCATGCCCTACGCCAACTATTTCGGCGACAAGGTCAACACCATCGCGATGATGGACAAGCTGCTGACCGATCCCTCCAGCGGCATCGACAAGCCGGCTGCCGTCATCGTGGAAGTGGTCCAGGGCGAAGGCGGCCTCAACGCTGCGTCCGCCGAATGGGTCCGCAAGCTCGAGAAGCTCTGCCGCAAGCACGAGATGCTGCTGATCGTCGACGACATCCAGGCCGGTTGCGGTCGTACCGGCACCTTCTTCAGCTTTGAAGAGATGGGCATCAAGCCGGACATGATCACCCTGTCCAAGTCGCTGTCAGGCTACGGGCTGCCGTTTGCCATGGTGCTGCTGCGCAAGGAGCTGGACCAGTGGAAGCCGGGCGAACACAACGGCACCTTCCGCGGTAACAACCACGCGTTCGTCACTGCCGCCGCTGCCATCGAGCACTTCTGGAAGGACAACGCGTTCGCCGATAGCGTCAAGGCCAAAGGCAAGCGCATCGCTGACGGCATGAACAAGATCGTCCGCCGCTACGGCCCGGACTCTCTGTTCGTCAAAGGCCGCGGCATGATGATCGGCATCAGCTGCCCGGACGGCGACACCGCCGCCGCCATCTGCCGCCATGCCTTCGAGAACGGTCTGGTCATCGAGACCAGCGGCGCCCACAGCGAAGTGGTGAAGTGCCTCTGCCCGCTGGTCATCAGCGAAGAGCAGATCGACAAGGCCATGAGCATCCTGGACAAGGCGTTTGCCGCCGTGATGTCCGACCAGGCCACTACACAAGTTTCGTGAGGATTTAGAGAATGATCGTACGTACCCTGGCTGAATGCGAGCAGTCCAACCGCAAGATCACCACCGAGACCTGGGACAGCACGCGGATGCTGCTCAAGGACGACAAGATGGGATTCTCGTTCCACATCACCACCATCTACGCCAACACCGAGACGCACATCCACTACCAGAACCATCTGGAGTCGGTGTACTGCATGAGCGGCAACGGCGAGATCGAGACCATCGCCGACGGCAAGATCTACAAGATCGAGCCCGGCACGCTGTACATCCTCGACAAGCACGACGAGCACCTGCTGCGCGGCGGCTCCGAGGAAATGAAACTGGCCTGTGTCTTCAACCCGCCGCTCAACGGCAAGGAAGTACACGACGAAAGCGGCGTCTATCCGCTGGAGGCTGAAACCGTCGTCTGAGGCGACTGTGTGAGACGGGCCCGCCCGTCTCACGAAACCGCAGGGCGGCTCGCATCGCTCTGCGACACCGATTCAAGGAGTACCTAACGTGAACCCCGTGCAAGCCGACCTGTACCCTTCGCGCCAGCACGACGAACCCAGCTGGCAGGAGCGTCTGGATCCGGTTGTCTACCGCAATGACCTGGCCAACGCCCCAATCGCACCGGACCAGATCGAACGCTTCGAGCGTGACGGTTATCTGGTCATCCCCAATCTGTTCAGCGCAGAGGAAGTCGCGGTATTCCGCGAAGAGCTCGATCGCATGCGCCAGGACCCGGCCGTAGCTGAGTCCGGCAAGACCATCAAGGAACCCGACAGCGGCGCGATCCGCTCGGTGTTCGCCATCCACGCCGACAATCCGCTGTTTGCCCGTGTCGCCAGCGACGAGCGCATTGCCGCCATCGCCAGCTTCATTCTGGGCGGCGACATCTATGTGCATCAGTCGCGGATGAACTTCAAACCCGGTTTTACCGGCAAGGAGTTCTACTGGCACTCGGATTTCGAAACCTGGCACATCGAAGACGGGCTGCCGCGCATGCGCACCCTGAGCTGCTCGATCCTGTTGACTGACAACGAGCCGCATAACGGCCCGCTGATGCTGGTGCCGGGATCGCACAAGCACTACATACGCTGTGTCGGCGCGACCCCGGAGAACCACTACGCGAAATCACTGCGCAAGCAGGAGTTCGGAGTACCGGATCATGACAGCCTCACCCGGCTCGCGGATCGTTACGGCATCGACACTGCCACCGGCCCGGCAGGCAGCGTGGTGTTCTTCGATTGCAACACGATGCACGGTTCGAACAGCAACATCACGCCCAGCGCGCGGAGCAATCTGTTCTACGTCTACAACCATGTAGATAATGCCGCGCAGGCCCCGTTCTGCGGGCTTTCGCCGCGCCCTGCCTTCGTTGCCGAGCGTGAGCATTTCGAGCCGCTGCAGATCCAGAAACAGAAGTATCTCTGACACGTTCATATCAGGCCCGACATTGGGCCTGATCTTTGTTGGCCTGCCCTTGGCGGCCCAGGGATGAAAATTCACCCCCAAGACGGGAAGTTGAATCGATGCATACCGTAGAAAAGATCGGCGGCACATCCATGAGCCGCTTCGAAGAGTTGCTCAACAATATCTTTATCGGCCAACGCGAAGGCGATGCGCTCTATCAGCGTGTCTTCGTCGTATCGGCCTACAGCGGCATGACCAATCTGCTGCTGGAACACAAGAAGACCGGCGAACCCGGCGTCTACCAGCGCTTCGCCGACGCCCGCAATGAAGGTGCCTGGCTCGACGCGCTGGAAACCGTCCGCGCGCGCATGGTCAGCCGCAATGCTGAACTGTTCACCGGCGAGTTCGAGCTGCGCGCTGCCAACCAGTTCATCAACTCGCGTATCGACGATGCCCGAGAGTGCATGAGCAGCCTGCAGCGCCTGTGCGCCTATGGCCACTTCCAGCTCGACGAGCACCTGATGAAAGTCCGCGAAATGCTCGCCTCCCTTGGCGAAGCGCACTCGGCATTCAACTCGGTGCTGGCCCTCAAGCACCGTGGCGTCAACGCGAAGATGGTCGATCTCACCGGCTGGCATCGTGATGCGCCGCTTCCCTTCGAGGAAATGGTCCGCCATAGCTTCGAAGAGGTCGACCTCTCCCGCGAACTGGTCGTGGCGACCGGCTACACGCACTGCAGCGAAGGCCTGATGAACACCTTCGACCGCGGCTACAGCGAGATCACCTTCGCCCAGATCGCCGCCGCAACCGGCGCCCGCGAGGCAATCATCCACAAGGAATTCCACCTCTCCAGCGCCGATCCGAATCTGGTCGGTGCCGACAAGGTGGTGACCATCGGCCGCACCAATTACGACGTGGCCGATCAGCTATCGAATCTGGGCATGGAAGCAATCCACCCGCGTGCGGCGAAAACGCTGCGACGTGCCGGTATCGAACTGCGCATCAAGAATGCCTTCGAGCCTGACCACGCCGGCACGCTCATCAGCCAGGATTACAAGAGCGAGCGGCCTTGCGTGGAGATCATCGCGGGGCGCAAGGATGTCTTCGGCATCGAAGTGTTCGATCAGGACATGCTCGGCGACATCGGCTACGACATCGAGATCAGCAAGCTGCTCAAGCAGCTGCGGCTCTACGTGGTGAACAAGGACTCCGACGCCAACAGCATCACCTACTACGCCTCGGGTTCGCGCAAGCTGATCAACCGCGCCGCGCGGTTGATCGAGGAAAAGTACCCCGCCGCCGAAGTCACCGTGCACAACGTCGCGATTGTCTCGGCCATCGGTTCGGACCTGAAGGTCAAAGGCATTCTCGCCAAGACCGTCGCGGCGCTGGCCGGTGCCGGCATCAGCATCCAGGCGGTGCATCAGTCCATTCGCCAGGTCGAAATGCAGTGCGTGGTCAATGAAGAGGACTACGATGACGCCGTCGCCGCGCTGCACCGTGCGTTGATCGAGCCGGAAAACCATGGCGATGTGATTGCCGCGGCCTAAGCGCTCCGCTTCATCGACCATGAATCCGCCGGATCTGGCTTGCGCTAGGTCCGGCGGTCTGCTGTCAGCCAGTCGTCAGCCACGGCCGGCTGCCTGCGCTGCCGATACCAGGCCGCGAAGAACACCAGCGCCAGCAACAGCTCCGCGATGTCGCCGCCGTAGAACATCAGCTGCGCCGCCCCTTCGATTTCTGCCAGGTCATGCCCGGCATCGCGCGGAAAGCCATAGGCGAACATCAGCTTGCCGAGCACGGTGTGGGCGGCGATGCCAACGAAGAGCACGACCAATCGCAGCCGCATGCCCGGCCGATGCGGCGCAGGGTCGGGACCGGCGATCGACCAGCAGAACAGATACCCGGCCAGCACGAAATGCACATGCAACCACAGGTGCAAGCCTGGTTCGTGAAAGCTCATCTTGTAGAGCGGGGTGAGATACAGCAGATAGAGCGCGCCGACGTTGAGCATCAGGGCCGTGACAGGATGGCTCACGCAACGCACAGGCATGCTGGCCGCCACTGTCATGATGCGGCGCGCGGTGGTCACCGGCACGCTGCGCAGCAGCAAGGTACCCGGCGCACCGAGCATCAGCGCGATGGGTGCGAACATCCCCAATAGCAGGTGCTGAGCCATGTGCCCGCGCAGATCAGTGTGACCCCACTCGACCATGGGCGGCGAAAAGGCGATGACCAGCAGCGCACAGCCTAGCGAAAAGCTCGCCAGCCGCCAGCAATGCCAGACCTTGCGCCGCTTGCGCTGCCAGCGCACGGCGAGCACGTAGGCAAACCACAGGCTCAGCGTCAGCAACACCAGCACGAAGGTGCCGGCCAATGTCAGCAGGCTTGCCTCATGGATCACTGGTGACCTCGCTCGGCTCTCTGCTGATTGGCCTTCGCCCGTTTCCACAGTGCAAAGCCGATTACCAACATCAGGGCGCCGAAACCGTTCCAGGCCAGGTCGTAGGGCAACAGGTTGTCGACATAGCGCACCTGATGCAGGCGCAGGATCTTGTGATCGACGATGCCATCGAACAGCTGAAAGCCACCCGCGCCGAGAAAGAAGCCCGCCCACGCATGTGAGCGCGACACCGCAGCGCGCCGGCTCAGTTGGACGAAGAGGTAAAAGCCGGCCGCCAGCATCAGCAACTCGGCTGCGTGGAGGAATCCGTCAGACAGCAGGCCAATGGCCGGCGTGGAGCGGTCGAAAAAGTGGTGCCAGGCGAGAATCTGATGAAAGATGATTTCATCGACCGCTGCCATCAGCCCGACCCCGAGAAAGACCGTTGCGATCAGGCTGCCTCTGGCATCGGCGGGATTGGCGCTCACGAATACCTCCGCTTGCTGAGAGTCGGCAGGCGCCACGACATCACGCTATCGGCGCACGCCTGATCTATAGGTGACTGGCGCATGCACCGGGAAGTTCGTCGCCGTCTTGATCTGAGTGGGCGAAAAGCCCCAGCCAACTGATTAGAATCCGCACACTTTTTGTTGGTATCCAGAGCCACTGCACCATGACCCATTCGCGCACCGAACTGCTGTCCCCGGCCGGCACCCTCAAATCCATGCGTTACGCCTTTGCCTACGGCGCCGACGCGGTCTACGCGGGACAGCCGCGCTACAGCCTGCGCGTGCGCAACAACGAGTTCGACCACGCCAACCTGCGCCTGGGTATCGACGAGGCGCATGCCCAGGGCAAGCAGTTCTACGTGGTGGTCAACATCGCGCCGCACAACGCCAAATTGAAGACCTTTATCCGCGATCTCGAGCCCGTAATCGCGATGGGGCCGGACGCGCTGATCATGTCCGACCCGGGCCTGATCATGCTGGTGCGCCAGCATTTCCCGGAGATGACCATTCACCTGTCGGTACAAGCCAACGCGGTGAACTGGGCCAGCGTCGAATTCTGGCGGCAGCAGGGGCTGACCCGCGCCATCCTTTCCCGCGAACTGTCGCTGGAAGAGATTGGCGAGATCCGCGAGAAGGTGCCAGGCATGGAGCTGGAAGTATTCGTCCACGGCGCACTGTGTATGGCCTATTCGGGCCGCTGCCTACTCTCGGGCTACATCAACAAGCGCGACCCCAATCAGGGTTCCTGCACCAACGCCTGCCGCTGGGAATACAAGGCGCACGAGGGGAAGCAGGACGAGCTGGGCAACATTGTCCAGCAGTACCAACCGATCCCGGTGCAGCAGGTCGGATCAGGCGGTATCCAGCCGACTCTGGGCGCCGGTGCGCCGACCGACCAGGTGTTCCTGCTCGAAGACAGCAGCCGCCCCGGCGAGCTGATGGAAGCCTTCGAGGACGAACACGGCACTTACATCATGAACTCCAAGGACCTGCGCGCCGTGCAGCACGTCGAGCGTCTGGTGCAGATGGGCGTGCATTCGCTGAAGATCGAAGGCCGTACCAAATCCCACTATTACGTGGCGCGTACCGCACAGGTCTACCGCAAGGCCATCGACGATGCGGTCGCTGGTCGACCGTTCGACAAGTCGCTGATGGATACCCTGGAATCCCTCGCCCATCGCGGCTACACCGAAGGCTTCCTGCGCCGCCACGTGCACGACGAATACCAGAACTACGAGCGCGGATTCTCGTTGTCGGACCGCCAGCAGTTCGTTGGTGAAATGACCGGCGAGCGACGCAACGGGCTGGCTGAAGTCATCGTCAAGAATCGCTTCGCCGTGGGCGACCGGCTGGAGCTGATGACGCCCCAGGGCAACCTGAACTTCCGCCTGGACGCGCTGGAGAACAAGCGCGGCGAACGTGCCGAAGTAGCACCTGGCGACGGGCATGTGCTCTACCTGCCCGTCCCGGAAACGGTGGATCTACGGTATGCGCTAGTGATGCGAGAGCTGGACGGCGGCGGCACCACCCGCGTTAGCCGCTAGTCGTAGGGTGGGCTTTACCCCACCACCAGCAGTTGGTTCGGCGCAGAGGCAAGCGGTGGGCTGAAGCCCACCCTACGGGCCGAAAAACCCCCAGCCCGCACCATCAAACCAAGAGTTTGACGAACTCATCTGCCGGCACCGGTCGGCTGATCAGGTAGCCCTGCATCTCGTCGCAACCGTGGGCTTTGAGGAAATCCATCTGGGCCTGGGTCTCGACACCCTCGGCCACCACCTTCAGCTCAAGGCTGTGAACCATGGCGATGATGGCGCGGACGATGGCCGAGTCCTCTCCGACCTGATCGAGCTCGGAGATAAAGGAACGGTCGATCTTCACGAAGTCCACCGGGAAACGCTTGAGGTAGCTGAGCGAGGAATAACCGGTACCGAAGTCATCGATAGCCAGCTTCACGCCAAGGGCGCGTAATTGCCGGCTGATATTGATGGCGTTATCGATATCGTCCAGCAGCTGGCTTTCGGTCAGCTCAAGTTCGAGCCTGTCAGCTGGTAGCCCGGTTTCTTCCAGCACCTGGCGCACCAAGCTGACGAAGTTGCCCTGGCGCAACTGCTTGACTGACAGATTTACCGAAACCCTGATCGCCGCCACCCCATCGAGCTGCCACTGGCGAGCCTGCTTGCAGGCCTGACGCAGCACGAACTCGCCTAGCGGAATGATCAGCCCGGTTTCCTCGGCCAGCGGGATGAAGAACCCTGGAGCGATCAGGCCTTTTTGCGGATGCCGCCAGCGCACCAGCGCTTCGGCCGCGTCGAGACAATCCTCTGCCACATTCAGCCGCGGCTGATAGAACACTTCCAGCTGGCCGTCCTCGAGCGCGCGACGCAGCTGGTTTTCCATCCTGAGATTGTCCAGGCTGGAGACCTGCAACCGATCGGTGAAGAACTGCAGGGTGTTGCCGCCCAGATGCTTGGCATGCTGCATAGCCATGTTGGCCTGCAACAACAGCGACGCCGCCTCCCGTGAGTTGTCGGGCATCAGGCTGACCCCGATGGACGCGCTGACCACCAGTTCCTGGTCGCCGATCAGGATCGGTTTTCTAATGCGCGCCAGCAGGCGGCTCCCACTGTGTGCCAGATTGGCGAGGCTGCCATAACCTTCGAGCACCGCTACGAATTCATCGCCGGACAGCCGCGCAATGGTGTCGGCGTCCGACAGGGTGGTCGACAACCGGCGGGATATTTCGCGTAGCAGCTGATCGGCTACATCGTGGCCCAGGCTTTCGTTGAGAACCTTGAAACGGTCGATATCGAGATAGAACACCGCGAGCCCACGGCTGCTGCAGCGGCTGCGCTCGCAAGCGGCGTGGAGGCGCTCCTTGAGCAATGTGCGATTGGCCAGTCCCGTCAGTTCATCGAAATGGGTGAGGTAGCGAAGACGCTCTTCAACCTGCCGCTTGACGCTGAGATCGGAAACGAAAGCCACCACATTGCTGACATTGCCCTGTCGATCGCGCACCACCCGCAGCTGCGCCCATTGCGGGTAGACCTCGCCACTCTTGCGCGTCTCGATCAGTTCGCCCTGCCAGCTGCCGTCGCTCATCAGGCTCGCGCGAATCGCGGCGTATTGCTGGCGGCTGTCCTCCGAGCTGGCCAGCCGGGCGATACTGTGGCCAATAAGCTCGTCGCGGGTGTATCCGGACAACGTGCAGCACGCCTGATTGACTGCCAGCAGGCGGTAATTGGCGTCCATGATCGCCATTCCCTCGCTTGCCGCTTCGAATACAGTGGCTGCCAGCCGTAGCTGCTCGGCCTGACGACGGCTTTCGCTGATGTCCCGACGGGTCCCGATCATGCGCAGCGCACGACCATCGGCGCTGCGCTCGATGACGCGACCCCGATCTTCGATCCAGACAGAATTGCCGTCGTGCTGAAGCGCTCTGTATTGCACGGTATAGATTTCGGTCTCGCCCTTGAGGTGGGCGATCAGGTCATGACGCACACGCGTGCCGTCCTCGGCATGCACCTCGGGGCGCTGTTGTTCGGCAAGCCGCAACCGGTCGCTCTGACCAATCCCGAAGATCACGTCCATGTCCGAGTGGTGTACTTCGCCATTCACCAGATCCCAATCCCACATGCCCAGCTTGCTGGCTTCCAGCGCCAGAGTCAGCCGGGTCTCGCTTTCACGCAGTTCGGTGGCGGTCGCGGCCAGCTCGGCAGTGCGTTCGTTGACCCGCCGCTCAAGCCCGTCGAATGCTTCACGCAGCTGGGTTTCAGCCTGCCGGCGCTGCTCGATCTCGCGCGCCAGTTCGCCGTTCAGCTCGCTGGCTTCGCTGCGCATGCTTTCGAGCCGGCGTATCAATAGTTGGTTGTGCAGGCGCTGTTGCAGGCTGGTCGTCACCAGGCGATTGATCTGCCAGGCGATCATGCTCAGCGTGATCAGCACCATCGAAGCCAGCACGCCCCAGCCCTGCAGCTTCGCCTCCCCGCTGCTCAGCAAAACCACCGCAGCGGGCAGCAGAGCGGGTATGGCGAAGGTGCCGAAAGCGCGCATCGAAACGCCGCAGGCCACACCGCCCGCGAAGATGACGGAGGCGAGCGAGCCGAGCAACACGGCTTCCTGAAGAAACGAGCCGCCCACCGCCAGTTCGACGATGGCATAGCCGAATAATATGGCGCTGGCGGTGCTGGAGAGCAGAAAAGCTGTGAGCCAGCGGGGATTCGATTGTTCGTCGGCATCTGCCTGGACGAACCTGTGCGTCTGGCGCAGCCGCAGCAGCGCGAGCAGGAAGGTCAGCCCGGACCAGATCGCCAGCTCAGCCGTGAGGCCTTCGCTCCAGAGGACGGCAGGGAACACCAGGCTGGTGAGCACCATCAGCAGCAACGCGAGCCGCGATCCCTGATACAGCAGACGCGTGCGCTCCGTCCGTTGATCGACCTCGGCGAGGCTGAACGCGGCATGGTTCTCCACGGCCTTGGCAGCCGAGGGATTGGCTTGGACGGATTCGATCATCGCTTTCTAGTGATTGGTGTCTGGAACAGTACGAAGCACTGCAGCACCTCCCGATAATGGCACGTCGCTAGCGTCGGGTCATAGTCCGTCCGACCAAAGACAGGTACTGACAATACAACGGTATAGACCGAGCGGATTTCAATGGACATAGCGGGCTCTGCAAAGGCCGCCGCTTACTCTATAGCGGCTAGCCGGGGCCGATCTGAAGAGGGCGTCGGCATTGCCGGCGTCCGTCCGTTGCACGAGCGGATCGGGGAGATTTCCGGCTAGAATGGCGCCCATGCACGACGATCTCTCCTCTCTCCTAAATTCCCTCAACGATGCCCAGCGCCAGGCCGTGGCCGCGCCACTGGGTCGTCAATTGGTTCTCGCCGGTGCCGGCTCGGGTAAAACCCGCGTCCTGGTTCACCGCATCGCCTGGCTGCACCAGGTCGAGCGCGCATCATTGCACTCGATTCTTTCGGTGACCTTTACCAACAAGGCCGCCGCCGAGATGCGTCATCGCATCGAGCAGCTGATGAACGTCAACTCGCAAGGCATGTGGGTCGGCACCTTCCACGGGCTTGCACACCGGTTGCTGCGCGCTCACTGGCAGGAAGCGAAGCTGGCGCAGAACTTCCAGATTCTCGACTCCGACGACCAGCAGCGCCTAGTCAAGCGGGTGATCCGCGAGCTGGGTCTGGATGAGCAGCGCTGGCCCGCTCGTCAGGCCCAGTGGTGGATCAACGGGCAGAAGGACGAAGGCCTGCGGCCCAAGCACATCCAGCCCAGCGGCGACCTTTTCCTGGCGACCATGCTGAGCATCTATCAGGCCTACGAAGATGCCTGCGCCCGTGCCGGCGTCATCGACTTTTCCGAATTGCTGCTGCGCGCCCTGGACCTCTGGCGTGACAACCCGGGTCTGCTGGATCACTACCAGCGCCGCTTCCGCCACATTCTGGTGGACGAATTCCAGGACACCAACGCCGTCCAGTACGCCTGGCTGCGCTTCCTGGCCAAGGGCGGCGACAGCCTGATGGTGGTGGGCGACGACGATCAGTCGATCTACGGCTGGCGCGGGGCGCGGGTGGAAAACCTGCACCAGTTCAGCGAAGACTTCCAGGACGCCGAGACCATTCGCCTGGAGCAGAACTATCGCTCCACCGCCTGCATCCTCAAGGCCGCCAACGCGCTGATCGCCAATAACCAGGGCCGCCTTGGCAAGGAACTCTGGACCGACGGCTGCGACGGCGAGCCGATCAGCCTGTATGCCGCGTTCAACGAACACGACGAAGCGCGCTATGTCGTCGAAAGCATCGAAAGCACGATCAAGAAGGACGGGCTGGCGCGCAGTGAGATCGCCATCCTCTATCGCTCCAACGCTCAGTCCCGCGTACTTGAAGAAGCGCTGTTGCGTGAGCGAATCCCGTACCGGATCTATGGTGGCCAGCGCTTCTTCGAGCGCGCCGAGATCAAGAACGCCATGGCCTACCTGCGCCTGATCCAGGCGCGTGACAACGACGCAGCGCTGGAGCGGGTGATCAACGTGCCGGCGCGCGGCATCGGCGAAAAGACTGTCGAGTGCCTGCGCCAGCTGGCCCGTCAGCAGGAAACCTCCATGTGGGCCGCGCTGCATCAGGCGGTCGGCACCAAGGTGGTCTCCGGCCGCGCGGCCAGCGCGCTGAACGGCTTCGTCGAACTGATCGACACCCTGGCCCTGAAAGTCGAAGGCATGCAGCTGCACAACATGGCGCAGCTGGTTATCGAGCAATCCGGGCTACTCGCCTATCACCGCGACGAAAAAGGCGAGAAGGCCCAGGCACGGGTGGAAAACCTCGAGGAACTGGTCTCCGCCGCACGCGCCTTCGACCATTACAGCGAAGAAGAGGAAGACGAGCAGACCCCGCTGGCGGCGTTCCTCGATCACGCCTCGCTGGAAGCCGGCGAGCAGCAAGCAGGGGATCATGAAGACAGCGTTCAATTGATGACCCTGCACAGTGCCAAGGGCCTGGAGTTCCCGCTGGTATTCCTGGTCGGCATGGAAGAAGGTCTGTTCCCGCACAAGATGAGCCTGGAAGAACCCGGCCGTCTCGAGGAGGAACGCCGCCTGGCCTATGTCGGCATTACCCGCGCCATGCAACAGCTGATCATCACCTACGCTGAAACCCGCCGGCTCTACGGCACCGAGACCTACAACAAGGTCTCTCGCTTCGTACGCGAACTGCCGCCGGCCCTGGTCAGCGAAGTGCGTCTGAGCAACACCGTCAGCCGCAGCTTCAATACGCGCGGCATGGGCGGCGGCTCGCTGTTCGACGGCGCCAACGTGCCGGAAACCCCGTTCAACCTTGGTCAGCGGGTACGCCATTCCCTGTTCGGCGAAGGCACCATCCTCAATTTCGAGGGCTCGGGTGCTCAGGCGCGCGTGCAGGTGAACTTCGAAGACGAAGGGAGCAAGTGGTTGATGCTCAGTTATGCCAAACTGGAAGCGCTATGACGTTTACGTCAACTTATACCCATACTAATAAAATTCGCCAAAGGAACAGCCATTCATGAAACGCCGTCACTTGTTTGGTGCCGCTACTGCCCTGCTTGCATCGCTCAGCCTTGCAGGCTGCAACGACGAGAAGAAAGTCGAATCCACCGCCGAGCCCAAGGCTGCCGCCAGCGAAGCGCCCAAGACCTACAACTGGAAGATGGTCACCGCCTGGCCGAAGAACTACCCGGGCCTGGGAACCGCTGCGCAGCGTCTGGCCGACCGGGTCAACGCCATGAGCGACGGCCGCCTGACCATCAAGGTCTATGCCGGCGGCGAGCTGGTCCCTGCCCTCGAAGTGTTCGATGCCGTCTCCCGCGGCACCGCCGAGCTAGGCCACGGCGCGGCCTACTACTGGAAGGGCAAGGTGCCCACCGCTCAGTTCTTCACCTCAGTGCCGTTCGGCCTGTCGACCAGCGAAATGAACGCCTGGCTGACCCGTGGTGGCGGCCAGGCATTCTGGGACGAAGCCTACGCCCCCTACGGCGTCAAACCCATGGTGGTCGGCAACACCGGCATGCAGATGGGCGGCTGGTTCAACAAGGAAATCAATTCCCTGCAGGACCTGCAGGGCCTGAAAATCCGTACACCTGGCCTGGGCGGCGAAGTGCTGACCCGTCTCGGCGCGACCACCGTCAACATGCCCGGCGGCGAAGTGTTCACCGCCCTGCAGACGGGCGCCATCGATGCCACCGACTGGGTCAGCCCTTACAACGACCTCGCGTTCGGCCTGCACAAAGCCGCCAAGTACTACTACTACCCGGGCTGGCAGGAACCACAGGCCGTGCTGGAAATGCTGATCAACCAGAAAGCCCTCGACAGCTTGCCTGAAGATCTTCGCGCCATCCTCACCGAAGCCGCTGGTGCCGCCAGTCGCGACATGATCGACGACTATGTCTACAACAACGCCATGGCGCTCGATCAGCTCAAGCAGCAGGGCACGCAGCTCAAGCGTTTCCCCGATGAAGTGCTGGCGGCGATGCGCGAGCAGTCCGACGTCGTGCTTGGCGAGCTGGCTCAGCAAAGCGAGCTGAACGGCCGTATCTGGGCGTCGATGAAAGCCTTCCAGGAGCAAGTGACGCCGATGCACGAGATCTCCGAGAAAGAGCTGTATAACTGGCGTTGAGCCCTTGCTCCGTTGCGCTTTCGATGATCAGCAAACGCAACGGGGCAAAAGCCCGAAACACTCTGCAACTAGCGCGGCCTCACCAGGCCGTGCACCATCCGCTTCGTATCTTCGTCCAATTCAGGAATACAAAATGCAACGTGTGCTCAGCATTTTCATGGCGCTGTGTATCGGCCTGACCCTCAGCCTCGACGTCCACGCCAAGCGTTTCGGCGGCGGCAAGAGCTTTGGTTCGGCGCCCAGCCATCAGAGCCGCCAGGCGCCTCAGCAAACTCAGGCCGCACCCAACCAGGCTGGCCGTCAGACGCCCGCCGCTGCCAGCGGTGCTTCGCGCTGGCTCGGACCGTTGGCTGGTCTCGCTGCTGGTGGCCTGCTCGCCTCCATGTTCATGGGTGACGGTTTCGAAGGCATCCAGTTCATGGATATCCTGATCTTCGGTGCTATCGCATTCCTGCTGTTCCGCTTCCTGGCAGCCCGTCGCCGCCAGCAGCAGCCAGCCATGGCCGGACACGCACCGATGCAGCGCGAAATGCCTGCGCAGCCTTCGATCTTTGGTGGCAGCTCCAGCTCAGTTGCTGCCGCTCCGGTGATCAACGCCCCGGCCTGGTTCAACGAGCAGAACTTCGTATCTGCCGCCCGCGAACATTTCTTGTCCCTGCAGCAACACTGGGACGCCAATGAAATGGACAAGATTGGCGAATTCGTTACCCCGCAACTGCATGAGTTCCTGATGCGTGAACGTGCCGAGATCGGCGATGCCTATCAGGCGACCTACATCGACAATCTGCAGATTCAGCTCGATGGCGTCGATGATCAGGCTGACAAGACCATCGCCACCCTCACCTTCGTCGGCGTGTCGAAGAACTCGCGCTTCGATCAGGGCGAGCCGTTCAGCGAAAGCTGGCGCATGGAACGTGCTCAGGGCGAAAACCAGCCGTGGCTGGTGGCGGGCATCCGCCAGAACGCCTGAGTGGCGCAGACGTAAAGAAAACCCGGGCTTGCCCGGGTTTTTCATATCCAGGGTGCGCGCAGGCCAACTGAACCCGATGCCGGTTCAAGCGTCTATGTTGCTTGCGAAACACTAAAAAGAACGGAGTCCTGCGTGTCAGGCAACCTCGCCATAGGGTCCATCGCCATCAGCACGGCCCGCGCCCCCTTCCCCTTTCCGAATCGCCAGCCGGTTCGCCAAGCATGAGCAGCGTTCGCCTGCCATCGGTCGACCGTCTGTTGCGTGCACCCGCTTGCGAGCCGTTGCAACAGCGTTACGGACGTGAAGCGCTTCTCGGCACCCTGCGAGACCTGCTCGACGAACTGCGCGAACCCGCTCGCCACGGCCAACTGGCTGCGCTGGAGCTGTCAGAGGCAGTGCTTGCCGGCCGCGCAGGCGAGCGTCTGGCCAACCAGCACCGCAGCCGCGTGCGCCGCGTGTTCAACCTCACTGGCACGGTGCTGCACACCAACCTCGGCCGCGCGCTGCTACCTGATGAAGCCATCGAGGCCATCACGCTGGCAGCGCGTTATCCAATGAATCTCGAGTTCGATCTGGCCAGCGGCAAACGCGGCGACCGTGACGACCTCATCGAAGGCCTGATCCGCGAGCTGACTGGCGCCGAAGCTGTCACGGTGGTCAACAACAACGCCGCCGCCGTGCTACTGGCGCTTAACAGCCTTGGCGCGCGCAAGGAAGGGATCATCTCCCGTGGTGAGCTGATCGAGATTGGCGGCGCCTTCCGCATTCCCGACATCATGGCCCGGGCTGGCGTGAAGCTGCACGAGGTCGGCACCACCAACCGCACCCACGCCAAGGATTACGAAGCGGCGATCAATCCCCGCTCGGGCCTGTTGATGCGTGTGCACACCAGCAACTACAGCGTGCAGGGCTTCACTGCCAGCGTCGCCACGGCCGAGCTGGCATCCATCGCCCGCGCCCATGGCCTGCCGCTGCTGGAAGACCTCGGCAGTGGCAGCCTTATCGATCTATCTCGCTGGGGCCTGCCAAAAGAACCCACCGTGCAGGAAGCCCTGCGCGATGGCGCCAACATCGTGACCTTCAGTGGCGACAAGCTGCTCGGCGGCCCCCAGGCAGGGTTGATCGTCGGCAGCCGTGAGCTGATCCAGAAGATCAAGAAGAACCCGCTCAAGCGCGCCCTGCGCGTCGACAAGCTGACCCTTGCCGCGCTTGAAGCTGTACTCAATCTCTACCGTGACCCATACCGCCTCGGCGAGCGACTGACCAGCCTGCGCCTGCTCAGCCGCCCGCAGCTGGACATCCGTACTCAGGCAGAGCGGATCGCACCCTCAGTCGCTTCGGCCATTGGCGAGCCCTGGCAGGTCGCTGTCGAGGATGCCCTCGGCATGATCGGCAGTGGCGCCCAACCGGTTGCACGACTGCCAAGCGCCGCGCTCTGCATTCGCCCGTTGCAACCCCGCCGTTTGCGCGGTCGCAGCCTGCGTCAGCTCGAAGAAGCGCTGCGCTGCATGCCGATCCCGATTCTCGGCCGGGTTGCCGACGACGCCCTCTGGCTCGATCTGCGCCAGCTGGACGACGAGCCGGCCTTCCTTGAACAGCTGCCGCATCTGCAACGGGAGCTGGCGTCATGATCATCGGCACCGCCGGCCACATCGACCACGGCAAGACCGCCCTGCTCAAAGCGCTGACCGGACAGGAGGGCGACCGCCGCCGCGAAGAGCGTCTGCGCGGCATCACCATCGACCTCGGCTACCTGTACGCATCCCTTGGTGAGGCCGACCTCACCGGATTCATCGACGTGCCCGGCCACGAGAAATTCGTCCACAACATGCTCGCCGGCGCCTGCGGCATTGACTGCGTGCTGCTGGTGGTTGCGGCGGACGACGGCGTGATGCCGCAAACCCGTGAGCACCTGGCGATCATCGAACTGCTGGGCATCCGCCGCGCGCTCGTGGCCATGACCAAGATCGACCGGGTCGAGGACGCGCGCATCGCTGAAGTGCACCTGCAGATAGAAGCGCTGTTGGAAGCCGGGCCGCTGGCAGGTGCGCCGATCCTGCCGGTCTCCAGCGTATCCGGTGAAGGCATCGACGCGCTCCGCTCGCTGTTGATCGAGCAAGCCGCCGAGGTGCAGGCGCGTCGTGAAGACGGCCATTTCCGCCTCGCCATCGACCGCGCATTCAGCGTCACCGGTACCGGTGTGGTCGTGACTGGCACCGCCTTTGCGGGACGGGTCCAGGTTGGCGATGAGCTGGTCCTGAGCCCATCCGGTCGAAGCGTTCGTGTGCGCGGGCTGCACGCCCAGAATCAGAAAGCCGAGCAGGCACAGGCCGGCCAGCGCGTCGCCCTTAACCTCGCCGGCGACCGCCTTTCGGTAGATGACATCAGCCGCGGCGACTGGCTGGTGAAACCTGAGCTGCAAGCCGCAACCCGGCGCATCGATATCGAATTCACCCTGTTACCCGGCGAAGCCCGCGAGCTGCGCCACTGGACGCCGGTGCACATTCATCTCGGCGCCCAGGACGTCACCGGCCGCATCGCGCTGCTTGAAGGCGAATGCCTGGCGCCCGGCGGCCACGTGCACGCACAGTTGCTACTCAACGCGCCTGCACATGCCGTACACGGGGACCGCGTGGTGCTGCGCGACCAGTCCGCCCAGCGCACGCTTGGTGGCGGTCGCGTGCTCGACCCCTTCGCCCCGCCGCGCAACCGCCACCGTCAGGCACGTCTGGCCGTGCTGCGTGCACTGGCTGGCGAAACATTGGAAGAAATTCTGCCGGGCCTGCTGCCCAGCGCCATCAACGGCCTGGAGCCGGCGCTGCTGGAACGGCAGTTCAATCGGCCCCGACACACCTGGCGCCTGCCGGACGAAGCACTGGAAATCAACACCCGAGTGGGCCCGCGGCTGTTCGAGCGCGGTACCTGGGAATATCTCGAACAGAGTCTGGTCGCCGCCCTGCAACGCTTCCATGAAGCACAACCGGACGAACTCGGACCGGACCGCGACCGCCTGCGCCGCTATGCGCTGCCGCAGCTGGAGCGACCGATCTATCTCGCCCTGCTCGAAGCCGTGCTGGCCGCCGGCACCATCGAAGCCAGCGGCCCATGGCTGCACCTGCCCGGCCATCGCGTTCGTCTGACCGAAGAGGAAGAAGCGCTGAAAGCTCGACTCTGGCCGCTGCTCGAAGCCGCACGCTTCGATCCGCCCTGGGTGCGGGACCTGGCCAGCGAACTGAATGTCGAGGAAGACCAGGTTCGGCACCTGTTGCGCAAACTGTCGCGCATCGGCGAGTTGCAACAGGTCGTAAAGGACCTGTTCTACACCGACTCAACCATCCGCCAGCTCGCCAGCCAGGTGCTGGACATGGAACGCCAATCCGGCGTCATCCGCGCCGCCGCCTTCCGCGACCAGATCCAGCTCGGCCGCAAACGCAGCATCCAGCTGCTCGAACACTTCGACCGCATAGGCCTCACCCGCCGCTTCGGCAACGAACGCAAGGTGCGACCCGACAGCGCCTTGGCCTCGGAGCCCGAGGTCAGGTAGGCTGCTTACCAATCTCCAGTCCAGACCTCATTCGAGGCCTCGCTGGAAGGCAATCGCACCCGGTGGTGCGGCCGGGCTTCAAACCCGGTTGGGGGCGGCAGCCGTTCCTGGGTGGGTTCGACTCCCACTGCCTTCCGCCATTTCTCGCTCTGAAAGCCCCTAACTACGCGGCCTCCAGCTACTCGACCGGAGCGGCGCCGGCTTGGGTGTCGAAGAAGTGTCGAAAACTGGCGACTTCCCTTACTGGCAAGAGCATCATGCGACTAGATATCACTTTGATATCATATCGACATGCCAGCAAGAGGAAGCACCAAATGAAGAAGATTTCTGCCGTGATCATCGCTGCTTTGATTGCAGTAACTTCCGCATCCGCTTTCGCCCACAGTGGCGGTACAGATTCCAAAGGTTGCCATCGCAATCACAAAACCGGCGACTACCACTGTCACTAAGCACCCTTACCTTCGCTCCGCTTTGGAGGGAATCTAAGTTTGTAGCGGGTTCGCGCGTACGTAGAAGTTCGCGAACTCTAAGATATTGCCGGCCAGCGTAGTCTGAGCTGCTCGGCACTGGAGTAATAAGTAGGAGTTATTAGGCGAACCGAACTTTGATGATTTCTAGAGATTATCTGAAGCATATAAACTTACAGCTTCGGTCATAGCCTCAATGTAATCATCCAAATGTGGGACAGTATTTATCACGACGCTAATTGCGGGAATCTGAATATTGCCAGTCTTAAGCGATCCCTCGGTAACCTCAGAGGCAGAATCTAGAAAGCCGAGAAATTCATTAATTGCAAAGGATATAGGATCTGTCCACCCACGGGTATAGCTGTGCGCAACTTCAAACCCTTCAGGAGGAAGCACTCTATAACTTTCTAGTTCAATATTCCGAATTTCTTGGCAAAGCTCCCCTATGTAATCAAGGCGTAATTTAAATTCAGAGAGTGTCACTCCATCTTCGAGATCCGAAATGACGGTCGGTAGCTCATTGGCGAATTGAATAATTACCGCATTCAACAGCCTCGGTATGGCAGTAGATCGAAGCGAACCCCATCGAATGTACTCTTGCACATCAAGCTTCAGGGGTCCCACATACTCTGCGCCTCGTTGAATTCTAGAAATAGAGTTCCTATGAACCTCAATTCGTGACTTGAGCAACGAGCGAGCCATAACATACTGCCACGCAACCTTTTTCAACCTATACGCTTTCTTTACTACATCGAGCTCAGATTGGAGTTCTTCAGGGCAAAAGGTAGAGTAGGAATAAACCGCTCGATAACCAGCCACTACAAAAGAAACTATTAGACTCGGCCAAAGCACATCGATAAATGTAATGCGATCATTGCCCTTAGTTATTACTTCTGAGACACCAAGAAGGGCAACCAATATTGTAAAAAAGGTCGGCATTTCTGAAGGGAATATAAACAAACCCATCCGCTTTGTTTTTTCCCAAAAAGTATCTTTCGAAAACTTTAAAGTATGCTCTCCGCGAAAATAGCCGGATTCAGAATCTTCCATTCCGTTTCGTCCGATATCGGTTACTCATCTAGCTGAGCGCCAGCAGACCGAAGAATAGCCCGCGATTGAGACCGAAAACAACACAAAGGAATGCCGATTGCCATTGTGAAAAAGCTGTCATGCCAATTCTGAGTACTCCTAGTAAGAGAGCTGCGGGTGGCATGCCGATGTCGTGGGATTGCCAATTACTGCAAGCTTGAAACGAGTTCTGCTCCCACTGCCTTCCGCTATCTTCGAAGCAGCATCGGCTAAACGCGGCGCGTCAGCGCTCATGCCGTCGCCGCCACTCGCAAGCTACCTGTCCCATGGTTTTGGGTGTACCGTCCTTCATCCAGCCCATGAAATCACGGTCGAACTTGAAATCAGGCCCGCAAGTTTCGGTCATGAACCTGCGTACGTTTTGTGTATTTCTATAGCTGGCGGTCACCATTGTTTCGTTCGTTATCTGATCACTATGCCAGTCGAACTGGTTCATCGCATTGCCTCTTGCTGCTTGCATGACCGGTCGTGTGGTTGAGATCAGCGGTAAACCAGACAAGTTTAGTCCCCTGTCGAGCCCTATCGGCGACCGCAGCAGCTCTAGCTCAGAGCATTCGCCGACACCCGAGATCTCGCCGCTGCGCGATCGTTTAGCTAAATCTTCGCCATTGCCAAAAACCATCGTTCGATCGGCAGCAAACCCGGCTTATTGGTCTAGCCTCTTTCGGCAAGCCTGGCAAAGGAGAAGAGCATGTTGACCACATTGCTTCCAGCCCTTCGAGACCTGGAGTTGCCGTTGCGCCTGCGGCTATGGGACGGCAAGGAGATTGATATCGGGCCTGCGCCCAGCGTGACGCTGGAGATCAGGGACCCCGATCTGCTTTCGAAACTCACCAATCCCAGTCTGGCCCTGCTTGGCGGTGCCTATGTTGAGGGCAAGGTCGACTTGCATGGGCCGCTTGAAGAGGTGATCCGCATTGGCGACGAGATAACCCGCGCGCTGGGCGAGGCGCACACCGCGCTGCCGCGGCGCGAAGCCCACGACAAGGCCACCGATGCCGAGGCCATTGCCTATCACTACGACCTGTCCAACGCGTTCTATCAGCTCTGGCTGGATCGGGACATGGTCTATTCATGCGCGTATTTCGAGACCGGGACAGAAGACCTCGATCAAGCCCAACAGGCCAAGCTGCGGCATCTGTGCCGCAAGCTGCGGCTAAAACCCGGCGATCGTCTGCTGGATGTCGGTTGCGGCTGGGGTGGGCTGGCGCGTTTTGCGGCGCGCGAGTATGGCGCGCAGGTATTGGGTATCACGCTCAGCCGCGAACAACTGAAGCTCGGGCGCGAGCGCGTTGCCGCCGAGGGGCTTGAGGATCGGGTGCAGCTGGAGTTGATGGACTATCGCGATCTGCCTGCCGATGGCCAGTTCGACAAGGTAGTCAGTGTTGGCATGTTCGAGCATGTGGGGCACGCCAACATGCCGCTGTACTGCAAGCAGCTGTCGGAGGTGGTGCGGCCCGGCGGGCTGGTGCTCAACCACGGCATCACGTCGCGCTATATCGATGGTCGGCCGGTGGCCCATGGCGCAGGCGAGTTCATCGACCGCTACGTTTTCCCCCATGGCGAGCTGCCGCATCTGGTGAAGATCGGCGCGTGCATCAGTGAGTCAGGCTTGGAAATCGTCGATGTGGAAAGCCTGCGCCTGCATTACGCACGCACGCTGCACTTCTGGAGTGAGCGGCTGGAGGCGCGGCTGGACGAGGCGCGGCAGATGGTGCCCGAGCGGGCGCTGCGCATCTGGCGGGTTTATCTGGCCGGTTGTGCTTACGGGTTCCGGCGCAGCTGGATCAATCTGCATCAGATCCTGGCGAGCAAGCCGCTGCCGGATGGCTCCCACGAGCTGCCCTGGTCGCGGGCTGATATTTACCGCTAAGTCGAAGCCACGCGCGCCAGGCCGGCGCGCGTTATTCGAGGCAGGATCAGCGCAACAACAGCAACGGCGTGGTGGTCGAGCGGATCATGCTGGTGGTGGTGCTGCCGACCAGAAACTGGCGAATCCGCGAATGGCCGTAGGCGCCCATTACCAGCAGCCCAATGCCATGCTCGGCCTGATAGGCGTGCAGCGCCGGCTCGACCTCACCGGTGCGAATCCCGATGTGCACCTCAAACCCGGCCGCGATCAACGCATCGCGCGCGGATTCCAGCAGCGTGGGGCTCTCACCCGCATCGTCGCCGACCATCACCAGATGGATGGGGATGCCCTTGAACAACGGGCTGGAGGCCAGCATCTCTATGCCTTTGCGGGTGGTGGCGCTGCCGTCGAAGGCGAGCATGACGCTGGTGGGTGCGGTGAAACTCGCCGGGGTGACGAGGATTGGCCGGTGCATGGTGCGGATCACGCTCTCCAGCTGGCTGCCGATGAGTTGCAGATCCGTGCCGCTGTCCTCGCCCTGTTTGCCAATCACCAGTAGACGGATGTCACCTTCGAGATCACGCAGGCTTTCCACCAGATCGCCGTGACGCTGACGAATTTCCGGTTGCGCGACGCCTGCGCCGACGACGCGATGTTTGGCCGCGGCGAGCATCATCCGGCCTTCTTCGAGCGCCAGTTTGCTGCGCTTCTCATCCAGCGCGGCGAGTTCTTCGAGCAGGTATTCGCGGCTGCCAAGGCCGATGATGCCGCTGAGGTTACCCGTGGCCGGGTACTGCTGCTGGTCGAGCACGTGCAGCAGGGTCAGCGGTGCGTCGAGCTGGCGGCTGGCCCAGGCGGCGCAATCGCAGACGGCTGCGGCCTGAGGGGACCCATCGATGCAAGCCATTACATTCTTCATTGTTGTTCTCCTGGTCAGTGGCTCATCAGCGTGTCGGTGGCTTCGGGTTTGTCGTGTACACCGAAGCGGTCAACGATGGTCGCGCTGGCTTCGTTCAAGCCCAGCACCTGGACCTCGGTGCCTTCGCGGCGCAGCTTGACGACGACCTTGTCGAGCGCGGCGACGGCGGTGATGTCCCAGAAATGCGCATGGGTCAGGTCGATGATGATCGTGGCGACCGCTTCCTTGAAGTCAAAAGCAGCGGTGAATTTGTCCGAAGAGCTGAAGAACACCTGGCCCGTCACCCGGTAGGTGCGCTGGTTGCCGTCCGCGCCTAGTTCCGACCCGATGTGCAGGTAATGCCCGACCTTGTTGGCGAAGAACAATGCCGCCAGCAGCACGCCGGCCAGCACGCCGAAGGCGAGGTTATGGGTAAAGACCACCACCACGACGGTGACCACCATGACGATGTTGGTGGAGAGCGGGTAACGCTTGAGGTTGCGCAGTGAATCCCAGCTGAAGGTGCCAATGGACACCATGATCATCACCGCTACCAGCGCGGCCATGGGGATCTGGCCGACCCAGTCACTGAGAAACACCACCATCAGTAGCAGCACGACGCCGGCAATCAGTGTCGATAGCCGGGTGCGGCCGCCGGATTTCACGTTGATCACCGACTGGCCGATCATCGCGCAGCCGGCCATGCCGCCGAACAGTCCGGAGACGATATTGGCGACGCCCTGCCCTTTGCACTCGCGGTTCTTGTCGCTGCCGGTGTCTGTCAGGTCATCGACGATGGTCGCGGTCATCAGCGATTCCAGCAGGCCGACCACGGCCAGCGCGGCGGAGTACGGGAAGATGATCGCGAGGGTTTCGAAGGTCAGCGGCACTTCGGGCCAGAGGAAGATCGGCAGCGTGTCGGGCAGGTCGCCCATGTCGGCCACGGTACGGATATCCAGGCCGAGGTACATGGCCACGGCGGTCAGCGAGAGGATGCACACCAGCGGCGACGGAATGATGCGCCCGATCTTTGGTACATAGGGGAACAGGTAGATGATGCCCAGCCCGGCGGCGGTCATGGCGTAGACGTGCCAGGTGACGTTCGTCAGCTCCGGCAGCTGCGCCATGAAGATCAGAATCGCCAGCGCATTGACGAAGCCGGTGACCACCGAACGCGAGACGAAGCGCATCAGCGACCCCAGACGCAGGTAGCCAGCGCCGATCTGCAGCACGCCGCACAGCAGGGTCGCGGCGAGCAGGTATTGCAGCCCGTGCTCGCGCACCAGCGTCACCATCAGCAGCGCCATGGCGCCGGTGGCCGCCGAGATCATGCCCGGCCGGCCGCCTACGAAGGCTATCACCACGGCGATGCAGAACGAGGCATAGAGCCCGACCCGCGGATCGACGCCGGCGATGATCGAGAAGGCGATTGCTTCCGGAATCAGCGCCAGGGCGACGACGAGGCCGGCGAGCACGTCGCCGCGGAGGTTGCAGAACCAGTTCTGTTTGATCGTGTGCAGCATTTTGATTTCCAAAGCAAAGGCATCGCCGGCACGCCGGGTAACGGCAGCAGGCTTATGCAAGGCTAGTGTGTTTCAGATGAATCCGTTACCACTCGGGCAGATGGGAGGCGCATGCCGATCCCCGGACCTCTCAGGGGCGGGTTTGGGATCAGGCGAGAGGCGTTGCGCTATGGCGGAGTGGGCAGCCAGGTCATGGTTAGCTCAGCAGGGATTCGACGGGGCGAAGAGAAAAACAGGCCGCGGATGATAGCGCACCCACCGGTCACTCTGCGACTGGGATGCTCTGGCGCGCGATATCTGGAAGCAAGCCGTAGCACCGGGGAGAATCATCGAATCGATTGGGCGGTTGCGGTGCTCGGGCAGGCGTCTCCCTTCCGATGCGCTGCTGGCTTAAGATGCAGCCTCACTGCCCGAGCCGACCATGCCCGCACTGTCCAGCCGCTACCGCGTCGCCCTGATCGTTGCCCTGATCCTGCTTGGCCTTGTGCTGTGCATGTACTGGGCCGGACGGATTGCCGAGCAGCGCGCCTGGGACGAGCGCAGCCAGGAGGCACGCGGCCAGCTGCAGCTCTATGCCCAGGCCATCCACACGCAGGTCGAGCGCTTCCGTTCGGTGCCGGCGTTGCTGGCGCTGGACAGCGACATCCAGGGGTTGCTGGGCAATCCGGAAGACCAGGCCCTGCGCGAACAGCTCAACCTGCGTCTGGAAGAACAGAACCAGGCGGCGGGCTCCTCGGTGCTGTATCTGCTGGACCGTCACGGCGAAACCCTGGCCGCCAGCAACTGGCGCGACTGGAGCAGCTTCGTCGGCAACAACTACGCCTTTCGCCCCTACTTTCTCGACGCCCTGGCGAATGACTCAGGGCGATACTTCGCCGTCGGCGTGACCACCGGAATCCCCGGGTACTTTCTCTCCAGCTCCGTCAAGAATGCCGCGGGCGAGGTGATCGGCGTGCTGGTGGTCAAGCTGGAACTGGAGGATATGCAGCGCGAGTGGGTCGGTCAGTCCGGCATTCTGCTGATTTCCGATTCGCTGCAAATCGTCATCCTGACCAACCGCCCGGCCTGGCGTTTCCGCTACCTGCGACCGTTGAGCGACGAGGTGCGCGAGCGTCTGGTGGCGGTGCGCCGATACGCCGAGCAGAACCTGCAGCCGCTGCCGAGCGAGCGACTGCAACGCATCGCCGGGGACAGCGAACGGCGTCAGGTCGACGGCCCTGATGGCCGTCGCGTCTACCTCTGGCAGCAGCTGCAATTGCCGGAAGAAGACTGGACCCTGCACCTGTTGCAGGAGCCCCAGCAGGTCGCCGCGAGCGTGCGCAGCTATCGCCTGGCGGCTGCGGGCGTGTGGATGACGCTGGCCTTTCTGCTGCTGTTTCTCGCCCAGAGGCGCAAGACCCGCCGCATCGAACAACGCAACCGCAGCGAACTGGAGCGGCTGGTCGAGGAGCGCACCCGCGAGCTGCACACCGCCCAGGACGAACTGGTACACGCCGCGCGCATGGCCGCGCTGGGCCAGATGTCCGCGGCGCTCGCCCACGAGATCAACCAGCCGCTGACGGCGTTGCGCATGCAGCTGGCCAGTCAGCGCCTGCTACTCGACAGCGGTCGCACCGAGGCCGTGAAAGAAGGCATCGCCCAGGTCGAAGGACTGGTCGAGCGCATGGCGGCATTGACCAGCCACCTGAAGACATTCGCGCGCAAGAGCCCCGCTGGCCTGCGCCAGCGTCTGAGCTTATTGGACGTGCTGGACCAGGCGCTGCAGTTGCTGGCACCACGGATTCGCAGCGAAGCGGTCGAGGTGTCCTGCGAAGTTCAGACGCAGGCCTGGGTAAGCGGCGACGCCATCCGCCTGGAGCAGGTCCTGATCAATCTGCTGACCAATGCTCTGGACGCCATGCAGGGCGCTCAGGTGCGCCAGCTGCGCATCAGTTGCGAACAGGTTCATAACGGCTGGACGCTGCGGGTTGCCGACAGCGGCGGTGGTATCGCGGGTGAACACCTCGAGCAGGTATTCGAGCCCTTCTTCACCACCAAGCCGGTAGGCCAGGGTTTGGGCCTCGGGCTGGCGGTGTCCTACGGCATCGTCCGTGATCTGGGCGGCACGCTGGAGGCGCACAATGATGCCCACGGCGCGGTGTTCGAACTGCACCTGCCGGCGGCCGAATCGGTTGCCGCCGAGTAGACTGGCGTTTCGCATAGGGGAGTGAGACATGAGCGGTCAGGTGATCTTCATCGATGACGAGGCAGCGATCCGCCAGGCCGTACAGCAGTGGCTGGAGCTGTCCGGCTACAGCGTGCGCACCTGCGCCAGCGCGAAGGAGGCACTGGGCGTCATCGACCGCGACTTCGCCGGCGTGCTGATCAGTGACGTGCGCATGCCTGACCTCGACGGCCTCGGCCTGCTGGAGCGGCTGGTGGCGCTGGACCCCGAGCTGCCGGTCATCATGGTCACCGGGCACGGCGACGTCCCGATGGCGGTGCAGGCGCTGCGCCAGGGCGCCTACGACTTCATTGAAAAACCCTTCACCCCGGAACGCTTGCTCGACAGCGTGCGCCGAGCGCAGGACAAGCGCCGGCTGGTCTGTGAAAACCGCCAGTTGCGCGAACAGTTCACCCGCAAAGGGCGCATCGAGTCGATGCTGCTGGGCGTCTCGCGCGGCATGGAAACCCTTCGCCGCCAGGTGCTGGAGCTGGCCGGCACCAACGTCAACGTGCTGATCCGCGGCGACACCGGTAGCGGCAAGGAACAGGTCGCCTGCTGCCTGCACGACTTCAGCCCGCGCGCGCGCAATCCCTTCGTCGCGCTGAACTGCGCGGCGATCCCGGAAACCATCTTCGAGAGCGAACTTTTCGGCCATGAAAGCGGCGCCTTCACCGGTGCTCAGGGCAAGCGCATCGGCCGTATCGAGCATGCCCACGGGGGCACCCTGTTTCTCGACGAGATCGAAAGCATGCCGCTGGCGCAGCAGGTCAAGCTGCTGCGCGTGCTGCAGGAAAAGACCCTGGAGCGCCTGGGCTCCAACCGCAGCATCGAGGTCGACCTGCGAGTGATCAGCGCCGCCAAGCCGGACTTGCTCGAAGAGGTCCGCGGCGGGCGCTTTCGCGAGGATCTGCTGTACCGGCTGAATGTCGCTGAACTGCATATCCCGCCGCTGCGCTCACGCCGCGAGGACATCCCGCTGTTGTTCGATCATTTCGTCACCCAGGCCGCGCAGCGCCATGGCCGCGACCCGGTTCCCGCCAGCCCGGCGGAACTGGCCCAGCTGCTTAGTCACGACTGGCCGGGCAACGTGCGCGAACTGATCAACGCCGCGGAACGTCATGCTCTGGGCCTTACGCCGCCGCCTGCTGCCAGCAACCCGCTCGCCACCGCCGGCAGTTCGCTGGCCGAGCAGATGGAAGCCTTTGAGGCGCAATGCCTGAACAGCGCGCTGCAGCAGCACAAAGGCAACATCAGCGAAGTCATGACGCAACTGCAACTGCCCCGCCGCACCCTTAACGAAAAGATGCAACGCCACGGCCTCAGCCGCAGCGACTACCTCCCCGCCGGCACCACCGATACTTGATATCCGGTCGCAGACCCGGTGTGGGGGATGGGATGGGGGTGAGCGTAGTCCGATCAAAAAGGGCTAGCTCCGGCATCCAGCCCATCCTGTAGGAGCCAGCTTGCTGGCGATCGCTTCGGCACCGCGGAGGCCTGGATCGCCAGCAAGCTGGCTCCTACAAAAAGCACGATCCGCGGTTTGCCGCTGAGTTGGGTGCAGGATGCTGGCCCGCTAGAGCGGATCGTAGACGGCCACCGATGGATCAGCCGGTGCAGGCACCGCGCTCCTGTAGGAGCCAGCTTGCTGGCGATCGCTTCGGCGCCGCGGAGGTCTGGATCGCCAGCAAGCTGGCTCCTACGAAAGCGTGATTCGCGGTTTGCCACTTAGCTGGGTGTAGGATGCTGGCCCGCTAGAGCGGTGATCGTGGACAGCCACCGATGAATCAGCCGGTGCAGGCACCGCACCCCTGTAGGAGCCAGCTTGCTGGCGATCACTTCGGCACCGCGGGGGTCTCGATCGCCAGCAAGCTGGCTCCTATGAAAGCGTGATCCGCGGTTGCCGCTGAGTTGGGTGCTGCACGATACCTTCTCAACGATGCCTCAATCGGCAACGTTCAGCTCCTCCAGCCGCTGCTGCAAGAAGCGTTTTTCAGGCTCCAGCTGGGCCAGTGCCAAGGCGATCCGGTACGCCTCGCGAGCCTCGGGCAGGCGGCCAAGGCGGCGGCAGAAGTCCGCGCGGGCCGAGTGCAGCAAGTGGTAATCACGCAATTCGCCACGATCCAGCAGTTCGTCGATCACTTCCAGCCCTGCTTCGGGACCGTCGCGCATGGCCAGCGCAACGCCGCGGTTCAGCTCGATCACCGGAGACGGGCTGATGCGCAGCAGAAGGTCATAGAGCCCGACGATCTGCGCCCAATCGGTCGCCGCCGCGCTCGGCGCCTCGGCGTGCACGGCGACGATGGCCGCCTGCAAGGTATAGGGACCTATGCGCCGCGAAGCCAGCGCGCGCTGCACAAGTACCGAGCCTTCGGCGATCTGCGACTGGTTCCAGCGGCTGCGATCCTGTTCGTCGAGTCGCACCAGTTCACCGGCATCATCGGTGCGCGCGGCGCGGCGGGAGTCGTGTAACAGCATCAGCGCCAACAGGCCCATCGCTTCGGTGTCGGGCAGCAATTCGAGTAACAATCGACCCAGCCGGATCGCCTCGGTGCAGAGGTCGGCACGGGTCAGCTCAGTACCGGCCGACGCGCTGTAACCTTCGTTGAACACTAGATAGATCACCCGCAGCACACTCTCCAGCCGCGCCGGCAGCTCGTCACGCTCCGGCACCCGATACGGCAGCTGTGCGTCACGGATCTTCGCTTTGGCGCGCACGATGCGCTGGGCGATGGTCGCCGGCGGAGCAAGAAACGCGCGGGCGATCTCTTCGGTAGTGAGGTCGCAAACTTCACGCAGGGTCAGCGCCACCCGCCCATCGGCCGGCAACGCCGGATGGCAGCAGGTGAAGATCAGCCGCAGACGATCGTCTTCCATCTCGTCGACCTCCACTGCCTGCGCCGCGTCTTCCAGCTGTTCGGCCAGCAGCCGTAGCGAGGCATCGAAGCGCGCACGGCGGCGCAGGGCGTCGATCGCCTTGAAGCGGCCAGCAGAAACCAGCCAGGCGCGTGGATTGTCCGGAACGCCATCGCGCGGCCACTGCTGAAGCGCGGCGGCAAAGGCGTCCTGCAAGGCTTCCTCGGCGCGATCAAAATCGCCCAGCAGACGAATCAGCGTGGCCAGCACTCGGCGCGACTCGCTTCGGTAGATTGCCTCGATCCGCGCCGCGCTAGCGGGTCCCGTCAGCGGCATCTCAGCGCTGCGGCAGCTGGCGCAGCGGCCGAACCTCGACGCAGCCGAGGCTGGCCGGCGGGATCTTCGCTGCGATGGCTTCCGCCTCCTGCTGGTCAGCCGCCTCGATCAGGTAGAAACCCGCCAGCTGCTCGCGGGTTTCGGCGAAGGGGCCGTCGACCACCGAGGTGACGCCATCACGCACGCGCACCGTGCGCGCAGTGCGCACCGACTGCAACGGTTCACCGGCGAGCATGTGGCCGCTGGCGCGCAGCTCCTCGCCGCAACTCAGGCAACGCGCGACCAGCGCATGCCACTGCTCGTCGGTCATCTCATCCACACGCTGTTCATCGTAATAAATCAGGCACAGGTAGTTCATGGCGGGGCTCCGTCTGCCGGCAACGCAGAAAAGCTAGCAGCCGGTGACGAACCTCGCCTGCTCGCGCGACGAAGGTCGCGAGAGTGCCTCAACCAACCTGCTGCTGCGACGGTGCCTGATCCATGCACACCTGCCCGGTCTGCATATCGAAGGGCATCGAGAAATGCTCGTGAATCACCTTCCACTCCCCGTCTCGCCGAGCCCAGACCCGCGTGCCGCGCATCCAGGCCGTTTGCATCTCGCCTTCAGCATTGGGGCCACCGCAGTGGGTAAGCATGCGGCTGCAGGCCAGCTCGCCGCCTACATCCACATGCAGCTCATGGGTCTCGAAGAAGCCTTCGCCCTGGCAAAACTCGAAGCAGCGCTGCCAGTGCGCGCGGTACGCGTCTACGCCCTTGAATTGCAGTGCGCCAACCGCATCGAAGGCGACTATGTCGTTGGCGTACTGCGCCATGATCCGGTCGAGATCCTTGGTCTTGGTGGCTTGTTCGAAGGCCTCGTGCAATTGGCGAATGGCGCTCTCGTCCTGGCGGTTCTGGTCGTTCATGTCCGTCTCCTGTCGTCGTGGTTGAACGGGGTGTTCACCAGCTAGTCGTCTGGTGTATTCCCGGATCGACAGACCCAACCAGTTTTTTTACGAAGGTGCGGAAGTCGCGCAAGCGCGCGCCAGACTCGCCGCGCCGCCAAGATGGCTGATTAGAGGCAACGCCGCCGGACAGAATACGGTTGCGAACTGTTATCTTTTAGATACGATAGTGGCTCTCGGATGGCACAGGCTCTCAACTGCTCTTCGCGCCATCATCCGCCATCCTCACAGTTCAACGTCCGGTCAGGTCCGCCATGTCTACTCTTCGCTTTTCGCGTAAATCTGCACTGCTGCCCGTTTGCCTTGCCGCCAGTTTCTCTGGCTCGCCGCTCATGGCTCAAGAAGTCGAAAGCCAAGCTCAGGGGGCAGCAGCTGAACCGGTTGAATTGCAATCGGTGGAGATCACCGCCAGCGCCGACGCCTCGGCCGACGGTCTGACCCAACCCTACGCAGGCGAGCAGGTGGCCCGTGGTGGGCGAGTAGGGATTCTGGGCAACCGTGACTACATGGAAACCCCGTTCACCTCGACGTCCTACACCTCGCAGCTGATCCAGGATCAGCAGGCGCGTAGTGTGTCGGACGTGCTCCAGAACGACCCGTCGGTGCGCGTCGCACGCGGCTTCGGCAACTTCCAGGAGGTGTACGTGGTACGGGGCTTCCCGGTGTATTCCGACGACATCTCCTACAACGGGCTCTACGGCCTGCTGCCGCGCCAGTACGTGGCTGCCGAGTTCATCGAGCGCGTGGAAGTGTTCCGCGGTGCGAACACTTTCCTCAATGGCGCCGCGCCAGGTGGCAGTGGCATTGGCGGTGCGATCAACATCCTGCCCAAGCGCGCGCCGAACGAGCCGCTGACGCGCCTGACGCTTGGCGCCGAGAACGGTGGCCAGGCGATGACCCATGCCGACATCGCCCGCCGTTTCGGCGAAGAGGATCGCTTCGGCGTGCGCCTGAACGCGGCCAAGCGCGCCGGCGAGACCACGGTCGAAGACGAGGACCGCACGCTCGACATGTTCGCCCTCGGCCTCGATTACCAGGGCGAAAATTTCCGCCTCTCCAGTGACATCGGTCACCAGTACCACTTCATCGACCAGCCACGGCCGAACGTCACGCCCAGCGGTGGCGTGCCCAGCGCACCAGATGCCGACGACAATTTCGCCCAATCCTGGACCTACTCGAAGGAAAAGCAGACCTTCGGCACCTTCCGCGCCGAATACGACTTCTCGGACGCCGTGACGGGCTGGCTGGCGGCCGGCATACGTGAAGGCGAAGAGCAGAACCGGTTGGCCAACCCGAGGGCTACAGCTTCGGGCGTTACCTCGGCCTACCGCTTCGACAACATCCGTGAGGAAGAGGTGTTCACGAGCGAAGTGGGCGTTCGGGCGCGCACCTTTACCGGCCCGGTATCCCACGAGCTGGTGATGTCGGCGGCGATGTTCGATATCGAGGCTCGCAATGCTTATGCATTTTCCAGCTTCGCCGGTTTCGCTGGTGACTTGAACGATCCCTACGATGCAGCCATGCCCGCGGCCGATGCCCTTATAGGCGGCTCGATGTCCGATCCCCATGTGACCGAGCGTACCCACACGCAAAGCCTGGCGATTGCCGACACGCTCGGTTTCATGGACGACCGCCTCTTGGTAACCCTCGGCGCCCGTCGTCAGGGCATTGAAGCCAAGGCCTATGATTACAACAGCGGCAATCGCCTGTCCTCCTACAACCGCTACAAGACCAGCCCGGTCGCTGGCGTGGTGTATCAGCTGTCCGACGATCTGTCGGTCTATGCCAATTACATTGAAGGATTGGTCAAGGGCGACATCGCCCCAGCCAACAGCGGCGGCGTTGCGATCAGCAATCCCGGCGACGCTCTGCAGCCCTACGTCTCTGAACAGACCGAGGTAGGCATCAAGTACGACGGGGGCCACCTGGGCGGAAGCTTGGCGTTGTTCACCACCGACCGGCCATTCAGCACTGTGGAAAACGCCGTATTCACCGACGGCGGCGAACAGCGCAATCGCGGTATAGAGCTTTCGGTGTTCGGCGAGCCGACCTATGGTGTGCGACTGCTCGGCGGTCTGACCCTACTCGATGGCGAGCTGGCCAGTACCGAGAATGGCGTCAACGAGGGTAATCGTGCGATCGGCGTCCCACGCACCCAGGCCAATGTGGGCGGCGAATGGGATGTGCCGGGCCTGGACGGTCTCACCCTGACCAGCCGGGTGATCTATACCGGCCGGCAGTACGCCGACGCTGCGAATGATCTGGAAGTGCCCGCCTGGACCCGCTTCGACCTAGGCGCCCGCTACCGCATGGTCGTCGAGGATCGCGACGTGACCTTGCGCGCGCGACTGGACAACGTTACCGGCCGCGACTACTGGGCCTCGGCCGGCGGCTACGCTGATCAGGGCTACCTCGTCCTTGGCACCCCACGCACGCTCTCGGTCAGCGCCACGGTCGACTTCTGATGCAGGCAGTCAACCTGCGGCGGTGGGGCTGGGTCCACAAGTGGTCCAGCCTCGTCTCTACGCTGTTCATCCTAATGTTGTGCCTGACCGGTCTGCCGCTGGTGTTTTCGCATGAGATCGAGCACTTGGCCGGCGACGAGATCGAAGCGCCGGCGATGCCCGAAGGCACACCGCGCGCTTCAGTGGACCAGGTCGCCGCCAAGGCGGTCGAGGCCTATCAGGGGCTGGTGCCGCTGTATTTCTTCGCTGAAGAAGACGAGCCGGACGTCTGGTACGTCAAGCTCGATACCCGAGTTGATACGGACGAGAGTGAATCGACGCTAATCCTCTCCGATGCCCGCACCGCCGAGGTACTCGGCGCGCCGAACTTCGACGAAGGCTTCATGAGCGTGATGTACCGCCTGCACGTCGACCTCTACGCGGGGCTGGCCGGCAAGCTGTTTCTCGGAGCCATGGGGCTGCTGCTGATGGTGGCGATCATCTCCGGCGTGGTGCTCTACGCGCCGTTCATGCGCAAGCTGCGCTTCGGCGAGGTGCGTCAGGAACGCACTGCACGCACCCGCTGGTTGGATCTGCACAACCTGCTCGGCATCGTCACCCTGGTGTGGGCCTTGGCGGTTGGTTTCACCGGGGTGATCAATACCTGGGCGGATCTGATTTTTGAGGCCTGGCAGGCCGAACAGGTCGCCGCGCTGCAGGCCGGTGAAACGCGGGTACTGCTGGCCACCGATGCCAGTGACGCGCCAGCCGCTGATGGCTCCTTGCAGACTGCGGTCGATCGCGTGCTGGCTGCGGCGCCGGACATGGCTGTGTCGATGATTGCCTACCCCGGCACACTGCGCGCCACGCCGGAGCACGTCGCGGTGATCCTGCGCGGCGACACGCCGCTGACTTCCCGCCTGACCCAGGCGCTGCTGGTCGATCCGGCCAATGGCGAGGTGCTCGAAGCCGGCGCCCGGCCCTGGTACGTCACTGCGCTGCAGCTCTCAGAACCGTTGCACTTCGGTGACTACGGCGGCCTGCCGCTCAAGTTCCTGTGGGGACTGCTGGATATCCTCACTATCGTCGTGCTGGGCAGCGGCCTGTACTTGTGGATCAAGCGCGGCACGACGGAGGTACGCTCATGATGCGCATCTGGCTGTGGCCGGTGCTGATCGGCGTGGTGTCCACCTTCGGGCTGATCGCCGGACTGGTGTCCGAAGGCGCGGGCGACTGGCTGAGCTGGCTGGCCCTGGCGGCGCCTATCGCCATCGGCCTGCATGGGTTATCACGCAGCGGCGCCCGCCCACAGGCGCACGGCGGCAATCTTACGGCTGTAGGATCTCGGCGAGCTGGTCGAAGCTGAACGGCTTGGGCAGAGAGCGGGCGGACAGCTCGCTCTCGATCACGCCATCACCCGAGACGAACACCACGCGCAGTTCTGGCTGCGCCTGAAGTGCCAGCGCGGCGAACTCGCGGCCGGACATGCCGGGCAAGTTCAGGTCCACCAGCAAGTAGTCGAAGTGTGCTTGTTCCAGCGCGCCAGCCGCTTCTTCGGCGCTGGGAAAACCAACCGCGACGACGCCCAGTTCCTCGAGCATTTCGCAGGTCAGCGAGAGCAATTGCAGCTGATCCTCGATGACCAACGCGCTGCGTCGGGACGGCACGCCGCTACCTTCGGGCTCGGCGTCCGGGAGCATCGGCCGCTCACGCTCACCCAGCAATTGGCGGATCTTGCGCGCCAGGTCTTCCTGACGATAAGGCTTGCTCAGCAACTCCACGCCGGCATCCAGTTTGCCGCCATGGACGATGGCGTTGCGGGTGTAGCCCGAGGTAAACAGTACGGCGATGTCCGGCAACAGCAGCTTCGCCTGGCGTACCAGCTCTGTGCTGCTGAGCTTGCCGGGCATGACCACGTCGGTGAACAGCAGGTCGATGGCCATGCCGCTCTGCAGGATGCTCAACGCACTCTGCGCATCGTTGGCCCTCAGCACGCGATAGCCCAGGCCGGACAGCAGTTCGATGACGGTTGCCTGTACCGCCAGGTCGTCCTCGACCACCAGGATCGTCTCGGTGCCACCTACCGCGGGTCCAACGGGAAGCGTCACGGCGACCACTTCCGGTTGGTCAGTGCGCGGCAGGTAGAGCTTGACCGTGGTGCCGCTGCCTAACTCGCTGTAGAGCCGGATATGCCCGCCGCTCTGCTTGGCGAACCCGTAGGCCATGCTCAGCCCGAGCCCGGTGCCCTCGCCCTCCGGCTTGGTGGTGTAGAAAGGTTCGAAGGCGCGCTCGGCGGTCTGATCGGTCATGCCAGTGCCGGTGTCCGATACTGCCAACATCACGTACTGGCCGGGTTCGACGTCAATCTGGGTTTGCGCATAAAACTCGTCGAGCATGGCATTGCTCAGTTCGAGGGTCAGCTTGCCGCCATTGCCCATGGCGTCGCGGGCGTTGATGGCCAGGTTCAGCAGCACGTTTTCCAGCTGATTGGGATCGACCATGGTGGTCCAGAGACCGCCGGCCACGATGGTCTCGATTTCCACCATTTCGCCCAGCGCCTGGCGCAACAGCTCGTCCATGTTGCGCAGCAAACGGCCGAGGTTGGTAGGCATCGGCCGCAACGGTTGCCGGCGCGCAAAGGCGAGCAATTCGGCCGCCAGTTTGGCCCCGCGATCAACGGCATGGGCCGCGGCGTCCAGCCGGTTCGCCGGGACTTGCGCCTGGAACAGCATCGGACGCAATAGCTGCAGGTTGCCAGCGATAACCTGCAACACGTTGTTGAAGTCGTGAGCGACGCCGCCGGTGAGCTTGCCGATGGCTTCGAGTTTCTGCGACTGGTACAGCGCCTGCCGGCTCTGCTCGAGTTCGCGGGTGCGCTCGTTGACCAGTTGCAGCAGATTGTCCTGCGACTGTTGCAGCGCCTGCTGGGCGAGGATCTGCTGGGTGACATCGTGGCCCTGGCAGAAGATGCCGGTGAGCTGGCCGTGCTCGGTCAGCACGGGCTGGAAAATGAAATCGACGAATCGTCGCTCGGTCTGCTCATCCTTACGCCGGCTGACCAGCACCGGCGTGCTGCGTCCCACGTAGGGCCGCCGGGTGATATAGACCTGCTGCAGCAGCAGGGCCAGATCCTGGCCTTCGATCCGAGGGAACGCCTGGGTGGCCGGCTTGCCGACGACGTCGCGCTGCCCGATCAGTTGATGAAAGGCCCGGTTGGCAATCTCCACCACATGATCGGCGCCCTGGGTGATCACGATGAAGCCCGGCGCCTGATCGAACAGCCGGTGCAGGTGCTGGCGCTCTTCGGTCAGTGCCCGGCCGCGCTCAGCCGTTGCACGCCGCTCGGCAGTCTGAGCGGTGATGTCGCGTATGTTCAGCGACACCCCGATGATCTGCTGTTCACCATCGCGCACGGCCGAACCGATCAGTTCCAGCATCAGCTCGGTGTCATCGATTGTGCAGCCATGCTCGAGCGACAGTGGGCCCGCGCCGTCGAGAACCCGCTCCATCTCGGTCTGCAATTGCTGCGACCAGAACGGCAACTGTCGCACCGTGAGCCTTACAGCATCGCGTATGGGCAGCTGGAACAACTCCTTGGCGCCTGCGCTCCAGTAGAGCACCGCCAGGCTTGCGTCGAGCCCGACGATGGCATCCGGTGCGGCATCGATGAAGTGGTGGAGGTAGTAGTCGGCATCCAGCCGGCGCCGTGCGCGACCTGTGTGCAAGCCGTGCGGCGCGCTGATGGTGGCATTGGCCTGATCCAGCGTCGTGCGCAGACGTTGCCGCCGCCGGGTCGCGGCGAGGGCCTGAATGACGTCTCGCTCGAGCAGCGCCGGCTCCATCTCGACGATGGACCAGTGCGAACCGATGAGCAGCGCGATGCCCAGATCGCGGCGCAACTGTTCGAGCTCACCGACGCGGCAGAGAAACATCAGTTCGCAATCGCGCCAATAGCTCCGTATGGCCCTGGCAGTCGCCAGGGGCCGGTGCACGCCGGGCGCCAGCAGCAGGAGCGCGGGCTCGGCGTAAGCGTTGAGTGCGGCAACCGAGCCGGCGAGCACGGTCTCGCTGATAACCTCAAGCTCCAGCCCTCGCTCCATGGCAAGGTCTTGCAGCAACTGCTGCGGCTCGTCTGCCTGAGCGCCGTCCGCATCTATGGCGGCGATCAGAACAATCGAGTCGATGTTCACAGGCAGGCTCAAAGCAGCGGCAAACCGAGCAAGCTGCGCCCGGTCCACTGCTTCAGCAAATCGGTGGTCGGGCTCATGACGTGAGCGGCACGTGCGTCGCGCAGCACCTGCGCGATCCGGCTGTTGTCGCGGTAAGCGGCACCGCCGCAGATGGTCATCGTCTCATTGGCGAGCCACACGGCCGTTTCGCCGGCGTCCGCCTTGCACGAGAGTATCCAGGGCAGCGCATCGGGATGGCCCGTGTCGCCGCGACGGCCGGCCTCGCGTATCAGCGCGCGGGTTTTCTCCACCGCCGTCCACATCTCGGCGTAGCGCACCTGCAGGCTCTCCACATCCCGCAGCGATTCGCCGGAATGGCTATAGCGTCGAGCACGAAGGTGTTCACCGGCGGCGTCCAGCGCGGCCTGAGCGAGGCCCAGGTAGGTGCCGGCCATGGCCATGAGGAAGAACGGCGCCACCACTTCGAACACGTACCAGACCTGATCGCCCTTCTCGCCCAGCAGGTTCTCCTGGGGCACGCGGGTCTGCTCCAGGCGCATCGGCCGGGACGAGTTGCCGCGCATGCCGAAACCTTTCCAGTGATCGAGCCAGGTCACGCCATGTGCATCCCGGTCGACGATCACGCAGCTGAAGTCGCCGGAATCGCCCTGATCATCGCGAGCCACGGTCGAAACGACGTAGGAATCGGCCTGTCCGCCATTGGTCACGAACTGCTTGGTGCCACTGAGTCGAAAGCCGTCGGCCTCAATATCGAGAGTGGTTTCTGGCAGGTAGAAATGCGCGCCGGAGCCGTGCTCGGACAGCGCCAGCGTCGTGATGTGGCGGCCTTCAGCGATCTCGCGCAGATACCGCTGCTGCTGAAACTCGGTGGCCTTGGCGGCAATGACCGCGGTGCCCACGCAATGCATGCCGAAACACAGCGCCGAGGACGGGCAGGCAGCGGCAATGGTTTCAGTGATGACACTCAATCCGAGCAGCCCCTGGCCGTGACCGCCGAGCGCTTCGGGCACCATCAATCCCAACAGACCGGCTTCGCCCAATGCTTTCATGGAATGCGCAGGCCATTGGCTGGTCTCATCGACAAGCGAGGCCTGGGGCGCGATTCGCGCCTCAACCAGAGCGGCGGTGATTTCCTGCAGCGATCTGAGTCGAGCGGGTAACTGGTGATCCATGTCGAGCAGCCACGCTAATGAACGGTGAGAAAAATGACGCTGACGCGGTGCATCCGTCTTGATGGTAGACAGGCAGATGAAGGAATGCGGCAGTTCGACGCAGTGTATGCGCAATTCACCAAAGCATGGGGAACCGGAACCGGGCCAGACCATTCAGCACAAACAAGAACAGCAGCCCACGGAGCAACAAGGCCATGCGCCACCTATTACGAGTTCGTCACGGCATCGCCGCGGCCCTATTGGCATTCAGCACCACGGGAGCAGCAGCACCCATGTATCAAGTACTGATCGGCAGCTACACCAGCGAAGGCGATAGCGAAGGCATCTACCGCATGCAGTTCGACGCCGAACGCGGCTACCTCGAACCACAGCCGCTGCAGGTGATGCGCACCCACAATCCGTCCTGGCTGACGCTGGACCTCACCCGTAACCGGCTCTATGCGGCGAACGAGAACGGTCCCGGTCACCCCGACCCGGTGGGCCGCGTCAGCGCATTCATGATTGCAGCGGCCAGCGGCAAGCTTTCGGCGCTGGCCCAGCAGGTCACCCTCGGCGACGAACCTACGCACCTGACCATGAGCCACGACGGCCGCTACCTGTTCGTCTCCAACTACGGCTCGCGGGCCAACCCCGGCGGCAGCCTTGCGGTAGTTCCGCTGGGCAAGGACGGCACGCTCTCGCCGGTGACCCAGATCGCCACACACAAGGCCAGCGAGAAACACCCGGAGCGTCAGCAATCAGCCCACGTCCATTCAGCGGTGATGTCGCCCGACGGCAAGACGCTGTTCGTCAGTGACCTGGGGGCGGACAAGATATTCGTCTACCGCTACGACCCGGGCAATGCCGAGCGCCCGCTGTCGCCCGCCGAGCCGGCCGCCATCAACCTGCCGGACGGCAGCGGCCCACGCCATCTGGCGTTCAGCCCGGACGGGCGCCAGGCATACGCGACATTGGAGTTGAGCGCGCAAGTGGCCCGCTTCGATCATGTCGACGGCACGCTGGTGCAGCGACAACTGGTGGATCTAGCTGCCGGCGGCGACACCAGCCAGCATTCGCCAGGCGCGATTCGTCCCTCGGCGGATGGCCGCTTCCTTTATGTGAGTGATCGCGCCGAGAAGAACCGCATCCTGGTGTACGCCATCGAGGAAAACGACAACCTGAGCGAGATCCAGGACCGGGCCAGCGAAGGTCGTGAGCCACGTGAATTCGCCATCGACCCGAGCGGGCGCTTCATGCTCATCGCCAACCAGAAGAGCGATGCCCTGGTGGTGCTGCAGCGCGACCCGGACAGCGGGCTGCTGGGCGAAACCCTGCAGACCCTGCCGATGGGCCGACCTTCGGATGTGAAGTTCATCGACCGCAGCGGGCTTTAGAAACCGCAGCCGCTGCGGGATGAATCAGGAAAGCAGGCTTACCACCGCGAAACGACTGATGGTGGCCTGCGCCACCACGGTCTGGGTGACCGCGGCGTAGCTGGTGGGGCTGCGCTGCATCAGATTGAAGACCGAGCGCGAGAAATCCATGGCCCATTGCTTCTCATCGGCATGCGCCTGGCGCGCCAGGAATTCGCGGATTTCCTTTTGCCGATTGCTCAGCTGTTCGCGCAGGGAGGTGACCTTGTCGAGCCCCGCTACCACCGAGTCGAGCAGTCGACGCAGCTCGCGGAACGAGTCCAGTTGCAGCTCTTCGGGAAAGCTCAGCAACTGATCTTCCTGGCTCTGCACGCGAACGTAACGGCCCTTGTCGAACAGCTTGCCCTCACCCTGCACGGCCAACTGATCCTTGAGCTTCTGCCAGTCGCCTTCACGCGCGGAGAAGCGGAGTTCGCCGTTGGCGTCCAGCTCAGCCCGAATGCCAGCCTGGCCCAGACTGCCATTGAAGCGCCGCAGGATCTGCTCGTCACTCATGTCATCGTCGAGCACCACGGCAACCGGCTCTGCCAGTTGACGTCCGCCGCTGAACAACAGGGTTTCGCGGCCCGACTGACGAATATTCTCCAGCGACTCCAGCCCCTGCAGACTGAAGCGGCTACGCACCGGCTCGGTCAGGCGCAGCTTGAGATTGGCGTCCAGTGAGTTGCCCGAGCGCAGGCTGCGCTCCTTGAGCAGCTCACCCACTTGCTGCACGGCCTGGCGGATGCTGTCCTCGCCATCAGGCTGCGGCGTGCTGATCTGCCGGCTGAGGCTGAGCTTGAGTTGCGACAGTCGGGTTTGCAGATCGCCGAGGTAGCTGTCCGCGGACTGCATGGACGACAGCTGCTGGTTGAGCTGCAGGCTGAAGCTGGTGCTCTTGCTGGTGGCCGTTTCGGTGTGTGGTGTTTCGGCCGGCGCACCGGCACGCAGCGACGCGGGTGCATCCCGCAGCAGCGCCTCGCGACGCTCCTGCGGGTTGATTGCGGAAACAGCGGGGAGCTGCTTGCCAATCTTCATTCACGCTACCTCGGTCAGAGCATGCCGAACAGCGACAGCCCGTTGATCTTCAAATAGGTTTTCTGCGTCGCCTGCAGCGACAGCTGATAGTTGTTCAGGTCGATACTGGCGGTCGCGTAATCGAGTTGCGAAAGCTCGCCCTCGATCTTCTTGTTCACCAGCGAGACATCTTCGTTGCTGTTCGACAGCAGCGTCAGGGTGTTCTGCCGCCCGCCCAGCTCCGAGACGGCGCCCAGCAGGTCGCCGTGGGTCTTGTCGAGGCTGGTCAGCGTAGCGGTGATCGATGCCTGTACCGCAGGATCGTTGGCGTCCAGTGCCGGGTCGGCGAGCATTTTCACCAACGCGTTGAGGTCGTTGAGCATGCCAACGCCGCCACCGAAGACCTGCGCGGCGGTGACATTCTCCTCGACCAGTACGCCATTGGCGACTGCCGCCTGGCGGTATTGATCGTTGCCGGTCAACTGGTAGCTCTCGGTCGCGGCATCGAAGGTGATCGCCGGACGATCACTAAGGGTGCCGGAGAACAGGTAGCGGCCTTCTTCATCGCGCACGTTGGCAAAGCTGAGGATGGTTCGTTCCAGATTGCCCATCTCGTTGGCAATGGCCGCCAGGTCTTCGCTGGTGTTGCTGCCGTTGGCCGCCCACAGCAGCAGGTCGCGCACGTTGAGCATGGTGTCCGAGGCGGCCTTGAGGTTGGCCTCCTGCTTGGAGAGGTTGCCGGAGACGTTGGCGATGCTGGTGCGGTACTGGGTCAGGGTCGCTTCTTCGCGCTCAATGCGCAGCACACGCACGGCGGAAATCGGGTCGTCGGAGGGCAGCAGCATGCGCTCGCCGGTGGCCATCTGCTGCATCAGCTTGCCGAGCTTTTCGGAGCTGGTATTCATCGAGCCGTGCATCATGGCGGTGATCTGGGCGTTGGAGATGCGCATGGTGTCTTTTCTCGTCAGTCGAGCCGGTAGTGACCGGCTCAGAACATCGCCAATACGGCGTTGAACAGATCGTTGGAAGTGCTGATGACCTTCATGTTGGCCTGATAGGCCTGCTCGTAGGCCATCAGGTTGACGGCTTCCTCGTCCAGATTCACCGCGCTGACGCTGTCACGCTGGGCCTGGGCTTGCGCCGTGACGGTGGTCGCTGCGCCGAGGTCGGCCTGATTCTGGCGGCTGGCGCTGGCAACACGACCGACCAGACCGGCGTAGGCGTCGTTGAGTGGCACGGTGTTGCCGGCAACCTGAATGCCGGCTGATTTCATTTCGAGCAGCGAAAGCAGCACCTTGTTGTTACCGACCTCTCCCGGCGCGGCGGAAAACGCCAGCTCCGATGCGCCGAGCGCGTTCACCGCAAGCATGCCGCTGGTACTGCCGGCGTTGTAGCTGAAGAGCGGTTGGCCGGGATTGCCATTGAGGTCGAAGCCACCGGCCAGCGTGTCGTTGACCAAGGTTGCGACGGCGGCCGCCATGTCATGCAGGTCCTGCTGAGCCGGGCGCAACGCGCCGTATTCCGTGTCGTAGAGGCCGCCCAGCGAACCGCCGAGGCCCTGATGATTCAACGGGAAGGTGGTCTTGGCGAAGACCAGAGTCATCTCCTGCTCACCGGCAACGTTTTCATTGACCTTCAGCTGTCCGGCGGTCGCACCGGCCACCAGCGGCTGACCATTGGCCAAGGACACACTGAGTGTCCCATCCGAGGCTTCCTGAACGCGGATGCCAACGCACTGGCTGAGGTCCTTCACCAAATTTTCGCGCGTATCGCGCAGGGTCGCGGTATCGCGTCCGGCCGATTCCATTTCGCGGATCTTGGCATTGAGCTCGGCAATGTTGCCGGACAGCCCGTTGATCTCGCTGGTCATCGCGACCCGCTGGCCCTGCAGGGCATTGAGCTGCGTACCGATGTTGCTGTTCAGCCCATTGAAGCGCTGGGCCAGCTGCTTGGCCTCGCCAATGATCTGCTGGCGCAGGGCGATGGATTCGGGGGTCGAGCTGGCTTCGCTGAGGGCGGCGAAGAAGTTGTCCAGGCCGACGCTGACGCTTGAGCCTTCGCTGTCGATCAGGCCTTCGAGGGCGGTCAGATACTGCTGGTTGGTATTGAAGTAGCTCTTGTCAGTAGTGGCGCGCCAGAGTTGCTGATTCTGGAAGTCGTTGGACAGCCGACGGATGCTGCTGACCTGCACGCCCCCACCGATGCTGACTGACGTCTGCCCGCCAAGTGACTTGAGGTCCGGCGTCAGACGGCTGAAGCCCGGCGTGTTGACGTTGGCAATGTTCTGCCCGGTCGCCGACAGGGCGATCTGCGAGGCGCGAACGCCGCTGTAGCCAATTTGACCAAGAATACTCACGACACGACTTCCTTCGGCTCGATCCGGATCGGTTGCGCGAACGCCACCGAGAGGCGGGCGCCAGAGACAACACTGCGCCCAGTAGAAAGAGCGACCGGATCGCCACTGGAATTAAGCGTCGTCGGCATGACAGGCGGAAAGGCCTGCAACTGGGCCCGCGGTTCGCTCGGCACCGGCGAGGCGGCACTGAGATCGTTGAGGATGTTGCGGGTGTAATTACGCGTCTCCGTAAAGGGGATCTTCTGCACCCACGCGCCGGTGCCGATTTCGCCCTTGCGCGGATCGCCATGGCTCTTCAGCCACTCATCCACCCGGCCGGGGCCGGCGTTATAGGCCGCCAGCGCCAGGGCCTGATGGCCGTCGTAGCGATCGAGCATCTTGTTCAGGTAGGCGCTGCCGAGGCGCTTGTTGTACTCGGCATCTGTGGTCAGCCGCGCTTCGCTGAACGGCAGACCCAATTCGGCGGCCATGTCCCGAGCCGTGCCGGGCATCAGCTGCATCAGGCCGCGAGCGCCTTTTGGCGAGACGGCGGCGATGTTGCCACTCGACTCATGCTTGATGACGCTGTCGACCAACGACTTGAAGCCCGCCTTGCCACTTTCCCAAGCGCTGTCCAGCGCATCGACGCCACGCTGCCAGGTGCCGCGAAGTGAGTGCTGTCCGCCACCTTGAATACCACTGCCCGAGTGCCCTGCCAGCGCAGTTGGCACCGGGGCGGTATTTACCGCGCCGCCACTGAGCTGCTGCACCAGCATGTCCGCAATCCCGGTCTGACGCTTGCCGGCCAGGGTATCGGCGAGCACTTCGTCGTAGAAATCGCGCATGGTGTCCAGCTCGCGGCTGCGCATGGGGTTGCCAGCGCCCAGCACATCGCCGGCTTTGCGCATCTGCTTGAGGATCTGCTGCAGGAACATCGCCTCGAACTGTTCGGCGACGACTTCCAGCTGCTGGCGCCGTGCCGCGGTCGGGCCATCGGCGCGGTTGCGCATGGAAGCGAGGTGTTGCGGAAGGGATACGATGCTCATGCGCCAAAACCTATTCAGAATCTGCTGCGGGTCCGACCTGCCGGCGGGCGGCCGGTACCGGTCCCTTGTTACATCACGATCAGTTCAGCGTTGAGCGCGCCAGCACGCTCCAGCGACTGCAGGATGCTCATCACGTCGTCAGGCGTGGCGCCAAGACTGTTGATGGTGTTGATGATGCTTTCCAGGCTCGCGCCTTCCGGCCACTTGAACATCGCCTTGCGATCCTGCTCGATGGCGACGTCCGACTGCGGCGTGACAACGGTTTCGCCACCCGCAAATGCATTCGGCTGACTGACCTGCGGCCGCTCGCTGATGGTCACGGTCAGGCTGCCATGGGCAACCGCTGCCGCTTTCACCCGCACACCCTGGCCGACCACCACCGTACCGGTGCGGCTGTTGAACACCACTTTTGGCCGGCTGCGTCCTTCCTCGACTTCCAAACGTTCGAGCATGGCCATGAAGCTCATGCGCTGGGTGCTGGTAACCGGCGCGCGGATCGAGACCTTGGTGGCGTTCAGTGCCGTAGCGGTGCCGGGACCGAAGTAGGCGTCAACGGCGTCGACGACACGGGTGACGGTCTGGAAGCTCGGCTGACGGACGTTGAGCATCACTTCGGCGCGTTCGGTGAAGTCGCTCGGGATCATCCGCTCGACCGTCGCTCCATTAGGAATCAGGCCGCTGTTAGACGTGTTGATCGCGACTTTGGAGCCGCTAGCGCCTTCGGCGTTGACGCCACCGACGATCACCGCGCCCTGGGCCAGCGCATAGATTTCGCCGTCGACACCCTGCAGCGGGGTCATCAGCAACTGGCCGCCGCGCAGGCTCTTGGCGTCGCCCAGCGAAGAAACCGTGACATCAACGGTCTGGCCGGCGCTGTAGGACGGCGGCACCGTGGCGGTGATGGTCACCGCAGCGACGTTCTTCAGCTTCGGGTCGACGTTCGGCGGCAGATTCACGCCGAACTGCTTGATCATGTTCGTCACCGACTGGCTGGTGAACTTGACCTGGTTCTTGTCGCCGGTGCCGTCGAGGCCCACGACCAGACCGTAGCCGATCAGCTGGTTGCCACGAATGCCCTCGACATCCACCAGGTCCATCAGCGGCACGGCCTGGGCCGGGAGTTGCCACAGCGCGACGGCGGCGAGAAACAGCTTGAGGGATCGCATCGGGCTAGTCATTCCAAGGGCCATCACTTAAAGAGGGAACAGTGGCGACGCGAAGAACCGCGTCAGCCAGCCGGCCGAATTGCTGTCGTTGAGCACACCACGACCCGCGTAAGAAATCTTCGCGTTGGCCACGCTCTGGGAGGACACCTGGTTGTAGCGGTTGATGTCATCGATGCGCACCAGCCCGGTCAGGCGGATGTACTCGTCGCCCTGGTTCAGGCGCAGGGCCTTTTCGCCCTTGATCTGCAAGGTGCCGTTGGGCAACACGCGATGCACGCTGACGGCAATGGAGCCGCGCAGGGTGTTCTGCTGCGAACTCTTGGCCGAGCCCTTGAACTCGCGTTCGCCGGAGGCCGAGGTTTCGACGTCCGGGTAGGTCTTGCCGAGAATGGTCGGCACGCCGATCCCAACGCTCGACTCCTTGCCGAAGCTGGTACCGGCGCTCTTGCTCGACTGGGTGGATTCGTCCAGCACCACGGTGAGGATGTCGCCGACCCGCACTGCGCGCTTGTCGCTGATCAGCGAGCCACTGTAACCGGAGCGGAACAGACCGCCACCGGTAGTCGGCGGCAGGCTGTAGTCCAGCTCCAGCGGCTCGTATTCGCTGGACGGCTCTTCCGGCAGCATCTCGTTGAAGCTGGCGCAGCCGCCAAGCAAGGCCAGCACGACGAGCAGAATGGGCGTACGCATCACTATTCTCAGACGGTCTGGTTGAGGAACTGCTGCATGCCGCTGGCGGCATCGAGCACCTTGGCGTTGGCCTCGTAGGCACGCTGGATGGCGATCATCGCCACCATGGCCTCGACAACCTGCACATTCGAGCCTTCAAGCACGCCCTGCTTGAGCTGGCCGAGGCCCTCTTCGCCCGGCACGCCTTCGACGGCTTCACCGCTGGCAACGCTTTCGCGATAGAGATTGCCGCCCAGCGCTTCCAGGCCACCCGGGTTGGTGAAGTTGACCAGCGTGATCTGACCCAGCTCGGACGGCAGGGTGTCACCCGGCAGAACAGCCGTAACGATGCCATCAGCGCCGACGGTGAAGCCGGTGCTGCCTTGCGGCACTTCGATGGCTGGCGTCAGCGGCAGGCCCTGTGCGTTGACCATCACGCCTTCGGCGTTGAGCTGAAACTGACCGTTCTCGGTGTAGAGAATGTCACCGTTGGGCGACTCGACCTGAAAGAAGCCACGCCCGACGATCGCCAGATCCATCGGCTGGCCGGTGGTCTGGATGCTGCCTTCGGTGAATACCTTCTGGGTGCCGGCGACGCGCACGCCGCTGCCCAGCTGAATGCCGGACGGCACGGTGTTGATCTCATCCGCCTGCGCGCCGGGCTGCTTTTCGATGCTGTAGAACAAGTCTTCGAAGACCGCGCGATCAGCCTTGAAGCCGTTGGTGTTGACGTTGGCCAGGTTGTTGGCGACGGTCGCCATGGCGGTGTCTTGTGCAGCCAGGCCGGTCTTGCTGACCCAAAGTGCGGAATTCATGCGTTATCTCCCGATCAGCTGCCGCGGATCATTCGGTTGCCGGCGTCGGAAAGGTCCTCGGCGGCTTTCATCATCTTTACCTGGGTTTCGAACAGGCGGTTGAGGCTCATCGTCGAGGCCAGCTCGTCGATGGCCGACACGTTGCTCGACTCCAGAAAGCCGCTGGCCAGGCGCACGTCTTCGCTCGGCGCGGCGGGCTCACCGTTGCGCGTGACCAGCAAGCCGGCCTCGTTCTTCATCAGGTCCGCAGCCGCGACGTCGACCAGGCGGATGCGGTCCACTTCGGCCATCATCCAGTCGCCCGGCGCCATGATCGACACGGTGCCGTCATTGCCGATCTCGACACGATCATGCTCGGGCAGCTCGATAGGCCCGCCTTCGCCCATGACAGCGCGACCGTTGAGGGTCAGGCCTTCGGCATCGATCTGCATGCTGCCCTGGCGCGTATAGGCCTCGCCGTCGCCATCCTGCAGGACGATCAGACCGGTGCCCTTGACCGCAAAATCCAGCTCGCGGCCGGTGGCCATCAGCGGCCCCGCAGCCATGCTCACGCCGTTGTTCTCGACCACCGCCATATGCCGGCTGTCGTAGCCGTGACCTTCCACCGCCACCGCCTGAGCACGTTCGAGGTCGGCACGAAAGCCCGGTGTGTTGACGTTGGCGAGGTTGTTGGAGCGCACCTGCAGCGACATCATCGTGCGGCTGGCAGCGGTCATCGCCGTGTATCCCAAACGATCCATGGATCAGCCTCAGAGCGCGTTGAACAGGACCTGGGTCAGTTCTTTGTTGGTGGAGATCACCTGGGTGTTGGCCTGGTAGTTACGCTGGCCTTCCATCAGGCCCACCAACTGCTGGGTGAGGTCCACGTTGGAGCTTTCCAGCGCGCCGCTGGCCAGGTTGCCGTACTGGCCGACACCCGGAGCACCGAGCATGGCCGCGCCGGAGGCGGCGGTTTCGGTCCAGGCGGTGCCGCTGATGTTCTTCAGGCCTTCAGCATTGACGAAATTGGCCAGCACGACCTGGCCCTGGAGCAGGCGCTCACCGTTGGAGTAGCTGGCGTAGACCTTGCCGTCCTTCTCGACGCTCATGCCGGTCTGCTCACCGGCCGAATAGCCGGTGGCGCGGTTGCTGGTCACGCTGAATTCGGAGCCGTACTGGCTGGTGCCGCTGTAATCGAGCTGGATGGCCAACGGGTCTACGCCGCCAGCCAGAGCAGCATTTATTGCCACCTTGCCGATGGGCGCGGCAAGTGTGCCGGCGCCGTCAAAGGTCAACGCTTGCGGGCCGGCAACGGCTGCACCGTCTACGTAGTAATGGGCGTTCCAGCTGTTGTCCGCCGTTTTGGCGAAGTACTGGGTCAGGGTGTGTTCCTTGCCCTGAGAGTCGTACAGCTTGGTGGTGTAAGTGGAGTTGTAGCTGTCGGCGACCAGCGGATCGAAAGCGACCGCTGGGACTTCCTGGTTGGCGTCGAGGTTGGCAACGAAGCTCAGCGCGTCGGTGGCCTTGGCAGGCAGGCCGCCGGCCTTCATCTGTAGGTCGCTGACCACGCCGGTCTGCAGGTTGCCAGTTGCATCGGCCGGATAACCTTGCAGGCGTTGGCCGAGGCTGTTGGTCAGGTAGCTGTCCCTGTCCGTGCCGAACACGCCGGCGCGGGTGTAGGCCACGTCACCATTGCTCGCGCGGGTTACGAAGAAGCCGCCGCCGGAAATGGCCAGGTCGAGGTTACGGTTGGTGGTGGTCAGGGCACCGCCCTGGCTGATGCTCTGGCTAGTGCCGGTGACTTCAACGCCCATGGCCTGGCTTTCGGCATAGAGGCTGCCGAAGTTAGTCCGCGAAGACTTGAAGCCGACGGTGCCGGAGTTGGCGATGTTGTTGCCGATGGTGTTGAGTTGTTCGTTGACGGCGGAGAGGCCGGTCAGGGCGATGTTGAAGCTCATGGGCTGATCTCGATACTTAAAGGGAAAAGAAAACTGGCGAGCCCTGGGGCTCAGCCGCCGAGCAGCCCGGCATCGGCCTGGGCGAATTCGAGGATGTTGTAGAACGGCACCGAACCGACGCCATTGACCTGAAGCACCGGACCTTCAGCGCTGACGCGCACGTTGGAGACCTGACCGGCAACTTCCACCTGCGGGAACTCGCCGTTTTCCGATTCGATGCTGACGCTGTATTTGCCGTCGCGCAGGCCGTGCTTGGCCGGATCGATAACGAAGGGCACCTTGCCAGCCGACTGCGCGCCCAGCTCGATGCGAGTCTGCGCGCCGTTGGAGTCGGTCAGCAGCACGGCGGTACGGGTCGAGGCATGGCTCAGGTCGAAGCCGCCGCTCACGGCCTGCCCGCTGAGATCCAGCGACTCGACCGCCACACTCACCTGCTGGCCGACCAGGCCGGCTGCGGTGAGGGTCTGCAGGTTGTCAGTCAGCACCAGATTGTTCTGCGCGAGAGTCGCCAGGTTTTCCATGCTCTTGACCTGGGACATCGCCGAGAACTGATTGAGGAACTCGGTGCTGTCGACCGGCTTGGTCGGATCCTGGTACTTGATCTGCGCGACCATCAGGCTGATGAAGTTGTTCTCCATCTGCGTGGAATCGCTGACGTTCACCGCCTGCTTCGGCAGATCGCTCGCTGCAGCGCCGGACAAACCGCTGCCCTGCAGGTTATTGGTCACCGCCATCAGGACTCTCCCAGCCGCAACAGGCTCTGCTGCATGCTTTTCACGCGGTTGAGCACCTCGACGCCGGTCTCGAAACTGCGGGTGGCCGACATCATGTCGGTCATCTCTTCAATCTCGTTGATGTCGGGGTAGTAGACGTAGCCGCTGCCGTCGGCCAGCGGATTGCCCGGCTCGTAGCGGCGCTTGGGCTCGGCGCCGGAGGTGACCACGTCGAGTACCTGTACATGTGCGCCACCGAGGCCTACGCCGCGGGTCAGCGAGTTGTTCTCGTACACGGCGGCGAACATCGGCTTGCGCGCCTGGTAGACATCGGCAGCGTTGTTGGCGGCCGAGTCGGTGTTGGCCAGGTTGCTCGCCACGGTGTTAAGCCGCACGGTCTGGGCGTTCATCGCCGAGCCGGCGATGCGATAGATGGAATCGAATGACATGGCTTCAACGGCCCTCGATGGCTTGCTTCAAGCCACGAAATTTCATCGTGACGAAGGTCAGGCTGGTCTGAAAATCCATGGAGTTGCGCGAGAACTGCGCCTGCTCGGTCGACAGCTCGACGGTATTTCCGTCCTGCGAGGCCTGGCCCGGCATCCGGAACAGCAGGTGCGGGTCGCTACCGGCCATGCTGGCGCGCGGTGCTGTGCTGCTTTCCAGCCGGCGCATCTCCTTGTTGAAGTCGATGTCCCGCGCCTGAAAGCCCGGGGTGTCTTCGTTGGCCAGGTTCGCCGCCAGAATCTCGCTGCGCTGCATGCGCAAACCGAGGGCCCGCTCGTGGACGCCCAGGGCGTCATCAATCCGTATACTCATTCACCGATACCCTTTGCAGCCTGGGCGGGCCGAACGACAGCCCGCAGCTATGTGCGAGGGTGTTTGCAGAATGCGTGCCGAACCATCACGAGAAGGTAAGTGATTGATTTACTTAGTTGAAAATCTCAGCAACATGGACAAGCAAGAGCGGTTTTTTCCGCATGGACCGGCTGTACGCAAGAGAAGCGGAAAAGCCGCTTCCGCCTGCTTCCTCGTCGCATTGCTTTTGGTGACTATCAGCCCCCAAGTACGCGCCGATGCCGCCGCGCAGGTAAGGCAGGCGGTCGAACAACATCTGCGCGTGATGCTCGAGGGCCAGGCGGCGCGCCAGGGTTGGCAAGGGATGCAACTGCGCTACGACATCAACGTGCCAGCCGCTTCGACTGAGCTTGCCCAATGCAGCAGCACGCCGCAGATCCAGGCCACAGGCGACGCGCCGTCGGCGATGGACCGGCAGCAACTGCGCGTCAGCTGCCCGGACGGCTGGTCGCTCAATGCCACCGGTCAAGCCCATGTTTTTCTCCCGGTGGTGCACGCCGAAGGCATCATCGATCGCGGTCAGACGCTGACCACCAACGACCTCAAGCTGCAACGCATCAACATCGCCAAGGCACGCCGCGGCTACTACAACCGCATCGAAGAGGTCGCCGGCCTGGCCGCCAAACGTCGCATCCGGGCGGGCCAGACCATCACCCCTGCCCTGCTTGAGCAGGCGATGGCGGTCAAACGTGGACAACCGGTGAAGATCGTTGCCAGCCACGACGGCATTGAAGCCTCCACCTCCGGTGAAGCCCTGGCTGACGGCCAGCCAAACGACGTTATCCGCGTGCGCAATATGGGCAGCGGCAAGGTGATCGACGCGAAGGTAATAGAAGCAGGAGTGGTGACCAGTACTTTTTGAGGGAAGCTCGGACGCTGTCGCTCTCGTAGGATGGCGTTGAGCGCAGCGATACCCATCGGAACGATTCAGTGGCGCTCATGGGTATCGCAAGCTCAACCCATCCTACGACCGACCGCAACTGCCCGGCGGCTGCCGTAAAGACTGTCGGCGGACTGTAGGAGCCAGCTTGCTGGCGATCCGAGCGGCCCGAAGCGTTGACGGCGAGAGTCAATCCAATAGTCCAGAGCGCCCTTCCTGACGCGCCGAAAGAATCTAAAAAAAAATTGACGTCAGGATTTAATCCTCCTGCACGGGCTGTCGCCTTACCTTTTCAGCAGGCAGTCAAGCCAGCTCCTAACAGCCCAATCGCACGAAGGATCATCATCATGGCACTGTCCATTCACACCAACTACTCCGCCCTTACCACTAACACCGCTCTGAACAAGTCCAACAACGCGCTGAGCACTAACCAGCAGCGCCTGGGCACCGGTCTGCGCATCAACTCCGCTGCCGACGACGCCGCCGGCCTGCAGATCGCTACTCGCCTGAACGCACAGAGCCGCGGTATGGGTGTTGCCATGCGTAACACTGGCGATGCCACCTCTATGCTGCAGACAGCAGAAGGCGCGTTCAGCGAACTGACTGACATTGTTCAGCGCATGAAAGATCTGTCGACCCAAGCAGCGAACGATACTAACAGCGCTGACGACCGCAAATCCTTGTCGGCCGAATTTAATGAACTAGGCAAAGAGCTGACCAACATCGTCAGCAATACTAAGTACGCTGGCGACGCTCTTTTCGGTGTCGATGGAGCGTCGGGCAAGTTCGGCACAGCAGGGGGTATGAAGTTCCAGATCGGCTCCAGCGCGGCTGAGACAATGACCCTAGATGCCACTGTTCAGCTCAAGGCTGTAACTGATGCGCTGACCGCCCTTAACGGCCAGTTCAACGCTACGCCAGCGGCAGATACCAAGCTTGAAGCTCAGGGTACGGCAAACGGCGCTATCACACTGGCTGCCACCGCTCTCGACAAAATTGGAAGCATGCGCGCTACCCTCGGCTCCAATATCAACCGTCTGAGCCACGTTAACAACAACCTGGCGAACATGAAGGACAACACCGAGATGGCCAAAGGCCGAATCATGGATGCCGACTTCGCTATCGAAAGCGCCAACATGAGCAAGAACTCCATGCTCATGCAGTCGGGCATCTCCATGCTCAAGCAAGCTGGTCAGATGCCAGGCATGGTCATGGGCCTGCTGGGCTAAGCGGTACGCAACATCGCCGGTCGCCATTGACCGGCAACGAAAAGCCCCGACTCGTCGGGGCTTTTGCGTTCTGGAATACCTAAATGGCCTGCTCCGACAAACGGCTGTGATGATTGAGCGAGCGCACACATCACAAGATATGCCGAATTAAGCCGCTGACCGCAGCTTTAGCACCTATATCTGCCCTGTTGCATTCAAGTATTTGCTCTCGAGGCTCGATGGCCGTTCGGCGCCTTTTTGGTGCCATCAGCTTGTGAGATCAAAAAAACGACGCCAATATGCCGCCGTCCAGTTTTGCCAAGGTGATCACACCGGTAAAACCATCCATTCGCAAAACCTAACCCAGGCGCTCATGACCTCATCTCTGACCCCTTCGGCCACCGATGGCTTCGTCTGCCCCCTGTTGAAAACCGGCCGAGACGGTTGCATCGCCCGCTTCGATCGCGCGCTTTACCAACTGGTGATCACGCATGAAGAGCTTGAGGAGACACTGGATCTCGGCTTTTCCGGCAGCCGTGTGTTGGAGCGGCTGCTGCAGGTGCCGGGTGAAGTGGTGTCACGCGATGAGCTGATGACCCACGCCTGGGAAGGGCGTGTCGTAGGACAGGGCAGCCTGAACCAGCAGATCTATACGCTGCGCCAGGCACTGTTCGACGGTCGCAACCAGATTATTCAGACGCTGCCGCGAAGAGGTTATCTGTTCAATCCGCAGTATCTGATCATTGATAAGTCAGAGCCTGCGATCGACACGTCGGAATCGGCGATCAATGAAGAAGCCGAGCCGTTGACGGTCGAGCTGCCTGTAACAAGCACCCCAGCAACAACGGAGCCGCTCACACCAAAACCTCGGCGCCGTTCATGGCAGACCCTGGCACTGGTCGGCTCAGGGATGATGGTGTTGCTGGGACTGGCAACTCTTGGCTTTCGCTTGGCCAGCACGTCGGCTCCGTCGTTCACCCAGACGGTCGAGGCCGGGCCACTGGAGGTGCTCTACGTAGAGGAAAGCCAGCGCCAGCTCGATGCACTGATTAAGGAAACGCGACATCTGGTCGATACCTTGGCCGACGTGAGTGCCAAACCGGCGCGCCTGATCGTCAACATGTCTCCAGGCTTCTACGAGATCCGCTGCCTGCAGGGCGACGGAAGAGTCAATTGGCTCAAGGTTCACAAAAGCAAGATCCAGACGATCCCCAGCGACCATTTACGAGAGTGCCTGCAATGAACAGCCAGAACGAAACCGGAGCGGTGGGCAAGCGCATGCTGCTGGTAATGGCACCAGCCGCCCTGCTGTTGTGGGCATTCGTGGCCATGGGCACTACCGGCAGCGCATCGTCCAAATTCGACGGTCGCTACAGCTCCAGCGGCCACGTGGTGCTGAGCGATGGCAGCACCGTCAAGGTCAGCCAGAGCCTGGTCTTCAACAAGGGCCGCTTCTATTCGATGACCCGCAACGCGCCGGCTATCGTCGAGGCGTCGGGTCGACTGGAGACGGATCTGCTAGGTCGCGCGTCGCTGGTCGTGGAAGAAGGCCAGGTTCACGGTCTGGGGCCGCAAGACCAGATGGACGATGAACTGATGTTCAATCTGTTCTATGGCTCTCACAAGGGTGCCCGAATCACCCTTGAACAGGTCGGCGCCTGTCTGTACGGCGTGCAGACCCAACAGGTCTATTGCGCAGACGATCACCCTCATCGCGGTTGAAATACACGCCTGCCAGCGGTTGCGGTGCGCCTGATAGAGGCCCCTATCGGAATCACGATATAGGCGCTGCAACCCATCCCATGCCTAGCAGTGAACACCAGCGCCTGAACCAGTAACGGCGCTCACATGATCCAGCCTCCACGCCGCCCATTTGCAGCAAGCTGGCTCCTACAAACGGCATGTCGCAGAACCAAACCGAAGCGTTCTTCCTGTTGCCGGGCCCATCGCCCGCCCTGCAGAAGCGAGATTGCTCGCGATCAAGGCGCAGCGAATTCCAACGAGCCGGTCTCTGCAAATACCCCATCGCCAGCAAGCTGGCTCCTACGAACGGCCTGTCTGCTAGATTCAGGCCCGAAAGATTGTTCCGTATGCCGGGCCAGCCATCGGCCGATTCTGTCGGAGCGAACTTGAGCGCGAACAAGGCGCCGCGAATTCCAACGAACCGGTCTCTGCAAATACCCCATCGCCAGCAAGCTGGCTCCTACGAACGGCCTGTCTGCTAGATTCAAACCCGAAAGATTGTTCCGTTGCCGGGCCAGCCATCGGCCGATTCTGTAGGAGCGAGCTTGCTCGCGATCAAGGCGCTGCGAATCCCGACGATCCGGTCTCTGCAAATACCCCATTGCCAGCAACCTGGCTCCTACGAACGGCCTGTCTGCTAGATTCAAACCCGAAATATTGTTCCGTTGCCGGGCCAGCCATCGGCCGACTCCGCAGGAGCGAGCTTGCTCGCGATCCAAGCTTAAGTGGCTCGCTCTATAGCGCGATCATTACCGCCAACCGCCCCCAAGCTGATTAATCCGCGGAAGCTCCGCTATAGCTCGCGCCGCTTTCGGAGAAGCGCACCTTGCCGTAGCTGTCGCCGAACAGCTCTTTGTACAGCGCCTCGGCCGAGGCGGTCAGCAGCAGGATTTCAACCCGGCGATTGGCGCCGCTATGAGGGTCCTCGGGGTCCAATGGCATGACGTCCGCCTGGGCGGTTACCTGCAGCACCGAGCGCTCGCTCAGTCCGGCAGCGACCAGGGCGTTGCGAGCCCGCAGGGCGCGATCACCGGACAGGTTCCAATTGTCGTAGCCATTATTCTGCCGATAGGGCGTGGCATCCGTGTGGCCGCTGATGATCAGCTTGTTGTCGACCTTCGCCAGCACGCCGGACAGCACACCGAGCAGCTTCTGGAAATGTGGATTAAGCGTGGCACTGCCGCGCTGGAACATGAAGCGTTGCTGGTCGTCCTTGATCAGGATGCGCAGGCCCTGGGGCACCACATCCACTTCCAGGTTGGCCAGCGCATCGACCTCACTGGCGACTTGCCGCATCAGCGCGGCGAGCTTTTGAAGTTCTTCGGTCGAGCCGTAGTTGCGGCTACCGTCCTGTTCGTTACTCGACTCGCGGGCAGTTTTTTCATCGGCCTGGGGTGGGCGCACCGGCATGCCGTCAAGTTCCAGGGGCGAACGGCTGGTGCCATCGAAGATACCCGCGCCGCCATCGACCAGCGGATTGCTCTCCATCTCTCCGTAGGATGGGTTGGACTGATCTATCTGCGGCTGGATGATCCACAGCACCATGAACAGCGCCATCATCGCCAGCGTGAAGTCGGCAAAGGCTACCTTCCAGGCACCGCCGTGCGCATCGTCATGGCCTTTCTTGCTGCGGCGCTTGATGATGATCTCGTGCTCGCCACCGGACCCGCCCTTGCCCCTGTTTCTCATGCGGCGTCCCTTTCTTCCTCATACTGCGTCACCCATTTTTCCAACTGGCGGAAGGCGGGTTTCACGTCCTGCTCGATCAGCTTGCGCCCGGCGTCGACCGCCAGCAGCGTGGGCTTGCCGGCCACATGGGCGACCAGGGTGGTCCGCACGCATTCAAGGGCGGAAAGTTCTGTCTTGATGCGCTGACTCATGGCATTGGACAGCGGGTCCATCAGGCAGTAGCAGAAGAAGATACCGAGGAAAGTGCCCACCAGCGCGGCGGCCACGTGGGCACCGATCTCGGCGACGCTGCCGCCGATGCTGCCCATGGTGATGATGATGCCCATGATCGCCGCGAGAATGCCGAAGCCTGGCATCGCTTCACCGATCTTGTGCAGCGAACGCGCCGGCTGCAGCAAGGCGTGCTCCATGGCTTCGAGTTCCTGTTCAAGGAAGCCTTCCAGCTCGTGAGCGCTGATTTTGCCCATGGCCATCAGGCGGAAGTTGTCGGCGATGAAGGCCATCAGGTTCTTTTCCTGGAGGATCAGCGGATAGCGAACGAACAGGTCGCTCTGCTCCGGTTCCTCGATATGCGAGTCGAGCACCTTCAGGCCGCCCACGTCGACCATCTCGAGCAGTTCATAAAGCAGCATCAGCAACTGGCGCTGAAACTCCTCGCCCCGACGCTGGTAGGAAAAGACGTCCTTGATCTGATGCAGCATCTCGATCAGAACTTCCTTGGGATTACCCACGACCAGACTGCCGAGCGCCGCGCCGAGAATGATCACCACCTCGGCCGGCTGCCAGAGCACTCGCATGTCGCCGTTGGCCATGGCGTAGCCGCCCAGCACGCAACCGATGATGATGAAGGCACCTATTACTTTTTGCATGACTACTGACTTCTTTCGGTTAAGGGGCTGCTGACGCTTCGGCGCGAGCCGCGTTGCTGCGCCAAATGACGGCAGGCCGGGCGGCGCTCCGCAAGGCGCGGGACGCCGCATGGCGTCATTTGCCGCGCAACCCGAAGGGCCGGGCCTGTTTTTGCGCGGTTCAGCGTTATTCGTCGTTCATTTGGAGTAACCAAACTTCTCTCCTCATGCCTTGCCCCGCGCAAAAACAGGCTCCGGCGCGGCCGCGATCGAAGCGTCAGAAGCCCCTAAAAACCGGCAAGCCTTGCCGATAGCCTGCTTGCTCAACTGACAGACCCGGGCATCGCTGACTTCCAGCACCAGGGCAATTTCTTTCAGGCTCAGCTCGTGCTGGTAGTAAAGCGTCAGCACCAGGCGTTCGCGCTCGTCCAGCCGCGCGAGTGCCTGTGCCAGCACGCGCTCCTTGATCAGGCGCTCCTCGAACAACTCAGTGGTGTCGGGAAAATGCTCATGGCCGCTCTGCAGCAGTTCATCGAGGCTTTCGATCGCCTCGGATGAGTCGGCACAGAGAAAGTCCTGGTATTCCTTTTCGTCTAGGCCGGTATGGGCCTTGATCTCTTCGTCGCTAGGCTCGTGACCCAGCTGTCGCGACAGGTCGCGGATCGCATCGCGAACCTTGTGAGCCTGCTGGCGAACCTGACGCGGGCGCCAGTCCTGGCGGCGCAACTCATCGAGAATGGCGCCGCGGATACGCAGCGAGGCGAACTTGCCGAACTGCTCATCGGGTTCGCCGTAACGGCGCAGCCCTTCGAGCAGGCCCATCATGCCGATCTGCTCCATGTCCTCACGATCAAGTACTTGGTTGGCCTGCAGCGACAGCTGCCGGACGATGCGCTTGACCAGTGGCAAGTACTGCATCAGCCAGCGCTGCTCGACCGCCGGTGCGAATACCGATGGGCCGGCCGGCGTAGCGCCGTAGACGTCGATGGGGCAAGTAGCGGTCATGGCGCGGCCTTTACTGCACGATCAGCTTGTTGACCAGCACGTGCTTGAACGGCACGGCTGCGTTCTTGCTGGCGAAGTCGGCGAACAGGACGGTTTCGAGACGCTCCTGCAGCTCGCTGATCTTCAGCCCGCGCAATTCGGCAAATGGCAGTGAAGACAGGTAGCCCACCACCGAGTTACGCACGATGGGTTCCACCTGCTCGAATTTCTTCGGCTCGTCCGAGGCGTCCGCCTGCAGCACCAGGTCGAGCACGAAGTAGTGCTCACGCCCTTCACCGCGCACGCTGACGATGACTTTCTCGACCGGGAAGAACTCGTACTCGGACGGCTCCGCCGGCTCGGCCGCAGCGACCTGTTCGGAACTGCTCCCTTCAAGGCCGGGCTTGAGCAGCCAGTAGCTGACGCCAACCCCACCGGCAACGGTCAGGACGTTGAGCAGCAGCATCAGCAGAACGAGACGGGACGTGGACATAACACACTCACAATTGGCTAATTAGGTTGAAACCGGTCAAACCGTGATCAATACATCCTGGGCGCGACCACTCTCCCGGCTCTGTTGCTGTTCCTGCTGTCGAGCCGCAGTGGGCAACTCTTCGGCTGCCAGCGCCGCACGCTGACGCTGCTGGCCTTGCTGGCCGCCGCTGTCGGCACCGACCTGCACGTTGACCTGTACGAAGTGCTGGCCCACCAGTTCGTGGCGCAAGCGCTCGCTGGTCTGCTGGAGCAGCCGCGCCACGTCGGCATTCGCTGCGGACAGATGCACGTTCAGACGCCCAGACTCATGGCTGAGCATGATTTCCATGCTGCCCAGCTCCGGCGGATCGAGGCGGATGGTGGCGCTCTGGATCTTCTGCTGGATCTGCAAGTCGACGTTCTCACGCAGCGCATGCAGCATCTGCTCGCCCCACTTGGCCTCCGGCGCCTGCAGCTTCAAGGCACGATCGGCCGCCTGGGCGGGTGTCGTCTGTCCGCGCTCGACCGTGCTGGTGAGCGGCTCGCCGGCATCCAGTGCCTCGACGGCTTCCAGCAGTGGTTCCAGCGATGCAGCCGCCATGGTGTCGGCCAATGCGGGCGCCGCTACAGGCTGATTAAGGGACATATCGACGACCGGCTTCGTGACCGCCGGGGTCAATGAATTCAGCTCGGCCGCGCGGCGTTGAAAGCCAGCCGCCGCGAGCACATCCAGCGGATCGGTCGTATCGGCATTCGCTTGCTGCTCGCCAGACGGGGCTTGCCCCGGCAGCCAGGTGAACAGGTCAGCGGGTGCTGGAGCGGCCTCTGGCAACGCTTGCGCTTGCGATAACGGCACCGGCGCAGCGCTAGCGTGCCCTGCGTCGCGCGCCTGAATAGCGGTTTGCTGCTGATCGATCATCCCCAGCAGCCACTGCTCAGGGGTCAGTTCCTGAGGTGCTTCGCTACCCTGAGCAGCACTGCCGCCAAGCTGCAGCACCTGCCCCTGTTCGGCAGCCGGTACCGGTACTGCGCCTTGCAATAAAGCCGCCGCAAGTTCTGAGGGCAGGCCTTCGGTCTCGGTCGATACAGACTGCATGCGTTCGCCGAAGCCACGTAACACATCGTCGGCCAACCGACGGCCAGCAGGAGGTTGTCCAGAAGCAGTCGCCCGTGCAGCTGTGGGCGCCACTGACTCCGCGCTTGCAGCTGCAGCACGCGTATCTGATATCGACTGGATGTTCATCCTCTGTCTCCGGCCTGGAACATGTCCACGCGCTGATAGGCGGCTCGCCCTTCGGCGTACTCGAGGTGGTTCAAGAGGAGCAGGCGCAAGCGCTCGCACTCATCGGCACAGGCTTTCAGGCCTTCATCGTGTAGCTGCTTGAGTCGGTGCTTCGCGGCACGCGCAGGCTCGTCCAGCTCAGCACGCGAGGCCAGTGTTTCGAGGCAATGGCGGATCGCGTTGTCAGCCGCTGCGACGGCATGCCAGTCGCTGCCTTCCAGCGCCTGTTTCAGCTGAGCATGCAGCGCCATCAGGCGCTCGCTATCACTTACGCGCGGCACTGACGCCCTCCCAGCCTTCGCGCAATACGCCGAGCAGGTTGATCACTTCGTCCAGACCTTCGAGCGACAGCGTCACGCTGACATCCGAGATCCGGTAGATGCAGTACTCGTAAAGGCGGGACAGCCCCTGAACCACCTCACCACCGCCCTCTTCATCGAGGGCGCCATTGAGGCCGTTCAGGATGTTCATGCACTTTTCCAGGGAAGCGCCCTTCTGCTGATAGCGCTTGTGCTCGATATGCCCACGGGCACGGGCCAGCTCGTCGAGCAGCCCATCCATGAGAACCAGCACCAGCTCGTAGGGAGAAGCCGAAGCCGCACGGGCTTCGAGATCTACCGAGCGGTAACTGTCGTAACTTTCGTTAGGGAAATAGGAGCTCATAAGAACGATCCCGAGGCTTGCTGTGTGTTTTGCATGGCGAACAATCCGCTGGTCTGCTCCATGCCCTGCATGGTCTGCATCATGGTCGTGAACTGCCTGAGGTAACGGCTGTAATGGGTGTCGTACTGCTGCTGGAGGTTCTCGAACTGCTCGTCGATGCGGCGCAGGCTCATGTCCAGGGTGTCCATGCGGTTCTTCAGCAGGCCGTTGGTGGTGCTGGTGTAGCTGGAGACCGTCTTGTCGATGCTGTCGAGCAGCTTGTCCGTACCGGTAAACAGCTCCTCGAAGCCGGCGGGATCGTTGGCCACGGCTGCCTCGAAACGCTTGGCGTCGATGGTCAGCTTGCCGTTACGGTCGGCACTGATGCCGAACTCGATCAGGCTTTTGCCGCCGAAGTCGCTCCGCAGCAACCCGTTGAGGCGGCTTTCGATGGAGCGCACGCTGGAATCGCCCGCCAATGCGCCGCGCTTGGCGCTGTCGCTGCCACTGGCGGTCAGCGAGTCGAAGCTGGTCATCAGCGCGTTGAAGGCGTCGATAAAGGTTTGCGCCTTGGCCTGGGTGCCGGCCTTGTCCTGGCCAACCGTGACGGTCAACGGGGTGTCAGTGGCCGCATGGGTCTTGCTGACGGTCATGCTGACGCCGTCGATGACATTGGCGAAGGTGTTGGTGCCACTGGTCAGCTCGATGCCGCCCGCGCCATAACTGCCGCCCAGACGCATCAATGCATCCTGGGCGGTGGAAAGCGTGGTCGTGGTCGCCGCCGCGTTACCCATGATCGCAGCGCTGAACGCGTTGGCTGCGCCGGATTCGGCGCTCGTTACCACAAGACTGACTGCGCCGTTGCTGCGAACCAGCGTCGCTTGTACACCGAGGCCCGCGTCATTGATGGCTGTGGCGGCTTCGTCCAGGGTCGCGTAGCCGCTCAGGTCGAAGGCTTGAGTATTCAACGTCAACGTGCCGCTCAGGCTGCCGTCGACCAGTCCCTGCACCGCGACCTGCTGCTTGCTTGCCAAGCGCTCGACGAAGAAGTCGTAGGTTCCGGCTTTTGCCGTGGTACCCACCGTCGCCGTCGCAAAACCCTCCTGACTGAAGGTTGCGCTATTAGTCAGCATGCTCGTTGTGGTGCTGTTCAGCTTGGTGATGGCCGACTTGAAAGTCGTCATCGACGTGCGCAGCGAACTCAGTGCATCGCGCTGAGCCTTGTAGCGTGTTTCGTTGCGATTAAGCCGGTCCAGCGAAGACTGAACTTCGTAGGTGGCCAACTGCGTCGACATCTGCTTTACGTAATCGGAATTTATAGCCATCACCATCCCCTCTTGAAGCAAGTAGAGCAAGTTGGATGCCAGTTCTGTAATGCCCGAATTACGGGCGCTTCAGGACCAGTCATGCAGAAAAAAGGCTTCCGCTAGACGACGCGACGAGGAAACGGGGAAACGCCGTTTCCGCCTGTGCGACGCGCGGAACATCTTTCTGTAAAGGCGACGTTGGAGGTGAGGTAGTTAAAGCAGGCACCGAAAAGGATTAATCCATGCGGAACGAGCGCGGCAATACGCCAGGGCAGTCGCGGGTGGACGTCACAGAGGGTATGAAATGATTAGCTGGGGAGGGTGCGGGCGACGAAGCCCTCGGTGAAGCGCCCGCAGACTTTGATCGCCAGCAAGCTGGCTCCTACCAAAAGCGATGCGTAGAGATTGAGCGTGTCACGACAGACGATCCTGCCGCTGTAGGAGCCAGCTTGCTGGCGATCGGCGGGACTATAGGAGACTTCAAGCGCCACTGGATGCAGTGGCGGATGCTCCTTTCCCATTCAACATTCGCGGTGGATATGCGGGCGGGTTACCCCAACTTGAGGCCAGCGCGGCGCGCTTGCCTAACGGAAGGCGCAGGGAGTCGAACGTTGCGCCTCAGTAGGCCTGGGGCGAATAGAGCCGCGCGTCCTGCCCACTGGCGAGCAGTTGCTGAAGGATGTCGTGGTGCATAGCGAGCAGCTTGCCGTTGTGCTCGTTGAACTGCTGGCACTGCACGGCAAGATCACCGACCTGTCGCCAGTGCTGTTGCAATGATTCACCGCGCTCGCCGGCGCAGCTGGACAGCAGACGGCGCATCCCCACGCCCGACGTTTCCAGGCGGAAAGCCGCCAGCACCTTGCTGCGACGCTGAGCACGCGCGGCAATGGCTTCGACACGCACGGTGATCTGCAGGTTGATGCGATCGATCTCGGGCACGTCGCGTTCCAGCAGACGCCCGTAAAGCTCCTGCATCAGCTCGCGCAGGACGAGGTAATCACCGCAATCCTGCTGAAGGTCGTCATCTACGACTGCGAGCAGTTTTTCGCGCTGGCTCACGCATCGTTTCCGCGGTGATAGCTCAGCATGCTGCTCGCCAGCTCGCCCACGTCGGTGGAGATCTCACCACGCTGCAGGGCTTGCTTGATCGCGGCGACGCGGTCGAGGTCGACCTCGGGCATGGCGCGCAGGGCTTCGTGCATCTGTTCCAACGGCAGGCTCTCGGCTTGACGTGCGGCTGGCTGAGCAGCCGGGCGAGCGGCGACCTGACGGGCCGTGGAAAGCTCGGTAGGTGTGACGGAGGCGGGCTTGAAGTGCCGGCTGATTTCCATGATTTTCGTTCCAACTCGGTGGTTACTGCCTAACAAGCGACCGCTCGGGCGAAAACCTTAAATGTTTTTTGCAAACACAGGACGAGTGGCGTTGGGCTAGCCCCGGTCGACTATCGACTCCGCGCCATCTGAAACCCGTAGGCGCCAGAAGCGCCTGGGTATTGCTGACAATTCCACGTGGCGCAAGCCCATGATCGCCAGCAAGCTGGCTCCTACACGACGAGGCGACCACGCTGGCTACGCAATCTGGCTACGCCACCAAGTCTGTGCCGCCAGACCATCCTGAATCTTCTGTTCCTGCGCCGTCAGGATCTGCTGCCACTGCTGCATCTTGGCCTCGATCACGTGCTCGACCACCTTCTCGCTGCGCATGGCCTGCAGCAACTCCTGCTGAATGCGCACCAGCGCCTGTTCGGCCACGGCCAGTTCGCGCCGCTGCAGCTCGACCATCTTGTACAGCGTAGCCTTGTAGCGCTGCTGATTGTCGCGCTGCAGCGGCGTGCTCATCGGCACGCTGAAGCCGCACAGACGGCTCAGGCCAGTGATGTTGTTGCGATAGCGCTGACAGAGGTTCTGCTGAAATTGAACCTGCCCGAGCATCTGCTTGACCCGGTTGCCGCGCAGGCTGGCCAGGCGCGTGAGCGTTTCGATCTGCTGTTTCATGGCTGTTTGATGATGCTCTGCAGGATGGCAAGACTGGTTTCCAGCTCCGCGGCCTCGCCCACTTCCTGGCGCAGAAAGCGCTCGATGGTGGGTGCCAGCTTCACGGCGCGATCGGTTTTGAGATCCGCGCCCGGGCTGTAGCCGCCTAGTGGGATCAGCTCCTTGATCTTCTCGTAGGTGCTGTAGAACTCCTTGAGTTGGCGGGCCGCGCCCAGGTGCGGCGGCTGGCCAACCTGGCTCATGCAGCGGCTGACCGAGGCGCAGACGTCGATGGCCGGGTAGTGCCCGGCATCGGCCAAGCGGCGCGACAGCACGATGTGCCCGTCGAGAATCGCCCGTGCGCAATCGACGATCGGGTCCTGCTGGTCATCGCCTTCGGCCAGCACCGTGTACAGCGCGCTCAGGCTGCCGTTGTCGTTGGCACCGTTGCCGGCGCTCTCCACCAGCTCCGGCAGCATGCCGAATACCGACGGCGGATAACCCTTGGTAGCCGGCGGTTCACCCAGGGCCAGGGCGATTTCACGCTGGGCCATGGCGTAACGGGTCAGGGAATCGACCAGCAACAGCACGTCGTTGCCCTGGTCGCGAAAATAGGCAGCAATGCTGTGGCACAGCTCGGTGGCCTTGAGACGCATCAAGGGCGACTCGTTGGCTGGCGCGACGACGACCACGGCCTTCTTCAGGCCTTCCTCGCCCAGCGAATGCAGCAGAAACTCCTGCACCTCGCGACCCCGCTCGCCGATCAACCCGACCACTACCACATCGGCCTTGGTCTGCCGGGTGATCATGCCCAGCAGCACGCTTTTGCCGACACCAGAGCCGGCGAACAGCCCGACGCGCTGGCCCTTGCCGAGGGTGAGCATGGCGTTGATCGCCCGTACGCCGACGTCCAGCGGCTCGCTGACCGGTTTGCGTTTGAGCGGGTTCACCGATGGCAGCTCGGTGGGCAGCGGATCACGTCCGCTGAGCTTGCCCATTTCATCCAGCGGCTCGCCGAGGCCGTTGACCACCCGGCCCAGCCAGGATTCGTCGATATGCAACTTGGCGTCATCCGGCGCCGGAAACACGCGCGAGCCGGAGGTCAGCCCGACCGGCTTCTTGAATGGCATCAGATAGGTGATATCGCGGTTGAAGCCCACCACCTGCGCTTCGAGCATGCTGCCGTCGCCCTGCTCGACAAAGCAGCGCTGGCCGGTCATGCGCTGGCAACCGAGGCTTTCCAGCAGCATGCCGGAGACGCGCACCAGCCGGCCGCTGACTTTCGCCAGCTGCACGGTATCCAGCGAGCGCAGCGCCTCGTCGAGCCGGAAGCTCTCGCGCAGGGACATCTCAGGCTTCCGCCCTGATGTGTTCGCCCAGCGTGTCCATGCATGAATCCAGGCGCTGCTGACAGCCGATGTCGGCTTCGGCCTGTGCCGTGATCACGCGACATTCGCCGAGCGCCAGCTTTTCATCCGGCACCAGCCGCCAGTTCGCCGCGCGCTCGGGCGCCAGCTCCTTGATGCGGGTGCATTCCTCGGGGTTGAGCAGAATGCGCACGTCTTCCTGATCCCCCGGCATACCCGCCAGGGCTTCCTCAGCCAGGGTCAGCAGTTGGGTTGGGTGCAGGGTCAGCTCGCAGCGGATCACTTGCTTGGAGACCTTTTGCACCAGCTCCAGCACCTGCTCTCGGCGCGCCTGCTCGAACTCCTGACGAAAGCCGTCGAAACGCTCGACCAGCGCATCCATGGGCCGCGCCGCTTCGTCGAATGCGCGACGGCCCTGAACGCGGCCTTCTTCACGGCCGATGGCCTTGCCGTCCTCTATGCCACGCTCGAAGCCTTCGCGATGCCCGGCCTCGCGGCCCTGCTCCAGACCCTGCTCGTAGCCCTTGTCGATGCCTTCCTGAAAGCCATCGGCCACGGCGCGTTGCATCGCCGCCGGGTCTCCGGCCAGGCTGTCGGCCAATTCCGCTGCACTGCGCACGCGCGGCGGGAAGCGGAACGGGCGCCACGAGCGGCCTTCACCCTTGATGATCTTGATGCTCATCGGCGCTTACTCGACCGTCTGTTCGCGGAACAGCTGAACCTGCAGATCGCCTTCGTTGGACATGTCACGGACCACGGCCATGATGTCCTTGCGCACCTGCTCTACACGACTCAGCGGCACTGGGCCCTGACGGCGGTTGATCGATTCCATCTGCTGCGCCTGACGCTTGGGCATCGCAGCCTGGACGGCCTTGACCAACGCAGGCTCAGCGCCTTTGAGCGCGACGACCCATTCCTCCAGCGGGATCACTTCCAGCAGGGTCTGCAGCACGTCCGGGTTCTGCCGCGAAAGGATGAAGAAGTCATACATTTCATCCTCGATCTTGCCGACCAGCTCTTCGTTGTGCGCGCGCAGCAACTCGAACATCTGGTCACGGTTGCCCTTGAAGCGGTTCATGATGTCCGCCGCCTGCTTCACGCCACGCACCTGCGAGCCCTGATTGGAGAGCACCTGCAGGCTGCGATCGATGAGCTGTTCCAACTCGGCGATGACGTCGCTGTTGACCTCGTTTAGGTTGGCGATGCGGTAGAGCAATTCGTCCTGGCGCTCGGGCGGCATGCACTCGAGCACGTCGGTGGCCATGCCCGGCGGCAGGAAGGCAAGGAACACGGCCTGCATCTGCGCATGCTCTTTGGCAATCAATGCAGCGAACTGTTTGGGATCGAGCCATTCCATCTTCGCCATCTTGGCGCGGATCTCCTCGCCATAGATGGAATCGAGCAGCGAACGGGTGATGTCGCCGCCCAGCGCCTTGCCGAGCATGCCTGACAGGTAGGTGCGCGAGGCGCCCTTGATGCTGCTCTGCTCCTTGTAGTCGTCGAAGAAGCGGCTGATGACATCGGAAACCATCGGCTGCTTGACGTTGGACAAACGCGCCATCGCCTGGCTGATGCTGATGATTTCTTCGCGCGTGAAATTGCGCAGGATGCCCGCGGAGATGTCATCGCCCATGCTCAGCATGAGGATCGCCGCCTGGTCCAGCGAACTCACCGAGCGCAGTTGCACCGGGCGCGCCTTGATTTCCTTGCTCGAGCCGGTAACCGACTCAGCTGGCTGGGTTGAGGTCTCTTTCATTGCGGCCTATCCAATGCTTGATGACTTCCGAAACGCGCTCCGGGTCGTTCTTGGCGAGCATCTGCAAATGCTCGATCTGTAGCTCCAGCCCTGAACCCGGCGCCGGCAAACGGATTTCCGAGAGCGGATTGAGCTCGCCGAAAATATGGATGCCGTCGCCGGTTGCACGCGGGCTGGCCAATGCTGCCCGCGCCTCGGCTTCAATTGCCGTCGGCACCGGCACCGAAGCGGCTGCCAGGGTGCCTTCGAGTGGAACAGCGTCCGCTTCTGCCGGTGCATTGCGCCGGGTCAGGCTGCGCACGGCCGGGCGGACCACGATCAGCAACAGCAGCAGCGCGATCACCCCAGCCAGGGCAAGTTTGGCCAGCGCATGCACCTGGGTGTTTTCCCACCAGGGCACTTCCTGCGTGACTGTTTCCACCGAGGCGAAAGGCAGCACGCTGAGGGTGATCAGATCGCCGCGCTCCAGCTTGAAGCCAACGGCGCTGCGCACCATTGCTTCCAGCTGGGCACGGGCTTCGTCGCTCCAGCCGCCTTCCGGCGCAGCTCCGGCGTTGACGACCACCGCCACGCTCTGCTGACGCAGCGCAAAACCGGCGTGTTTGACGTGCACCACGCTCTGGTCGTAATCCATCTGACGGGTCGACTCTTCACGCAGGGAGGTCGCGCCCTTGGTTTCATTCTTTGCCGCCGCAGCCTCCTCGCCCTCTTTAGGCGGCGCCACTGGCCTATTGGCAAGCGAGCCGGGAATGCCCAGGGCCAACTGGTCCAGTGCACTTTCATTGCTCAGGACTTCACGGCGCAGGCGCGGCGTCTCGCCGTAGGACTGGAAGGTCTCTTCTTTCTGGCTGAAGTCGATGTCCGCAGCCACGCTGATGCGGTAGTTGCCGCTGCCCAGTACCGGCGCCAGGACCTGTTCGATATTGGCGACCGCCTTCTGCTGGTAGTCCTCGACCGCGCCCCAGTTCTGCGCCGGACCGCCGCCAACGTTGAGGCCGCGCGACAGCAGTGCGCCGTACTGGTCGACCACGCCAACATCCTCGGGCTTGAGATTGGGCACACTGCCAGCCACCAGATTGACGATTGCGCCGACCTGATCGGCGCCGAGCTTGTAACCAGGCTCGAGCTGGAGCATCACGGATGCCTTGGTCGGCGCACGCTTGCTGATGACGAAGGAACTGTTCTCCTCCTGCGCAAGGTGCACCCGAGCATGCTGCACACCCTTGAGCGACATCACGGTGCGCGCCAGCTCGCCTTCCAAGCTGCGCTTGAGGCGCACGTCCTGCACGAATTGGCTGGTGCCCAGCGGCTCCTCCTTGTCGAACAGTTCGTAGCCTGCCGGCAGGGCCACTTTCACGCCTTTGGCGGCCAGCAGCATGCGCGCACGGGACAGCTGATCCTCACGGACCAGAATCTGCCCGCTCTGCGGATGAATGCGGTATTGCACGACTTCGGCGTCAAGGACCTGCATGACCTCGGCAACCGGAAAGGCTTCGCCCGCGCCATGCAGCGGCCGGAACGAGCCGTTGTCACGCCACAGGTAGAAGGCCACGGCAACCGCCAGCGCAGCAGCGATCACCGCCATGCCGGCCAGGGTCACCCGCGGATCGAGTTGCAGGCCACCAGCGGGCAGCTTGTTTTTTAGTTTTTCGAACACGTCTTAGCTCTCACGCTCTGTCACAGCGGCATTCTCATGACGTCATCGAACGCCGTGGTCAGTTTGTTGCGCACCTGCAGCAGGGCGGAGAACGACACGCTGGCCTTCTGGCTGTCGATCATGGCGCCAACCAGGTCGTCACTCTTGCCGCTGTCCACCGCAGCCATGGCCGCGCTGGACTGATGCTGCTGGGTATCGACCGAGCGCATCGCGGCCATGAACAGGCCACCTGCATCGGGCGCCGCCTGGCTTGCAGGCTTGATTGCCGGGCTGCCCGCGACATCCGCGAGCTGCTGCATCCGGCCCAGCATCTCCTGCTGCACTTGAGTGATTGAACTCATCGCTGGCTTTCCCCTGTTCGGCAATAAAAGTGTCTGGATCAGAAATTCAGCTCGATGCCCTGCTCGCGCATGGCATTGAGGCGATAGCGCAAGGCGCGCGATGTCATCCCGAGGCTGGCAGCGGCCTTGGTCTTGTGCCCGTCGAACCTGCGAATGGTGTCGATCACGTGCTGGTACTCGGCCCACTTGCCACTGGCGCGCAGGGCAGCTTTTCCGCTTTCGGCGAACAGGGGCTGCGGTTTTTCCATGCGCACTTCGGCCTGCGCCGGCACTGCGAGTCCCAGATCCTGCGGCTGGATGAACAGGCCGTTGCGCAGTACCAGCGCGCGCTGCACGGTGTTTTCCAATTCGCGTGCATTGCCCGGCCAGTCGTGGAGCATCAGCGCGCGGCAGGCATCGGCGGTGAACAGCTCCTCGCCAGCCTCCTGCGGTGCGTACTTGGCAACGAAGCGACGCGCCAACGGCAGGACATCTTCCTTGCGCTCACGCAGTGGGCTGATATGCAGCGGCAGCACGTCGAGGCGGAACATCAGGTCGGCGCGGAAACGCCCTTCGGCCACTTCCACCTGAAGATCGCGGTTGGTGGCGGCGATGATCCGCACGTTGAGTTCGATTTCCTTGCGACCACCGAGGCGCTCAACGCGTTGCTCCTGCAATACCCGCAGCAGCTTGGCCTGCAGGGCCAGCGGCAGTTCGCCGATTTCGTCGAGCAGCAAGGTGCCGCCATTGGCCAGTTCGAATTTGCCAGGCTGCGCAGTAACCGCACCGGTGAAGGCGCCCTTCTCATGGCCGAACAGGATGGATTCGAGCATCTGTTCAGGGATCGCCGCGCAGTTCACCGCGATGAAGGGCGCCTCGGCGCTGGCCGAAAAGCGATGGATGTAGCGCGCCATCAGTTCCTTGCCGGTGCCGGTCTCGCCAGTGATCAGGATCGGCGCACGGGTCAGCGAAACACGCTGTGCCATGGCCAGCAGCCGGCGACCGGCCTGGGAACATGAGACGAAGCTTTCCTGCGCGGCGCCGGCATATTCCTGCCGGCGCAACAGGGCACTGAGCTGACTTTCACTGAAGGGTGAAAGCAGGTAATCGACACAACCCAGTTCAAGTAAGGCTGCCGCTTTTTCCTGATCGGCATATTGCACAACCGGCACTACGCTTATATTACGAACGCGACGCACCAAGGCATCGACCTGCGCATAAAGGTTATGCGCGGCGACCGTTCCAATGAGTACGAAAACCAGCGAAACACCTTTTAGTGAGTGAGTGTCCAGCTCGTTGAAATCGGCATAAGCCGATACTGTGCACCCTTCTTTTCGCAAGCCTTCGCTGAGGAAATTGGCGCCCGACTCGGCGTTGTTTCCAACAATAAGAATCTTCTTGCGCGCCGGCGTGGGAGCGAATAACGCCTCGCACGAGTAGTTCATTGCATGACTGACACTGTTCAATGGGACCACCTTGCCGAAGGTACGTGTGCCAGTTGGCCTGAACGCAACGCCGGACTTCGCTGAAGAAAAATTTATTTAACTCGTTCGGAACTTTGGTCGCCCTGTCTGTCCAACTAGCCGATCGAGACAACTACCGACAGCCGATCACTCCGAAACAACTGCGCGCACGGTAACCATTGCGCTCAGCCCTGCCCAATCAGTTCCGCTAAATTAAAATCAATTGCCCATCAGTGATCTCAAAAAAGATCAATTGATACCTAATGATTTAATTATCCCTCGCGCCCAAGCCTAGAGTGGCGGCACGCTAGAGCCGTGCCTGTGACCTAAGGCCCGCAAATCCCGCCCTGGCCAAACGACCTTCTGCTTATACCCGCGCTGCCGGCGTCGCCGACCGCGCAAGAACCAGGAAATACAGTTCACAACATGTCTGGCAATTCAAAAGTCCACCATGGCGTGCCCGCCCAAAGCCTGACTGTATTGAAACCGCAGAAGCTTGGGCGGCATCACCACAAGATTCCTCAGTTTATTAAGGAAACCACCAACAAGAATCCCCGTTTGATGGGCGATTACTTCCTGCGCAATTACCGGATCAGCCTTGAGTTGAGCAAGGTCGATGTGCAGGAACCCAACAAACAGGCGCCGGACTGCATTTACCGTTCGCCCATGGGGAAAGTTGGATTCTCGATTGACCGAGCGTTATTGACCGAAGCACTGGAGTGTTATTACGGTGGCACTATTGTGCCCAATCAGGACACGCCGCCGCTCAGCACTTCCGAACAACGGATGCGTAATCGCCTGGGTCTTGACCTGACCTATATATTCGCGCGCTCGATATTGTCCGGCGAGACGTTTGGCGAACTCGAGCGCTATGAAAACGATTACGAAGAAACCACCTGGGAATATGTGGCCGAGTTCGAATACATCAGCCACCTGACCAATAGCCGGTCGTCGATTTTCATTCATCTCGATACTGAACTGGTCGATGAACTCACCATGCGCCTGGCCGGGCCACTGCCGACGCGACTGACAGGCAATCCGGTCGACCACATCAAGCATCTCCCGGTCCGCCTCGATTGCGTGGTCGCCTCGGTGCAGATGCCGCTGTCGCAGGTGCTCGGTTTGCAGCTCAACGACATCCTCATGGTGCGCCCGCTGGACCGCTACGAAGTGCGCATCAACCAACAGAAGCTATTCCGGGGGACTGTCTTCGAAGAAGACGGCGCCTTGTACCTCACTTCACTTGAAAGCGTGAAATCCCAATGACCGGTCAACTGTCCGACAACGAATTCGAGAACCTCATCAACGAGGGTGATCTGAGCCTCGACACCACCGACGAGCCAGCCGCTGCACCCGCACCCCAGCCCCAGGCGCCACGCCAGGACCTGAGCTTTTTCGGCAAGATCCCGGTGAACGTCACCCTGGAAGTGGCCTCGGCGGAAATCTCGCTGAAGGAACTGATGGAGTGCGACACCAGCAGCGTCATCGTCCTCGACAAAGTGGCCGGTGAGCCGCTGGATGTGAAGGTCAACGGCACCCTGTTCGCCAAGGCCGAAGTGGTCGTAATGAATGGTAGCTATGGCCTGCGCATCGTCGAACTCTCCGGCGCCGGCCTGGATGCGCTGACGCAATGAAGCTGCGCCGCGGGCTGTCACTGCTGTGCCTGATGCTGGCCAGCCTGTTTCCGCTGATGGCCCAGGCGGCCGGTGGCGAGATCACCCTGTTCAATCTGAACGATACCGAGAACGGACAGGAATTCAGCGTCAAGCTGCAGATCCTGATCATCATGACGCTGCTGGGCTTTCTGCCGGCGATGCTGATGATGATGACCTGCTTTACTCGCTTCATCATCGTGCTGGCCATCCTGCGCCAGGCCATCGGCCTGCAGCAGAGCCCGCCGAATCAGGTGCTGATCGGCATTGCGCTGATCGTCACGCTGCTGGTAATGCGCCCGGTGTGGCAGGAGATTCATAGCGCCGCCTTCGAGCCCTTCCAGAACGACGAGATCAGCCTGGAGCAGGCACTGGAAGTCTCCAAGGGCAGCCTCTCGGGCTTCATGCTGGCGCAGACCAACAAGACCTCGCTGGAAACCATGGTTGCCCTGGCGGGCGAGGAAGTGCCGGAGAACCTTGAAGACCTGGACTTTTCCCTGCTGCTGCCGGCATTCGTGCTGAGCGAGCTGAAGACCGCGTTTCAGCTGGGTTTCATGATCTTCGTGCCGTTTCTGGTAATCGACCTGGTGGTCGCCAGCGTGTTGATGGCGATGGGCATGATGATGTTGTCGCCGATGATGATCTCGCTGCCGTTCAAGCTGATGATTTTTGTGCTGGTGGATGGGTGGGCGCTTTTGATCGGCACCCTGACCACCAGTATTCAGCCGTTTTAGGGGGCGCCGTGGACAGTCGTCGCTCACCCTATGCCATAACCGTTGAACGGTCTTTCGCTTTTCGTAGGAGTGTAGGGGGACGCCCAGTCTTTGCTCGCGATCCGGCGGAGCTGCCGCAACCTGATAACGACGACGCCGCTCTGCTGGTGGGTCCAGCCTCAGGTTTCGCCCTGCACGGCGAGTCACTTTTTCCAAACGCCGAAAAAGTAACCAAAAACGCTTGCCCCTCCATCCGGGTCTCGCTTCGCTCGACTTCCCTCATTCCATCCGCGCTTCGGGGGCCGGCGTACAAGGGCCATCCATGGCCCTTTACGCCTCTCGCGGCATCCATGCCGCTCGCTCCCCTCCGCGCGGATTCCATTCGGCCTCCTGAAAGGGGCGTTCGGCGTCGTCTGGCAGGCCGTGCAATGGAAAAGCAAGAAGCCGTGTCGAGCCAGGGTCAATTAATCAATGACCTTCAGAAGTTCGTAGGGTGGAAAATTGCGGAGCATTTTCCACCGAGATCGGCGCTTGAGTCGTCTGCGCACGACCTTCCCGAAAACCGGTGGGTAAGCTTCGCGTTACCCACCCTACGTTTAGCTCCTACAACCGCTTCGCTATACGGCCCAACAGACACCACCGAATCGCCCCTTTC